>CAZSUU010000045.1:0-43798 GCA_964610105.1 uncultured Verrucomicrobiota bacterium | reverse complement strand
CGGCGCCCTTATTTCCGATTAGGGCACCTGCCGGACAGGTGCCCTAATCGGAAGTAGGTTGCCAAATCCATCGCGGACAATCGGAAGACCGTGCGGGAACATCACGGGAGGCATGATACGCCTCACCGGCGAGCAGTTCCCGTCGGAAATCGCCGGCCACCCACCCTCTCGAACTGACGCGTCCGGCTCACATCCCCCGGCCGATCCCCGGGGAGTCGAGCGCGGGAACGAGCTGCTTCACGAAATGGCGCACGCCGTGCTCTTCAGCCACGGGGAACAGGATCACCCGCCCCAATACCGCAAGATGCTCGAGCACTGGTACGATTGACCGAAGGCGACCCAGGACACGCACCGGCACGCCGCGGCCGAAAGCACGCGCGCGGCCCGCCAGCACCGGGGAGGGCTACGGTCCTCTGACGCAACGGAAGCCGACGGTGATTCCCGTATCGTGCTGATAGGCGAAGTAGCGGTCTGCGCAGCGTGAAAGGGGAGCCCAGAAGTCCCACGCCCCCCCGCGTATGATGCGATAGGCCCCATACTGACCCGCCGCCGGGCCTCGCGGGTCCGCCTCGCCACTCGTGGTGTAGTCGGCATACCAGTCCCAGCACCACTCGTACACGTTGCCCGCCATGTCATGCAGACCATACCCGTTGGCCGCGAAACTGCCCACGGGGCTCGTGTAGGGTTGCACCCCGTCGTTGAACGCCGGGTGATGGCCCTGGGTCGGGCTGATATCGTAGGCGTACGTGTTGGTGGCGCTGTAATTGGCCTGCGCGTGCTGAATCGTGTCGCCGCCCCAGGGGAACAACCTCCGTTGACGTCCGCCCCGCGCGGCCTTCTCCCACTCGGCTTCCGTCGGCAGGCGATAGCCGTCGGCATTCCAATCGACCTCCACCGATCCAAGGGCCATGCGGCCCGTCTTGTAGATCACCGTATGCGAAGCGTTCGTGTAGTAGCAGGGCCGCCGCCCCTCGCGCTGGCTGCGCGCGTTGCACCACTTGACGGCATCGTACCAGTTCACCGTGGTGATGGGATGGCTATCCGCCTTGCCGTAGCCCGCGTTGTCCAGACCATAGCCGTTCATGAGCGCCCAGATGCCTACCTCGGCCCAGAGCGACTTCCTCACCTCCATCTCGTCCATCCAGAATCCGCTGATGAAATTCGTGTGAACCGGCGTGTCGATTCCAGCCTGTCCCAGTTCGACCGCTCCGCCGTCAATCCACACCATGCCCTGCGGAGGCTGGTTGGTGATCATCACGATGCGGTAGAACATCGGAACCTCGATTTCGAACGAGGTCGAGCCGTGCGCGTCGATGGTGTGGATGGGCTGGTACGTGAAGGCGTGCCACGGCCCCGCCGCCCGTGAGGCCCACTCCGCGCGGTAGATCGCGTTCGTGTTCACCGCGTTGGTCCACGCCACGCGCCCGTTCGAGTGGATCGACGTGATCACGGGACCTTGCCCCGCGCCCTCAATCGCCAGAGCCGCGGCAGTTGCCAGAACCGCCGCCCGTAACGGAGTCTTCATGGTTTGATCCCCCTCTCTGTGGCCGCCCTTCTGCCATAACCCTCCGACCCCCCGGGTCGATTGCGAACGTCAGGTTCCGCGCTTCAACCTGCGTCGCTTTGCGAATGATGAGTGTGACTGCCGTCGCCGGCAAGCGAATTCGGAGGCCGTCTCCGGTCAGCGAGCCGCAGGGCGGCGCTCGCGCCCGCATGCCCCGTTCGCGCCGTCACGCCGCCGCGCGTTTGCGGCATCGAAACCGCCGGCCGCCACGTCACCAGGGCCTGAACCGGCGTCCCGGGCACGCACCTGCAACCCGAAACCGTGGGTTCGGCGCGTCGGCGGCGATACCCACCCGCCCGTTATCCGGAAACGGCCGCTCACGCGCAGCCTGACTCGGGGGCCGCCCCGCCCGCGACCGGTTCGGAGATGCGGCCCCGCGCGACGGCCGTTCCGCGCGCGAAATCAGGCCTTGCGGAACGATCGGTTTGCTCCGATGCTGTCCCGCATGCCGACTTGCGCCCATGATTCCTATGGGCCGACCCGTCCCATTCGTGGCCGCGCGGGTGGACGGCTCGCGGTTCCGGCCTGGCTGATCGGGCTCGTGTTCGCGGGGGCCCCGGCGGCCCGCGCGGAGCTGCGGGTGTGGACCGTCACCGAAGCCCGGCACGTCCTGCGAAGCCAATCCCCGGAGACCAACCGGCACGTCCGCCTGGGCGCGGCGCGCAATGAATGGGTCAGCTTCCAGGTTCTCGTCCGCGCGGATCGGCCGACCGAAATCGCCCGCCTGGGCGCGGGGGATCTGTGCGGCCCGGGCGAGGCCCGGCTGCGCGGCTCGGACGCGCGGCTCCACCGTCAACACCAGCTCTATCTGACGACCGGCACGCACCGGAACGACGACTTCAGGCCGGACGGCTATCCCGATCCGCTGATCCCCTTCTCGCCGCCCGCAGGCGCGCGGGAGCTCGGGGCGGCGCGTTTCAAGGCCATCCCGTTCGATCTGCCGACGAACGAGACGCACGGGTTCTGGGTGGACGTCCACGTGCCCTCCGACGCCCCGGCGGGAGACTACCGCGGCGCATACCGCCTGCTCGCCAGCGGCGGCCACTCCGTCGAGATTCCCGTAACGCTGACGGTCTGGAACTTCGCGCTGCCGGAGACACCGACCCTGGTGACGGAGTTCGGCTCGCCGGCGCATGGCGTCCGGGATTACCGCCGCCGCCTGGCCAAGGAGGGCAAGGCGCCGGAACCGACGGACTGGACGACGGTTGAAGAACAGTGCGCGCAGGTGCTCAGCGAGCACCGCTTCAATGCCCCGCCGCCGGAGAAGATGCTGTGGCCGGCGGCCCAGACGGATGGTTCGTATCGTGTTTCGTCCGAGCAGATCCGCGCGCTGCGGGCCTACGTGGACCGCCATCACGTGAACGCCATCCAGGTCCCGCATGCCGCCAACGTCGTCAATCCACCCGAGTCTGATCCCGCGAAACTGCGCGCGTGGTTCGCCGCCCTGGACCGCATGGCGAGGGAACTCGATCGGCCGCACATCCTGCTCTACACCTACCTGCGGGACGAGCCGAACGACGCGGAGGCGTACGATTCGGTGCGGAAGTGGGGCCGCGCGATCCACGACGCCAAGACAGTTGTGAAGATCCTTGTCGTGGAGCAAACATGGACCGAGCCGGGCATGGGCGGGGCCGACCGCGCGTGGGGCGATCTCTACGGCGCCGTGGACATCTGGTGCCCGCTCTTCTCGCTGCACCGGCCGGACAGCGCCGCGCGCCGGCAGGCCCTTGGCGAGACGGTCTGGACCTACACCGCCCTGTGCCAGGGCAAGCCTACGCCATGGTGGCACATTGATTTTCCACTGCTCAACTACCGCGTCCCCGCATGGATCGCGTGGCGGCATCGGATGAAGGGCCTGCTGTACTGGGGCAGCATGTCGCACTGGAAAGAGACCGACGATCCCTGGCTGCACGTGCCGATTTTCACCGCAGGCAGGGAATCCGGCGGAAAAGGCATCATTTTCAATGGCGAGGGGTCGCTCGTCTATCCGGCGCGCGACGTGGGCTATGAGGGAATCGTCCCCACAATCCGCCTCAAGGCCCTGCGCGATGCGATCGAGGACTACGAGTACCTCGCGATGCTGGACCGCCTCGGCAAGTCCGCCGAGGCCGAGACGATTGTGCGCCCGCTCGCGGAGTCGTTCTTCGAATGGGAGAAGAACCCCGCGGCCTTCGAGACCGCCCGTGCCCGGCTGGCCGCGCTGATCGCACCGTAGCCTTGCCTTTCCCTTCCGATTCTGGCCCCATCGTGGCCATGAAAGCGGTTTGTTCAGTCTGCGCATCCGCGGCCGCGGTCAGCCTCGCACTGTCGTTCGCGGGCGCGGCGGACGACATCGATATTCCCGCGTCTCCGCCCCGGGACGGGGTCATGGCATCGGCGGAGGAGATCCGGTCCTCCGACGATTGGGCCGGCGCCGTGTTCGCCGGCGTCCCTGCGAGCGGCGTCCCTTCGGGCATCGCCATCGAAGTGCGCCGGCAGGACCACGGCGCGTTTCATTTCCGCCGCTCCTGCATCGGCACGGCCCCGCTGCGGATCGGATCACAGTCATTCCCGCATGGTCTCGGAACGCATGGAAACAGCGAGATCCTCGTGCACGTGCCCGCCGGCGCCGAGAGGTTCCTGGCCTGCGCGGGTATCGACAACAACGACGACACACGAGCCGAACGCGGCAGCGTGGTCTTCAGCGCCGAAGCGGGCGGCAAGGAGATCCTCCGCACCGGGGTCTGCCGGGGCGGGGATGCACCCATCGCGGTGAGCGTGGCCATCCCATCCGGCGCCACCCAGCTCGTGCTCAAGGCCGACACCACACCCGACGGCCCCGGCTGGGATCAGGCCGACTGGGCGGACGCGCGTTTCGCCATGGCGGACGGCAGCGAGCGATGGCTCGACGAGGGACACGAAGACACGCTCCTGACCGGCACAACGGCGCCCTTTTCGTTCGTCCTCGGCGGCGTCGATTCGGCGAGTCTCCTTCCGAAGTGGACACGCACCTCCGCGATCCGCGAAGACCCGGAGACCATCCGGCGCATGGTGCGCTGGGCGGACCCCGAGACCGGCTTGGCCGTCAGCGCACAGGTGAAAACGTTCAAGCATTGGCCAGCCGTCGATTGGGTGCTGTCCTTCGAGAACACGGGGACCAACGACACGCCGATCCTCGAGAACATCCAGGCGCTCGACCTGCAGATCGGAGACGGCCACGCGCGCCAGCCCGTGATCGTGCACCGTCTCGAGGGCGACGCCTGCGGCGAACGCTCGTTCACCCCGGTGCGCACGGCCCTCGTTTCCGGACAGGAACTGCGCATGGCGCCGACCGGCGGACGCCCCTCCTCCATCAGCGCATTCCCCTTCTTCAACGTACAGAACGACGACCGGGGCGTGATCGCCGCCATCGGCTGGTCGGGGCAGTGGGCCGCCAGGATCGTCCGCGGACCGGACGGCGCGACCCGTCTCATCGCCGGCATGGAGCAGACCCGTCTGGTCCTCCACCCCGGCGAGAAGATCCGCACGCCGCGCATCGTGCTCATGCCGTGGCAGGGCGATCGCGTCACGGCCCACAACCGGTGGCGACGCCTGCTGCTTTTCCAGTACGTGCCCAGGCAGGACGGTCGCCCGATTCATCTCCCGGTGGCCCTGCAGTGCTTCGACCGCTATTCGCGAAACCGGCCCGAGTGGGCAACCGAGGCCGGACAGATCGCCGCGGCGACGGCGGCGGCCGACCTGGGGTTCGACCACCACTGGTTCGACGCCGCGTGGTTTCCGGGCGACTTCCCGAACGGGGTCGGCAACTGGTTCTGCAAGCCCCAGGCCTTTCCGAACGGTCTGAAGCCCGTGAGCGACGCCTGTCACGCGAGGGGCGTGAAGTTCGTCCTCTGGTTCGAACCCGAGCGCGTCGCCAAGGGCACACGGATCGCCGAAGAGCATCCGGAATTCGTTTTCGGCGGGAAAGAGGGCGGTCTGTTCAAACTCAACGATCCCGCCGCGCGCCGCTTCCTCACCGACCTGCTTTCCACGCGCATCCGCGAGTATGGCGTCGACGTCTACCGCAACGACTTCAACATCGATCCGCTCGCGTACTGGCGCGCCAACGACGCACCCGACCGGCAGGGCATGACGGAGATCCGTTATGTCGAGGGGCACTACGCGATGTGGGACGAGCTGCTCGCCCGGCATCCCGGCCTGGTGATCGACAACTGCGCGAGCGGGGGCCGGCGGATCGACATCGAAACGATCTCACGTTCCGTGCCGCTCTGGCGCAGCGACACGAGTTGTTCGCCGGGACATGCGGACTGGAACCAGGTGCAGACGGCGGGGCTGAGTCCGTACATTCCCTTTCACGCGGCCTGCGCCTGGACGCCCGAGCCGTATGACGTGCGGAGCGCCGGCACGGCCGGTTTCCTCGCCCAGTTCGACTATCTCGCGCAGGGCTTCTCGATGGAGGCCGCCCGGTTCATCGTCGCGGAGGCGAAAGCGAACCGGGCCTGCTGGTACGGCGATTTCTACCCGCTTTCCATCGCCTCGTCCGATCCCGAGGGATTCGTCGCCTACCAGTTCCATCGGCCCGATTTCGACGCGGGGCTGATCCTGGCCTTCCGCCACGCCGCGTGCGTGCCCGTCGGCCTGGTCGTGGCGCCGCGGGGCATCGATCCCGCCGCGGACTACGCGGTGGAGTTCGTCGGCGACGAGGGCGCCGCCCGACGCGAATCGATCGCGGGGAAGAGGCTTTCCGAGGGTCTCGAACTCCGTCCGTCGGGACAAGGCTCCAGCCTGATTGTGCGCTACCGCAAGACGCCCTGAACCAATTCGGCGTCGGCCGCGCATCGTTCGCCCCCCCATCCGCATCGCAGCGCTGGTTGCGGCGCGCTTCCTCACGGCAGGCGGGCGCGGAGACGGAAGAAGGCGGCGGGTGCGTTCGAGGACGCCGCGTCGGTGTGCCAGCGGGTCGAGCCTGTCCCCGGCAGCCCGGACGCCGCGGCCTCCTCGGCGCCGGCGACCAGATTGGTCCGACGGAGCAGGTCGTACACCCGGTTGGAGGACGAATGCCAGCCGACCTCGAACGGTTCGTCGCCCGGTCTGAGCGCGAGGCGACTCGCGGCATCGTTGGGCGCCGTGTCGGCCAGGAACTCGTCGCCATTCGCGGCGCCATCGCCGTCCCAGTCGACACCGGGCCACCGGTTGGACTCCGCCCCGGCGAACTGTTCCATCCACGCGCCGTAGCCGGCGCCGGGTCCGGTCAGCTCCACGTTGTCGATGCGGAACTCCTGGGCGGCAGTGGCCTCCGCGCGTCGGATGTTGATCCAGAGCGCGTCCACGGCGCCGAGAAGCTGGCGGAACTCGGCGTCCGACGGCGCTCCCAAGGGTGGACGGAAATGCGCGAGATCGAGCGGGATCACGACCCGCTGCCCGCCGGGCTGGACGGTCACCGCCGCCTCGTAGATGAGAAACTCCGGGCTGTTCCAGACCGACACGCTGAGCTCCGGGATCGCGTCGCAGTAGAAATCGAAGGCGAGCGCCGTCACGCCGGGATCGAACCAGGAACCGGAAAAGCAACCCGACGACGCGGTCGCCTGCGCCTCGATGGCATAGAGCTCGCGCGCGCCGACGGGGCTGCGGGCTGGATAGACGAGGCGGAGCGCGCCATTGGTCAGTTCGAGCGAGGAGTCCCTGTACTCGCCCGCCGCCTGATCGAGGCACCGCCAGCCCTCTTTCGTGGCGCCGGTCCACCCCTCGGGCTGGTTCACCACGGCGGCCCGCGCGGTGACGCCGGGACTCAGGACCAGCGGCAGCAACAGGCAGGAAACCGCGAGGCCACCGGGTCTGCGGCGGACGGGCTTCACTCGAACCTCCTCAGCCAACTGATCGCATGCCGGCGCTGCGCAGCCGGCGCCGAATGGCCAGCACCGCGGTGAAGACCGCCCAGCCGGCCAGGGTCACGGGTTCGGGAATGACCGTGTACCGCGTCTCGATGGACATGGCATCGACGCACGAACCGTAGTCGGTGGCCGTCACGACCGCCGTCAGCGTGGGCGACCCGGTCACTTCGACCGTTCCGGTCCAGATCACGTGCCGCCAATAGCCGAGAAAAATGGGATCCTGATGGTCGGTGACGACATAGGAGGCCCCCGTCACGGAAGCGCCCGATACGGTCCAGGCGGGCAGTTGGTGGATGTCCTGATACGCCAGCGCGTCGAGGAACAGGTCGACCTGGTACAGGCCGCTGCCGGAGGCGAAGGGAACGGCCGACGTGATGGTGCCGCTTTGTCCCAGGTCCCACGCGCCGTCCTCGCCCGGAAGACTGTATTGCTCGTTGGGGTCCATCCAACCCTCGCCGAAGTTGCCCAGCGTGATCTGCGCGGGCGGGGCGCCGAAGGCGTTGGTAATGACCGTGGCGGCCGATGGATTGGCGGCGTTGGTGAAACGATAGAGCTGGTAGGTGGTCTGAGCCTCGCCGGACCACGTCGGAGAGTACATGGTCGCACGGGCGGCCGCCGGCAGCAGGAGGAGGGCGGCTACCAGGCCGAGGAGGCGCGCATTGTGCTTCATCTCAGGCTCCCGTTATGGAGGATCCCCAATCGTATACCAGTTGGTTCGGAGAATCGAGTAATCGCGGGTGGAGGTCTGACCGTCGCCGCTGATGTCGGTCGAGGGTTCCGCCGTGTACCAGTGGTAGCGCAGACGCGTGTAATCCGACGTCGTGACTTGGTTGTCGTCGGTGAGATCGCCCCCGCGGAGCCAGTCGGCGCCGGTGAAAGAGACCTCCGCCTCGTACGCTCCGCCGAACGTCACCTCAAGGCGCGAACGCAGGTGCCACGCCGACTTGGCGCTCAGCGCCGCCGTGTCCTCCGGCACATCGTAGAGGGTGACGAATCCGCGGCCGGCGTCCGGCGTTCCCAGGGGCGCGATGGACACCGCGTTGGTCCACACCGCCAGAACCAGGCCCGCGGCATCCGTGGCCGTGAACACGCAATCCCTCGATGCGACCTGCGTCGCATTCCATCCCTCGCACTCCACTTCCACGCTCACCCGGTAGAGATTGACCTCAAACGACCCCGTCGCGACCGCGCTCGGGTTCCCCGCCCGATCGATCGCGACACATGTGACATCGTATACCCCATTGGAGGCGGTGTCGTCAACAGGCACGATCCACACAAACCGGCTCCACGTCTCCCCGCCGATCTCCACCGTCTCGACGATGAGATTCGTGGGCGTGAGAACCACGGTTGGATCGGCCTGCCACTGGATCTCGAGCTCGGGCGTGTTCGACGCCAGTCCCGACAGGGCATCGCGCGCGAGGACGCTGATTTCCACCGAGCCGGGCATCACGCGCACCCCGGTGTCGAGGATGTCCCGGTCAACCCCGGCCCACGTCTGCGTGCCGGCGAGTCCCTCGATCTGCGGCGGCGTCCCGTCGACCGTGACGAATCCGGAATTGGCGGTGAACGGGGTCAGGACGTGGCCGGAGATCCCGTTGGTATCCACGGTCAGGCGCGTGCCGGCCATGTCGTCGTCCGGCAGCCACGGGCGGAAGTAGACCTTCGTCACCCCCTCCTCGCTGCGGGCGTACAGCCGCACCGTGCCCACCACCCCGTCGTCCAGTGTCCCTTCGCGGGGGGCGGCCAGCGTGACGCCGAAGGCCGTGTCCAGTTTCCCGCGCGCCCCCGCGTCGGCCGTATCCCACGCCTCGTACAGCAGGTTGGACCACAGCGCCGCCGGGGCGAGCACGCCGTTGGTTTCGAAGAACGTCGAGCTGAACCCGAGGATCGCCTCGCATCCCGCGACCGGCTCTGCCAGCGCGCTGACCGCGAGATCGACGTCCACCGTCGCTCCCGGCCGCACGAAGATCTCGCCGTTCTGATCGGCCCCGTGCAGGTCGAGCGAGAGGACGTTCCGCGGCTCCGGCACCGGAGCAGGGTCAGAGGGAGGCGGAGGGCGGGACAGATACACGCTTCCCCACCCGTCGACCGATCGCACGCTGTCCGTGCCCGCGTCTTCCACGTCGGCGGCGGCGTTGTCGCGGTAGACGTTGTGGAAGAGCCGCACCCCGAGGGCGTCGGGACCCACGACCGTGCCGACGTAGTTGCTCTCGAAGACGCAGCTCTCCACCTCGGCCGTCGCGTTGTTCAGACAGAGGCCCCTGAACACCGGCGCGGGATCGTCGCGCCCGCACCCGCGCATGACGGTGCGGGACATGTGGAACGACGCGCCGGGTTCCACGCTGAAGGCGTACGAGTGCGACGGCGCGCTGGCCTCCACCACGCAGCCGTCCAGGATCATGCTGCCCGTGACGTGGACGGTCACCCCGTTGGAGATGACAATGTGCGAGACCAGGTGCAGCGTGGAGCCGGAGAAGGTGGTGTCCTCCCCGATGTAGATGCTGCCCCAGCTGTCGCACACCTCGAAGGTCCCGGCGAGGACCACGGGCGAGCCGGCGCCCCCCAATTCGAGGCGACCGCGGTTGACCCGCAGAACCGCATCGTCGGCAAGCTGGAGGTCGTCAACCGAAAGCGTGCCGCCGTTGACCTCCAGGCATACGCCGGGGGCTTCCGGCGAGCCGACGGCGAGGAGGCCGTTCACGCGGAGGGTGTGGCCGTCGCCCACCTGGAGCGCGTTTCCAAGGCTTGAAGGGCCGCTCCACACGGTCGTCCGAAGCATGGAACGGTCGAGCCGCAGAAACGCGAGCCCCGCCGCGCGTCCGCCGGCATCGAGGAAGGCGAGCACGTACGGACGCGAATCGTCGGACAGCGCCCCGCCGCCGAAGGCGATCGGAACCGGCAGCGCGAAGGACGAGCCGGCCGGCTCCAACCGGATCGCCTCGCCCGTGGCGGCATCGCACGCCCAGACCGTCGTCGCCCCGGGCGGCCCCGCCACCGCCACGGCGTCCTGCACGGCGCCCTCGCACGCCATCGTCGCGAGCGGGGGAGGGCCGGTCAGCGCACCGATGGCATCGACCGTAACCGGGTACGTCAGTTCCAGCCTCCCGGGGGTGAGGACATGTCGGCGCACACCTGCCGCCGCCAGTCCGCGGAGATCCCCCACCGGCACCGCCGAGGCCGGCGCGGCGTTGGAGGCCGCCAGCTCCTGCACCCAGGCGCCCGAGAGCAAGACCTGGGCGGCGCGGCCCGTCGCGCCGCCCAGGGAGGAGATCAGGTCGTTCGCGTTGGAGACCGGGGACACCGCCCCGGCCTGGCCCGGTCCCGCCCACGGAACCAGGGCCAGGCTGAGCGCCGCCACGGCCTGACGGAAACCAGCCATGTCTCTCTACTGCGGATCGCCGCGCTGATACCAGTTGGACTTGAGGATCAGGTAATCGCTTGTCGAGGTCACCCCGTCCCCATCGATGTCCGTCGTGGGATCCTCCGTGTACCAGAAGTACCGCAGCCGCGCGTAGTCGAGCATGTCGACCCGGTTGTCGCCGTTCACGTCACCGCCCTCGAGCGCCTCCGCCCCGGTGAAGGACACCGTCACCTGGCCGTTCACGTCCAGGCTCGCGTCCAGCCGGTTGCACAGCGTCCAGGCGGTGTCGGCGCTCAGGTGCGCCATCCCGTCCGGCACCTCCGTCAGATCGGTGGTCCCCACGCCGTTCGTGAACGCCACCGTCCGCGTCCACGTCGCCAACACCGAATCCGAGCTGTCGGTCGCGACGAGGACCACCTCCCGGTCGAACGGGTCGGCATCCGCCCCCTCGATCTCCACCGTCACCTGGCAGAGGTTCTTCTGCACCGTGAAGCTGTCGGTGAGCGACGCCGTGTTCCCCGCATTGTCCTTCACCGTGATCGTCGCCGTGTACTCGCCGTTCGGCGTCGTCGGTTCGACCAGCGCCCCGAAGGTATAGCGCGTGAAGTTCGTCCCGCCGATGTTCACGATCTCCGAGCCGACATACGTGGGCGTCAGCGAGGCGCCCGCGGCCACGTTCGTCAGCACCAGCACCGGGATGTCCGGCGAGAGGCCGCCCAGCGCGTCGAAGACATCCACCGTGAACACCAGGGCGCCCTGCTGCGCGATCGCGCCGTCGGCGAAGACGTCCACGATCCCGCTCTCCTGGAGCTGCGTCCCCGTGAAGCCCTGCGCCAGCGGCGCGGTCACGTCGACCGTCAGCGCATCGGTCAGCACGGTCTGGTTGCCCGAACGGTCGGTGATCGTCACCTCCGCATCGTAGGTCCCGTCGGCGGTGGTCGGCTCAACCGTGGTGGTGAATGTATACCGGGTGTAGTTCGTCCCGTTCACGTCCACATTCGTCGATCCGACCAGCGTCACCGGCAGCGACGTACCCGCCACCGTGTTCGTGAGGGTCAGCACGGGACCGGCGGGATCGAGGCCCGCCAGCGCGTCGTAGGCGTCCACCGTGAACGTCACCGTGCCCGTTCCGGTCACCTCGCCGTCCGCGAACACGTCCACCGGAGTTCCCTCCCGCACCTGGGTGCCCGTGAACGACTCGGCCAGCGGCACCGTGCCGTCGACCGTGATGTAGCCCGAATTGAGCGTGAACGGCGTCACGTACACCGGGTCCCCGGTCGGCGCCGAGACCAGCAGGGTGCGTTCCGGGATGTTCCCGTCCGTCGGCGGCCGGAAGAAGACCTTCGTCACGCCTTCGTTGGTGGTCGCCGTCAGGCCGAGCATGAGGACCGCCGCGTCGTCGGTCGTACCCTCCCGCGGCGCCGAGAGACCCACGCCGATCGAGGAGTCGATCATCCCGTAGGTGACCGCGCCGAGGGTCTGTTCCGTCCAGTTGGAGTAGATCTGGTACTCCCAGTGTCCGCCTCCGACCTCCAGCGTGCCCGACGCCTCGAAGAAGTAGGAGTTGTATCCCAACAGCGCGTCGCAGCCCGACACCGGCACGTTGAGCCGGCTGACGTCCATGGTCACCGTCACCGCCGCCCCCGGCTGGATGTAGAGGTTGCGTTCCGCGTCCACCCCCGCCGGGTCGAGCGCGAGGTTGTTGGCGGTCTCGGCCTGCGAGGCCACGTTGCCCCAGCCGTCGGCCGTCGTGATCGTGCCCGAACCGTTGTCCGTGAGGCTGCCGCTCGCGAAGACGTTGTGGTAGACCATCGCCCCGTCGGCGTCGCTCCCGACCGTGACGTTGTTGTTGAAGAGGTTGCTCTCCAGCTCCGCGCCGTCGGCGTTGACCTGCAGATCGCAGTCGTACATCTCGGTGCGGTACATCCGGAAGGTCGCGCCGTCGTTCGCGACAACCGTGTACGTGTCGCCGTCGTTCAGGCCTTCCATCACGCAGCCGTCGAGCGTCAGGCTGCCGTTGACGGTCAGCGTCACGCCGTCGGAGAACACCAGGTGCGACACCAGGGCGAGCATGTCGCCGTCGACCGTCGTGTCCTCCTCGAAGTACACCGTCCCCCAGCTGTCGAAGATGGTGAAGGTCCCTTCGATCACCGTCGTCCCCGCCGATGTGTGCAGGATCAGTTTTCCGTTGCGCACGACGAGCGATGCCCCGTCGGTCAGCACGAGTCCGTCGACCTCGAGGGTCCCGTCGTTCACCGTCCACGTCGGCCCCGTCGTCCCATCGCCGATCGTCGCGACGCCGTACACGCGGAAGGTCTCGCCCGGACCGATCACCTTGTCGGTCACGAACTGCGTGTCGCCGTAGCGGAGGGTGGTCATCGCCGCGTCCTCCCACCACGGGCTGAAGGTCACGTAGGGGCTTACCGCGACTCCGCTGCCCCGGCCCGTCCCGGACGGCCCGTCGGCCGCGCCCCACCAATTGTGGGTGGCGTCGATCACGGCGGCCCCGGCGCCGTTGAGAAGGCCGTCGGACGAGTTGCCGGCCAGGTCGCACATGTCAACGTCGATGTCGATCCCGGTCGCGAGGGCGTCGGCCTGTATGCCGCGCAGGAACCCGCCGATGGTGTCGCCCGTGATCTCGATCGCCGCGGTCGCGGGAAGGGTGTTGCGCAATCGGTAGCCCACGCTGTTCGCGCCGACGTTGTTTCCTTCGAGCTCATTGCCCTCGAACCGCCAGGTTCCCGTGGCCGTCCCGCAGATGTTCACCGCGTGGAAGAAGGTCCCGCCACCGCCGATGACACCGCTGATCGTCACGGTATTGCCGCTGAAGGTGGAAACGCCGGTGACATCTCCGAGATCCACCGCGTGCCCGGCGCCGCCCGGATTCGCCGCATTGAAGTGGTTGCCCTCAATCGTCAGGTCGCCGATCACCCCGCTGTAGCTGTTCGCCAGCATCATCTTGCCGGCATTGGTGACCGTATTGCCCGTCACCGCGACCTCCGTCAGCGTGACCGCCCCCGACCCCTGTTTCCAGGCCAGCAGCCAGATCGGCATGTCCACGCAGTCGGAGACCTCGTTGTCGCTGACCGTGATGTTCCGCGCGGCGATCGACGCGGTGCCGGAGGCCACGGCCTGGACGACGATGCCGTCCCAGCCGCCGCTCACGATGTTATGGCTGATCGTCGAATCGACCGCGTTGTCCAGTTCGATGCCGTACACGTTGTGGTTGGGGCTCCAGGCGCCCATGCGCACCACGTTGTAGCTCACATCCCAGTTGGCGTTCGCGTTCTCTCCCAAGTTCCAGGCCATCAGCCCCGCCCACACGTTCGTGTTGAGCTGGTTGTCGCGGATGACCACGTTCGTGGTCGGGTCGCTCGTCTGGTTGGCCGATCGGATGCCGATACCGTTGCCCGGGCTCGAGGATTGGTAGTTCTGGATCACAAAGCCCTGGATCGTCACGTTATCCACCCCGGGGGCCAGGTCGAACCCGATCGCCGGCCCCAGCGCGGCCCCATCCATGACGGGCGCATCGGGTCCGGGCCCGGCGACCGCAGGATCGCCCGGATCGCCCAGCAGCACAACGGATCTTCCCACCAACACGGCTTCCGCGTACGTCCCCGCCGCCACGTGCACCGTGCCGCCGGACATGACCCGGGCGACGCCCGCGGTGATGGTCTGGTACGGTTTCGTCAGCGTGCCGTCTCCGCCCGCCGCCGCCGAGTCATCGACGTACACATCGGAAAGCAGGGTCGGCGTCTGCCGCTGATCCTCGGCCGCCGCATCGTTGTTCGCGGCGCTGAGGGCCGCGAGATCGGGGTAGTAGGCGGCGGGCGTGACCGAGAGGATCGCGATGTCGAGGTAGTTGGCGTTCGCACCCGTGCCCCAGGAGTTGCCGGTGAAGGTCATGTTCGCCCCGGCGATCACCCAGCCGCGGGTCGCATACACGTAGTTGTCCGAGATCGTCCCGGTGGTCGGGCTCGCCTCGCTGCCGTTGAAGTATCCGGGCTGGCGCAGGTTGTGGATCGTGTTGCCGTCGATCAGGATCCCGCTGATCCCATACGCCACCTCGAACGCGCGACTGACGTCGTTGTCGCCGAGAACGTACTGACCCGAGATCTCGCAGTCCTGGATCGTGGCGTCGTTGGCGCCGATGTAGATCAGGTTCTGGACCCCGGTCTTGTCCGTCTTCTCGATCTTCAGGCCACGAATCGTCGCGCCGGAGGCGGCGATGGAGAAGCCGTAGGAGGGAACCGCGGCCTTCGACACCTGAACCACGGTCGCGAGCGACGGCGCGCCCTGGATCGTAAGGTCCGTCTTGTTCATCGACACCGTGCCGGCCAGCACGTACGTGCCCGCCGCGACCTCGATCGTGTCGCCGGCGGCGGCGGCCGCGACGGCCGCCTCGATCGTTGTATAATCGGCGGGCACGTTGATCGTCGCTGCCCGCGCGCCGGTCAGTCCCGAGCCGATCGCCAGCGCCACGGCCACGGCGCCCGCGAATCCTCTTCTCGACCACTCGTTCGTCGTCATCTTCGTCTCCCGGCATGCCTGTGCTGCCATTTCGTCCGCTCCGACGGCCCGCCCCCCCCGTGTCGGGGGAGGGCTGGCGTCGACTTCTGTTTCCATCTCTCCGTTTCGAGTGTGCGCGCCTACTCCGCATCCCCCATCGTGAACCAGTTGGCGCGAAGGATGTTGTAGTCCGTCGTGCTGGTCGCCCCGTCGCCGTTGATGTCCGTCGACGGCTCCGCCGTGTACCAGAAGTAGCGCAGGCGGGCATAGTCGAGCTGGGTGACCCGGTTGTCGTCCGTGAGGTCGCCGCCATACAGGCAGTCGACGCCGGTGAAGCTCACCGTCGCCTGGCCGTCGCCGTCCAGCACCGCCGCCACCCGCGTCCGCAGCGTCCACGCCGTCTTCGCGCTCAGATTCGCCATCCCGTCCGGCGCCTCCACGAGCGTCGTCGTGCCCACGCCTCCGGCGAAGGTCAGGGTGCGCGTCCACGTCTTCAGCACCGCGCCGGAACCGTCGGTCGCCTTGAACACCACGTCGCGGTCGAACGGCCCGGCGGCGGCGCCCTGCAGCTCGACGGTGACCTCGATCGCGTTCTTCTGCACCGTGAACGAGTCGGTCAGCACGGTCTCGTTGCCCACCCGGTCCTGCACCGTCATCGTCGCCTCATACGTCCCGTTCGGCGTCGACGCGTCGACCAGCGCGCCGAAGGTGTAGCGCGTGAAGTTCGTGCCGCCGATCTCGACGATCGCCTCGCCCACATACGCCGCAGCCAGCGACGCCCCCGCCACCGGGTTGGTCAGCACAAGCGTCGGATACGGCGGGTTCAGCCCGGCCAGCCCGTCATAGGCGTCGACCGTGAACACCAGCGCGCCCTGCTGGGCGGTCGCGCCGCCAAAGAGGTCCACGATGCCCGACTCCTGGAGCTGGGTGCCGGTGAAGCTCATCGCCGACGGATCGGTGACGTCCACGGTGATCGTGTCCGCCAAGACCGTTTGGTTGCCGGAGCGGTCGATGACCGTCACCACCGTGTCGTAGACGCCGCCGTCGTCGCCCTCGGCCACCGGCACGGTGAACGTGTAGCGCGTGTAGTTCGTCCCGCCGATGTCGACGCCCGTCGAGCCCGCCAGCGTCGCCGCCAGCGTGGACCCCGTGACCTGGTTGGTCACCCCCAGCACCGGGTTGTCCGCCGGCGCCAGGCCCGCGAGGGCGTCATACGCGTCCACCGTGAAGGTCACCGTCCCCACCCCGACCACCGCCGCGTCGGCGAACACGTTGGTCGGCGAGCCCCACTGATCCTGCGTCGCCGTGAAGTCCCGGGCCAGCGGAGGCGTGCTGTCCACGGTGATGTAGCCGGAGTTCACCGTGAACGGCACGTAGGACTCCGGGTTGCCGCCCGGCGCGCCGAAGAACAGCGTCCGCTCGGGCAGGATCGCCTGCGGCGGCCGGAAGAACACCTTGGTGATGCCCTCGCTGGCCGTCGCCTGCAGCGTGACCGTCGCGATCAGCGCATCGGCGCTCGTGCCCTCCGGCGGCGCGTCGAACCGCACCCCCAGCGACGAGTCGATCTTGCCGTACGTGACCGCCCCGATCCCTTCCAGCATCCAGTTCGTGTAGATCAGCACCGTCCAGTCGCCCCCACCCATCGTGATATCGCCCGGACTGAGGAAATGCCGCGAGTTGTATCCCAGCAACGCATCCAGGCCCGTGACCGACTGCCCGAGGCGGGTGACGTCCATCGTCACCGTCACCACCGCGCCCGTCTGGATGTAGAGGTTCCCTTCCGCGTCCGCGCCGGCGAGGTTGAGGCTGAGGTCGCTGGCGGTCGCGTCGGCCGAGGTCACGTTGCCCCAGCCGTCGACGGTCGTGATCGTGCCCGAACCGTTGTCCGTGAGGCTGCCGCTCACGAAGACGTTGTGGTAGACCATCGCCCCGTCGGCGTCGCTGCCGACCGTGACGTCGTTGTTGAAGAGGTTGCTCTCCAGCTCCGCGCCGTCGGCGTTGACCTGCAGATCGCAGTCGTACATCTCGGTGCGGTACATCCGGAAGGTCGCGCCGTCGTTCGCGACAACCGTGTACGTGTCGCCGTCGTTCAGGCCTTCCATCACGCAGCCGTCGAGCGTCAGGCTGCCGTTGACGGTCAGCGTCACGCCGTCGGAGAACACCAGGTGCGACACCAGGGCGAGCATGTCGCCGTCGACCACGGTGTCGTCCTCGAAGTACACCGTCCCCCAGCTGTCGAAGATGATGAACGAGCCGGAGATCGTCGTCTCCCCGTCGGCGGTGTGCAGGATGAGCGTGCCGTCCCGCACCGCGAGCGTCGTGCCGTCGGTCAGGTCCAGGCGGCCGTCGATCTCCAGCGTGCCGTTGTTCACGGTCCACACCACCGGGGTCGCCCCGTCGCCGATCGTCGCGTCGCCGTAGATGTGGAAGGTCTCGCCGTCGCCGATCAGGCGGTCGGTCATGAACTGCGTGTCGCCGTAGCGGAGGGTGGTCATCGCCGCGTCCTCCCACCACGGGCTGAAGCCCGTCGCGCCCCAGAGCGTGTCGCCCAAACCGCTCCCTTCCCCGCTCGGCCCGGTCTCGTCGCCCCAGTAATTCGGGGTGGTCGTCGCGCTGCTGCCCGACTCCACGATCACACCGTCGGTGTTGCCCTGGATGGTGTTGTTGCGGATCACCGCCCCCGACGAACCCCCGGCCACGCCGATGCCGTAGGGATTGCCGGTGAAGGTGTTGCCCTCCACCAGCGCGTTGTCCGATTCGTAGACGTCCAGGCCGGACCCGTTGGCGTCCGACACGGTGTTCCCCGTGAAAACCGCGTCGTCCGACAGGTAGAGGATGACCGCCCAGTCGGTCAGCCCGCCGCGGTTGTCCAGCACGTTGTCGGTGATCGAAAGGCTGGGGCTGTCATACGCATAGATGGCCGTCTGGGCATCCACCGTGTTCCCATCCACCACCGTGCCGGCCCCGGCGCTGGAGACGAGAATGCCCGACGCCGTCCAGCCCGAACCCCCGTAGTAGACGCCCGACACGTCGTTGTTCTCCACCGTGCCCACGGCGCCAAGGCTGATCTGGATCCCGTTCTGTGCGGTCGTCGTCGTCGATCCGGCGCCCGCGATCGCGCAGCCGCGCACGACGGCGATCATGTTGGCGCCCATGAGGGCCACCGCGTTCTTCTGGAAGTCGGTGATGGCGCAGTCCAGCACCTCCACCGTCCGGGTCGTGCCGTCGTCGTTGTAACCGTAGATCGCCACGCCGTGCTGCGCGCCGCTGAACGGCGTGTCGCGCACCGCGATGACCGCGCAGTTGGACACCATCCCGCCGGCGTTGCGGAAGCCGAAGCCGTCGTAGCGGTAGTTCGTGTTGCCCTGGCCGTCGCCGTCGAGCGTCAGGTCGCGGATCACCGCGCCGTCGGTGTCGTGGACGTAGACCACGGGCTTGTTCGCATTCGAGCCGGTGGTGAACGAGAGCGGCATACTCGCGAAACCCTTGATGATCGTCTGACCGGCGCCCGCCCCGACGATCTCGACCGCCTTGGTGATCTCGACCTGCTCGACATACGTCCCCGCCGCCACGCGCACCGTCCCGCCGGCGCCGGCGGCGTCTACGCCCTCCTGCACCGTGGCGAAGTGCGTCACGCCCCAGCCGGGCGTCGAGGCGTCGAAATCGTCGTCGACATAGACGTCCATGAACATGAGCTGGGTCAGCGCGGCGTCGGCGTAATAACTGGAGTAGGTGACGCCGGCGCTGATGGCGTCGCCGGAACCCGAACCCTCCCCGCCGGGGCCGTCGGCCGCTCCCCAGTAGTTGCTGGAGACATCGAGACTTCCCGCGAGCCGGTTCTCCACGCCCGTCCCGTTGCCCTGGATGATGTTCCCGCCAATCGTGATCGTGGCCGGCCAGCCGTTGTAGAGGGCAATCCCCTCTTCCGTGCTGCCCGTGATCGTGTTCCCCTGGATCACGATGTCCTTCGGACCATACGGGCCGTCCTCGACGAACCAGCCCTCGGGGATCGCCGTGAAGTCAATGCCCCACAGGTTGTTCTCGAGCACATTGCCTTCGACGGTCAGATTCCTCGCGCAGTCGATCCAGATCGCGTCGTTGGAAGTGACGTCGTGAACGTAGTTGTCGCGCACCACGAGCGTGCCGGCGGCGCCGGTGATCGACTGCAGCACGATGCCCGAACACGCCGTGTTCTCCACTTCGTTGCTCTCGATCAGCAGACCGGAGAAATCCAGATGCGCCGTCAGGTCCGGAGGCACGTATTCGAAGCCCTCCGACTCGTATCCGATGTAGATGCCGAAGCCCCAGTATCCCGGCTGGATGTTCGAGATCTTGCAGTTGACGATGTGGAGATTCGGCATGTCGATGTTGTCGTAGGCCGTGATGCCGTCCTGCGTGAAGTTGCACACATCGATGTTGTCGATCGTGACCTCTCCGCACCGGATCTTGATGCCGGTCGTCCAGGTCGGCGCCAGGCCGGTCCCGTCCAACACCGCGCCATCCTCGCCGACGAGCGACAGCGCCTTCGAGATGGTCAGCTGCTCGTGGTACGTCCCCGCCGCGACCAGCACGACATCGCCCGCCGCCGCGGCGTTGATCGCCGCCTGAATGGTCGCGTAGTCGGCCGGGACGCGGAGGACGTTGTGGAGTTGCGTCAGGCCGGGATCCGAGTAGAAACTGGAGTAGGTGATGGGGCCGGTCCCGTAGAAATTGGCCTCGTTCGGGCCGGAGGCGGAACCCCAGTAGTTGGCGGACACGTCGAGGGTGGTCGGAGACAGATTGACCATGTCTCCGTCGATCGAGCACTCGCTGACCTCCAACGTGCCAATGGCTCCCGAGCGGATATAGACGGCGCAGTGATAGTTGCCGGGGTCGGGGGTCTGACCGTTCTTGTCCACGCTGATGGTGCAGCGCGTCAGGGTCAGACCGTTGGCGGAACCGGCATCGGTGGTCCCATAGCGGATTCCGTACGTATCGCCGCCGCCCGGGGCTATCACGCTGATCGCGGTGTCCTGCAGCACCAGGTTGCTGCCCCGCATGTTGAGGCCGCCCTTGACGTTCTCGATGACGCAGTCGCTGACCGTGAGATCGGAGGCAATGCCCGTGATCGCCGTGTAGAGCCCGTTGCGGAAAACGCAGTTTTCGACACTCGGATGCGTGTTTCCGTTGGGGCAGGATTCAAAGCTCAATCCGTTGACAGCGGGAGTGCCCAGGAAGCGACCGTCCCCGTCAAACGTGCAGTTTCGGACAACGGCGTTGTTGACGTTCTTCAGCTTGAGGAGCGCGCCGTTTACGCTGTCCGCCAGGAAGTTGATGTTCTCGATGCACCACCCCGTGTCGGACCCGGGATGATCGATCGACAGCATGCCCTGGATCGTTGTGATGGGTTTGCCGTCAACGTCAACCGCGCCCACGACATCGAACTGCTTGGCGGTTCCCGAGTAGGAGGCGCTCTCGACATATGTCCCCGCCGCTATGCTGATCGTGTCGCCATCGGCCGCCGCGTTGATCGCGGCCTGGATGGTCGCGTAGTCGGCCGGGACGTTGATCGTCGCCGCCGACGCTCCGGGGATCCATGCCGGGAAAGAAATGGCGACCGCCACGGCGGCCGCGACCGTCCACCTTGTGCACTCACTCATCTTCATCTTCGACCTCCTGAGTCTCTCGCCGCGACAGACTGCGATGCGCGCAGCCCTTCCGCTTCGTATGCACCGGCCGGAAACGCCTCTGGCCCCCGTGCGGCGGCGTACGCGACCTCACCGATACCGCTATTGGACCGGATAACCGCCGCGGTGGGCAGGGTGATTCGTCCCCCGATTCCTCGGGACGTATGCACCGTACATCTGTCTCTCGGCGATACGTCGCGTGGAACGGAGCATCACGCTGATCTCCCGGCCAAAACGCGGGAACGAAGAGCGTACAAATGTCCTTTCATTGTGCCCCGAGATGTGATTGACTGATCATGCTGGCTGGTTCGCGAGTTGGAGCATGAGAAATGTCTTCCATGTCTTCGCAGGGTGCGCGGAGGCATGCCCATTGCACAGACGGGGTCGTTCTTCCATTCGTTCGATTCGAGATCGAATATGACGAGAACCATGATCGTCGACGATCATCCGATCGTGCGCGAAGGGTTGGCGAAGGCGCTCGAGGCGGAGCCGGACATTCAGATCGTCGGCAAGGCCGGCACGGTTCCCGCCGCCCGCCGCCTTCTCCGGCAGGCCTCGCCGGATGTCCTGGTCCTGGACCTGAGCCTGGGCGACGACAGCGGCATTGAGTTCCTTCGCGAGATCAGAGCGGACCACTCGAAGGTGCGCGTATTGGTCCTCACCTTCTCCTGTGAAGCCGACGTGGTTCGGCGGGCGTATGCGGCCCGCGCGGAGGGGTACATGCTGAAGGAGGAGCCCGTGCAGGCGATCGCCCGCGCCATCCGCGCGATTGGCGCCGGCGAGCGGGTGTGGAACGGGCGCGTGGCCGATGCGCTGGCCGATGCCATGGACCACCGCGAGTCCGAACAGGACCGGCTGGACGGGTTGACGTACCAGGAGCAGCGCATCGTGGAACGCGTGGCCCGGGGGCTGACCAATCGCGAGATCGCCAGGGAGATCCGTCTTTCCGACAAGACGGTGCGCAACTACCTGAGCGCCGTCATGCAGAAGCTCGGCGTCCGACGGCGGGCCGAGGTGGCGGCGATCTTCGCCGGCCAGGCTCCCCGCACGGCGCGCCGCGGGCAGATGTGAGGCGCCCGGAGCCCCGGTCGGGGGCCCCCGCGGGGCGCCGGGATGCGCGCCGGAGGGTGGAGGGACGAGCTGCCGCGAGCTCGCAGGAACCGATTCAGCGTCGGCCGCGCGAGGCGCCCCCTTCCGCCCGCAACACACGCACACAGGCGGCGTCATCCGCCCCGTCGCGGAGTTCGCGCGCGACTCCGCGCTGACCGCCCGGCTGCACAAGGGCTCGAACGGGAGCGACGAGGACCGTTGGGGTGCGGCTCGCCGTCGTGGGGCCGCCATCTTTCAACTTGTGCCCTCTCCGCGGCGCCCCTAGAATGGCCCGCTTTCACGGACATCCGGAAGGAGTCAGTCATGGCAAAGGTATGTGACATCTGCGGGAAGGCCCCGATGACCGGCAATCGCATTGTCCGGCACGGCCTGGCGAAGAAGAAGGGCGGCATCGGCCTGCACACGACGGGCGTCACGCGGCGCCGCTTCCTGCCGAACGTGCAGAAGATGCGTATCCTGGTCGACGGCTCCCCGAAATCGCGAAATGTCTGCATGTCGTGCCTGAAGTCCGGCAAGGTCGTGAAGGTCTGACGGCGGGGGGGGCGGGGGCATCCCGTCCGCTCCGGAGGGCCCGGCCCCGGGAGGCATCCATGGCTGAGAAGCGGGAACCGGTTTCGACCGCAGAACTGATGTACGAGAACCGCACGTACCGCCTGCCCGTGTACCAGGGCACGGAGAACGAGCGGGCGGTGGATATCACCCGCCTTCGCCGCGACGCCGGTCTGATCACGCTCGATCCCGGCTACGTCAACACCGGCGCCTGCGAGAGCGCGATCACGTTCATCGACGGCGAGAAGGGCGTGCTGCGCCACCGCGGCTACGAGATCGAGGACCTGGCGGAACACTGCGTGTTCCTCGAGGTCGCGTACCTGCTCATCATGGGCAAGCTGCCCACCCAGCGGGAGTTTCAGGCCTTCTCCCGCCTGATGAACGTGCAGTCGATGATCCACGAGGACATGCGGAACTTCTTCCTGAACTACCCGGAGCACGCCCACCCGATGGCGGTGCTCTCCGCCATGGTGGTCTCCCTGTCGTCGTTCTACCCCGAGATCGCCACCGACGAGCCGCGCGAATCGATCGACATCACCGTCGCGCGCCTGCTGTCGAAGCTGCGCACCATCGCCGCCTTCTCCTACAAGAAGTCGGTGGGCGAGCCCTTCGTCTACCCGAGCCACAAGTTCAGCTACTGCGAGAACTTCCTGAACATGATGTTCTCCTCGCCGGTCAGCGACTACCGGCCGGATCCGGTGGTGGTGAAGGCGCTGAACCTGTTCCTGATTCTCCATGCGGATCACGAGCAGAACTGCTCGACCTCGGTGGTGCGCTTCGTCGGCAGCGCGGGCAGCAACCTGTACGCCTCGATCGCCGCCGGCATCTGCGCGCTCTGGGGGCCGCTGCACGGCGGCGCCAACCAGGCGGTGATCGAGATGCTGGAGACGATCCTCCGCGAGGACGGCGGCAACGTGGACCGCGTGATCGAGCGGGCGAAGAACAAGGATCCGCGCTTCCGGCTGATGGGCTTCGGGCACCGGATCTACAAGACCTACGACCCGCGCGCCCGCATCGCGAAGCGCACGTGCACGCAGCTGCTGGAAAAGATGGGCCTGGGCGGCGATCCGCTGCTGCAGTTGGCGATGGAGCTGGAGGCGAAGGCGCTGGCCGAGCCCTATTTCCAGGACCGGAATCTGTATCCGAACGTCGACTACTACACCGGCATCGCCTATCGCGCCATGGGCATTCCGGCGAACATGTTCACGGTGTTGTTCGCCCTCGGACGGCTTCCGGGCTGGATCGCCCACTGGCTGGAGCAGAAGCGGGAAGGGTCGCACAAGATCGGGCGGCCGCGTCAGCTCTATACGGGTCCGGAGAAGCGGCCCTTCCCGCCGCTGGAACAGCGGGCCTGAGGCGCGGCCGGGTCGCGGGCTTCCGAGGTCGCCGGGATGCGGTGAAACATGGCTGGCACAGCGGTCTTCTTCGATTTCGACGGGGTCATCGCGGACAGCGAACCGCTGCACTACCGCGCCTATCAGCGCGCACTGGAGCCGGAGGGCCTGGGATTCCCCTGGACGGAGTACCGGGACGTGTACATCGGTTTCGACGACCGCGACGCCTTCCGCGAGGTCTTCCGCCGCCGCGGGCAGCCGCTCGGCGACGCCCGGTTGCGCCGACTCGTGGAGTGCAAGGGGGCGGCGTTCCGCGAGATCGCTGCCGCCACGCCGCCGGCGCTGTACCCGGGCGTGGGGGCGTTGATCGCGGACCTGCGGCGCCGCGTGCCCCTGGCGCTCTGCACGGGGGCGTTGCCGGACGACATCGATCCCATCCTGGGCCTGACCGGTTTGGCCGGCGCGTTCGACGTCGTGGTCACGGCGGCCGACGTGCCGGCCAGCAAGCCGGACCCCGCCTGTTACCGGCTGGCGCTGGAGCGGCTGCGCGCGCGGCATCCGGCCGCCGGCCTGGAGGCGGCCGCCTGCGTGGCGGTGGAGGACACGCCGGCCGGCATCGCCGCCGCGTCGGGCGCGGGGCTTCGTGTGCTGGCGGTGGCGACCACCCATCCCGCGGCCGCGCTTCTCGGCGCGCGCCGCGTGGTCGGATCGCTGGCGGAACTCTCTCCCGACGAGCTGTTGTCCGTCGGCCGGAACGGCGCCCCATGAAGACCGCCATCGCCATCCTGGCGCTCGCGCCCTTCCTGGCGGCCCTCTCGGCGCCCGCCGCGGGCAAGGATCCTGACCCGCCGGGGCTGCCCGGCATCGTGTTCCTTGAAGGCATGGCGGTGGATCTCCTCGATCCCTCGCTGGTCGCCGGTGCGCGGATCGTGAAACCCCCGCTGGTCCTGCCGATCGATGCCGCGGCGATAGGCCAGCGCGCGCGCCCCCTGGACACCCCGTCGGCCTCGCAGCAGGAGCGGATCGAGGCGGAACGGCACCTGGAGCGCGCGATCGCCTACCTCCGGCAGCGCGACGCCGGAAAGGCCATGCTGGAGCTTCGCGACGCCCTCACCTACGATCCGAACGACGCCCGGATTCTCGCGCGGGCGGCCGTGGTGTGCACGGAGAGCCGGGACTACGAACGCGCCGCCGGCTATTTCAAGCGCTACCTGGAGCTCGCCCCGAACGACCTGCCGATGACGGGCGCCTTCGTGGCCATTCTGCTGCGCATGTCGCGGTTCGACGAGGCGCAGGCGATCCTGGCGGAGACGGAGAAGACCGCGCTCGACTTCATGCCCCTGGCGTTCAGCCGCGTCTGTCTGCGGTTGATCCGGGAGGAACGGACCGCCGACCGCACGTTCTGGACCCGGCGGTCGCTCTCGGACGTCCATTCCCTGGTTCAGTGGCTGAAGGTCGACCACCGCGATCTGCTTCGCATCATGGGACCGGACGACTACCGCATCCTCAGCGACGTCACGCTGGGTCCGAACACGCTCCGATCGCTGGACGAGATCGCCACGGAGCTCCAGGCGGCCGCCGACGCCCGGACGAGGGGCGACTACAAGACCGCCATCACGCACTGGCGGCGCGCGCAGGAGCTGGGCGTCGACGCGTACGGCCTCGAGGCCGCGATCGCCGAATCCTACGAGACCTCGGGGGATGTCCGGAAGGCGCTGGAGGTGTGGGACGCCGTGACGGAACGCCATGCCCTCTGGCCCCAGGTCTGGCTCAGTTACGGTCACGTGCTGCTGCGGACGGGGAATTTCCGGCCGGCGCTGGACGCGACGCGCAAGGCCAAGGAACTGGCGCCCGACATGCCGGTGGTCGACTTCCTCCTCGCCAGCGCGCTGGCCATGAACGATCAGATCCCCGAGGCGCAGAGGACGTTCAACAGCGTCGTCCGCCGCGATCCCAAGCAGTTCCGTCAGTGGCTGGACTCCGACGGGGTGTTCCAGGCCGCGCTCGACAGGATGCCGAACCGGGCCGCCATCCTCCGGACCCTCGAGATCCCCCCGGAGAGCCAGAACTGAGCATGATCCCGGAACGATACAAGTCCGAATTGCGCGACCTGCTGATCGACAGCCGCCTCTTCGCCGGCGCCCGCCCCTGGCTCATCGTGCGCTGGGCGGTCGCGATGGTCGTGGGGACCTGGCTGCTCGTCCCGGTGGACGGCTGGCTCGCGCGATCGCTGGGCGGTCCCGGGCCGGCCGGCCTGGACCGGCTGGCCGGAACGGCGGATTTCTGGGGTGGCTTCTGGCCCCTGGTGCTCCCGGCCGCGCTGGTCACGTGGGCGCTGGGGTATGCCCGCCGGCGCCGGAGCCTGCGTCTGGCGGCGCTGGCGTGCCTGCTGGGAGGGGCCGTCTCCGGTCTGGGCGCGGCCGCCCTCGGCCATCTCACGGGGCGCCCGCGCCCGTGGTCCACGGCGCCGGACGGCTTCTACGGCGTCAGCACCCGCCGCGAGTTCCACAGTTTCCCGTCGCGGCCCGCCGCCACCGTGATGGGAGGAGCCGCGGCCCTGGCCACGGTCCTGCCCGCCACCCGTGTCCCCGCGTACGGCATGGCGGCCCTTGTCGCCTGGTCCGATTTCCACCTGCGGAAACACCGCCTCTCGGATGTCTTCTTCGGCACCCTGATGGGGCTCGGCCTGGGCCTGCTTCTCGGAGCCGCCGCGCGCGCGGCGGCGGGCCGCCCCGTGCGGTGGGTCGACCAGCAGGCGGACGCCGGCTTCGGTCCTCTGATCCGCGAGTGGCATCGCCTCTGGCGACGCCGGCGCATGGCCGAGACCCACGTCCGCGTGAATCCCCCGCGCCCGGGCGGCGAGGGACCGACGAAGAGGTGATCCGGATCCGACGGATCCGTCGGATCAGACCGATCCGTCCGGGGATCCGTCCTCTCCTCCGAAGCGCCGGCGCACGGCCGCCGAAAGATCATCGAGCAGGCTGTACATCGCCGGCACCAGCACGAGCGTCAGCAGGGTCGCCACGAGCAGCCCGTAGATCACCGCCACCGCCATCGGCGCCCACCAGCCGCTCGATTCGGCGTTCATCGTCAGCCGCCACGGCCAGCGGTGGATCTCCACGCTCCACCCGACGGCCATCGGGATGAGCCCCAGCACCGTGGTCACGGCCGTCAGCAGCACCGGCCGCAGCCGGCGCATGCCGGCCTGGACGATCGCCGCCCGCGCGTCCATGCCCTCCGCGCGCCGCTGGTGGATGCAGTCGATCAGCACGATCGCGTTGTTCACCACCACGCCGGCCAGGCTGATCACGCCGAGACCGGTCATGATGAGGTCGAACCGCAGCCCGCTGAGGATGAGCCCCCACATGACGCCGAGCATGGAGAGCACCACGGAGAAGAGGATGATCAGCGGGACCAGGACCGAATTGAACTGGATCACCAGGATGATGAGGATCAACGCGCACGCCACCAGCATGGCCCGGCCGAGAAAGAGGCCGGCCTCGTTGGCGTCCTTGTTCTGCCCCGCATATGTCACGTGGAACCCCTCGGGCAGATCGATCCGGCCGACCCTCGCCCTCACGTCGTCGAGCACCCGGTTGAGCGCCCGCTCCTTGAGGATGTTGCCGCTGACCGTCACCATCCGCCGCTGATCCTTGCGCCGGATCTCGCCGCGGCCCGCCGCGTACCGGATCGCGGCCAGCGAGCTCAGCGGGACCGTCCGCCCGTCCGGGGCGGTCACCGACACCCGGCGCAGGACGTCCAGGGTGTTTCGCTGCTCCGCGGGGAGGCGGAGCGTGATGTCGTACTCGTCCTTGCCGGCGCGGAACCGCCCGGCCTCGATCCCGAAGAACGACATGCGCAGATGGGTGCCGATCGAGCGGGTGTCGAGCCCGAAGAGCGCCGCGCGCTTGCGGTCCACGCGGACCTGCAGCTCCGGCAGCGCGTCCTCCAGGTCGTCCCGCACGTCGACCAGGCCCGGCACGTCCGCCACCGCCCGGCGGACCTGGCCGGCGAGGTCGGCGAGGACCTCGAAATCCTCGCCGGAGATCTCGATCTGGACCGGCGCCCCCGTCGGCGGGCCCTGCTCCTCCTGCTGCACCACCAGCACGGCGCCGGGGATGGGCCTGATCTCCTCGCGGATGAGATCGACGAGCCGGCGGCTGTCCATCCGCCGCCGGCCGATCTCCACGAACTCCAGCCGGATGCTCGCCTGTTCCGTCCCGCCGGGCACGCCGCCGCTGACCGGGTCCTGCCCCGCGCCGACGCCGATGTTGCTCTGAAAGAAGCGGATGTCCGGGTGGCGGGCCAGCTGGCCCTCGATCTCCCGGATCACCGCGTCGGTGCGGTCGATCGGCGTGCCCTGCGGCAGCTTGAGATAGATGTAGGCGTTGCGCGGGGGCACGTCCGGGAAGAACTCCCAGCCGCGCTCCAGCCACGCGTACACCTGCACCGACAGGACGAGAAAGAGAAAGCCGAGGAGGAGCACCGCGCCCCGGTGCGCGAGCGCGCCCTCCAGAACGCGCCCGTAGAGACCGATGAAGGGATGCCGCCGTTCCCGCCGGTCGCGCCGGCGGGCATGGATGAAGACCGAGCAGACCGGCGGGTTGATCACCAGCGCCACGAAGAGCGACGCCATCAGGGCGACGATCACCGTCCACGGCAGGTACCCCATGAACTGGCCCGTGACCCCCGGCCACCACATCAGCGGCGCGAACGCGGCCACCGTCGTCAGCGTCGAGGTCGTCACCGGCCACGCCACCTCCGCCGCCCCGCGGCGCGCGGCCTCGATCCGCGAGAGGCCCTCGGTGCGGAGCCGGTAGATGTTCTCCACGATGACGATGGCGTTGTCGACGAGCATCCCGATGACCAGCACGAGGCTGAACAGCGTCATCATGTTCAGCGTGGCGCCCGCGCCGGCCATGAACAGGAACGTGCCGAACATCGACATCGGGATGGCCAGCGCCACGAAGAGGCTGTTGCGGATGCCCATGAACGTCAGGAGCAGGAGGACGACGAGCACGAAGCCGGTGAAGATGTTGTTCTCCAGGTCGCGGATCTGTTCGTCGATGTACTGGGCCTGGTCGAACACATCCGTCCGCCGCACGCCGGCGGGCAGCGGGCGCCGATCGAGCACGCCCCGCACGTCCGCGATCAGCTTCACGGCGTTCTCGCCCACGCGCTTCTTCACCAGGACGGACACGCAGGGCTCGCCGTTGATGCGCGACCGCGACTCGTCGTCCTTGAAGGTGTCGCGGACCTCGCCCACGTCGGTGAGGTAGACGGGGCGCCCGTCGCGCTCCGCGACGACGACCTCGCGCACGTCCCCCGCCAGCGCGAACTCCCCGGGGACGCGGACCTGGAACTTGCCCTCCGCCGTCTCGAGGTGGCCCGCGGTGACCGTGGCGTTCTCCTGGCCGATCCGCTGCAGCACCTGGCCGAGCGGGAGGCGCAGGGCGGCCAGGCGCGGCAGATCGAGCTCGACGCGGATCTCCCGCTCGCGGATGCCGGCGAGCGACACCTCCTTCACCCCCGGCTGCTGTTCGATCTCGTCCTGCAACCCCTCGGCGATGCCCTTCAGGCGCCGCGGATCGGCGCCGCCGGAGAGGGTGAACATGTACACCGGCACATCGGTGTTGAAGTTGAGCGCCTCCACCAGCGGCGGCTCCAGGTCTTCCGGAAGCTCGGGGCCGGCGAGGTCGACCTTGTCCTTCACCTTCTGCCGCGCCGTGTCGATGTCGACGCCCGCCAGGAACTCGACGGAGAGGAAACAGAGGTTCTCCAGCGAGAACGAGCGCATCTCCTTGATCCCCTCCACCTCGTTGATGCGCTTCTCCAGTGGAATGGCGATGTGCTTCTCGACCTCGGACGGCGCCGTTCCGTCGTAGGGCGCGGTGACGAAGACGAAGGGGATCGTGATGTCGGGGAATCCCTCGCGCGGGAGGTGCTGGTAAAAGAACACGCCGGCCACGATGAGGACGACGGTGAACACCAGCACCGCGGTGCGGAATTTGAGGGCGTAGGTGGTGACGATCATGGCCGGTTCCGCGGACGCCCTACTCCACCACCTTCACGCGGAGCCCCTCGGACAGCGTCCGCTGCCCCTCCACCACGAGCCGGTCGCCGGGTTCGACGCCGGAGGACACGAAGGCCCTGTCGCCCGACATCGTCTCCAGCGTCACCGTGCGCGCGGCCGCTCGGTCGTCCACGACGACGAAGACGAGGTAGTCGCCGCGGCGGGGCACGACCGCGGACAGCGGGATCGCCCGCACGCCCGGCCCCGCCGGGCGGGCGAGCCGCACCCGCGCCAGCATGCCGCCCTTGATCCGGTGGCCGGGGTTCCCGCATCGCGCCTCGACGCGGAACGTGTTGTCCGCCTCGCCGGCGGTCGGCGCGACGAAGCTCACGCGCCCGGTGAACGCGAGGTCCGGCAGCGAATCGACGGAGAACGGCAGCGCGCCGCCGACGGTCACCGACGCGAGGTCCTGCTCCGGCACGTCGACGAGCAGCTTCACCGTGTCGATGTCGATGAGGCGGAAGAGGGGGGCGCCTTCCATGATGTACTCGCCCACTTCGGCCATCCGGTCGGCGACCAGGCCGTCGACCGGCGCGAAGACGCGGCACTGGGCCGTCTGGATGCGGATCTCGTCGAGCACGGCGTCGGCGCGGTCGCTGCGCGCGCGGACGGCATCGTAGTCGCGCCCGGCCACGGCGCCCGTCTTCCGGAGCTCCTCCCAGCGCGCCAGGTCGCGCGCCGCCTCGCGCTGTTCCACCTCGGCCTGCCGCAGCCGCGCCTCCCACGCGCGGGCGTCGACCGCGGCCAGCGGCTGCCCCTTGCGCACGCGCGCGCCCCGGTCCACGGCGAGCTCTTCGACGCGCCCGCCCTTCTCCGCGGCCAGGCGGCCGTCGAAGGACGGTTCCACGCGCGCCGGAAGCTCCAGCACGGTCGAGGCCGGCCGGTCATCCACCACGATCACGCGCACGGCGGCGATCTTCTCCCGGACCGGCGGCAGGACCTCGGGTTTCTTCTTCGCGAAGACGATCATCGACCCCACCGCGACCAGCGCGGCTGCGACGGTCAGCCAGAGCACGGGCCCCGTCCATGAGCGGCGCGGCCGCGGCGGGGGGGGCGCCGCGCGGGCCGTTTCGAGCGGGTCAGTCATGGCGCAGATCCTCCTCCAGTCCCCGGCCGGGCGCGACGCCGCAGGCGTACGCGAGGCGCGCCTTGGCCGTCAGGTGCGCGTGCAGCGCCCGGTTCCACTGCAGGCGGGCGGTGCTCAGCGCGAGGTTGGTGTCGGTGAACTCGAGATACGTGGACAGCCCCTGCCGGTAGCGGACGTCGGCGATCTCGAGGTTCTTCTCCGCCAGCGCCACGGTCTCCCGGCTCGCCTCCACCGCCGCCGCCGCTTCCTGCATCGCCAACCAGGCCTGTTCGACCTCCAGGGCGACGGCGCGCGCGGCATCGGCCAGGTCGGCCCGCGACTTCTCCAGCTCCAGCGCCTTCTGGCGCACGCGGTAGACGCGGCGCGCGCCGTCGAAGAGGCTCCACTCGACCGTGACCCCCGCCTCCCACCACCAGTACCAGCTGTCCTCGGCGGAGAAGAAGTGCTCCGGATCCTGCCCGTTGTAGGCCGCCCGCGCGCGCAGCGCGGGCCAGTAGCCGCCGCGTTCGTACCGCAGATCGCACTCGTTCAGCCCGACCGACCGCCGCCGCTGCTGGATTTCCGGGCGCCATTCGCGCGCGAACCGCACGGCCTGTTCCAGATCCGCCGCGAAGGGCCGGTACTCCAGGCGCCCCTCCAGCTCGAACCGGTCATGATCGATCGACAGGAGGTTGCGCAGCTGCGCGCGCGCCACCTGCAGCCCGCGCCGCGCCTCGATCAGGCGGGGCGTCTCGTTCGCCACCCGCACGCGCGCGCTGCGGAGGTCGAATTCCGACGCGGCCTCCTGGCGGAACCGCTGTTCGGCCTCCTCCGCGAACTTCCGCAGCTGGGCGACCGACTGCTCCACCACCGACAGCGCCTCCGCCGCCAGCTGCGCGTCGCGGAAGGCCACGCGGACATCCCGCGCCCGCACCGCCTCCGCCTGGCGCAGGGCCCACGCGGCGCGCTCGCGGTAGAGCGAGGCCGCGCGCAGGGCCGCCTGGGCCGAACCGCCGTCGAAGAGGAGCTGGCTGACCTCGCCCGCGGCGCTGTAGGTGTCCTGCCGCCCGAGCGCGAACTCGCCCTCCCCGAGATCCACCGTCTGCAGCTCCCCCTGGTGCGTCCAGCCGCCCCGCGCCTTCACGTCCGGCAGCACGATCGCGCGGGTTTCGCCCACGCGCGCCTCCGCCGCCGCCGTATCGCGGCGGGCGTTCTGAACCGGCACGGCCCGCTCGACGCCCATGCGGACCGCGTCATCCACCGTCAGCCGCAGCACCTCGCCCGTCGTGGCGGCCCCGGCGGCAGCCAGGGTCGCCGCCATCCATCCGCCCGCCAGGACCGTTACGGCCTTCATACCCGCGCCTCTTCCCAACCCTTCTGCGTCGAGCCCATCCACCCTCGCGCGCCCCGCCCGCGAGCCATGGGATTCGGCCACGATAAGGGCGATCGGTTTCGGCCGTCAACATGCATCCCGATTGGGGTTGCGGTCGGCGGAGGGCGGGCATATCCTTTGCGGCGATCAGACGGAGGCGGCGCGTGGGAGAGATGGACGACATCTATGTGCGGCGCGGTCGCGGCCCGCGGCGGCGCGGGGTCGGCCCGCTGGTGCTGGCGGTGGTGGTCGCCACGGCGATCGGGCTGAGCCTGTACTGGTACACGAATCGCCCCCCCGCCCCGGCCCCGGGGGGCGCGCCCGCGCCGGCGCGGACCCACGCCCCGGCGGCCGCCGCCCCGGCCACCGGATCGCCTCCGGCGGCCGCGCGGTCGACCGGGCCCGCCGCGCCCGCCCTGCCGGCCGCCCCGGCGGCGCCGGCCGCCGCGGTCGCGGTCGCGACCTCGCGGGTTTCCCTCGCGGCCTCCGGCCTCTCCGATCCGTCGGGGCCGTTCTGGCAGGAGGCGTGCGCGGCGCGGGAGCGCGGCGACCTCGCCGCGGCGCGCGACAAGGGGCTCCAGGCCCTGGAGGTCTGCCGGGACGACGCCCGGCGGCTGGAGATCGAGACCGGGCTCGGCGCGGTGCACACGGACCTGGTCTTCACCCCCGCGCCCATGGCGGAGAAGGAAGACTACACCGTCGAGGCCGGCGACGTGCTGGCGGCGGTGGCGAAGAAGTTCCAGACGACGGTGGAGCTGGTCCAGCGGAGCAACGGGATCAAGGGCGACCGCATCCGCCCCGGCGACCGGCTGCGCGTGTTGCGCGGCGTGTTCTCCATGGTCGTCGACAAGTCGGACAACACGCTGCGCCTCCGGCTCAACGACCGTTTCTTCAAGCGCTACCGCGTCGGCACGGGGAAGTACGAGAAGACGCCGACCGGCGCCTTCCGCATCACCGAGCGCATCCCCCAGCCCACCTGGTGGCGTCCGGACGGCAAGGCCATCCCCTATGGCGATCCGGACAACGTCCTGGGCACGCACTGGCTTTCGCTCGACCTCAAGGGCTACGGCATCCACGGCACGTGGGAGCCGGAGACGATAGGGAAGTCCGAAAGCGCCGGCTGTATCCGGCTCTCCAACAGCGACATCGAGGAGTTGTTCACGCTCGTGCCCGTGGGTGCGCAGGTGACGATCGAGGACTGAGGCCCGGCAGACCCAGGAGGCGGATGTGCCACCGTTTGTACTACCCTTTGAGAAGCCGATCGTCGAGCTCGAGGAGAAGCTGAAGGAGCTTCGGCGCTTCAGCGAAAGCAACGACATCGACGTGTCGTCGGAGATCCTGCGCATGGCGGAGAAGATCCGCGACATGCGCCGGAAGATCTACTCCGAGCTCACGCCGTGGCAGAACGTGCAGATCGCGCGCCATCCGCTGCGCCCCTACACGCGGGACTACATCCAGCAGATTTTCACCGACTTCACCGAGCTGCACGGCGACCGCATCCACGCCGACGACCGCGCGGTCCTCGGCGGTTTCGCCCGCCTCGGCGGCGAACGGATAATGCTGATCGGCACGCAGAAGGGCCGCGACACGAAGAGCAACCTGCAGTGCAACTTCGGCTGCGCCTACCCCGAGGGGTACCGGAAGGCGCTTCGCCTGATGAAGCTGGCCGCGAAGTTTTCCGTCCCGATCGTGACCCTGATCGACACGCCGGGGGCGTACCCCGGCATCCAGTCGGAGGAGCGTCACATCGCCGAGGCGATCGCGGTCAACCTGCGCGAGATGTTCACGCTGCGGGTGCCCATGATCATCTGCATCATCGGGGAGGGCGGCAGCGGCGGGGCGCTGGGCATCGGCGTGGGCGACCGCATCCTGATCCTGGAGCACGCGTACTACTCGGTCATCTCGCCCGAGGGCTGCGCGGCGATCCTGTGGAAGGACCGCGCCTACGCGGACCGCGCCGCCGCGGCCCTGAAGCTGACGTCGAAGGACCTCCTCGCCGCGGGCCTCGTGGACGAGGTGGTGCCCGAGCCGGACGGGGGGGCGCATGCCGATTCGGCGCTGGCGGCCCAGCGCCTGCGCGAGGCCATCCTGCGCAACCTGGGCGAGCTGAAGAAGCTGGATCCCGAGACGCTGCTCAGGGACCGCTACGCGAAATTCCGCCGGATGGGCGTATTTGCCGAGGGGGACCAGGTCCACCGCTGAGGCCGGGCCGCCGTCCGGGCCCTGGAACCTCCGCCTGCCTCCGTTTCCAGGCCCCGGACGCCATTCGCGAGGCCCTTTCCGGCTGGGACGGGCCGCCGCGAGGCGGGCGACGCGGTCTACTCCAGGATGTCCATGGCCCGCTGGGCGTTCCGACAGCGCTGGACCTGGCTGTCGTACTCCTGCAGGGCGGCGCCCTGGAGGCCCAGGGACTGGGCGATGAAGCGGGCGCTCTCCGCCGCCTTCACGGCGCGCGGGTACTCGCCGCAGACGTAGTAGGCCTCCGCGAGGGTGCTCCAGACATGGTAGTCGTTCGGCGCGATCAGGAGCGCCTGCCTCGCGAGATCCACCGCCTTCTTCCCGTCGCGCACCTTCACGTCGCGGGCGGTCGCGTAGAGCCACGCCAGGTTGTTGACGACGAAATAGTCCTGCGGGTCCATCTCGACGGCGCGCTTCAGCACCTCGGCCGCTTCGGCGTACTTCCCCTCGGCAATCAGGGCGGTGCCGAGGCCGAACATCGCCTGGCGGCAGGTGGGTTCGAATTCCAGCGCCTTCCGGAACGCCCGGATGGCCGCCTCGCGGTTGTTGACGCGGAGCTCAAGGAAGCCTTCCTCGACGTACGGGCGGACGCGCTCGGGAAGGCGGGAGAGATCGCCCGAGCCCGGAATGCTCACCCGCTCCGCGACCGTCGCGGAAGCCGGGGCGTTCGTCTCGGCCGCCCGCCCGCCCGCCGCGCCCGCCAGGACGGCGGGCAGGATCCACATCATCCACCGCTGCATCGTCATCCGCATGCTCCTCGAGGGCGGGTCACGGCCCGCCCACCGTCACGGTCGCCGCCGGCGGGATCGTCTGCACGACCCTCACGCCCGGCGGGGCCTGAATCTGCACCGGCAGCTCGTACCGCGCCCCCGGCTGCACATCCGACACATCCACGAAGGCCCGTATCTGCTCGGCGGTCACGCGCCCCAGCACCTCGGCCCTCCCCTGGCAGTCCACCGCCACCCGCTCCGGTTCGACGACCATGCGCCCGGGCGAGCCGCCCCCGGAGAACATCACCCGCACGGGCACCCCCTCCACCTGCCGGGAATCGGCATGCTCGGCGAGGGTGACCTCAACCATCACGCGGTTCGGGTCGAGCCGCGCCGCGGTCAGGCCGGGCGGGGGCAGGAGCGACCGGCGGGTCTTGAACGACTGCACGCGACCCTCCATCTCCACGGGCTCCGTGCGCACGACGTCGACTTCCTGCAGCTTCGACAGTGGCCCGCGCAGCAGGACGGTCGCGGGCACGCAGAGGGTCTTCTCGATGGCGATGCCCTGCGGGGGTTCGTCCTGCATCTCCGCCTTGACGGGCACGTGCCGCTCGCCCTCGCGGTCCATGCTGAAGCTCAGCTCGTCGGGGATCACGGCCACGGCCCGCACCCCGGCGGGGGAGCGCACGTTCTCCGGTCCCAGCCTCACCAGGGTCCGGGCCCCGTCGAACCGTTTGCCCTGCACGTCGACCACCACGCGCAGCCGCTCGCGCGCCAGCCCCTCCAGATCCGCGCGGGCGCCCCGGAACCGGATGTCCAGGGTGTCGTCCGACTGCTCGAGCACGGCCCATCCCGGGTCGTGCAGGATCTCCAGCGGCACGTCCGGCACGACGGTCTCGAAGCTGGTCGCCTCCCGGATGGCGTACCAGGTGATCACCGCCAGCAGGAGCGAGAGGGCCATCATCCACCGGCGGCCGAAGCCGCCGGCCGCGGGGCGGTCATGGGCGCTCATGGGCCTCCCCGATGCGGTCCGCGCCGGCGGGGGCCTCTTCGAGGGCGGACGGCGAGAGGTTGAGCCGCTGCCGCACGCGTTCGATGCGCGATCGCGACCGCTGCGCGCGGTGCAGCACGGAGGTCAGCGTGCGGCGCAGACGGTCCGCGTCCAGCCCCCGGCTGAGGCGGCCGTTGAAGGCGACGGAGATCGTCCCCGTCTCCTCCGACACGACCACGACGATCGCATCGGTCTCCTCGGTGACGCCGACGGCCGCGCGATGCCGGGTGCCGAGCGAGCGGACCAGCTCGTCCTGCTGAGAAAGGGGGAACACGCACCCCGCCGCGACGATGCGGTTGTCCCGGATCAGCACGCCGCCGTCGTGCAGCGGCGTGTGCGGGAAGAAGATGCTGGCCAGCAGCTCGGCGGTGACCTGGCTGTCCACCACCTTGCCCGTCTCCTGGATGGACCGCGTGCCGATCTTACGTTCCACGGCGATCAGCGCCCCGATCTTGCGCTCCGACAGCAGGAGGGCGGCCTGCACGATCGCCTCCACGAGGCTGCGCTCGCTCTCGCTGCCGCCGAACATGTGCTGCTTGCCCAGCTCGGCGAGGGCGCGGCGGATCTCCGGCTGGAAGATGATGAGGAAGGCCAGCGCGAGGTACACCGAGAACCGCTCCAGCAGCCAGCTCAGGGCGTCGAGGCGCAGCAGGCGCGTGAGAATCATCATCACCAGCACGAACACCACCAGGCCGGTCAGCACCTGGGCGCCGCGGGTCCCGCGGAAGAAGAGGATGATGTAGTAGTAGGCGATCGCCAGGATCAGGATCTCCAGCACGCCCGTCAGACCGGGATGCGGAATCTGTTCAAGCCAACCCATGCGTCATGTCCTCGTGCCGCATCTTATCTGCAACGCGAGCGGCGTCGCAAGAGTCCTTTACGTCGTGGACCCTCACCACCGCCGCCCCCTTGAGGATCGCCCACACCAGCAGGGCCAGGCTGCCCGCCGCCCGCTCGCCCACCGGCCGGCCCGTCAGGTGCCCGACGATGCTCTTGCGCGACACGCCCACCAGGATCGGCCGGTCGGGACACGGCAGCCGGTCGAGCGCCGCCAGCAGGGCGAGGTTGTGCTCGGGTGTCTTTCCGAAGCCGATGCCCGGGTCGAGCGCGATCCGGTCGTCGGCGATCCCGCAGGCGCGGGCGAAGGCGTATCGCTCGGACAGGAAGCCGCCGACCTCGCCCACCACGTCGCCGTATCGCGGACTCTCCTGCATGGTGGAGGGGGTGCCCTGCATGTGCATCAGGATGATCCCCGCCCCGCTCGCGGCCACGGCCTCCGCCATGGCGGGATCGCCGAGGGCCGAGATGTCGTTGACCAGGTCCGCCCCCGCGGCGAGGGCCTCGCGCGCGACGTGCGCCTTGCGCGTGTCGACGGAGATCGGCCGATCCGTCCGGGCGCGAAGGGCGGCAATCACCGGGACCACGCGGCGGATCTCCTCGGCGGCGGGCACGGCCCGCGCGCCGGGGCGGGTGGACTCCCCGCCGACATCCAGCACGTCCGCCCCCTCCTCCACCATCGCCAAGCCGCGCTCGACCGCCCGCGCGGGGTCCGCATGGCGTCCGCCGTCGGAGAAGGAATCGGGGGTCACGTTGAGCACCCCCATGATCAGCGTCCGGCGTCCGGGCTCCAGGCGGCGCCGGCCGCACATCCACGTCCACGACCGGAAGGGCGCGGCCGCCCAGCCCGTTCCCATGCCCGCCGTGTTCATGGCGGGACTAGCCGGCCGCGGGCGCCGGGGCCGGTGGAATGGGAGGGGGCATGGAAGGCGATGCCGCGGGCGCGACCTCCGGCTTGACGGCGATCGGCGCCGGCGCGCCGCCGGCGCCGGGGCCGTCAGCGGTGGTGCGCTCGTCGTCACTCAGGATCCGGCCGTGCTTGACGATCTCCTCCACCTCGCGGCCGTCGAGCGTCTCCCGTTCCAGGAGAAGACGTGCGATCGAGTGCAGCTTGTCCATGTGCTCCCGGACGATCCGCGCCGCCTCGTCGTGGGCCTCGGTGAGGATGCGGGTCACCTCGGCATCGATGCGCCGCGAGGTCTCCTCGCTGTGCGACTGCGTGCGGGCCACCTCGCGTCCCAGGAAGAGCAGCTCCTCGCGATCGGAGAACGACTGCGGCCCGAGCTCGCTCATGCCCCACTCGCACACCATCATGCGGGCGATGTGCGTCGCCTGGCGGAAGTCCTGTTGCGCCCCGGTCGTCACGTCGTCAAACACCAGCTCCTCCGCCACCCGCCCGCCCATCAGACCGGTGATCATCCTGGACAGCTTGGACTTGCTCTCCGTGTACCGGTCCTTCTCCGGCAGCTGCATCGTCGCGCCCAGGGCCTGTCCGCGGGGGATGATGGTCACCTTGTGCAGGGGATCGCAGTCCGCCACCAGCAGGACCAGCGCGTGGCCGGCCTCGTGGTACGCCGTCAGACGCTTCTCCTTGTCGTCGAGCAGGCGGCTGCGGCGCTCGCGGCCCCAGCGCACCTTGTCGCGCGCCTCTTCCAGGTCCGGCAGCTCGATCGCCTCCGCCCCGCGCCGCGCGGCGAGGAGGGCCGCCTCGTTGATCAGGTTCGCCAGGTCCGCCCCCGAGAAGCCCGGCGTTCCGCGGGCCACGCGGCGCAGGTCCGCCTGCGGCAAGAGCTTCACCTTCCGGGCATGGATCCTGAGGATCTTCTCCCGCCCCTCCAGCGTCGGGAGATCGACGACGATCTGCCGGTCGAACCGGCCCGGCCTGAGCAGCGCCGGATCGAGCACGTCGGGCCGGTTCGTGGCGGCGATGATGATCACGCCCTCCTGCGTGTCGAACCCGTCCATCTCCACCAGCAGCGCATTCAGCGTCTGCTCCCGTTCGTCATGCCCGCCGCCGATGCCGCTGAAGCGGCTCCGCCCCACGGCGTCGATCTCGTCGATGAAGATGATGCACGGCGCGTGCTTCTTGCCCTGCTCGAACATGTCCCGCACGCGCGAGGCGCCGACGCCCACGAACATCTCGACGAAGTCCGACCCGCTGATGCTGAAGAACGGCACCTGCGCCTCGCCGGCGATGGCCTTGGCCAGCAGGGTCTTGCCGGTGCCCGGATGCCCCACCAGCAGCACCCCCTTCGGGATGCGGCCGCCGAGCTTCTGGAAGCGCTTGGGATCGCGGAGGAACTCGATGATCTCCTGCACCTCCTCCTTCGCCTCCTCGATCCCGGCGACGTCTTCGAAGGTGATGCGGTTCTTGGTCCGCGTGAGCAGTTTGGCCCGGCTCTTGCCGAAACTCAGCGCCCCCCGGCCCGCCATCTTCATCTGCCGCATGAACAACAGGTAGAGCAGCACCAGGACGACCAGGAACGTGAGGGGGCTGGAGAGCAGCTGCAGGATGAAGGGATTCTGGGTCTTGAACTCGAAGTTGACGCCCTTCTCCCGCAGCCACGTGGGGAGATCGTCGGTGACGACGACGTCGGTCCGGAACTTGACCGGCTTGCCGGTCTTCTCATCCACGTCCGTAAGTTCGCCGGTGATGTACTGCTGGCCGGAGACCTCCATCACCACTTCGCACTTGCGGATCTTCTTCTGCTCCACCAGCTGCGTGAAGTCCGGGCTGAAGGGGAGCTTGCGCTGCCGGTCCGTGCCCGTGGAGACCCAGTGGATGGCGCTGTAGAACAGCATGAACAGCAGCGCCCAGATCATCATCTGGCGCAACGGCAGCTTCGACTCGTTGTCGCCTCCGCCGCCCCGCTCGCCTTTGTTGTGCTTGTCAGGTCCTTCCACGCGATCCTCGCATTCGATCGCAACCTAGCATCAGAACCGCGGCTTTTCAATGGAAGATGCGCGCGGACGGATGTTCATCCCCCCGGGGGAACGGCCGCATGGAACGGATCCGGCGTCGGTTTCGACCCGCCGACCGGCCGTCGGCGCCGGGGTCGCTCATCGGATCGGGGCGAGCGCGAGCCGGACGGAACGGGCGCGGGGGCCCGGCACCTGCCACCCCTCGGCCACGCGGTAACCCGGCAGCCACGCGATCTCCCCGTCGCATTCGACCACCAGCACGGCGGACCGGCGATCGCGGGGAACGCGCGCGTTGACCAGGATGTCCTGCACCTTCATGGTCCCGGCCATTCCCATCGGCCGGATGCGGTCGCCCCGCCGCGCGTTCCGCAGCGTCAGCGTCCGCCCCGCGAGCCGGTCCGCCGACAGCCACGCGCACGCCGGAAGCCGGCCGGGCCCGGCCTCCCGCCGCCGCACGAATCCGCGGGCCGCCGCGGCGACCACCCGGAGCCCGCGGACCGGATCCGAGACGGCGCCCGGCGCCCGGAACGGGAGGGGCGGCGGCGGGGCCGCCGCCGGCCGCGCCAGGCGGAGGACCCCGTACGACATCAGCACGCGCCGGCCGCGCGCGGCCGGCGTCGAGACCGTCCCCTTCCGGCGGCCGAGCAGCCGGTCGATCCGCTCGACCAGGTCGAAGTCCACCTCCGGCCCTTCCAGCCCGCCGCTCGCGAGCCAGCGCAGAATGACGCGCCGGCGGAGCGCCACGGGCTGGCGCTGCAACCGGACCCCGTCCATCCCCCCGCCCGAACGACGGCACCGCCGCGCCGCGCGCGCGGCGCGCTCCTCCAGGTACTGGTCCTCCGCCCCGAGCACCTCGGCCGTCCGCACCAGCGCCGCGCGGACGGAGGGATTCAACTCCCGCTCGAGGAGGGGGATCACCCGGCGCCGCACGCGGTTCCGCAGGTGGGCCGGATCGCGGTTGGACTCGTCTTCCCGCCAGGCCAGCCGGTGGGCGCGGAGGAACCGCTCGATGTCGCGCCGGAAACACCCCAGCAGCGGCCGCACGATCCGGACGCCGCCCGCGGCCGATTGCTCCGTCATGCCGCCCAGCCCCCGCCGTCCCGCGCCGCGCGCGAGGCGCAGGAGCAGGGTTTCGGCCTGGTCGTCCGCCGTATGGGCGAGGGCAATCGCGGTCGCGCCGCACGACCGCGCGGTCTCCGCCAGGAAGGCGCGGCGCGCCTCCCGCGCGGCCATCTCGATCGAGATCCGGCGGACGCGCGCGAGGGCCGGGACATCCGCATGCCCCACCCTGCAGTCCAGCCCGCGCCGGGCGGCGAGCGATTGCACAAAGGCGGCATCCCGGTCGGCGCCCCGGCCGCGGATGCCGTGGTGCAGGTGGGCGACGATCAGCCGCAGTCCCAGCCGGCGTCGCACGTGCAACAGCGCGTGCAGCAGCGCCACCGAGTCCGCTCCCCCGGAGACGCCCACCACGACCGCCTCGCCGCGCTGCGGCAGGCGGGCGCCGCGGATCGCCTCCAGGACCTTCGAAGGCATGGCGCACCGGGGCGCGGTCAGCGCCGGGCCGGCTCGATCCGCCGCAGGCCGCCCATGTACGGCCACAGCGCCTCGGGCAGATCCACCGTGCCGTCCTCGCGCTGCCCGTTCTCCAGCAGGGCCACCACCAGCCGGGCCAGCGCGACGCCCGACCCGTTCAGGGTGTGCACGAAGGCGGGCTTGCCCTGCCGGGTGCGGTAGCGGATCCCCGCGCGGCGGGCCTGAAAGTCCTCGAAACAACTGCACGACGACACCTCCAGCCACGCGTTCTGGCCGGGCGCCCAGAGCTCGAGATCGTAGCACTTGGCCGCCGCGAAACTGAGGTCGCCCGCGCAGAGCATGAGCACGCGGTACGGCAGCCCCAGCCGCTGCAGCACGTCCTCGGCGTTCTTCACCAGCGACTCCAGCTCGTCGTACGAGGTCTCGGGCTCGACGAACTTCACCATCTCGACCTTGTCGAACTGGTGCACGCGGATCAGGCCGCGCGTATCGCGGCCCGCCGCCCCCGCCTCGCGCCGGAAGCACGGCGTGTACGCCGTCAGGTAGACCGGCAGCGGCTCCGGGATCACCTCCTCCCGGTACAGGTTCGTCACCGGCACCTCCGCCGTCGGGATGAGCCACAGGTCGTCCGACGGCACGTGGTACATGTCCTCGGCCATCTTCGGAAGCTGGCCGGTGCCGGTCATCGAGGCCGTGTTGCAGAGGAAGGGAGGCGCGATCTCGGTGTACCCGTGCTCCTTCACGTGCAGCTCGAGCATGAAGTCGATCAGCGCCCGCTGCAGCCGCGCCCCCGGGCCGCGAAAGAGCGGGAAACCCGCGCCCGTCATGCGCGTCGCGCGCTCGAAATCCACGATCCCCAGCGCCGTGCCGATGTCCCAGTGCGGCTTCGGGACGAACGGGAACGCGCGGGCCTCGCCCCACCGCCGCACTTCGACGTTGTGGCTCGAATCGCGGCCCTCGGGCACGCTGGCATGCGGCACGTTCGGCAGGCGCATCAGGCGCGCGTCCCGCTCCTCTTCCACCCGGCGAACCTCGGCGTCGAGCGCATCGATGCGGTCGCCGATCGACCGCACGGCCGCCTGCGTCTCCGACGTGTCCGCCCCGGCCTTCCGGCGCAGTCCGATCTCCTTCGACAGGACGTTGCGCTCGTTCTTCAGCGCCTCCGCCTCGGTCAACAGACGGCGGCGGGTCCGATCGAGCTGGACGAGACCGTCCAGGTCGTAGTCCGAGCCTCGCCGCCGCAGGGCCTCGCGGACCGCCGCCTCGTTCTCCCGCACGAACTTCATGTCGAGCATGGCATCACCTCTTCCCCGCCTCCGGCCGGCCGGCCGGCGCCTGCGAGCCCCCGCATTATAGCGGCCCGCCGCGCGGACTCCAGCCCGTCGTAGGCCGGGCGCGAGCGGCGGCGCGCCTCCCCTGCCGGCCGGATGTCCGTCCAGAGGCAGCCCGACCCACGGTTCACCGGTAGAGCGCCGTCTGGGGCCGGACGGTGAGGGTGTTGTAGTGCCGCATGGCCAGGCGCCACCACGACGACAGCCTCGCCTCGGGCTGCGTCCACAGCCGTTCATGGAGCTCGCGCATGACCTCGCGGCTCCGCAACAGCGCCACCAGCTCGCGACGGCTCAGCGCCCCCGGGCCCTGTTCCAGCAACCGGTCGCGCAGCCGCCGCAGATACCCGCCGGCGGGATGGCTGAGCTGCCGCTTCCGCCGCAGCAGCGAGAGGTGGACGGCATTGATATACGGGTCGAGGACGGCCTGCAGCACCCCGTTGTGAGGCCGCAGCCAGTCGGGCGGCGCGAGGCGGCGGCCGACCGCCTCCAGGTTCTTCTCCATGTGGGCGACGACGGGCGGCGGGGCCGATTCGGGCGGAACAGGGGACGGGCAATCTGTGTCATTGCGACGTCGAAGCAGGAGGTAGCGGGCGTTGAATGTGTCGCCGGAACGTAGCAGCGGGTGTCGGGGAGCGAAGATCCGGGGGGAATGGCCGGTTTCCGCGGCCGGGCGGCGGCAGTGGCTCGATGGCGGAGGCCGAT
>CAZSUU010000044.1:0-43923 GCA_964610105.1 uncultured Verrucomicrobiota bacterium | reverse complement strand
GCCGTGAATACGTTCCCGGGCCTTGTACACACCGCCCGTCACATCATGAAAGCCGATTGCACCCGATGTCGCCGACTCAACCCGCAAGGGGGATAGGTGCCTAAGGTGTGATTGGTGATTGGGATGAAGTCGTAACAAGGTAGCCGTAGGGGAACCTGCGGCTGGATCACCTCCTTTCTAAGGAGCATCCAGGATCGGCCGGACGCCGTCCTGCGTTCGCGGGTGACCGCGGAGGCAGGATACGGACGGTAGACCGCTGGAGAGATAACCACTTCGGGAAACCGGAGTGCAGGCACGACCGGCAGGTCGCATCATTTCTGATCCGAAGCGATGTCTTGCACTGTTCAACGCGTGGCGGACGGCCGGCCCGAGGGCCGGCCAGGTCTGGATCGGGGCGGGACGGGTGTCCTTCGCCCCGCCGGTGGTCTACCCGCCGGAATGGGCATTGCCCGGCTGTCGGCGTGAAGGCCATTCGCGACGGGGGCGGGCGATCGACCATTTCACCGGGGGCATAGCTCAGTTGGAAGAGCACAAGCTTTGCAAGCTTGGGGTCACCGGTTCGAACCCGGTTGCCTCCACCAACAGGATTGGCGATGGCCGACGTGCGATTGACGATTGGACGGGACACAGTCGGAGATCAGCCATCGGCGGTCGGCAGTGCGATGGGCGTGTAGCTCAGTTGGTTAGAGCGCGTCCCTGATAAGGACGAGGTCACTGGTTCGATTCCAGTCACGCCCACCAGCGCGGGCCGGCCCTTTGCGGCGGGCGGCGCGCCGGTCGGCAACGTCACGCGATACAATCGATTTCCGCCTTCGGGCGGTCGGTTCTTTGACAATTGCATAGAATGGGGTAACAAAGCAACTTCACTGAAGATTCAGTGACGCTGACCAATTTTTGGTCAAGCTATTATGGGCACGCGGTGAATGCCTTGGCATCGAGAGGCGATGAAGGACGTGGTAAGCTGCGATAAGCCTCGGGGAGCGGCAAGCACGCATTGATCCGGGGATCTCCGAATGGGAAAACCCTCTCCGGGTAATACCGGAGAACTGGCGGTTGAATCCATAGGCCGTCAGGGCGAACGAGGGGAAGTGAAACATCTCAGTACCCTCAGGAAAAGAAAGCGAAGCGATTCCCTCAGTAGTGGCGAGCGAAAGGGGAACAGCCTAAACCGTCCGGCTTGCCGGACGGGGTTGCGGGACCTCGATATGGGATGGGAAGGGGTAGCGTAAGGATCTGGAAAGTTCCTCCACAGAGGGTGATAGGCCCGTGCGCGAAACCCTGACCCGCCCTAGAGGTATCCCAAGTAGAGCGGGACACGTGAAACCTTGCTCGAATCCGGGAGGCCCACCTTCCAAGGCTAAATACTACTCGATGACCGATAGTGAACAAGTACCGTGAGGGAAAGGTGAAAAGAACCCCTGATAGGGGAGTGAAATAGTACCTGCAACCGTGTGCTTACAAGGTGTCGTAGTCCCGCTTCGGCGGGATGGCGGCTTGCCTTTTGCATAATGAGTCCGCGAGTTGCCATACGTGGCAAGGTTAATCCGCGCGAGCGGAGGAGCCGAAGCGAAAGCGAGTGTGAATAGCGCGACAAGTCACGTGCGGCAGACCCGAAGCCGAGTGAGCTACCCATGGCCAGGTTGAAGCCCGGGTAACACCGGGTGAAGGACCGAACCAGTGGCTGTTGAAAAAGCCTTGGATGAGCTGTGGGTCGGAGCGAAAGACTTAACAAACTCGGTGATAGCTGGTTCTCCTCGAAATATCTTTAGGGATAGCCTGCACGAATGCGTCTGATGGAGGTAGAGCACTGAATGGTCTAGGGTCCTTACCGGGATACCGAAGCCAATCAAACTCCGAATGCCGTCGACGTCACGTGCGGAGTGAGACTGTGGGGGATAAGCTTCATAGTCGAGAGGGAAATAGCCCAGACCGCCGGTTAAGGCCCCCAAATTTGGCTAAGTGCGCAAGGATGTGAGATTGCGTAAACAGCTGGGATGTTGGCTTAGAGGCAGCCATCATTTAAACAGTGCGTAACAGCTGACCAGTCTAGTGATCTCGCGCCATAAATGATCGGGACTAAGCCAGATGCCGAAACCGCGGATCCTGCGCAAGCAGGATGGTAGAGGAGCGTTGCATGCGGAGCGAAGCGGTGCCGTGAGGCTCCGTGGACCGCATGGAAGTGATTATGCGGACATGAGTAACGATAAGACGGGTGCGAATCCCGTCCGCCGAAATCCCAAGATTTCCTGGGGAAGGTTCGTCCGCCCAGGGTTAGTCGGCCCCTTAGGTGAGGCCGAAAGGCGTAGCTGATGGGAAACAGGTTCAATATTCCTGTACCGTCGGTCCGGCGCTTGAACTAGGGGTGACGCAGGAGGTTAGACCGGCCGTCGATTGGAAGTGACGGTCCAAGCCCGTAGAGGGTTCCGGCAGGCAAATCCACCGGGGCAACCTCGAAAGGTGATGGGATCCGGAGTCCACGGACGATGGAGATCGGTTGATACCACGCTGCCAAGAAAAACCTCGCTAGTTAGCCGGACAGGCGACCGTATCTGAAACCGACACAGGTGGGAGGGTAGAATATACCCAGGCGCGCGAGAGAAACCTCGTTAAGGAACTCGGCAATCTAGCCCCGTAACTTCGGAAGAAGGGGTGCTCCCTTGGGTCAGAGTAACATCGAAGCTCTCGGGAGCCGCAGTGAATGAGCTCAGGCGACTGTTTATCAAAAACACAGCACTCTGCTAAGTCGCAAGACGATGTATAGGGTGTGACACGTGACCAATGCGGAAAGGTTAAGGCAAGGGGTTAGCCGCAAGGCGAAGCTCTGACCCGAAGCCCCCGTGAATGTCGGCCGTAACTATAACGGTCCTAAGGTAGCGAAATTCCTTGTCGGGTAAGTTCCGACCTGCACGAATCGTGTAACGATCTGAGCGCTGTCTCAACGAGGATCTCGGTGAAATTGTAATTCCGGTGCAAATGCCGGATACCCGCAGAAGGACGGAAAGACCCTGTGAACCTTAACTGTAATCTGATATTGGATTCTGGTTCTTCGTATGTAGCATAGCTGGGAGACGGTGAAGCCATCTCGTCAGGGGTGGTGGAGTCAACAGTGAAATACCAGTTTCGAGGCACCGGCATTCTAACCTGTGCCCGTGATCCGGGCCGGGAACAGTGTCAGAGGGTCAGTTTGACTGGGGCGGTTTCCTCCCAAACAGTAACGGAGGAGCCCGAAGGTTTCCTCAACACGGTCGGCAATCGTGTGTAGAGCGTATAGGTATAAGGAAGCCTGACTGCGAGACCCACAAGTCGAGCAGGTGCGAAAGCAGGGCTAAGTGATCCGGTGGTTGCTCGTGGTAGCGCCATCGCTCAACGGACAAAAGGTACTCCGGGGATAACAGGCTGATCGCCGCCAAGAGTCCACATCGACGCGGCGGTTTGGCACCTCGATGTCGGCTCATCGCATCCTGGGGCTGGAGAAGGTCCCAAGGGTTGGGCTGTTCGCCCATTAAAGCGGTACGCGAGCTGGGTTCAAAACGTCGTGAGACAGTTTGGTCCTTATCCTCTGTGGGCGCAGGAGATTTGAGGGGAAAGTTCCTTAGTACGAGAGGACCGGGAACTACGCACCTATGGTGTTCCGGTTGTCGCGCCAGCGGCATTGCCGGGTAGCTATGTGCGGAAAGGATAAGCGCTGAAAGCATCTAAGCGCCAAGCCCCCCCCAAGATAGGATCTCCCACTCCGCAAGGAGTCTGAAGGCCGGTTGAAGACCACAACCTTGATAGGCCGGAAGTGTAAACGTGGCGACACGTGTGCTGACCGGTACTAATCGGCCGTGCGGCTTGACCTTATGCTTTGCCGGGCGCTCTCCGGCGACGGAGAGCCCCGGCCCCATTCGTGCAATTCGATTTTTTCCCGGTGACCATGGCGGGAGGATCACACCCGTTCCCATTCCGAACACGGCCGTAAAGACTCCCAGCGGCGATGGTACTGTAGCGACAGGCTACGGGAGAGTAGCACGTTGCCGGGGCTTATTTCCCAACCCGTCGCGGATCCGATCTGCGACGGGTTGTTCTTTTTAAGGCTTCACCAGTAGAGCGTGGACGCTGCGATGTACTCGTAGCGCTTGCGGAGCGCTTCTCTCGGCCGGACCTCCACGCTGCCGTCGCCAAAACAGACATTCGAAACCCGCGGACGGCCCGGTCCGTCATGGGGAAACTCCTGCCACAGCTTCTGCTCGAGGCCGTTCTGTCCCGACCCGCGTCCAAGGGACGCGCAAACGTCGCCTCCCAGCAGGTATCCGCGGTTCAGCATGGTCACCGTGACGGGCACATTCGTCCATCCCCCATGCGGGCCCGGGGTGAACTTGTTCGTCGAGTCCACCAGATCCGGCGTAACGACATAGAAGTACCCGATGTTACACTCGTTGTAGCCGTTGTTGATCAGCCAGCGGTCCGATTTGCGGGCGGCCCCGCCGGCCACGCCCACGCCCCCCTCGATCGTGGGGCAATAGAAGACATTCGAGGAGATCCCGGCCGCCTTCAGCCAGTTGTCGATGTCGCGGGCGACGGGCAGGTCGAACGTGCAGGGGTTGTCGGGATTGGCCCGGGGCATGGTCATCTGGTGATCCGTCGCGTAGTTGATGGCCGTCCCGTGCATCTGCTTGAGGTTGTTCAGGCACTTGACCCGCTTGGCCTTCGCCCACGCGTTGCCCAGGGCGGGCATGGCGAGCATGACGATCAGCGCGATGATGGCCACCACCACCAGCAGCTCGACCAGGGTGAATGCGGAGGCGGGTCGGTTCAGCCGCAGGGCCGTTCGTGGGCGACTTGATTCGGAGCGGAACATAGGCGATCCTCAACGTTGCTAAGTCACTTTAGTCGCATGATCGCGGCAAGGCAAATGAAAAGCCGCCGGTCTTTCCGGGCGAGGCGCGGCGCGCCGTGGGCGGCACGGGCGGCCGCGGTGTGGACCGCCTGCGGGGCGGTCGCCGGCGCCATCGAGCCCCTGCCGCGGAACGTGGTGTTGTGCATAGGGGATGGCATGGGCTCGGGACAGGTGCAGGCCGCCCGCGCATGGCTCGGCCGGCCGCTGATCTTCGAGCAGTTCGCGGTGACGGGATGGCTGTCCACCGCCTGCGTCGGATCGCCCGTCACCGACTCCGCCGCCGCGGGGACCGCGATGGCGACGGGGCGCCGCGTGGCCAACGCGGTCCTGAGCGTCCAGATCCCGGGCGACGGGCGGCCCCTGCAGACCTCGCTCGAACTCCACGGCGCCCACGGGCGCCGCACGGGCCTGGTCACGACCACCTCTCTCACCGATGCCACCCCCGCTGCCTTCGGGGCGCACGTCGCTTCCCGCTTTGACGTGGCCGGAATCGCGCGCCACTACCTGGAGCAGAGCCGTCCCCATGTCCTGCTGGGAGGCGGCGCCGGCGTTCTCACGCCCGAATCGGCCGCCGCGGCCGGCTATCTCGTCGTGACCAACCGCCTTCACATGCTCTGGGTCGATCCGACGGTCACCGAGCGATTGTGCGGTCTGTTCGGATCGACGTGCATGCCCTACGAGCACGACGGCCTGGGCACCCTGCCTCACCTGTCCGAGATGACGCGCACCGCGCTCGACATTCTGGACGACGGCCCGGACGGGCTCTTCCTCATGATCGAGGGCGGACGAATCGATCATGCCTGCCATGGAAACGATCTGCCCAGATGCCTTGGCGAGATGGTCGAGTTCGAGCACGCTGTGCGGATCGTCATGGAGTGGGCGGCCGGAAGGGATGACACCCTCGTCCTGGTGACGGCCGACCACGAGACCGGCGGCCTGAGCGTGGTCGCCGACCACGGCGCGGGCTTCCTGCCCGGCGTGACATGGGCCACCAACTGGCACACGGCGGCCGAGGTGCCTTTCTACGCGCAGGGACGGGGCGGCGGTCGAGCCGTCTGGATGCGTCACCTGACCGATGTGCACGGCCTGACCACCGACGCGGCGTTCCCGCGGCCCGACATACGCGAGATGCGCCGGGGCGTGGAGGGCGTCGATCTGTCGTGGGCGGCGGTCAGCGGTCGCCTGTACCAGGTGGAGAGCAGCGCCCACATCCTGCCGCCTTCCTGGGCGCCCGCGGCGCGGGTGATCGCCACGGCGGAGACCCTCCATACCGTGCGGCTTCCCCCGTCTGATCTGCCCCGGCAGTTCTTCCGGATCGTGCAGGAGTGAGGCGGCGTACGCGCCACGGAACTCCACCCGGCCGGAGGCCCGGCGGCGCGTTATGCTTCCGAGAGGGCGTGCAGGAAGAAGTCCACCAACCTCTGCCGCCACGGCCCCTTCTCGTCCATCAGGGCGTCGGTGTGGGGCGCGCCCTCGATCCAGAGGAGCGTCTTGGGCTCGCGCGCGCGGTCGAAGATCCACTGCGAGTGATGCGGCGGGATGACCTCGTCCGCCGTGCCGTGCAGGAGCAGAAGCGGAACCGGCGAGATGCGGTCGGCTACGGGGCCGGGACTGTACCGGTCGCCAATCACCAGCCACGACAGGGGCCACCGAAACCACCCCAGCAGCGGCATCTCGCGGATCTTGTCGCGCACAATGCTGCGGTAGGAGTAGAAGGAGGAATCGATCGCCACGGCCTTCACCCCCTGCGTGCCCTCGCGCCCCAGCACCGCCAACGCCTGCGCTCCCCCCAGGCTCTGTCCCAGCACCACCACGCGACGCCGATCCACGCCGGACCGTCCGAGCACGCAGGCCAGCGCGGCCACGGAGTCCTCGTACACCCCCTGGCGGCCGGGCCTCCCGTCCGAACGTCCGTAGCCGCGGTAGTCAAACACGAAGACGTTGAAGCCCCGCGCCGGCAGCCAGTCCACGAATCCCCAGTGCGCGCTGAGATTCTGCGCGTTGCCGTGGAAATGCACGACCGTTCCAGTCGCCGCGCCCGCGGCGGGAACCCACCAGCCGTGCAGGCGCGTTCCGTCGCGGCTGGCGAAGAAGACGTCTTCAAACGCCAATCCCTCCCCGGCCGGCGTGCCGTAATCGACACGGTCGGGGTAGTAGAACATGTGGCTGACGCACCCGGACATCCCGGCCACCCCTGCGACGATCACCGTCCCCGTCACGATCCCGATCAGACGCCGGAGGAGCCGGTTCATTTCGCGGCCGCCGCCCGGTCGAGCTCGCCCTGCAGCGCGTCGAGCAAGGCGCGCAGGGCCTCGTCGGCCGCGGGCATCCGCTCGCGCGCCCGCCGGATCTGCGTCTGCGCCCGCGGGAAGTCCCCGCCGCCGGACCATGCCGCGGCCGAGCGGTAATGAAGCCGCGCGGCGCGCGGGGAGTCCGCCGCCTGCGCCGCCGCGTCGGCGGCGCGGGCGAGGGCCGCCGCCACGTGGCCGGCCGCACCCGCCTCCCGCCAGGCGGCGGCTTCGCCCTCCAGGGCGTTGGCGGCCGCCGCCGGATCGCCATCCTCCAGCGCCGCCCATCCCTCGACGGCCGCCAGGCGGGCCCGCATCGCCGGCGGCGAATCGGCGCGGATCCCCTGGGCCGCCTCGGCCAGGGCCGTCCCTGCCGCGCCTCGATCGCCGAGCGCCGCATGCGCCTCGGCGCGCAGAAGGGCGGCGCCCGCGCGCAGGCCGCGGGGCGGGGCCTCGCCCGCGACGGCCTCTCCCGCGAGACGGACCGCGTCCTTCGGTCTTCCCGCCGCGAGGGCGGCGCGACCCTGCAAGAGAACGAGGCCCGATTCGCTCTTCCCCGCGCGGCGCGCGGCGGCGCGGGCCTCGCCGAGGACGGACTCCGCCTCGGCGGCGCGCCCCGACTCGATGAGGCAGGCGCCGAGGTTCTGGCCCATGACCGCCAGCGCGGCCGCGTCGTCCAGCGCCCGGGCCCGTTCCAGGGCCAGCCGGTACTGCCCGGCCGCCTTGTCCGGCGCGCCGTCGTCGCGGGCGCGCCGTCCCGCCGCGGCGTACCCGATGAGCCGCGCGTCCGCCGTCAGGGCCTCCGGCGGCGTCGTCCGACATCCGGATCCGGCCACGATCCACGCGGCCAGCAGGCCCCGCCCCAGGGCCCGTACCCGTGGTCCGGACGGAAGACGGAGGACGGAACGGAACTGCGTATCGGCCATCCTGGACCCGTAGCTCACTTCCCCCCTCCTTCCGGCTGCCCCACGGCATTGACCGGGATCGCGTCGAGCGGCCGCTCCCGGGTCGCGTACCGGCGGAGCAACCAGTGCCGCTGCGCGGCGGCGAGCGTCATCTCCGCCTCCCGCAGGGTTCCCTGCGTCTGCCGGACCAGGCCCGGCACGTCCTTCATCTCCCCCTGCACGGTGCCGGCCACGTCCGGCAGGGGCGCCGTCGCGCGCTTGACGTCGTCGGCGATCGCATCGACCCGCTTCATCGTGTCCCGAACCTGGGCCAGGAGCTGGTTGACCTGTTCGAGTATCTTCTTGGTCTCGTCGTGCAGCGCCGTGTCGCGCAGGACCTTCCCCGCCGTGCCTTCTCCCCGGTTCAGGCCGGCGACGGTCTTCTGCACCTCCTCGATCGTCGCCCCGAGCTTCGCCAGCGCCTGCTGGAGGTTGCCCTCCGGCTTGCGCAGATCCTCGGCCAATCCGCGGTACTCCGCGAGCGTGTTCTGCATCTCCTCCAGCGCGGGGAGCACCGCCGACTGCACCTGCTCGACGACCATCTGCACGATCTCGAGCAATTCCGTGTCCTTCTTGATCGGCAGGACCGGCGCGGGATCGAGAGGCAGCGGTTCCCCTGTGCCGGTCATGATGTCGATGTACGCGTCGCCGGCCACCCCGAACTTCTTCTTCACCACCGCCGTCGTGTCGGTGCGGATGAACCGCCCGTATTCGTGATCGATGCGCAGCAGGCCGAGCATGCGGCCGTCGTCGCCGACGGTGATCTCGTGGACCAGTCCGGCGCGCGCGCCGAGGATGAAGATCTCCGATCCCTTCTGCAGGCCCAGCGTACCTTCGGCCGGGAAGGCGACGCGCAGTTCGCGCTGCGGGGCGAACCACTTCTGGGCGCGGCCGACCAGCACCACCCCCGCGACCAGGAGCGCCACCACGAGGATGACGAAGGTCCCGACGATCTCATTCACGTACCGGAACTTGAACGGCGTGTTGGCCATGGGCTCACCTCATGCACGTGCCCTGCCGGGAGGTCTCAGGGCGGAGTCGTTCGACGGCGAAGGCGGTGGGGATCGGACCGGCGAGGGGAGAGAGGACGCGGACACCGACCCGTCCGCCCGCGGCCCATGGTCGGGCAGGTCCACCTGCAGCCATCGCCCCTCGGATACCCGAAAGCGGCAGTCCGGCCGCAGCATCCCGACCAGCGCGTCGTCCGCGCCGGGCGTCAGCCAGACGCCCCCTGTCCCCTCGCGGCGGACGCCCTGCAGGATCTCCATCACGCGCGTGACATCGTCGGCCCGGAGATGGGCGAGCGGATGCTCGAGCAGAAGCAGCACGGGCCGGTTCAGCAGCGCCCGCGTCCACTGGGCGAGCTGGAGCTCGCGTTCGTCCACCCAGGCCGGCCGTCCGTCCGGCACGCCGCCGAGGCCCAGGCTCCGCGCGAGCCGCCCGGCGGCATCGAGGAGTTCCGCCTCGGGACGGTTCGTGAAATGGCGAGCCGGAAGGGTGATGTTCTCGCTCACGTCCAGGTTGCTGAGCCACGCGGTTCCGGCGAAGACGCGGCCCAGGCGGAGCGCGCGGGCCGCCGCCGCCTCGTACGGGGTGAGCGCCTCCCACGGCCGCCCCTCGAAACGCACGGCGCCCGCGTCGGGCGGCTCCAGTCCGCTCAGGGCATGGGCCCATCGTTCCGACGCGCGGGAGGCAAGCCCCTCGATCAGCGCGACCTGGCCGGGGCCGATCGCGAACGTCGCGTCGCGCACGATCGGCGGGGCCGTCGGTTCCCACGAGGCGAGGGTCATGTCCTGCGCGTCCAGGATGGGTGATGCCCGGTTCATAGGTAGGTCACCAGCGACACCAGGACGGATACGAAGAACAGAGCGGTTACCGACCGGACGACGCCGCGCGTCGCCGCCTGCGGAACCTCCGTCAAGGCCCCGCGAACGCTGAGCCCCTCCGTGCTGCAGATCACGCCCGTCAGCAGACCGGGGATCAGGGTCTTGGCCACCAGATTGCACACATCGGCGGGCGTGATAGCCTTCAGGACGCTGTTGACAAACACCCCGGGCAATCCGACGTCGGCGCCCATCAGGAGCCCCCCCAGATACCCGCTGACGAAGGAGAACAGCACGAAGGCCACGGTGAGGCAGAAGACCGAGATCGCCACGCCGATGCCGCGCGGAAGCACGAGGTAGGTCATCGCATCGAGTCCCAGGGCGTCCAGAAGGCGGATCTCCCCCTGCACCCGCATCGTCGAGAGCTCCGACGCGATCGCCGTCCCGCTCCGGCCGATCACGGCGAAGTTCACCAGCACCGGCCCGATCTCGCGCACGATCACGGCGACGAGGATCGGCCCGATGAGGGCCGACTGGCCGAACCGCGTCAGCCAGACCTGCGTTTGCAGGACCACCGAGAGCCCCGCAATCAGCGCCAGGATGGCGATGAGTCCCACGGCGTCGATCCCCGTGAACAGAACCTGACGCGCCAGCACCGCCCGCACCGTGCGCGGCCAGTGGCGGGGCCGGAGGGCGAGGGCGACGACCATCGACGATACCGCCACCAGGTAACGGTGCCTTCGCCATCCGTCGATCATGCGACGTCCTATGCGGCCGACCAGGCTCATATGCCCGGCGCCAGACATACCGCAAATCGGCGTCAACTCCAACTCCAACTCGTCCTCCGGCTCGGGAAGCCGCAGTGTGCAGACTCCGATCCGCACGGTCCGCGCGGGCCATCCCGGCCGGTTTCACGCCGCTGAAAAGGCTGGACAAAGCGGCGCGCTTTCACTAGAAGTGCGCGCTTTCGACAGCGAACACGGCCCCGGCATTGCCCGGGGGCATCCGCGGGCCGGGAAGGGGCAGTCATGCCGAAACAGAAGACCAGGAAATGTGTGGCCAAGCGGTTCAAGCGCACGGCCGGCGGGAAGATCAAGCGGCCCTGTGCGGGCATGGGCCATCTGCTGAGCGGCAAGAGCAGCAAGCGCAAGCGCCAGCTGCGCAAGGGCACTCTCGTGTCGGGCGCGGATCTGCGCCGCATTGCCTCCCAGATCCCGCGATAGGCGCCGACGAACGATCGAAACAGGAGATCTGCCATGTCCAGAACCACCAACGCCGCCGCTTCCCGTGAACGCCGCCGCAAGCGCCTGCGCCTCGCGCGGGGCTTCCACGGCGGCCGCAGCCGCCTCTTCCGCACGGCCACGGAGTCCGTCGACCGTGCCCGCGCCCAGGCGACCAAGCACCGCAGGGTCAAGAAACGCGACTACCGCCGCCTGTGGACCATCCGCATCGGCGCCGCGTGCCGGCCGCTCGGGCTGACCTACAGCCGCCTGATCGAGGGATTGACCCGGGCCGGTGTGGAGCTGAACCGCAAGATGCTCTCCGAGATCGCCATCCACGATCCGCAGGGCTTCGCCGGCATCGTCGGCATCGCCAAGGCCAAGCTGGCCTGAGACGGCCTCCGTCGCCGGCGGTCGCAGAACCCCGTCCCGCCTTGCGCGGGGCGGGGTTTGTGTCTGGAGCCCCGGACACCGGTCATCCGACCCGGCGGGAAGGCGTGGCTCACAGCTGCGCCCGCACGAGGCCGAGGTACAGGGCCATTGCGACCGCCACCACGTACATGGGCCACTTCACCTCGCGGAACCGGCCGGCAAGGAGCTTGAGCACCGGGTAGCCGATGAAGCCGAAGGCGAGACCGTCGGCGATGGAGAAGCAGAGCGGGATGCCGACCATGACAAGAAAGGCCGGGACGGCCTCGCTGAAATCGTCCCACCGGATGCGCGCCGCGTTGGCCATCATCATCGTCCCGACCAGCACGAGAGCGGGGGCGGTGATGGGAGGGTACTGGCCGACCATCCCGATCAGCGGGCTGAAAGCCAGCGCGGCAAGAAACAGCAGCGCCGTCACGATCGCGGTCAGCCCCGTTCGCCCGCCCTGCTGCACACCGGTCGCGCTCTCGATGTAGCTGGTGACGGTGCTGGTCCCCATCGCGGCGCCGACGACGGTGCCCACCGCGTCGGAGAACAGGGCGCGGGTCGCCCGCGGGATGCGGCCGTTCTTCATCAGGCCGGCCTGGGTGGTCACGCCCACCAGTGTGCCCACCGTGTCGAACAGATCCATGAACAGGAAGACGACGACGAAGGGGATGCACCTGAGCGCCAGGGCGGCGCCGAAGTCCATCCGCCCGATCGCGGACGTGCGGATCTGCGGAAGGCCGAAGGCCCCGGTGAAACGCGTCTTGCCCAGGACCAGCGCCAGGGCGGCCGCGGCGAGGATGCCCCACAGAATGGCCCCGCGGACCCGATGGGCCTGGAGGGCGGCGGCCGCGACGAGTCCGGTCGCGAACACGGCCAGGGCGGCGGGGTCGATCTGCACGTTCAAGGTCACCAGCGTGCCCGGCGCGCCGGCAATCACGCCGGCGTTCTTGAGACCGATGAAGGCGATGAAAAGGCCGATGCCCGCCGCGATGCCGGCACACATCGAGGGGCTGATGCCGTCGATGATCGCCTCCCGGACGCGGAGGACGGACAGGGCGAGGAAGGTGCAGCCGGAAAGGAAGACAATGGCGAGCGCGGCCTTCCAGGCGTCGGCCACGCCCATGTCCGTCAGGGCCACCACGACGGTCACGAAAAAGAAATTCTCCCCCATGCCAGGCGCCAGGGCGATCGGCAGACGGGCGTAGAAGCCCATGATCATCGTCGCCGCCGCCGAGGCCACGGCCGTGGCGAGCAGCACGGCGCCGGCGTCCATGCCGGTGGGCTTCCCGGCGAAGTCCGTGCACAGGACCGCCGGCTGCACGAAGAGGATGTACGACATCGTCAGAAACGTCGTCAGGCCCGCGAGGACCTCCGTTCGCAGGGTGGTGCCGGATTCCTCAAGGCGGAAGAAACGGGCGATCGCGTTCATGACCATCTCCTGCTCTCAGTTCTTGAAGCGCTGTCGCGATGCTGCTAAGAGTACGAGCCATGGTCCCTAGGGCAATGAGAAACTCAACCAGGAGGAGCACATGAGCCGCGTGTACAACTTCGGAGCAGGTCCGGCCGTACTGCCGGAGGACGTCTTGAAGGAGGCCCAGGCGGATCTGGTCGATTTCAAGGGCTCGGGCATGTCCGTGATGGAGATGAGCCACCGGGGCAAGGACTACGACGCGATCCACAAGGAGGCGATCGAGAACATCCGCCGGATCCTCTCGCTTCCCGAGGAGTACGCGGTGCTGCTGCTGCAGGGCGGCGCCAGCCAGCAGTTCGCCATGGTGCCGATGAACCTGCTCGGGGCCGGCCAGACCGCGGACTACGTCAACTCCGGCGCCTGGGCCTCGAAGGCGATCAAGGAGGGCAAGATCGCCGGCAAGGTCAACGTGGCGGCCGATACCGCCAAGGACATCCCGACTCGCATGGCGGATCCTTCGGCGTGGAAGCTGACGCCCGGCGCGGCGTACGTCCACGTGACCTCCAACGAGACGATCGCGGGCACGCAGATGAAGACCTTCCCGGCGCTCGACTCGCCGCTGGTGGCCGACATGTCCTCCGACATGCTGTCGCGGCGTTTCGACCTCAAGCCCTTCGGCCTCATCTACGCCGGCGCGCAGAAGAACCTCGGCCCGGCGGGGCTGGCCGTGGTGATCCTCCGAAAGGACCTGGCGGAGAAGGCGCCGGAGACCGTGCCGGTGTTCTTCCGCTACAAGACCCACCTGGAGGAGAACTCGCTCTACAACACGCCGCCGTGTTTCTCCATCTACATGCTCATGCTGACGACCCGGTGGATGATCAGCCACGGCGGCCTCGACGCGATGGAGAAGCGGAACCGCGAGAAGGCGGCGAAGCTGTATGCGGCCATCGACGCGTCGGGATTCTACAAGGGCACGGCCGAGACGGCGTGGCGGTCGGACATGAACGTGACCTTCCGCACCCCCAGCGAGCCACTGGACGAGGCGTTCTGCAAGGAAGCCTCCGCGAAGGGCATGAAACAGCTCAAGGGGCACCGCTCGGTCGGCGGCATCCGCGCCTCGATCTACAACGCCTTCCCGCCCGAGGGCATCGATGCCTTGATCGCCTTCATGGACGAGTTTGCGAAGAAGAACGGCTAGCGCCGCCGGATAGACTGTTCCGCTAAGACATGATACGCAGATGCGTAGGATGTTCTGCGTGACGGTTCTCCGTTGCGAAGGGCGGCGGAACCATCTCAGAAGGCGGCGCGGTTGCACGGAGGGACGGACGGATTGGAGTGAGAGCATTGAGCGGCAAGGACCGTTGGGTTGCGGCTCGCCGCCTTAGAGACGAGGCCTGCGCGACTCGGGCCTTCGCCCGCGCAGGGGCTTCACTCGCGGAGTCCTGATCAAGCGGGAAGCGTCGGCCGCAAATCGCCCCGCCTTCGACGGTGGGTTTTGGTTGCGGTTGCCGCGGCCCTCGGAGTAAGGTCGCCGGCCAGGTGCAGCGCGGAGGATCAGTATGCGGAAGACATGTGGGTCCGTCAGTCGACGCCGGTTTCTCCAGCAGTCCACCCTCGCCGTCGGGGTGTTCAGCATCGTCCCCCGCCGCGTTCTGGGCGGGCAGGGGCAGACCCCGCCGAGCGAGAAGCTCGGGGGGGCTTTGATCGGATGCGGAGGACGAGGACCGGGGACGTTCGGTGAGCTGTGCAAGGGGCTCGAGGTCGAGCAGCGCGCGTGGTGCGACGTGCGGTTCAAGGACAAGGCGGACAACAAGACCTACTACACCGATTTCCGCCGCGTGCTGGAACGTAAGGACATCGACGTGGTCGCGATCGCCACCCCGCCGCACTGGCATGCGCTGATCTCCATCGCGTGCGCGGAGGCCGGCAAGGACGTGATCTGCGAGAAGCCCATGACGCGCACGATCGCCGAGGGGCGCGCCGTGGTCGAGGCGTTCAAGCGCTACCGCCGGATCTTCCAGGTCGGGACGTTCGGGCGTTTCGGCGCCAGCCAGAACGCCGGCAACGTCGAGAAGCGCAAACTCATGCTCAGCGGGCTGCTGAATCCCTGCAAGGGAGTCCTTGTCTTCGAGGGCGGTCTGAAGGTGAAGGAATGGAGCGGGCGTGTCGATCTGGCGCCCGGCCCGGTGCCCCCGAACCTCGACTGGAACATGTACTGCGGTCCCTCGCCTCTCAAGCCGTTCGTCGGTCCGCGGCACGGCGGCACCCACCGCTGGTACTGGGACTACGAGGGCGGCGGGCTGGCCGACATGGGCCAGCACCTCCTCGATCCGGTCACCTGGACCTACGGCAAGGACCACACGGCCCCCGTCGAGATCGAGGCCTATGCCCCGCCGCCGCATCCGGAGGTGACGGGCATGTGGGGCTGGGTGGAAATGACGTATGCCGACGGCCTGACGCTGGTCCTGCAGTCCGGCGAATGGGGTGAGCCCTACGGCCGGAAGAAGGCCAAGGGCGTGAGCCGCGGAGACCTGACGGAAGAACAGCGCAAGGCCTTCGATGCGCTGCCGGCCCCCGAACCCCTGCTGACCTTCGCCGAGGCCGTCAAGCAGCGCAAGCCCGCCGGCGGGCACGCCGAGGCGGCGCATCGCACGGCCACGCTGATGCACCTGGCCAACATTGCCATCCGCGTGGGACGCAGGATCAGGTTCGATCCGCTGAAGGAGCAGATCATCGGCGATGAAATCGCCAACCGTTTCGTCCGTCAGCCGATGCGGGCCCCCTGGCGCCTGTGATGCCATGAAGAAACAGGTCTCCAACTCCAGTGGCCATCCTCCATCCCCCATCAACCATTCGCCATCTCCTCGCCCTTCCCAGCCCTGAGGTGACCCCATGAGCGACATCCCCGACATCGACGCCCTGTTGAAGAGCATTCCGGATCTCGATTCGGAACCGGTCAAGGACCAGGCGCCGCCGGGTCGCCTGCACGTGCAGCCGTCGAAGGGCAAGTTCACCGGCCCGACGTGGGAGGAAATCTCGCCGGCGCTCGAATCCATCCTGGCCGCCGGTGCGCCCGCGGTTTCCGCGCTGGTCGGACGACTGAAGGACGTCGACGACGGATCCGACTACCGCGCGCGGTATCTGCTCCATGTGCTGGCCCTCTGGGTCGGACGTCCGGAGAAGGTGTCCGCCCGGGCGGCCTACGAGGACGCCCTGCTCGCGGAACTCGGAGCGCCGCGGCCCAAGGGCGTGCAGCGGTTTCTTCTGCAGCAATTGCGCGTGTGTGGCACCCGCCGCTCGATGGAGGCGTTGGGGCGGGCGCTGTCGGACGCCGACCTCTTCGAGGATGCCGCCGCGGCGATGGAGGCCATCGGCGACGGGGCGGCGCAGGTGTTTCGCGCGGCGTGGCCGAAACTCGTCGGCCAGGCGCGGCTCGCGGCCGTGCAGGCCCTTGGCGCGCTGAAAGACGAGGGCTCGGTCCGGCTGCTGCGCGCGGCGGCGGTTGATGCATCGGAAGAGGTGCGGCTCGCGGCGATAGGGGGCCTGGCGAAGATCGGCGATGCCGGGGCTGAGGAGCTTGCGGTCGGAGCGATGGCCTCGCAGGGTTGGGCCCGCATCCAGGCGGTCAAGGCGTGCCTCGTGCTGGCGGAGAACCTCGCGGCGAAAGGTCGCGCGCGTGTGGCGCGCAGGATCTACGGACGCGTCAAGGCCGGCTGTACGGACCCGAAAGAGCAATACGTCCGCGATGCCGTCGACCAGGCGCTGGCGGAACTGCCGCAGAGGTCCTGGATCGGCGAGCTGTTCGAATAGGCCCGGCGCCCGGCGCCGGGGAGGGCAGGCCGGGCTGGGGAAGCAGCGCCACGGGCGCGGGCTGAGGGGCGGGGGAACGCAGATGCAGTTTCCGAAGACTGGAAGCCGGGGGCTCTCGCTCATCCTTTCCCTGGAAGCAGCGCTCGGCATGGGGCTCTGGGCCGCGGCGGCTCCGGATCCCGGATCGCGCGGAGTGGACTGGGAGGCGGTCCGACACAAGGCTGGACGGGAGGAGTGGGCGGGCGCCGTGGTCCGGGGGATTCGTGAAACCGTCGCTTCCACGCGGCGCGAGTTCCCCGAGCCGCCATTCGGGCGGACCGGCTGGGCGCACGATTACTACTGCGAAAAGGACGCCACGAAGCTGCGCTACGATCCGGCGAAGCCGCGGGAGCACGTGTGCCCGAAGTGCGGCGGGAAATACGCGGACGAGCGGCGCAACGAGGCGTGGATGGATGCGACGTACAAGCGCATCCACCGCGCCGCGCGACTGGCCGGCGTACTCTGCCGGATTTCGGCCGACGACCCGGCCGCGGACTATGGCCGCCGGACGCTCCTGTGGTTCGCGCATAACGTGGATCGCTTCGAGCCGCACGGCCGACACGCGGGCAGGGGGAGGATCATGGGGCAGTCGCTGTGCGAGGCGACGTCGATGGCGGACCTCGCGCTGGCCTACTGGGATCTCTACCCCATGCTATCGCCGGAGGATCGCGACGCCATCGTGCGGCGGCTGTTCCTGCCGGAAGCGGAGTTCATCCACAAGCAGACCGGCGCGATTCACAACATCCACTCCTGGCACAATGCCGCCGTGGGGCTGATCGGCCTGGTCTGCGGCGAGCCGCGGTGGGTCGATGCGGCCGTCGACGGTCCTTTCGGCCTCAAGGCGCAGATCGCGAAGGGCGTGAAGGAGGACGGGTTCTGGTACGAGGGATCGATCGGCTACCACTTCTACACGCTGCGATCGCTCTGCGATTTCTATCTCGCCCTGCGGGCGCGGGGCCGGGACCTGTCGGGCACGGAGAAGTTCCGTCTTATGTTCTCGGCGCCGGTGGACTACGCCTGCGGCGACTTCATCCTGCCGGCGATCAACGATGGCTGGGCGGGCGGCCGCCTCGCCGGGAACGCCGGCTATTACGAATGCGCGGCCGCGCTCTGGCCCGCCGACGCCGAGATCCCGCGGCTGCTCGCGTGGTTCTATCGGGATCAGCCGCGCGACGCTGTCGAGGCCCTCTTGTTCGGTCCCGCCCGTCTTCCCCCGCCCGCGCCCATTCCGCGGGGCAGCGCGCTGCTGCCCGACGTGGGCTACGCCATCCTGCGCGACGGCCGACAGGAGATGCTCGTAAAGTACGGGCCGCACGGCGGCGGTCACGAACACCTCGACCGCCCGAATCTCCTTTTCTTTTCGGAAGGCCGCGAGATCATGCCGGACCTCGGCACTTCCGGCTACGGCATCCGGCTCAATCGCTGGTACCGCTCGCCCGCCGCCCACAACATCCTCGTCGTCGACGGGAAGGTGCAGGCGCCGCGCGGCGGTGTCCTGGTGTCATTCGCCACCAACCGTGTCGAGGTCGGCGCGCGAGAAGCCTACCCGGGCGTAGACATCCGGCGAACGGTGACGTGCCGGGACGGCGTGGTCGGCGACCGGATCACGGCGGCGTCCGACGCCGAACACACGTACGATCTCTTCTACCACTTCCGGGGGGATCTGACCCGCTGCTCGGCGACCCTGGCCCCGGCGGGAATCGCCCGCGACGGGTCAGGGTACGAATGGCTCAGGGATGTGCAGCGCGGTTCCTGCAGCGGAAGGGTGGAATGCGTGATCGGTCTTCGCGATCTCGCAGGCCGCCTGGTCTTCGAGGGGACGGGGGCCGCGCCTTTCGAGATCTTCACCGGCACATGTCCGGACAACCCGGCGGATCGGACGATGACGTTTGTCCTGCTCCGCGCACGCGGGCGGAACGCCGGCTGGACGGTCGACATGAAGGTCTCGTGCGAGACCTTTGCATCGCACCTGTGAAAGTGTGAAACGTGCTGCATGCACAAGAAGGGATCCCGCCGCGGATTCAATGCGACCCGAATGCCGTTCTAACACGCGAGTCCTCGCCGATGTCGGGTCAATCGCCTCAGACTGCCTGCGGCACACTTTTCAAAGTGTGGCGCGTGTCAGCGCGCGATGCGCGGCGCCGGGACACGGTCCCCCGCGTGACACCCATCCGCGACCATCGGACGTGTCGACAATCCGGCTTGAGCGCGGAGCGCGCCCGCCTTAGATTGTCCCCCCGAAACATGACAAGCGGATGCGTGTGAGGTCTCGTGAGGGTTCTCCGTTGCGAAGGGCGGCGGAACAGGCTCTGAAGGCGGCGCCATTGCACGGAGGAACGGATGGACTGGAGTAGAAGCGTTGAGCGGACCGGGTCGTGGGTTGCGGCTCGCCGCCTTAGGATCACGGCCAATCATCAGGAGTTGCCATGAAGAGACGTGCGTTTCTCAGGACCGCTGCCGCCACGGCGTTCACCTTCCAGGTTGTGCCGCATTATGTCGTGGGCGCGCGCGGCCAGAATCCCCCGAGCCGCAGGATCAACCTCGCTGCCATCGGCTGCGGCGGGCAGCCGGCGGGCGACCTGAGCAACATGGCCGACGAGAACATCGTGGCCCTGTGCGATGTCGATGACCGCCGGGCCGCGGACACGTTCAACAAGCACCCGCAGGCGAAGCGCTACAAGGATTTCCGCAAGATGCTCGACGAGATGGGCCATCAGATTGACGCCGTCCTCGTCGGCACGCCGGACCACACGCACGCGGTCGCCGTCATGGCGGTCATGCAGCACGGCAAACACGTGTTCTGCGAGAAGCCCCTGGCGCATTCCGTCGCCGAGGTGCGGGCGATGCGCAAGGAGGCCAACACGCGGAAACTGATCACCCAGATGGGGAACCAGGGACATTCGTCCGAGTCCATCCGCATTTTCTGCGAGTGGATCCAGGACGGCGCCATCGGCAACGTGAGCGAGGTGCACGCCGGCTGCGGGGCCTTCAAGGAGGTCTACTGCCAGATCAACAAGCTTGAGCAGGTGCAGAAGGAGCGTCCCGAGGTTCCGAAGGAGCTGGACTGGGACCTCTGGCAGGGCCCCGTATCCGAACGGCCCTATCACCCGGCCTACGTCCCCTGGAACTGGCGGGGCTGGACTCCGTACGGCACCGGGGCCATCGGCGACTGGGTCTGCCACGTGGTGGATCCCGTGTTCTGGGCGCTCGATCTCGACATGCCCGTCTCCATCCAGGCCGAGACGGTCGGATACGATCCGAAGAAACACGCGGATCTCTATCCCGCCGGAGCAAAGATCACCTACGAGTTCCCCGCCAAGGGCCGGAGGGGGCCGGTCAGGTTGATCTGGTTCGACGGCCAGTGCGCAATCCCGCGACCGGACGAACTCGACAAGGAAACCCAGGTCGTCGACACCGGGGCCGTGGTGATCGGTGATCGGGGGAAGATCATGTACGGTTCGCATGGCGCCGGCGGCTGCCGGATCATCCCCGAAGCGAAGATGAAGGAATACAAGCGCCCGGCGCCCAGGATCCCGCGGATCAAGGCCGGCCATTACCGCGACTGGCTCGACGCGATCCGCGAGGGTCGGCCGTCCAGCTCACCCTTCGACTACGGCGCCCCCCTGAGCGAGGTGGGGCTGCTGGGCATGATCGCCATACGCATGGCCGGGCAGAAGCTGCAGTACGACGCGAAGAGCATGCGGTTCACCAACTGCCCCGAAGCCAACGTGTTCCTCGATCCGCCGTACCGGAAGGGATGGAAGCTGTAGCGAGTCCGCCAACGCCGCGCATGCCAGGGCACGGCACCCGCGGGTCCGGCGCACGGGTGTCCGCAGGGGCGGTCTCCCTGTCGTCCACCGGCCGGGCGTTCACCCATACGGGAATGGCGGCGAAGGCGCGGGCAGAGCGGCGGGTGCGCGGACGGGAGGACTCCCGTGAAATCGGGCAGGGCGACGGGGGCAGAAATCGCGGGCATAAGGGCGACCCTGACGTGCCACGGCCCGGCGGCGGACATCTCACACCTCGCGAGGTGTGAGAGGGTCGACGTCTCCCGACGGCGCGGTTTCAACCTGCTGGAGAAGTTCCCGCTCGGGAGGAACACGCGGCATGTCGAGAACGACTTCAAGTGGATCACGGAGGCCTTGTCACGACACGAGCCGTCCGGTTGCGCATTACCAGGGCGGACCACACCGGCGCCCGACTCGCCAATCACTCGCCGCCCAGCGCCGCCCTGTTCGTTGCGGCGAGGAGAAAGCGCGACTCGCCCGTGAACCGGGGGCGGACGAGGCCATCAACTACAGGAGCGAGGCCGTGGCCGACTACGTCCACCGTTGCGCCGGCGGCGAGGGATCGACGGGAGCGGTGGCCTGGTGTATCAACATGGGTTTGTGATGAGGCCGGTGTGGGATGATTGACCTCGGGGACGTGACGTGCGAAGACGGGGATGGGAGGATGACCTCATGAGATCAGACCATCGGGAGAAGTGGACGCGGCGGGGGTTCCTGAAGCGGGGCGGTCTCGCGGCGGGTCTGGCGCCGCTGATCGTGCCCGCTTCGGCGCTCGGGCGCGGCGGCGTGCTGGCGCCCAGCGAGCGCATCCGGACGGGACACATCGGGGTCGGGACCCAGGGCGGCGGTCACCTGCTCGGCGGGGCGTGGACGCACGTCACGGGCGGCTACGCCGGGCGCGGGGACGCGCAGGTGATGGCCGTGTGCGACATCCGGCGCGAACGGCGCGAACAGGCGCGCGATCGCGTCAACCAGGCCTATGCCGAGCGGTTCGGGCAGGGCAACTACCGCGGCTGCGAGGCCTACCGCGATTTCCGCGAGCTGCTGGCGCGCGAGGACATCGATGCCGTCGTGATCGCCTGCCCCGTGCACTGGCATGCGCTGATGGCGATACGCGCCGCCGAAGCGGGCAAGGATGTCTACTGCGAGAAGCCCTCCGCGCCCACGATCCGGCAGGGCCGGGCGATGGTCGAAGCGGTGCGGCGCTACGCCCGTGTCTACCAGGCCGGCACCCAGCAGCGGTCGGAATGGTCGAGCAAGTTCCGTTTCACGTGCGAGATGGTCCACAGCGGACGGATCGGCGAACTCAAGGAGATCTACGCGTGGCGCCCCGGCGGAACCTATGAATGGCCCGGCGGGCGCGGCCAGCCGCAGCCGCCGCCCGATGACCTCGACTGGGATCTGTTCCTCGGACCGGCGCAGTGGCTGCCCTACGACGGCAACGTGGGGACGTTCCGGTTCCAGTACGGCGACATCAACTGGACCCAGCACCACTACGATTTCACGCAGTGGGTGAACGGCACCGACCGGACCGGCCCGGTGGAGATCCTCTACGAGAACGATCACCCCGTCTTCCGGTTCGCGAGCGGAGTCCGCATGCACGGCGCGCCGTATCCGGGCGAGGCGATCGGCATCAGCGGCGGCGCGTGTTTCGTGGGAACCCGGGGCCGGATCGTGGTCGACCGCGACGGGATCGCCGCTCATCCGTCAAGCCTCCTGGCCAACCGCCCCGCTCCCCGCGAGACCGCCCTGTATCGCAGTGACAGTCACGCCGCGAACTTCCTGGAGTGCATCCGTACGCGGCGGAAGACCATCTGCGACGAAGAGACCGCCCACCGGGCGGCGAGCCTCGTGCTGCTCGGCGGCATCTCCTGCCGCCTCAAGCGTCCGTTGAAATGGGACCCCGTGGCGGAGCGCTTCCCCGATGACGAAGAGGCGAACCGTTGGATGTCCGTCGCCACCCGCCCCCCCTGGAGGTCCTGAGCCATGATCCCGTCCCTCCCTCTCCCTCCCCCTCCAACCCCAACTCCCCCTCTTCCTCGGACTCCTCCCGGGAGTTCAGGGTTCAGAGTTCAGAGCCCGGCTGTCGGGGGTCGGGTCTCAGGGTCTTGCGTGCTGCTTCCACCCTCCCGCACTCACGATCGACTTTCATCTCAAACTCCAAGCATCGAGTCTCGAACTCCAAACGCGATCGGCGGACGCCGGCGGCCCGCTCTCGCCGGGCGCTTCGTTGCTCATGGCGCGTGGCTTGCGCTGGCGCTTGCCGTCGGGCGGTTGCCTGCCACAGGGGCGGCGACGGGGGAGGAGCCCGCCCTGATCGAGGTCCTCCGTTCCGATCGACCGGTTGCGGAGAAGGAGGCCGCGTGCGGGCGATTGAAGCAGATGGGGACGGCCGACGCCGTCCCGGCCCTTGCGGCGTTGCTGGCCGAAGAGGCGACCGCCCAGGCCGCGCGCGACGCCCTCGAGTCGATGTCCGATGCGGCGGCGGGCGAGGCGTTGCGCGCGGCCCTGGGCGGGACGTCGAGCGCGGTCCGCCAGGGGATCATCGATTCGCTCGGTCTTCGCCGGGAGCGCGCGGCCGTCCCGGACCTGGCGAGACTGCTGGCCGATCCGGACCCGGACACGGCGGCCGCCGCCGCGTGTTCGCTCGGGAGGATCGCGACCTCCGAGTGCGGGGCGGCGTTGCGCGCGCGATTGGCGGACGCCCCGCCCGCCCTCCGGCCGGCGATCGTCGATGGTCTGTTGCGTTGCGCGGGTACGGCCCTTGCGGAGGAGCGATTCCGCGAAGCGGAAGAGATCTGCCGCGTGCTGACGGCGCCGTCGGAAGCGGAGCACGTCAGAGTCGCCGCGTTTCGCGCGTTGCTGCTGGGGGCCGGCGCCGTCGATGTCCGCGGTCTGCCCGCCGCGTCGGCCGGCCGGGCGTCGGCGTTCGTGACCAACGCGATCGTCGGAACGGACCCCGCCGCCCGGATGGCGGCCCTGCACGTGGCCCCTCTGATCCAGGGGCAGGAAGTGAATGACGCGCTTGCTGCAATGATTGGAGGGACCGACGCGCCGGAGGCGCGGCTTGCATTGATTCACCTGCTCGCGCAGCGCCGCGATCGCGGCGCGCCGTGGACGGCCGTGAGCCAGAGCCTGAGTCACCCCGATCTCCGGGTTCGCCTGGCGGCGATCGAGGCGCTGGGCGACATGGGGGATGCCTCGACGGCTGCGCTGCTCCTGGATTGCGCGGTGAAGAACAGAGGCGCGGAGCGCGAAGCGGCCCGATCGGCCCTGGCGAGGTTGCGGCGCGGCGACGTCGCCTCCGGCCTGCTTGCGCGGATGCCGACCGAGACGCCGGCTGGCCAGGAAGAGATCGTGCGCGCCCTGGCCCTCCGTCGCGAGGCGACAGCGGCCCCCGCCCTGCTGCGGATGGCGGACTCGCCGTCGGCGGACCTCAGGCTCGCCGCGATAGGGGGAGTGGGCGCCGTCGGCGACGAGACCTCCGTCACGCCGCTGGTGGCCCTGATGGCCCGGGGTTCCGACGGCGAAACAGGGGCGGCCCTCACGGACGCGCTCGCGGCCATCGCCGGGCGGTGCCAATGCTCGGGCCGGGTGGCCGATGAGCTTCTCGCCCTGCTCCCCGCGGCATCCCTGCCCTCGCGGTCCACGCTGCTGCGCGCCGCCGGACGGATGGACGGGGCGCGCGCACTGCCGGCCCTGCGGTCGGGCCTCAAGGACCCGGAAGCGTCGATCCGGACGACCGCGCTGCGCACGCTCGCGGAGCATGGGCCGACCGAGGCGCTGCCGGATCTGCTGGCCACGGCGAAGGCGGCCACGGACGCCACGGAGCGCACCCTCGCCCTGCGCGGTTACTGGCGCCTGGTCGCCGCGGCCGACCGGCCCGCACGGGAGCGGCTGGCGTGGTGCCGCGACGGCATGGCCGCCGCGCAGAGCCCCGAGGAGCGCCGACTCGGCCTGGCCGAACTCGGGCGCGTGCCTTCCCCGGAAGCCCTCGCATGGGCCGAACAGGCCGGCCGCGACGGTTCGGTCCGATCGGAGGCGGACCTCGCCTGTCTCCAGATCGCCGGCCGTCTGCTTGCCGCGGGCAATACCGGCGCCGGGGAGACCCTGCGCCGTCTGGCCGGGACGGTCGCCGACGAGCGGCTGCGCGCCGAAGCCGCGGCGCTCGTGCAGTCGATGGAACAGCACTCGGACTTCCTCGCCGCGTGGTGGGTCAGCGGTCCCTACCGCCAGGAGGGGCAGCAGTGCCAGCAGCTCTACGATGTCGCCTTCCCGCCGGAGGGGTCCGACGCACAGGCCGCGGAATGGCGTCCGCTGCCGCCGCCGGCGGATGCGGCCCTGTTCTGGCAGGCCGACCTGGGCGGAGTGGTGGGCGGGGACCACGCCGTGGCGTACCTGAGGACGCGCGTGCATGCGGACGCCGCGCAGCCGGTGAACCTGGAGATCGGCAGCGACGACGGGATCAAGCTGTGGGTCAACGGACACCTGGTTCATGCGAACAACGCGGTTCGAGCGCTGGCGCCCGGCCAGGACCGGGCGCAGGCACAGCTCCGCGCGGGATGGAATGACGTGCTGGCGAAGATCACGCAGCACACGATGGGGTGCGCGGCGACCATCCGGGTGCGGGCCGCCGACGGCTCTGCGGTGGCGGGCCTGCGGTGCGAGCCGATCGATCCGCTCTGACCGGTCCATGCGCCCGGACGAAGGCGGATCGTCCCCTCCTGTCGTGCAACGACCGGAACGGAGATGGAACATGCGGATGAGACCGTCGATTCTGGCCAAGCCCCTGGCCGTCGCGCTCGGCGCGGCCGCCGTCATGGCGGGGGCGGCCGACGCGCGCACCTTCCATGTCGATGCCGCGACGGGCGATGACGCGCGCGACGGGCTGACGCCGCGCACCGCGTGGCGGACGCTCGCGAAGGTGAACGGGGCGGCCCTCGAGCCGGGGGACTCCGTGCTCTTCTGCCGCGGCGGGGTCTGGCGGGGACAGCTGGTGCCGCGGAGCGGGGCGCCCGGGCGGCCGATCACCTACGGCGCCTATGGCAAGGGCGCGAAACCGGCGCTGCTGGGCTCCACCGCCAGGAACCGCCCCGAGGACTGGCAGCCGGCCGGCGAGGCCGTCTGGGCGACCGTTCCCGTGCGGCATGAACCGCTGGAGTCGGTCGCGGACCTGGGCGCCGCGCGGTGGAGTTTCCATCAGGAAGGAGGCGCCGCGTGCCGGTTCGATCCTCCGGCGACGAACGAGGCCGGGGTGGTGGCCGGCCGAATCGAGTGCGTTCATGCCGGCCGCGAGGCCCACCACCTTCAGCTCAGCACGGCGGGATTCGACGTGAAGGAAGGGGAGTACTACCGGTTCACCTTCCGGTCGAAATGCACGAAGCCGTTCCCCCCGCCGCGCATCGTCATCATGAAGAACGGCCCCCCGTACAGCGCCTATGCCGCGGCCGCTTCCCCTCCGCCCTCCATCGGCGCCGGGTGGACGGACTGCGAGGTCCTCTTCAGGGCCGGGCAGACGGCCGCGGGGGCGCGCCTGACGCTCTACCTTGGCGGGATCCTGCCCGACGGGGCCGTGCTGGAGTTCCGGCCCGGCGTCCTCGATCGCGTTCGCTGCAGCCAGACCGCCCCGCTCGATGCCGATGTCGGCAACCTGATCTTCGATGACGGCGTCGCGACCGGCGTGAAGAAATGGAGCGAGGCGGATCTCCGCGTCGAGGGCGACTTCTTCCACGATGCGCGGACGTGGCAGGTGATGCTGCGGTGCGGGACGAATCCGGCCGTCCGGTACCGGTCGATCGAGCTGGCGCTCACGCGACATATCGTCAATCAAAGCGGCCGGAGTCATGTCTCCTATGCGGACCTCGCCCTCCGCTACGGTGCGGCCCACGGCATCGGGGGCGGCGAGACCCGCGGCATCGTGGTGCGCCGGTGCGATCTCGCCTTCATCGGGGGGGGCCTCCAGTTCAGGCGTCCCGACGGGCGACCGGTGCGGTTCGGGAACGGGATCGAGTTCTGGTCCGGCGCCCGCGATTGTCTCGTCGAGGACTGCCGGATTGGCGAGGTGTACGACGCGGCGTTGACCAACCAGGGCAGCGGGACCAACGTGCAGGAGAACATCGCCTACCGCGGGAACGTGATCTGGAACTGCGAGTACTCCTTCGAGTACTGGAACCGCGAGAGCGCCAGCCTCACCCGGAACATACGGTTCGAACACAACACCTGCGTCGGCGCCGGACGGGGATGGGGCCATCGGCAGCGGCCCGACCCGAACGGGCGGCACCTGATGTTCTACAGCAACACGGCGGACACGCGCGACTTCGTCGTCCGCTACAACATCTTCTGCGACGCCGCCGACAGCGGCCTCCGCCTTCACGGGCGCGACTGGACGCCGGCGCTGACGATGGACTGGAACTGCTGGCACCAGGCGGAGGGGCCGCTGGCGCTCTGGGGCGACGAGCGGGTCGAACCGGACCGGTTCGCCGCCTTCATGGCCGCGCGCGGGTTTGGCGCGCACTCGATCGTGGCCGATCCGATGTTTGTCGCCCCCGGGGAGCGCGATTACCGTCTGGCCCCCGACAGCCCGGCCCGCGCGCTCTCCGACGCGGGCCGCCCGGCCGGCGCATTGCCGTGAGGTCCCGGCCTCTTTGACAGCCTCGGTCTCCCCTCCTATACTCATGGGCGACGTGAGGGGAACGCACCCGTTGTACGAGCAGACGTTAGGACAGACCCAGCAGCAGCGCCTCCAGCAGGTGCTGGCGCCCCAGCTGCGCCAGTCCCTGGAGTTCCTGCAGGTGCCGATGCTGGAGCTGCGGACGCTCGTCCAGAAGGAACTCGAGCAGAACCCGACCATCGAGGAGAAGGCGGACGACCACGACCAGCTGGAAGTCGAGGGCGACAACGGCAGCGTCACGGATCTCGATGGCGAGCTGAAGTTCAAGGAGGAGTACGAGAAGCTGGCGAAGCTGGACGACGAGTGGCGCGACTACTTCCTGCAGGCGGGGGCCGCCCGGCCGTATTCGGCCGATGACGAGCAGAAGCGGCAGTTCTTCCTCGACTCCCTGACGCAGGAAGAGACGCTGCAGGAGCATCTCGTGCAGCAGCTCGGCCTCGTCGACGTCCCCGGACAGGATCGCAAACTGGCCGTCCTGCTGATCGGCTCGATCAACGACGACGGCTACCTGAACTCCACGCTCGGCGAGCTCGCGGTGACGACGGCGACCGAGATCGAGCGGCTCGAGCGCATCCTGCTTCTGATCCAGAACATGGACCCCGTGGGGGTCGGCGCGCGCGACCTGCCCGAGTGCCTGACCCTGCAGCTCGAGCGGTTCGGCAAGGGCCCCGACAGCGTCGAGGCCCGGCTCGTGCGCGAGCATCTGGAGGACCTGGGCGCCCGGCGGCACGCGGAGATCGCGGAGAAGATGGGGGTGTCGGTGACCGAGGTGCATCGGGCGGCGCGGCTGATCGCGACGCTCGAGCCCAAGCCGGGCCGGCAGTTCTCGGGCGACGCGGCCACCTATGTCGTGCCGGAGGTCACCGTGCAGAAGAGCGGGGACGGCTACACGGTCGTGCTGCACAACGAGCGACTGCCCCGCATCCGCATCAGCAGGCAGTACCGGCAATTGATGGAGGACCCCGCGACTCCGAAGGAAACGCGGGACTACATTCGGGAGAAGATCCGCGCCGGGGCGTTCATGATGCGCAGCATCCAGCAGCGGCAGCAGACGATCTACAACATCGCGACGGAGATCGTGAAGGTGCAGCAGGACTTCTTCGAGCACGGCATCTCCCACCTCCGCCCGCTGGTGATGGCCGATATTGCGAGGATCATGGGCATCCACGAGACCACGGTCAGCCGGGCCCTGGCCAACAAGTACATGGCCACGCCGCGCGGGGTGTTCGAGATGAAGTACTTCTTCACGCCCGGCTATCGCACGTCCGACGGCAAGGCCCTCTCGAACAAGACGGTGAAGGACGCCATCGAGCGGATGGTGGGGGAGGAAGACCCCGCCGATCCGCTGTCGGATCAGCAGATCACCGAGCGGCTCGCCGCGCAGGGCATCAAGGTGGCGCGCCGCACCGTCGCCAAGTACCGTGAGGAGCTGAAGATACCGCCCTCGCATCTGCGGAGGGAGTAGGGCGGCATGGCGGATCCCGCGCAGCGCGATCCCGCCGCATGGAACGGCACCGTGGGAGTACCCGAGCCCCCGGTCTGCCCGCCCGATTCCCAGGACGCGCGCGACACACGGGCGCTTCTGCACATCCTGCTGGGATTGGCCGTCCTGTGGCTGGCCCGCGCGCTGGGGCGCGCCGCGCGCCGGCGCCGCGGACGCGGGATCCGGTGAACCGCCGGGGGCGATGGGCGCACGGGACGCCCGAGGGCGGCGCCGCACGGCGAACGCGGGGGCGGCAGAAGGAAAACCATTGCCACGCCACGGGCCGCGCGTCATCATCCGCCACTCATGGGCCGCGGCGCGCACAAGCATTGGGACCATCAGGGATTCCTCTTCGCCCTTGTCCTGGGCGAGGAGTTCCTGACGTTGAAGCTGCTGCGCCTGCTGCCTCTTGCGCGCGTGCGCCTGAGCGACATCGTCTACATCCGCCAGCGCAGCGGCCGGGACCTCGCCGCCATGGCGGGCGACGCGATTCTGCGGCCGTTCCGGAACTGGTACTGGCCTCATCCGCTGTTCATGGGGCGCGGCGATTTCGACCACGCGCCCTACGTCATACGCACGCGGGGGGGGGTGAGCGTCTTTGTCCGCCTCCGTCACAGCTTTCACTGGAAGCTCCGCGATGCGGTGGGCAATGCCAGGGCGGGTTCGGACGAGGCCATGGCGGACATGTAAGCCGGCCGTGCGAAGTCGGGAATGGGCAGGACGGGGGGGGCATGAGATGCTCCCCGGACACGCGGCGCAGGGGCGCTTCGTGAGGGAAGGTTCACACTCGGGAACGACACCATGACATCGAAATGGGTGGAAACGACCGCGCGTCGCCTGGATGACATCCGCGTCCGCCGGCCGCTGGTGCACAACATCACGAACTACGTGGTCATGAACAGCACGGCGAACGCGCTGCTCGCCCTTGGCGCGTCGCCGGTCATGGCGCACGCCGTCGAAGAGGTCGAGGAGATGGCGGCGCTGGCCGGCGCGCTCGTGATCAACATCGGCACGCTGTCGGCCCCCTGGATCGAAGCCATGTTCCGCGCGGGACGCGCGGCGCGCGCCCGCAAGGCGCCCATCGTCCTCGATCCCGTCGGAGCCGGGGCCACGCGGCTGCGCACCGATACGGCGTGGCGGCTGCTCGACGAGCTCCGCCCTGCGGTCGTGCGCGGCAACGCGTCCGAGATCCTCGTCCTCTGTGGAGCCGGCGGGGGGGCGCGCGGCGTCGACGCGGCGCACACCGTCGATGAGGCGCGCGCGGCGGCCGCGGACTTCGCCGCACGGCTGGGCGTGACCGTGGCGGTTACGGGCGCGGAGGACTACGTCACCGACGGCTCTCGCGAGGCGCGCATCTCCAACGGACACCCGCTGATGTCGCGCGTGACCGGCACGGGATGCGCGGCGACGGCCGTCACCGGCGCCTTCTGCGCCGTCGAGCCCGATGCGTTCTCCGCCGCCGTGGCCGCCCTCGTCGTCTTCGGCATCGCCGGCGAACTCGCCGCCCGCGACCGTCCACGGCCCGGCACCTACCAGGTCCGCCTGCTCGACGCGCTCGACGAGATCACGCCCGAGCATGTGCGGCGGATGGCCCGGATCTCCTGACCTGGGCGTCGGAGACTTGAGGTTTGAGGACGGCGGTTGCGAGTCTGACTGCGATCGGGATCAGCGTTTCGTCATTCGGGGATTCCCATCGTCCATCCGGTTCATTCCCCCCACGCCGGCTTCGTCCGGGCGCTCTTCTTCTCGCCGTGCCGGCGTTTGTCGTCGAGCATGCGCTGCTTCTGGCGGCGGGAGCGGCGGCGCTTCTGGCGGCGGATCTTCTCCGCGGCCTGCCGGCGGGCCGACGTCTCGCTTGCGACCCTCTCTTCCATCCTCTCGCACAGATCGCGGCGGGCGAGATAACGGTTGAGGGCCTGCGAGCGTTCGGCCTGGCACCGGACCTCGACACCGCTCGGACGGTGCCGGATGACCACGCAGACGGAGGTCTTGTTGATCTTCTGCCCGCCGCTGCCTGAGCCCCGGATGAAGCGTTCCTCGAGGTCGGCCTCGCGCAGACCCAGGCGGCCCATGCGGACGGCCAGGTCGCGCTCCTTGGATTCCGAGACGCCGAAAAGGGGGGTCATGGCGCGGATGCCGGTTTCGGTTTAGCCGGCGATCCGGAGGAGGATGAGGTCTGCAGTCGGGGCGTTGGGGTTTGGAGGTTGGAGTTCGAGCCGAAGGGGGAGGGGGAGTCGGCGATTTCGCGATAGAAGGCCACAAACGTGCCGCGGCGTCTCGTGATGGGGGCGCGGACCGGCACGGCGCGGATGATGGCGCCGCTGAAGCCGCGGTGGGCGATCTCGAATTCCTTCAGGTCGGCGGGGCACGGCACCCGCGCCACCTGCAGCCAGCGGGGCAGCGTCTCCCACCGGCGCACGTCCGGTTTCTCCAGGGCGAACAGCAGCAGCCGGATCAGGTCGCCCACGACATCGTCGTGCGCGGCGGCGGCCGCCGCCTGGGCCGCCGTTTCCTTGATCACGATGCGGGCCCCGGTCTTGAGGGCCTTCATCACGGCCTGCTTCTCCTCGGTCTCCCGGACCAGGTCCATCGTGTCGGCCAGGTTGTAGCTTCGGCCGACCGTGATCCCGTTGACACGGATCTCGACGTGGTCGGGCGCGGCGACGTTCCATGTCGACGCCCCCGAATCGTACGCCGATGGCCCCCGTCCGAGCAGTACGAAGCAGATCAGCTCGTTCCTCCATCCGCGCGCCGCCGGCGGCGGGGCCGTGGCTTCCTGCCGGCTGCTCCACACCACGGTGCCGTGGTTCGTGGACGGCGAAGGGACGGCCGCGGACAGGCGCCCGCTGGCGGGATCGATCCGGACGAGGGGCGCCAGCTTGCCGGCCAGCCCGTATTGGAGGGCGGCGTTGGACGGATCATCGATCATCTCCAGGCAGAATCCCGCCATGTAGCGCGAGAAGGCGTCCTCGGGAAACTCGCCGCGCTTGAGGGGGCTCATCGACTCGATGATCCGCCGGGCTTCAACGGCCGCGCTGTCCCAGTCCGCCAACGCCAGGTGGTTGATCGCCGTCATCGCGTGCAGCAGGGTCCGTTCGTAGGGAGCGCCGCGGTAGTTCTGGACCGTGTCGTTGACCACGAGGCTGGCCGCGCCCTTGGAAACGCTGTAGGCCTCCATTTCGTCGATGACGGTGGCCGCCTCGATGAAGTCCGCGGCGCTCTCCTTGTACTGGCCGCGCGCCTGCCGCACGGCGCCGCGCTCCATGAGGTACAGGACGCGATCCTTCGCGGCGACATCCGGCCTCTCCGCCAGCCCGGCCTCGGCCTGGTCCAGGCGCCCGCGGTAGAAATTCTCGCGGGCGGCCGGGATCGGATTGGTGGCGCAGCCCGCACCGCCCAGCAGCAGGAGGAGCAGCGCCGCGGCGCGGCCACCGGAGCGGGCGGTTCGGTGTGCGATCATGGCGGCTTGCCTCCGGTCCCCCCGCCGCCGCCCGCGGAGGACGGCGGCGCGGCGGGGCATTCGGTGCGTCACCAGCCGATGAGCGGCTCGCGGGCTTCGCGCGCGAATTCCTTCTCGGTCATCCACTTGATTTCACCGCTCTGGAGGTCGGTGATCTCCACCGTGAGCTTGTAGTAGCTGACCTTGGTCTTGGAGACCCGGATCTGGCGCGGCGAGGTGTCCTTCATCTCGATCAGCGACCCGCTCATCATGTACGCGGCGCCCAGTTGCCTGCCGATGGCGACCTGCGTCTCGGGCGTCGCATTGGCGGCGCTGTACCCCTGTTCCTTCAACAGGTCGTCGCGGCGGGCCTCGTTCACGAAGCGTATCCTGCCCGACGAGAACAACATGCTCCGGATGCGGTCGGTGAGGCTCTTGGTGTCCACGTACTGGCTGGTCCGGTTCTGCACGCCCGCGATCATCATCACCGGCGGCTCCTTGAACCCGCCCATGTACGGACTGGAGAGCAGCTCGCCCGCCACGCTCTCCGACACCTTCCGCAGGTCGGTGTAGTCGTACCCGGTGCCCATGTGGCGCGACTGGGCCGGATCGACGTCGGACACCTTCGCGCGGAATGCCGCGCAGCCGGCGCCACCCAGACCCCAGGCCGCGGCCAGCGCGGCCAGTCCCAACATCCTATACGTACGATGGTTCATGCCCATGCCCTCCGTGGCGGCGACCGCCGCCGCGCTCATCATCTTCGACGCCGTTGAAGACACTCTATTCAATACCATACCGTCATCCGGGTCGCAATGCACCGCTGGAGTGCGGGTCGGGAGAACGGGATACGCGGGCAGGATGGCCCGCGGTACGGGCCGGGACGGTGCCGCGCCCAGCCGGCGATGCGCGCCAGCGCCCCGCCCCTGCAGGCGGGTATTGGCTTCCGGAACCGCCCGTCGTATGTTACCCGGCACTCTGACGTCGGTTGGGACGGTCGGAGAACGGATCGCACGGGAGACAAGCACATGTCAAGACACGGGATGCGATGGATGGTGGTGGCGGCCGCCGGGGTGGCCCTGTACGGAGGCCAGGCGGCCGAAAGCAATCAGGAACAGGAACAACCGAAGGCCAAACCGGCCGTACAGGAGACGCACGTGACGGTCACGATCAAGACGAACCGCGGCGACATCGATGTGGAACTGGATGAGGGCAAGGCGCCGGAGACGGTGAAGAACTTCCTCGCCTACGTGGATGCCGGTCATTACCGCGGGACGATCTTCCACCGCGTCATCAACGGCTTCATGATCCAGGGCGGCGGATTCGCGCCCGACATGAAGCAGAAACCGACGCGCCCGCCGGTGAAGAACGAGGCGAACAACGGACTGCGCAACGACCGCGGCACGATCGCGATGGCGCGCACAAGCGATCCGCACAGCGCGTCGGCCCAGTTCTTCATCAACGTCGCCGACAACGCCTTCCTCAACCACCGCGCCCCGACGGCGGACGGCTGGGGGTATTGCGTGTTCGGCAAGGTCACCAAGGGTCTCGACGTCGTCGACAAGATCAAGGCCGTGCCGACGAAGACCGCGGGCATGTACGAGAACGTCCCCGTCGAGCCGGTCGTGATCACCGAGATCGTGCGCGCGCCCGCCGGGAAATAAGGCACACCTTCCAGTCCCTGGAATACCGTCTTCCTCTCGCGTCCGATCGTTGGAAATCGAAATGGAGCGGGAGGGCGGGGAGATCATGAAACGGGCTTCGCTCGGGAAGCCCGTTTGCGCTTTCTCCCCGGCGGACGCAGGATCCCCCGTTTCCAAGACAGGCCAGACCAATCCGGTCTGGACCGGAGACGATGCCTATTGGCAGAAGGGCGCGAGATGTCCGGGACCTCGTTTCACGGTGCGGACGAATGGAACAGACCAGGTCGTAACGGACGCTCTGACGGGATTGATCTGGGTGAGGGCACCCCATGCGCTGCCCGGCAATGCCGGCCAGACCAACTGGACCAGCGCCATGGATTTCTGCAATTCGCTGACGTATGAGGGCCAGGATGACTGGCGGCTCCCGAATCTGCGGGAGATGCACAGCCTGATTGACTACTCGGTATTCGGCGATGTCATGCTTCCGTCCGGCCATCCCTTCATCGGCATTTGGTACGGGATGTATTGGACGAGTACCGACTATCTCGACAGTCCCTTCTTCTATGCTTTCGCTGTTGCCACGAATGTGGGCGAGGTCAAAACCTTCACGGAGACCGTGAAACTATTTGTCTGGCCGGTCCGCGGCGGGCCCTGAACGCGCAGTGCCTTCTCGAACGGGATACGCGCTTCTGCGTGGCGTCTCTGCTCGCACTCGCCGCCGCACGCGTGTGGCGCAACCACCGGGGGCTATGTTGCTCTCCCTCTTTCTCTGCCGTCTTTGTTGCCTTCTGTTCAATCCGAATTGGGTTGCGGGTCGCTGCCTTGGGAGTTCGAGCGCCGATCGAAGCGCGGGTCTGCTCCTCTCAATCGCTCGATACCACCGACTCGAAGGAGCCGTCGGACACCCGGGTCCGGAGGCGGGTGCCGGTGGCAGCCTGGGCGACCCTGCGCACGAGCGTGCCGTCGGCCAGCCGGGTGAGGCTGTAGCCGCGGTCGAGGACGGCCAGGGGGCTGAGCGCGCGCAATTGCGCCCCGCAGCCCGCCAGTTTCTGCTTCGCGGCTTCGGTCCGGCCTGCCGCCGCGTGGCCGGCGCGCAGGTGGAATTCATCCAGGAACTGCTGCGCCTGCCGCACGCAGCCGGTCAGCGCATGGGCCATGGCGGCGGTGCGTCCGGCCAGCCGCTCGCGGTACTGCCGGGCCAGGTGGCCGGGCGTGCGAAACACATGGCTCTCCGAGGCCGCCCGGAGCCGCGCGCGGCGGACGTCCATGGCCACCTCCGCGGCACGGCGCATGCGCCGCCCGCAGAGCGCCAGCCCCTCCTCGAACACCGCCTTCTCGCCGATCGCCAGCTCGGCGGCGGCGGACGGGGTGGGGGCGCGCAGATCGGCGACAAAATCGGCGAGGGTGAAGTCGGTCTCGTGTCCGACGGCCGAGATGACCGGCACGCGCGCCCTGGCGATGGCGCGGGCGACGACCTCCTCGTTGAAGGCCCAGAGGTCCTCGAGGCTTCCGCCGCCGCGGCCGCAGATGATGAGCTCGATCTCGGGCCGCGCGCTCAGGAGGTCCAGCGCGGCCGCGATCTCGGCCGCCGCGCCGTCGCCCTGCACGCGACAGGGCGCGACGACGATGTGAAGACTGGGGAAACGCCGGGTGAGGACGTTCAGCAGGTCCCGGATCGCCGCGCCGGTGGGCGAGGTGGCGATGCCGATGTGGCGGGGGAGGACGGGCAGGGGGCGTTTTCGAGCCGTCTCGAACAGGCCTTCGGCCTGCAGCTTCGCCTTCAGCCGCTCCATCGCCTCGAGCAGAGCGCCCCGGCCGGCCGGGCGGAGACGACGGATGACGAGCTGGTACTGGCCGCGCGGCTCGTAGACGGTCACCCGCCCGTACGCCTGCACCTGCAGGCCGTCGGCGAGCCGGACGGCGGCCCCGGCCTGGTCGCCCCGGAACATGACGGCCGCGATCTGCGCCTGGGCGTCCTTCAGCGTGAAATACCAGTGGCCGCTCTCGGGCCGCCGGAAGTTCGACACCTCGCCCTCCACCCACAGGTCGCCGAACTCCTCCTCCAGGGTCGCGCGGATCCGGTGGGTCAATTCAGCCACCCGCAGCACGCGCTCTCGGGGGCCGAAGAGGTCGGGCGAGGCATCGAAACCGGGGATGGGCCAGCGGGGCATCGCGGCGCTCCTCGCGTCAGATCGGTTCCCTCAGCCGGCGGATGCCCACGGCGCGGCCGCTCGCGCGCAGGATCTCGACCACGGCGCCCTCCAGCACCACGTCGCCGGAGGCGATCTCGAACCGGCCGGGCATCGTGGTGAGGAACTTCCTCAGCACCGACTGGACGTCGCGCCCCAGCACCGACTGCTTGGGGCCGGTCATGCCGAGATCGGTGAGATAGGCGGTGCCCTTGGGGAGCACGGTCTCGTCGGAGGTCTGCACATGCGTGTGCGTGCCCACCACCGCGCTGACGCGGCCGTCGAGATGCCAGCCCAGGGCGATCTTCTCCGAGGTCGCCTCCGCGTGCAGGTCGACGATCACCGGTCCGTGGTTGGGCGGCAGGCTTGCAAGCGCGGCGTCGGCCGCGCGGAACGGGCAGTCGGGGTGCACGGGCATGAACACGCGGCCGAGAAGGTTGATGACCGTGACCGGTCCGCCCGCGGTTTCAACCGTCGTCCAGCCGCGGCCGGGACAGCCGGGGGGCAGGTTGGCGGGCCGCAGCAGGCGCGGCTCGCCGGCGATCCAGGGGATGATCTCCTTCTGGTCCCAGGCGTGGTCGCCCAGCGTCACCACATCCACCCCCGCGGCGAAGAGCTCGCCGGCCAGCGCGGGCGTGATGCCCCGTCCGCCGGCGGAGTTCTCGGCGTTGGCGATGACCGCCTCCACCTCCCCGGCGGCGCGCAGGCGCGCGGCGGTGCGGGCGACGGCCCGGCGGCCGGGTTCGCCGACGACGTCGCCCACGAGCAGGATGCGGAGGGTGCGGCTCACCGGGCGTACTCCACGCACCGCGTCTCGCGGATGACGGTGACCTTGATCTGGCCGGGATACTTGATCTGCTCCTCGATCTGCTTGGAGATGTTCCGGGCCATCTGCATCGCCTCGTTGTCGTCGATCTTCGACGGCAGGACGATGACGCGCAGCTCGCGGCCGGCCTGGATGGCGTAGCTCTGCTTCACGCCCCGGAAGCTGTTCGCCACGTTCTCGAGCTGCTCCAGCCGTTTCAGGTAGAGCTCCGTGGTCTCCGTGCGCGCCCCCGGCCGCGCGGCGGTGATGGCGTCGGCCGCGGTGGCGAGAATGGCGTAGATGCTGGAGCCCTCCGTCTCCTTGTGGTGGGCGGCCACGGCGTTGATGACGATCGGCGGCTCGTTGTAGCGCCGGAGCAGGTTGGCCCCGATCTCCGCGTGTCCTCCCTCGACCGTGTGGTCCAGGGCCTTGCCGAGGTCGTGAAACAGCCCCACACGCTTGGCGATGGCGGGATCGAGGTGAAGATCGGCGGCCATCATGCTCATCAGGTGCGCCATTTCAACCGAGTGTTGCAGGACGTTCTGCGAGTAGCTGTGGCGGAACTTGAGCATGCCGACCGTGCGGACGATCTCGGGGGCGACGCCGGTGAGCTGGAGATCGCAGACCGCCTGTTCGCCGGCCTGGCGGATCATGTCCTCCACCTCCTCGCGCACGGCGGCTCCGACCTCCTCTATTCGCGCGGGATGGATGCGGCCGTCGGCGACCAGCCGCTCGACGAGGCGTCGGGCGGTCTCCCGGCGGACCGGGTCGAAGCCGGAGATGACCACGGTCTCCGGCGTGTCGTCGATGAGGATGTTGCAGCCCGTCTCGGCCTCGAGGGCCCGGATGTTCCGGCCCTCCTTGCCGATGATCCGGCCCTTCATCTCCTCGTTCGGCAGGCTGACCGTGCAGGTGGTGATGCTGCTCACCTGCGGCGCCGCGTAGCGCTCGATGGCGCTGGCGATGATCTCCCGCGCCTGCTGTTCCGCCGTCCGGCGGGTCTCGTCCACCATCCGGCGCAGGAGGGCGCCCATCTCGGGCCGGGCCTCCTCCTCCATGCGCTGCATGAGGATCTTCCGCGCCTCCTCCCGGGGGAGGGCGGCGATCTCCTGGAGCTTCGCCTCCATCTCGGCCCGCGTCTGGGCCACCTCCTTCTCGCGCTGGACCAGGGCGGATCGCTCCGCTTCCAGATCGCGCAGACGGCTGTCCAGCGTCCCCTCCTTCGTTTCGAGCATCGCGGCGCGGCGGTCGAGGTTGGCCTCCCGCGCGGCGAGGCGCTCCTCGGCGGCCGTGAGATCCTGGCGGCGGGAGACGTTCTCCCGCTCGAACTCCTCGCGTGCCCTCACCACGCTCTCGCGGCCCTTGAGATCGGCCTCGCGGCGGATGGTCTCCGCCTGCCGCCGGGCCTCATCCACGAGCTGGTGGGCGCGTTTGACGTCGCTCGTCGATCTCGCCCGATTGAGCAGGGCGCTGAAGGCGTACCCGGCGCCGATGCCGAGGGCCATGATTAGGGTGGGGATCAGCCAGGTCACATTAATGATTTCCATCGCTTCCTCCTCCGGCGTGATCCGTCGGGCTCGCGCCGGACGCCTTCGCGTGCGCCACCGGGGCCATGTGCACCGCGCGTTCGGTGACCACCGCCTCCATCGGGGCATCGCCCGTCGCCATGGGGACGGCCTCCGTGACCTGAGCCTCGAAGGCCAGACCAATCGCGGGCGCGCGGTAGTCGGCGATCAGGCGGTCGTAGTGCCCCCCTCCGTGGCCCAGCCGGCCCCCGGTTCGATCGAAGGCGACGCCCGGCGCCAGGATCAGGTCGATCTCGCCGGGCCGGGCCGCTCTCCGGAGGACCGGCTCGCGGATGCCCATCGGTCCGCGTCGCACGGCCTCGCCCGCCTCCAGCCAGGCGAACACGTAGCGCCGTCTCTCCGGCGCCCACGCCGGCACCGCGATCTTCCGGCCCATCCGCCGGGCGAGTTCGATCAAGGGGGCGGTGTCGGGCTCGCCGGGCGCCGACAGGAACAACGCCACGGCACGCGCCCGCCGGAACGACGGCAGGTCGGCGGCGCGGACCGCGATGGCCGCGCCGGCCGCCGCGGACTCCGGCGCCGTCCACGCCGCGCGGCGGCGGCGCATCTCTGCGCGCACCTCGGCTTTGGTGCTCATGGGGCCCCCTCCGGCGTGCGGGGATGAGCGCGGCGCGCCTCCCAGTCGTCCATGCGGCGGCGGATGACCTCCTCGTAGCCCTGGGCGCCGGGCTCGTAGTACACCTTCGACGTGGGCGCGTAGTCCTGGTCCACGAAATGCCCCTCGTAGTCGTGGGCATACTTGTACCCCGTATGGCCGAGCCGCTCGGCGCCGCGGTAGCCGGTGCCGCGGAGGGCGGGCGGCACGGGCAGCACCCGGCCCTCCTCCACGTCCTTCAGCGCCGCGTCGATCGCCCGGCAGGCCGCATTGCTCTTCGGGGCGGTGGCGAGATACGTCGTCGCCTGCGCGAGAACGAGGCGGGCCTCGGGCATGCCGACGAACGCCACGGCCTCCATCGCGGCGGTGGCCACGCTCAGCCCGCGCGGGTCGGCGTTGCCGATGTCCTCGGAGGCCAGGATCACCAGTCGACGCGCGATGAAGCGCGGATCCTCGCCGGCGTAGATCATCTTCGCCAGCCAGTACACCGCGGCGTGCGGATCGGAGCCCCGCACGCTCTTGATGAACGCCGAAATGGTGTCGTGATGGCCGTCCTCGTCGCGGTCGTAGACGACCGCCTTGCGCTGGATCGACTCCTCCATCACGGCCCGGCTGAGGCGGATCACGTCCTCGGCCGCGGGGGGCGTGGTGAGCGCCGCGATCTCCAGGGCGTTCAGCGCCCGACGCGCGTCGCCCTCGCACACGCGGGCGAGGTGCCGGAGCGCATCCTCGTCGGCCTCGACCTTGAGATGGGCCAGGCCGTCCGTCCGGGCCAGCGCCCGCCGGAGCAGCTCGACCACGTCCGCCTCCGTCAGCGGCTTGAGCTCGAAGATCTGCGAGCGGGAGACGAGCGGGCTGTTGATGAAGAAGAACGGGTTGTGCGTCGTGGCGCCGATGAGCGTCACCGCCCCCTCCTCGACGTACGGAAGCAGCACGTCCTGCTGGGCCTTGTTGAAGCGGTGGATCTCGTCGAAGAAGAGGATCGTCTGCTCGCCCCGCAGCCGGAGCCGCGCCTGGGCGGCGTCGAGCTGGGCCCGCAGGCTGGCGACGTTGGACATCACCCCGCTGGCGCGTTCGAACCGGCGGTGGGTGGCGCGGGCGATGACGTCGGCCAGCGAGGTCTTCCCGCAGCCGGGGGGACCGTAGAGGATGATGGAGCCCAGACGGTCGGCTTCGATCGCACGGCGAAGCAACCGACCGGCCCCGAGCAGGTGATCCTGCCCCAGGATGTCCTCCAGCGCGGTCGGTCGCAGGCGGGCGGCCAGGGGCCGTGGCCGCGAATCCGGCCGTGCCTCCGCCTCTTCACCATGTTCTTGGAACAGATCCATGCCCAGGCCCCGAAAGAGAAAGACCCCGCCGTTGCCGTAGGGGTTGTATTCTCTGATCCTAGTTGAACCAGGTGGGTGCTTCGCCAGGCGGTTTCCCGATCCCCCGCGGAGGGGGGCGTGGAGGCCCGCGCCCGGACGTGTCAGCTCCCAATCAGAGCAATTACTGGGTCAGAGAAGAAACCCATTCGCGAACAAGGCAGGGTCAAACTCTGAAGAGCCCGAAGCTCTTCACCATGCACTGAATGGATCTGCCAAAGAACAACGGAGCCACGAACGGAACACCCAACGTGGTCCTCCCGAACCGGGCGGACTGAGCCATCCCGGCGGACCGATCACTCGCGCGAGGTGAACCGCCGGCCGGCCGGGCGGAAACGCGTCGCCGGACGACGTCCGCCCGTCCACCGGTTCCGATGCCGGCCCCACCGTCGCCGGCGCCGGCAGCAGCCCGTACATGATTTCAATCCATGTCATCAACATGGAGCTTATACTCTGCCTTATCCAATCCATCGGTTCCCTCGCGTCCGTGCCGCGCGAACCCCTAAAAATCTCTGATTTCAGCCTTCAACTCGCGCACCAGGGCTTCACTCACCGCCTGGTGATGGCGATTCACTTCGTCGTCCGTGAGCGTACGGCCGGCCGCCCGGTACGTCAAGGAATATGCCATGCTTTTGCGGCCTTCGCCGATGTGACGGCCCTCGAAGATGTCAAACAGCTCCACCGTTTCCAGTTCCGCCGGGGAGGCGGCCGACCGGATGACCCGCAGCACGTCTTCATGCCGCGTCGCGCGCCCCACCACGAGCGCGAGGTCGCGCACGCTGCAGGGATGCGCCGGGGGGGGGTGCGGGGCCGGAACGACGGAGGCGCGCGCCACCAGGGGGGAGAGATCCATCTCCGCGACGGCGATCGGTTCGTGGAGGCGCCATTCGGCGGCGATCGACCGGCGGAGGATGCCCAGGCAGCCGATCCGAACGCCCCCGGCGGCGACGGCGCAGGCGTGGCCGGCCTCCATCGTTTCGTGCTCCGCGTCGGTCATCTGCCATTCGGTCCACCGTTGGCTTCGCAACAGCTCCTCGACGATCCCGCGGATCCACGCGAACGCCTCGCGGGCGGTCAGCGGGGTGCGCTTCTGCAGACCGGGACGGGCGACCGGCCCCATCAGCCCCGCCGCCACACGGGGCGTCTCCACGATGCGGTCCTCCGCCCCGCGTGCATACACCCGCCCGAACTCGAAGAACGCCGCCTCCGCCACCTGGTGGGCCCGGTTGCGGCCCAGGGTCTCGACGAGTTGAGGGAGCAGGGAGGGACGGAGGACCGAATGCTCTTCGCTCAGGGGGTTGGGCAGACGGATGCGCCGCGGCTCGTCCGCACGCCCGAACAGGTTCAGCAGGCGGTCGGAGACCAGGCTGTAATTCATGATCTCGCGGAGGCCCAGGCCGGCCAGCGCGTGGCGTACCCCGTCCGCCGCGCGCGCGGCGGCATCCGATACGCCCGCCACGATCTTCGCGTGCGGCGTGTTCGACGCGATGCGGTCCAGCCCGTTCATGCGGGCGAACTCCTCGACCAGGTCGACCTCCTGCCGAAGGTCGCCCCGGAAGGTCGGAACGTGCACGCGCAGCACGTCGCCCGCCCCCGGCTCCACGGGCAGCCCGAGCGAGACGAACACGCCGGCCACGTCCGCCGCTTCGACCCCGACGCCCAGCAACCGGCTCAGGGTCGAGGTGCGGCAGCTCACGGTCCAGGGCTCCACCGGCTCGGGATAGACGTCGAGCACGCCCCGCCGCACGCGGCCGCCGGCGAGTTCGGCGAGCAGCGCCGCCGCCCGCCGGCTGGCCCGTTCAACGCCCGAAGGGTCCACCCCGCGGGCGAATCGGTGCGAGGACTCCGTGGCGAGCCCCAGCGCCTTCGACGTGGCGCGCACGCTGGACGGCTTGAACCAGGCGCTTTCCAGCAGGACGGTCCGGGTCTCGCCGCGGATCTCGCTGCCCGCGCCGCCCATCACGCCGGCGACCGCAACGGCGCGATCGGCATCGGCGATCACGAGCATGTCCGGCGTCAGCCGCCGTTCGGCGGCGTCGAGGGTCTGCATGACCTCGCCCTCCGCCGCCCGCCGGACGACGATGCGTCCCCCGTGCAGCAGGGCGTGGTCGAAGGCGTGGAGCGGCTGTCCGCATTCGAGCATCACGTAGTTCGTGACGTCCACGACGTTGTTGATCGGGCGGATTCCCGCGTGCGTGAGGCGCCGCTGCATCCACGGGGGGGAAGGGGCGATGCGCACGCCGTCGATCACGCGCGCCGTGTAGCGCGGACAGAGACCGGTGTCGAGGACGTCGACGCGCGCCGCCGATTCGACCGGCGCCTCCTCCTCCTCGATCCGCGGTTCGGGGAGACGCAGGGGAAGGCCGTAGAGCGCCGCCACCTCGCGGGCGACACCGATCAAGCTCAGGCAGTCGGGACGGTTGGGCGTGATCTCCAGGTCGAGCACCGTCTCCGGGCCGCCGAGGACGTCCGCCAGCGGCGTGCCGGGCGCGGGCTCGCCCTGCAGTTCCATCAGGCCGCTGTGGTCTTGCGACAGCCCCAGCTCATCCTCGGCGCAGAGCATGCCGTGCGATTCGACGCCCCGGAGCTTCGACGCCCTGATCTTCATGCCGTTGGGAAGCGTCGCGCCCGCGGGGGCGAACGGATAGCGGCCGCCGACGCGGACATTCGGGGCGCCGCAGACGACCTGGCGGTCGCCCTGCCCGTCGAACACGCGACAGATCATCAGGCGGTCGGCGTTGGGGTGGCGCTCGACGGCGCACACCTCGCCCACGGTGAGGCCCGCGTAGTCCGAGCCCACCGTCTCGATGTCCTCGACCTCGATGCCGCTGAACGTCAGGCGATCGGCCAGCCCCTGCGGCGAGTCCTCGAAATCCACGTAGTCCTTCAGCCATCCGATCGGAACGCGCATATCGTTTGATCCCGTGGGCCGCGGCCCTTTCCACCCGGACCGCGGGCGGCCGTGATCCTTCACCGCCGGCCCAAAGTGCATGACGATGACCCCGGAGCGGAGGATAGTCAAGCGGCAGTGCGCGGAAGCGAGGGAAGTCGCTCCCACGAAAGCTGCCCGCGAAATGCCTTGTCGGTGGCGATCGCTTGTCCGCCGTAGCCCATGGGGCAAGAGCAGACATGTAGGGCTGCAGATGAAGGCGAAGGCGGAAGCAGCGTCAGGTGACCTGGCCGCGGGCGTGGACCGACCTCACCGACGAGCTCAAGCGCTACGAGTGCGCGATCACGGCCAACGGCCGGGTGACATACAGCGCGCCCTCCGGCTTCCACGACGACTGCGTCATCGCCTTGGCCCTGGCGAACTCCGCCAGAGTCAAGCGGCTCCAGACCTGCCCGCCGATCCCGTTCCCCGTCCCGCCGCGAGAGCGTATCATGCGCACATCGTTCCGGCGGCTGCCGGTGTGATTCACATAGTGAAGTGCCCTTTCCCTCGACAGCCAGCCGCGGCAGCGGTAGAAGATAGAAGATAGTTTAGTGCCTTAGCGGTCCGTAGCGTGCATAAGAAGCAAGAAGATTCATGCGGC
>CAZSUU010000043.1:0-46438 GCA_964610105.1 uncultured Verrucomicrobiota bacterium | reverse complement strand
AAGATCTTCACGTGGGAGCGCACCGACTGCGCCGACGCCCTCCGCGCGGCGGTGTGAGCGGCGCGCTCAGATCTCCGCCCGGGCGATCAGCTTGAGGAACTCGTTGCGGGTGGCGGCGGAGTTGTGGAAGCTGCCGAGCATCGCGGAGGTGACCATGCTCGAGTTCTGCTTCTCGACCCCGCGCATCATCATGCAGAGGTGCTTGGCCTCGATCACCACCCCCACGCCCTCGGCCTCCAGGCGGTCCATGAGCAGGCGCGCGATCTGGTGGGTCAGCCGTTCCTGGATCTGCAGGCGCCGGCCGTAGACCTCCGCGATGCGCGCCAGCTTGCTCACGCCGATGACCCGGCCGCGGGGGATGTAGCCGATGTGGCATTTGCCGAAGAACGGGAGCAGGTGGTGCTCGCACATGCTGTAGATCTCGATGTCCTTGACGATCACCATGTGATTCGCCTCGGTCTCGTAGATCGCGCCGTTGATCTCCTTCTCGATGTCCAGCCGGTAGCCGCGCGCCAGGAACTTCCAGGCCTCCGCGACCCGCTGCGGCGTCCTGCGCAGGCCCTCGCGCTCGGGATCCTCGCCGAGTTCCACCAGCAGTCTTCTGATCAGGTCTTCCATGGCGCGTTCTCCGGATCGGGACGTGTTCACTCGGTCCGCGACGGGCTGCCTCCCGCCGCCGTGCTTCGCAGCATACGCAGAATGACCCACAAGACCAGTCCGCTCGCGAGGGCCACCCCCGCCGGGACCATCCATCGCGGCGGGGCGGGGGGGCCGGGCCGCCAGAGCGGATTCGGCGTCCGGGGCGATCCGGCGGCCGGGGCCGCGGCGGCGTAGTCCGCGTCGATCTTGCGCCGGCCCAGGTCGTACCGGGCCGGCCCGACGCCCGGCGCGCCGAAGTACAGCGCCGCCGGCCCCGGACCGGCGGCCTCGAACGCGATCCAGCGCGGCCGGGCGCGCCCCTGCACCGACACCCCTTCGAGCGGAGGGTCGTCGTGGTGGAAGATCTCCAGTTTCCAGAAGCGGCCGGACCGCCGCACGGCGACCGTGGCCTGCGCGTCGCCCCGCCCCCCCAGCCGGTGGATCTCCCCGCTCGCGGCGTGATGCCAGGCATCCGTCGCCTGGTTGCGCACGTAGACGTTCAGGGCCCGCGCATACTCCGGCGTGACCGCCGTGACCACGAAATCCTCCAGCGGGAGATCCTTCGCCCCCGTGTCGTAGATCGTCACCTGCGCGTTCCGCGTCCGGTCGGCCTCCTCGACCGCCATCGCCCGGAGGGCGACGTCGAGAAGCGGAGGGGAGCGACGGCTCGCCCTGCGGACCGCGACGTCCTCGATCGCGAACTCCTCCAGGCCGCGTCGCGCGTCGGCGTGGACGCGGATCCGGAGATGGGGGAAGGTGCAGGGCGGATACCGGATCGCGTCGTTCGCCGCCGACGCCCCGCGCACGTGGCGGACCAGGTAGCCCGCGCCCACCAGCGCCCATTCCGAACGCTCGTCGGGGCGGCCGTGGACCTCCACCCGCCGGAGGAACTCGGACCCGCTCGTCCGGATGACCAGCTCGTCGTGCTCCGCGCCTCGGCCGAGGCGGGCATCGGTGGCGAGGTCGATGTCCTCGCCCCGTCCGCGCTCCGGCGGCCCGAACTCGACGCGGTTCAGCCGCCGGCAGGGGAGGTCGACGGAGGGCGGCGGCTCCGGGGGGGTCCAGAGGAGGAAGGGCCACTGCCGGCCGGCCTCGTCGAACACGCGCAGGTCGGACGACGGGCCGATCGCGCATCCGTCGTACACCTCCGGCGTCACCGGCGTGCGGTAGAGGACCCCCGCCTGGAAGGGGCCCGCCAGCGGCAGGCGCCACTGGAACGGCCGGCGGGGATCGTCATCGGCGCACGCCGTCACGGCCCCGGCGGCCAGGGCCAGAAGGGCGCGAAGGAGGGCGGTCATGGCGACTCCTTTCCGGCGTCGCGGCCGGCGGACAGAAGCGGGGCGAGGCGCAGATAGGCATAGGACAGGATGAGCAGCAGCAGACCGACGCCGAAGAAGGCGGCGATGCGTTGCAGTCCGTGAAGGACCGACAGGTCCACGACGAAAACCTTCCCGGCCGCGGCGGTGAAGACGGCCAGGGCGAGATAGCGCAGATACACGCGACGCCGCCAGAGTCCGACGACGGCCAGCGCGATGGCGGCCACGGCCCACCAGAGCGTGATGAGCGAGCTGCTCCAGGCGCCCGACCCGCGCCCCAGTTCCGCCGTCACCACCGCCACCACGCCGAGGATGGCGGTGCATCGCGCCGCGACGCGCAGCCCGATATAGGGCGCGGCGTCCGACGAGAGCGCCGTCAGCAGCGCCACCGAGACCAGTCCCGCCTGGGACCAGAACACGAGGTTCTCGAACCGGGGCAGGGCCCCGTAGGCGTGCCAGGACACCGTGAGATCGAGGAGCAGCAGCTTCGCCGGCGCGGCCGCGAGGACGCAGAGCGCGAACACGGCCAGGGGCCGCGACGCTTCCCGCCCGCCCGCCAGGAGCGCCATCGCGCCGCCACCGACGAGCGCCAGCGTGCCGATGACGCCGCACCAGGGGGATTCGAGGCCGAACACGATCAGCCCCTCGGCCATGAACGCCATCATGCCGGCCGCCACGGCGGCGATGAGATAGCGGTCGTCGCGCGCGGCCGCGGCTTCCCCGGTGTCGCGGCGTCCCGCCCATCGCCCCTGCACGCCCAGCGCGAGGGCCGAGATCAGGCTGACCGCGAACCGGCCGTTGACGAAGAGCCTCGGATCGGCATCGTAGAGCGTGAAGTCGTAGAAGACCGACTTGCCGAGGCCGAGCAGACCCACCAGGAACGCCGCCAGGCGCAGCACCGGCGATCCGGCATGACCGGCAAACCACGCGACCAGCACGCCCACCACCGCCCACCCGAGCGAGACCCAGACGCCGTCGAGCTGGGCCGGGAGGGCCAGGCTGCCGAAGGTCAGGGCGCCGAGCAGGAGCACGAGGACCTCGTCGCGATACTCCGGCCTCCACCGGCGGGCGATCGCGGCCAGCGCCAGGTGGAGCAGGGCGCCCGTGAGGAGGGCGGCGCCGAGATGGTCGGCCAGCTTCGCGTCGTGGAAGATGCCGTAGACGGCGCCGAGCAGGGCGAGGGAGGCCAGGATCAGGCGGAGCGAATCCGGCACGCGCCCCCGCACCTCGGGTTCCCGCGCGATCTTGATCAGGCCCAGCGCGGCATACTCGCCGAAGAAGAGCAGCGAGAAGAGCAGGCGCGCGGGCCAGTCGTCCTTGCCCAGGCCGTCCGCCTCCCCGGCCATCACCACCACGGCCGTGGCGACGGTGAACACGAAGGCCGTGTTGTACAGGGCCTGCCATCGCCGCTTGAGCCCCAGGGCGAGCACGGGGAGGTTGACCACGGCCGAGAAGGCGAGCACGAAGATCCCGTCCTCTGTGTCGCCGCCGGCGAGATAGGGCGCGATGAAGGCCCCGAAGAGCGCCAGCAGGCCGATGATCTGGCTGTCGAAAAGCACCGCGAGCGCCAGCGTGGCGGCGGCGGCGGCCGTGAGGCCGATCACCGTCATCGCGGGCCCGATGAGCTCGTATATGCCGTGCGCCGCGAAGACCGAGAAGTAGAACAGCGACGCCCCGCCTCCCGTGAGGATGCGCGCGAGAATGCCCAGGTTGCGCCCGCGGCCTTCGAGGGCATGACCCACGACGACCAGCACGGCGCCCATGATCAGGCCGAGGACGATGCGCAGGCCGGGCGTGATCCAGTTGTGTTGAATGGCGTAGCCGACGAAGAACACCACGCCCAACACCAGCGCGGCGATGCCGATGAATCCGGCAATCTTCCCCCCGATCCTGAGCTCCATGCTCTCCGCGGGCGCCGCCGGGGGGACCGGCGGCCTCTCCGGAGGCGGGGCGGCCGCGGGCAGGGGAGGGGGCGCGGCCGCTTCCGGGATGTGCGGTGCAGGCGGGGGCGTGTCGACGGAAACGGGAGCAGGGAGAGGCGGAATGGTCACCGGCCCGGCCCGCGGAGGCGCCCGTTCCGCGGCCGTTTCGGGCGAGACCGGCGGCACCGGAGCGGGAGTCCACCGCTGCTCGAGCTCGCGGACCCGGTTGAGCGCGCGCGAGGCGCGCGCCATGGCGACGCCGGCCAGGATCAACGGAAGGACGAGAAGGCTCAGCATGAACAGGATGAGCAGGGCGACGAAGACTCCTTCCATGGGACCTCTCCTATGCCGACGGGCATCTCAGGCCGGCGGACCGCACCCTGACGGCGACCGCCTCTCCATGCCCCGTCCGCAATCCGTCCGTTCCCTCGCGCAATGGCGCCGCCTTCCGATGTTGTTCCGCCGCCCCTCGCGGCGCGGCCGTCCGATGCAGGACATCATACGCCTTTGCGCGTCATCTTTCACCGGAAGAATGGAAGGACCGCCTGCGGCCGCCACCCGATTCGGATGAAACGGGGGGCCTGCGAGCGTCGGGATTCCCTCGGCGCCCGCTCGTGCGGCCGCCGGGGATCGTCACGCGTTCACGCGGGAGGGTACGACCGCAGCGGATGGGCGCGAAGCGGGGCCAGCTCGTCCGCGCGGATCTCGGTCTCCATGGCGCGGCCCAGGAAGTCCAGCAGGACGCGCACCCGCTCGCGACCGGGGAGGATCTCCCGTATGACGACCTCCAGGCCCTTGAGCGGCCCCACGGTGACCCGCGTGGCGTTGCCGACCGCCAGCGGCTCGTCGAACACGCGGCAGTCGCCGCCCAGCTGCGTCCGGAGACCCTCGACCACTTCATCCGGAACCTCCGCGTACTGTGAACCGAAGTGCACGACGCCGGTCACGGATGTGGTGTAGCGAATCGCCTTCAGATCGTGCGTGAGGTTGAAACGGGCAAAGATGTACCCGGGGAACATCGCCTCGGTGCACCAGGCCTGGCCGCGGTGGGTGGAACGGCGGTAACGGATGCGGGGGCAGTAGATCTCCACTCCCGGCAGCAGCAGGAGCCTCTCGGCGGCAATATGCTCGCTCTTGGGCCGGGTCCGAACGCAGAACCAGCGGACGGCTCTGGCCGCCCCGGCCATCATGGCTGCTTCTTGCCCGTGTCGGCGGCCGGTGCGGGCGGGGCGAGCGCCGCGTCGAGCCGCGCGCGGGCCCGGCGCCGCTCCATGAACCCCATCTGCCGCTCCAGAGCCTCGAGGTTCTCCGCCGCCTGGGCGTCGCCCCTCTTCGCGGCGCGTCCGAAGCAGACATAGGCCTCGGCGGTGTCCTTCTTGACGCCGAGTCCCTGGGCCAGGCACACCCCAAGGCTGTTCAGGGCCGCCGTGTGGCCGGCCTCCGCCGCCCGGCGGTAGCAGGCCGCGGCCTCGACCAGGTTCCTCTCCGTGCCGATGCCGCGCTCGTAGTGCCAGCCGAGCCGGTGCAGCGCCTCGGGATGACGCTGGTCGGACGCCGTCTTCAGCCACCGCACCGTCTCGGCGTTGTCCCGATTCACTCCGTGGCCTTCGGCATAGGCCGTCGCGAGCTTGATCATCGAGTCCGTATGGCCGAGATCGGCCGCCTTCCGCCACAGCTCCGCCGCCTTGGCCTCGTTGCGGGGCACGCCTTCGCCCCGCTCCAGACAGCCGGCCACGCGGCTCAGCGCCTCGGCGTTTCCCGACAGGGCCGCCTGCGCCCAGGTGTCCAGCGCGGCGCGGAGCTTCTGCGGATCGCCCTGGGCCGTGCGGTAGGCCTCGTCGCCCGCGGCGAGCTGGGCGGCCCCCTCCTTCTGGCGGGCGGTGTCCTGCTGGATCAACGCGTCGGCCTGACGGTCAACGTCGACCGGCGCCTCCTGCGCGGCCAGGGCGGCGGAGGTCGAAGCGGCGGCGAGCAACGCCATCTGCACCATGTGTCTCATCACACACCTTCCCCCTGAGAAACCGGTTATGGTGGAGGTAAGGGGAGTTGAACCCCTGACCTCTTGAATGCCATTCAAGCGCTCTCCCAACTGAGCTATACCCCCACCGGGGAACCACGGCGACCGGATTCATCCGGCAGGCCGAGTGCGGGAAGTTAATGCAGCCCCCGCCCCCGTGTCAATCGCATCTTCAGGTCCGATACATCGCGGGTCTCCGACCGAGTCGGGGCGACCGTCGAAGGTTGGCGGCTCGCCGGGCATGACTCGCCGGGGCGGCGCAGAAAAGGGTAGCGTTCAAACTGCGCGACGCCGCGCAGCACGCGGAAATCGGCCAGTGTGCCGGGCAGAGGCGAAAACGTGCAGCTCTCGATGGCGATGCCGCCGGCGCCGATTCGTTTCAGATCTCCAGTTTCATGCCCCGCCGCTGATACATCCGCCGCCGCCTGACCATCCACGACCAACTTTTCTCGTGTCGCGGACGAAATTTCTCTTGCGGTCACGCCACCCGCGTCTATCATACCGAGCGGGGCGGCGGGCGTTTCTCTTTGGGTTCCCCACCCAAACCTCCTTGGCGCACGCCGCCCCTTTCCTTTGCCCGGCCGGGCGGAGGGGATGCATCCCGGCCTCCGGACGATCCCGCATTCCGCCCTTGCTGGGCGGGCGCCCCCGGCGTACAAAGCGGGTCCGGAATGTGCAGGGCCGGACCTCCGCGCGGGGCGGACGGTGGAGCGGAGAGCTTGAGGCGTGCGTCGTGAGATGATCCAACAGCGAGCGGTCCGCGCCGTGTTCTCGGCGCTCCTCGTTGCCGCCGCGCCGGCGCGGGGCGGGGAGAGGCCGAAGGATCCCGCCGGGCCGGCCGCATCCGGCCCCGTCCTTCGGCTGGACTACACCGGCCAGGCGACGAACGACATCGGCATCGCGGACTTCATGTACTTCGTCGGGCTCATCTCTCCCGAGCCGGTGACGGTGTCCGAGAGCCCGACCAACACCCTGCGCGTGCGCGTGACGGGCATCCGGCAGGAGATGCGGACGGATCGTTTCTCCCTGCATCTTGCCTTCGCCGTGTCCGGCGAGGGATTCCGTCACTACGCCATCGACCCATCGGCGAACCTGCGGCGCCACGCCCGCCGGCTGGAGGCCGGGGAGGCGCTGACGCGGCAACTCGATTACATCCGGTTCGAGGGGCCGGGCAGGGGGCGGGTGGACGTCGAAGGGAGGGTCGAGGGGGCGGAGAAGACCGTGACGTCCGTCCGACTGCGCTTCAACGACGGAGGCGGAACCAGTCCGGTGACGATCGGCCTCAAGGACATCAGGTCCGTCCACGGGGCGTACCGGTTCGAGAACGAACTGGTGAGCCGGGTCAATTCGCTGGAATTCGTCCGGGGTGGCCCCCCCCCGCGGATGGCGGCCCTCATCGATTCGGTGAAGCGGAAGGAGGCCGGCCACAGCCTGCTTCAGGATCTCAAGGGGCAGATCGTCGGGATGGTCGCCAACCTCCTGCTCGATCCGATCGTCATCGAGGAATGCGGCAACGACGCGATGCTGGACTTCGGCCGCGCGCTGTGGAACCGCGACCCGACCTTCGCCTTCCCGGCCGCGAAGAACCTGAGACTGGCGGACCCTTGCGTTGTTCCGCCGTGAGATGACACGCGCATACGCATGACGGCTCTCGTGAGGGCTCTGTGGAAACGGGCCGCGCAACAACGTCTGAAGGCGGAGCGGTTGCACGGAGGAACGGAAAGAGCGCGGCCGGCGCCCTGAGCGACCGGGACCGTCGGGTAGCGGCTCGCCGCCTTAGAACCGGCCGTCCCGCTTGAGCGCGGCGGCGAGCCGGCGGAGGTATTCCCGGCGGGGGATCTCGCGGGGATGGAACGGTTCCGTGGCGGGCGTGACCATCTGGATATCGAAGAGGACGAAGCCCCGCGCGCGCAGGTGGGCGACCAGGTGGCACAGGGCGATCTTCGACGCGTGGTCGGCGCGGTGGAACATCGATTCGCCCGCGAAGAGTCCGCCGACGCTCACGCCGTAGATCCCGCCGGCCAGATCCTCGCCGCGCCAGCACTCGACGCTGTGCGCGTGGCCCGCCTCGTGCAGCCGCGTGTAGGCGTCGATGAACGGGCGCGAGATCCAGGTCGTGCCCCGGTCGGGCGCCGGCCGGGCGCACTCCGCCATCACCCGGCGGAAGGCGAGGTCGCGCGTGATACGGAAGGGCGGATCGCGGAGCATCGCGGCCAGGCGCCGGGGCACGTGGAAATCGTCGAGCTCGAAAATGGCGCGCGGGTCGGGCGACCACCAGGTGATCGGGCGGGCCGTCCAGGGATAGATCCCGCTGCGGTACGCCAGCAGCAGCCGTTCGGGGGAGAGGTCGCCGCCGACCGCCAGCAGGCCCGACGGCTCGGCCCGGTCCGGGTCGGGGAACGACAGCTCCACTCCCAGTCGCGCGATCATCGCCGTCGTCCCCGCGGTCAGGTGTCCCGGGCCGGCCGGCCGCCGATGGCCTCGATCATCGTGGTTTCGAAACGGCCGGCCGCCTCCATCAGGCGCCAGAGGGGGGCGGTGTCGGCGGTGAGGCGCGGTCGGTCCATCTCCTCGGGTTCGCCCAGCGCCAGCCAGCAGCCCACGCGGACATCGTTGAGCACCTGCAGCAGCCATTCGACCTGCTCCGGACCGAGGTGCAGGCGGTAGCCGGAGGAACAGGCCGTCAACCGGCTCGGCGCGTTCAACATCGCCCGCACCTGTTCCCGCCGCTCGCGGCGGTGCTCGGCGAGCGCTTCGTCGAGCAGGACCTGCCGGTCGTCGTTCTTCGCCGGAGCGGCCGATCGGCTGATGCGGTGGTGGGCGGCGGGAACGAAGGGATACCGGCGGACGACCTCGGCCAGCAGGGCCTTCTCGCGGGCGTCCAGGTGGAACACGAACCCCCCGCTGCCGCCGCGGCCGATCGGTCTCATCCCTCCCGCTCCATGGTGGCGTGCAGGCAGTACTTGTGAAGCTGGTGCACGTAGTGTTCGGCCTTCTCCATCGTGGCGCGCGTCAGGACGCTCTTGCCCAGCACGTGCACCTGCAGCATGTGAAACTCCGCCTTTCCCCGGCTCCAGCCGAAGACGACCTGGAAGACATGGGTGACATAGTCCATGTAGTTGACCGGATCGTTCCAGCAGATCACCAGCCATCCGGGTTCCAGGGCCTCGTCCACGCCGGTCTTTTCGCCGGGCGTGACGTCGGGCGTCACCATGGGGTTCGCAGGAGCCGTCATCGGCTTGAGCATACCGCCCGGCGGGGGGGCTGTCGATACGCCTCGCCGGGCCGGGGTCCGGCCCGCGCGGAAAGACGATTTTGCATACGGGGACACCAAAACCGCCTCTTGTTCGTTATTACTACGAATGCGGATACCGTCGACCATGAATGTTATCCCGGGAGCCCGTCCGGGCGGGCGTGGCGCTCCGGCCGGCGCGTCGGAGGCCACGGACGCGCATGCGGCGTCCGGTTCCATCGGCTCCGCGGGCGCGGGGGGCGGCCGACATCGCCCACAGGTTCAAGCATGATGCGCACATCGATCCCAGTTCCGGCGGCACGAACGCGGGTCGCGGCAGGGCTCTGCTGGGCCGCGGCGGCCTTGGCGGTCAATCCGACCTTCGAAAGCGATCGGCCCGCGAACGCCGGATCGCCGATCGACAAGCTGGTGTTCGCCAGGCTGCGGGAGCTCGACATCCGGCCGGTGCTCTGCTCCGACGCGGTGTTCGTCCGCCGCGCCTACCTGGACATCATCGGCCTCCTGCCCACCGCCGAGGAGGCGCGGACGTTCATCCTGGATCCGGACACCGTGAACAAGCGGCGGCTCCTGGTGGACCGTCTCCTTGAACGCCCCGAGTTCGCCGACTACTGGGCGATGCGATGGAGCGACATCCTGCGGATCAAGGCGGAGTTCCCGGTCAACCTCTGGCCCAACGCCGCGCAGGCCTACCACCGCTGGGTCCGCGCCTCCCTCGCCGAGAACAAGCCCTACGACCGGTTCGCCCGCGAGCTGCTCACCTCCAGCGGGAGCAACTTCCGCGTCGCGCCCGTCAATTTCTACCGGGCGGTCCAGAACCGCACGCCCGAGGGCATTGCGGGCGCGGTGGCGCTGACCTTCATGGGCGCGCGGACCGACGCCTGGCCGAGCAACCAGATGGCCGGCATGTCGGCCTTCTTCGCCCAGATCGGGTACAAGCCCACGAGCGAGTGGAAGGAGGAAAACGTCTTCTGGGATCCGCTCGGCGGCAGCAGGATCCCCGCCAACGCCGCGCCGGGCCACGACACGGCGATGCCCACCAACCGGCCCGCCGCGGCCGCGCCGCCGACGAACACGCCGCCGCGGGTGGCCGTATTCCCCGACGGCCGCCGGATCACGCTGCCCCCGGACCGGGATCCGCGGGAGGTCTTCGCCGACTGGCTGATCCGCGAGAAGAATCCCTGGTTCGCGCGGGCCATCGTCAACCGCATCTGGTACTGGCTGCTCGGCCGCGGCATCATCCACGAGCCCGATGACATCCGCCCCGACAACCCCCCGAGCCATCCGGCGCTGCTGGCGTATCTCGAGAAAGAGCTGGTCCGCCACCGCTATGACCTCAAGCATATCTACCGGCTCATCCTGAACTCCGGCACGTACCAGCTCTCGTCGATGCCGCGCGGCAAGGGGCCCGAGGCCGAGGCCGAGGCCGGCTTCGCGAGCTACGCGCTGCGGCGGCTGGACGCCGAGGTGCTGATCGACGCCATCAACGGGATCACCGGAACCACCGATCTCTACACCAGTCCCATCCCGGAGCCGTTCACCTACATTCCCGAGGACATGCCGGCGGTCCAGATCGCCGACGGCAGCATCACGAGTCCCTTTCTCACCCTGTTCGGACGCACGGCGCGCGCGACCGGGATGGAGAACGAGCGCGACAACCGGCCGCTCCCCGCGCAGGCGAGGCACCTGCTGAACTCGAGCCATATCCAGCGGAAGATCGAGAGCGGGCCGCGGCTCAAGTCGATCTACGAGTCCACGCAGGGCCGCCGCGAGGTCCTCGAGCAGCTTTACCTGACCATCCTGTCGCGCCTGCCCACACCCGGCGAGATCGAGTCCGCCGAGGCGTACCTGGGCGAGATCCCGGCCGCCTCCCCGCCGGCCGCTGCCGCCCGGCCCGACAGCCGGAACCGCGACCGGGCCGCCGCGCGGGCGGCGGCGGCCGCGCGACAGGCGGCGCTTCAGAAACAGCGCGAGGGCTGGGTGGATATCGCGTGGGCGCTGGTGAACAGCTCGGAGTTTCTCTATCGGCATTAGAAGGAGTCCGGAACCATGAACGCATATGGGCAGGGCGAGCGGATCAGCCGGCGCGCGGCGTTGCGCCGGGGTCTTTCGGGCGCGGCGGGCCTGGTGATGGCCGGCCGCCTGGGCGCGGACGCACGGGCGGAGGTCAGCCCGCCGCCGGTCAAGGCGAAGGCCAAGTCCGTGATCCAGATCTTCCTCTGGGGCGGCATGTCGCACAACGACACCTGGGACCCCAAACCGGAGTCGGGCGCCGAGTACATGGGCGAGTTCATGAAGGTCATCGAGACCAACGTGCCCGGCATCAGGCTCGGCGAGCTGTTCCCGAACCTGGCGAAGCAGGCCGACAAGTACTCGCTTATCCGCAGCATGACCCACCGCAACAACGGCCACGAGACCGCCGCGTACCTGATGCAGACCGGCCACATGCCCGGCGAGCGGATCGCCTATCCGAGCGTGGGGGCCGTGTTCTCGTTCTTCAAGAGCAAGGACTACCAGGGGCTGATCCCGCCGTACGTGGTGCTGACGCAGGCGCAGGGGCGCTTCTCGGAGGAGGGGTTCCTCGGGCCGCGGTTCAAGCCCTTCGCCACCGGGGGCGATCCCAACGCCACGCGTTTCGAGGTGGAGGGGGTGGTCGCCCGCGGCATTACCGACGACCGGCAGAAGGCCCGGCGCGACCTGCTGGCCAGGATGGACACGATGGGCTCCGCCATGGCCGCCAGCCCCATGCTGGCCGCCTCCGAGGACGCGAAGGCCCGCGCGTATGAGCTCATCCTCGGCTCCGGCAAGGACGTGTTCGACCTCTCCCAGGAAAAGGCCGAGGTCCGCGACCGCTACGGCCGCTTCACCTTCGGGCAGGAGTGCCTCGCCGCGCGCAGGCTGGTCGAGGCGGGGGTCCCCTACGTCGTCATCAACTACCCCGGCGGATGGGACACGCACAGCAATCACTTCCCGACCATGCGGCGGCAGTGCCCCCAGCTCGACCAGGGCCTGGCGACGCTGCTGGCCGACCTGAAGGACCGCGGCCTGCTCGACACCACCATCGTCTGGTGCACCGGGGAGTTCGGGCGCGGCCCCAAGGTGGATTACCAGCCGCCGTGGAACGGTGGGCGCAACCACTACGGCAACGTCTTCACCGTGCTGGTCGCGGGCGGCGGTTTCAAAGGCGGCCGCGTCGTGGGGTCCTCCGACGACAAGGCGATGGAGGTCAAGGAGCGCCCCGTGTACCCCGTGGACCTTCTCGGCAGCATCTACCAGCTGGCCGGCATCGATGCGGGGGCGACGCTCCCCCACCCGATGGGCCTGGAGGCCCACGTGCTGCCCCTGGGCGAGAAGGGCGTGAAGTCCGCCGGCCTCCTGACCGAGATCATGTAGGCCATGAACAGGAACCGATATGGCGCGGTTTTCGGCGTGATCCTCGCGGCGGCCGCGCTGCCGTCCGCCCGGGCCCAGCGGCCGTACCTGGGATTCGCGTATCCCGCCGGCGGCCGGCAGGGCACGACCTTCACCAACCGCCTCGGCGGGCAGGGCCTGGACGGGGTCTACGCGATCCATGTCTCCGGCACGGGCGTGACCGCCAGGGTGGTGGAGTACCGGTGGCCCCTTGGCCCGCAGGACTCGCGCCTCCTGAACGAGCAGGTCAACGATCTGCGAAAGGACCGCGGGGGCTCGTCCGCCGCGTCCAATCTGCTGGCGCGGATCCGGGACCGGCTGGCCAACTACGTCAACCAGCCGGCCTGCCGCTCGATCGCCGGCCTGGCGATCGTGGAGATCACGATCGCGCCCGACGCCCCGCCCGGCGAGCGCGAGCTGCGCGCGATCACCCCCCGCGGCCCGACGAATCCCCTCGCGTTCGATGTGGGGCAGGCGCCGGAGACCACCCGTCCGCCGATGAAGACCACGCCGAAGCAGTTGCTGGGCAAGGAATCGCTGGCGCTGCGCAAACGGCCCGCGGAGGAGGTCGAGGTCCGGATCACGCCGCCCTGCGCCATGAACGGCCAGATCGCCTCCGGCGAGGTCAACCGGTACCGCTTTTCCGCGCGCAAGGGACAGCGGCTGGTCATCAGCCTGCGCGCCCGGCAGCTGCTCCCGTACATCGCCGACGCCGTGCCCGGCTGGTTCCAGCCCGTGATGGCGCTGCACGACGCGCAGGGGAGGGAGGTGGCCTACGCCGATGACTACCGTTTCCGGCCCGACCCGGTCATCCTCTGCGAGGTGCCCCGCGACGGGGAGTACGTGCTGACGGTCCAGGACAGCATCTTCCGCGGCCGCGAGGATTTCGTCTACCGGGTCACCGTCGGCGAGCTCCCGTTCGTGACGAGCATCTTCCCGCTTGGCGGGCGCGCGGGCGAGAAGCCCGCCATCCGGATGAGCGGCTGGAACCTCGACGGCGCGGAGATGACCGCGCCTTCGGAGTGCCCGCGGGGCGGCATCGCCCAGGTCGTCGCCAGCCGGAAGGGATGGGTCTCCAATCCCATGCCCTTCGCCGTGGACACCCTGCCCGAGATCCTCGACGACGAGGCCGGCGCATCGTCGTCGCGCGCCCGGAAGATCACCCTGCCCGTCATCGTCAACGGCCGCATCGGCTCGGCCGGCGACTGGGACGTGTACGAATTCAACGGCAAGGCCGGCGAGACCGTCGTCGCCGAAGTGCAGGCCCGGCGGCTGGATTCGCCGCTGGATTCCGTGCTGAAGCTCACGGACGCGGCGGGCCGTCTGGTGGCGTTGAACGACGACTGCGAGGACCTGGCCACGGGGTTGAACACGCACCACGCGGATTCCTATGTCATGGCCCGGCTGCCGGCGGACGGGGTGTACCAGGTGCACATCGGCGACACGGCTCGCAAGGGGGGCGAGGAGTACGGCTACCGTCTTCGCATCAGCCCTCCGCGGCCCGACTTCGCCCTGTTCATTGTGCCTTCCGCGGCCATGGTCCGCGGCAGGGAAGGCGGCAGCGTGAGCGTCTACGGGGTCCGTAAGGACGGCTTCAGCGGCCCGATCGCCCTGGGGTTGAAGGACCCGCCGGCGGGATTCTCCTCGCGATCGGCAACGCTGGCGGGCACGCAGACGGTCACGCGCTTCTCGTTCGCGGCCACGCCGGCGACCGCCGACCATCTGGTGAACCTGCGCATCGAGGGGCGCGCGAAGGTCGGCGAGACGGAGATCGTCCGCGAAGCCGTGCCGGCGGAGGACCGGATGCAGGCGTTCCTCTGGCGGCACTTCGTGCCCGCCCAGGAGTTCAGCGTGCTGCCCTATCCCTCCGGCCCGCGGCTTCTCGCCAGGCGCGTGCCGCCTTCGCCGCCGCCGGCCGCCGCCGCCCCGGCGACGAACGCGACCGCCCGGACCTCGACCAGCAAGTTCACCAAGAGCCAGGTGGCGGGCCGGCTGCGGCAGCTCAAGCGCATCTACGAGGACGGCCTGTTCACGGACGAGTTCTACCTGGCCAGGGTGGCCGAGTGCGAGCGGGACCAGCAGACCCCGTAGCGCGCACCCGCGAAACGGCGCCTGGCCGTTTTGGTATTTCCCCGGACTGCGCGGCCAGGTATCATGGCGACCCTCCCGGCTGGGGTCCGCAATGGGCGGACGGGTCGGATCGGGTCAGGAGCCAGAGACCATGACGTACGCCACGCGGATTGCAGGAAGCCTTCTTTGTTCTTTTCTGTTCCTTCTGCCGGTCGGCGCGGAAGAGGCGCGCCCGTTCCTCCATCCGTTGTTCACGGACCACATGGTCCTGCAGCGCGGGGTCAAGGCCCCGATCTGGGGATGGACCACGCCCGGGGCGCGGGTGACGGTGGAGGCGGCGGGTCAGAAGGCCGAGGCCGCCGCCGACGCGCAGGGGCGCTGGATGGTCCGCATCGGGCCGCTGGCGGCCGGCGGTCCCTTCAGCCTTACCGTCCGCGGCCCGCAGACGGTCACGGTCAACGATGTCCTGGTCGGCGACGTGTGGATCTGCTCCGGCCAGTCCAACATGGAATGGCCGGTCAATGCCGCGAACAACGCGAAGGACGAGATCGCGCAGGCCGATCACCCGGCGATTCGCCTGTTCACGGTGCCCAAGGCCGTCGCGTTCGAGCCGCGGTCGCTGGTCGCCTCGAAATGGGAAGTCTGTTCTCCGTCGAGTGTCGGCGGCTTCTCGGCGGTCGGCTACTTCTTCGGGCGGCATCTCAACGCCGAGCTCAAGGTCCCGATCGGCCTCATCAACTCCTCCTGGGGGGGGACCATCGCGGAGGCCTGGACAAGCGCCGAAGCCCTGCGCACGCTGGACGACTTCCGCCCGCGGGTCGATGAAGTCGCGAGGATGAGCGAGATGGTCAAGCGGGGCGAGACGGACCAGGCGGCCGACCGCTGGTATGGCGAGAAGGACCCCGGCACCGCCGGCGGCTGGTTCCAGCCCGATGCGGACGAGGGCGCGTGGCGGACGGCGGAGATGCCGAAGAACTGGGAGGCCGCCGGCCTCGCCGACTTCGACGGCATCGCGTGGTTCCGGCGCGCGTTCGACGCCCCCGCCGAGTGGGCCGGGCGCGACCTGGTGTTGAACCTGGGACCGATTGACGACTATGACACCACCTGGTTCAACGGCCGGAAGGTCGGCACGACGGACGGATGGATGAAACCCCGAAGCTACCGCATCCCGGGCGAGGCGGTGAAGGCGGGCCGGAACGTCATCGCCGTTCGCGTCCTGGATACGGGCGGAGGCGGGGGGATCTACGGGCAGCCGGCGGGCCTGAAGGTCTTCCCCGTGGACAACGAGGGGGCGGCCGTGCCGCTGGCCGGCGCCTGGCGCATGCGCGAGTCCGCGCCGCTGGCGGGAATCCAGCCCGTCCCCGTCATGGCCGCCGACAACCCGAACGTGAGCACCGTGCTGTACAACGGCATGATCGCCCCGCTCGTGCCCTTCGCGATCAAGGGCGCCATCTGGTACCAGGGTGAGTCCAATGCCGGCCGCGCCTGGCAGTACCGCACCCTCCTTCCGACCATGATCCGCGACTGGCGCGGCCGCTTCGGCGTCGGCGACTTCGGCTTCCACATCGTGTCGCTGGCCAACTTCCTGGCGCCCTCCGATGTCCCGGTGGAGAACGACTGGGCCGAGCTGCGGGAGGCGCAGGCCCTGACCGCGCGGACGCTGCCCAACTGCGGCATCGCGATGACCATCGATATCGGCGAGGCGGGCGACATCCATCCGCGGAACAAACAGGAAGTCGGCCGCCGCCTCGGCCTCAGCGCGCGGGCGATCACGTACGGCGAGAAAGGCCTGGAATGGTCGGGTCCCTGGTTCCGGGACGTGAAGGCCGAAGGCGGAAGCCTGCGGATTCGCTTCGACCACGTCGGCGGCGGGCTGGTGTGCAGGGGCGAACGGCTCGCCGGTTTCGCCGTGGCCGGCGAAGACCGGAAGTTCCAGTGGGCGGAGGGGGTGATCGACGGGGAGTGCGTCGTGGTGTCCAGCCCCCATGTTCCCAAGCCGGTGGCGGTCCGGTACGCGTGGCACGTCAATCCCGTCTGCACTCTGTTCAACAAGGCCGGGCTTCCCGCCGTGCCGTTCCGTTCCGACGACTGGCCGGCGATCACACGGGACAATCGCTGAGCCGCCATCGGACCTTCGCTTCTCCGCCGTGCGCGCCAGGGCGGCGAGCCGCAACCCAGGGGTCCCGGTCGCTCCATGCGCCGAGTGCGTTCTTTCCGTTCCTCCGTGCAACCGCGCCGCCTTCCGGGATGGCTCCGCCACCCTTCGCAACGGAGCGACTCCGCGGAAAACACCCTGCGCATTTGCGTGTCATATCCTGGCGGAACAATCTAAACTGTGCGCCTTGTGGTGCAGCAAAAGGTCAGGCAGTACGTACACGTGTTCGCGGCCGGCGGGACGCCCCGCGGCACCGAGGGGGATGCCTCCATGCGGGCGCTGCTCGGGCAGCGGGGCGCCAGCCTGTCGGACCTCGCCCGGCGTGGTCTGCCCGTGTCGCCCGGCCTGACGATCTCCGCGGAGGCCTGCGCGTATTCCAGCCGGCACGGCGGACAGCTCCCGGCGTGCCTGGCGGATCAGGTGGCGTCCGGCGTGCGGCGAATCGAGACCGCGGCGGGCCGGCGACTGGCCGATCCGAAGAATCCCCTGCTGATCGACCTGCGCTTCGATGCCGCCGCGCCGGTGCGCGGCCTGCCGCCCGACCTGACGGGGATAGGGCTCAACGACGCGGTGGTCGCGGCCCTGGCCCGCATGCCCGGCGCCGAGCGATCCGCCTGGGATGCCTATCGGCGGTTCATCGAGGTCTTCGGATCGGCGGTCGTCGGCGAGGGGGCGGGCCTGGGTGCGCGCGACTTCGAGTCCGAGCGGGTGCGCCTCCTCAGCCGCTACGGCGCGGCGCCGGACGCGGCGGTGGACGCGCCGCGGCTTCGGGATTTGTGCGAGGCGTTCAAGCGGATGTTCCTCGACCGGGCACGGCAGCCGTTCCCGCAGGACGGGCTTGAGCAGTTCCGGCAGGCCGTGAGAGCGGCCTACAGGGCGTGGGCCGACGACGACGCGGACCGGAGGCGTCACCACGCCGCGGGCGCCGGTCTCATCGGCACGGCCGTGACCGCGACCGTACGGGTGCCGGTGTGTTCTGACGCGGGGGCCCTGGCAGGCCGGGCGGTGACGCGCGACCCGGTCACCGGCGAGAACCGGATGGCGGGGCGCGTGTACGCCGGCGCGGGTATCGGGGACCGGACCTCCGGCGTCCGCATGACGATGGAATTGGCCGACTGGGTGCGGGAACGGGTGCCCGACGCCCGCAGGCTGCATGAGAGCATCTCGGATCTTCTGCATCAGATCGAAGTCCTGCGGCGCTATCCGCAGGAGGTGGAATTCGCGGTGGAGCAGGGGAGGGTGTGGCTGCTGGAGGCGGTCGCCGCCCGCCCGGAGGGGTGGGCGGGTGTGCGCTGGGTCGTGGAGATGACCTCGGGGCAGGACCTCGTCACCGGCCGCGCACAGCCGCGGCTGATGAAAACGGGGGAAGCCCTCCAGGCGCTCACGACGGCCGACGTCGAGGCGTTGATGTCCCCGGCCGCCGGTGATAGGCCCCCGGGCGCGCGTCGGCGCAAGCCGCGGGCCGACCCGGCGGGGATCCTGTACCGGCAGGTCTCGGACTGGATCGATCGCGCGCGGGACATGGAGGTTCACGCCGTCGCCTCGGACCTCAAGGAAGCGTCGGCCGGCAAGTCCATGGGCGCCGACGGCATCGGGATGCTCCCGCTCGCCGCCCTGTGCGACAGCGGCGAGGGCCGCTGGGCCCTGCGCGAGCTTCTTCTTGCGGAGGAAGGGCCGTCGCGCCGCCAGGCCCTGGACCGTCTGCGCAAGGCCCTGGCCGACCCTCTCACGCCGTTCTTCTCCGCCCTGCACGGCCACGGCGTCATCGTGCGGTTGCTCGATGTCGACGCGGAGGCGCTGCTTCATTGGCGCGAGGCGGACGACTCCTCGCAGATGGCGCGTCGCCTGGGCGTCGCGGAGGAGGAGGTTGCGCGCCGGCGCGAGAGGCTGCAGCGCAGGTTCGCGGGCCGCGCCGTGCGGGGTTGCCGGCTGATGCAGGCGCTTCCGTCCCTCGTGGAGATCGAGGCGGCCGCCGTGGCCGAGGCGGCCTCCGCGGCCGAGCGGCAGGGCTGCCGCGTGAAACCGTCGGTCCTCGTGCCGTGGTTTGGCGAGGTGGGTGATTTCGAGGAATGCGCGCGGATCCTTCGCGCCGCCGCCGAGACGTCTCTGCGGGAACATCGCTCCCGGCTGCGCCTGCGCGTCGGGGCGGCCGTCGAAACCCCTCGGATTGCGCTGCTGGCGGACCGGTTGGCCGAGTCGGCGGATTTCCTCTGTTTCGACCTTCAGGAGCTGACGCGGTGCCTCTGCGGTCTGGACCGCGGCGAGGCGGTCACCGTGGGAGGCAACGGGGTCAACGGCGGACGCGGTCTCTCCGCGCACGGCCCTGCCTTCGACCAGGAGGGGACGGGATTGCTGATCGAGGAGGCGGTGCGCAAGGCCCGCTCGGTGCGTCACGACCTTGTGTGTGGCGCGGTCGGTGCGGCCGCGGAGGATGCGGCGGCGATGCGGTTCCTGCAGCGCATCGGCATCGACTACGTGGTCTGCCCGGCTCCGCGCGTCCCCCTGGCCCGGCTCGCCGCCGCCCAGGCCGTCGGACGCGGATAAGCGATGTGCGCGGTGCGGGGTAAGGCCGCCCGCCTGAAAGACCGTGAGGCCCAGGTGGCGAAATGGCAGACGCAAGGGACTTAAAATCCCTTACCCGTAAGGGTGTGCGGGTTCGACTCCCGCCCTGGGCACCAGCCGACACACTCGCGAAGGCGCGCGCGTGGCGATGAATGCAGGCGACCGATGACCTGCAGGCCGTCTGCGGAATCACGGCCGTCGCCCAGGCGGAGACATGGTCTGATTCCCCCCCCTCTGTAACTGCCGGAACATCCGCACGGCGGCGCCGGGAACTACTTGCCCGGAACGACTTGCCTACCCCCAATGTCCGCGTTGTCCGCTTTCCAGCCTCAAGGGATGTTCTTCTTCTCCGCTTTCCAGCCTGGCATTTGAGCGACGCCGCAGGGATTGCCCTCAAACATCGCCGCCGCTTTCCTGTCGCCCTTCAGTTGCCACTGGAGCCAGGCCGTGGCCACCGTGGCAAAATCACCGCCATGCCGACGGTTGTAGGTGCCTCCGTGTCCGACATTCAGATTGGCGGCGAACACGGGCAGGCGGTCAATCCGGCGGAAGTCGTCCATGCCGTTCCCATAGGCGATGTCTCTCTCGCCTCCCAGAATGTAGATGACGGGCGTGTGCAGTTTCTCCAAGTGGCTCTTGGCCAGGTTGGGCATGCCGCCCATACCTCCGCCTGGATTGCGCAGGATGCCGCTGTTGCAGATCATCGCGGTGGTGAGGCGTGCATCCGGGGCCACCTCCAGCGCCTGCAATCCTCCACCGGACATCCCTGCGACCGCGATCCGCGAGACATCGAGCTTGTGATAGTACTGACTCCGCTTGTCGTTGTTCTGGGCAATGGCCCAATTGATGGCGTCGGTCAGCATCGTGGACTTGGTCGTGCCGCTCGCGCCGCGCTGACCTTCAGCGGGCATCGGGCCGATGGCGATGACGAGAAAGCCATGCGAGGCGATCTCGGACAGGAAGTTCACGTGTTCCCACGGTGAATTCGCGCAGGCGCCGTTACCCCAGGCCATGATCGGGAGCTTGCGCTTCCGTCCAAAGGCGCCCAGATCGTTCGGACGGAAGATCGTGTGCGTCGGGAGCAGGCGGTCGGATGCCATGAAGGCTTTGTATGGCCCCGTACCGCCGTCTTCAATGGTCCGGCTTCCAGTTTCCGTGGATGCGACCGCTGACTGGCTCGCGCGGCCAGTCTGGCATCCGTTCAGGAGTGCCGACAAACCGATCATTCCGACAAGGAGGAAGTATTTCCGGTATTTCATCGCTTTCCTTTCCAATTCAGTTGAATTCGGCCCCGAACCGTATTTGTGAACCTGTTCATTTCGAGCGGCAACGATTGAAGAAATCGAAGACGGCTGGCAAGATCAACGGCACCATGCCCGGGTGATCGGCATCCACCTCCTGGTATTCAAGCTTGAATCCCCGGGCCTGCATCCAGCTTTTCATCCTACGGCTGCCGGCCAGGGATGCGTATGCTTGGGTTCCCTCGGACATGAAGATAGACATACGGCGGAGGTTGTCCCAGGGATACGAGGACTCCTGCACAAACGGACCGGACATCGGCGCCAGCGCCGCCCAGTAATCGGGATACTTGGCGGCCAGATACCACGTTCCTCCGCTGCCCATGGAATGCCCCATGAGATACAGATGAGAACGGTCCACCGGATACTCGCTCAGGACGATTTCCAGTACATTGATCACGTCCTTTTCGCTGAGCTCCTGCGACTGTTCCTTATCCGGTGTGCGCACGGCCAGGATTCTCGCCGCGGCTTCCGGCTGACCGAACACCGCGGGCAGGCGCAGAAAATTTCCATAGGCGGCATGATAACCCAAAGGTGAAACCAGCAGGTAACCATGCTGTTGTGCCAGCTTCACCATCTGTCTGTCGTTCTGGTCCAGATACGAACTTTCCGTGTTCCAGCCGCCGTGCAGGAACATGACCAGCGGCAGCCTGGATTTGCCGTCCCAGGTTGTCGGCACGCAGACGCGATACGGCACGTTTGTACCAGCGCCGGGAAAGTAATACATTCTTCGCTGATCGCCTTTGGCCCGCCATTGCGGGGAATCCGGTCGGGCCAGCGATCGGGCGAGTTGCTGCGACTCTCGCATCTGCGCCGCAGGATCGAGCATCGTGCCGAAAGCAATCACGCGGTTGTTCGTAGCCGCCTGCGAAGCGACTGGCTGGGCCAGCACTCCTTCTGTCGCAACCAACCAACTGGTCACGGTCGCTAACAAAGCAACCTTGGTATTCATGTTTCAGAACTCGACGCGTCTGTCCCGAATGGTGCTTACTTTGGCGCATTTCATGATGCCCGGGCAAGGTGGTATTTTCGGCGGGGTTGCGTCATGAGCGGGAAGGCTTCAGGCCGGCGTTTGTGGACGCGGGGTCGGCCCGATCAGGGCGGAAGGGGAGGACATCTTCGGCGAGGGTCTGGAGCAGTTGGTTGGAGAGCCGGGCTTGTTGGCGCGGCTGGTCGTGGGCGGCATTGAGGGTGTCGGTCCACTGTCGTAGGGTGTCCACGGAGCCCTTGATTCGCGGCGGATGCGCGGACGCCAGGCCGGCGTCCTTTCCACCGCGCTGACCGGGTGCGGGAGGGTCCGCGGCCCCGAGGACCGAGCTGCAGGTCCGTCTTCGCGCCCTCTCACGGGACCTTCGCGCCGTACCTCTTGTCGTACTCAGCCAGCAGGCCGGCGCTGGGACCACCTTCGCTCGAGAATGTGATCCGGTTGGCCTCCAACGCCTTCTTGAATCGGGCCAGCAGCGTCGGGGCGTCCTCCGCACGCAACGCATACCGGTCGGGCCAGCTCAACTGCATGTGCCACAACGGCACCAGCAACTTCTCCACGCGGCCGCGAATCACGGGGTCTTCAGTCCTGCCGTACGCGTTGTTGAGGATGGCCAGGCCTTTCGCAACGAAATCGGGGGGGGTGATCTCCTGCGGGCGCCAGCCGTTCATGGGGATGTGCGCCTTGATCTCCCTGCCGAACTCATCCATCAGGGACAAGAACGCCATCGCATCGTCCGAGGCGGGTCCATAGTAGCCCTCGCAGAACACCGAACGCAGCTTCATCGGGTCCTGCGTCGGGTCCCACAGCAGTTGTGCCACCAGGTATTGGCGGAAGTCGGACAACTCGGAGCCCGAACCCTGCAGGTTGCCCTGCAGCATCACACCGTTCACTCCCTGCGCGGCGTAGTACCGGATGTCGTCAACCAACGAGCACAGATTCGGATTGGGCGCGAGGTAGTCCCAGAAGTTCACGCCGTAATGCCACACCCATACACTCCGGGCAATCTCGCGCCATTCGCTGATGGCTTGCCGGTAGGGCTTGCTCAAATCCTCATCGCCTATCCCGTGGAAGTAGCAGGCGTGGTGGCACAGACGGATGATGACGTTGTCGCGCGGCTTGGTCACCTTGGGCGCACCGATGGAGTACTGGTAGGCGATGGTCTCGACGTACTTGTCCGGGTACTTGGCCTTGACCGCATCGGCGACCGCGTTCACCAGGCGCAGGATCGTCCCGTGTTGAGCGCCCTCCTCCTTGACCACGGCCCTGCACGCCTCGCATTCACAGCAGCCCGGTCTGCCGGGCCACGCGTCGTTCTGCGAGACATCCACGGCCGTGAGGCCGGGGGTCTGTTCGATCCAGTGCAGAACCTGTGCCTTGGCGATCTCGATCACGTCCGGGTGCGTGAAGCACAGCTGACCGCTGATGGCCTCGCAGATCCGCTTGCCACCCACCAGGCTGTAGTACTCGGGGTGGGTCGCGAAGTACTTGTCTCCAGGGACGAGGGCGGCGGCCGTGTGGACGAAGGGCCAGATCAGCATGCCGGTGAACCGCCCCCCCGTGTCGGGGACGGGCTGCCCCAGGCATTGCCAGATGTTAGCGCCATTGAGTTTCATCCGGGCGGCGAACTGCCAGTCCGACATGTCGTGGTAGAGTTCGTCGCGATACACGAAGCGAGGCGCATGGCCATAGTCGATCTCGGGAAGTGTCAGCCGGGTGCGCGGCGGAGTGACCGTGCAATCGAGAGCCAGGAAATGGCAGCCGCAGAAACGCTCCAGGAACACGTAGGGCGCGTACAACTGGCCGCGATCGTCCTTGCCCAACAGGACAAAATCCTTGTCCACGGACTTCAGGAGCACGCCGTCCCTATCCAGTGCGGCCGCCTGGGTCAGAAGGGCTTTGCTCACACGTTTGCACGGACCGATGTAAAACGCCGGCCCGGCTCCCGCACCGCCTTCCGTCACGACCGGCAGCTTCACCCCCGAGACCTGCGCCAGGTACGTCTGAAGCTCGACAGCCGCGTAAGCCTCCACGGGCGACGCTTTGTCCGGCGTGATGATCCGATAGGCCGATACCCCCCTGTCCACCACAACAACCTCCCCGATCGACACGCACCCCGAGGCCGCCAACGCGGCGGCCAGGCAGAGCGGAATTGCACGGACCCTGGAACGCTGGCAGAATCTCGCGCCGGGCACGTCCGCCTTCACGCGCCGCTCTGTGAAACCGCGAGAGTCGTTTCCGCGAGGCTTGGCATTCATGGTGTGTTTGTGGCAGGTACATGTCGAGCTGTCAACCGGCGAGAATGTCCGACGAGAATAGGACGAGAATAGGGGACGGGTAATCGAGAATAGGAGAATAGGGGACGGGAGAATAGGGGACGGGTAGTCTGTGACAGTGCGAAGGCGAAGCACGGAGAATAGGGGACGGGTAATCTGTGACACTGCGACGGCGAAGCAGGAGGTAGCGGGCGTTGAATGTGTCGCTGGCACGTAACGACGGGTTTCGGGGAGCGGAGATCCGGGAGGAATGGCCGGTTTCGGCGGCTGGGCAGCGGCAGTGGCTCGCTGGAGGAGGCCGATCCCGCGAAGGCAGAATCGGTGCGGCCGCTGAGGCTTGGAAGCCGCTTGCGCAGAAGGTCATGGGACTGCTGGCCGTTCGCCCGTGCCGTCGGTGATCTCGCCGATCGGGCATGAGGACAATCGCCGCAAAAAAACGCAAGAAACATGCCTTGGCTTTCAAAACGAATGGGGATCGGTTCCGTTTTGCCCTTTTTTGCGTCTTTTTGAGTTTTTTGCGGCCATTGCCTTGGCGGACTTTGCGGCTTTGCGCGAGACGATCGGGGCGGAACGGGACGGCAAGTATCTGTCCCCCATGTCCCCGCCCGTGTCTCCGCCCACACCATCCCTTTCGACCGTACTACACCCGACGATCTGCCCTGTCGAATCTCGCTCGACGACTACGCTACTCCGGAATGACATTGCCCCCTGCCCTGCAGTGTTTTCCGAGAATGCGGTAGTCAACATAGAACACCGCTCCCAACGGAGGGTTTCGCAGGAATTCGAGTTCGACGAGGAATCGGGTTTGCTGATTCACGCACCACTCGCCCTCTTTGTACAACTCAACGAGCGCGACCCCGTCTCCTTGAGGAAACTCCGGACGAATCCTGCCGGTGAATCGCAGGTCCTTCCCCAGCACATGGGTCTGCATGAACAGCTGGTCGTCGCGATAGACACGCATGGACACGTCGCATTCTCTCCATCTCACGAGGGTCGCTTCATCCGGCGCATCGCTCATCATCAACACGGGAAACTCGACACCTCTCGTCAGAGTGACTGCAATTCTGGCGTTGCGCCCTTCTACGCGGCCAACTGGAACTCCCTTGGCGAGCAGCACATGCCCCTGCGCGAGACGCAGTGCGTGAAGGGCCAAGGCAAGCGCCCCCGCAAGCGCCACAGCGGCCAGCACGAGAACTTGAGGACGAGCACGCATAGCGTCCGGACCCGGTCTTCCTCAGGACGGGACACGGAGGACAGGCAACGTGTCCCTTGGGAAGCCGTCCGCCGCCAGTGTAGCCGCGCGCATCCTTCGGTGGCAACGGTCGTGCTAATGCGGCGGGCCGCCTCAGGGATGCGGATGCGGCGCGGTCATGGCGGCGAGGGCGCGGAGGGTCTTCTGGAGGGTCACGCAGGTCATCAGGGGCGAGGTCATCGTCGCGACCACGTACCGCCAGACCGGCTGCGGATGCGCCGCGGCGGTGAGCGATTCCTTGCCGAGGAGCTTCGGATCGTCGGTCAGAAAGACGGTCGCGGGATGCCCCCATTCGCTGACCGTGCGCAGGGCGGTCGCGATTTCGCGCGCGCGCACGTCGACGACGCACGGCGAACTGCTGAATCGACGCAGCACCTCGCGCTCGGGGGAGCCGGTGATGTACAGGACCTGTTGGCCGGCGGCGAACCGCAGCACGGGGATGTGGTCGCCAGAGAGCCGCTTGGGATCGAACCGCTCCGCGCACACCCCGAAGACCGACTCCAGGAGGTCCCGTCCGCCGGCGAGCAGCAACGCCCGGCTGTGTTTGCCCTGTTCGAGGATCTCGACCAGCCGGTCGGGTTCCATCCACTGTGCGGGCGCCTTGACACGCGTACAGTCCGCGATCTTCGCGCAGAAGGCGTGGGCGTCCCCCCACCAGTCGTCGTCCCACGCGGCGGCGCCCTCCGGCGGCCGTTTTGCGTGTCCATCGCTGTGCGCCGGTTCGACATGTATCCGGGGCGCAGCCTCCTTCGGTTCTCGCGGCATGGCACTCTCCCTCTGAATGTCCGACTGTTCCGGCTTCTTCCCGGCTATCCGCACGGGGTTGTGCGCCGGCGCCGGCTTCGCGCGCGGCGCCGCGGGCGGCGGTTCCGCCGGCACGGAGCCGTGCGGATCCGGAATCCCTTCCTCGACCCCGTTCTCGGACTCGAGCATGGCGGTGTAGTGGGCCATCTCGTCCGCCAGCCGGGCGGCCTCGAGCAGGAGATGCGTGGTGGAGAGGAAGACGTTGACCTCTTTGTCGTGGGGGGGGTCGTTCGGAACGAAACAGAACGTCCCCTCCTTCTGGGAGAGCATGACGTAGACCGCCTCCTCGCCCAGGAAGGGCGGGAACTCGGCCCAGAGGACCTTCCCGCTTCGGATGGACAGCACGCCGTCGCCGCTCCCGGCGTGGATCTGCAGCGACCCGGTCTCGTTGGAGTGGGTCAGGAGCTGCAGCACGTGGGGAAGGAACCGCAGTTCCCCCTGCAGGCGCTCCTCCATCCGGACCACCCTACTGTCCGTTGGCATGGGAGCCTCCTTCGGGGGCGTCATCGGTCCGGTCATCCCCCCGCGCGATCTGCCGCAGGATCTCGTCGGCGGCGGGGCCCACCGCCGCCTCCACCTCGCTCGACAGGGGCGCCCCCGCCTGATCGAAACACCGGCCCGCGACCCCCAGCAGGATGGCGCGGGCCGGCATCTTCTCCGGGTAGAGGGTGTAGCCGATTTCGATGGCCTCGCGCGGGCCGATGTCGTGCGACGTGACCGGATAGCCCGCCGCCTCCGGCAGGTCCCGCCAGGGCAGGACCTGCAGCGCCCCGGGCGGGCCTCCGCCGCGGAGCGCATCCACCAGCACCATGAGCGACTCGCCCTGCACGTGGTCGAGAATGGCGAGGCCGCTGAGCCCCTCGAACCGCAACCGCACGCCCGGCGGCAACGGGGCCGAGGCCAGGCGCTGGTACACATGCCAGCCGAAGGCGTCGTCACCCACGAGCTGATTTCCCACGCACAAAACCAGCGCTTGCATCTCACTCGCTCAACGCGCGCACTCCAGTCCAAACGAGCAGGTTTCCCCGGCCTGGGCCTGGCCCGCGCGCACCGGTTTCCCGAGGAACTCCGCCGTCATCCCGGCGAGGTAGTAGTGGAACAGCGTGCACAACTGCCCGCCGACCTTCTGCCCCCTGTTCTTGCACACCTCGCGGATCGCGCACCGGCCCATCTGGATCTGCGCGCCCTTGGCGTCCGGCTTCGCGGACATCTCGAACCCGCTCTCCAGGCGTTTGCGGATGGCCTCGAGAACCGCGCTCAGGTCGGGGTTCTTGAGGTAGACCGGCATTCGCTTGGCCATCTGCCGGCCGGCGGTGATCCCCAGCGAGGACGTGGACTGCCCGATCACCTGGTTGATGGTCTCGGAGAGCACCTCCAGGAGAAAGCACACCTCGGTGAACGCCTTCTCGTGGTCTTCGATCGTTGCCGTCAACTCGGTTCCCTGACTCATAGGAATCGCTCCGTTCGGTTGCTGAAGTCCAGATCGCGATAGAAGTTCTTGACCACATGCAGGTTCTCCTGCCGGATGGCCCCCGCGGGACAGATGTAGGTGCAGCTCAGGCACCCGATGCAGTCCTCCGGCGTCTTGACCTTCGCCTTCTGCGTGCCCTTGTCGTACTCCAGCACGTCCGTGGGACACACGTCCACGCAGAGCTCGCATCCGCAGCAGGCGTTCTCATCGATGGTGATCTCAACCATGGCGAATCTCCTTTCCAATCGTGCGCACCACCCGGCCGTCCCGACGGATGTCGATCCGCAGCGGCATCTGCCCCCACGCATGGGTGGCGCAGGAGAGACACGGGTCAAAGCACCGGACGGCGAACTCGGCCGCGTTCAGCATCCGCTCGTCCTGCGTGTCCTTCATCGTCGCCTGCATGATCTGCTTGATCGACTCGTTGATGGCCGCGTAGTTCTGCTGCGTGGCCACGATCAGGTTCGCGGATCGAACGATGCCCTTCGCGTCCACTTCGAAGTCGTGGATCAGCACGCCGCGCGGCGCCTCCACGTGGCCGACGCCGCGGCCGGCGCGCATCTTCGCCTCCGCGCGGCACGGACCCAGGATCCGCGGATCCGCCACGAGGGCCTGCGCCTTCTCGCAGGCGTACACCACTTCGATCAGCCGGGCGTAGATCTGCGCCACCGTGTGGTGGCAGGGCCGGCCGAAGGCCTGGACGAAGGTCGCCGCTTCCCGGTCGGCCATCGGCGTGCCGTAGGCGCCGACGCAATTCAGCCGCGCCATGGGGCCGACCCGGTAGACCTCCTCCTTGCCGTTGTTCTTGAAGTACACCGGCTTCATGTAGGACCACGCGAACGGCTTCTCCACCAGGTAGTCCGCGTACTGCTCGGCCGGGAACTCCTTGAGCGTCGCGCCGGACGCATCCGTCAGGCGCAGCGCGCCCTCATAGAAGTCCAGTTTCCCGTCCTTCACCGTGGCCAGGCTGCAGGCCGGGAGGACCATGCCATCCTTGAGCGCCGGGAGGCGTTCGATGGCCTTCAGCAGCAGGTCCCGGGTCGGGCCGACGATCTCGGTCGCGAGCGCGGTGGCCTCCCCGGTCATGGCCTCCAGCTCGTCGCGGTCCTTCTCGGCGAGAGGATGCGCCATCCCGCCCGCCACCGAGCTGACCGGGTGCACGCCGCGTCCGCCCAGCTTCTCGTTGATCTTCTGCCCCAGCGAACGGAGCCGCAGGGCCTTCTTCGCCAGCTCCGGCTGCGCCTTCACCAGCCCCACGATGTTCCGGACGGCGGGGTCGCCGTCGACCCCGAAGAACAGGTCCGGCGCCACGAGGGCGAAGGTGTGCGCGGCATGCGAATGGATGAAGTGCCCCATGTACAGCAGCTCGCGCATCAGCTTGCCCGCGGGCGGCGGCTCCACCCCCAGGAGGTGGTCCAGCGCCTTGGACGACGCCATGTGGTGGGCCGAGGGGCAGACGCCGCAGATGCGCGCCGTCACCGTCGGCATCGTCAGTGCCTCCATGCCGATCAGAATGCGTTCGAATCCGCGCACCTCGTTGACGATGAGCTGGGCGGATTCCACCGTCTTCTCGTCGGCCATGTTGACGACCACGCGCGCATGGCCTTCAATGCGGGTAACGGGATCGATGGTAATGGTCCGTGTCATGTCGCAGTCTCCACTTGTTCAATCCACTTGCCGATCAGGAACGTGGGCTTCTCTCCGATCATCTTCGTCGCCATGGCATACGCGTAGTGCGTCTTGGCCGACTGCTCCATGGCCTCGAGAATCTCGCGCCGGTCGATCTGGGTGACCTTCGACATGCGCTCGGCCACCTCGGTGCGGATGTCGCGGTTGGGCTCCGTGCACACCTGCGTCGTCGGACCCGCGCATCCCGTGCAGGGCACCCCGTGGGCCGTGCAGGGCGCGAGGCATCGGTCCAGCGTGGCGGACCCGAGGCAGATCACGCCCTGGCTCAGGAAACAGGTGTCGGGATCGGTCGCCTCCGCGGGGCTCTTCTTCAGCGTCTTCACGTCGGTCTTCTTCATCGTCCGGCGGCAGTTTCCGCAGACGGAGTGCCGCGTCGATCTCGGGGGCCGCTTCTCGATCAGCGAGAACAGGGCGTCGAACGTGAAGTTGGCGTGCGGCGGGCAGCCGGGCAGGTACAGGTCCACCTTGATGACTTCATCGAGCGGCGTCACCGTCTTCTCCAGCGGCGCGATCTTCTCGGACGGGACCACGCCCTTCTGCGTCGTCCGGCTGCGACGGTACACACAGTCGATCATCTCCTCCCGGCTGTGGACCAGCGCGGCGCCGGGAATGCCGCCGTACACGGCGCAGGTCCCGAAGGCGATGATCAGGTCGCACGCCTCGCGCATCTTCTCGGCGGCCTCGCGGTCGTGCTCGTTGCGGATGGCGCCGCTCACGAGCCCCACCTCGGCCTTCGGATAGGTCTTGATGTCGGTGAGCAGGGGACACCGTTGAATCTCCACGGCATCGAAGATCTCGATCACCTTCTCGTGGATATCGAGAATGCTCGTGTGGCAGCCCCCGCAGGCCGACAGCCATTCGGTATTCACACGTACTTTTGTAGCGCTCAAGTTCGTCACCCTTCAGTGAGTTGTTTTCCCGTCGCCGGGCCGGGTCACCCCGTGATCCGCAGGCATTTCAGACAGGCGTTCTGTCCGGCATGGACGATTTCGAGCTCGGACTTCTTGCCCATGATGTTCTCGATGGCGCCCGAGAAGAAGCCGTACATCATGGTGCAGAGCGAGCCCTTCTGTTCGTGGCCGTAGCAGAAGAGGGCCTGGCGGATCATGCAGTCGCGGAAGACGAGTTTCAGTTCGCGTTTCTCCCCCGTGCTCGTCACCAGCTCCGGCTGATCCTTGGCCTTGAAGGTCTCGAACTCCCACAGGCAGTGGTTCTCGACGAGCACCCTCTTCACCTCGGCCAGGGCTTCCTCGATGTCCTCCGTGCGCTTGGCCTTCTCGGAAAACCGCCTCCCGAGCTTGCGGCCGGCCGCGAAGGTCATGCCGTTGGCGCTCTTGCCCACGAGTTGCTCGATCGCGTAGGCCAGCGCCGTGGCGAAGGTCATGGTCTGCTGAAGCGTTCGCCGCTTCTCCTGGATTTCGTTCATCCGGTGGTTCCTTCCGTCTTGTCGGTGTGCGGGCCCCCGGGAGCGGGCGCTTCGGCCTCCCGCTCCCGTCCCACATGCCACCCGTTGCCCGGGGCGGCTACAGCGCGGCCTCGAGGTCCGGCAGCACCTTCTTGATCTGGTAGCGAATGTTCCCGAGCGGCGCCTTCAGATCCGCCACCACGGCCAGAATGGCCGTCTCGCCCAGCAGGCTGGTGACGATGACGCCCTTCTCGCACTCGACCATGCTCTGGTGCAGCTTCCCGACGTTCAGCTCGCCACCCATCACCTCGGTGGAGCCGATACCCGTCGAGATCACCGCGCCCACGGCCTCCGTGTCGACATTGCTTTCGCTCACGCCGTCGATCACGAATCCGTCGCGGCCGACCACGACCGCCAGGTTGATGCCCGGCACGTGCACGAGCTCCTGCAACACATCCTTCATTCCTCTGGTCCTTGCCATGTTCTTGCTCCTTCTCTGTTTGTTGTTCGTCCGATTTCCGTTCTACTTGCCTTCTCTCTTCTTCAACCGCTCCATCTTGCCGGTCTCCGGCGGCCGCGGCCTTCCCCGCCGGAACGGTCCCCGTACGTCACCCCTCCGCGCGCGAGACTTCGCCCCCCGCCGGATTGAGCCGGGGCTCTTCGCCCCCCCGCGCCTGGACCTCGTCGATCAACCGACCCAGCACGGCCGCCTTGTCCGCCAGAACGACCAGGAGGCGCTCGCCCACGCGCGCGATCATCAGCTTGGCCCGCCGGAATTCGAGCAGCGTCCAGCGCAGTCCTCCCATCGCCAGGTGCTCGCCGATCCGCAGGGCCAGTCCGTCGGCGATGGCCGAAAGCGCGGCCACCATGTCGGGGTCGGCCGTGGGACCGCGCAGGGCGCCGAGCAGGAAGCCGTCGAAGCCCACCGCGAAGACCCCTTGCACGCCGCGCATCTCCAGCAGCATCCTCATCGTCTCGTCTATCGGTTCGTGTGTCATCCTGCGTCGGAACACCTAAGGCGGCGAGCCGCAACCCAACGGTCCTGGCCGCTCAATGCTCTCACTCCAAGCCGTCCGTCCCTCCGCGCAACCGCGCCGCCTTCTGAGATGCTTCCGCCGCCCTTCGCAACGGAGAACCCGAACGAGAAACATCCTACGCATCTGCGTGTCATCTTTCGGCGGAACAACTAAAGCCGCTTGCCGATTTCCTTGACGCCCCGCATCACGGCCCCGCGAAGGCTGCCCACGAGGGCCGAGGACTCCGCCACCAGCGCAAGGACGTACTCGCCGGTCGCCGCGGCCACCACTTTACCCGCCCCGAATTCCAGGAGGTAGGCGTCCAGATTGCCGATCGCCAGATCGTTGCCGATCACCTCGGAAGAACCGAGCGCGGTCGCCAGGACGGCGCCCAGACCTTCCATATCCAGCTCGTCGCCCAGCAGGGCGGTCTCGATCACGAATCCGTCCCGTCCCACCACCAGGGCCGCGCGCACGCCCTCGATCCTAACCATCTCTTCCAGCAACGCGCGCAGCGCGCGTGTCTTCTTCGCCATGCCTCTCTCCCATGCTGTCGTCCTCGGGCCAAGGTCCTCCGGCTTCCGCCGTCTCCGCGAGGAGGCCGTCGAATTCCGGGTGCCGCTCCGGTGTGGACGTCAGCACCATCAGAAGCGACGGTCCTTCCATCTCCCGCAACAGCAGCTCGCCGTGCCCCGCGGCCAACGAAAACCTGAACGAACCCTGCGTGCGACGCCAGACCTTTCGCGCCGCGCGCGACAACTTGACGCCGATGTCGGCCAGCGTTTCGATCTCCGCCGCGGTGGCCCGGGGCGCCCGCCAGCCGATCGGCAGGCCCTCGCGGCCGACCAGGATCGCACCCTCGATCCACGGGGCGCGCTCCAGCAGCCGCGCCAACGTCTGTTCATCGCACTTCATCACTGCCTGGCTTCCTCGCGCCGGGGCGTCAGGCCCGGCATTCGCGACAGCCGCACCGCCCGCCGGCCATGGCCTCGGCCCGCGTGGCAAACCACCGGAGCCGCCGCTCCGGTGTCCTGGCCATCAGCCGGCACGAGGGCAGATGAAACAGCGGGGAACCGGCCCGGCCCACGAAGGGGCTCCGGGCGATCAACTTCGCGTGGCCGAACCACGAGTCGCGCCGGCGCACGGACGGCGCGGCGGGTTTCACGGGCTCGTGCCACAGGGCGCCGCGCTGCACGGCCCACGCCATCAGCGCTCTTCCCATGACGTGTAAGACGAATGCGACCAGCGCATCCGCTCCGCTCCCACGCGCCAGCGCGACCGCGGCGAACGGCGTGCCTTCGATCGGAGCCATCCCGGCGGCCTCGTTCCCGTCCGACCATTCGACCTGCCGGCACGCCGTCGCGTCCAGCGCCGAGAACGTCTGGCGGGTCAGGCGCCGGAACCCGGCCATGTCCTCCGCCAGTCCCTCGGCGAGTCCGCGGTCGCCCGCCGCATCCACCACAAGGCCCTGGTCGTCGAGCACGGCGACGCATTCCACCCGCTCCGAGAGACCCGCGATCCGGCGCAGCATCCCCTGTTCGGATGCGCGCGTGTCCACCGGCGGGACGACGGTGGCCGCCTGCACGAATCCCGTCAGACTCCGCCTGGCCATGACCAGGAAGCGATCCAGCGCGTTCAGGAGCGCGGCGCGAGCCGCTCCCTCGGGGGCCCGCGCGGCCGGCCATTCGACGGCGGGGAAGAAAAGGACCCCGTCCAGATCGAAGCAGGTCGCGATGTATCCGCCGGACGGACCGGCGGCCATCGCCAGTCGCATCTGATCGCGCTGCGCGGCCAGCCAGCGCTGGATCCTCCGGCCCTGCTCCGCCAGATCGCGGGAGTGCCAGGTCTCGTTCGAATCGACCATGAGCCCGCGATCGCCGTACAGCCTCAACGCCGGCTGAGTCGGGGGGGATGCCTCTCCGCGGGACTTCGATCGCTCCGCGGCGGACAGGATCTGCCTGGCCTTGTCGGTGATCCGTTTGATCACGTCCGTCGCCATCAGTCCATCCCCTCCGGCTTCGCCGGCCAAAGGTCCGTCCTCGCGCACGCGCGGACGGTCATCGCATCAATGCTGATGGATCGCTGCTCATTCAAGATAGAGGCACCTGAACATCGTCTCGCGGACGGCCACCGCCGTACCATGACCCAGCCGTCTGCCCAGTACCCTTCGTCTGCCAATCCCGATCCCGACTGTCGGACGCTGACCCCATCCGCCCGCACATCGTCTCGCGGTTACCACGTCCCGCGATGGCTGTCCAGTGAATTAGGGCGATCTTTTCTTTCCTCTCTTCGACGACCAGACTGACCGCTGGAACCACCGTTCGAGGGACACGTCCATCCCCGTTTCCATGGGGGAGAAGGACACGGCTCGGCACCGTCCGAAACACCGTCAGGGCATAGGATGGACTGGGCCGCCCGTTTCAGCAAAACCCGGATCATGCCAGGGTCCATCTCTTCGTACGGAGTGGTCTTACACTGCGTATCGCGCGCACCGGCGCTTACGTCGGAATTCGGGATGGAGTGGGAGTGGGAGTGGGAGTTAGATTGTCCCGCCCAGACATGATACGCAGATGCGTATGATGTCTCTCGTTCGGGTTCTCCGTTGCGAAGGGCGGCGGGACAATCTCAGAAGGCGGCGCGGTTGCACGGAGGAACGGACGGATTGGAGTGAGGGCATTGAGCGGCCAGGGCCGTTGGGTCGCGGTTCGCCGCCTTGGAGTCGGGTGTGAAGAGAAGCGGGAAGTCGGGAGCAGGCGGCGGCGCGCGCGCGGAGGCGGTGCGCGTCCTGGACCGGTGGATCCGGGAGGGGCGGCTTCCCGCGCGCGAGCTGCGCGAATCGCACCCTGCATCCGGGGCGGTGATGGAAATCGTGTACGGGGTGGTCCGCCATCGTACGGCGCTGGAGTGGATCGCCGGCCGCATGGCGGGCCGGCCGCCGCCCGCGGCGATCCTCCCGGTCCTCCTCGCGGGGCTCTACGAGCTCCTCTTCATGAGCGGCACGCCGGCCTTTGCGGCGACGCACGAAGCGGTGTCGCTCGGGCGCGTCCAGGCGGGCGAGGCCGGCGCACGCTTCATCAACGCGCTGCTGCGGCGCGCGCAGCGGGAGTCCGCCGCCCTGCTCGACGCGCTTTCCCGCGCCCCGCCCGAGGTCCGGCTCTCCCACCCGCGCCCGCTTTTCGAGCGCTGGGCGCGGCGGTTCGGCGAAGCGGGCGCCGTCGCCCTGTGCGAATGGAACAACCGCCCGGCCCGGCCGGTCGCCCGACTCGCCGCGGACGTCGCGCCCGCCGTCTGGATCGCCGCCATGGCGGATTGCGGATTCGGCGTCAGCCCCCATCCGGCCGATCCCGAATGTTTCTTCGTCGTGGACGCGGGCGGCCCGCCCGCGCGATGGGCGGGCTTCGCGGAGGGGCATTTCTACCTGCAGGATCCCTCGACCGCGTGGGCGCCGGCGCTGGTGGAGGCCCGACCGGGAGAGTCGGTGCTCGACGCCTGCGCCGCTCCCGGCGGCAAGACGATCTGCCTGGCGGAGGCGATGCAGGGCCGCGGACGCCTGCTGGCGCTCGATCGATCGGCCGCGCGCATCCGTTCGCTCAGGGCAAACCTCGCCCGCCTGCGGCAGCCGTGGGTCGAGGTGGCCTGCATCGACGCGGCGGCGCTCCCCCCCGACGGTCTGCCCCCTCCGCTCGATCGGGGATTCGACGCCGTCCTGCTCGACGTGCCCTGCTCCAACACGGGCGTCATCCGGCGCAGGCCGGAGGCGCGGTGGACCTTCTCGCCCGAACGGCTGGCGGACCTCCGGTCGCAACAGGCGGCCCTGTTGGAGAATGCCGCGCGGCTCGCGCGACCCGGCGGCCGGATCGTGTACAGCACGTGCAGCGTCGAGTCGGAGGAGAACGAGGAGCAGATTCGCGGCTTCCTCGCGCGCCACCCGGACTTCACGCTCGAGACCGAGCGCCGGCGGGTCCCGCCGGACGGCGGCACGGACGGCGCCTACGCCGCGCGGATCAGAACGCCCCGAAGAAGATGCTGACGAAGGTGGTCACCGGCGCCGTCTCGCGGTAGTCGTCGACCGTGGCCCGCAGCTCGACGATGAGCTGGCGCGCGTCCTCGTAGAGGCTGCTGTCCTTCACGAGCTTGCCCAGCGTGCCCTCGCCGCGGTTGACCGTCTCCGTGATCTCCCGGATCGACTGGGCGGAGGCCTGCAGGTCGTCGTAGATCGTGCTGTCGTCGGAGAGCAGCTTCCCGAGCACCCCCTTGCCCTCGGCCAGGTTGCGGCTCGCGAAGGCCAGGTTCGTGACGGTGGTTTCGATGTCCGTGTAGATCCGCCCGTCGTCGGCCAGCAGCTTGCCCAGCGTGCTCTCGCCGCGCGCGAGCTTGTCGCTGACGGTTCGCAGGTCCGCCGCGATGGCCTTGAGGTCGTTGTAGACGGCGTCGTCCTTCAGCAGCTTGCCGACCGTGCCTTCGCCCTGCTCCGCGCGGGCGAGGATCTGGTTCAGCTTCTCGGAGCCCGACCGGAGGTTCTGCAGCATGCCCCCTTCTTCGAGCGTCGACCGGATCGACTGGACGGTGCGCGTCGCCTGCTCGATCAGGTCGACGGGCGTCGTGCCCTTCAAGACCGTGCCCGGCGCCAGCGCCGGCGTGTTCGTCGAGCCTTCGAAGACGTACAGATACCGCCCTCCGAGCATGGACGTCGGGAGGATCTCGACCCGGTAGTCCTCGCGCAGGTCCAGCTCGCGCTCGAGCGAGACGCCGACGTTGACGCCCTCGCGCCGGGCGTCGATCTTCTTGATCTTCCCGATCGCGACGCCGCGCACGTACACGTTGTCGCCCTCGCGCAGACCGAGGATCTCCTCGAAGGTCAGCTGATAGCGGTACGCGGGGCGGAACAGGTGCTGCCGGCTGAGGACCATGGTGAAGAAGCCGAGGGCGAGCAGCACCATGAAGAAGAAGGCGCCGACGGTGACTTCGATCGAGACTTCCCGCACGCGGCTGCGTTTCATGGCTCCATGTCCTCCTCCCACTCGCCCCGGCGCGTGATGTACTGCGCCTCCAGGAAACCGCGGACGATGGGATGCTCCGACTTGATGAACTCCGACGGGGTCGCGACCTCCACGATGTGCCCCTGGTGGATGACGCCGATCCGGCTGGCGATGGCGAGGGCGCTGTGGAGGTCGTGGGTGACGACCACGCTGGTGATGCCGAACTTCACGCGCAGCTCGTCGATCAGCCGGTCGATGGTGCGCGACGTGACCGGGTCGAGGCCCGAGGTCGGCTCGTCGTACAGGATGATCTCCGGGTTCAGGATCATCGCGCGGGCGAGGCCGACGCGCTTCTGCATGCCGCCGGAGAGATCGGCGGGCACCTTCTGCGCCGCGTCCTCGAGTCCGAGCAGGCGCAGCTTCGCGGTGACCAGCTCGGCGATCTCGCCGTCCGACTTGCGGGTCTTCTCGCGCAGGGGCAGCGCGACGTTCTCGAACACGGTCATCCACTGCAGCAGCGCGGCGCTCTGGAACAGGAAGCCGAAGCGGTCGCGGATGCGCTCCAGATCGCGGCCGCGCGCCTCGCTGACGACGTCGTCGCCGACCCACACCCGTCCCTCGTCGGGCGTGAGCAGCCGGACCATGTGTTTGAGCGTGACGCTCTTGCCGGAGCCCGAGGCGCCCACGATGACGAAGGTCTCCTTCCGGTCGATCTGGAGGCAGAGGTCGCGAAGGACCGTCCGCCCCCCGAGCCGCTTCATGACGTTCTCGAACCGGATCATGCTCATTCGTAGAACAACCGGGTGACGACGTAGCCGAGGATCAGGATCAGCAGGAACGAGATGATCACCGTCCGCCGCGTGGCCTGGCCCACGCCCACCGCGCCCTCCGTGGCGGCGAAGCCCTGGTGGCAGGCGGTGGCGGTGATGACGATGCCCGACAGGACCGACTTGAAGAGGCCGACGTAGAGATCCTTGTTCTCCACGTACTGGATCGCGTTGTCGAAGTAGGCCGGCAGCGAGACCCCGAGCTGGGTCTGCCCGACGATGGCCCCGCCGACGACGCCGAGGATGTTGGTGTAGATCGTGAGGATCGGCATGGTGACCAGCATCGCGGCGAGGCGCGGCATGACGAGGAAGCGGACGGGGTTGATCGACATCACCTCCAGCGCCGCGATCTCCTCGGCCACGGTCATCGTCCCGATCTGGGCGGCCACGGCCGAGCCGACGCTGGCGGCGATGATGAGGGCGGTCATGAACGGGCCCATTTCGCGGACCATGACCACGGTGACGGCGGTGCCGATGTTCACCTCCTGTCCGAACCGCCGGAGCTCCAGGCCGGTCTGCAGGGCCAGGATCATGCCGGTGAACATCGCCACCACGGTGATCACGCCGAGGCTCTTGATGCCCGCGAGGAACATCTGGTAGATGACCTCGAAGCGGTTGCGGCTCGACAGCGCGAACCGCAGGTCCGCCATCGCCTCGGCGAGCATGACCAGGGCGCGGCCGGCGTTGCGGCAGCTCAGCAGGATCTTGCGCCCGAGAACCCCGAACGGATTCAGCGGGGGCTCGAAGTAGTCTGGTTCCCGTGTGATGATGGCGCCGTTTCTCCGCGATGAATGCGGATAACGTACAGCAACCGCACGGTGGATGCACGCTCCGCACGCTCGTAGCCGATCAAACCTTTCAGGACGCTCCAGGCATGCGCGTCGGCCCCGTCGCGCCGGTCGCGCTCCCATTCGACCAGGGGGAAGAGGCTGGTGCGGCTCATGGCGCCGTCGCGATGGGCGCGGCGGAGGAGACCCCACAGGACTTCCAGGTCCGAATCCTCCCCGCGGGCCCGGTAGCCCGCGAGGGTCCACAGCGGCGCCCAGCTCCGCGCGACCGGCTCGGGGTCGCGGCCCGGCCACAGGTCCAGGCATTGGAACTGCCGGTCCTCGCCGGCGCGCTGCCAGCTCGCCAGCGGCCAGCACTCGAACCGCCGCGCCCGCAGGTCGTCCTCGCCGGCCGCCGGATGACGCAGCCGGCGGGTGTCATAGTAGAAGAAGGGCAGCACCCGGTAGTTCCGGACCGTGGAGTCGCCCGCGGTGGACTTGAACCGCCAGCCCACGGGCCAGAGCACGAACATCCGATCGCGCTCCGGCCAGGACTTGCGGCCGTAGAACGGAAAGAGGTACAGGCGCCTGCGCTTGCCGGACTGGTACTGGAAGAAGGGCCAGGGGGCGAGCGTTTCGTTCATCTGCTGCCCCCGCGCGAACCGGAACAGGGGAGGCAGCACCATCCACTGCTCCTGGTCGGTCAGCCGGATGTGACCCCAGAAGGGGAAGAACACGTAGCCGTATCCCTGCGACTGCCGGTAGTCGTAGCGGGCCTGGGTCCAGAACGGCCACAGGATGAACCGCTTCTCGAACTGCCCCCGGTGCTTCAGGTAGCCGTACAGGGGGAACACCCGGTCGCGGTAGATGCCCTTCTCATCGGTGTGCGCGTAGATGGGAAAGAGGACGTTGTCGGTGCCGATGCCGTTCACCGAGTGCCTGAGCCACACGGGAAACAGCGCGAAGTCGATCTCGTCCTGCATGAGGAACTCGTGGATGCTGCCGCCGAGGGGAAAGACCGCCGTGTAGTCCTGCCCCTTCGCATCCCTGCCCTGGAAGTAGAGCGGGAACAGCCAGAAACGGTAGCGGGACTCCGGGTCGCCGACATCGAAATCCGTCCAGCGGACCAGTCCGAACTGGACCGTGTGTTCACGGTTGAACTCCTTGCCGAATCCGAGGGGCCAGAGGTAGTCGTCGCGGCTCCAGCCGTTCGTGAGCTGGTTTTCGTGCGCCCAGAAAGGACGCACCGCCCGCAGGTCGCCGTCGGCGCTGACCGCCCGCTCGTACAGCGGGCCGAGCACGCGCAGGCGTTCGCGGCCATCGATATCCGTCAGTCGGCTGGCCACCGGCCCGAGATCGAAGGCGCGCCCCGAGGGCAGGGCCGTCGCCCGCGGCGCCCCCGCCCGGGAGCCCGCAAGGGCCAGAACGAGCGCGCAACGGCGGAGGACCCGCCCCGCCGGAAAACACGAAATCCGAAATCCGAAATCCGAAGGCGACGCGGGAAGCTCGAAAGACGCACGGGAGGAGCGGGAAGGCAATCGACGGCGTTGGGCGCCTCGGCTATCGGCATTAGATGGTCCCGCCGTAACATGACACGCAGATGCGTATGGTGTTTTCCGTGAGGTTCCTCCGTTGGAGAGGGCGGCGGAACCATCTCTGAAGGCGGCGCCGTTGCACGGAGGAACGGAAGGAATGGAGTAGGAGCATGGAGCGGCGAACGCCGCTGGGTTTCGGCTCGCCGCCTTCGGATTTCCTTCGAGTTTCGACATTCGAGCTTCGGATTTCCGGGCCGGGGCGCCGAAGCGGCGCTCAGGCCGCCGCCCGGAGGCTGCACCGCGTTTCACACTTCCGCACGACTGCCCAACGCCTGCCGCACGGCGTCCGCGATGCGGGTGGCGAGGCGGCTGGTCATCGCCTCGGTCGGCCCTTCCACCATCACGCGACAGAGCGGCTGGGTCCCCGAGTAGCGCACGAAGACCCGACCCTGCCCGTTGAGCTGCTGTTCCGCGTCGGCGACGGCGGCGGCGATGTCCGGCACCTGGTCGAGGGGACGTTTCTCCCCGACCTCCACATTGAGGATCTTCTGCGGGGTGGGCTCCATGATCGAGGCGAGCATCGACACGGTCCCTCCGCTTTCGCGCAGGGCGGTGAGGAACTGCAGGGCGCAGATGATGCCGTCCCCCGTCGTGTGCCGATCGAGGAAGATCATGTGTCCGGAAGGTTCGCCGCCGATGACGGCCCCCTTCGCCTTCATCATCGCGAGCACGTAGCGGTCGCCGACCGGCGCGCTGTCCCACTCGATCCCCATCTGGCGCAGGGTGCGCAGCAAGCCGAAATTGGCCATGACCGTGGTGACCACGCGGTTGTTCCGGAGCCACCCCTTCCGCTGGTAGAGGCCGGCGCAGACGGCCATCACCTGGTCGCCCGAGATCTCGCGGCCCCGCTCGTCGACCACGATCAGCCGGTCGCCGTCGCCGTCGAAGGCGAGCCCGATGTGCGCCTCCGTCGCCAGCACCGCCCCGCGCAGGGCGGCGGTGTGCTGCGAACCGCACCCGTCGTTGATGTTCGTGCCGTTGGGATCGTTGTGGATCGCCTTCACGTCGGCGCCGAGCTCGCTGAAGATGATGGGGGCGACCTTGTAGGTGGCCCCGTTCGCGCAATCGAGGACGATGCGCAGCCCGTCGAGGCTCAACTCCTCCGGGAAGGTCTCCTTGCAGAAGACGATGTAGCGGCCGATCGCGTCGTCGATCCGCTTCGCCCGGCCGATATCGTTCGCCGTCGGCCGGATGTTGTGGATGCGGCCCGACGTGATCAGGTCCTCGATCTCGTCCTCGGCGGCATCGGGCAGCTTGAATCCGTCGCGCGAGAAGATCTTGATGCCGTTGTCCTGGTAGGGATTGTGGGACGCCGAGATCACCAGGCCCGCGTCCGCGCGCATGCTCTGGGTGATGAAGGCGATGCCGGGGGTGGGCATGGGGCCGACGAGGAAGACGTCGACGCCCATCGAGCAGATGCCGGCGGTCAGCGCATTCTCCAGCATGTACCCGCTCACCCGCGTGTCCTTGCCGATCACGATGCGGTGGCGCCCCACCTTCTTCTCGAACCGCTTGCAGACGTACGCCGCGGCCCGGCCGATCAGCAACACCGTCTCGGCCGTCATCGGCTCGACGTTCGCCACTCCCCGCACTCCGTCCGTTCCGAAAAGCCTTCCCATGTCCGAGTTCTCCCACGCTCAACCGGCGACCGTCCACAAGACCGTCGCCTCGTCCACGATAGCCTGCAGCCAGGCGGTCCCGGCCTTCCGCACGTCGGCGGAAAGGTTCCGGATGGCCGCCAGGTACCCCTGCGCGGCCGGTTGTGCCGCCAGCGCCGCCGCCAGGCGCTCCGGCGGGGGCGGCGCGGACGAACGGCCGGCCAGGGCCTGCAGGCGCTCCTTCATCTGCGGCCAGCGGGCCCACAGCCGGCTCTGCCCCGCATAGGGGTGCTCGGGAAGCGACTGCCCGTGTTCCGCCGCGGCCAGGACGAGCGATCGGTCCATCCGATCCGCCAGCTCGCCCAGGCGCTTCACCCGCTCCTCGATCCCTTCGTCGATCCGGCGCACGGCCCCCGCCCACACCGCCAGGTCGTACGTGTCCCGCTCCATCCAGAGCCGGCGCACCTTGTCGTACCAGGCCTTCAGCGCGCACAGGTTGCCGATGTAGATCAGGTTGTTCAGCACCAGCCGGTCGACGGACTTGTACGCGCCGGGCACGAAGGGGCGCTGGTGCTGGGCGTGTTCGGGCGGCGGCACCAGGAGCTGACCTCCCGTCGGCGCGTCTTTCCGCCAGATCGTCCCCGCGGGGATGACCGCCCCGAAACCCAGCCGGACCGGTCCGACCAGGCCGCCCTGCCCCCCGAGGAAGATCCGCGGCTGGTCGAGCATCACCCCGCGGGGGACATCGCCGACCAGCGAGGCGGTCGCCTTGTCGCCATGCGGCGTGTAGTTGAAATGGACGTAGGAGGAGCCGATCTCGCTGTGATCCTGCCGGCTGGTTCCGCCCCCCATGAGGCAGTCGCAGAAGTTGATCAGGCTGCCCGCGGTCACGAACGGAAGAAGGATGGTCTGCTTCAGCCCGACCGTGTGCGCGACACTGGCCTCCTCTTCGAGCAGGGTGCCGGGGCGGATGTGCGCCCCGCTGCCCGCCGACGCGCCGTCGAGGAAGGTGGCCCCCTCGAAGTAGCCGCCCTTGAGCGCCACCTCCCGCCCCACCTGGCAGTCGCGCACGGTGGCGGGCTGCTCTTCGCCGATGACGCTGCCCTTTCCGATCGCCGTCCGGGGGCCCGCCACCCGACAGCCCGGGTGCAGGACCACCCCCGGCGCGATGCACTCCGGGACGACGTCCTCGTTCACCCACACCGTCGCCGGCGCGGGCATCCGCACCCCGCGGTCCAGCAATCGCTGCACCGTTTTCGAAATCCCGTTGCTCATGGCTTCCTGGAGACAGGTCAACAAATACCAGATGACATCGAAACGGGCAACGCTTCGCTCGGCATTTCCGACCGTTGCCCCCCGCGATCCCGCCGCCTCGCCCGCGGCCGCGGGCCGGCCGCCGGGCGCTCAGACCGACATCAGGCCGCGCACGGCCGCGTCGAGGTCGGGCTGGCGGAGGAGGCGCTCGCCGACCAGCACCGCCCTCACCCCCGCCCCCGCCAGCCGCCGCACGTCGTCGGCCGATCGGATCCCGCTCTCGCTGACCGGAAGCACGGATGCCGGAACGTCCGGGAGGAGGCGGAGGGTCGTATCGATCCGGATCTCGAACGTACGCAGGTCGCGGTTGTTGATCCCGATGCACTCCGCGCCGGATTCCAGCGCGAGATCGAGCTCCGCCCGGTCGTGCACCTCGACCAGGGGGCACATGCCCGCCTGGCGGATGTCGTCCGAGAGCTGCCGCAGTTCCTCCCGCCGGAGCGCCGCAACGATCAGCAGGACGGCGGACGCGCCGATCGCCGCGGCATGGGCGACCTGCCAGCGATCGACCACGAACTCCTTGTAGAGCATCGGCAGCGCGACGGCCGCCCGCACCTCGCGGAAATCGTCCTCCCCGCCCCCGAAGAACGGGGCGTCGATCAGCACCGATACGGCGCGGGCCCCCGCCCGCTCGTACGCCCGTGCGATCTCCGCCGGGTGGAACGGGTCGCGGATGAGGCCGGCCGACGGGGAACGCCGCTTCACCTCCGCGATGAGGGCGACGGGAACCGACCGCAGCGAGGCGGCGAAATCGGGCGGCGGCGGCCTCTCGCCGGCCTGCCGGCGGAGCGCGGTCACCGGCCTGCGCGCCCGCCACTCGTCGAGATCGCGGCGCTTGCGGGAGAGGATCTCGTCGAGGATGCTCACGAGCTCGTGCCGAAACGGCGCAGGTACGCGTCGATGAAACGGTCGATGTCGCCGTCCAGCACCGCGTTGACGTTCCCGGTCTCGACCTCGGTCCGCAGGTCCTTGACCATCGTGTACGGCTGCAGGACGTAGGAGCGGATCTGCCGGCCCCAGGCGATCTCGCCCTTCTCGCCGTAGAACCGGTCCATGTCCTGTTTCTTCTTCTCCGTCTCCAGCTCGTACAGCCGCGCCCGGAGCATGTTCATGGCCTTGTCGCGGTTGCTGTGCTGCGAGCGCTCCGCCTGGCAGGCGACGACGATGCCTGTCGGCAGGTGCACGATGCGCACGGCGGAGTCCGTCTTGTTCACGTGCTGCCCGCCCGCGCCCCCCGACCGGTACGTGTCGATGCGCAGGTCCTTCTCGTTGATCTCGACCTGGACGTCTTCGTCCAGCTCGGCCGAGACGTCGAGGGCGGCGAACGACGTGTGGCGGCGCTTGTTCGCGTCGAACGGGCTGATGCGGACCAGCCGGTGCACGCCCCGCTCGGACTTGAAGTAGCCGTAGGCATACGGGCCCTGGACGTGGAGCAGCGCGCTCTTCACGCCGGCCTCCTCGCCCGGCAGAACGTCGAGGACGGTGACCTGGAAGCCGTGGCGTTCGGCGAAACGCATGTACATGCGGCGCAGCATGTCGGCCCAGTCGCAGGCCTCGGTCCCGCCGGCGCCGGCGTGCAGCGTGAGATAGGCGTTGTGCGAGTCGAACCGTCCGCCGAGCAGGGTCCGGACCTCGAGGTCGTCGCACAGCTTCGCGACGCGATCGAGCGAGGCCGACGCCTCGCTCAGCGCCGTCTGGCGGTCGGATTCCCCGCCGTCGCTCTGCGCCATCTCCATGAACAGCGCGACGTCCTCCATGCCCTTGACGGTGTCGGCGTACGGCTCGAGGATCGCCCGGAGGGTGTTGGTCTCCGCGATGATCGCCCGCGCCCTGTTCTGGTCGGTCCAGAAATCCGGGCTGGCCGCCCGGTCCTGCAGCTCCCTCAGTCGCGTCCCTCGTTGTTCGAGGTCAAAGATACCCCCGCATCTCGTCCAGCCGCACCTGCAGGGCGTTCGCCCGACCCTTGACATCGTCGAAGATCAACATCGCGCCACCTGACTTTCTGTTTCGGACAATTGGCCCGACAGTGTACGGAAAAGGGCCGTTCGATATGAAGGAAAAAGTTCCCGGCGGGCGGCGCATGCGGCCGGGGACGGGTGTCGGGGGAGCGGCGGGTCGAGCAGGGCCGCGCGCAAAGATGCCAAGCCGCCAGGGGAACGGCCGGAAGAAGGGCCTCCGCCGTTCGTTTCTTCTGGCGCCGTGACCGAAGCGGGCGCGCATCGACCGCCGTCGTCAATCTCGCCGGTTTCTTTCATGGGCCGCCCGCCCCCACAAGTCCCTGGCATTCCGCTCCCGAACTCCATCGAGATACCGCTTGACCCCCCTCCCGCCACCCGCGCAGCATCGCCAGCAGGATGAACCGATGGAGGATCGAGAAGCCCAGCCAGAGCGACACGAACCCGTGAGAAGCGACGGGGCGTGGAATACATGTTGGGGCATCGAAATCGAAATCGGGATCGCTATCGAAATCGAAGGAACGCCGAATGGCACTCGGGCACGAGAAACTGGATGTCTACCGCCTTGCGATCGGCTACGTTGCGTGGGTTTACGAGAAGGCCGCGACGCTGGAAGGCATCCATCGTGCGGCGCGTGACCAATGGTTGCGGGCCAGCCAGTCGATACCGCTGAACATAGCTGAAGGGAATGGGAAGACGGCCGACGCCGATCGCAGGCGCTACTTCGAGATCGCACGGGGGTCGGCGTTGGAATGCGCCGCGATCCAAGACGTATGGGTTGTCGGGAAGGTGCTGGCCGAAGCGGAGAGTCAGAGCCGTACGATGGAACTCGACCGCATGGCAGCCATGCTGAGCCGATTGGGCGGGAGAGGGTATCAGGTTCGTGAGAACGCGGCGGGCTACGTGACGAGAGAAATCGATCCCGATCCCGATAGCGATAGCGATTTGGAGAAGACCAAGCCCCAACAAGGCGCTGCACCAGCCGCCGCTGGCGCCTCGTGCGGTGAGCTTTGACGTTGGCTGAAGCGATGTAAGGAGAACGCATGAAGGCATGGAAAGTCGTTCTGCACAGCTCAGTGAGTCTGGACGGCTCGCTCCTGGGATTCGATGTGGACATGGCGGCGCACTACGAGATCGCGGGAACGTACAGGGCGGACGTCCACCTCATCGGTTCGAACACCGTCGTCGCGGGAATGAAGATGTTTTGCCCCCAGATCCCCAAGGAGGAACCAAGCGATTTTCAGAAACCGAAACGAAGCAAGACGCTGCCGTTGTGGGTCATTCCCGATACAACCGGGAAACTGCGTGGATTGCACCATGTGTACAGGAGATTCGAATTGTGCAGAGATATCGTTGTGCTGGTTTCTCGAAAAACACCCCGCGATTACCTCCGTCATCTGAAAGAGCGGAACTATGAGTACCACATTGTCGGCGATGATCACATCGATTGTGCGCAAGCCTTAAACCTCTTGTCCAAGCAGTACCATGCCAAGACCATCCTGACGGATACCGGCAGGATCTTGAACTGCACGCTGCTCAATCAAGGGCTTGTGGATGAAATCAGTCTGTTGGTGCATCCCATAATCGCAGGCAAGAATCGATATGCGCTGATGGGCAACGTGGACGCGAACATCACACTGAAATTGACCGGCACGAGGAAACTCGGAGGCGGCAAGGTCTGGCTGACCTACAACGTCATACATGCGGTCAATGAGGTATGAATACGGCGCCGAAGCCGTACACGCACGGACCGTAGTCGCGCAGTGCCCGATCCGCTGCCTGGCGCTTGCCGCTTGCCCCCTTGGCGCCGCCCGCGTTACCCTGCCGCGGTCGCCTGGATCGTGGACCGACCATGAACACGGAGG
>CAZSUU010000042.1:0-46941 GCA_964610105.1 uncultured Verrucomicrobiota bacterium | reverse complement strand
CCCGCGGGGGATGCTCATGGGGAGGCATGCACCTGTCTCTCCCGCCGTATGAGGGTGCCCTGGCGCACCGAGAGGCAGTCATCACCCGAGAAGGCCAGGTACACCGCGAGGCCATCGGCGCTCATCCATTTCGTCGGCAGGCTGCCGGATTCGCCGGGGCCGACGTCCCAGGCGTCGGTGTGAAAGACCGTCGTCCACGGTCCCCAGGGCTCGGGCGCGTCATAGATGCCGAAGCCGCCGGCGAAGCGCGTGTCGCCGCCCACGCCGGTCTGGCACCACAAGTAGCGCTTCAACCCCGGGTTGTAGCTGATGCCGGAACGACAACAGGCGCCGGGATGGGAGAACACCGCTCCGCGCCGCGCGATGTCGGGGGTCCACCCCGGTCGGCCGGCAGGCTCGAGCCTGACGAAAAACTCGTACGCGGCGCGATCCCGCAACCTGCCTTTCGGAACGCGCGCCATGACGAACCGGTCGGCGCGCTCGTAGGCGTTGCTGGAATCGTGCGAGTAGACGTAGACGAAGCCGTCGCGCGCGCCGGCATAGTCCCTGCCAAAGTTCAGGAAGGTCGGGCAGCCGAAGCTCTCGGCGAGTTTCCACCCGGCCCATGCCCACGTCGCTCCGTGGTCGGCGGACCAGCCGAGCTGCGCGTTTCCGGCATTGCGCACGAGCAGGTACAGGACGCCGTCCACGCACAGCATGCCGCTCGCCTTGCGCCCGAGCCGGCCGTCGCCGAGGGCCTCGCCGGTGGGCGAGGGGATGTTCACGCCGGCGAGGTGGGGCGGCGCCCCGGTGATCCTCGCCAAGCCCATGCTCAGCTTGCGTTTGACGAGAGGTTCGAATCCGTACCCGTCGCCATAGGCCGTGTAGAGGGCATCGTCCTCCGCCCACGTCATCGGCCAGTTGTCGCTTCCGCGGGCCAGCCGGATGATCGTGTTCGTGGGCGCCCATGTAATGCCCTGAACGACGGGGCTGGGCGGATACGGCGCGGCGGGACCGGTGGAACCGATTCCGGCTTTGCGCATCGGGCGTGCGGCGGCGACGATGGGGAGGAAAAAGGGTTTCAGCACCTCGTAGTGGTCCGCGCCCTTCGCGCGCGGCCAGGACTGTCCGGCGCGGGCGACGACGAGGTCGAGCGCGGGCAGGATCACGATCAGACTGTCGTGCAGCCCCCACGACCAGTACGTGTCGACCGGCACGCCTTCGAGGGTCTCGTCGGCGTTGTTCCACCAGAGAAGACCGTAGTGATTCGCCGCCTTGCCGTAGGTGTCCGGCGCACGGATCGGCAGACCGGGGACGCCGGGAACCGTCGTGCGCGCCTTCCCGACAAAATCGCGGGGGAGGATCTGCCGGCCGTTCCACTCGCCCCCGCGGAGCCAGAGCAGGCCGTACCGCGCCATGGCGTCCACGTTGGCGCTGATGCCCGCGCCGAACTCCCGGCGCCTGATGCCCTCCAGCAGGTCGGGACGGTACTGGTTCCTGCGCCAGACGAGGTCGGTGCGGCGGATGCCGATCGGCGCGAAGACGCGCTCGAACATCAGTTCGTCGAGGTCCCGGCGGTAGGCGAGCGTGAGGCACTCGGCCAGCCAGTTCGGTCCGCTGTCGCTGTAGTCCCACTGCGTGCCGGGCTTGAAGAGCAGGGGGGTGTAGCCGCCCGGCTTCTCGAATCCCGCCGTCTGCGAGGCGAGATGGAGGAGGGTGATGTCATCCAGCCAGCCGGTCTGCGCGTTGGTCTCCGGCGGCGTGCCAAGCGTCGGGTGATGCCGGCGCGCCTTGTCCTCGAGCCGCATCCGGCCGTCCTGGATGGCCAGACCGAGCGCCGCCGTGCCGAACGACTTGGTCGTCGATTTCAGGTCGTACCGCCGCGCCGGGTCGCCCCACGAAAACACCAGCTTCCCGCCGCGCGCGATGCAGCCCGACCCGCCTCCCGTCAGCGCGTAGTCGCGCGCCTGTCGCAGGTGAGATTCGCCAAGCCCCGCCTCCGCCGGCGTGGCCCGCGCCCAGCGCTCGCCGGGGAACTCCGTCGCGCCGGCGCGCGCGCAGGCGACGACAGCCAGCGCGACACAGCGAACCGGCGCGGATTTCACGGCTGCAGTTCGCGGATGAAGATGTTGCGGAACTGGACCAGCGAAGGCGGGCTGGTCCACTGGCCGTCCTTCATGCCGCCGTGGTGTTGCAGGGCGATGGGTCCGCTCTCGGGAAGTCCCGGGATCGTCACGCCGGGCAGCACCGTCTGGCCGTTGAGCATGACGCTCACCGTGTTGCGGCGCACAGTGATGTCGAAGCGGTTCCACTTGCCCACCGGGTTGTCCGCCCTCACCTTCGGCGTCACGCCGGCCCGCACTTCGGCGGGCATCGCGGGGTCGCGCCGCACGCCGTACATCTCGCCCGAGCCGACCGGCCAGCACCAGATGTTCACCTGGTACTTGCCCTCGCCGCGCAGGAAGATGCCCGAATCGGAATCGGGCACCGAGATGTGGACCGGCTTCCCGTCGGCGTCCTTCTCCTCGCTGCCGTCCGGCGCGATGTTGCAGGCGCGCGGATTCCGGTAGGGCGTCTCCTTGATGCGCCAGTCGACCACGAGCTGGAAATCCCGGTACGCCTTCTCGCTCCACAGGTTCTTGTCGCCGGTCGCCTCGCTCTTCGCGTCGTAATCGATGACTTCGTTGACCACCTTCCAGTGTCCGTTGTCGTTCACCGGCAGTTTCCAGTTGCGGAGGTCGATGCCGGTGAAGAGCGGCACGAAGCCGTCCGCTTCGCGCGCGGTTTCCTCGGGCGTGGGATCGGTCGACGGCAGCTCCCTGATGCGGAGGTTGCGGAACTGGCACTCGGATCCCTCGGACTCCAGCATGAGGTATCCCTTGCGCGGAGAGGCCGCCCTGGCGATCGTCACCTCCTTGCCGTTCACGCTGAGACGGATGTCGCCGTCGTTCGCCACCACGCGGTAGTGGTTCCACTCCGGCGAGGGCCGGGTGCGCTCTTCGGAGGGGAAACTGCGCGCGCCGTTGGGCGAGATGCGGCCCGCCACGGTTAACGCCGCGCCGTTCACCGCGAAGACGTCGCCGTGCGTCGTGTACCACTCGTTCTTGCCCTTCGCGTCATAGCCGGGATCCAGCACCTGGATCTCGATGCCGCGCGAGAAGGGCGATCCGGCCACGGGCAGGCCGTCCGCCCAGAGGAAGAGGCCGGAGTTTCCGCCCGGCTTCATGTGCCGCCACTCGAACTCCATGATGAAGTTCTCGAACATCCGCGCCGTGCGCAGCGTGCCCACGGGGGAGCCGGTGGTGACGATCATGCCGTCGCGCGCCACGAAGGTCTCCGGGGCGATGTTGCAGGGGACCCATCCGGAGAGATCCTTGCCGTTGAAAAGCGGGACGAAGCCCTCCTCCCGGCGGTCGAAGGTCACGCGCCACTGACTTCCGTCGTTCTTCGCCACGCGTTCCCGCCATTCGGGCTTCAGATCCTCGGGCTTCTCGGCCGGACGCGGGGTGTAGTAGTCGCGCTGGTGCAGGGTGAACGTGCCGCCCTCGCCGTCCAGCTTCACGAGCACATAACCGATGTCGCCCCAGTGGCCGGTCGACGGCAGGCAGAGGGTCTCCACCCCTTGTTCCTCCTGCTGCCGCCACAGGTGGTTGTGTCCGTAGATGTAGGCCGCACAGGAGGGGCTCTGCGCAAGGAGATCGGCGAGCCCCGTCTCTTTGAGTGGATGATGCGCGCCCACGAAGACCGGTTTGACGGCGGCGGCGAGGGTCCCCTGCAGCCACGCGCGCTGGGCCTCGTCCATCGCGCCGGCGGTCTTTCCTTCCACCAGCGAATCGAGCAGGATGAACGTGGCGTGGGGGGTGTCGACGACGTTCACGAGACGGTCCGGCACGAGCGCCTCCTTCGGCCAGCGATCGGGGAAGACGGCCCGGAGAGCGGCGCGGCGGTCGTGGTTGCCGGGGCAGGCGTGCCAGCGCATACCCGCGTCTTCCAGCGGCTTCATCAGGGTCTTCAACTCGACATAGTCGTTCGTCTCGCCCTGCTTGATGGCCAGGTCGCCGTAGACCAGCACGTTTGCGGGCCGCGGATTCAGCGCCAGCACGTCCTTCACCGACCGCACCAGCCCTTCCCGCTGGTGGTTCACGTTCGGATCGGGTGTCACGTGCAGGTCCGAGAACACCGCGACCAGGTTCTCGTCCAGCGGGATATCCGCCGCCTGCGCGGCGAGCGCGCCCGCGGCCATCGAGAGGGCAAGGAGAGCCTTTTGCGGAAACAGTACATTCATCTGTGAACCTCACGCATAGGTGCCCGATTCTGAGGCCGAGCCGCCGCGCCCACTATGGTGTCGCCGCATGGGGCGCGTCAACCGCCATCGTGCGGTCCGCGTCTTGTGCGGGAACGGCGCGGCCGGGCCCCCCGGCCGGGAGGCGGGAATCGACCCGAACGCCGCCCGCGGCGAGGAAGCGGCTGAGCGAGCGCACGTGGCGGATGAACGTGTCGCAGCGGATCACGCGGACCGACGGATCCTTCGGCCGGTGGTACTTCAGGCCGCCACCCTCGACCCAACGCCCCCGGTCGTCCAGCGTAGCGATCGCCGCCGCGGCCTCTTTTCGGGTCCGTCCGTCGGGTTTCGGCGCGGGATTCGATGTCGTCGGCGCCGTCCATTCCGCCTTGGCGAGTTCTTCGTATTCCCGCGCCAGGCCGTCGAGGTTGGCGCCCACCTTGAACGCGTAATGCGTCGGCAGGTCCCCGTCGTCGTAGACCAGGCGGTAGTCCGTCGTGAAATACAGCGGCCTGTTCGTCCGCAATTCATGAAAGCGTGCGAGCTGTCCGTCCGGGAGTCGGGATCGACGGAGGTAGGCGAGGGCCCGCGGAATGGGTTCGAGGAATCGCCGGTCCCCGGTTTCGCGGTAGAGGCGCATCAGGGTCTTGAGCACTCCCTGGGACTCGCCGCCGGTGATCGACGGCGGCTCGAACTTGCGCGCCCACGACGGATGCATGTCCGCGTCGTACTGCTGCGCCCAGGCCGGCTGAGGTTCGGGCATCTGCGCGAGCAGAATGAACCCGCCGGCCTTCTCCGCGGCCTTCCCGCAGGCGCGCGCCAGCGTGTGCGACGCCTCGCCGGCCGCTGGCTCCGCGAAGATGCGCGCGGCCTCGAACATGGTGTCGATCGTGTCCGCAATCGTGTTGTCGTTGAACGTATAGTCCGCGCGGTAGTCCCGGTTCGGGAACGCGCGGGGCCATGCGTCCGGGTACGAGGCCGGCTTGACGGGAAAGCGCGCGGCGTCCGGCGGGCCCTCGAAGCGCTGGGGCCAGGCCCCGTTGGGAAACTGGGCCGCCAGCAGGCTTTCCAGCGCCGACGTCGCGCAGCGGTGGACCGCGGCATTCGTGAAGCCGCACGCGCGATCCGCCCGCAGCAAGAACCGAACGGCCGCCTGGGTCGTGTCGTCGTCGAGCGTGGTGACATTCCGCCCGGTCGACCCGCCCTCGATGCGGTAGCGGTACTTCCTCCGGCGTGCCCGGTCGAATTCGATCGAGTACTCCCATCCGCCGGACGCCAGCTGCCCGCGCACAAGCGCCCCCGCCGTCTCCAGGGCGGCCTCGAGAGGGTACGGGTCGCCGGTGGCCTCCCACGCCTCCAGCAGCGCCATGCCGACGGCGGGCGTGCCCGGCGGCTGCACCCAGCCGACGGTGGGGCCCGCGACGCCTTCACCCTCGCGCCGGACGAGATCCTCGCTGTACATCCACAGGTAGGAACCCTCGACCGCCACCTGGGTGCGGAAGAACTCCACGGCGCGCCGCAGCGCCCGCGCGGCTTCCTCCCGCGCCGGCCCGTCGGCCGCGGGGGAGGGTGCCGCCAGCACGACCGCGGCGCCGCAGGCCGCGAGACCAGCCCGCCCGATCTTCATGCCTTCGCCCTCCGCGGGATCGCGGCGATGGGCCGCCGCCGACCATGCAGCCGGATGCGCGTGGCGGCAGGCGCCGAAGCGATGCCCGTTCTCGAATATGCCCTCGCTTCCAGGCCTTGTCACGACGGGACGAGCGGTCCCATCTCGACGCGGGGGCCGGTCGGCTATATAATGTCTCCGATGCAAGCGTTTCGCGTCATGTGCGGGTGCGCCGGGGTCGCGGCCTGTGCGTTGGTCGGATGGGGACAATCGCCGCGGATCAACGAGTTCCTCACGATCAACGACGGCGGGTACGCCGACGAGGACCGCGCGTATCCGAGCTGGATCGAGATCCACAACGCCGGCGAGGCGTCGGTGGACCTCGCCGGCTGGCATCTGACCGACGACGCGACGAATCTGGTCAAGTGGACGTTTCCCCCGACCAATCTCCAGGCGAACGCGTACATGGTGGTCTTCGCCTCCGACAAGGACCGGGCGATCGCCGGGCAACCGCTTCACACGAATTTCAAGCTCTCCAGCCAGGGGGAGTACCTGGCACTGGTTGCGCCCGACGGCCAGACGATCGCGACGCAGTTCGCCCCGGCGTATCCGCGGCAGCGAACGAACATCTCCGCGGGACCTCCGGGGCCGGACCATGTCTCCGAGCCCGTGCCCGAAGGCAGCGTCGTGCGGTGGCACGTTCCGCAGGACGACAGCCTGGGGACCGCGTGGATTGCGCCGGGATTCTCCGATGCGAACTGGTTCCTCGGCGAATCCGCCCTCGGTTTCGACACCAGCGGCTCGGCCGAGCCGGTTCTCAGCGTCGATTTCAACGATCGCGACGGGGGTTCCACCGCCGCCGGATTCACCGGGTTTGTGCTGGATTCGGTCGGGGGTTCGACCCTGCCTCAGTCGGGCGCGGTCACCCGTGCGATCGGGCCGTACGGTGTGACCGTGAGACCCGTCGGCGGCGTCGCGGCGGACGACCGCAACCGGACGACTCCGACGGACGGCGGTCTCTTCACCGAGTCGGCGCTGCTGCGCGATTTCATCTTCGCCGTCGACACGGCCAGCAACAACGGACTGGACGTCGAAGTGACCGGTCTCACCTCCGGCCGGTACTACCAGGTGGAGATCTGGTCCTTCGACTCCGGAAGCACCGGCAGCCGGGTGTCCGACTGGTCGGTGAACGGGGAGCTGGCGGTCGACGACTACACCTTCAACGGAAGCGTGCTGCCGGTCAGCAACGGGCAGTACCGCATCACGTGCACCGTCGCGGCGGACGAGACGGGGCGGCTCCTGATCGAGGGGCGGCGGGAGGACGTCAACACGAGCCACGCGGTCTTCCTCAATGCGCTGAGGATCAGTCCCGCCGTGCTGTTGCGGGAGATCCGGACGGACACCGGCGACGCCATGCTCGGCCACAACGCCACGCTGTACGCCCGGTGGTCGTTCGTCCTCGACGACGCGGCCTCGGTCACCGGATGCACCCTCCGGATCGGCTACGACGACGGTTTCGTCGCGTGGCTGAACGGGACCGAGATCGCCCGCCGCCATGCCCCCGCCGCGCCCGCGTGGAACTCCACGGCCACGGCGGCGCAATCGAATGAAGCCGCGCTGGTCTTCGAGGACGTGGCGGTCTCGCCGGCGCTGCTCGACGACGGGGTCAACGTCCTCGCCGTCCAAGGCCTGAACGTGGCGGCGGACGATGCCGATTTCTTCCTGCTGCCGCGGATCGAGACGCGCGGCCCGCCGTCGATGGCGGTGTGTTTCTTCCAGACGCCCACGCCGGGCTCGGCGAATGCGGCGGCCTTCGACGGGGTGGTGACCGACACCCATTTCAGCGTCGACCGGGGCCTCTACAGCAACGGGTTCGCGGTCGCGATTTCATGCAACACCGCGGGGACGCAGATCCGCTATACCCTGAACGGCGACGCCCCGACCGCCACCACGGGGATTCCCTACACCGGCCCGGTTCCGGTGAACGGGACCGCCGTCCTGCGCGCCTGCGCCTTCCGCACGGGCTGGATACCGCCCGATGTCGACACCCTGACCTACGTCTATCCCGAACAGGTCGCGCTGCAGCCGCGCGCGCCCGCGGGCTGGCCGTCGACGTGGGGCTACGACAGCGAGGTCAACAGCTACGACGGCGCCGGCAACGGCACCGTGCCGTCGGACTATGAGATGGACCCCAATGTCGTGAGCAACACGCTTCCCGGCTATGGCGTGACCGACGCCTTGCGAGCGCTGCCCATCCTCTCCGTCTCGCTGGCCCCCGACGGCTTCCTGGGCGCTTCCGCCGGCATCTACTCCCATCCCCGATCGGCGGGCGACGCGTGGGAACGGCCGTGCGCGCTGGAGTTCATGGAGCGGGACGTGACCAACGGCTTTCACATCAACGCCGGCATCCGCATCCACGGCAACTCCAGCCGGCGTCCGTACCGGCTGCAGAAACACGGATTCCGCGTCGCATTTCGCGGGGAGTACGGGGCGTCCAAGCTGGAGTACGCGCTCTTCCCCGGCTGCGGCGTCGACTCGTTCGACCGCCTGGTGCTGCGTCCGTTCTTCACCGACGGCTGGGGGCTGGTCTCCTGGGATCCCAGCCGCTACCGGCCGGACGATTCGGTCAGCTTCCGCGACGTGTGGATGAAGGAATCGCAGCGGGCGATGGGCCATCCCTCCGGCGCCGGCCTCTTCGTCCACCTGTTCTTCAACGGTCTCTACTGGGGCGTCTACAACCTGACGGAGCGGCTCGACGAGCGGTTCTGCGCCGCCCATTTCGGGGGCATCCCCGAGGACTACGACATCCTCGCCGACTTCAACGAGCTGAAGGCGGGGACCCGCGCGGCCTGGGATGCGGTGCAGGCCATGGCGGCCGCGGGCCTCTCGACGCCGGCGGCGTACGCCGAGTTCGCGGAACAGGTCGACATCGTCAACCTCGCCGACTACATGCTGCTGCATTTCCTCGCCGACGCCGAGGACTGGCCCCACCACAACTGGTACGCCATGCGCAACCGCGTTGCGCCCGGCTCGAAATGGCGTTTCTTCGTCTGGGACCAGGAGATCGTCCTGGACAACCACGGCATCAACCGGACCGGGTCCAGTCAGTCGGGAACGCCGGCCGCGCTGTTCCATGCGCTCCGCCAGAACACGGAGTTCCGGATGCTGTTCGCCGACCGCGTCCACACGCGCCTCCGGAGCGGGGGCGCGCTGGGCCTGGACTCCTGTCGGCAGCGGTGGAACGCGCTGGCCGGGGCGCTCGACAAGGCGATCGTCGCCGAGAGCGCCCGATGGGGCGACACCGCCGACGAGACGCCCTACGGCAACACCGAGGGCTGGCCCGGCGTGCCGGTCAAGCGCGAGTACACGCGCGAGGCCGACTGGCTGCCGACCGTGGCCTACGTGCGCGACACGTATCTGCCGAGCCTGTACGCGGAGACCAATACGTTCGCGATCCTGCCCGAGCTGCGCGCCGCGGGCCTGTATCCCTCGACGGCGCCGCCGGTCTTCTCCCTTCCCCCCGGGCTGACGAGCAACGGTTCCCTGCTGTCCATCAGCGCCCCCACCGGCGCCATCTACTTCACCTTCGACGGAGCCGATCCGCGCGCGCCCGTCACGGGAGATCCGGCGGGATTCCTGTATACGTCGCACCTGGTCCTCACGCAGCCGGTCACCGTCAAGGCGCGCGCCCGCAGTCCGGCGGGCGAGTGGAGCGCGCTGAGCGAGGCGGCATATGTCGTCGGCGTCGTGCCCACGCCGCAGAACCTCGTGATCTCCGAGATCATGTACAACCCGTTCGGCACTTCCGAGGATGGGGAGTTCATCGAGCTCTGGAATCCAAGCTCCGACTACGTGGACCTCTCGGGCGTGGCCTTCGTGTTCGGCATCGAGTACCAGTTTGCGGCCGGGCAGTTCCTCGCCCCGGGCGCACGGGTGCTGCTGGTGAAGAACCAGCCGGCCTTCGAGAGCCTGTATGGAACCGGGCTTCCGGTCGCCGGCGAGTATGAGCTGGGGCTGGACAACAACGGGGAACCCCTCGTGCTGGTCGGCCCCGATGGGCCCGATGCCGGCACGGACCCCGACATCCTGCACGCCTTCAGCTTCGACGACGAAGGACTCTGGCCCCTGCCCGCCGACGGCGAGGGCTACAGCCTGACCTACATGACGGGCGCAACCGATCCCTCCGATCCGCTGAATTGGCGAATCAGCGTCGCCACCAACGGATCGCCCGGCTCGACCGATGCGGTCGGCTTCTCCGGCGACCCGCACGCCGACCTCGATCTCAACGGCCGCGCGGACCTGCTCGACCACGCGATCCCCGGCGGGCGCATCGAGCTCGTCCGGCAGGATGGCGCCTTCTGGCTCTTCTACGACCGCCGGATCGCCGCGGACGATGTCGTGTGCCGGCCGGAGTACTCAGGCGATCTGTACGGCTGGACGCCGATGACCGCCGCCACCCACCGAGCCTCCGGCATGATCCTCCCGGGCGGTCTCTGGCGGGAGACGTGGCACCCGCAGTCTCCGGACGCGCCGCGGCAGTTCTACCGGATCGAGATCCACCGGCGATAACGGGACGGTCCCGATCGCAATCGGCCTCGCCATCGCAATCCTCAGATTTCAACTTTTAAACTCCAACCCGCGGGCAGGAGTGCCCGCGGTACGGGGGGCAGCAAATCGGTATCGCGCGCCATCCTGCGCGCGATCAGTCCGGCGGCGCGTCAGGATGCCGCACCCTACCCGCCGTGGGCTCGATTCGCGAGGTAGAGCGGGGCCTCTTTTCGCGGAATCCGCATGCCTCGGCTTGACAAGCCGCACGAATTCCCGAAGGCTGTTAACAAAGCGGCGTGTGTCCGCGCAGCGGGAGATAAGCGGATGGGGATGCGGTGGAAGCGACGTGAAGCACGGATGGAAAGCACTGGTGGTCGGGTTGTTGCCGGGTCTGTCGGCGCCGGCGGCGGTGGTGATCAACGAGATCTTCTTCGATCCCCCGGACGTGACGCAGCCGCTGGAGTTCGTGGAGTTGTACAACGACGGCGCCTCGTCGGTCGACCTCTCGGGATGGTTCTTTTCTGACGGGATCAGTGGCAGCCTGCCGCCGGGAGCGACCCTGCCCGCGGGCGCTTTCGCCGTGATCGCCCAGAATCCGGCCGCGCTGGCCGCGCGGTACGGCGTGACGGCGGCGGGCGCCTTCGCGGACGCGACCCGGTTGGCCAACGAGGGCGAGCGCCTGGTGCTGCGCGACGCGGGCAGCAACAAGGTCGACGAGGTGGACTACCAGCTCGGCTCGCCCTGGCCCACGGCCAGCGGCGGCTCGGGCGCGTCGATGGAGCTGATTCACCCCTCGCTCGACAACGATCTCGGCGGCAGCTGGCGGGCCTCCGTCGCGGGGCCCACGCCGGGGCAGGTGAACTCCGTCTGGGCGACCAACGCCGCGCCGCAGGTGCGCCAGGTGGACCACTTGCCCGTCCAGCCGGCGGGCGGGCAGCCGGTAACCATCACGGCCAAGGTGACCGATCCGCAGGGGGTGAGCGCGGTAACACTGTCCTGCCAGGTGGTGCCGCCGGGAGCATTCCTGCCGGCCTGGACGCCGCTCACCGTGGCGCAACTGAACGCACTGACCACCTCCGACGTCACCTTCTCGAACAATCCGGCCTTCGAGGCGCCGACCAACTGGTCCTCCGTGTCCATGCGCGACGACGGCGCGGACGGAGATGCGATCGCGGGCGACAGCGTCTTCACCGCGGTGGTCTCGGGGCAGGTGAATCGCACGCTTCTGCGCTACCGGATACGCGCGACGGATGCGGCCGGGCAGTCGGTCACGCTGCCCTATCCCGACGATCCGTCCCTCAACTTCGCCTGCTTCGTCTACAACGGCGTGCCGGCCTACACCGCGGCGACGCTGTCGGTGGCCGGGTCGGTTCCGTATGTGCACGGCACGAACGTGATGACGTCAATGCCGGTGTACCACATGATCACGCGGTCGAACGACTACGCGACGTGTCTCGCCTACTCCGACGGGCAGCTTCCGAACGGGCATTGGTCGCGCTGGGTGGAGAACTGGGAATGCGCCTTCGTCTACGACGGCAAGGTGTACGACCATGTGCGCTACCGTCTGCGCGGGGCGAACGGCCGGTACCTGATGGCCGGGAAGCGCTCGTTCCGCGTCCGTTTCAATCGCGGGCGGCGCTTCGAGGCGCGGGACATGTACGGGGAGAAGTACGAGGAACCGTGGACGCATCTCGACATCAGCAAGCTGTTCGACAACCGCATCGCGTACCCGTACTCGGGCAATTTCGGACTGGCCGAGACGATCAACCAGATGCTCTGGAACATGATGGGGGTGCCCAACCCGAGGACGCACTGGTTCCATTTCCGCGTCGTGGACGGTGTCAGCGAGGCGCCGACGTCGGCCAACGGACAGTACTACGGCGACTTCCACGGCCTCTTCCTGGCGATGGAGCGGTACGACCGACGCTTTCTGGAGATCAACAACCTCCCCGACGGGAATCTGTACAAACTGACCGACAAGATCGACAACTTCGAGGAGGAACAGCGGGTCCAGGGCTACGATGCGGTGACGAACGGCTCGGACTACACGTGGATCTATAACACCCTCAACAGCACCCGGAGCGAGACCCAGCTCTTCGACCAGGTGAACATCGACCGCTGGTGCAGCTACCGCGCGGTGCTCGAAGGCGTCCGCATCTACGATTTCCCCGCCGGCTACAACAAGAACGAGGCGTGGTACTTCAACCTCACGGAGACCAACGCCTACAACCGACCGTATGGAAAGCTCTGGATTCTCCCCTACGACCATGATCTTACGTGGGGGCCGAACTGGAACAGCGGGGGCGAGCGCGTCTACCTGGCCGCCTTCTGGAAACCGACCATCCGCCAGCAATTGCGCAACCGCATCCGCGAGTTCCGCGACCTGGTGTGGACGCAGGAGGTCATCAACACGATGATCGACGACCTGGCGTCGCGCATCGAGTCCTTCGTGCCCGCCGACCGTGACCGATGGCGAAGTGCTCCTGCCGACGCCGGGACGATGGACTGGGGCCCGCTCTCGAACAAGGTTGCGGATATGAAGCTCTTCGCCTTCACCTGGGCGGGCGGCACCGTCCGGTGGCCCGGGGGGGGCGATCCTGAAAGCCAGGGCGCCAGCGGAGGCGATGTCGTGGGCTCCCGCGCGAAGTATCTGGATACGTTGGCATCCGCGAACAGCGAGAACACCTACCTCCCCTATACGCCGACCATCGCGTACGGCGGGCCGGCGGGCTATCCCGCCAATGCGCTGGTCTTCACCTCGTCCGCGTTCGGCGACCCGCAGGGGGCCGGCACGTTTGGCGCGATGGCCTGGCGGTTGGGGGGCATCACCAGCACGCAGGCGCCGGCGTACGATGCCACGGCGCCGCGCGTCTACGAGATGCCCGCCGTCTGGGAGTCGGGCGAGATGCCGTCGTTCACGAATCTCATGGCCATCCCCCCGGGCGTCGTCAAGGTCGGGCATGCCTATCGGGCGCGTGTGCGCATGAAGGACACGACCGGCCGGTGGAGCCACTGGTCCGCCCCGCACGAGTTCATCGTCAGCGAACCCGACACCTCGGCGTCCCTGCGCCAGTACCTCCGGCTCACCGAGGTCATGTTCAACCCATCGTTCGGCGACCAGGGGGAGTTCATCGAGCTGTGCAACACCAGCGACAGCCTGACGCTCGATCTGGGCGGAGCGAAGTTCACCGACGGCGTCGACTACACCTTCCCCCCCGGCACGACTCTCGCCCCCGGCGCGTTCCTGCTGGTCGTCGGCGCATCCGAGGCCGGCAACTTCGGCGTCTTCCGCACGATGTACAGCCTCTCCACCAACGTGGCCATCGCCGGTCCATATGAGGGTCGGCTCAACGACACGGGCGAGAAGCTGGAGCTGAAAACGGCGGCGTCCGGCCTGGACATCGTGGAGTTCTCATACGGCGACGGCCGCGGCTGGCCGATTGCCGCCGACGGGGCCGGACACTCGCTGGTGCCCCTCACCATGGACGCGCAGGCCGACGGGGGGCTTGACAGCCCGGACCACTGGCGCGCCAGCGCCTACCGCGGCGGTTCGCCCGGCGGGCCGGACCCGCAGCCGCCGTCGGACCTGGTGCTGAACGAGATTCTTGCGCACACGGATTACTTCGACCCCGCGCACCCGGAGTACGATTCCAACGACCGGATCGAGATCTTCAATGTCTCCGACGGGGCCGTTCCGTTCGCCGACTGGTATCTCTCCGACGACCCTTCGAGCCTGAAGAAGTGGGCCCTTCCGGGCGCCGGTTCCCTCGGACCGGCCGCATGGGCGGCGTGGGACGAGGTGAGCGGTTTCCACAGCCCGACGAATGTCGGTTTCGGTTTGGACAAGGCGGGGGAGACCGTGCTGTTGTCGTACCTCCCCGGGAATGGCCTGGACCGGGTGGCGGACGCCGTCGCGTTCAAGGGCCAGTTGAACGGCGTGTCCATCGGGCGCGTGCCCGACGGCACCGGCCCGTGGTACGCGCTCGCCCCGACCCTCGGGTACGCGAATGCCGAGCCGGGTCCGCACGTCCTCATCACCGAGGTCATGTACCACCCGCCGCCGACGGTGAGCCATCCCGAAGACAACACGTTCGACGAGTACATCGAGATTCACAATCCGACCGCGGCGACGGCGCCGCTGGAGAACGCGAGCGGCTCCTGGCGTCTGTCGGGCGATGTCGAGTTCACCTTCCCCGCCGGACAGAGCCTGACGTCGGGCGCCTATGCGGTGATCGTGCCGTTCTCTCCGTCGGTGGGGGCGGACCGCGATGCCTTCCTCGCCCTGCACGGACTGTCGCCCGGCTCCGTGGCGCTCTACGGTCCGTGGACCGGCAAACTCAGCAACGCCGCTGGCCGGCTCGCCGTCGAGATGCCGCAGGATCCGGACCTGGTGGGCGAACCGGTCAACTGGGTGATCGTCGACGAGGTGTACTACGGCTCCCGCGTCGACTGGTCCTCTGCGGCTGATGGCGGCGGCGCGGCGCTCGAGCGGCGCGATGCGCGGCCGGCGAACGCCGGCGCGGCGTCCTGGCAGGCCGTCAATGCCCACGGCACTCCGGGGCAGGGGCCCGACGTCGACCGGGACGTCGACGGTCTTCCCGATTCGTGGGAATGGTCGACCTTCGGCGGAACCGGGGTCGTGAGCGGGTTGTGGTTCGACGACTTCGATGCCGACGGCCGGCCGAACGGACTCGAGTACGTGGCGGGCACGGACGGGAAGGTCCAGGACGGGCCATCCGACCTCTGGATCTCCAGCGAGGCCGCGACACCGGTCGTGGGATTCCTGACGCGCATGACCGCCGGCGCGGGGTACTTCGGCCTCCTTCGTTTCTACGACCTTCAGTCCACGCCGACGCCCTCGGCGGGCTGGACCAACGTGCCGGGCTACTCGCACCTCGCGGCCGACGGCGGGATCGTCACGCACACCAACGCGGCCCCCGCTCCGGGCGCTTCGCACTTCCGGCTGCGCATCAACCTCGAACCCGGTCCTTGAGGCGGCGCCCAGGCGCCGGATCGTATCGCCCGCGAGAAGCGCGCTTGTCAAACCGCCGGTGCCGGTGCGATAGAGACGCGATTCGTGGAAGGACGGAATAGGGATGTGGCAATGAGGCACCCGCGAAGCGCGATGGGCTTGCTGGCGGTCGTTCTCCGAATCGCCGCGGCGGGCGAGGTCCATGGGACCGCGGTGAAACTCGCTCCTTCCGTCACGACCACCGCCGGTGCGGCCTTGCCCAAGACCGGGGTCTTCATCACGCACGGTGAGGAGAAGCGGCTCGATGCCTACGAGCAGTGGCTGGGCCGCAAGGTGGACCTGATCATGGAGTTCACGCCCGACAACACGTGGGACCATCTGGTGGGGACGAAACCCGGGCTGGGGATGGAGTGGTTCCTGGGCATCTGGGAACCGGCGTACCGCGACCGTGTGGTCATTTCACTTCCGATGCTGCCGGCCGACGGCAGCGGCACCGTCGAGGCGGGCGCCGAGGGTCGGTATGACGCGCACTTCCGCGCCATCGCGGAGAAGTTTGTCAAGGCCGGCTACGGCCGCAGCACGATCCGGCTCGGGTGGGAGTTCAACGCCGGTTGGTTCAAGTGGTCGGCGATCAGGAATCCCGGCGCCTGGAAGAAGTACTGGGCGCGGATCGTCACCGCCCTGCGCGGCGTCGAGGGGGCGGCGTTCCGCTTCAACTGGTGCGGGACGGTGGGCGACTGCGGGATGAACCCGGCGGACGCCTACCCCGGCGACGAGTACGTCGACGAGATCGGGTGCGACATCTACGACCAGTCGTGGCATCCCAGCGCCTACCCCTACGTGGCCGGCGAGGAGGCGTGGAAGGGCCCCTGGCGCCGCGACAACGCATGGAAGAGCCTGGTGGAGTGGGGCAACTATAACCTGAACTGGTGGGCGGCGCTCGCCGAGAAGCACGGGAAGCCCATGACCCTCCCCGAATGGGGTCTGGCCGGGCGGGAGGACGGCCACGGCGGGCTCGACAACGCCGCTTTCGTCCGGCGCATGCACGCGTGGATGAGCGATCCGAAGAACCGCGTCGCCTGGCACTCCTACTTCGAGGAGGACAACAAGGAGATCCGCTCCCGCCTTTTCGACTCGCCCCAGTATCCCGAGGCCGCGGCGGAGTACCGGAAGCTGTTTGGCGGCGCACCGCGGTGAAGCTTTCAATTCGCAAACACAGTCTCACGGTCCGCGGGGCCGCGGACCCTCCCGTGCCCGATCCATGCCGTGGGAGGGACGCCGGCCCCGGCGTCCGACCTTCCCCCGCTGGGGACTCTCTGCTGGAGCCGTCGTGTCCTCAGTGCCACGAAGAAGAGTTCGCCACAAGCGCGAGGGGGAGAACCGGCGCCGGTTCGTCGCGTGCCCGTAAGGGCATACAAGTTCCCGCAAATCGGTGTTGACAAGCGACCACGCATTAGACATGTTCTGTCTAGTATGAATGCAACCACTGCAACCACGAGTCTTCGCCTGGGCGAGTGTTTGCGCGCGGCCCGGCAGCGGAAGGGCGCGCTGCTGCGCATCGTCGCCGCCGCCGCGGACATGGACACCGCCCTCCTGAGCAAGATCGAGCTCGGACAACGCTTGCCGACGGAGGAGCAGACGGGCAGACTCGCACGGTTTCTCGGACTGGACGAAAGGGAGATGCAGGCGAGGCGCATCGCGGAGCGGTTCCGGCAGGAATACCGGGAGGACCCCGCGGCCGCCCACGCCATCCTGCTGCTGGCCGAGGAGTCCGGGGTGTACCGGACGCGGAACGGGAAGTGATCGGAAGGGAACACGGAACATGCCGTCGCTGCAGTTCAAAGGCAAGGCGCTCGTGCAGAACCACCACCTGCTCGTGCCGTTCCACGAGTTGAAGCCGGTCAAGGCGAAAAGCCTCACGGGCAAGGTCAGCCTGCACGACAACGTCATCATCCACGGCGACAACCTCAAGGCCCTCAAGAGCCTCCTCCCGTACTATGCCGGGAAGGTCAAGTGCATCTACATCGACCCGCCCTACAACACCGGCAATGAGAAATGGGTCTATAACGACAACGTCAACTCGCCGATGATGCGCGACTGGCTCGGCAAGATCGTCGACCGCGAAGACCTCACCCGCCACGACAAGTGGCTGTGCATGATGATGCCGCGGCTCAAACTCCTGCGGGAAATGCTCACCGACGACGGCGCCATCTTCGTCTCCATCGACGACAACGAGGTCCATCGCCTCCGGGCGCTGATGGATGAGGTGTTCGGGGAGGAGAACTTTGTCGCGACGGTGATTTGGGAGAAGGTCTACTCTCCCAAGAGTTCCGCTCGCTTCTTCTCCGATAGCCATGACTTCATCGCCATCTATGCGCGCAGCAGAGAACGTTTCGGACTTGGCCTCTTGCCCCGGACAGCAGCGGCCGATGCGCGCTATTCAAATCCTGACAACGATCCGCGGGGGTCTTGGAAGCCCGGTGATCTGTCTGCGCGGAATCCCTACAGTCGAGGTACCTACTCAATTCGATGTCCGAGTGGCCGCGTCATCACGGGACCCCCCCCAGGGAACTTCTGGCGAGTGTCCAAGGAAAAACTTGCCGCCATGGATCTGGACAGGCGGATCTGGTGGGGCGAGGATCGAAATCAGGTGCCAGCGATCAAGCGTTTCCTGAGTGAGGTGCGGCAAGGCCTTGTCCCCGAAACCATCTGGACGTACAAGGAAGTCGGGCATACGCAAGACGCTAAGAAGACTCTGCTCGATGTCTTTGGCGATGACTTCCAGATCTTCACCACTCCCAAGACAGTGCCTTTGATCGAGCGCATTCTCCGCCTGAGTACCGATGAGGATTCGATCGTTCTTGATGCGTTCGGGGGTAGTGGTACGACCGCGCACGCCGTGATGACTCTAAATCACGAAGACAATGGCTCCCGCCGCTTTGTCCTCATCGAATCCGAGCCCTATGCCGACACCCTGACCGCCGAGCGCATCCGCCGCGTGATCAAGGGGGTGCCGAAGGCGAAGGACGAGGGGTTGCGGAAGGGGCTCGGCGGGACGTTTTCCTATTTCGAGCTCGGGGAGCCGATGCGGCTGGAATCGCTGCTGCGGGGCAGCGGTCTGCCTTCGTACGAGGACCTGGCGGGATACGTGTTCTATACGGCGACGGGCGAGGAGTTCGACCGGCGGGCAGTGAAACGCAAGACGGGATTCATCGGCGCGAGCGCCCGATATGACGTGTACCTGCTGTACGAGCCGGATTCGGAGAAGCTGCGCGGACTGGCGTTGACGCTGGACCTTGCGCGCGCGCTGCCGAAGGGCAGCGGCAAACGGCGGCTGGTGTTCGCGCCGACGAAGTACCTGGACTCCATCCATCTCGACGAGATGCGCATCGATTTCTGTCAACTGCCGTTCGAGATCTACAAGGCGGCGCGGCCGGCGAAGCGATGAAGCTGAAGGACTATCAGGAGAGGGCGCTTCGGGAGACGCAGGTCTTCCTGGAGCAGCTTGCCGTATGGCGCGAGAAGGCGCGGGACGGGAACGAGTGGCTGTTCGACTTCGCCGAGAAGGCGTGGGAGAAGGCCGGCGTCGGGCGAGTCTATCTCCGCAAGCGCGACGGATTGAACCGCCCGCTGCCGTGGTTCGGGATGAAGATACCGACCGGCGGCGGGAAGACGCTGCTGGCGGTGGAGACGATCGGCCTGGTCCAGAACGTGTACAGGCGCCGCGCGAACGGCTTGGTGGTCTGGATCGTGCCGACGCTTCAGATCTATCGTCAGACTCTGGCCGCGCTGAAGGACCGCGATCATCCTTACCGTCAGCATCTGGACATCGTCTCGGGCGGGCGCACGCTGATTCTGGAGAAGACCGACGGATTCACTCCCGCGGATGTGGAAGAACATCTGGCGGTGCTGATGCTCATGTTGCCCTCCGCTTCGCGCGCGAACAAGGAGGCGCTTCGCATGTTCCGCGACAGCGGGGCGTTTCAGGCGTTCTTCCCGGCGGAGGAGGATCGCGAGGGCCATCGGAGACTGCTGGAACGGATTCCGAACCTGGAGGCCTTCGAAGCGGAGGATGTCTACGGCGTGGGGCAGGTGAAGACCTCGTTGGGCAACACCATCCGCCTGCTCGAACCGTTGATCATCCTCGATGAGGGGCACAAGGCCTACGGCGTGCAGGCGCAGGACACGTTGCGCGCGTTGAACCCCTGCATGATCGTCGAGATGTCTGCCACGCCGCCGAAGGAGTCCAGCAAGCTGGTCGTCATCGGCGGCCAGGACCTGCTGCGCGAGGAGATGATCAAACTGGATCTGCACGTCGTGAACAAGTCGAGCACCTCGTGGCGCGACACGCTCCGCGCCGCGATGCTGCGCCGCGATGAACTCGAGGCCAAGGCGCTGGAGTACGAGGGGAACACGAATGTCTCCATCCGGCCGATCTGTCTTGTGCAGGTCGAACGCACAGGCCGCGACCAGCGCGACGGCCGGCACATCCATGCGGAGGACGTGCGCGAGTACCTGCTGGGGCAGGGGGTGCAGAAGGACTGGATCGCGGTCAAGACGGCGGAAACCGACGAACTGAAGGACTTCGACGACATGGGCGGCCTGATGTCGCGTGATTGCCCGATCCGATACATTGTCACGAAGCAGGCCCTGCAGGAGGGCTGGGACTGCTCGTTCGCCCACGTGTTGACCGTACTCACGAATCCGCAGTCCAAGACCGCGCTTACCCAGTTGATCGGCCGCATCCTGCGGCAGCCGTACGCGCGGAAGACGCATGTGCCCGAACTGGACGAGAGCTACGTCTACTGTTTCCAACGCAACCGCCTGCTGGAGGAAATTCGCGAAGGCTTCCGGAGGGAGGGCCTGGAGGACATGCAGGGGCGGGTGGCGGCCGAGGCGGAAGATGCAGGTCCCCGCGTCGTCCGCGAGGTGGCGCCCCGCCGGCCGTTCGCCAAGCCGGCAACGCGGCTGGTGCTCCCGGCCTTCGTGATACGCGACGGCGACGACTGGCGTCTGGTCAGTTACGAGGCCGACATCCTGTCACGCATCCCGTGGGCAGAGGCGGACATCGAACCTCTTTATGATATGCAGCTCAGTCTGGAGGAGCGGCGGGACGTCGAAATCCGGACCGGCCTCGCGGAGGATCTCAACGAACTCCAGCCTATCGACGCCAAGGGAGGAGAGGAAGAGGCGCGGGCGGCACTGGACTACGTCTATGCCGCCAGCCATTTGCTCGATGTGGTGCCCAATCCATGGTGGGGCTACTCCTTCGTGGAGGATCTCTTCGGCCATCTGCTGAAGAAATGGGAAGGTCGAGGCCGGATTGTCGCGAACAACATGGTGTTCATTCTGGAGGAGCTACGCAAACAGCTCGAGAAGGAGCGCGATCGGCTCGCCGAGGCGGTGTTCAACCGGCTCCTCGACGAAGACCAGATGCGTTTCATGGTGGTGACGAAGGATCTGGGCATGAATCGGTTCCCGCGCAAGGTGGAGATACCGCAGAACACGGTTCGCGCGACCCGTCTGGATGGCGCCCAGTTCGAGCTGAATCTGTTTGACCCTGTCCCCGCCGACACCTTGAATGAAATGGAGCGGGAAGTTGCCACATTTCTCGACGAACAGGGCCGGCTCTACTTCTGGTATCGCAATCTGCCGCTGAAAGACTACTTCGTGCAAGGTTGGCAACGTTCGCGGATCTTCGCCGACTTCATCTTCGCGACCCGCGAAGGCGACAAGGCGGAGGGCGTTCGGAAGGTGTTCGTGCTGGAGACGAAAGGACTCCACTTGAAGAACGAGGACACGGCCTACAAGCAGTCGGTGTTCAAGCTGTGCAATGCCCACGCGCAACGGAAGACGTGGAATCAGCTTGTGCCGGCCATGCAGGGCAAGGACATCCGATTCGAGGTGGTCTTCGAGGACGAGTGGAAGAAACGGTTGGTGGAGCTTCTGAACGAGGACTGACGCGCACAGGTGCATCGGATTCGCGGTGTGTCTGCGTCTTTGCGCACAGGACCGCCGATGGGTGCGGCCCCATTCATGCTCGGCGTTCCTGCCGCTGGGGGCGCGCTCCCCGGAGCGCGCATCGGCGGTCCGCGGGCTACCCGCGGCACGGTGGGAAGACAAGACACTCAGATCTCTACTCTCTCTTCGTTGCCTTCTGTTCAGTCTGAATGGGCTGCGGTTCGCCGCCTTTGGGAGCCTGCCATGAGAGAAGCGACCAGAACACGAATCCGATCGGCCGGCGTGAAGATCCTTGCGATGACCGCCCTGCTTGCCTCGGCCGCCTCGGCCCAGGTCATCGACACCTCCGACACGCGGGTACAGACGACGCTCGACCCGGGGATGAAACGGATCGGGACGCTGAAGCCGAAGAGCGTCCGCGAGATCGCCACGTCGCGCTGGACGCTCGGGTGCGAGACGATCGACCGCGAATACTCGGACTATGACGCGTTCAAGGAGTATCTGCCTCCGTTGGGCATCAAGCGCATCCGGCTGCAGGGCGGGTGGGCGCGGACCGAGAAGGACCCGGGCATCTACGATTTCGCATGGCTCGACCACATCATCGATGACGCCCGCGCGCGCGGGTTGGAGATTTGGCTGGAGACGAGCTACGGTAATCCGGCCTATCCCGGCGGAGGCGGGCGGACGCTGTCGGGCGGATTCCCGACCTCGGAGGAAGCGCTGAAGGCGTGGGACCGGTGGGTCGAGCTGATGGCGACGCGCTACAACGGCAGAGTCCGCGACTGGTCGGTCTGGAACGAGCCCGAGCTGCGCAACGCCAACAGGCCGGAGACGATCTTCGATTTCAACATCCGCACGGCCGAGATCCTCAAGCGCGTCATCCCCGGTGCGCGTATCGCCTCGCTGTCGGTTTGCGCCCCGAACAAGACCATCGTCGAACCGTTCGTGCGAACCCTGGCGGAACGCGGGAAGCAGGACCTGTTCACGTGGGTCGTGTATCATCACTACACGAAGAACCCGGACGAGAAGTACGACGCCGTCATCGAGGCGCGGGAGATCATCCGCAGGCACGCGCCGAACCTGAGACTGTGGCAGGGCGAGGCGGGCGTGCAGTCGGAGTGGTGCGCGGCCGGGGCGCTGAGCAAGCACCCGTGGACGGAACTGACGCAGGCCAAGTGGGACGCCCGCCGCATGCTGGGCGACATCGGACACGGCTCCGACTCGTCTGTGTTCACGGCGGCGGATCTCGACTACCGGACGACGTCGTTTCACAATGGACTTGTGCGCTACGGCCTGATCAAGACGGCCGGCGCGGCCGAGGGCTTCAGGGTGCTGAAGGTGAAGATGGCCTACTACGCGGTGCAGAACGTGGTGTCGGTCTTCAACGACGCGCTGGAGTGGATTCCCGACTACCCGTGCGCCTTGCAGTGCGCGAAGCCGCTGGCGGTCTTCGGGCACCGGGATGTCGCCAGCGGGCGGCAGGTGTGCGTGTTCTGGGACAAAAGCGGCGTTCCGTCGGACCGCAACGACACGGTGAGCGCCACCCTGACGATCGCGAAGGGCCGTTTCGAGGAGCCGGTGTGGGTGGACGTGATCACCGGCGGCATCTACGAAATCCCGCCGGAGAAGGTGGCGCGCGACGGCGACCGGGTGGTTCTGAAAGATGTCCCGGTCTACGACGCGCCGGCGTTCATCGCCGACAAGGGTCTGGTGGTGAGATAGACCCGGCCGGATCGCCTTACGGCGACCCTACAAACGGTCTGGGGCAGGTGCGAAGGTGCATGGGGTGTTCGCAGCGCGCCCGTAAGGGCGTATCCTCCGGAGGGTTTGGTAATGAGAGATTCGGCGGCATACGGCGTGGCCTGGGCGGTACTGGTGGCAGCGGCGACGGCGGCGACCGCGATGGCCACGGCTCCGGCCGCGGACTTCTATCAGATCCGCGGCGGCATGCCCAACAGCCGGTACTTTCTCAAAGAGAACACCGTTGGAAACCAGTACTTGTTCTTCATCGGCAATTCCGTCCTGGCGGGAACCGGTCTGAAGGACGCGAACCTGCGCTATTCCACCCAGATGGTGAAGGGGTTCAAGAAACACTTTCCTGACGCGACGATCATCGAGACGCGGCACTCGCAGCCGGGGGGCAGTTGGTTCGGCCTGTTCCGATGCAGCCGCGGGCAAGCGATCTTCGGCGAGGTGATCTGCAGCGGACATCTGGCGATCCTCGATTTCGCCGCCGACGACCGGAAGGCCGACATCGCGCAGGTCCGGACGGCCCTCGAAGGGCTGATCCGCCAGATCACCCTCTACCGCGCCACGCACAGCCGCATCCTTGTCTATACCCTCACGCCTGAGATGCTGAGGGCGTATCAGGCCGGCAGGACTCCCGAGTACATCCGGGTCAGCGAACAGATCGCGGAGCACTACGGCGTCCCCAGTTTGAACCTGGCCGAGTACGCCGCGCGGAAGATCATCGCCGGCGAGATTGCCCTTGAGGCGTTCTCTGCCGACGGCGTCAATCCGACTGACGCAGGCGCGAGGATCTACGCTGAAGCCGTGGCCGCATTCGTCGATGCGCTGATGACCGCCGGTCCCATTCCGGACAAACCCACACCCTACACGCTGCCCGCGCCTCTCTTTCCGGAAACGGACGACAACGGCCGCATCGTCGCCTATGAAGACCCGCAGGTGAAGCAGTCCAGTCACTGGAAGCCAGGGCAGGCGAGCCCGATCGGACCTTTCCGCCACATCCTCGTTGCCGACCAGGCCGACGCGACGTTGACGCTGAAGTTCAAGGGATCGGAGATCGGCCTCATTGACGTGGTGGACAAGGACTCGGCGGACTTCGAGTATGCTATCGACGGCGCGGCGCCCCGCAAGCTCGCGGCGCCAACGCCAAGGGATGTCAACGGTCCGACCATGCGTCCGGTTTCACTGGCCAGAGAGTTGGATCGAAAGGCAGGGCACGAACTCATCCTGAGAATCACTTCACCCGGCATCGCGCGGGTGGGCGGCTTCCTGCTCAACGGCGGCGTGGAGGACGCCTTCGCGGGCAGGAGTCCGTTGGAGAAGATCGATGCGATCTATGCCGCCATGGATCCGATCGTTTACGCCCCGCCGGCCGGCCGGTTCGTCCACCTCCCGAAGACCATGGGCCGACTGCGCGAGGGCGGGGACCTCCGCGTGGTGCTCCTGGGCGACAGCATCATGGGCAACACCTCCGCCTCTCACTTCGATCTGCTGCTCATGCGCGATTACCCGAAGTGCAGGATGGTCAAGATCGCTTCACTGCGCAGTTCCACCGGCTGCAAGTACTACCGGGAGGAGAATCGCGTTCAGGACTACGTGCTGAAGCATAACCCGGATCTGCTGGTCATCGGCGGCATCTCCAACGGTGGCGACGCCGAGGCCGTGCGGTCTGTCGTGCGGCAGGTCCGCGCCCGGAAGCCGGACACGGAGGTGTTGCTGCTGACCCCCGTCTTCGGCTCGACGCATGACGAGCATGTCCGGACGTTCACGCGCGACATCGACACGACAACGGGGAACTTCCGCTTCAACCTGCAGAAGGTGGCGGCGGAGGAGAAGTGCGCGTTCTTCGACATGACCAGCCCTTGGTGGACTTACATCCAGCAGAGCGGAAAGACGTACGGCTGGTTTATGGGCGACGCGGTTCACGCCAACAGCCGCGGCTGCCAGGTCATCGGCCGCCTGCTGGAGATCTGGTTCAAGGAGCAGTGAGATAAGAGGATTCATTACAGGGTTGGCCGGGGGCTTGGGCGCGGCGCTCACGGCGATGTGCCCCGCGGAGGGTTCGTCGCTGCTTCTTGCGGCGGACGGCATGGCGCGGCAGCCGGTGGTGGTTGCGTCCAATGCGACGACGGCCACCAAGGCAGTTGCCGCGGAATTGGCGGACTACCTGGGCCGCATCAGCGGGGCGGAGTTCAAGGTCGTCGAGGGCGACGGCTCGCGCGGCATCGTGCTCGGCACGCTGGCCGAGTTTCCGAATCCCGCGCTCGCCGTGCCGCTGGAGATCCGAAACGGGTTTGACGGGCGCGAGGCCTTCGCCATCCGGACGGAGTCGCAGCGGCTTCTGCTGATCGGTGCGACGGATCTCGGCGCGTCGCACGCGGCCTTCCGCCTGCTCGAACATCTCGGCTGCCGCTGGTTCTTCCCGGCGAAGGAATGGGAGGTGATCCCCTCGCAGCCGCGGATGGCCGTGTCGCTGCGGGAGACCGACCGCCCCCGCATCCTCGCGCGCCGCATCTGGTACGGCTACGGTTTCTTCCATGACAAGGGTCACCCCGCCGGCGGCAGCGCGCCGCAGGACTACGAGGCGTGGGCGAGGCACAACCGCATGGCCGGCTCGTTCAAGGTCCATGCCGGGCATGCCTGGCAGGGCATCATCGCCGACCGCCGGGACGAGTTCGACGCCCATCCCGAGTATCGGGCGCTGGTGAAGGGGAAGCGGGAGGGGGAACAGCTCTGCGTGAGCCATCCCGACGTGCGGAGGCTCGCCGCGGAATGGGCGCTCGCGTTCTTCGCGAAGCATCCCGACCGCGAGATGGTCTCGATGGAGTGTTCCGACGGGGGCGGCCAGTGCGAGTGCGAGGCGTGCGCCCGGCTCGGTGGCATCTCCGACCGCGTCTTCGGGCTGGCGAACGAGGTTGCGCGCGCGGTGGCGGCGAAACACCCCGACCGCATGGTAGGATGCCTCGCCTACAACGAGCACAGCGAGCCGCCCTCGTTCGCGCTGGAACCGAACGTCTACGTGCAGCTCACGGCCGGATTCACGCGGGGGCGCTACACCTTCGACGAACTCGTCGATCTCTGGCCCCGGAAGGCGAAGGCGATGGGTTTCTACGAGTACTTTTCCGTCTGGCTCTGGGACTTCGACCGCCTGCCCGGCGGCAACGGCGCGAATCTCTCGCATATCCGGTCGCGCATCGCCCGCTACGCGAAGGCGGGCGCGACGAGCCTCGACGCGGAGAGCGGCAACAACTGGGGGGTGCACGGCCGGGGCTACTATGTCGCCAACCGGCTGCTCTGGAATCCCGATGCCGATGTCGAGGCCCTGCTGGCGGACTTCTACGAGAAGGCCTTCGGTCCCGCGGCCCCCGCCATGAAGCGCTATTACGAGCGCGTCGCTCCGGACAACCGGCCGCTCCTGAGCCGCGGCCTGGTGGGCGAGGCGTTCCGCGACATCGAGGAGGCTGCGCGGCTTGCACGGGGGCGGCCGGATGTGCTCGCGCGCATCGGCCATCTCAAGCACTACCTGCGCTACGTCCACCTGCGGTGGCAGTTCGACCACGCGAAGGAGGCGGCCCGCCAGAAGGAACTCGTCGTCGCGCTGCTGACGCTCGCCTACCGCACGCGCTACGCGTACATGAACCACTGGGAGGCGATGCGGCAGCAGTTCGCGGCCGACATGGCCAGGAAGCACAACGAGCCGTCGTGGGCGGAAGGCGACAGGGCCGCCCAGCCGTGGCAGGACGACCGGCCCGTCACGCGGGAGGAGACGGAGGAGTGGTTCCGCGAAGGGCTGGCGTATTTCCAACCGACGCCCGCGGAGGAGCTCGTGTTTGCCGGCGAGCTGGCGCCCGCCGGATTCACGAACGCGCCCGCCGCCGTCAGCCTGCAGGCCTACCAGGGCGCGATGACCTACGCGCTCCACAGCCGCGGCGGCGAGCCGCTCGAGGTCGAGCTCACGACGGGCGTGATCGCGTGGTATCGCGATCGAGCGGCGACGCGCTGGTGGCTGCGCGACGGCGCCCGCAACGTGGTCGCGTCGGGCTCGCTGCCGCTGGACGGCGAGCCGCATCCGCTGTCGATGGCCGTCCCGCGCGCCGGCACGTACTTGTTCGAGGCCGACGATTCGGCGGCCGGTTGGAAGATCAAGGTGGAACCGGGGCGCGCCGCAGCCCTGCTCCACAGGCGCGGGCATCGTATCGAGTGCCTCGGCCAGATGCAGGAGATGTTCTTCTACGTCCCCCGGGGCACGCGCGCGCTGCAGTACTTCTGGAGTGGCGGGCCCCACGAAGTGCGGGGGCCGGACCGCAAGCCCGTCGCCGAGGTGACGACCGACGACGAGGTGGTGACCATCCCCGTGCCCGACGGCAGCGACGGCAAGGTCTGGAGCCTGTCGCCGCGCGCCCACCGGCAGCTCTGGTTCTTCAACGCTCCGAACCTCATCGCGGCCTCGCCCGCCGCGCTGCTGCTGCCGCGCCCGCTGAAGGAGAAGGACGCGCTTCCATGAAAGACCGAGCCCTACCGGCGCACGGTCGGGCGAGCCGTCCCTGGCGAGCCGCGAAATCGACGTGTAGAGTCCTCCGGTTCTGCGCGATCGGGAGAGGTGGGGCGAGGCGCCCCTGCCGACCCGGCTTCCCGACACCGGCGCGGCCGGGAACTGCGTTGGCCCTTCTTGTGACTTGACCGGCTGACGATTCCCGGGTGGGATGCGTGCTCTGATGAAGCCACGGTTCCCATGGCTGCCGATCCTGGCCCCCTGGGTTCAGACGGCCCTGACGTTGGCCGCGGCACGGGATCTGACGTTCTTCCACGTGTCGGACACGCACTACGGGAAGAGCGAGATCGGCGACCGCGCGATGACGGCGCTGGTCGATGCGATGAATGCGCTTCCGGGGACGCCCTATCCGACCAACCTCGGCGGCGTCGTGGCGCGGCCGCGCGGCGTGATCCACACCGGTGACATCACGGACGCCGGCAAAACCGCACCGTGGGCCGCGTTTGTTCGGGACTACGGACTCAGGGGCGGCGACGGACGGCTGACATGGCCGGTCTTCGAGACTTTCGGCAATCATGACGGTGGATCGAACCGGACCGTGCGTATGGCGATCCGCGAGCGGAATTCGCAGCGCCGCGACCTCACGGGCATCGCATCGAACCGGCTTCACTACGCGTGGGAATGGGACGGCGTCCGGTTCATCTGCTGCGGGATCTGTCCCGGAACCGTCGCGAAGACGTACGATCCCGAGAACAGCCTGACCTTCCTTGACGAGGCGCTGGCGAAGTCCAACACCAACGGCGCGCCGGTGGTACTGCTGCACCATTTCGGGTTCGACGAGGGGCACAGCCTGAAATGGTGGAAGGAGGAGTGGCGCACGGCGTACCGGGAGCGACTTGCCGGTGTGAACGTCATCGCCATTCTGCACGGTCACGCGCACATGCCGCTGATCTACCGCTGGGCTGGCTACGATGTCTACCACCCGCCGCACTTCCGTCAGAAGTCGCCCAAGGAGACCGGCACGGTGTCGCACGGGTTCTTTGTCTTCCGCATCACCGATGAGGATCTCACCGTCGCGGAACGGCGTCTCGACGGAACGTGGGGGATGACCGCGCGGAAGCGGATCGGCGCCGCCGCTGTGCGCGCTGCCGCAGGCCCGCAGGAGGCAGGACGATGAGTCTCTCGTGTCGTCGGATCGCCGTCGCCGTGCTGGCGGGTGTTTTTGCGTCGGGTGCCGCTGCGCGGGATGTGGCGTTCATTGCGACGTCGGATTGCCACTACCGCCAGCCGGATCACCGGCTGGGGACGCACAATCATCTGAATCGGGCAACCGTGGAGGAGATCAACCGGATCGCGGGGACCGAATGGCCGGCGAGGCCGGGCGGCGGCGTCATCGGCCGGCCGCGGGGTGTCGTGGTACCGGGCGATCTGATCGACGACGGCGATATGACGACACCCGACCAGCGAATCATCGCCCGCGAGCAGTTCGGCCTTTTCCTCGCGGACTTCGGGCTCGATGGAACCGACGGTCTTCTGCGATATCCCGTTTTCGAGGGCTGGGGCAACCATGACGGTCCGCCCGAGGGCCGCGAAAAGCACGGCTTCAGCCTGCAGGGTGAATTGAAGAAGCGCAACCGCATCCGGCTCCGGCGCGGTCTCATCGGTTCGGTTTCGAGCAACGGTCTGCACTATGCCTGGGACTGGGATGATGTGCGATTCGCGCAGCTCAACCTCTACCCTGCCGACCGGCAGCGCGAGGGCGTGCGTTACTCCCCGGTCTGGCATGACCCGCAGGGTTCGCTCTCGTTTCTCAAGGGCGATCTCGCCGCGCACGTCGGCCGCAGCGGCCGCCCGGTGGTGCTGATCAGTCACTGCGGCTTCGACACCGACTGGTGGACCCGGGACGACTGGCGAGATCTCTTTGAGGCAATGCGTCCCTATAACGTGCTGCTCTACATCTACGGGCACTCGGGCACCGGGGTCCTGACCTGGGCGCCGGAGGGCGAGACGCGGAAGTGGGACTGCATCAACGACGGGCAAACCGAAAAGGGATTCTTCGTGATCCGCATCACGGACGACCGCCTCGCCGCTGCGATGCGCGTGAAGACCGGCATCACGGCAACGAAGAACCCGGACGGCTCGACCCGCAAGGAATGGAGCGGCGCGTGGGAATGGAAATGGCTGTTCGAGAAGAAACTGCCGCTCCCGCATGCGGAAGCGGATGTACGCCCATGATGCGGCCTGGGGCCGCCGTGCCTTCGGTGATGGCTGCGTCGGGGCGGTACCGCCTCGGGGGCAAGGTGTAACCGGATTTGCCTGTGACCGGTAAAAGGCAGTTGACCAAGGGAGTTACCAAATTGACTAAGTCCAGACTTAGTTTATACTGGTCCCGTGAAGGCGATAACCACGCACTTCGCCAAGACGCACCTTTCGCGGTTGTTGAAAGAAGTGCAGGCGGGCGAAACGATCATCATCCTGCAGGGCAAGACACCGGTCGGGAAACTGACTTCCGCCTTGCCGGTATCAGCCAAGCGCCGCCCGAAGCCGGGAGTCGCCACGTCAACGGGCGTTCGCTGTGCTGCTGACGCATTCCTGCCGCTGAGCGACGCCGAGTTGAAGGAATGGGGATTGTGAGGTATCTGCTCGACACCTGCACCTTCGTGTGGCTTTGCGCGAAGCCGGACCAGCTTTCGCCTGCTGCAGTTTCCGCGATGAAGTCCAAGGACTCGGATCTGGTCATCAGTCACGTTTCCATCCTCGAGATCACGCTGAAGTGGACCGCCGGGAAGATCGTTCTCCCCTTTCCCCCTCGAACATGGGTGCAGGCGCAGATGGACATATGGCAGCTCGACGCTCTGTCTATCGAGGTCGACGACATATATCGGTGCGGCGAGTTGCCGAATGTGCACAGGGACCCGTTCGACCGCCTGCTGGTGTGCACGGCGCTCAGTCGGAATCTGGTGATCGTAACGCCGGACGAGTGGATCCGGCGCTATCCGGTCAGCACATTGTGGTGAGCCCTGGCGACGACAGAAGTGGACTGGAGTTCATGGAAACACAGGAAGGAGCGGCCGGAGGCCCGGAGGCGGAATGTGCAAGCTGGTGCGCTCTGGGAATGGGCCGCATACACGATCATGAAGACGCAACGCATCGCGGTGTCCACGGTTCTGGGGTTGGCGCTTGGGCTCGCGGCGCCGGCGGAGGATTCGCCGGTGCGGCGCGTGGTCTTCAGCGACACGGCGTCGGAGTTCAAGTGGAGCTTGAAGGAACTGAATCCGGAGCTGTCCTCCGATTGGACGGGCTACGACTACCTGGTCCTGGAACTGAAAGCCTCGTCGCCCCAGCGCTTCACGCTCGAACTGCGCAGCGCCGACCGGACACAGCGCCGGCAGGTGCACCCGCTGCCCAACGTGTGGATTCGCGCGGCGGTGCCGCTTCAGTACTTCCGGTCGCCGAACCGCTCCGGGCATGACCTCGCCTCGGTCGGCAAGGTGCCGCGGAACTCGTTCTGGATCGGCACCGGCGGCGTCTACGGCCCGCTCAACGCCGTGCAGGCCCTCGGCGTCGGCATGCAGCAGCCTCACGGCCAGCCCACGCTGGAGATCCGGTCGGTGCGGCTGAGCCGGGAGGATCCCGGCTCGGACATACTGGACCGCAAACCCGTCGTGGACGAGTTCGGGCAGTGGATGCCCGTGGACTGGCCCGGCAAGGTTCGGGATCTCGATCAGGTGAAGAAGGAGTGGGCGGCCGAGAAGGCGGGCCTTCGGCCGGGGGATTTCGGTTACGGCAAGTTCGGCGGATATCTGAACACGAAGGCCAGGGCGACCGGCTTCTTCCGCGTGGAGCAGGTCGACGGCCGCTGGTGGTTCGTCGATCCCGACGGCCATCTGTTCTTCTCCACCAGCTCCACCTGCATGGGCGCCGGGGGCGGGGACGCGCGAATCCGGGGCCGCGAAGACTACTTCGCCGCGTTGCCGCCGCGCGAGGCCGGCGGCGGCCGGCGCTCCGGCTTGGGTTTCTACGCGTGGAACCTCCGGCGCCGGCACGGAGATGCGGTGGAGACGAAGTGGGTGGACTTGGCCCTGAACCGTCTCGACGCATGGGGGCTGAACACCATCGGCAACTGGAGCGATTCCCGTCTCTGGGATGCGCACCGGAAGGCCTACCAGGTGAACCTGGGCGGCTGGGGGATGCGGGAGGGTTATCTCGGCCTTCCCGATGTCTACTCCGAAGAGTTCGCGAAGATCGCCGATCGCGATGCCGCCGCGCAATGCGCCCCGCGGAAGGACGATCCGTGGCTGCTGGGCTACTTCATCGCCAACGAACCGCCCTGGCCCGGCCGCGAGTCGCTGGTCGTGGACATGATCCTCGACGGCAAACCGTGCCCCCTTCAACAGGAAGCGATGTCGTTCCTGGCCGGCGGCGACACGCCCGGGCGGCGAAAGGAGTTCATCTACCGCGCCTTCGCGAAGTTCGTCGAGGTGACCGTCGCCGCCATCCGCCGCCACGACCCGAACCATCTCATCCTCGGCCTGCGCTTCGGCGGCGGGGTGCCTCCGCCGGAGATGTTGCGCGTCTGCAAGGCGTTCGACGTGTACAGCCTGAACGTGTACGACACCCAGGTCGATGTGAAGAGACTGGACGAGATCCACCGCGTCACGGGTCGGCCGATCATCGTGGGCGAGTTCCATTTCGGCGTTCCGGGGCGCGGGCTCGCTCCCGGCCTTGTGCAGGTTCGCGACCAGGCGGAGCGCGGGGTGGCCTACCGCTACTACGTCGAGCAGGCCGCGGCCTTCCCGGCGTTCATCGGCACGAGCTGGTTTCAATGGGTGGACCAGCCGTGCACGGGGCGCATGGACGGCGAGAACTACAACATCGGCCTGGTCGACGTCACCGACCGCCCCTACGCGGAACTCATCGAGGCCATGCGCGCCACGCACCGTCGGTTACAGGCGGTGCACGCCGGAACTACGGCGCCGTTCGACACCCAGCCGCGTCCGCGGTAGGCGGCCGCGGAGGTCCCCCGCGCATCCGCTCGGAACCGGCCGGCACCGTACCGCGCACCATCCTGCGCGCGACGGAGAAGCCCAGCGTGTCGGGACGCGGGCACGGTTGCCCGCGGGGCGGCGGACTCCCCCGATCACGAAAGCCCGGAACCTCTTGTGGCGGAAGGGCGGAGAAGACCGAAGCGTCCGCCGCTTGTCTTCTCCCCGTTGTTTGTTAGCTTCTGTTCCATCCGAATCGGGTTGCTGCGAAGGGCGAGACCGTGGCACGGAAGAACGGGCGGGTGCTCGTGGGCACACCGTGAGCGGCTGCGCCATGACAACCGACAGGAACAGGACCATGAAAAGCACATCGACGATCGTCGTCGCCGCTGCCGCCGCCGCCATGACCTTCGGCGGGCGTGCCGATACGCCGGCCGCCGCCGGGGCGGGCGTGCGGGTCAAACCGGTGGCGCCGCCCCGGGCCACGCCGTTCAGCCTTCACGACGTGCGCCTGCTCGACGGGCCGTTCAAGGAGGGACAGGACATCGCCTTGAAGTACCTGCTCAGCCTGGAACCGGACCGTTTCCTCGTGAACTTCCGGAAGGAGGCCGGTCTTCCCGCGAAGGCGGAGCATTACGGCGGGTGGGAGGCGAAGGGTGTCTCGGGGCACACCGGCGGCCACTACCTCAGTGCGTGCGCCCTTGCCTATGCCTCGACGGGCGACCGGCGGTTTCTGGACCGCGCGAACCACATCGTCGACGAGCTGGCCGAGTGCCAGACGGCCATCGGCACCGGGTACGTCGCCGCCATTCCGGAGGGGAAGAGGGTCTACGCCGAGATCGCCGCGGGCAACATCCGGTCCTCGGGCTTCGACCTCAACGGCTGCTGGGTTCCGAATTACACGATGCACAAGGTGTTCGCCGGATTGCGCGACGCGTGGCGCCTGTGCGGCAACGCCCGCGCGCTCGCGGTGGCCAGGGGGCTCGCGGACTGGTTCGAGAAGACGCACGCCGGACTCGACGACGCGCAGATGCAGAGGATCCTCGCGGCCGAGCACGGCGGCATCAACGAGACGTTCGCGGATCTCTACGCGGATACCGGCGACGAGCGATACCTCAGACTCTCGCGCCGGTTTCATCACAAGGCCATTCTGGAGCCGCTTGCCCGCGGCGAAGACATCCTCCCCGGCCAACATGCGAATACGCAGATCCCGAAACTCGTCGGCCTCGCCACGCGCTATGAGCTGGCCGGCGACCCCGCCGACCGCGCGGCGGCGGACTTCTTCTGGGAGCGTGTGGTGCACCATCACAGTTACGTCACCGGCGGGCACTGCGACCATGAACACTTCGGCCCGCCCGACCGGCTCAACGACCGCCTCAGCAACATGACCACGGAGACGTGCAACGTCTACAACATGCTCAAGCTGACGCTCCACGTGTTCGGGTGGAATCCCGATGCCGGCGTGGCGGACTTCTATGAACGCGCCCTCCTCAACCACATCCGGTCGACCCAGCATCCCGACGGGCGCGTGATCTACAACCTCTCGCTCAAGCCGGGTTTTCACAAGGAGTACCAGTCGCCGTACGACGGATTCACATGCTGCGTCGGGACCGGCTTCGAGAACCATGCGAAGTACGGCGAGGGCATCTATTTCCATGACGACGACTCGATCTGGGTGAACCTGTACATCGCCTCGGAACTGCGTTGGAAAGCGCGCGGCGCGACGATCCGCCAGGAGACCCGATGGCCGGATGGCGAGACCGCCGCGTTCCTTCTCGCCTGCGCGAAGCCCGCCGAATTCACCCTGCGCCTGCGGCGTCCACACTGGGCGGGCGACGGGTTCAAGGTGACCGTCAACGGCCGTCCGGAGCGGATCGAGGGCCGACCTTCCAGTTACGTCGAGATCCGCAGGACGTGGCAGAGCGGAGACCGGGTCGAGGTCGCCTTTCCGATGAGCCTGCGGACCGAGGCGATGCCCGACAATCCGCGGCGCATCGCCGTGTTCTACGGTCCGACGCTGCTGGCCGCCGACCTCGGGCCTGTGAACGATCCCGAATCCGCGAAACCGATGTATGTGCCGGTGCTGATCACCGACGACAAGGCCGTCACGGAATGGGTGCGGCCCGCGGCGGGTGCGCCGCAGACGTTCCGGACGGTCGGCGCCGGCCGACCGCGCGATGTGCAGCTCGTCCCGTTCCACCGCCTGCACGACCGGCGGTACACGGTGTATCTCGACGCGTTCGACCGCGAGGGCTGGGCCCGGCGCGAGGCGGAGATGCGGGCGGAGCAGGAGCGGCAACAGCGGCTGGCCGCCCGCACGCTGGACACGCTGCGCATCGGCGAGATGCAGCCGGAACGCGACCACAACCTCCAGAGCGGGAACAGCGCGACCGGCGAGCATCTCGGCCGGAAATGGCGCGATGCGCGCGACGGCGGGTGGTTCTCGTTCGAGATGAAGTCCGCGGGAGACCAGCCCGCCGAGCTGTTGTGCACGTACTGGGGCGAGGAGACCGGCAACCGGACCTTCGACATCCTCGTGGAAGGCGTCAAGGTCGCGACCCAGCGCCTGCAGTTGGACAAGCCGGGCCAGTTCTTCGACGTCACGTATCCCATTCCCGTCGATCTGACCCGCGGCCGCGAGAAGGTGACCGTGCGTTTCCAGCCTCACGCGGGCAACTGGGCGGGCGGTCTCTTCGGCTGCCGGATGCTCCGCCGCGAGGCCGCTTCCGCCGGGGACGGCCGCGAGTAGCGCAGTCGCGAGCGTCCCGCGCGGTTGCGCATGGCCCCTTGGCGCAGCCGGAAGCGTCTGAGCGCAGCAGGGAGCTTTCCGCGACGGCGGCTCACCGCGCAGGATACAGCAGCTCATAGGGACGGATGGCGTCTGCGTCGATTGGCTTGTGCGGTGGAGAACGGTTTCCTTGACGTGTACTCGAAGGACCGGCACTTTCTGTCGGCGGCACCCCTCTTCGGTCTGCGCGGCGTCAACCTGGTCGGGCAGGGGTAATGAAGGGCTCCGGGCCCGCCTGGAGTATGGGCGGGCGGTTTGTGGGGGAAAGCATCATGCGGCGTTGTTCAGTTGGCACGGTTCTGCTGCTGCTCCTGGGCGGGGCGGCGGCGTCGCGGGCGGCGGACTACCCGATCCGGCCGGTGTCCTTCACCGATGTCCGCATCACGGGGGGAATGTGGCGGGACCGGCAGGCGACCAATGTCCTCGTCACACTGCCGTTCGCGCTCGACCAGTGTGAGTCGACGAAGCGCCTGCAGAACTTCGACCTGGCGGCGGAGACGATGCGGCGGCGGGCGGCGGGGGAGACCGCCTTCCAGAACAAGCCGCCGACGCAGTATCCCTTCGACGATTCCGATGTGTTCAAGGTGCTCGAAGGCGCCGCGTTCTGCCTCAGCGTCCGGCCGGACCCGGATCTGGCCCGGCGCATCGAGGGGATCGTCGTCCGCATCGCCGCCGCGCAGGAGCCGGACGGCTACCTCTACACGTGGCGCACGATGCATCCCGACCGCCCCGCCCACGACTGGATTCACAGGGAGCGCTGGCTGAAGGACCCGGAGCTCAGCCACGAGCTGTACAACCTCGGGCATCTCTACGAGGCGGGGTACGCCCATGCGCAGGCCACCCGCACAAGGACGCTGCTGGACATCTGCCTTAGGAGCGCGGAGCTGCTGCAGCGCGACTTCGGCGATGGCGAGCCGCGCATTGCTCCCGGACACCAGGTGATCGAGATGGGGCTGGCCAAGCTGTACCGCCAGACCGGCGACCGGCGCTGGCTCGACCTCGCGAAGTTCTTCGTCGATGCGCGCGGCTACGGCAACCGACCCTACAGCCAGGATCACAAGCCGGCGATCGAGCAGTCCGAGGCCGTCGGGCACGCCGTACGCGCCAACTACTTCTACTCCGGCATGGCCGACGTGGCGGCGCTGACCGGCGATGCGCGCTACCTGGCGGCCATCACGCGGATCTGGGACAACGTCGCGGGGCGGAAATTGCATCTCACCGGCGGCTGCGGCGCGCGGGCGTCGGGGGAGGCCTACGGCGACGACTACGAGCTGCCGCACCGTTGCTACAACGAGACCTGCGCGGCCATCGCTTTCCTTTTCTGGAACCACCGCATGTTCCTGATGACCGGCGATGCGAAGTACATGGATGTCTTCGAGCGGACGCTCTGCAACGGCTTCCTCAGCGGCGTATCGCTGTCCGGCGACCGGTTCTTCTATCCGAATCCGCTCGAGTACGACGGCAGGGAGGTCAACAACCATGGCCATGCCGGCCGTGCGCCGTGGTTCGGCTGTGCGTGCTGCCCCCCGAACTTGATGCGGACCATGGCGTCGCTCGGCGGATACGCGTACGCCGTGCAGGACGACCGGCTGTACGTGAATCTCTACGCCGAGGGCGAGGCGACGGTCTCGGTGAAGGGAGCGAGGGTGCAGATCGCCCAGGAGACCTCCTATCCCTGGGAGGGGAGGGTGGTCCTCAAGATCCGCCCGGAGAAGCCGGGGGCGTTCACGCTCTGCCTGCGCATTCCCGGTTGGGTGAGAGGGCGGCCGCTGCCGACGGATCTCTACCGCTACGACGACGCCGCGCCGTCCGCGTGGGCGGCGACGGTGAACGGCGAGAAGGTGGCCGGCGAGGCCGGGGACGGATTCCTGCGCATCGGGCGCGCGTGGAATGCGGGTGACACCGTCGCGCTGGACCTGCCCATGCCGGTCCGGCGTGTGGCGGGGCACGACAGGGTCAACGCCACGCGCGACCAGGTTGCGCTGGAACGGGGTCCCCTCGTGTACTGCCTGGAGGGCGTGGACAACGACGGCAGCGTGTTCGACGCCGTGCTGCCGGCGACGGCTGCCCTCACGCCCGCGCATCGCGCCGGCCTGATGGGCGGCGTGACCGTCCTTGAGATCGCGAATGCGGCGCGGGCGGTGCGCGGCGACGGCGGCGGCCCGATGGCGAAACCCGCGCGCCTGACCGCCATCCCCTACGCTTGGTGGAACAACCGCGGCTTGAGCCCCATGGCCGTGTGGCTGTCGCGCGAGCTGTCCGGCGCCCGTCTGCCGCCGGCCCCAACGCTTGCCTCGAAGGCGCGGCTGACTGTTTCGTTCGCGCGGAACGGCATGGACCCGGCGCGGGTGAACGACCAATTGGCGCCGCGAAATGCGACCGACGGTTTTGCGCCGAACTTCGACTTCTGGCCGCACAAGGGGACCACGGAGTGGGTGCAGTACGACTTCGAGAAACCGGCGGAGGTCCGTTCCGTGACCATCTGGTGGTTCGACGACACCGGGAGCGGCGAGTGTCGGCTGCCCGCGTCGTGGCGGATCCTGCATCGCGCCGTGGACGGCCGTTGGCAGCCGGTCGGCGGACGGCCCGACTACGCCGTCGCCAAGGGCAAGCCGGTCAGGGCCGTCTTCGCACCCGTCACCACGTCCGCCCTGCGCCTTGAGATCGCGCTGCCCGAAGGGTTCTCGTCCGGCTTGTACGAATGGGAAGTGGAGTGACGCGGGGCAGAAGGGTGCGGTGGCTTGGCCTGCGACCTGCCGTGGGAAGCGACAGGCGCGAAGCAGGGAGCCTTGGCGAAGAAGGCCCCACCGCGCTGGAGCGAGGATTGAAGCAAACGGAGAATATGCGATGAAGTTGACCATCGGATGGGCCGGGGCCCTGCTGGCGGGAGCGCTCGGATGTGTGTCGGCCGACCTTCCAGCCAGGACGCCGCCGGAGATGCGCGTGATGACGTTCAACATCCGCTACGGCACGGCGAAGGACGGTGAGAACCACTGGGACAAGCGCAAGGACTTCCTGGTGGAGACGATTCGCGCCTTCGATCCGGACCTGCTCGGCACGCAGGAGACGTTGGATTTTCAGCGTGACTACCTCGCCAGGGGCCTGCCGACGTACGAGGCGTTCGGGGTCGGCCGGGAAGATGGGGCGGCCGGGGGCGAGATGATGGCGGTGTTCTATCGCCGGGCGCGGTTTGAAAAGACCGACGGCGGGCATTTCTGGCTCAGCGAAACACCGGAGCGCGTCGGAAGCAAGAGCTGGGACAGCTCGCTTCCGCGCATGGTCACGTGGGTGAAGCTGCGCGACCGGCGGGCGCCGGAGGCGCCGCCCGTTCTCTTCGCCAACACGCACTTCGACCACATTGGCGCACGGGCGCGCCTCGAATCCGCCCGCCTCCTGCGCGCCCGCCTCGCCACCCTGGGCCAGGGATGCCGCGTGGTCGTGACGGGCGATTTCAACGCCGGTGAAGAGAGCGAGCCCTACAAGGCCCTCTTCGGTGCGGTGGAAGGTCGGGAGTCGGCGGTGGTCGACGCCTTCCGTGTCGCGAATCCCGCGCGGGCGGACAACGAGGGCACCACCACCGGTTTCCGGGCCGACGCGAAGGGCAGGGCACGCATCGACTGGATCGGTGTCTCGCGGGATTGGACGATCGGCGAGGTCCGCATCGACCGCACGGCCCGCGAGGGTCGCACCCCCTCCGATCACTTCCCGGTGACGGCGGTCTTGCGGACGGAGTGAGGGTGAGTCGGCCGCTTTCAAGCTTGCTCCCGCCGGGATTTTCGATAAGGTAACGCGCCCTGCTTGGGACCCCATCGTCCAGCGGTCAGGACACCAGGTTTTCATCCTGGAGACACGGGTTCGATTCCCGTTGGGGTCGCCAGTCAAAAAACCCCATAAACATTGGCCAATATGCGTGTTTTAGTCTTCCTGTGGCCCCCGCATATTATTGCTGCTTGACGCGAAAGTGCATTTTGATACGGTTTTTGATACGGGATCGCTCCGCGGCGTCCTGAGGACAGCGCTGTCTGACGCTGTCAAACGCCCGCGGACGAACGGCACGAGGGACCGGCCATGGCACAGATCACCAAGCGGAAGGGGTCGCCTTTCTGGTACGCGCGCTTCGAACGCGCCGGCAAGCCCTACTTCATCAGCACGAAGACGACGAGCCGAAGAGAAGCCCTTCGCTTCCTGGAGCAGAAGCGCCAGGAGGTTACTGGTGAACGGACGAGCGAGGACGCCGCCCGGTCCCTCCTTCGAACGCTCGGCGTCGAGATCTCACCGGAAGAGAACGCCCTTCGCCGCCTCACCGCCGAGTTGATCGCCCAGGGGAATCCGGATGAGACCATCCTGGCGTTCGCGAACCGCATCCGGGATCTCGCCGAGGAGGGCGCGAAGAATCCATCTGACTTGGCGAAACTGACCGAAGACCGCCGTCGATGGGCGCGGACCATTCTCGGTGCGCAGGGCACTGCCGTCGCACTGGACTGGGCGTGGGAGGCGTGGCTCAACGCGCCGCGCCGACGCACCGCGGGCGACTCGACCATCGAAGCGGCCTACTCGCCGGTCTGGACACGGTTCAAGACCTGGGCTGTCGATCGAGGAATGAAACACCTCCACGACCTGACACCAAACGACGCTGCGGCCTATCTATCGAGCCTTCAGCAGGGGAACCTCTCCGCCCGAACCATTCGAAATCACCGCGGATTCCTCGTCGCCATGTGGAATGCCTTGCGGCTTCAGGCCGGCCTTACGGACAACCCGTGGGCCGCGCTACCCGCCCCCGACATCATGCCCTCGATGCGCCGGGCGCTCACCATGGATGAGTTGAAACGCCTCTTCGCGGTTGCCGTTGACCCCGAGGACAAGCTCGCAATCGCACTCGGCCTTTTCGCAGCCCTACGGCTGGGCGACGTGGCAAACCTGCCTTGGTCGGCTATCCGCCTGTCTGAAGGCATGATCGTCGTGCGTCCCCACAAGACCGCGAAGTACGGCCGCGAGGTCCGTATACCGATACACGGAGCCCTGCGCGCGTTCCTGGAAGCACAGCCCCGTTCCGCGAACTCCTCCGAGTGGGTCTGCCCTCGATTGCACGAGCTCTACGCAGAGGGGCGCGACCGCGCGAGTAAGCGGATAGCAGCCCTCTTCGAGGCTGCTGGAATTCCTCTGCTCGGGACGAAGACCGAGCGTCGAATCAAAGCGCCGTCCCTCGGCGCCTTCCATGCCCTGCGTCACAGCTTCATCAGCTTCGCCGCCCGCGCCGGCGTCCCGCAGATCGCCGTCCGCGCCATCGTCGGCCACAGCAACGCGGAGACGACGCGGCTTTACGAACATGTCGATGAGGCGACGCTGAACAAGGCCGTCGCCGCCCTCCCGATCATCGACCTTTCCGCGGACGACGCGCGTTCGCGCGGCCGATAGCAGAGGCGCTGCCTTTTTTCGCACGGCGCGCCGCCCGAGCGCCATGCCGTGGCCCGCGGCCGCTGTCGGCCGTCGAGAGCATCTCAGCTCGGAGGATCTCCAGCGCCCTGTGAGTTACCCGCGCCTTCTGCTTCTCTCCCCGGAATTTCTCGGCCAACCGCCGCGCCCGCATCTCCACGGCTGGGATTCCGAAGAACCGCCCCACCGCCTCCGCCTGTGCCTCCGTGGGAAGCCGCTTCCCGAGTTCGATCTTGCTCAGCAAGGTCGAGTCGATTTCAGCAGCCGCCGCCACGACACGAAGCGGCAGCTTTCGATCCACGCGAAATCGCCGCAGCCACACGCCAAGCGATGTTACGGTCACAGATTGTCCAGACGCAGAGTGTCTTGACATGGCTCCCATCCTCTCACGCTTCCGACAGCCCTGCAACCCGCCACCCGCCTTTCTCGCTACCTCTCTGCCCCTGCCGGCCGAGCCGGGAAGAAAAGTTGTCGCCCAAGGCGCTTGTTTCCACCGGGTTACGCGTCCGCATGATCTTCGTGAGAAGTTTTTGCTTCCCAGTCCCCGCAGCCCCGATAAGCTCCAACCTGTGGGCTTGTCAGCGGACATCGGTCAGAGGGCGAACCGGGGTTGTTGATAACTCCTGATTTGGGTTGAGCGAATGATGGCATGGGAACAATACACGGAGGCGGGCGTCGGCCACGGCTGACGCGCCCCTTTTCTTCTTTTCCCGGGCGGGGAGGCCGGTCCGACCGGCTTCAGCACCCATCCCCGCCACCCGTGCCGGCCCCGCAGCCCGCCGAACCGGGCAGGCCCGCAGAATGCGTCCGCCGGACGCAGGAAGCGAGGCGCCCATGCATACGGCCAAGTACAGGGCGGGGGTCCGGGTGGACTTCACGGGCATCTCTACACCGGCTGAGTTTCGCAGGTATCTGGCACTGTTGACCCGCAACCGCGGCGGGACCCCGGTCTTCCCCTGGGCCGCCGCGCCCGTCCTGCTGCAGCTTCTGCAGCATCCGGCCCCGTCGTTCCTCTACCTCCAGGTGACCGAATACCTTCGCGCTCTGGCCGCCCACCGCATCCTGAATCCGGACAACGGCTGCGACGACTTGGTGGACCTGCTCCCGCTGTACCGTCCACAATTCGTCGCCATCCTCGCCGAACATGTCCGGTATCACGTTGCCGACGCGCTCACAAAGCGCCGCGAGGCTGAGTGGCCCGAGTGCCTCGGCCGGTCGCGGCTCGGTTTCGGTCCGACCGACGTGACGCCCGAGGAGATCGACGCGAACCGCGCGGCGCTCCTGGAGGTCATCAACCTGGCGTCCCTGTGGTACGAACGAACGTTGGGTCTCATCGCGTGCTCGGACGGCAATCCCGAGTCGATCTGCCACCATGACCTCGCCCACTGGATCTCGGGGGCGGGCATGCCGGGCGATGTGCTGGTGCCGGTCGAGATGGCGTGGAAGGACGGCCATTGCATCATCCGGCCGGCCCTGGCCGAGAAGCGCGAGCTCATCCGCGCCGGGTGGACGCCGCCGCGCTACGTCGTGGACGAGCGGAGGCTCATCGTCACCCCGGAGCCGCCGCGTCAGGAGCCGCCCGCGCCCCCTCTGCCGAAACCCGTCCCGACCGCGTGGGCCGCCACCGGCGAGACCCATGCCATCGCCCAAGGCTACGCCTCGGTCGTTGAACTGAAGACCGGGAGAATCATCCCGGTCGACAACGCGAGTATGCGCATCGCCCTGGAAGTGTTGGTCCGCTGGGCGCTCGGCCGCGAAAACGCGCGGCCTCAGGCCTTCCTCCGCGACAAGATCGAGGGCCTGCGCAAGCGCCGCCGCATGCGGCCGACGCCGACCTACAGCCTCGTGCACCACTTCCAGCAGAAGCAGTCCGGCCGGCGCCTGACCTCCCCGCTTTACGATCTCCTGATCCGCAACGTCGCCCGCCAAGGGCTCTACTGGATCGCGCTGTAGTCCCCGCCCGGCTTCAGGGATTACGTTGTCCCACGTTATCCCAGCCCATGTTATCCCATTGAAGCCCAGCGGGATAACGTAGGCCCGACAAAGACAACGTAAGCCTTCTCGCGCACCGCACTCCCCGCCCATCAGAGTGATCCCGTCGACCAGCGGTGTGAACGGCGCACCGCGGCGACGGGAGACCACGATGAAGAAGGCGAACCTGGACGATCTGCTGCGGGAACTGCTGGCCGCGCCGGCGGCGCGAAGGAATCTGGCGCTGGACGTCCTGCGCGGAGGCGCCGCGCCGACCCCGGCGAAATCGCCGGAGCCCCTCTTCCTGGGCATGGCGCAGGCCGCCCGCTGCCTCGGCATCAGCCGGTCCACGTTCTGGCTCCTGGTCAAGGCCGGGCGCATCCGCAAGGTCGAGATCATGCCGGGCCTCTTCCGCATCCGCCGGTCCGACCTCGAGAGCTTCGGGGCGGCAGCCGCCCAACCGGATTTCGTCCCCGCGTCGGGGACGGATAGCACAAGGCCAGTCAACCCACCCGAGAAAGGAGCATGACCATGGCCATCCTGAAAGAGCCGACCGTCAACCGCGTGTTCGATACGGGGGAAGAGACCCCGCCGCGCGGGACCTTCGTGGCGACGTGCATCGACATCAAGGACATGTTCGGTGTCGAGCGCCCGAAGTACGAGAACCCGTCCGAACTGGAGCGCGTCGACCTGACCGCGTTCCTGTTCGGCTTCCGCGACCGCGAGGGCCGGCCGTACAAGATCGCGTCGAAGACGATGCGGATCTCCGCGAAGGAGAACTCGAACCTGTTCGCCTTCCTGAAGTCGTGGCTGGGGCGGGCGCCGCAGTACGGCTGGGACTACTGCGAGCTCAAGGGGCAGAAGGCCCTGATCACGGTGGACCACACGCCGAGCCGGAAGTACGCCGGCGTCGTCTACGCGGACATCGTGACGATCAGCCCCGTCCCGGAGGGGTTCGGTGCCCCGGCCGCTCCGCCTGTCCAATCTCCGGACAACCGGCCTCCGGTGGCTTCCAGTCCCCGGACGCCGCCCGCTTCGGTCGCGCCGCCCCGTGCTGCGGTGCCCGCTCCGGTCGACGACACCGACGAGCCGCTCCCGTTCTGAAACCCCAAACGAGGCCGCGGGGCCGGCGTCCGACCCGCCGGTCGTGCGGCTGAAAGGAATCCCATGGCCATTCTCACCAAGGGCAAGCAGATCGCGGCCTCGCACTGGTACACGCGCGACGGCCAACCCGCGCACGCGCAGCCGAAGGCCGGCGGCGCGGGCGAGCGCCCGACCACCCTCGCCGACGCCCGCCGCCTCGGACTGGTGCCGTCGGTCACCACGATCCTCGGCATCATCGGCAAGCCGCAGTTGGAGAAGTGGAAGGTCTCCCAGGGCATCCTCGCCGCCGGCAAGAACCCGCGGCAGGAGGCGGAGTCGGAGGAGTACTGGGTCCATCGCGTCTACGACGCCGCGTTCCAGCAGGTCGAGGACGCCGCCGAGAAGGGCAGCGCCATCCACGCCGCGCTCGACGCGGTCATGGACGGGCAGCCGGTCGCCGACGAGTACCGGCCGCACGTCCAGCCGGTCCTCGCCTGGCTCTCCGAGACCGGCATCGAGATCGCCGAGCGCGAGACGCTCGTCACGAACCTGCAGGAGGGCTACGCCGGCCGGGCGGACGTGTTCTTCCGGTACGGACATCGCGGGATCGGGATCCTCGACTACAAGACCCGCAAGACGAAGGTCGGCGAGCGGGTGACGCCGTACGACGGCCAAGGGATGCAGCTCGCTGCCTACGCCGCGGCGTTCTACGGGGTCGAGGCCCTGCCGCGCGTTCTTGCCGCGAACGTCTACATCTCCACCACCGAGCCCGGGCGGATGGAGGTCTGCAAGCACGAGGATCTGCCTGGTCTCTACGAGGCCTTCCGCCACGCCTGCGCCCTGTGGCGGCATTTAAAGCAGTACGACCCGCGGGCGGCGGGAGCCTGACCATGGCCACACTCCTGCCTTATCACCCGAAGCTCCTGGCGATGCTGCAGGGCCACCCGCCGTCCGGCTCCGGTCACCGTTGGCTCATGCGTGTGGCCGTGCACCTGCGGCACTACCACACCGCGGAGGCCGTCTTCCGGTTCCTGCGGGCCTGCGCCGACCTCTGGACCGACCGCAGGGTACCGGACGAGGAGATCCGGCGGACGGTCGAGCGGGCCTTCGCATGCCGGGTCCGGGTGCTCCCGTCCCGGCCTTTGGTCTCGCCTGACTGGCCCCCGCCGTGCTCTTCGGCCATCGCGCGCGTGCTGCAGGCGTCGACCCCCGTCTTCTCCGGTGAGCCCACGCCCCTGACCGCCGTCGAGATCCTGCCGCGCCTTTTCCGGCACGGGGAGCTCGTCTGCTGCGGCTACGAGCGCAATCAGGCGCTGACCATGACGCTTGCGAACGCTCTCGATCAGGCGGAGGAGATCCAGTTCATCGTGCCCAATCCGATGACCGACCGCATCGGGCGCAACCAGGACGGGGCGATGTCCACCCGCTGTCTCGCGAACACCGGTCCGCGGCGTTTCCTGGTGATCGAAAGCGATTCCCTCCCGCGGGCCGACTGGATACGGGTGCTTTCCCATCTCCACCGGTTCATCCCGTTGGCCCTGGCGGTCGATACGGCTGGGAAGTCGGTGCACGGCTGGTTCAATGTCGAGTCGCTCGGCGAAGTCGCCGCCCGCGCCTTCTTCGCCTACGCCGTCCATCTGGGCGCCGATCCCAGCACGTGGACCCGCTGTCAGTTCGTCCGGATGCCGGGCGGCAGCCGGCCCACACTCGACGGGCAGCGTCGGCAGGCCATCCTCTACGCCTCCGCGGACCTCTTCTGATGCCCATGTCGCGCGACGGGACACCTCCGATTGAGATTCTCCGGCAGCTCGCCGGGGAAGACCCCGAGTTCGCCGCGGCGAGCGGACTCGCGCCGCTCCTCTCCCTGCCGGAAGCCCGACCGCTCGGCGATCTTCGCCGGCCGCAATCCGGAGACGAGAACGAGCTTCTGCGGCACCGATTCCTCTGCCGCGGCGGGAGTCTGCTCTTCGTCGGTCCCACCGGGGCGGGGAAATCCAGCTTCACGATGCAGGCCGCCATCCTCTGGGCCCTCGGCCGGCCGTGTTTCGGCCTGGCGCCCGCGCGGCCGCTGCGGATTCTGATCGTCCAGGCGGAGAACGACGAGGGCGACCTCGCCGAGATGAGAGACGGGGTCATCGCGGGGCTCGCCCTGACCGAGTCGGACATCGCGGTCGCCGGCGGAAGCGTCCTCCTCGTCAGCGAGGACAGCAAGACACGGGAGGCCTTCGCGGCCGCGCTGGACGGTCTCCTGCAGTTCCACCCGGTGGACTTGGTGATCGTCGATCCTGTCTTCGCCTACCTCGGCGGAGAGGCCAGTGCCCAGCGGGACGTGTCCCCGTTTCTGCGCAACATGCTCAATCCCGTGATCCACCGGCATGGAGTTGGCCTGATCGTGGTGCACCACGTCAACAAGCCCCCCTCGGGCGAACAGAAACCGCAATGGCAGGCCGGCGACTACGCCTATCTCGGCTCGGGTTCCGCGGAGTTCGCCAACTGGGCGCGGGCCGTCATGGCAATCCGTTCCATCGGGTCGGGCGAGGTCTTCGAGCTCCTCCTCGCCAAGCGCGGACGGAGGGTCGGCTGGGTGGACGACATGGGCCGGCCGACGAACTCCGGCTACATCGCCTACCACCGCGAACCCGGTGTCATCGCCCCGCGCGAAGTGTACCGCCGCGCGATTCTGGACAACGCCGCAAGCATCATCGTCGCCCACAATCACCCGAGCGGAGACCCCGCCCCGAGCGCGGACGACTTGAGCATAACGCGGCAGCTTTGCGCGGCCGGTCGCACTGTCCAAATCCCCACGCTTGACCATGTGATTATCGGCCGCGACCCGGCCCCGTTTTTCTCCATCCGTGAATCCGGCATGGTGGACTTCACCGCGTGAGAGGAGCCCCCGCAATGAAACACCCCCGCACACCGAAGCCCGAGCGGATTCAGCAAGGCCGCGCATATCTGTACTACGGCCGGCCGTATCGGGTGGGCATGCTGAACGACTGCCGCGCACGGCTCGACCCGCTGTTCCGCCGTCGCAAGAAGATCGTGTCCCTTCGGCAACCGTGCGTGCCCCCTGAAAGCCCATCCGCGTAGATTGG
>CAZSUU010000041.1:0-47920 GCA_964610105.1 uncultured Verrucomicrobiota bacterium | reverse complement strand
CCAATCTACGCGGATGGGCTTTCAGGGGGCACGCACGGTTGCCGAAGGGACACGACTGACCACGTACATGGGCTGAGGCCCGCAGAATCATTCGCGCCTTGTGCCGACGGCCCTCCCGTGCCAGGCTCGCAAGGTCAGAACGCGCGAATCGTTAGGCCAATTGCGTTCCGTGGAAATCCAGGCTAGCGGCTACTCGCCACCGACGTCTGCAGGGTTGGAGTGCAGGATGAAGAGCAGGGCGCTGGCGAAGCCTGTTGTCGGAACGAAGGCGACCGACGATCTCGCCGCAAACACTGTGATAGACTTTTGATAGACTTTCGAGCTGGTATGTGCAGGCGAACGCAACGGCGGAGAAGCGAAACTCAGCAGACCGTCGCCGTCGCGGCAGATGCAGCATTTGAACAATAATAGAGCCATATATGGCAATTCTATGGGCTTTTGGGGCTGGTGGTGGGGGATGGATTCGAACCATCGAACTCGTTAGAGGTCAGATTTACAGTCTGATGCGTTTAACCACTTCGCTACCCCACCGTTCCCGGCGGAAACGCGCGAATTCTACGCGCGGGGGCTCGGTTGTCCACCCTTTTCTGAGGGTACAGGAACGCCGATCCGCCTCCGTGCGCCGCCTCCGCCTGTGCCCCGACGGGCAAGCTACGAACCGGCGCCGTCCGCGTCGGGGAGCTCTTGGTCCGGCGTGTAGTCCGGTCCTTCGATGAGATGCGTGTCCGCGACGGCCGCGGCGGGGGCGGGCGCGGCTTCGGTCTCCAGGGACTCGGGCTTGAGGAAGACGGCGGCCAGCGGCGGCAGGGTGAGCACGGCCGAGTACGGCCGCCCGTCCCACGGTTTCGCCTCCGTCTCCACCGCCCCCGCGTTGCCCACGTTCGAACCGCCGTAGCAGGCGGCGTCGGTGTTCAGGACCTCCAGGTAGCGCCCGGATTGAGGGACTCCGATCCGGTACCCCTGCCGCGGGACGGGAGTGAAGTTGAAGACGGCGACCAGATGGTCGCGCGCGTCCTCCGCCCGCCGCAGGAACGAAAGGGCCGACTGCTCCGAATCGTGGTAGTCGATCCACTCGAACCCCTGCCACTTGAAATCCACCTCGTGCAGCGGCGGCACAGCGCGGTACAGCCGGTTCAGATCGCGCACCAGCGACTGCAGACCGCGGTGGGGTTCGTAGTCGAGCAGGTTCCAGTCGAGCCCGGTGTGGCAGTTCCACTCGCTCCACTGGCCGAACTCGCCGCCCATGAACAGCAGCTTCTTGCCGGGGTGCGCATACATGAACGCGTAGAGCAGCCGCAGGTTGGCGAACTTCCGCCACAGGTCGCCGGGCATCTTGTCGAGCATCGACTTCTTCCCGTGGACGACCTCGTCGTGCGAAAACGGGAGGATGAAGTTCTCGTTGAAGGCGTAAATGAGCGAGAAGGTCAGGTTGTTGTGGTGGTACTTGCGGTGCACCGGATCCTTGGCGAAGTACTGGAGGATGTCGTGCATCCACCCCATGTTCCATTTCAGCCCGAAGCCCAGCCCCCCGAGCCACGTCGGCCGCGAGACCATCGCCCACGCGGTCGATTCCTCGGCGAAGGTGAGGATGCCGGGGAACTCGCCGTGAATGACCTCGTTGAACTTCTTGAGGAAATCCACGGCCTCGAGGTTCTCCCGCCCGCCGAACTTGTTGGGGATCCACTCGCCCGCCTTGCGGGAGTAGTCGAGGTACAGCATGCTGGCGACGGCGTCCACCCGGAGGCCGTCGATGTGGAAGCAGTCAGCCCAGAACACCGCGCTGGACAGCAGGAACGCGCGCACCTCGTGGCGCCCGTAGTTGAAGATCAGCGTACCCCAGTCCTTGTGCTCGCCCTGCCGCGGATCGGCGTGCTCGTAGAGGTGCGTGCCGTCAAAACACGCCAGGCCGTGCGCGTCGCGCGGGAAGTGCGCCGGCACCCAGTCGAGGATCACGCCGATCCCCGCCTGGTGGCAGCGGTCGACGAAGAACTTGAAGTCGTCCGGCGCGCCGAAGCGCGAGGTGGGCGCAAAGTAGCCGATCGTCTGGTAGCCCCACGAGCCGTCGAATGGGTGCTCGGTGACGGGCAGGAACTCGATGTGCGAGTAGCCGAGGTCGCTGACGTAGGGGATCAGCTCGTCGGCCAGCTCGCGGTAGGTGAGGAAACGGTCGCCCTCCTCCTTCCGGCGCCGCCAGGAGCCGGGGTGGACCTCGTAGACGCTGAGCGGCTGGTTCAGCCAGTCGGTGGCGCGACGCCGCTCGAGCCAGGCGGCATCGCCCCACCCGTAGGCCTTCTGGTCCCACACCACCGAGGCCGAGTTCGGCCGCAGCTCCGCGGCGAATCCGAACGGGTCGGCCTTGCCCTGCAGATGGCGGTCCGCCCCCCTGATCTCGAACTTGTACAGCGCCCGCGGCCCCAGGCCGGGGACAAACAGCTCCCATACGCTTCCGTCCCGCCCGCGCTGCATCGGGTGACGGCGGCCGTCCCAGCCGTTGAAATCGCCGACCACGCTCACCCGCATGGCGTTCGGCGCCCAGACGGCGAAGTGCACCCCGTCGACCCCGTCCACGGTCATGGGATGAGCGCCCATCTTCTCGTAGGCGCGGAAGTTCGTGCCCTCGTGAAGCAGGTGGAGGTCGAAGTCGGTCAGCAGGTGCGGGAAGCGGTAGGGGTCCTCGATCTCCCGCGCCGTCCCGTCCGGCGCCACGACGCGGAAGCGGTGGCGGGAGAACGCGCGGCCGGGCGCCGCCGCCTCGAAGAGCCCCGCGGCGTGCACGCGATGCATGGGCCACGAAGCCCCCGTCGCCGGGTCCAGGAGGTCCACCCGCGCCGCGCCGGGCTGGAAGGTGCGCGCGACGAAGCCGTCGCCGGCTGCGTGCAGGCCGAGTACGTCGAACGGCGCGCCGTGCGTGCCGTCGATCAGCGCCTTCACCGCCCCTGCCGGCAGAGTGGACTTCATGGAACCCCCGCGTTTGCCGCTTCACGCCCGCCTACGCCGGTGATAGTACTACGCGCGATGGAACCGCACAAGGAAGCGTGAAGACGGCCCTGACACAGGCCCTGGCGATTCTCGCCGCCGCGACCGTCCTCGGCGCGGCGGCGAACACGTGGGGTCCGCGCCGCCTGCCGTGGCGCGGCGACTGGGATCGCTACATCGAGACCGAGGCGCGCCGCTCCGGCCTCGCCGTGGCGGAGACGGCGATCGTGCGCGACCTGCTGAAGGCCGGCACGCACGTCGCGTTCGACGCGCGGCGGCGCAAGGAATTCGCGGCCGGCCACCTGCCCGGGGCGGTTTCCCTGCCTTGGATGGAGGCGGACCGGGAGCTTCCGAACGTTGAAATCCTGATCGCCGATCCGACCCAGCCGATCCTGGTCTACTGCCGCGATCGCGACTGCGAGGAGGGGCTGCTGCTGGCGGGCCACCTCCGGAAGCGCGGGCATCGCGACATCACGCTCTACGCCGGGGGGTTCGAGGCCTGGAGGAAGTCCGGCGCGGAGGTCGAGAAGTGAGCGGGGCTTCCGACGCGGGCGATCGGGACCCGCGACCCGCGATCCCGGACGCGGGACTCGCCGCGCGCCTCGCCTGGCTCTCGCGCGCGATGGGCGCGCTCCTCATCGTTGCGGCGATGCCCAAGCTCCTGGATCCGGAGGCGTTCGCCCTGGCGATCTTCCGCTACCAGATGGTGCCGGGCGACCTGATCAACGCCGCGGCGGTCCTGCTCCCGTGGGTCGAGCTGTGTACCGGGGCGGCGCTGGTGCTGGCGCCCCGCCTGCGGCGGGGGGCGCTGGGGCTGGCGGCGCTGCTGTTCGCGGTATTCGCGGTGGCGGTCACCATCAACCTCGTGCGCGGCGTTGTCATGGCCTGCGGCTGTTTTTCGGTCGATCCCGACGCGCCGCCGGCCGGACCGGGGCACATCGCCGTCAACGCGGCGCTGGCGGCGGCGTGCGTGTGGCTGTTTCGGAGGCGACGACCATGAAGGCGAGGATGAACGGCGAGGCCCGGCAGGAGTCGGCGGCCGCGGAGAAGGCGGGCGCCGCGGAGGCCGAACAGGAGACCGCCCCGCCGACGCTGTGGGCGCGCATCCAGTATGCCTTCGGCCCCGTGCTCGCGGGGCTGCTGATCGACATGGTCGACCTGGCCACCTTCGGTCCGTTCAAGATCTACATGGGTTTCGTCGTCGGATTCGGCCTGGCGTACTACCTGATGCTGTGGATGGGCCTCTCGATGCGCTGGCGGCTGGCATGGGCCTTCGCGGCCGGGATCTACTGTACCATCCCCGGCCTGGAGTTCCTCCCCGTCGGCACGCTCGTCGGCGCCTGCGCCCGCTTCTGGGAGGCCGGGCGGCCGCCCCGGAAAGGCTGAGCCTCCCTATGACAACTTCCAAAACACAAACTCCAAGCTACAAACTTGAAATCCGAAGGTAACGGAGAGAACGGAGACCACAGCGGCCGCTGCGTGGTCACCATCCCGCTGACATTGGGGTTTGAGACGTGCAGCTTGAGGAGGGCGACGGCGATGGGGATGGCTGATTCGAGTTTTCAGGATTCCTTCGAATCTCGCGTTTCGGATTTGGGGTCCGATGGCGATGGAAACGGGGAGGGGACGGGTGCGCGGTTGGACGGATCGGGTCACCGCGCGTAACTGTGCAGGCCGCTGAAGATGCGCGAGAGGTTCACCCAGGAAACGGTGAGCAGGATGGCGGCGAGGCCGGCGAGCAGCAGGGCGGCGTTGATGCGCGGATACGCCGCGCGCGTGGTGTGGCGGAAATGGAGGTAGCCCGCGTAGAGGAGCCACGTGGCGAGCGACCACATCTCCTTCGGATCCCAGTGCCAGTAGTCGCCCCACGCGATCTTCCCCCACCATGCGCCGAGCAGCAGCCCGAAGGTCAGGAGGGGGAATCCGGCGGCGGCGATGCGGAAGGCGGCGGCGTCGGCCTCCCCGGACGTCGTGCCGGCTTCGGGCCACAGGATCCGCAGGGCCACGGTGGCGGAACGGGCGAGGAACACGTAGGCGGCGACGTACACCAGCACGTGCGGGATGAAAAGCCAGCTCTGCAGGGCGGGCGGCAGGGGGCGCGGCTCGGCGCCGAAGATGAACCCGGCCGGCCACAGCAGCACGAAGCCGAGCAACGGGTCGGCCGATTCGGCGATGCGGCCGGCCAGGCGCCTGCAGAAGACCGCGATCGGCCAGATCACTACCCCCATCGCGAGAAAGAGCTCGAACAGATTCTGCAGGGAAATGAAGCCGTTCTGAACCCACCGCAAGACGAGGGCGGCGAGCGCCATCGCGAACCCGCCCACGAAGACGGCGCGGGCCGCGCGCTTGCGCCCGAGCCGGTAGAGCCCAAACGCCCCCCCGTACACCAGCATCGCGGCGTAGATCAGAAGGCCGAGCGTGGTGTGTTTGAGCGTCACGGCCTCTCCTCGCCGTGCTCTCTCCGCCGGCCGGGCCGCGGAACGGCAGAACCAGACCCGGACGGAGTCCGCCCCATGCCGTGACGCCACCCGAACAGGGCCGACCCGGCCGCGAGCAGGACGAAGCCGGCGTATACCAGGCCGAGGCCCGCGTCGCTGACCACCAGCAACACCGTGTAGGGCCTCGGGTCCGCGCCCCACGAGTACTGGTAGAGATGATAGCCCCCGTGCTTGAGCGGCCGGTTGACGGAGAGGTCGGCCACGCGCACCCGGCCGCCGGGATCGGTGAGGACGACGCGGCTGCGGTAGGCGCGGACCGCGGGCGGGGTGCGCTCGAGAATCAGCGAGACGGAGCGGTGGAGGTGGGTCGCGTCCGGGAAGAGCGAAGTCAATCCCACCATCCCCTGGTTCTCGCCGGGGGGGAAGGCGAGCGTGGTCGACTGCGCCCGGCCGTTCCACTCCGCCTCCAGCTCGATCGTCGACTCGCCGCCCAGCCCCCGACCGCCCATGCCGAGGCGGATCCGGACGCCGGTGTCCGCCAGCTCCGTCAGACCGTCCGGGCGGAGCGCAATTTCCTCCGCCTCCCACCGGTACGCGCCGGTGGCCTCATCCCGCGACATGGCGCCCAGCCCGACGCGCCAGTCGCCGGGCTTCGACGGGTAGTGCTCGATCCGAAAATGCTCCAGCCGCACGTGGAACGCCAGTTCGCCCACCGTGTTGGTCAACGATGCGTCCAGCAGCGCGCGCGACTCCTCACCCTCGTGCAGGCGGAGATGACTCCAGCGCACCCGCGCATGGGGCGCGGCAGGCGACCGGAGCCGGTGGGCGGTCTCGGAGTTGCGCATGGAGCCGAGGATGACCAGCAGGCAGCCCAGGTGAATCGCCAGCAGCCCCGGGTTCTTCCGGAGGCGCGCGAACGCGACGAAGCCCGCGGCCAGGGCCAGCGCGAGCAGCACCCAGAGGGCGATCATCGGCGGCGAGTTGAAGAAGCGCGCGGCCCGGTCGGCGCCGAGGAAGGCGCCCGCGACTGACAGACCCGCCAGCCCGAGGATCAACGCGAGGTTGAACCACTGGAACAGATGCCGTGCTGCAGAGCGGGTGCCGGACATGCCCGGCTCTTATGGGAGTTTGGAGCCGCGCGGTCAATCTGCATTTCGATCTTGGACTGGGTCCGCCTGGACGCGGATTGACAGCGGATACGCCGACCGTCCATGATGCGCACGAAGGCGCGCATGGCGATGGTGACTCTGCTCCGCCGATGGATGACGCTCGACCCGCTCCCCGTGCGGTGGCGGATGCCCGTGTTCTTCGTCGGCGGCATCGCGATGGGCTCCGCGCTGGTGGTGGCGCACATCTCGCGCGCGGGCTCTTACCTTCTCGACAAGCCCGACGCCTGCATCAACTGCCATGTGATGAACCAGGCCTACGCCTCCTGGCAGCACAGCAGCCACCGCGAGGTGGCGGTATGCACCGACTGCCACCTGCCGCACCAGAACCCCGTCGCCAAGCTCGCGTTCAAGGGGCGCGACGGCCTGCGCCACTCGTACGTCTTTACCTTCCGCCTCGAGCCGCAGGTCCTCCGGCTCTCCGAGGGCGCGGTGCCGGTCGTGCAGGAGAACTGCCTGCGGTGCCATCACGACCAGCTCCAGATGGTGCGGGTGGCGGGGGTGGATGAGCGGCGGTGCTGGGACTGCCACGAGAACATCCACGGTCCGCAGGTCAGCCTCTCCGCCGCGCCCCACGCCCGCCGCCCCGCCCTCCCGTCGGCCGGGCTGGAGTGGATGAAGGGTGAATCCGCCGGCAGCGCGTTGACGGAAGGGGACCGGCCATGACCGCGGTCGGACTCAGAAGCGCCCCCTGGGTCCACGCGGCCGCGTCGCTTCGCGCAGGGGGCGGCTCCGGGCGGCGTGCGCCCGGCCCCCGTCTCCCGCACGGCGACCGCACCGTCCCGGAACGTGCCGGGTCCGAAGGCATGTACCACACTTCACAAAGTGTGAGACGTGATCCGCATGCCGGGCGAAAGGCGTGCAGCGCATGGGGTCTCTCGTCCGCGCTCGGCCGTCCGCAATCTCCCGGAGGTGTCGGCCATGAGTGAAAACGCGACCACGGAAAAGCGAAAACTCCCGACCTGGGTGGGCCCCGCGATCTTCCTGCTCACCACGGCCGTCGTGGTGCTGCTCGGCCTGCTGGCGGTGTCGATCATGGAGCGCCGCTGGGAGGCGCAACGGCCCGCGATCGCGGTGCAGCCGATCGCGCCGTGGGAGCCCGACAACGCCGTCTGGGGCCGGAACTACCCCCGCGAGTACCAGACCTATCTGCGGACCAGCAACGACGCGACCCGGACGCTCTTCGGCGGGGGATTCCCGCGCGACTACCTCGAGGACGACCCGCTGCAGGTCATCCTGTTCGCCGGCTACCCGTTCAGCAAGGAGTACCGGCAGGCGCGCGGCCACTACCACGCGCTGGCGGATGTGACGGGCACGAAGCGCGTCGATGCCACCACCGTCGCCACCTGTTGGACCTGCAAGAGCACCGACGTGCCGAAGCTGATGTCCGAGATGGGGGTGAACGGCTTCTACCGCGGGACGTTCGACAGCCTGCGGGGCAAGGTGACGCATCCCATCGGCTGCCAGGACTGCCATGACCCGGCGACGATGAACCTGCGCATCACGCGTCCCGCGCTGCGCGAGGCGTTCGCGGCGATGGGGAAGGACATCGACGCGGCCACGCACCAGGAGACCCGGTCGCTGGTGTGCGCGCAGTGCCACGTGGAGTACTACTTCAAGGACAAGTACTATCTCACCTTCCCGTGGGCGAAGGGCACGGCGGTCGAGAACATGCTGGTCTACTATGACCAGGTTGGGCACACCGACTACGTTCACGCGGTGTCCAGGACCCCGATCATCAAGGCGCAGCATCCGGACTACGAAGTGTACCTGGCCGGCGTCCACGCCTACCGCGGCGTCGCGTGCGCCGACTGCCACATGCCCTACCTCAGCGAGGGCGGCGTGAAGTTCACCGATCACCACGTCCGGAGCCCGCTGCTGAACATCGCGAACAGCTGCGCCGTCTGCCACCGCTGGAGCGAAGAGGAGGTGCGCCGCCGTGTCGAGGCGATCCAGACCAAGGTGGCGAGCGTCAAGAAGGACACGGAGATCGCGCTGGTGCAGGCGCACTTCGACATCGCCGCCGTGATGCAGGCCGGCGCGAGCGATGACGAACTGGCCCCCGCGCGCAAGCTCGTCCGCGAGGCGCAGTTCCGGTGGGATTACGTGTCGGCCAACAACGGCCTGGGATTCCATGCGCCCCAGGAATGCACCCGCATCCTGGCCAACGCGATTGACCGTGCCCAGCAGGCGCGGCTGCTCGTCGCGCGGATCCTCGCCGCGAAGGGAGTCGCCAAGCCGGCCAGTCACCCCGATGTCTCCACCCGCGAAAAGGCGGCGGCCGTGATGAGGGCGTTCGAGGCCGGCGAACCGGTGAAGATGCTATAGGGGCGGCTTCGTGCCGCGCGCCATCCGGCACGCGACAGGCCATGGCATGCGGGCTTGCCGCGGGCGCATGGCCCGTTCATGATCCCCTTCATGAGCGCGAATGCGACCGTCGGTTCCGGAGTGCGGCTTCTCGCGCGCTGCTGCGAGTGGTGTCCCGTGTGCCGCCGCGCCCGCGCCACGCAGCGCGGCTGGTGCTATGGTCTGGTCCGCCACGTGGAGCAGGGCGTGTGCCCGTTCGGTCGCGCCTATGAACGGGTGCACGGGCGGAAGCCGCACGAGCCGGTGCCCGCCCGCTGAGGACGGCCTGTCGTTCCGCCCGGTCTTTTGCGGGCGGGGCGTGAGGGCGCGCCGTCAGGCGGCGGGGAGGTAATCGATGCCGATGCGCCGGCCCGTCGCATCGAGCCGGGCGGCGATGAGATCCCGCGCCCCGTGGCTGCCGACGTAGGCGAGCACGAAGTCACGGCCCGGCGGGGGAAGGTCCACCGGCGCGAGGACCGGCCGGCCGCGCATGCGTTTCCCGATCTTCCGCGGATCGATGTCGACACAGCGTTCGCGAGTTGCTCCCATCGCAGAAGTGGGCAAAGCCGACGCCGCGGGCAGGGTCGCCGCGGCATTGCAGACCGGGAGGAGCAGGCTGACGCGGGGCGCCCCCATGCCGTTGGCCGCCCCCGTGCCTCACAGGACGGCGAGGGCGGTGGCGACGTTGCCGAAGGGAGCGCTGACCTGCACGCCGCGAATCGCGCCGCGCAGGCCGGACACGCTCTCGCGGGCGATGGCGATGCCCTCGTCGCGCTGCGCCTCGCGGGTGGTCGCCCGCGCCATGCGCGCCATGACCTCGTCGGGGACCACGACGCCCGGCACCTCGTTGCGCATGAACTCGGCATTGCGGTAGCTCGCCAGCGGCCAGACGCCCGCCAGCACCGGCACGTTCAGCCCCGCGATCTTCTCGATGAACCGCAGGAGCGGTTCGGTGCTGAACACCGGCTGCGTGACGATGAACTCCGCGCCGGCCTCCACCTTCTCGCGCGTGCGCCGCAGCTCGCGCTCCATGTCGATCGCGTTCGGATCGGCCCCCACGCCGATGCAGACGTTGGTGGGCGGATCGAGCGGGCGCCCCCCGATGTCCACGCCGCGGTTCATGCGGTGCTGGATGCGGACCATGCCGATCGAGTCGGCGTCAAACACGGCCGACGAAAACGGGAAGTCGCCCAGTTTCGGCGGGTCGCCGGTGATGAACAGGATGTTGTGCAGGCCCGACGCCGCGCAGCCGAGCAGGTCGGCCTGCATGCCGAGCAGGCTCTTGTCGCGGCAGCAGAAGTGGAGGATCGCCTCGATGCCCGCGTCGCGCTCCACGGCCTGGGCGGTGACCAGCGGCGAGATGCGGGCGCTGGCGCGGGGACCGTCCGGGATGTTGATCGCGTCGACGCCCGCCTCGCGGCAGCGGCGCGCCCGCGCCACGGTCTCCCCGAGGTCGTACCCGCGCGGCGGCGTGATCTCCACCGAGGTCACCCACGTCCCGGCCGCCAGTTTCGCCGCGAACCGCGATTTCCCCGCCAGGGGCGGCGGCGGCCGCAGCGGGGCCTCCGCGGAGGCGACCTCCACCCGCGCGGCGGCCTGCGAGGCGATCAGCGGACGGAGGCTTCGCGCCATGTCGCGGATGTGTTCGGGCCCCGTCCCGCAGCAGCCCCCGACCCCGCGCGCGCCGAGCTGCAGGTAGCGCTGGGCATAGGTCGTCAGGTACTCGGGGCTGGTCATGTAGATCATCCGCCCGCCCACCGGCTTGGGCATGCCGGCGTTGGGCTGGACGATCACGGGCAGGTCCACGAGCGGCATCAGGCGCTCCAGGGTCGCGAGCATCCGCTCGGGGCCGACCCCGCAGTTGAGGCCCACGGCGACCGGCCGGCGCGGGGCCGACCGCAGATCCTCGATCACGCGCTCGATCGGCTCCCCCTGGGCCGTCTCGCCCTCGAGATCCACGGCGATGCTGACGACGAACGGCTGGCGCGCCCCCGCGGCCGCCCGGCACGACCTGCGGACGTCCGCCCGCGTCGTCAGGGTCTCGAACAGGATGAAATCCGCGCCCCCCTCCTCCAGCGCCGCGATCTGCGCCGAGAGGCCGGCGATCTTGTCCTCCTCGCCCTCCTCGCGGCCGAAGGGGACGTCGCCGTAGGGTCCGACCGACCCGGCCACGAGGCGGTGCTCGCCGCCGCATTCCCGGGCCAGGCGCACCGCCGCCCTGTTGATCTCGCGCATCCGTTCGGCCAGGCCGTAGGTGGCCAGCTTGTTCGCGTTGGCGCCGAAGGAATTGGTGGTCAGCACGTCCGCGCCCGCGTCCGCGTAGGCCCGGTGGATCTCGCGGATGACCTCCGGGGCCGTGACGCAGAGGCCGTCGTAGGAGATGTTGACGAAGTAGTGGCGTTTAAAAATCTCCGTCCCCATCGCGCCATCGAAGATCACGATGCCGCGGGAAAGGCGGGCACTCAGGGGATCATGCATGGCCGCGCGCACCGCCTCAGGCCCGGATCGCCGCCAGCACCTCGTCGCGGCGCTGTTCCATCAGGCCGCGGGTCTTCGCTTCGAGGTTCAGCCGCACCAGCGGCTCGGTGTTGGAGGCCCGGACGTTGAACCACCAGTCGGCAAACTCGATCGTCAGCCCGTCGAGCCGGATGACCCGCCCCCCCGGAAACCGCGCGAGCAGGCGGTCGAACACCGGCCGCGTGTCGGCCACGCGGGAGTTGATCTCGCCGCTGGCGAAGTACCGCCGCATCGGGCGGATCATCTCCGAGAGCGGCAGCGGCGAGCGGCTGACCAGGTTCGCCACGCACAGCACGGCCATCGAGGAGCTCTCGGTGAAGAAGTTGTCCCTGAAGTAGTAGTGGCCCGACAGCTCGCCGGCGAACACCGCGTCGGCGTCGCGCATCTGCTGCTTGATGAAGGCATGGCCGACGCGCGACATCATCGGGCGCCCGCCGTTCTCCTCGATGACCTCCTTCACGGCCCAGCTGCTGCGGAGATCGTAGTAGATCGCCGCCCCCTTGTGCGTCTGCAGCGTCGCGCGGGCGATGAGGGCGGTGATCATGTCCATCGGGATGATCTCGCCGCGCTCGTCGAGGAAGCCCGCGCGGTCCGCGTCGCCGTCAAACGCCACGCCGAAGTCGTAGCGCCCCGCCCGCATCTTCTCCTGCAGGGACGTCAGCGTGTGGTGGTCGAGGGGGTTGGCCTCGTGGTTGGGGAAATCCCCGTCGAGGGTTCCAAAGAGCGGATCCATCTCCAGCAGACCTTCCAGGGTCCGGGCCTCGACGACGCCCATGGCGTTGGCCAGATCGACCGCGATGCGCACCGGCCGCTGCAGGTTCGCCGTGGCCTTCACGTGGGCGCTGTAGTCGGGCAGGATATCGTGCGTCGTCACCCGGCCCGCCGTCTCCGCCGGCGCATCGAACGCCTCCGACTGCACGATGCGCTCGATGTCCATGATGCCCGTCGCGCCGCTCAGAGGGATGGCCTTCTCGCGGCAGAGCTTGAAGCCGTTGTACTCCTTCGGGTTGTGCGAGGCGGTGATCATGATGCTCGCGTCGGCGCCGAGCGAACCGTTGGCATAGTAGGACATCGGGGTGCTGCACAGGCCCAGGTCGATCACGTCCGCCCCGTGCATCGTCAACCCGCGGGCCAGTTCGCGGAAAAGGGCCTCGGAATGGGTGCGGATATCGCGCCCCACGACGACCTTCCTCGGCTTCAGAAACGTCGCGAACGCCCGGCCGATCCGGAAGGCCAGGTCATCCGTGAGCTGCGCGCCGTAAATGCCTCGAATGTCGTACGCCTTGTATATGCCCGCCATGCCGTCCATCCTCTCTGATCCCGGCTTTGCCGGGAGCGAAACCGTGATAGTGTAGGGGCCGACCGGCCTCCCGGCAAGCCCGGGAATCCGGGGAGGAGCAGGCGGTGAGTGTGGAAACGTCAGTCAAGCAGACGGGGTTCGGGTTGCTGGTGTGGTTCGACACGGAGTACACGTCGTTGGAGCTCGATCAAGCCCTCCTCCTGCAGGTGGCCGCCCTGATCACCGGCGGCGATCTTCGGCGCGTGCTGCCGCCGGAGCGGGACGTGCGGATCGTCGTGCGCCTGCCCGCGGCGGCCGCGGTGAGTCCGTGGGTGGCGGAGCACCTGGCCGGGCTGGTGACGGCCGCGCGCGGCGATGCGGCCGTGTCCGCGGAGGAGGCGGATCGTCAGATGGCCGCCTACGTGGAGGACGCCCGTGCCGCGGCGGGCGGCGAGGCAGTCGGCCGGCCCGTGCTTGCGGGCAACAGCGTCCATGCCGACTGGTGGCTCGCGCGCCGTTTTCTGCCGGCCTTTCTCGGACGCCTGCACTACCGTCATCTCGACGTCACCGCGCTGAAACTCGAATGGCAGCGGCGGGGACCCGGCCGGGAGTTCGACAAGGAGAACCCGGCCGTGTTGCGGGAGTACTTCCCCGACGCGGTCCTCCCGCCCGCCGGCGCGCGGCACGACGCGTACTACGATGTCCAGGCGTCCGTCGCCGAGCTCGCGTTCTACCGGCGGCATCTTCTGGTGCCATCATGAAACACCGTCTGGCCTGTCTGATGTCGGCCGCCATCGCCTGTGCGGCGGCGGGGACCGCGCTGGCCGCCGATCCCGCCCGGCCGAACATCCTCTACATCCTGTGCGATGACCTCGGCTACGGCGACGTGCGGTGTCTCAATCCGGCGGGGAAGATCGCCACGCCTCACGTCGACCGCCTCGCGGCGGACGGGATGGTGTTCACGGACGCCCACTCGAGCTCCTCCGTCTGCACGCCGACGCGCTACGGCATCCTGACCGGCCGCTACAACTGGCGGTCCCGCCTGAAGAGAGGGGTGCTCGGCGGCTTCTCGCAGCGCCTGATCGAGCCCGACCGCCTGACCCTGCCGGCCTTCCTCCGGACCCACGGCTACGCGACGGCCTGCATCGGCAAGTGGCACCTCGGAATGGGCTGGCCGCTGAAAGGCGGCGGCCTGGCCAATGACTACAAGGACGCGCCGGGGGTGGACTACAGCCAGCCGATCCGCGACGGACCGAACGCGGTCGGATTCGACCACTACTTCGGCATCAGCGCCTCGCTCGACATGCCGCCCTACACGTTCATCGAGAACGACCGGGTCACCGCCGTCCCGACCACCGAGAAGACCTGGATCCGCAAAGGGCCCGCCGCCGAGAGCTTCGAGGCCGTCGATGTGCTGCCGACGCTGGCCCGCAAGGCGGTGGAGTACATCGGGCAGCGCGCGGCCGCCGCGAAGCCGGGGAGACCTTTCTTCCTCTACCTGCCGCTCACCTCGCCCCACACCCCCATCGTGCCGACGAAGGAATGGGCGGGGAAGAGCGGGCTGAACCCCTACGCCGATTTCGTGATGCAGACCGACGCGGCGGTGGGGGAGGTGCTGGAGGCGCTGGACAAGGGCGGCATCGCGGGCCACACGCTGGTCTTCTTCGCGAGCGACAACGGCTGCTCTCCGCAGGCCGACTTCCCGGCCCTGCGGGCGAAGGGACACCACCCGAGCCACGTCTTCCGCGGCACCAAGGCGGACATCTTCGACGGCGGGCATCGCATCCCGTTCATCGTCCGCTGGCCCGGGCGCGTGAAGGCCGGGACGACCTGCGACCAGCCGGTCTGCCTCGTGGACCTCTTCGCCACGTGCGCGGAGATCGTGAATGCGAAGCCCCCCGACCCTGCCGCGGAGGACAGCGTCAGCCTCGTGCCCGCGCTCGAGGGGCGAGCCGCCGGACCGCTGCGCGAGGCCGTGGTGCACCATTCGATCAACGGATCGTTCTCCGTCCGGCAGGGGCGATGGAAGCTGGAGCTCTGCCCCGATTCCGGCGGCTGGAGCGATCCGCGACCGGGCAGCAAGGATGCGCGGGGACTGCCGCCGGTGCAGCTCTACGATCTTTCGAAGGACATCGGCGAGCAGGTGAACGTGCAGGCCGATCACCCGGAGGTCGTCGAGCGCCTGACGACGCTGCTGGAGAAGTACGTGGCCGACGGCCGCAGCACCCCCGGCGCGCGGCAGGCGAACACGACGCCGGTGGAGATCCGCAGGGTCGAACGGAAGAGGCAGGCCAGGCCCTGAGGTGACCACGTCGGGTCCGCGTGCTCTTCCGGCTGGAGTCCCGAGGCGGCGAACATGCGCGAGGCAGGTATGACAGGAAGCCCTTCATGCTCGAACGTGAGTGAACCGCGGGGCGGACCGCTCGCCCTGCGAAGCGCGCCGGGCGAAGCAGGGTCCCCGGCGAGCGGCCGGCCGACCCGCTGCCGAGGCTCCGCTTCCGGCGCGCCCGGAGAGCTCGCCCCACCCGCCGCAGCGGTCCGACGAGCCGTGGCCGTTGCGATGGCGGCGGCCTGCATGTCCGGGGGCGCGAACGCGGCGGCGGGCGCCGGCGACCCCCCGCCCAACATCGTCGTGATCTTCGCCGACGACCTCGGCTACGGCGATGTCGGATGCTACGGGGCCAAGGGGTACCGCACGCCGAATCTCGACCGCATGGCCACCGAGGGCGTGCGCTTCACGCAGTTCTACGTGGCGCAGGCCGTCTGCTCCGCCTCCCGCGCGGGGCTCATGACCGGCTGTTATCCCAACCGCGTCGGCATCTCCGGCGCGCTCGGACCCCACGCGCGACACGGGATCAACGCCGACGAGACCACGATCGCGGAGGTGCTGAAGCAGAAGGGCTATGCCACGGCCGCCTTCGGCAAGTGGCACCTGGGCCACCACCCCCGCTTCCTGCCGGTGAACCACGGCTTCGACGAGTATTACGGCCTGCCGTATTCCAACGACATGTGGCCGTATCATCCCGAGGCGAAGCCCGGCACGTATCCGCCGCTGCCCATGATCGGGGACGACCGGGTGGTCGATCCGGAGGTCACGCCGGAGGACCAGCGCAAGCTGACCACGGCGTACACGGAGCACGCGGTGAGGTTCATCGAGAAGAGCCGGGACCGCCCGTTCTTCCTCTACCTGGCGCACTCGATGGTGCACGTGCCGCTGTTCGTCAGCGACACGTTCGCGGGCAAGACCGAACGCGGGCTGTTCGGCGACGTGATGAGCGAGGTGGACTGGTCGGTGGGCGAGGTGCTCTCGGCATTGAAGCGCCACGATCTCGACCCGCGCACCCTCGTCATCTTCACCAGCGACAACGGACCCTGGCTCTCCTACGGCGACCACGCCGGCACCGCGGGTCCGCTGCGCGAGGGCAAGGGCACCGCGTTCGAGGGCGGTGTGCGGGAGCCGTTCATCGCGCGCTGGCCCGGGCGGATCCCGGCTGGCCGCGTGTGCGAGGAGCCGGCGATGACCATCGACCTGCTGCCGACCTTCGCAAGGCTGGCCGCCGCGAAGCTGCCCGAGCGGAGGATCGACGGACTCGACATCTGGCCGCTGCTCGCCGGGGAGCCCGGTGCGAAGACGCCCCACGAGGCCTTCTTCTTCTACTACGCGAACAACGAACTGCGCGCCGTGCGCTCGGGCGAATGGAAGCTCCACTTTCCTCACACGTCCCGCACCATGAAGGGGCAGGAACCGGGGCGGGGAGGCCTGCCGGGCAAGTACCGGTCGGAACCCGTGGGGCAGGAGCTCTACCATCTTGCGAAGGACCAGGGCGAGAGCATCGATGTGGCCGCGCGGAATCCGGACGTGGTGAAACGGCTGGTAGCGCTGGCGGAGGGCATGCGCGGCGACCTGGGCGACTCGCTCACCCGGCGCAAGCCGACGGGCGCCCGCGAGCCCGGCCGCCTGCCGGCGACAGAGTGAATGGCGGATGGCGGACTGCGGATGGCACGTTCAGGGGCCGAGGGTCACGGGATATCCGGAATTGAGGTCTGGAGCTCGAGCCCCTGCGACTTTCGAGTCCGAACGGGACGAGACTCACTTCCCCGCGCCGTCGATCTCGGCCCAGAACATAGCCGGCGGCATCTTGCCTTCCAGGGTCGTTCCCATCTCGCGGAGCGAGGCCATGCTGCGCGCGATGTCGAGCCCGGTCGTGATGCGCGAGGGTGTGAAGATCAGGCGCGTCAGCGACAGTCCCTTCAACGGCGTGAGATCCGTCACCGGCGTGTCGCCGATGTGCAGCCGTTCCAGGCGCGGGCTGCCCGCGAGGGGCGAAAGGTCACGGACCCGTGTTCGGTGCAGCGTGAGGCTGACGAGGGGGCACGTCGAGAGCGGGGCGATGTCCGAGACCGGTGTCTCGTTCAGCCAGAGCATGTTGAGCGGCGCGCCCCGCAGCGGCTTGATGCTCTCCACCGGGCACCCCAGCATGTTCAGCTCCGCCAGCGGCATGCCCTGGAGGGGACTGATATCCTTCACCGGCGACCTGCTGAGGTAGAGTTTCGTCAGCTTCATCCCGCGCAAGGGGCCGATGTCGGATACGCGGGTGTCCTCCAGGAACAACTCCTCCAGCGGCATGCCCGCGAGCGGTCGCAGATCGGACACGGGCAGGCCGCGCAGGTCGAGCGCCACGATCGGCAGTCCCTGCAGCGGCGAAAGATCGGTGGCGCCGGTGGCGGAGAGATCGGCGATCATCCACCTGCCGTCGTTCTGGCACTGTGCCTCGCCCTGCAGGTTCGTGTTCGCCTTCCGGAGCATCTCGGTGAGCTGCTCGGATGGGACCGGCGGCTTGAAGGCGGGGGCGGCCGGTGCGGGGGAAGCGGCCGCGACGGCGGTCCCGGTCGGCGCCGGCCCCTTCGTCGCGGCGGGCGGCGGCGGTTCTGCCGGGCGCCCACAGCCGCAGAAGGCCACCGCCATCACCGTCATGGCCGACAGGGTCAGGTTCGTCTTCATTCAGTCCTCAGTGGTCCGCAGCATATAGCGCCTTTTCAAGGCTGATGCACGCTTCTACATGGCATGCTCCTGCTCGTTCATGGTCGTTCCCGAACGCCAATGCGTGTCCTGCGGTCCGCGGTGCGATGCGGATGGGGCCGGAAGACACAAGCCTCAAGATACAAACTGCAAATCCTCGGTGTTCCTGCCGGTGCGGGCGCACCGCGGGCGGGCGGCGACGACCGACGCCGGCGGATACCGCGCGAGGGGGCGGAGGACGTTCGACAGGGCGCTGGAGAGTTCATCATCCCGGATTCAGCCGAACAGCCGCTCCGCGTTCGCGAACGTCAGGGCGGCGAGGTCGTCAAGGCTCAGGCCCCGCAGCTGTGCCACGGTCTCCGCCACCCGCACGAGGTTCGCCGGCTCGTGCGTGGCGCCCTCCGGCCATCCGGCCGGGGGGATGTCGGGGGCATCGGTCTCGATGAGAAGCCGGTCCGCCGGCACGGCGGCGGCCGCGGCGCGGCCCCGCCTGTTGTTGGGATACGTCACGCTGCCGGAGAAGGAGAAGAACGCGTTCAGCGCCGTCAGCGGCCGGATCTGTTCCGGCCCGCCCCCGTAGGAGTGGACGATCATGCCGACCGGGTGCGGGCCGGCCTCGCGGAGGATCTCCATCAGGCGGCCCCATGCGCGCCGGCAGTGGATCACCGCGGGTCTGCGCAGATCGCGCGACAGCCCCAACTGCGCCCGGAACACATCAGCCATCGCCTCCTCGTCGCGCGGCTCCACGAGGTGATCCAGGCCGATCTCGCCCACGGCCGAGCGCGGATCGGCGAGGCGGACCGCAAGGTCATCCAGCCAGCGCCCGCCCCGCCCGGCCACGTACCACGGATGCAGCCCGTAGCACGGCGCCACCTCCGGGAATCGCTCCGCCAGCGCCCGCACGGCCTCCCAGTCGCCGGGCGCGGATCCGTTCACGGCCATGCGCGCCACATGCGCGGCCGACGCGCGGCCGATCACGGCCGCCGGATCGCCGCCGAGCCGCTCGTCCTGCAGGTGGTTATGGGCATCGAAGAGGCGCATATCAGGCACACCCCATGGCCAGCCTACCGCATGGCGCGAGGGGGACGAGCACAAAACCGCGACGTTGGAGTGCCGAAGCTCGAATCGGCAACCCCCATCGCAATCGGCTTCGCCGTCGCAATTCTCAAGCTTCAAGCCGCAAACTACAACTCCGATTTCGACTGCACTATTTGCATTTGCGGCGTCGTTGGGGCACACTGCGGCCTTCGGCCGGCCGCGCCGGCCGGACATCAGAGAGGATGGCCATGAGCAAGTCAGGACACGCACCGAGGCCTCGCATCCACGCGACGAGCCGACGCGCTTTTCTCCGCCACACGACGCTCGCCGCCGCCGCCTTCCAGGTCGTGCCGGGCTTCGTGCTCGGTCTGCGCGGCCAGACGCCGCCCAGCCGGAAGCTCAACATCGCCGGCATCGGCGTCGGCGGCATGGGCGCCAGCAATCTCCGCCGCTGCGCCGAGGAGAACCACATCGTCGCACTGTGCGACGTGGACGACGACTATGCCGCGAAGACCTTCCAGGAGCATCCCGGGGCGAAGACCTACCGCGATTTCCGCGAGATGCTCGACCGGCAGAAGGACATCGAGGCGGTGGTGATCGCGACGCCCGATCACTCGCATGCCGCCATCGCCGTGGCCGCGATGCAGGCGGGCAAGCACGTCTACGTTCAGAAGCCGCTCACGCACTCGATCCACGAAGCCCGCGTCCTGACCGAGACCGCCCGCCGCTGCAAGGTCATGACGCAGATGGGCAACCAGGGCCACTCCGGCGAGGGCGCGCGGCTGGTGTGCGAATGGATCGCGGCCGGGGCGATCGGCACGGTCCGCGACGTGCACGCGTGGACCAACCGCCCCGTGTGGCCGCAGGGGGTCGAGGTCGAACGGCCGGCCGAAACGCCGCCGGTGCCGGCGAAGCTCGATTGGGACCGCTGGATCGGACCCGCGCCCTTCCGCCCCTACCACCCGACCTATCACCCGAACCGCTGGCGCGCGTGGTGGGACTTCGGCACCGGGTCGCTCGGCGATCTCGGCTGCCACATCCTCGATCCGGTGTTCTGGGCGCTGAAGCTGCCGCCGCCCGTGAGCGTGGAGGGCTGCATCTCCACCTACTGGGGCGAGTTCTGGAAGAAGACCGAGCCGAAGAACGAGACGTTCCCGCGCTCGACGATCGTCCGGTACAAGTTCCCCGCGGGCGACGGGCAACCGCTGCTCACGCTGACCTGGTGGGACGGCGGCCTGACGCCGCCCCGGCCGGATGAGCTGGAGCAGGGGCGCGAGATGGGCGACGCCGACGGCGGCGTCCTGTTCATCGGCGACAGGGGCACGCTGATGTGCGGCTGCTATGGCCGCAGCCCGCGCCTCATTCCCGAGACCCGCATGCGGGAGTTCAAGCGCCCGGCGCCGTCGCTGCCGCGCGTGCCCGGCGGAGAGGACGGCCATGAGAAGGACTGGGTCCGCGCGTGCAAGGACGGCCGGCCTTCCTGTTCCAACTTCGAGTACGCGGGGCCGATGACGGAGATGATCCTCCTGGGCAACCTCGCGGTGCGCTTCCCCGACAGGCGGCTGCTCTGGGACGGCGTCAAGATGGAAGTGACCAACGACCCCGCCGCCAGCCAGTACGTGCGGCGGACCTACCGCGAGGGGTGGACGCTGTAGAAAGCCGATGCCTGAGACTTGAAACCCGAGTCATGCCAGGACGGTGAATCCAAGGGCATCCGCGTCTCTTGCCCGCTGTTCATCGTGAGGGGCAAACGACACGTCGACATTCAAGCGCTCGCGCAACTCCAGGGCCGTCGCCAGGCGCAGGGCATCCCATGGGTCGACGATGGTTGGAAATGACATGGCGGACATCGTGCTCACCACCTGCAACGCCACCTGGAGTCATCCCTCCCTCGGGCTCCGCTGTCTGCGCGCCAATCTGGGCGGCCTGCGCTCCCGCTCGGAGATCGTGGAGTTCGACCTGCGCCGGTCGCCGGTGGAGATCGCCGACCGGCTGCTCGCCCGATCGCCGCGCGTGATCGGGATCGGCATGTACATCTGGAACGCCGCGCTGATCACGTCGCTGCTGCGGGAGCTCCGCGGACGGGCGGCGGACGCGGCGATCGTCATCGGCGGTCCCGAGATCAGCCACGAGACCGAGCGGCAGGAGGCCGCGGAGCTGGCGGATTTCGTGGTCCGCGGCGAAGGGGAGACGGCCTTCGCGGAGCTGTGCGGGCTGCTGCTGGAGGGTGGCCGGTCGGCCGGCCGGATCACGGACGCGCCGCGTCCCGATCTCGCCCGCCTGGCCCTGCCCTACGACGAATACGCGGACGGGGACCTGGCCCATCGCGTCACGTACGTGGAGATCACGCGGGGGTGTCCGTTCGGATGCGAGTACTGTCTGTCGTGCCTGGATCGGACCGTCCGCGAGTGGCCGCTGGAGGCGGCGCTGGAGGCGTTCGGCCGCCTCCTCGCCAGGGGCGCGCGGCGGTTCAAGTTCGTCGACCGCACGTTCAATCTGGACCTCGACCGCAGCCGCCGGGTCTTGGCGTTCTTCCGCGACCGGCTGTGCCCCGGGCTCACGCTGCACTTCGAGCTGGTGCCCGACCGCCTGCCGCCGGCCCTGCGGGAGGCGATAGCCGTCTTCCCGCCCGGCATCCTGCGCTTCGAGGTGGGCGTACAGACCTTCGACGCCGCCGTCGCGGCGCGGGTCGGGCGGGCGCAGGACATGGAGCGGACGGAGGACACGCTCCGTTTCCTGCGCGCCCACGGCGCGGTGGTTCACGCGGACCTGCTGGCCGGGCTGCCCGGCGGCGACATGGCCGGCCTGGCGCGGGATTTCGATCGGCTGCTCGCCCTCGGCCCGCAGGAGATCCAGCTCGGGATTCTCAAGCGCCTGCGCGGGACGCCGCTGCCCCGCCACGACGCGGAGTGGGGCATGCGGTACCACCCCCAGCCGCCGTACGAGATCATGGAAAGCCGGCGCATTCCCCGCGCCCGCATGGACCGCATCAAGCGCATGGCCCGCTACTGGGAGATCTTCGTCAACCGCGAGCCCTTCCGGGAATCCGCCCCGCTGATCTGGGCGGACGCCCCCTCTCCTTTCGACGCCTTCATGGCCTTTGCCGACTGGCTGCACGAGCGCGCCGGCCGGACGCACGCCCTGCCGGTCGAACAGCGGGCCGGCTGGCTGATGGATTTCCTGACGACGGAGCGCCGGATGGAACCCGGCCGGGTGCGCGACGCCCTCGCGCGCGACTGGGGTCGGCTGGGCGCCCGGCACGCGCCGCCTTTCCTGCGCATCTGATGCACGAGGGGAGAGGCACAGAGATCTCGAACCATGCGCTGGCGCATGCCCGCATGCCAACCGTGACCGTCGGAGGTCGAGCGCGTGCTGCCTTGTCGGAAGACGGCAAGGAGTGCGTCGGTCTGTGCGCGGAGTTTCCAGGCCTGAGCGGGCTTGCGTCGCCCCCCGACGCGGCGCTTCGCGGGATTCGCTCCGTCGTTGCCGACGCGGTTGCTGACATGCAGAAACACCGGGAGTCCATCCCGGAACCACTCGCAAGCCGTTGTTTCAGCGGAAGATTCACGGTGCGTGTGCCGCCCCATGTGCATCGCGACCTCGCGGCGGAAGCCGCCGAGGCCGGCGTCCGTCTCAACCGTCTGGCCACGGTGAAACTCGCCCACGGAAAGAGGGAAACAGGAGCAGACCGTCTCAGAGATGGTTCCGCCGCCCTTCTCAACGGAGAAAGTCTGCGGCGACACCCACGATTCGCTGCCTCGCAGACGCGCCCTGCCCACGGGGTTCGCTTTTTTGTGCTTGTCCGTCGCGGCGGTTCTTTCTATCGTTCCGGCTCATTCTTTCGGTTACATCATGCGGGACATGGGAATCATCACGGGCACGATCATGACGGGGCGCGGGGACGCCTGAGCCGTCGCTCGGCCGCGTTCCCGCCCCGCCCCCGCGGGGCTTTTTTGTAGGCTGTTCCGCCGGGAGATGGTGCGCAGATGCGTAGGATGTTCTCCGTCAGGTTCCTCCGTGGAGAGGGGCGGGCGGAACAGCTTCTGAAGGCGGCGCCGCCGCAGGGAAGAACGAATGGACTGGAATGGAAGCAGGGAGCGGCGCAAGCCGTTGGGTTGCGGCTCGCCGCCTTAGGGACGAACCATGAAGGAACTTGGCGTTGGCCTGCTGGGATTCGGAATCGTCGGCGCGGGCGTGGCGGACACGCTCGTGCGGAACGCCGGTCTCCTCTCCGCCCGGTCGGGCGCCCGCCTGAGCCTGCGGTGGATCGCCGACCTCGACATCGAGCGCGATCGGGGGGTGGCGGTGGAGCCCGCGCTGCTGACGCGCGATGCCGCCGCGGTGGTGGACGACCCCCGCGTGGACATCGTGGTGGAGCTGATCGGCGGCACGCGCGTGGCGCGCGAGCTGGTCACCCGGGCCCTGCGCCTGGGCAAGCCCGTGGTCACGGCCAACAAGGCCCTGCTGGCCGACCACGGCGCGGAGCTCTTCCGCATCGCCCGCGAGCACAATGCCGAGATCTTCTTCGAAGCCTCCGTGGCCGGGGGGGTGCCGATCATCCGCGCCCTCCGCGAGGGCCTCGTGGCCAACCGCATCCAGAGCGTCCACGGCATCCTGAACGGCACCTGCAACTACATCCTCACCCGCATGGAGGCGGAGCGACGCCCCTTCGCCGAGGTGCTCACCGACGCGCAGGCCGCGGGGTACGCCGAGGCCGACCCGTCGCTCGACGTCGACGGCATCGACACCGCGCACAAGGCGGTGATCCTGGCCGCCCTCGCCCACGGGCGGGTCACCCCGCTCGACGCGGTGCGCATCGACGGCATTCGCACGGTCTCCCTGGACGACATCACGTACGCGGGCGAGCTGGGCTACCGCATCAAGCTGCTGGCGATCATCCGCGAGCGGCCGGAGGGCATCGAGATCGGCGTCGAACCGACGCTGATCCCCGCCGGCCACCTGCTGGCCCAGGTGGACGGCGTCTTCAATGCCATCCTCGTGAGCGGCGACATCGTGGGCGACACCCTGTACTACGGACGCGGGGCGGGGCGCTATCCGACCGCCAGCGCCGTGGTGAGCGATCTCGCCGAGGTCGCCCGCCGCCTGGACAGCGGGGAATCGTGGGGGCACGCGAGCTTCCAGGAGAGGACCGACGCCCCGCCGCTCTGCCCGCGCGAGGCCATCTCGGCCCGGCACTACCTGCGCCTCGGCCTGAGGGACCAGCCGGACGTGCTGGCGCGCGTCGCCCACGTGCTCGGCCGGCACGGCATCAGCATCGCCTCGGTGGTCCAGAAGGAGCGCTGCGACGGGGCCTTCGTCCCCTGCGTCATTCTCACGCACCGCGCGGGCGTGCTGCCCGTCGAGGCGGCCGGAGAGGAGATCAGCGGGATGGACTGCGTGGAAGGCCCGCCGGTGAGCCTGCGCGTGGAGGATTTCGCCTGAGGGAGCGGGGCGGCACCAACCCCGGGGAGAAAGGGAGCCATATGGCGCTATTCGTCCAGAAGTACGGCGGCAGTTCGGTGGCGGACGCGAAGTGCATGATGAACGTCGCCGAGCGCATCATGCGCGCGCGGTCGGCCGGCCACGACGTCGTGGTGGTGGTCAGCGCCATGGGCGACGCCACCGACGATCTGATCGACCTGGCCAGACAGGTGAATCCGAATCCCGACCCGCGGGAAATGGATGTCCTGCTGGCCACGGGCGAGCAGGTGTCGATCGCCATCCTCACCATGGCCCTGCACCGGCTGGGCGCGCAGGCGATCTCGATGACGGGACCGCAGGCGGGCATCTACTCCGACGGCGTGCATCTCAAGGGGCGCATCCTGGACGTCAAGCCCGGCCGCATCGAGCAGAACCTGAAGGAGGGGCGGATCGTCATCGTCGCCGGCTTCCAGGGGCTCGACTCCGCGTCGGACATCATCACCCTGGGCCGCGGCGGTTCGGACATGACGGCCGTGGCGCTCGCCTGGGCCCTGAAGGCCGACCGGTGCCAGTTCTTCAAGGACGTCGAGGGGGTCTACACGACCGATCCCCGCGTCGTGTCCGAGGCCCGGAAGCTCGACGAGATCTCCTACGACGAGATGCTCGAGCTGGCGAGCATGGGCGCCGCGGTGCTGCAGTCGCGCGCCGTCGAATTCGGCAAGAGCCATGGCGTCCGGCTGGAGGTGCTGTCGAGCTTCACGGATCGAGCGGGGACCATCGTCAAGGAAGAGGTGCAGTACATGGAAAAGATCGTCGTGCGCGGCGTGGCGGCGGACAAGAAACAGGCGAAGGTGACGATCCTCGGCGTGCCGGATCGTCCCGGGATCGCGGCGGGCGTGTTCACCGCCCTGGCCAACGCGAGCATCAACGTGGACATGATCGTCCTGAGCGTCAGCGGCGAGGGCCAGCTCGCGGACATCGCCTTCACCGTCCCGGAGACCGACCTGGCGCAGACGCTGAAGGTCCTGGTGTCGGTGCTGCCCGAGGTGGGGTCGAGCGGGGTGACCCACGACCACGACATCGCCAAGATCAGCGTCGTGGGGGTGGGCATGCGAAGCCACAGCGGCATCGCCGCGCGGATGTTCTCCGCGCTGGCGCAGCACGGCATCGACATCCACATGATCTCGACGTCGGAGATCAAGATTTCCGTCGTCATCCCCAAGAAGCAGGCGGACGAGGCCGTGCGCGTGCTGCACCGCGAGTTCCGGCTCGAGCAGGCGCCGTCCGCGAGCGCCTGAGCCGGCGTCGCGGCGGGGCCCGGAGGCATCCATGAAGCGGATCGAGATCTACGACACGACGCTGCGCGACGGCGCGCAGGGCGAGGGGGTGTCCTTTTCCGGGCCCGGCAAGCTCCGCATTGCGCGGCGGCTGGACGAGTTCGGGATCGACTACGTGGAGGGCGGATTCGCCGCCTCCAACCCGAAGGACATGGAGTTCTTCCGCGACGTCGGCCGGACGCCGCTTTCGCACGCCCGCGTGGCCGCCTTCGGCAGCACGCGGCGCGCCGGCCGGACCGCGGCCGAGGATGCGGGCATCCGCGCGCTCCTCGACAGCGGGGCGCCCGTGTGCACCCTCTTCGGCAAGAGCTGGCGGCTGCACGTGCGCGACGTGCTGCGCACGACGGAGGACGAGAACCGCGCGATGATCGCCGACACGGTGCGCGCCCTGAAGGCCGCCGGCCGCGAGGCGATCTACGACGCGGAGCACTTTTTCGACGGCTACAAGGATTCGCCCGAGCACGCCCTGTCCACCCTCCAGGCCGCGAAGGAGGCGGGGGCCGACGTGCTGGTGCTGTGCGACACCAACGGCGGTTCCCTTCCGTACGAGATCGGGGAGATCACGCGGGCCGTGATCGCCCGCTTCGGCGGGCGGGTCGGCATCCACGCGCACAACGACGGCGATCTCGCCGTCGCCAACACCCTCGAGGCCGTGCGGGCGGGCGCCGTGCACGTGCAGGGCACCATCAACGGCTTCGGCGAACGCACCGGCAACGCCAACCTGTGCTCCATCCTCCCCAACCTCGCGCTCAAGATGGGCCACGAGGTCCTGCGGCCCGGCGCGATAAGGCAATTGCGCGAGCTGTCGGAGTTCGTGTACGAGGTCGCGGATCTCCGCCCCCACCCGAAGGCGCCCTTCGTCGGCGAGAGCGCGTTCGCGCACAAGGCGGGCATGCATGTCGACGGCGTCCGCAAGAACCGCGCGAGTTTCGAACACATCGATCCCGAGGCCGTCGGCAACCGCCGGCGGATCCTCGTCTCCGAGCTCAGCGGGACGAGCAACGTCTTCCTGAAGGCGGTGGAGATGGGGCTTGCCATGGACCGCAACGCCCCCGAGGTGCGGGAGGTCCTGCGCGAGCTCGAACGGCTGGAAAAGGGCGGCTACGAATTCGAGGCGGCGGAGGCATCGTTCAAGCTCCTCGTCCAGAAGGTGCTCAAGGCCCACACCCCCTTCTTCGACCTGCTCGGATTCCGCGTCGTCGTGGAGAAACGCGCGCCCGGCGAGCCCCCGCTGTCGGAGGCCACGGTGAAGATCCGGGTGAAGGGCGCCGTCGAGCATACGGTCGGCGAGGGCGACGGGCCGGTGGATGCCCTGAACAACGCCCTGCGCAAGGCCCTGCTGCGCGCCTACCCCTCGATCGAGGGCGTGCACCTCACCGATTATCACGTGCGCATCCTCGACCCGCAGGAGGAGACCGCGGCCAAGACGCGTGTGCTGATCGAGTCGAGCGACGGCGTGCGCTCGTGGAATACCGTCGGCGTCTCCGGCAACATCATCGAGGCGTCGTGGGAAGCGCTCGTGGACGGGGTGGAGTACAAGCTCTTCCTCGACGAAGAGGGCCGCGCCAAACCGCCGGCCTGAAGTCGTCCTCCCGGTCGCGGTCGGGATCGCCATCCGCCGCGGCCTGGCCGATCCAGGGGCATGCGGCGCCCCGGGGCGACGGGGATGGCGGAAGCCGGTGGGGACGGCCGCCCCTCGGGTCTGCAAAGCGTCTTCGCGTCACTCCTGCCGCAGGCCGTCCTGCCCGCGTCTCAGGATGAGGCGGGAGGCGGGGCGCCCTGGGTCCCGTGGAGGTTGCCGAGGTCGCCGCGGGTGACGACGAGGCGGCTTTCCGCGGCGGCATGTTCCTTGGGCGTGACCTGTCCGATGATCGCGGCGGCGGCGTGGCCCCGCTCGCGCAGGTCCGCCACCAGCCGCTCCGCCCGGTCGCGCGGCAGGCTGATGAGCATGCCGCCCGACGTCTGGGGGTCGAAGAGGATCGGCAGGTTGCGCTCGGCCGAAGGATCGTCCACGCGCACCCACGCCATCGCATATTCCTGATTGCGGTCCACCCCGCCGGAGAAGATGCCCTCCGCCAGGCACGCCGGTACGGCGCCGAACACCGGCAGGCGGGAAAAATCGACCTCGCACGACACCCCGCTGCCGCGGACCATCTCCACCAGATGGCCGGCGAGGCCGAAGCCGGTGATGTCCGTGGCGGCGTGCGCCCCGTGCGCGACCATCCGCTCGGCCGCGTCGCGGTTGAGGGTCGCCATCGCCGCCCCGGCCTCGGCGAGCCATTCCGGCCGGGCGCGCCCCACCTGGGCGGCGAAGGAGACGATGCCCGTCCCCAGCGGCTTGGTCAGCACCAGCGCGTCGCCGGGTTCCGCCCGCGCGCGCAGGACCGCCCGCTGCGGATCGATCAGACCCGTCACCGCGAAGCCGAGCTTGATCTCCTCGTCCTGGATGCTGTGCCCGCCGATCAGCGCACACGAAGCCTCCTCGAGCTTCACCATCGCTCCGCGCAGCATCGCCTCCATTACCTGGCCGTCGAGATCGTCGATGGGGAACCCGACGACGGAGAGCGCGGTGACCGGCCGTCCGCCCATCGCGTACACGTCGCTCACGGAATTGGCGGCCGCGATCTGGCCGAAGAGAGAGGGATCGTCGACGCAGGGCGTGAAGACGTCCACCGTCTGCACCAGCGCGAGATCGTGCGACAGGCGGTAGATGCCCGCGTCGTCGCCGGCCGCCGTGCCCACGAGCACGTTGGGATCGGTGACCGGCGGGAGATTCCCGAGGATGCGGAGCAGGTCCGCCTGGCCGATCTTCGACGCGCAGCCCGCCTTGTGCACGTGGCGCGTGAGGGCCACCGGGCCGGCCTTGGCCGGCAGCTTCTCGCCCGCGCACGGGCATACGTTGTGCCGGATGAACGTGTCGCACGGGCAGGCCTTCTTGGGATCGCACACACAGTGCCCCAGCCGCGTCGAACGCGACATCACGGCCTTGCGGCGCTGACGGTCAATGGACATGGGATTTCACTCCTTCCACAGCGCGGCGAGGGCGCCGGCCACGGTTCTCTCCTCGCCGTCCAGCACGGTGCGCATGTCGAGCACCACGCGGTCCTCGTGAATGCGGGCGATGACCGGCGGTTCGTGTTCGCGGAGGCGTCGCAGGAGGTCTTCCAATGACAGGACGGTGGAGCGCACCGCGATTCCAACGCTCGGAATCGCGTGGCCCGGCAACGATCCGCCGCCCATCGAGCTCTCCGTCTCGGCGACCTCCACGCTCCATCCGTTCGGAACCGGCCCCACCGCCTCCGCCACCGCCTGCGCCCTGGCGCTCAGGGCCGCCGTCCCGGCGGCCAGCATGCGAAGCGTGGGATTCCTCTCGGTCAGCGACGCCGGCTCCAGGAACAGCCTGAGCGTGTGCTCCAGCGCCATGTCGGTCATCTTGCCCACGCGCAGCATGCGCGTGAGCGGGTGTTTCCGGATCTTCTGGACCAGGTCCTGCCGGCCGACGATGATCCCCGCCTGCGGTCCGCCGATGAGCTTGTCCCCGCTGAAACAGACCAGATCGGCGCCGGCCCGGATGCTGTCCTGCGCCATCGGTTCATGGGGCAGGCCGTACGCCTGCAGGTCGACGAGCGCGCCGCAGCCCAGGTCGTCGATCAGCAGCAGCCCGTCGCGTCCCTTCTTGAGACTCGCCAGTTCCGCCGTGCTCACGTCCTGCGCGAAGCCGATGATGCGGTAGTTGCTCTGGTTCACGCGCAGGAGGGCGCCGGTGTTCTCCGTCAGGGCCGTCTCGTAGTCGCGCAGGTGGGTCTTGTTCGTCGTGCCGACCTCCACGAGCGTCGCGCCGCTCTGGTGCACGCAGTCGGGCAGCCGGTACGACCCGCCGATCTCGATCAACTGGCCGCGCGAGACGATCACCTCGCGCCCCTTGCACAGGGCCGTGAGGATGAGCAGGGTCGCGGCGGCGTTGTTGTTGACGACCATCGCCGCCTCCGCGCCCGTCAGGCGGCAGAGGAGGCGTTCGGTCATGAAGGTGCGCCGCCCGCGGAGGCCGGTGGCGAGATCGATCTGCAGGTTGCAGCAGCGGTTGAGGCCCGCCAGGGCGTCCACCGCCGGCTGGGGCAGCACCGCGCGCCCGAGCCCCGTGTGCAGGAGGATGCCCGTGGCGTTGACCACCGGCCGCAGGCGCTCCCGCTCGTAGTCGGCCAGCCACGCGGCGGCGCGCGCCGAAACGGCGGCGGCATCGGGCGCGGCGTCGCCTGCGCGCAGGTCCCGCCGCAGGGCCGCCAACGCCTCCTGCAGGGCCTCGGTGACCACGACGCGGGCGTGGAGGGTCAGCAACGGTCGGACCGCGTCGTGCCGCAGGAGTTCATCCACCGACGGCAGACCGCGACGGGGGTCACGCCCCTCAAGCTTCCTGGAACGAGGCATCGATTCGTCTCCCGGCGTGGCGAGCGACCTTCAGACGCATCGCCAAAGGAAGACATAGCGGAAAGAGGACGCGGAGACAAGACCGCGACGCGCATCACCCCCCCCGCCCGCCTCCGCGTTCCTGAGGAAGAGGCCGCGCCCCATGTGACGCGGTCGAAGACGATCTATCCCACCCGACGGCGGCAGGCCAGCCGCAGAAAGGCCACGCCGACCACCAGCAGACCGGCCGCACCGGGCTCGGGGATGATGTCCATGGTCAGGCCCGCGTAGGCGAGGTTGGGGTTGCCCGGCCCGCCCGCGGGCTTTCGCATGTCGAGGCGGAAGCTGTCGCCCTCGGCTAGGTCGGTCAGGTCAAAGAAGTACAGGTCGAAGGGCAAATCCCGAACGATCCCCGTATACTCCGCGGCGGCCGTGCCCCCGGCCGTCTGCACCAGCCGGAGTTTGTCGGGCGCATCGCCCGTGTTGCCGATCATGACGCCCAGCCGGATCCCGCCCGCCGGGAAGCCCGCGCCCACGGTCAGGCTCACCATGCCGGTCTCCACGCCCAGGGTCACGCCCCCCCGGATCGCAAAGCCGGCTTCGCGGTCAGCCACCGTGCCTCCAACAGGCAGCGACGGGTCATCGATCGCCGGATACCCGTAGCTCGTGGCCACCTGATACTGGCCATCGTTGGCCACCGTCAGGAAGGCGGGGATGGAGCGGATGGTGAAACGCGTGCCGTCGCTGTAGGTCAGCGGATCGGCCGTCGGAACGGATCCGCCGTTGCTGTTGCCGATGACGTCCGTCGCGTAGGCGATGTACCCGGCCGTACCGTAAACGTGGTCGCCATCCGGATCCAGGGTCTTGGCGATGCTCGTGGACCGCCAAGCTTCAATCTCGTCCACCGCCGTGGCGTTGCCCAGCACGTAACCCGATGCGCTGATCGCCGTGGCGCGCGCGGCGTTGGGCAGGACACCGGCCACCATCGAGATCGCGACCGCTCGAAGAAACCACCTCGCTCGCCTCATCGTCATTCTCCCCGGGGGAACCCACTGGATGAACCAATCCGGGCTCAGGCTAGGCAACCGCTTCGGCCCTGTCAATTCGGGAATCTCGGCGTGTCAGATCTTCTCCGGCACGACGAAGGGGGCGCGGTAGTTCCGGGCGATCAGCTTGTTCGCCTCCTCGAAACCCGCGCCGCCGTGGAACCGGCCGGCCCGGTCGTCCCACTCCAGCCACCCGCCGAGCGTCAGCGGGGTCCCCGCCAGGTCGACGTGGTTCGCCTTGAGGTGCTCGAACATGAGTTCCACAGCCTCGGTCGCCGGCGGGTTTCCCTGCAGCCGTTCCCGGATCTCTTCGGGCCGGCAGGCGTGGCCCGTGCGGTGCGCGAGGTTGGCCATGTGGGCCAGGCTCGAGGACACCGCGCCCTCCCGCACCGGGGCGCGGAGCCCGCGGGGGCTGCCGGCGCGGACGGCATCGAGGAAATTGCCCAGGTGACTCTCGCCTCCCTCGCCGGGGAAATGACGGACCTTCTTGTCGTCCCTGTCGTAGAACCAGCCGCCGCCGCGGCCGCCGGCGAAGTAGCCCTTCTCGCACTCGACGACCACCCCCACGCGGATGCCGCGGTAGTTCGGCTCGGCTTCGGGCACATCCGCGCGCAGGGGCAGGCCGCGCACCTCGAACAGCAGGGGCGCCGTGGGGTAGTCGAAGAGCGCGAGCTGCGTGTTCGCGGTCTCGGCGTCGTCCACGTAGCCCAGCCGCCCCCCGATGCTGAGGACGCGCCGCGGCAGATCCGGCTCGCCCAACACCCAGCGCGCCAGATCCAGCTCGTGCGGCCCCTGGTTGCCGATGTCGCCGTTGCCCGTGGCCCAGAACCAGTGCCAGTCGTAATGCAACTTGGCCCGCCGAAGCGGATCCTTCGGCGCCGGGCCGCACCACAGGTCGTAGTCCACCGAAGCCGGCACCGGCTGCGGACCCTCGGTCCTGCCGATCGAGCGGCGCAGCTTGTAGCAGAATCCCCGGACCAGCTTGATCTTCCCCAGCTCGCCCTGCCGGATGGCCGCAAAGGCCGGGATCAGTCCTTCGTCCGAGCGGTTCTGCGTGCCCGCCTGGACGACGCGACGGTACTTCGACGCGGCCGCCGTGATCTGGCGGCTCTCGAAGAGACTGTGGGAGACGGGCTTCTCGACGTACACATCCTTGCCCGCCTGGCACGCCCAGATCGTCTGTAGCGTGTGGTGGTGGTTCGGCGTCGCCAGGATCACGGCGTCCACGCCGTCCGTCTCGAGGAGTCGGCGGAAATCGCGGTAGGCGGCGACCTTGATGCCCTTCTTGTCCAGATCCTGCACCCGGCCGTCCAGCACCTCCTGATCCACGTCGCACAGGGCCACCACCTTCGCCCCCTTCAGGCCGACCGCCTGGCCGACGGCGCCCCATCCCTTGCCGTGAAGCCCCACCACCGCCAGACGCACGTCGTCCGTCGGACCGTAGGCCCGCCGGGGCGCGGAGCCCAGGGCGCGGGCCAACGGAGCCGAGGCCATCGCGGCGCCGGCCAGCGCGGCCTGCGTCAGGAACTCGCGCCGACTTCCGCCCCGATCCTTTCCGACCAAGCGAGCATTCACAGGATGACCTTCCATTTCCGCGTTTGATACATCGGGGCCGGCCTGCTTTTCAAGCCTTCAAGAACGAATGCGGATGCGAATGCGCTTGAAGTCCGGCCGCCTTCCCGCATCATGTGTCTTCGATTCTCCCCCGGCCCGAAGGGCCGCGCGGGGGGGCGAAGGAGAAGCAGCGATGAGATCGATCAACTGGCGGATGTGGGCGGCGACGGGGATGGTTCTGCAGGCGGCGTGCGCCGGGGCCCAGGCGGCGGACCTTCCCGGCGGCGGACCGGCGGAACGGACGGCCGCCTCCCGCGCGACGAAGCTCAACGCGCCGCTGCCCGAATGCCCCGAGGGGTGGCGCTGGCTCTGGGACGGCACGACCTCCAAAGGTTGGCGCAGCGTCTCCAGACCGGATTTCCCCGCCAAGGGCTGGGAGATGAAGGACGGCGTGCTGACGGTCCTGGGCGAGAAGGGCGGGGACATCATCACGGTCGAGAAGTACAGGAACTTCGAGTTCAGGTTCGAGTTTCGTCTCACGCCCGGGGCCAACAGCGGCATCAAGTACTTCATCAACCCCGACGAGAACAGGAAGCACGGCGCCTCGGTCGGCAGCGAATACCAGGTGCTGGACGACGACAAGCACCCGGATGCCAGGCTGGGCAAGTCGGGCACGCGGACGGTGGGCGCGCTCTACGACCTCATCGCCCCCGCGGCGGAAAAGAAACCGAAACCGATCGGCGAGTGGAACGAGGGGCGGATCGTCGTGAACGGTCCGCATGTCGAACACTGGCTCAACGGCCGGAAAGTGGTGGCGTACGAACGAGGTTCGGATGCGTTCAAGGCCTGCGTGGCCGAGAGCAAGTTCAAGAACGTTCCGACCTTCGGAACCTTCGATTCCGGTCACATCCTGATCCAGGATCACAACGACAAGGTGTCGTTCCGGAACCTGATGATCAAGGTGCTGCCGTAAGGCGGCGGGCCGCAACCCAACGGTGTTGGGCGTTCATGGCTCCCGCGTCGGTCCATCGGTTGCTCCGTGCAGGGACGCCGCCTTCAGCGCGCGGGTGTCGCCTGAACAGGCGTCCGGCCGGCGAAGCGGGAATCGTCGTAACCGCCCCCAGAGCGAGTGAACCCTATCGGAGAACCGTGCCATGCGTATGACCTTCGCGTCCTTCGTCCTTGCGGCGTCCGCCGTCGTCCTCTCCTCGTGCGCCACGATGCCCGGCGGCGGCAGGGGCGGACGGGCCGCGCCCCTGTTCAATGGCCGCGACCTTGCCGGATGGGCGGCCGTGTCGGCCGACCCGGCGGCGAACCTGGAACAGGTCTGGAGCGTGAAGGACGGGATCATTGTGTGCAAGGGTGAGCCGATGGGCTACCTGCACACGAAGGCGACCTTCACGAACTACCGCCTGTCGGTCGAGTACCGCTGGGCGCCGGGCCGGAAGCCGGGCAACAGCGGCATCTTCGGCCGCATCCACGGCGAACCGCGACCGCTCCCCCGCTGCTTGGAGACGCAGCTCAAGCATGAAAGCGCCGGTGACCTGATGACGTTTCACGGCATGAAGCTCGGCGGCGACGCCCCGCGGTTCAGCCGGACACCGACGACCGGCATGGCCGGCGACCTGAGCGTGGTGAAGCGCATGACCGGCAGCGAGAAGCCGGCCGGGGAGTGGAACGAGGTGGAGATCGCGGTCGACGGCGGCGAGGTGACGGTGTGGATGAACGGAGTGAAGGTCAACGAGGCCAGGGATCTGGAGGTTGTGGCCGGGTTCGTCGGCCTGCAGTCCGAGGGCGGTGAAGTCCATTTCCGCAACGTGCGCCTCATTGAGTGGCCCTGAGGCGCCGAGCCGCTGGCGCGCGCAGCGCGACGAACGAAGCGGAGGTTCGGGCTCCGCCACGAAGAGCACGAGGGGACGCGAAGGATGGAATTCGACAGGCGGATCGCGCGCGATCTGTTCGGCCCGCCATGAACGTCGCATCGCTCGCGCGCAGGGACAGGGGGCGAGATTCGGGCTTGTTCCGTTCCGGTCCGCGCGGCATCATGATCGGCGAGGACGCCGTGCGGGCGCGCATGGCGAGGACAGGACGGCGGGGGGTCAGACCATGGCCGACCCAGAGCACTTGGCGAGACTCAGGGAGGGGGTGAAGGGCTGGAACGCGTGGAGGCAGGCGAACCGGGACGCGGCGGTCCCGGACCTCTCGGGGGCGGATCTTGCGGAGGCGCGTCTGTTCATGGCCGACCTGCGGGGGGCGGACCTCCACGGGGCGAACTTGCGCGGGGCGTCCCTTTCGGGCGCGCATCTCGCGGGGGCGGACCTCCGTGAGGCGAACCTCTCGAACGCCGTCATCCTGATGGTGAATCTCTCGAAGGCGGATCTCCGCGGGGCGGACCTGTTCGTGGCCAACCTCGCGGGGGCGAACCTCCAGGAGGCGGACCTTTCGGCGGCGGAGCTTTCGTGCGCGAACCTCCAGGGGGCGGACCTCCGCGGCGCGAACCTCTCGGAGGCGATCCTCCGCGAGGCGGATTTCTCGGGCGTGGACCTCTCGAATACGAACCTCTCGGGCGCGCACCTGTCGCGGGCGAACCTCAGGCGATCGAACCTTCGAAAGGCCGACCTTTCGGAGGCAGAGCTCGCGCACGCCAACCTCCGGGGGGCGGACCTGCGCGGCGCGAACCTCTCGGAGGCGATCCTCCGCGAGGCGGACTGCTCGGGCGCGGACCTCTCGGAGGCCAACCTCTCGGGCGCGTACCTGGCGCGGTCGAACCTCGAGAAGGCCGACCTGCGGAAGGCGGACCTCACGGGGGCGAGCCTCGACGGGGCGAATACGGAAGGGGCCCTGCTTGAATGACCGCCGACCCCGCGGGCATGGGGCCGAGGCCGCCGCGCGGCGCGATCAGGCGCTCCCCGTACGCACCCCCGGCGATGCGCCCTCGAACCGGTCGCCTGCGACAATGATCTTGTTTCGCTGTTCCTTATGCCTCACTGTGCTCCGGGGAGTGGCTGTGCCACTCCGGTGCGCATGACGCGCGGACGGGGGTGAAGGCGGCGACATGGCTAATCCGGACCATGTGGAGAAGCTCAAGGAGGGGGTCGCGGCGTGGAATGTATGGCGGGCGGCGGACCCCGGCGCGACGTCTCCCGATCTCAGCGGCGCGGATTTCGCGGGGGTGAACCTCCTGGGCGTGGATCTCCGGCACGCGAACCTCACGGGGGCGAACCTGGCGGGCGCGGATCTCCAGTACGCCAACCTGACCGGGGCGAACCTCGTGGGGGTGAGACTCCATGAGGCGGACCTCTTCGTGGCCGATCTGCGCGAGGCGGATCTCGCGGGGGCGGACCTGACGGGGGCGGACCTGTCGTGTGCCGACCTCCGGGAGGCGAACCTCATCGAGACGGATTTCTCGGAGGCGATCCTGCGCGGGGTGTATCTGGCCGGGGCCAATCTCCTGGGGGCGCGCCTCGTGGACGCGGATCTTCTGGAGGCGGACCTGACCGGGGCGGACCTGTCGGGCGCGGAGCTCACCGACACGATCCTTCCGTGAGGCGCGGATGCGCCCTCCGGTTTGAAAAAACGCGCCCGCGTGTATATTCATGGATCTCGCCGTGCCCTCGCGAGGGGGGCGCGGACGCGCGAGGGAGTGTCTCCATGAAGATCGTGGTTATCGGCGGGGTGGCGGCCGGCATGTCGGCGGCGGCGCGGGCGCGGAGGCTGGACGAGGCGGCGGAGATCGTCGTGCTGGAGAAGAGCGCCTACGTGTCGTTCGCCAACTGCGGGCTTCCGTATCACATCGGCGGGATCATCAAGGACCGCGCCGCGCTGCTGCTGCAGACCCCGGAGAGCCTGCGGGCCTCGCTGCGCCTCGACGTGCGCACCGGCCACGAGGCGCTCGCGATCGATCGGGCGGCGAAGCGGGTGCGGGCGCGCGAGGGGACGAGCGGCCGGGAATACGACGAGGCGTACGACAAGCTCGTCCTCTGCCCGGGCGCCGTGCCGCTCCGGCCCGACCTGCCGGGCCTCGACCACCCGCGCGTGTACGTGTTGCGGAACATGGAGGACATGGACGCGATCAAGGCGGCGGTGGACGACGGGGCGAAATCGGCCGTCGTGATCGGCGGAGGCTACATCGGCGTCGAGATGGCCGAGAATCTCCGCCACCGCGGGGTGGAGGTGGACCTGGTGGAGATGGTCGACCAGATCATGCCCCCCCTCGACATCGAGATGGCCGCGCCTCTGGAGGAGCACATGCGCCGCCGCGGCGTGCGCCTCCATCTCGGCACGGCCGCCGCCGCCTTCCGGGATCGCGAGGGAGGGCTGGCGGTGGAGTTGAAGAACGGGACGATCCTGCAGGCGGCGTTCGTCGTGCTGTCCGCCGGCGTGCGGCCCGACACGCGCCTCGCGCGCGCGGCGGGCCTGGAGATCGGCCCGCGCGGCGGCCTGCGCGTCGACGGCCACATGCGCACCTCCGATCCCGACATCTACGCCGCGGGCGACGCGGTGGAGGTTTCCCACACCGTCCTGCCCGAGCCATGGCTCATCGCGCTGGCCGGTCCCGCCAACCGCCAGGGGCGCATCGCCGCCGAGAACATCTGCGGCCGCGACACGACCTATGCCTCCACGCAGGGCACGGCGATCGTCCGGGTCTTCGACATGACCGCCGGCGGCACCGGCGCCACGGAGAAGAGCCTGAAGCGGGCCGGCGTGCCGCACCGGAAGATCTACGTCCACCCCTCCGGCCACGCGGGCTACTATCCGGGCACCTCGCCCATGACGATCAAGCTGCTCTTCGCGCCCGACACGGGCCGCCTGCTCGGGGCGCAGGCGGCGGGGTTCGACGGCGTGGACAAGCGGCTCGACGTGCTCGCCACGGCCGTGCGGGCGGGCCTGACGGCGTACGACCTCGAGAACCTGGAGCTGGCCTACGCGCCGCCGTACGGTTCCGCGAAGGACCCGGTGAACATGGCGGGCTTCGTCGCGGCGAACCTCCTGCGGGGCGACGTCCGCTTCTGGTACGCGGAGGAGTACCCGGCCGGGATCGAGGGGGCGGCGCTGCTGGACGTGCGCAGCCCGCAGGAGTTCGAGACATGGCACATCCCCGGCGCCGTGAACATCCCGCTCGGCGAGCTCCGCGGGCGGATGGGCGAGCTGCCCGCCGGGCGCCCGGTGCGGGTGTACTGCGCCGTCGGATTCCGCAGCTACCTCGCCTACCGCCTGCTGCGGCAGCGCGGCGTGGAGGACGTGGCGACCCTCTCCGGAGGCACCTGGACGTTCCGCGCCTGGCATCCGAGTCTGGTCGAAGAGCCCTCCCCGGTGCCGATGGAGAACTACGCCGAGGAGAAGTCCGGCGCGGCGGCCGCCCCGACCGGTGTGGTGCGGGAGGTGGATTGCACCGGCCTGCAGTGCCCGGGGCCCATCATGCGGCTCAAGGCGGAGATGGCGCGGTTGAATGTCGGCGATGAGATCCTCGCGCGCGTCAGCGACCGCGGATTCCTCGCCGACGGCCCGGCCTGGTGCAAGCGGGGCGGACACACGCTGGTCGACCTGGCCGACCGGGGCGGCGCGATCGAGGCCCGCATCCGCAAGGGGGGCGCCGTGGCGCCCGCCGCCGCGCCGGCGGGGCCCGCGGGTCCCGGCAAGAAGACCTTCGTCGTGTTCTCCGGCGATCTCGACAGGGTCCTCGCGGCGTTCGTCATCGCCAACGGCGCGCTCGCCATGGGGAGCGAGGTGACGCTGTTCTTCACGTTCTGGGGCCTCAACGCCCTCCGCAAGGACAACCCGCCGCCGGTGGCCAAGGGGATGATGGACCGCATGTTCGGGATGATGATGCCCCGCGGCGCGGACAGGCTGACGCTGTCGAAGATGCACATGGGCGGCATGGGCACCGCGATGATGAAGAGCGTCATGCGCGACAAGCGCGTGCCGTCCCTGCCGGAGCTCATCGACGCCGCGCGCAAGGGCGGGGCGAGGATCGTCGCCTGCACGATGTCGATGGACGTCATGGGCATCCGGCCGGAGGAGCTGATGGACGGCGTCGAGCTGGGCGGCGTGGCGACGTTTCTCGGCGAGTCCGACGAATCCGGCGCCACCCTGTTCATCTGATCGAAAAGGTTGAACGCCGGGCCGTCGTGCGCTAAGGTCTTCCCCCTTTTCCGCGGAGGGAAGGTCCCCGCGGGGTGATGCAGAAAGGATGCGGCATGAGCAGGACATACAGGATCGCGGTCATCGGCGGTGACGGAACCGGGCCCGAGGTCGCGCGCGAAGCGGTGAAGGCGATCGGGGCGGCGGCGGCCCGCTACGGTTTCAAGCTGGAGATCCACGACTACGATTTCGGCGGCGCGCGCTACATGCGGACCGGCGAGGTGCTGCCGGCGAGCGCGGTCCAGGAGATGAAGAAGCATGACGCCATCTTGCTCGGCGCCATCGGCCACCCGGAGGTGAAACCCGGCATCCTGGAGAAGGGCATCCTGCTGCGCCTCCGCTTCGAGCTGGACCAGTACATCAACCTGCGTCCCGTCCGCCTGTATCCCGGGGTCGAGACGCCGCTCAAGGACAAGGGGCCCGAGCACATCGACTACATCGTCGTGCGCGAGAACACCGGCGATCTGTACTGCGGTGCGGGCGGGTTCGACATGAAGGGCACGCCCCACGAGGTGGCGACCCAGGTGTCGATCTACAACCGCTTCCAGGTCGATCGCTGCCTGCGCTACGCCTTCACCCTCACCCGCAAGCGGAACCGGAAGAAGACCCTGGCGCTGTGCGGCAAGACGAACGTCCTGACCTTCGTGTACGACCTCTGGGAACGCGCGTTCCACGAGATGGGCGCGACGGAGTTCCCGGACATCAAGCGGGAGTACTACCACGTCGACGCGACGTGCATGTGGATGGTGAAGAACCCCGAGTGGTTCGACGTCATCGTCACCGGCAACATGTTCGGCGACATCATCACGGACCTCGGCGCGATCACCCAGGGCGGGATGGGCATCGCCGCGGGCGGCAACATCAACCCCGAGGGCGTGAGCATGTTCGAGCCGATCGGCGGATCGGCGCCGAAGTACACGGGGAAGAACGTCATCAACCCGCTTGCCGCGATCGGGGCGGGCCAGATGATGCTCCGCCACCTCGGCGAGGAGAAGGCCGCGGACGGCATCGAGAAGGCCATCATGGACGTCACCGCCAGCAAGTTGAAGAGCCTCGCCGCCGGCAGGATGGGCTTCTCGACCACCGAGGTCGGCGACCTCGTGGCCGAACGGATTTGATGACATGAAGCCGTACAACGTGTGCGTGGTGGGCATCGGGGCGGTGGGAACCGAGATGGTGCGGCTGCTCAGGGCGAGGAACTTCCCGTGCGGGTCGCTGACCATCCTTGCGCGCAGCGAGCGCACGGAGGTCATCGACGGGGTGGGGTACCCGGTGAAGGCGGCCGCGCCCGAGGCCCTGGACGGGATGGATTTCGCGTTCTTCGCGGGCACGGAGGGCGCGAAGGGAGCGTCGCAGACGCTCGGCTGGGAGGCGGTGAAGCGGGGGTGCATCGTCATCGACAACGGCGATGATTTCCGCATGGATCCCCGCGTTCCGCTGGTGATCCCCGAGATCAATCCGGAGGCGCTGCGGCAGCACCAGGGCTTCGTCGCCAATCCGAACTGCAGCACGATCATCGCGCTCATGCCGGTCGCGCCCCTGCATCGCGCGGCGAGGATGACGCGGATGGTGGCGAGCACCTACCAGGCGGTGTCGGGCACGGGCAGCGCGGCGATCCGGGAGCTGGAGGCGCAGGCCCGCGCATGGGCGTCCGGGCAGCCCCTGTCGCGGGAGGTGTATCCGCACCAGATCGCGTTCAACGTCCTGCCGTCGGTGGGCTCGTTCAAGGACGACTCGGGCGAGAGCACCGAGGAGATCAAGATGCGCCGCGAGACGCACAAGATCCTCGGCGATCCCTCCATGCGGATTTCGACCACGACCGCCCGCGTGCCGGTGTTCAACGGCCACAGCATCTCGATCCACGCGGAATTCGAGAAGCCGCTGTCGCCGGCGGAGGCGCGGGCGCTGCTGGAGAAGACCCCGGGCGTGAAGGTCGTGGACGATCCGAAACAGGCCCAGTACCCCATGCCCATCCACGCGTCGGGCATCTACGACGTGCTGGTCGGGCGCATCCGCAGGGACCTCAGCGCGGACAACGGACTGGCGCTGTGGTGCGCCGGCGACAACATCTGGAAGGGCGCGGCCCAGAACGCCATCCAGATCGCCGAGGTCATGGTGCGAATGGGGCTGAAGTAGCCCGCGTTAGCGCCTCGCCGAAGCGGATGAGCGGCTCCCGGCCGTCCGCGGTCGTCGACTCCGACTGCGGCCCGTCATTCACGTGCCGCGCCTCCAGGACCAGCTGCAGGAACTGCTCCGACGTGCCGCCGCCGGCGATCCAGTCGGACACGTCTCTGACCGGGCGCCCGTCGCGGTCGAGCATCTCCAGGCGCCGGAGGGTACGCACCCGGTGGCGAAGCGTGTGGGCCACGAGGCGGGCGTGCTCGCGCCCGGGATCATCCTTGTCGGGGATGATGACCACGTCGCAGTCGGTCGGGTCCGCCCCGAACTCCGAGCGCCACTGCTTCGCGCCGCCGGGGTTCGTGGCGGCGCAGGGCCCCATGGCCGAGAGGTCGTCGACGTCTTTCTCGCCTTCAACGATGAAGACCGTCTTCCCCGTCCCCTTCGCCTTCAGCGCCTCGGGCGGGCGAGATACCTGAAGCAGCGAGAGCCTTTCAGGCGATCCAGCCGCCAGCGACGGGCAAGCTGGAGGAGAGGAGATCATGGAGCTCCGACACCCCGTCCGGCGTGGACGGGGTGTCAGGGCGCGCTCAGGACATTATGCCGCACCTGGAGTCTCCTTTTCGGCTCGGAGGAGGGGAAAGACCACGGAGGCGCGGCTGCAGGGCAGCGCGTTTCGGTGTCGCGTTTCGGTTGACACCAAATGCACCATGGGCGAGGATCATGACGAAGGGGCAGGAGAGAGTAAACATGACCATCACAGGCCACGAGGGGTGTGAAACGGGCAGTCTACCCTGCAAAAGCTCCCGGCCGTCTATTTAACGTTGGCTCCAGGAAGAGAATGAGACTTGATCTACATGATCCCTTCATCGCGATCGGCATGGTTGTCGGCATCATCAGCTGCCCGATTCAGTTCCTCCTGCCCGAGTGGCTGTTCTGGTGCCTCACTGTTCTGTCCCTCGGGTTGTGCGCAATTTCCATCAAGAGAGGGAACTACTGGGCCATTCCGACTCTTGTCCTCATGGCTGCACTTCTGATAGGAGTCCATCTCGGCTGGGTCGATATTTCGGGGGCACAGGAATGAATGGAGCGAGGAGCCAACATCGGCGTGCACGTTATTGCCGCTGGCGCGGCAAAAACGTGTCGCTGGGCGTGTGTGCCGGGCATGACTGCTAACTAAGAGGTGAGAGACCTCCGTCCAGGTAGGCGCGGAACCGAAGGACTAGGGGAAACACAAGGGCTGCCGCCGCGAGGCGGGGTCTGAAGGAAGTGTAACCCAAAGGTGCGGGACGACGAACAGGAAGCGGATACGAGGTGTGGTACGCTCGGGACGAGGGGGCACGTGACTCCGAAGTCCTCCATCCGCAATGGGGCGTGCTTTATAAAGGGTTCCATGGGGTCGTGGCATTGCGACAGTCCTAGCTGTCGTGGCCCTCGGCGTTGCCATTCCGTTCACTCGCCAATGGTGGCAGATGCGAGCCGAATGTACCGATGCGGAAGCAACGGTCCTCGCCGTCGTGCCGGACGCCTTTGGAACGAACGGAACCGTAGAAGTTGACTTCGCGCCCAAGTATGGCTTTGCGTGCAAAGAGATCCTCCTTGTGGAGCACGATCTTCCAGGCCGTTCCCGTGACGATGTCACGGCAACGGTGAAGGGATTGCGCGCGCAACTTGCCATCGTCGACCGCACAGGCAAGGCTGTGCTGGAAGACGAGGTGACGGATGAGTGGTTCCGTCCGTTCTGGACGGAACCTGGAACCAACTCGGTTCTACCCGCATTTCTCTTCAATCCCGTGCCACCCGGGGCCTACCGTCTTCGCCTCACGGTCAACCAACCTGCGATGCCTCTTGTCGGCGTGCCTCACCGCGTCGTCGCGCGATACCAGCTGTGCGGGATTGAACACCTCGCAACGGCCTTCACCGGCGGCATCGCACTTATTGCTGCCGTGGTCGGGCTCTCACTCTCCACAGGAGTCATTCTCGTCACAAGACGGAAACGGAGACATTCCAGGAAGCCGGATGCTCGCGATGGCTCATAGCGGCGCGACATCCGCGAGGTTCGGCGGACATATGAACTCAGTGCCTTTTGTTTTGCTGCTTCTCATGGCAGGTGCCGGGTGCAACCGTTCGGCAAAAGACGACTTCCATGCAGATGCATTGAGGATCGACGACCGATATGCGCGGGTGATTGAGTTTCGGGCCTTGGACCTTCGTGTTCCGCTTGGGCAGGATGCCTACATCCGCGTGGACGCACCGGTTGCCAACACGATGGAGCATCTGGATGCGGTATTGGGTGAACTGGGTGTGACCGGGAAGATGGCCTTCTCCAATATGGCCCAAGGCGGCATGCAGGTCCATCTTCGCTTCCGTGATGGGAAGCAGTGCAGTTTCATCTGGGTGCGGTGCAATGCTGATTCCCGTCTGGTCGAGGCAAGCGTTGAGCACGAGAAGTATCACGCATTGTGCCGCCTGAAACCAAAGGCAATTGATGCCATTTCTGCCAGGATTTCCGAGCTGGGTTTCGAGGTGAACCTCGCTGATTATGATGAGGAATATGCCGCCACCGTGATCGAGATGCTGGCCCTTCACCGAGAAGGAATTCCTTTGGAGGGACTTCACGGATCGGAACTGGTCGTCAAGGCAGTTGATTCACTCAGAGCCAGCAAGACAGCGCTGAACGAAAGCAGCGCAGCGAACGGGAGTCAGCCGATTCCCTCAGAGACAAATCGAACGTCATCGGCGGCTGGCTCCCGTCGCTGACCTTTGCGTGAGGACATTTGGGGCAATGTGTGACGCGTAGCAACAGCTTGGAAAGCAACGAGTTGTTGAACCTCCCTTGGAGAGACTGTGCCGGCGTTGATTGATGCGGTCGTTCCAGCCTGTACGCGCTCTCGTTTGTTTGCCAGGAAAGCAAACGCGGCCGACAAAACAAGACCGACGGTGGCCGCGGCCTGTTCCTGGTCTGCCGGCCGATCTTCGCTCCGTCGCTCGCGTGGCCGATCCATGGCCGACCGGCTTCTCAGGTTCGGAATCTCCGAATCTGACCGGTCGTGGCGAAGCCGGGCGCTCATCCTGAAACAACCGGATCAGACCTGCCGGCACACAATCGGCGTGAGGGGCAGAGGGGGGCATGCGGGGCAGCGCGTTTCGGTTGACACCAAATGCACCATGGGCAACGATCATGACAAACGGGCAGGAGAGAGCAAGCATGACCATCACAGGCCACGAGGAGGTGTGAAACGGGCGGTCTACCCTGCAAAAGCTCCCGGCCGTCTGTTTAGCGTTGGATGCAAGGAGAACATGAAGGAACGGTTCATATCTGAGCAACTGCGGCCAATCCCCGAGGAGTTGGAGATCGCCAGCGCAGGTTCAGGTGAACCGGCCATTCCTCGGAAGTTCCAATGGCGCGGGGACACGGTCGAGATTGCGGAAGTTACTCGGAAATGGAGGAGCACCTCGCCTTGCACACACAAGAGCGGCGAGAGATATGTCCGCAGACACTGGTATGACATCACCACGGTCGATGGTCGATATCTGCGAATCTACTTCGATCGTCAGGCCAGATCGCGTCGAGACAGGAAGAAGCGGTGGTGGGTCTACAGTCAGACAGAAAAGGACGCATGCAACCAGGCCATCCTGGCTATCGGCGGCCCGCGGCCGCCTCAGCCAAAGGGCTGACGTGACTGTTCCACGGGTTACCGCTTCACGCTACAACTGCGCCAGGTAACCGCGCGGGATGGTGCGTTCCTCGGGCTTGGTCCCGCTCTTCCAAGCGGTGGCGAAGCCCGCGTGCCAGCCGGACCAGGCCGACCAGGTGCCTCCGAGGCTCTCGCGGATGCGGACGAAGTGCAGGACGTTGTCGTCCAGGCCATCCTTGCCCGCGCGCGGCCCCTCGAAGACACCGTTCTCAGTATCGACGGTCAGACGGTCCTTGCCCTTCACCCCGCCCTTCCATACCACTGTGTAGTCGATCTCGATCGGATGGTAGGTGCCAGGGACGCCATCGTGCATCTTATTGGGCTTCAGCGGCTTCTGCGCGCCTTCCGCGACCTCCACCTCGAAGACCTCGGCCTTCGGGTTGCCGGCGGCTAGGCGCAGCTCCGGGTTCGGACCGCTGCGGGCCGGGCCGATTGGGCCGGTCTGTGACAGGGCCAGGGCATCGTAGTAGCGGTGCTGGTCCTTCGGGCTGCCGCCGTTCCAGTAGGTATCCCACATCATCTCGGTGAGCCCGATCTTCTTCCATCCGGCGCTCAGGTCATCGTTGGGGATGTCGGCGATGAGCTTGCCATCCGCCCAGGCCTGGACGTGGTCGCTACGCGGCTTGTCGCCCAGGGTCACCGCCATCTCCATGTGCACCCAGCGCCCGATGTTCTCCGGGTTGCTGCACGAGAACTGGGTCACCGACTTGGGGATCCATTCGCGGTGTGTACCCGGCGCGGTGGTGTGGCGCTCGATGACGATGAAGGCCTCGGGGCTTTCATTCTCGATCCAGTAGTGGACCGTATAGATGCGCTTGTGGCCGGTATCCTGGCAGCGGAGTCGCGCGGTCTTGGGCGGGAAGTGGACCTTGCCGTCGACCACCGCATCGAATCCATCCGCGAATTTGTGGTACCAGCGGGCGTAGATCCGCGTCACCTGCGTCTTGTCCTCGATCTTGGAGGCGAAGAGAGGGCTGTCGCCGAAGAAGCGCGAGATCCAGCCGGCGTTTCCCTTGTCCTGCGCGTCATAGGTCTGGCGGTTGATGTAGGACTGGTCGAGCCCCTTCTTCCCGTCGAAGGCGTCCGCCTCGGAGATGCTGAATTTGCCGGGGCCCTCGGCGACATCGAAGAAACGATCCCTGAGCGTCAGCAGTTTCTCGAAGTCCTCGCTGAAGAAGCCTCCCTGGACGGCTGGATCGTGCTCCAAGGGGACGACGCGATCGATCCGCGGCACCGGTGCCGACATTGATGCTGGCGGGGTATCCGCTGCGGCAGCGCATCCGCATAGGCAGACCAGAAGCATGCTCTGGTGGGTGATGCGGCGAAGGGAGGGGTTGTGCATACGATGGATCCTTTTTGAACGCTGGTCATGATTGGCTGATCTGTCCCTTTGTTAGCCTTCTGGCCAATGGGGTGGCGGACAACAACCACACCAGTATTGCCAAGTGGTCATACGATAAACAAACGTCGCACACAGGCATGGGCGCCTGAAGGTCATGGATCGACCCCGGTTTCGTCAAGCGTGATCAGCGCCCGAAGGAAGAGGAAGGTCCCCGGTGGCGGGAAGGGAATGCGGACGTGCTTGGCATCGTGTATGCCCAGATCCTCGCACTGCTGTCCAAGATGGCCGGCCGTAGGGGTGTGGGGCAGCCGTATATCCCGGAATAACCGGGTTGAGCCGCCAGGGATCCATCGGTGCGAAGGGCGGCTTACGAGCGCGATATGGGGGTTGCAGCGCGTTTATGTTGACACTGAACGCACCACGGGCAAGGATGGCGTCGAAGAGTACGAGGCAGGAAGCATGACCAGCAAGGGGTACGAGACAAGTAAAATGGGCCGCGCACCCTGTAAAGGCTCCCAGCCGTACATTTAACGTTGGGGCATCGAAATCGAAATCGGGATCGCTATCGAAATCGAAGGAACGCCGAATGGCACTCGGGCACGAGAAACTGGATGTCTACCGCCTTGCGATCGGCTACGTTGCGTGGGTTTACGAGAAGGCCGCGACGCTGGAAGGCATCCATCGTGCGGCGCGTGACCAATGGTTGCGGGCCAGCCAGTCGATACCGCTGAACATAGCTGAAGGGAATGGGAAGACGGCCGACGCCGATCGCAGGCGCTACTTCGAGATCGCACGGGGGTCGGCGTTGGAATGCGCCGCGATCCAAGACGTATGGGTTGTCGGGAAGGTGCTGGCCGAAGCGGAGAGTCAGAGCCGTACGATGGAACTCGACCGCATGGCAGCCATGCTGAGCCGATTGGGCGGGAGAGGGTATCAGGTTCGTGAGGACGCGGCGGGCTACGTGACGAAAGAAATCGATCCCGATCCCGATCGCGATAGCGATTTGGAGGAGACCAAGCCCCAACAAGGCGCTGCACCAGCCGCCGCTGGCGCGTCGTCCGGTGAGCTTTGACGTTGGGGCATAAAATGCAATGACGCTTCGGGCTCCAACTTCGATGGAAGAGCTGCTCTATAGCTACATCACCCATATGGAGACGCTCGCCTTTGATATTCGCGAGAATACCTCCATCAGCGACACTGACTATGAACAGGTAGTCACTGAACATGCGCTCTTCTCAGCGCGCATTGCTGCGACGAAAGACATCCCCCAGTGCATCAAGGACCAATGCGCCGCCCTGCATTTGCCCCGTATTCCCAAGCGTCCGAGAGGGTGGCGTGACCTTCTGCCACTGCTCCAATGGATGGCTGATTGGCTTTCTTTCCGATTCGGTGATCACAACCTGCACGTCTTCTGCCGCGACAAGCTGAGAGACTACATGCAGGGCCTTCGGACGCTGAGGCAAACCACATACGACGCCTTCAATTCGCGACACGAGAGCGCAATGCGATCAACTGAACTCTGAATTGGGAAAGGCCCCGACAACCGCAGCCAGGGTACGGCTCGCAGCCTCGCCGCCCCAGATGCCGAACGTTGGAGCAGCAAAAACCGAATTATGAATAGCGGAGCAGAATGGTTACGAATCGGAACAGGAGACAGAATTCTGCTTGGCGTCTTCTCTCCGTTGGTTGTCGCATTCCTCGCCGGATTCGTATACGGCTGCCATGTCTGGCAGCCAGCTGACGTACTGATGCGCGTGCTGAAGTACATCTTAATGGAGATTTTCTTCACAGCCGCTTTGTTCGGCGGCCTTGTGACAATCTGGGCCATTGCGCAACCGCACTGGGCAGCGCGTTTGCTTCAAGAACGTTTCCTGAAGACAATGTTGTTCCTCGTCGCACTGGGGCCAATCATGGTTGTCTTTGCTTTCCTTGCATCACTTAAATGAAAGGCTCCAACACCGCGGACCGTACAGTGTCCCGCTGCGCGGTCCACTGCCGGTCACGGTGAGCGTTCGCCTTGTAGCACTTCCGATTAGGGCACCTGTCCGGCAGGTGCCCTAATCGGAAATAAGGGCGCCG
>CAZSUU010000040.1:2683-49521 GCA_964610105.1 uncultured Verrucomicrobiota bacterium | reverse complement strand
CAGCTTCCGTCCGCTGCCGACAAAACGCCCTCACGCACGCTTGCCGAAGGGACACAATCGTTCGGATATGAGGAGTTCGTCGAGGGTATCCGGCCGGTCACTGAGGAGACGGACGAAGACTCAAGAGCTTCGTTTCGAATGCGGGATGGCGTGTTCAAGACCATGGCGCATCTGGCATTGCGTGCGGCATTGAGGGAGACCGTAGAGGTCACGGCTGCGGCAGAGTTCGAGGCCCGATGGCAGAAGCTCGCTCAGCGGCTCGAGGAGGAACCAAGCGGAGACTACGAGGGTCTCACACCGAAGACCCGATATCGTCTCTCCATGAGCGACAGAGGGAACATCCGCGGGCAGAACCTCGTTAACCCTGCAGCTTCTTCACTTCTTTGCAGCCGGGACCATGCCCGAGATGTATTCGTGGCCTATCGACATAAGCAGGTCATCTCCAGCAGCGAGGCGGCCAACGCTGTACAGGTGGGCGCTCACACCAGTCTCATTGCCGTAGTCTTCCGCGAACTCCAGAGGCAGAAGGTCGACATAACCGCGTCCATGAGCCCCTCCAAGCCCGAGGAAATCCGTGCGGCAAATGTCCAGTTGCTGCGCAAACCGCTGGAAATCAAGGACAAGCTCAAGCCGGCGGACCAACAGCAACGGTTCGTTCTGATCATCGACGAGATCAACCGCGGCAATGTCTCGCGGGTGCTTGGTGAACTGATCACCCTGCTTGAGCCCGACAAGCGAATCGGCGCTGAACACCAGTTGATTCCCACCCTTCCGTGCACGGGCGATCCTTTCGGTGTCCCTCCGAACCTGTATGTGCTGGGAACCATGAACACCGCCGACAAGAGCATTGCGCTGGTGGATGTGGCGCTTCGTCGAAGATTCGAGTTCGAGGAACTCATGCCTGACTTCAGCGCGGCCGTGTGCCCATCCCTGTCCGAGGAGATGCGCAGGGTACTCAAGGAGCTGAACCTGAGGATCGCACTCCGCAAGGACCGCGAACACCAGATTGGACATTCCTACTTCATTGGGGTCGCGTCGCCTGATCAGTTCAACCGGCAATTCCGGAGGCATGTATTGCCTCTTCTGCAAGAGTACTTCTACAATGATTGGGAGGGTCTGCGATTCGTGCTTGGGGAAGCTGGTAACACAAAGGGGGCTTTCATCCGCGAGTTGACTCCCCGGCCAGGCGGGTCGGCGCGCAATCGATGGCAGTGGTTCTGGGATGCGGGTGCCGGGGATGTGAACTCGCTGAAGACCCTCCTGAACCAGTACTTCTCGCAGGAAGATGCGTCCGGTGTCGGCGCGTAAATCCATCCGCGTTCACGAATGGGGCCGCCAGGCCGTGACCTTCAGCCTGGAGGAGAGACAAGCCATTGCAGATGCAGCCAAGCGGTGGCGGGAAACCAGCCATATGCCGCTCTTGCCGATCGAATTCGGCGGACCCGATGGGTGCACGCTATGCACGAGACAGTATGTCGGCGTGGTTGAAGTGGAAGGCGTGTCGGTAGAGGTTTACCCCAAACTCGATAAGAACCTCAATGAAGTCGGACCGATAGCCGACAACGCCACAGAACGGATCATGCAGAATCTGCTGTGGCTGACGAGGAGCGGCGTGCTGTCCGCCGCGGGTTCCGCGTCCTGGCGGCGAGCCGCGCTGTCCGCGCGACCGGCCAGCACAGCGAGGGCGGTCTGCCGGGCCCTGGTGTCGGCGGTGACCCACAGGGCGGCGACGTGGTCAAGACTGGGCTTCACGTCGGGACTCCTCAGGCGCACGGTATCCCTTGCGGGGCGTGATGTCGTCGGGGCCAAACAGGCTGCCCGGCTCGCACCGGAGCGCCCGCTCGATCGCGAGGGCCTCGGCCGGCGTGGGCTTGCTGCGCCGGTGTTCGATGAACCGCATGCGGCTCTCGGTGATCCCGGCTGCGCGGGCGACTTCCTGGGCGTACAGCCGCGCCTCGCGCCGGACCTTGTGGCATCGGGTCTCTTCCAAGCTCATGTCGAACGGCCTTTCCGCGGGAGGACCATCACCGATGATGGTGCCCCGTTGAGGCCGATCCTTTCATGGGGTGGAAGTTCGTCAATGGGCAGAACGCGAGATCGCCGCAGAATGCACCAGAGGTGCGTATTTCACGGGGATCACTAGGGTCAGCCGCCCGCGTGCCATCCGCTTTCGACGGGGAATGCGCGGCGGCGTTTCAGCCCTTTGGCTCGAGGTCCACGGCGGGCAGAGCGGCGATGGCCCGGCGCTTCTGCTCGGCGTCGACGTGGGTGTAGTGCTCGGTCATGGCCGGGCTGCCGTGGCCGACGAGGGTCTGCACCACGTGCTGCGGCACGCCGGCCGCGGCGCAGAGGCTGACGAACGAGTGGCGCAGGGAGTGGAAGCCCACACGGACGACAGCTTTGTGCTTTCGTCCCTTTACGGCGTCGGTGGTCCTGATGCCGCAGGCCGTGAAGATCTTCTGAAGGACGCGAACCAAGTCCGAAGGGCGTGCGTCATACATCGCTGCCTCAATTGGAAACAGCTGCTCGGAATGCGAGATCCGTTTCCATTCAGCCAGAACTGCGGCCAGATAGGGATGAACTGGGATAACCACGCGCCTCCCCGCCGCGGCGGTTTTCGACGGTATGAGCTTCAGTACCCCCTTACTCTCGTCGTAATTCTCCCATCGGAGGCGGCTGACATCGCCCAGGCGCAGCCCAGTGAAGAGGCCGAGGACGATCATTACGCGCGGGGCGCCCGCGGCAGTCTTCAATACGGAGGCGATCTCCTCTGCGGTCAACGCTCGCCGCGACTCCTGTCGCAATTCCATCAGAGGCACGTCGGTGAATGGGTTCTCGGTCAACCCTGTCTTCAACCGCAGCGCCCTGAAGACCTGCCTCAGCAGTTTGATGTGCCCATTGAAGGTTCGAGAGGCGAAGCCCTCGGCCTTCAGTTCGACCGCATATTCGTGCGCAGCGGCTGGCGATATCTCGTGCATCCAGTCCAGACCGTGCCCCTGTGTCCATTTGTGGAATCGGGACCAGCAGCCCCAGTACCCCTCCAATGTGCCATCCGTGGGCTCGCGCTTCCGTGGACATTCCCGCCAGGCTGTCCATGCCTCGGCAATCGCCAGCCGGCTGCCGGTTCCTCGAAGCAAATCGGCCGCCATTCGCCGTCGTTCGGCCTGGATCTCCGCCAATCGGCGCGCATCGTCCTTGGCCTCGCGTTCAAGGCGGTCCAGCTCGTCCGCGACCGCGCGAAAGGTCTCGCTGCGATCGAGGCGCCCACGCTCCTCATCGACCCACCGGCGCATAATCCGGAGGGCGTTGCGGCGATTGGTCGTGGCAGTCGAACGGGTCACATCGCGGCCGGCGACACGGTAGCGTGCGAACCAGAACGGCGAGCCTGTTTTACGGACTACGGTGGCCATCGGCAATCCCTCGGCGACTCAGACGGTATCATTACGTAAGCCTGAGAAGAGGGCAATCAAAAAGCGGGGAAACTTTCGGTGAAAGTCTATGCAGTACGTTTGGATAAGGCGCGGCAGTGTTTGTGTAAGTTATTTATATTCAAGTTGGTGGGCGAGGGGGGACTCGAACCCCCACGGATTTCTCCACAAGATCCTAAGTCTTGCGCGTCTGCCGATTTCGCCACTCGCCCGCGAGGCGGCCAAACCCGGTATTCTGTAGCGGTTTCGGGTGCGCACGGCAAGACCGGCCGGCGGAAGACCAGGCGGGCGACCGGTCCGATGCCGGGCGGCGGACACGGAGGCGGCCGGCGGGTCTCCCATGCCTCCGGAGGGGGGAGACCCTGGCGTTCAATGCTCCGCCTGCGGTGGATTCGTGGATCGGCCGATCCCGCTCGCGCTCATTCGCGCCACTCATTCGCGCCTTGACTTCCATGGTCGCGATGCGCTGTCAATGACGGCGACAGGCTCGGGTGATGAGGCGAGGGAAGGGGCCGCATGGAACGAGGAGAACCGTCCGAGCGCGACCGCGGATGCCGTGACGACTGGAGCCGTGACCATGACGGGTGTTCTGAAAGCGATGGGACAAGCCGTACGCCCCGCAGCCGCGGGTGCGGCGTTGATTCTCGCGGGGTCCACGCCCGCCGTCCAGTCGGACCGTCAGGCGCCTGCCACCGACTGGCTGATCGCCCCCGCGCCGTTCAAGGCCCGCGTGGTCGAGGACACGCCGGGCGAGGTGTCGCTCGACAACGGGTTGGTGCGGCGCACGATCCGGCTCGCGCCGAACGCCGCCACCGTGGCATTCGACAACCTGATGACCGGCGAATCCCTGCTCCGGTCGGTTCGCCCGGAGGCGATCGTCGAGCTGGACGGGGAGAGGCGCTCTGTGGGCGGATTGTCCGGCCAACCGGTGCACAACTACCTCGATCCGAGCTGGATCACCAACCTCGTCGCCGATGCGGCGTCCTTCCGGCTCGAAGGCTGGCGGGCCGGGCGCACCGCGGAGCGGTTCCCCTGGAAGAAGCGGATCGAGTGGATGCCCCGCGACCTCCCCTGGCCGCCGCCGGGCGTCTCCCTGACCCTCGCCTTCCGCGCGCCGGCGCAGCCGGTCTCGGTCGGCGTGCACTACGAGCTGTACGACGGCCTTCCGCTGCTGGCCAAGTGGATCACGGTGAGCAACGGGACCGGCCGCACCGTGCGGCTCAACTCGTTTATCAGCGAAGTGCTGGCGGTGGTGGAACCGGAGTCGATCGTCGACGACACGCCTCGCTGGGAGCCGCCCGGCCTGTACGTCGAGACCGATTACACGTTCGGCGGCATGTCGCCGGCCAACCATGGAGTGGCCGTGCACTGGGGACCCGACCCGCTCTACGCCTCCCAAGTCAACTACAACCGCAAGACCCCGTGCCTGCTGGAGTGCCGGCCGCCGCGCGGGCCGGACCAGTCGATTGGCGCCGGGGAGACGTTCGCGTCGTTCCGTACGTTCGAGCTCGCGCTCGACTCGACCGAGCGCGAGCGGCGGGGGCTGGCGGTTCGCCGCATGTTCCGTGCGCTGGCGCCGTGGGTGACGGAGAACCCGGTGCTGATGCACGTGCGCCGGGCCGACGAGGCGGCGGTGAAGCTCGCGATCGACCAGTGCGCCGACGTCGGATTCGAGATGGTGATCATGACGTTCGGCAGCGGATTCGATTTCGAGAGCCGCGACCCGGCCTACCGCCGGCAGATCGCGGCGCTGGCCGCCTACGGGCGCGGGAAGGGCGTGGCGATCGGGGGGTACTCGCTCCTGGCCAGCCGCGGCGCGGCGAGGGCGGCGGACAACACGCAGGGCGTGCCCGCGCGGTTCGGCGTCATGCCGTGCCTGGGCGCGGAGTGGGGGCGCGACTACCTCCGACAGCTCCAGGGATTCATGGACGAGGCCGGTCTGGCCGTGCTCGAGCACGACGGCTCCTATCCCGGCGATCTCTGCGCGGCCACCAACCACCCGGGCCACCGGGGTCTCGACGACTCGCAGTGGGTCATGTGGCGGGCGATCGCCGATTTCTATCAGGGGTGCCGTGCGCGCGGCATCTACCTGAACATCCCCGACTGGTACTTCCTCAACGGCGGGAGCAAGACCGGCATGGGATACCGCGAGGACAACTGGTCGCTGCCGCGCGAGTACCAGGAGATCATCGAGCGTCAGAACGTCTACGACGGCACGTGGGAGAAGACCCCGTCGATGGGCTGGATGTTCGTGCCGCTCACCGAGTACCACGGCGGCGGGCCGGCGGCGACCATTGAGCCGCTGAAGGACCATCTGGCCCACTACGAGGCGCGGCTCGCAAACCTCTTCGGCGCGGGCGTGATCGCCTGCTACCGGGGGCCGCGGCTCTACGACGCGCCGGAGACGCGGGCGGTGGTCCGGCGGTGGGTGGATTTCTACCGGCGTCATCGCGAGGTGCTCAACGCCGACCTGATCCACCTGCGCCGGGCGGACGGGCGCGACTGGGACGGGTGGCTGCACGTCCACCCGGTGGGAAAAAAGCGCGGGCTGGCCATGATCTACAACCCGCGGGAGGAGGCGATCGTCCGCGATATCCGCCTTCCGCTCTACTACACCGGCCTGACGGACAAGGCGGCGATTCGCGTGGAGGAGGGGCCGCCGGCCGTCCACGAACTCTCGCGCGACCACCGGGTCGCCCTCCGGCTGACGATCCCGGCCCGGGGGCGGATCTCCGTCCTCGTCGAGACCCCCTGACCCCTTTTCGAGCGTTCTGCGAGGTTCTGCGTCGCATCTGCGTGCTCGTCGCTGGTCGTTCTCGCACTCGAATGCGAAGGAATGGGAAGGAATAAGGAATAGGGGACAGTGCGACGGCGAAGCAGGAGGTAGCGGGCGTTGGATGTGTCGCTGGCACGTAACGACGGGATTCGGGGAGCGAAGATCCGGGAGGAATGGCCGGTTTCCGCGGCTGGGCAGCGGTAGTGGCTCGATGGCGGAGGCCGATCCCGCGAAGGCAGCATCGGTGCGGCTGCTGAGTGAGCGTTCGGTGAAGCCCGTGGAGCGTCTTGCCGACGTCGGGGGTGTGCAGATCGGTCCGGGCCGTTCAGGCCGCGGGCTTCCATTGGCCGGGGAGCAGTTCGGCGAGGCGATGGGTCGAGTGGTCCCGGATGCGGGCGAGGATATCGCGGAAGTACTCCCAGGGATTGAGCCCGGCCCGTCTGCAGCTCGCCAATGCGGTCCTGCGCGCGGTCGATCAGCGCGAGCAGTTGATGCACCAGTCCGCGCAGCCCTTCGGGGTCATCGGGCAGGTCTTCCACGCGGGCCAACGGGGCCGCATCCGTGATGCATACGCAGCAAACGCGAAGGCCGCCCCGTCCCGGCGTCACTCCGCCGGCGTCACCGCCACCACGCCGACGTCGATGTACTGTCCGCCCTCGGTCTGGCGGCAATGGACGGCGATCAGGCTGCGACCGGGCTGGAGCAGGCCGGGTCCGCGCGTGGGCACGCGCCCGTACTCGGTCGTATAGCCCGACGCATGGACCGCGCGCTGCCCGTTGAGGTAGATCTCCGCGTCCTCGTCGTGATGGACCCAGAGCTGCAGGTCGCCCTTGGCGCCGGCGGGGATGTCGATCGTGCGGCGCAGCCAGATGTCCGCGGTCTTCCACTCGGTGTGGACGCGGGCCCCCGGCGTCTGCGCGGTGCCGAAGCCGGAGCGGCCCTCCTTCCACGCGTGGTCGTCGAACTCCGGCGCGAACCACCCGTCCGCCGGCCTCTCCGTCGTGTAACGCCACACCGCGGGCGCTTCGTCCGCGGCGGGCACGACCACGGCCACCTTCGGCGGCTTCGGGAACGGCGCCCAGTCGGACGCGCGCGTGGCGTCGCGCGAGGCGTACTTCTTCCACACCTCGCGGTCGTAGAGCATCGGGAGGAACACGCCGCCCACCACCGGCCGGGCGGTGAAGCCGACCTTCTTCGCGGTCTTGGTCTGGTACCAGTCGGTCATCGGCGCGCGGTCGGGCGTCTCGTTGAGGAACCGGTACACCGGGTCGACCATCGCCTCGAAGTCCGCCCGGTCCTGCGTCAGCGTGGCGGTCCACAGGATCCAATCGAGCTTGGTGTAGGTCTGCCGGTTGTCGAGCGGCAGGCCGTAGGCATTCTGCATGCGCTTGTAGTAGTCCATCTCCTTGCGCGCCACCTCGGGCGGGAAGAGGCCGAGGCCGAGGAGGCGATCCCAGACCAGATTGTACTTCTGGCTCCACGTGCCGGGCTTGTCGAAGGCGAGCCGGAAATGATCGCCGTCGTCCGCCTCCTTCACCCATCGCGCGGCGAATTCGCGCGCGAGCGCGAAGTACTCCTCCGCCCTGGCCTTGTCGCCGCGCATGTCGCAGAGCTTCGCGAACGCGCCCAACCCGCAGATGGCCTTGGCGGACAGGTTGACGTTGTGCGCGAGATGGCCCGCGAAGTCGTCGGTGCAGAGCTGGTTCTCCGGATCGAAGCCCTTCGCCTTCAGGTAGTCCGCCCATTTCTCGAGCTGCGGCCAGTACAGCGAGGCGAAATCGGCGTGGCCCTCCATCTGCGCGATGGCGGCCATGAGCAGCAGCAGGTTGCCGCTCTCCTCCACGGGCATCTGGTTCTCCTCGGTGCGCTCGCCGCCGCCGTACCGCTGGCCGTTGGCGTGGGGATACTGCCCGAGGTCGTGCGGCGCGAACGGGAACTTCCACCGCTCGGATGCGGCGTAGTTCATGAACGGGACGAGGAACGACTTCGCCAGCGTGGGGCCGAGCAGCAGGAACTGCGGCGCCATCGGGTAGAACACATCCGACGTGCCGATGCAGCCGTTGGAGTGGTTCTCCTTGGAGAACTGCAGCGGCTGGCCCCTCGCGTCGGCGGCGAACTTGCCGGCCGCGAAGCACTGACGGTAGGCGAGGGCGCAGAGCCGGGCATACTTGACGCCGCCGGCCCTCTCGAGATCCGCCATCAGCTCCGCGTCGAACGCGGCGCAGCGTTTCTGCAGGGCCTCGTACTCCTTCGCCGAGGCCGTAAGGAGATCCGCCGCCTCCCAGCCGTTCCGACGCCAGTAGGGGCGGAGGTCCTGCCCCATGTACCGGATCGAGTAGAGGTCGTCGTAGGCGAGCATCAGCCAGCGGGAGACCGGCCGGGTGGAGACGCTGCCGAGGTTGAAGGCCAGGGCGGCCACAAGGTCGCCGCCTCTGGGCGAATCGGGAAGCCGCACGGCGATCCGGTCCTTCCCGACGACGCTGGCGCACGCGTCCGCCCACGCGCCCCGCGGCAGGATCATGGGGAAGGTATCCGGGCCCGCCGGCGCGGCCGCGTAGAGGTAACCCCAGTCGATCCGGATGTCGTCGCCGCGCTTTGCGAGCACCGCCTGCTCGACCGAACCCATCTTCAGGACGGCGAGATCGCCCACCGCCTCCGTCGAAGCCGTGACCGCCTGCCGGGGCTCGTTGATCGTCAGCTCCGACGAGGCATCGAAGTACACCGCCACCGGATGCGCCTTTCCGTCGGTTGCGCGCACCTCGCAGGTGACGTAGGTCACCGGCCGCGAGAGGATGTCGATGTCCTCCGGCAACGCGGGGGTCATGAAGGTGAGGCGCAGTGCAATACCGGCGCCCTCGAACGAGCAGATCGTCCTCGTGGGAAGGACGTCCACGCTCTTTTGCTCCAGCGCGGGCAGGTCGGCCGGCTCGGCGCCCAGGACGCGGTAGGCCTTGCCGTCGACACGCACAATGCCGCCCAGGCGGTGCGGCTTGCCCGTCCAGTGCGTCGTGTCGGCGTCGGTCAGCTTGTCGCCGGGCGACCAGACGCTGAAATATGGATCGCACGCGATCAGCGGCACCGACGGCGGGCGCAGCGGCGCGACCTCGGCCGCGACGGCCGTCCCGCACGCCACCAGCCCGAGAGCCCACAGACCTGTCGACCGCATCCGATGCATGACATCCTCCCCGGCCTTCCGGCCGAATGGGCGCGCACTATAGCGCCTTTTGCGGCGTGGTACACGCTTTTGCCAGCAATTCTCATGATGGCCGACGCCCGCGCTCCCGTAAGGACACCGCGGCATCGACAACCATAATGAGAATCGCTGCGCTTTTGCGCAGGGTCGATCCTGCTCGTCCCTGTGGACGCCCGCAGCCTGGCCCGTCCCGACACTCTTGGGGACCCGGGAACGGTGGAATCAGCGGGGGGCGACGGTGCGCCCTTGACCGCGGGCGGCTCGGATCCGGACTCTCTCCCGCCCGCGCCGCCAAGGCTGCATTCCTGACTGGCAGACCGGCGAAACGGCACGGCACATGCACACACTCTACAAAGTGTGTTACATGGATCGGGTGTCTCCGCCGCACGACGACACGCGGAAGTTCGCGAGGCGTCCGGGCGCGGGCGGAAACGCGCGATCAGCCTTGGACCTGCGCCTCGAACAGCGCGAGAACGCGCTCGGCCACCGCCTCCGGGGTCAGGCCGTCGGTAGCCACACGGACCTGGATGGTCTCATACAACGGGCGGCGCTCTTCGAGCAGCTCGCGGATCCGGCCAAGCCGGTCAGGCGTCTGGAGCAGCGGCCGATGCGTGTCGCGCCCCACGCGTTCGAGGAGGGTCTCGGGGGTGGCGGTCAGGCATACGACCAGACCGTGGCGGTTGAAGTCGGCGATGTTGTCCGGGTTGAGCACGATGCCGCCGCCGGGGGCGATGACCAGGTTCGACCGGATGGCCAACTCCTTCACCAGTGCGCGTTCGAGGTGGCGGAAATGCGATTCGCCCGCGTCGCGGAAGATGTCGGGTATGCGGCGGCCCTGCCGGCGCTCGATCAGCGCGTCCATGTCGATGAACTCCCGCCGGAGCGTCCGCGCCACGACAGGCCCGACGGCGCTCTTGCCGGTGCCCATGAAACCCACGAGAACGATATTCGCGGTCGGCTGCATGTCGGCTATATGCCCGCACCTTGCCGGCACTTCAATCGCAAACCGGCCGGCGCCGTCGCACGGGGAAGGAACCGGATCAGCGCGCGAAGGGCGGCGCGGGCGGATCGGGGAGGACGACCGCCGACCGGATCTGCACCGGTCCGAGCAACCCGCTCTTGACCAGGGCATCGTCCTTCTTCCAGAGGCGCCAGGAGGTGAAGGTGAATCGACCGGTCGGGCTGGGCTTCCCTTCCTGCAGCCACGCCGGCCACGACTTGAGCGTGCCATTGTCGTTCCGGTCGCTGTCCTCGGGCAACTGCTCGTCTCCGATCTGGCGGTTGACCCAGAGGTTCACGACCTTCAGCTCGAGCGTGTTCTCGCCCGGCCGCAGAGCGTCCGTGACGTCGAGGGCGTAGGGCGTCTTCCACAGGATCCCGAGATCGCGGCCGTTGAGCCGGACCTCCGCCATCACCTCGACCCCGCCGAGATCGAGCACGCGGTGGAGTCGGGGCGCGGCCGGGGCGGTCTCCGGGAGGGTGAACGCCGTGCGATAGGTGGCGGCGCCGGAGAAGTACCGCACCCCGGGCTCCGGATGCTCGTGCCACGAGACGAGGCGATCCATCCGGATGCGGTCCGGGGCGCCCCATCCCGGGGCGAATTGCACCTCCCATGGGCCGCCGATCTCGATCGCGGCCGGCACCGCCGCGGTCTCCAGCCGGCGTTCGGATCCGTCCGCGCGGCGAAGGGTGTACACGCCGGGCGCCCACACCCGGGCCTCGCACGCCTCCGCGCCGGCGGTCAGCTCGATCGCCGGCGACCGCGCGTCGCCCTCGCCCGCCGGTCTCGGCATGTTCCGGGCCTGCGCGGCCACGTCCGCATCGTCCAGCGCACGGTCGACGCACGCGAAGGGCCCGATCGCGCCGTGAAACCCGTCCACCTTGCGGCCGTGAATCGCCCCGACCCCCGGGTGCACGGTCCACTCGCTGGCGAGGCCGGTGCGAGCCCGGACGCCGTTCAGGTAGAGCGTCGGACGCGCGTCGCGGTAGACCACGGCCACGTGGGTCCAGCCGGTTACCGCCGCCGGGTGCACCAGCACGGGCGCGAAGTAATCCTCGCCGTGTTCGAACACGGCGACGCCGTTGCGACCGACGGAAAGCCCGCATCCGACGTGGCCGGGCTCGTCGTACACCTCATGGCCCGGCGGAGGGTAGAGCGCGTCGTTCCGCCCCCCTCCAAAGCCCGAGACGCCGCGGTTCGATTCGGCGGGCAGCACGGTCTCGGCGTCGGGTCTGACCCAGGCCGCCAGGGTGAACGAATTGCTCACGGCGGCATGATCGGCGACGGCTGCGGACCCCGCGATGGCCGTGGCGCACACCGCGCGGCCATCGCGCGTCACGGCGAGGACCGGCGCGGCCCCCGGAACCGGGCGCTCGCGGAAGACCACGAAGACCGAACCCGCGGGGTCGAAATGGATCGGCATGCGCACGCCGCCTCCGGCCTCTTCGTAGACCGCGGGCCGGGTCATCCGCCCGGTGTCGGGCCACCACAGCTCCGGCCGCCGCCCGGTCACGCGGAAGACGCAAACGGCGTCCTCGGGCCGGTCCTTTGCGTTGGCCACGAAGTAGACGTCGGCGCCGTCGAGTTCGCGGTGGATGAAACGGATGCATCCCCCGGGGCGGCCCATCTCCGCCCGGAAGTCGGGCGGAACGCCTGTCCCTTCAAGCCAGCGGCCGATGCCCTCGATGTCCGGGTAGAGATCGTTGGCCGACGATTCGCCGATGGTCAATCCGCCCCATGGCGCCATGCCCGGCGGTCCCAGCTCCATCGCGGCGGACCAGCCTTCGGGCGTGGCGGGCTCGGTCCTCCAGCGGCCTTCCTCCCTGACCGACGTCATCCAGGAAGCGTCCGTGGCCACCTGCAGAGATGTCCCGTCTGCATATCGCACCGCCAGCGCCGCGATCAGGCCCGCCGGGTTGGGTTGATCGGTCACGTTCTCCGCCATGACGGCGAGGACGTTCGTCCCGGCTCGCAGCAGCCGGGCGACATCCATGACGTATGCGTGCTGGAACTGGTCGCCCGCCCCCGCGCGACGGCCGTTGATCCAGCACTCGAAGCCGTTGTCGGCGGTCATCACGAGCTTCGCGGCCGCGATCGGTTGGCCGGCGGCGATCGTGAACGGGCGGCGGAAGTACCGCTTCTCCGGCGGCGCCGAGGAGGCCGGATTGCCTTCCCGACGCCAGATCCACTTGGCCGCCTCCAGCGGCGAGGCGAGCTCGATCGGATCGCGCCGGGGCTCGAGTGTCCGGCCCCAGACCACCCGGCCGCGGCCGACCGGCCGGGCGGTCAGTCCGGCCGGGGCCTCGCCTTCGCCCCACAGCTCGCGCGCCAGTCTCGCGACCGCCGCATCGCCTTCCGGGAGGTCGGCGAGGCTGGGCGACTTCACCGGCCGCGGGCCGATGACGGTCGCCCCGTCGCGGACGAGGTCGCGGATCCGGCCCAGCAGGGCCGCGGTCATCGTATCCGTGCGCGGCAGGACCAGCGCGCGGTAGTTCATGCCGTCGGGGAGCGTGAGCCGGCCATCCACAACCTTCATCCGCGTCATCACGACCTCGGGCGGGCAGGTGTCGAAGTTGTGGCCCGGCCGTTCGAGGGGGCCGCCGCCCCGCGACCGGAAGGCCTTCTGCCCGTGCAGGGTCTGGGGAGACCCCTCGGGGCTGAGCAGGCAGAGGTCCGCCACGAAACGCCCCTGCTGCAGCAGGAACTGGCAGCGCGCGAGGTACTCATGCCAGGCCTTCGACTGTTCCCACCACGTCTGGGTGCGTTCATAGTGCAGGCCCCAGGGGCCCATGGACATCCCCGGCCGGACGTCGGCCCAGGGCTGCAGGGCATACCGATGGAATACGAACCGGTTGATGCCCTCGCAGAACGCCCAGTCGCCGAGGTCCTTGACGTTGCCCGGATGCCCGAGCCATTTCTCGTCGCTGTTGGCCGTGAAGGCCTCGGCGCCGATGATCCGCTTGCCGTACACATGGCCCGCCGACGCCATTTCGGTGCAACTGAAGGCGGCTCCGTACTTGCCCCAGGACCAGAACTCGCCCATCGGCTCGTCGCATCGACCCGCGTACGCCATCTCGTCAACGGGGCATGTGTGATAGGCCTCGATGCTCAGCCGCATGCCGTGCCGGTGGGCGAGGGTGCGGAAGTGGCCGGCGTAGTTTTCCAGCAGGAGTTCGGAGATGGTCTGGCGGAGATCCCACAGCCCGCGTTCGGAGACCTCCATGCTGTCGACCACGCGCCCCGTCATGGCGACGAGAAACGGCAGCAGGTCGTACCCCCGGCGCTGCTTGAACTCCTCGCGCATGCGGGGGGTCCAGTTCTGCGAGCCGACTTCCCAGCTGTCGATATGCGTCGCGACCAGGGTTCGCCCCGCGAGCGGGCCGACGTCCGCGATGAGCCGTCCCATGAGGCCGTTGAAGTGCGCCTCGGCGGCCGCCTTGCTGAGCTTGTCGCATTCCAGGCCGCGGCCCTCCGACGGAGCGGGATGGTTGTCCTTGCCGGTCGTCGTGTGGCCGAGCCGGAGCACGATCCACCGGCCCGCGGGCACGTCCCACGCGAGCCGCCCCTCGCCGCTGATGAGCGAGGTCAGATCCCGGATGCGGTCGCGGGAGACCACGGAGTCCGCCGGCACGCCGGGCCATGCGGCCCGCATGTCGATGGACGTCTGCGAGGGGGCAAACGAGGCCTTGGCCTGGATGTTCGGGATGCGCACACCGCCGGAGGGCGCCGGGAAGGCCAGGACCGCGATGTCCCGGTAGAAATCGCGCACGGCCTTCGGGGCGGCGAGGACCTCCTCGAATCGCCGCGGCCCCTCGACCTCGGTCTCGGTCCACACCACCCGCTGCATCGAGAGTCCCGGGGTGATCCACGGGCCGCCGCTGCCGCACCAGCCGGCGTCGTTGTTCATATTCACTTCCAGCCCGAGGCGCGCGGCCTCGGCGCAGGCATGCTTGAACAGGTTCCGCCACAGCGGACCGGCGAAAGGGGCCGGGCCTTTCGGAGCCCCCTGGTCGGTCTCCATGTACAGCACGCCGCCGATGCCGACGCGCGCGAGGGCCTCCAGGTCGGCCGTGACGCCGTTGCTGGTGATGTTGCCGTCGAGCGGGAACCAGTAGACCCACGGGCGGGCGGAGGCCGGCGGCTGGCGGAATCCCCGTTCCAGGGGGGGCTCATCCGCGGGGACGGCCGCTGCGGCGGCAAGGGCGGCGATCAGGATTGCGCCCGCAAGAAGCGGGACAGGTCGCCCCGTCGCGACAGATCGTGTCATCGTGCTCATGGTCCTGCCTCCGATTCAATGGCCGCCCGGCGCTCGGGCCCGCACGCCCTGCAGTCTACGCCGCGCACGAGGGGCCCGTCGATGCCCGAAGCCGGGCGAGACATGCACCGTCGGTCCAGGGTCGGCCCGAAGGATCGGGTGGCGGGCCGGGCGACAGCGTCGCTTTACCCATAAGGGCGTTGGACTCGCGCCGGTCAGCGACCGGCATGTCCCTGTTCCGGCGCGCCTGCCGGGCCGCCCAGGACCCGCCACACTTTGAAAAGTGTGCCGCGATCGGCCGGAGTCGTCCATCGCGGCTCGCCGGAGCAGGAACGACGACATTTTCCGCGGCTGCGTGTATAGTCCCCGTGCGGCCGGCGGCATGCCGGCGACTCATGACGTGGGCTGGCGCCAGTTTGACCCGCACGGTGAGGTGGCTGTTGATCGCCACCGCCGCCGCGTACGCCGTCGTCTTCGTGGCGGCGCTGGCGGGACAGGGCGGCGCGCTGATATCGACGCTCGGTCTCAGCCGCGTCGGGCTCGGCCACGGGTGGATCTGGCAGCCGGTCACCTACCTGTTCGTCCATGCCAACACCTGGCACCTCCTGATGAACCTCCTGACGCTCTTCATGTTCGGGCCGGAGATGGAACGGGCGCTGGGACGGAGCGCCTTTGCGGCGATGTACTTCGCCGGCGGGATCATCGGCGGAATCGCGTTTGTGCTCGTCGCTCCGCGGGCGGTGTGCGTCGGCGCCTCCGGCGCCGTGTTCGCGGTCATGGCATCGTTCGCCTGGTTCTTCCCGCGCCGTCCGATCGGCCTGCTCTTCCCGCCCGTCTCGCTGCCGGCGTGGCTGCTGGTCTCGATCCTCGCCTTCCTCGATCTCGACGCGCTGATCCGGGGCGGCGGCAGCGTGGCCCATGCCGCCCACCTGGCGGGCGCGCTGGTCGGCGTGACGTGGGGCTGGGTCTTCAAGCGGCCGGTTCCGCCGGACCCGATCGCATGGTTGCGGCGACGGCGCCGCGAGTCGGCGGAGGCGGACCGGCAGGCGGACGAGCACGAGGTCGACCGCATCCTCGACAAGATCAGCACGCAGGGCTTCGGCGCCCTCACGCGCCGCGAGCGGTCGACGCTGGAGCGGGCGCGGCGCAACCGCCGGCCGGGGTGACCCGCCGATTATTTCATATCGTGACACGATCGTGCCACGGTATGAAATAGTCCGCGGCAGGGGATAGATCGTTCCGCCAAGACATGATGCGCAGATGCGTAGGATGTTCCTCCGTGGGGTTCCTCCGTGGAAAGGGTGGCGGAGCAACCTCAGAAGGCGGCGCGGCTGCACGGAGGAACGGACGGATTGGAGTGGGAGCATTGAGCGGCCAGGACCGTTGGGTTGCGGCTCGCCGCCTGGGGGGGAGGACGGCCGCGTGGGGGGAGAACGAGGAGGCGTGTTGCGCTCCGGGGTGCCTTGGGCTATGAACGGCGGAATGACGAATCCAGCATCAGAGCCGCGCGAGAACGGTCGCCCTCCCGCCGCGGGAGACCCGGCCGGCCGCGCCGGCATCGTAGCCGTCGTCGGACGGGCCAACGTGGGCAAGTCCTCGCTCATCAACGCCCTCGTGGGCGAGAAGGTGAGCGTCGTCAGCCCGGTGGCCCAGACCACGCGTCATCGCATCCGCGCGATCCTGAACGACCGGCGGGGGCAGGTGGTCCTGCTCGACACGCCGGGCGTGCATCGCGCGGAGAGCGACCTGGGGCGGCTGATGAACCGCGCGGCGCGCAAGGCGGCGGAAGGGACGGACCTCGTACTGCTGTTGCTGGACGGCTCCGCCGCGCCGAGGATCGAGGACGAGGGCTGGCTGAGACGGCTGTGTTCGGGCCGCGAGGGCATGGAGGCGTGGATGATCGCGCTGACCAAGAGCGACCTCGGCGCTCCCTGCGAGGCGGCGTACCGCGCCCTGCTGTCGCGCGTCCGGGCGGCGGAGCCCGACGCCGGCTCCCGTCCGGAGCCGGAGTGGATACGGGTCTCCGCCGCCACGGGCGACGGACTGGAGCGGTTGCTCGATCGCGTGTTCGACCGTCTCCCCGTGCATCCGCCGCTGTTTCCGGACGACGTGGTCACCGACTTCCCCCGCCGGCTTTTCATGGCGGATGTGGTCCGAGAGAAACTGTTCCTGCGCCTTCGCGAGGAATTGCCGCACCGTGTCGCGGTGTGGATTGAGGACCTTGAAGAGACGCCGGAAGGGTGGTCGGTGGCGGCCGTGGTGTACGTCGAGCGCTCCTCGCAACAGGGGATTGTCGTGGGGTACAAGGGCCGGCAGATCCGCGCGGTGCGGCGCGCCGCCGAGGCGGAACTCGGCGCGATCTACGGCCACCCGGTGCGGGTCGGACTCGTCGTGAAGGTCGAGAAAAACTGGACGAAGAACTACTGGTTCCTGAAGAAGACCGGGCTGGATCTCTAGAAGACGCGCGGGGGGACGGGACGCGGCACGGCATCTCGCGGCCGGGGGGGAGCGCAACGCGCGGGCCTTGCGGCGTTCGGACGCGCGCACAGTGGGGAAGGGGCGCGGGAGCGTCTTCCCGGACCTGTTTATGGCTCGTGAACACGGAATCCATAACCGTCGTGGGCGGCGGCCTGGCGGGCAGCGAGGCGGCCTGGCAGATTGCGCGCGCGGGGCTGCGAGCGCGGCTGTGCGAGATGCGGCCGCTCGGCGCCACCGGCGCCCACCGGACCGACCGCCTCGCGGAGCTCGTGTGCTCCAACTCGCTCGGCTCCACGCTTCCCGATCGCGCCTCCGGTGTGCTCATCTCCGAGCTTCGCGCCCTGGACTCCCTCCTGCTGCGGTGCGCGCGGGAGACGGCCCTGCCGGCGGGCGGCGCCCTGGCGGTGGACCGCGAAGCGTTCGCGGGGCGCGTCACGGCCGCGCTGGAGTCGGCGCCGGGGGTGGAGATCGTCCGCGGCGAGGTCACCGCGCTTCCCGCCGGGCCGGCCGTGATCGCATCCGGCCCGCTGACGTCTCCGCCGCTGGCTGAAGCGTTGCGTGCGCTGACTGGCGACCACCTGTATTTCTTCGACGCCATCGCGCCGGTGGTGCGGGCGGATTCGATCGACCCCGCGATCGCCTTTCGCGCGTCGAGGTGGAATCGCGGCGCGGAGGAGGAGGGGGACTACCTCAACTGCCCGTTCACGCGGGAGGAGTACGAGCGATTCGTCGACGCCCTGCTGGGGGCGGAGAGGGCCCCGCTCCGCGAGTTCGAGCGGGCCGTGGAGCAGGGCGGCGGCGTACGGGCGGGCGAAGGGCCTTACTTCGAAGGCTGTCTGCCGGTCGAGGTGCTCGCCGCGCGCGGAAAGGACACGCTCGCCTTCGGTCCCATGCGGCCGGTGGGGTTGCGGGACCCGCGGACCGGTCGCCGGCCGCACGCCGTCGTGCAGCTGCGGCAGGACAATCTGGCCGGAGACCTCTACAACCTGGTCGGCTTCCAGACCAACCTCAGGGCCGGCGAGCAGGAGCGTGTCTTCCGCCTGATCCCGGGCCTGGAGCGGGCGGTGTTCGTGCGCCATGGTCAGATGCACCGGAACACGTTCGTCAATGCGCCGATGCTGCTCGATTCAACCTTCGAATTCCGCTGTCGCCCCGGTCTCTTCCTTGCAGGGCAGTTGACCGGTGTGGAGGGCTATCTAGGCAACATCGCCACCGGTTTGCTGGCCGGTGTGAATGCCGCGCGGAAGGTTCAGGGCCGGTCGTTGCTCACCCCGCCGCCGGAGACGATGCTGGGCGCCCTGTGCCGCTACGTCAGCGCCGCCGAACCCGCGACGTTTCAGCCGATGAAGGCCAACATGGGAATCCTCCCGCCGCTGCCCGCCGGGCCCCGCGGCAAGCGTCCGCGGGCCGCCGCGCATGCCGCGCGCGCGGCGGAGGCGCTGCGGACCTGGCGCGGAGGCGCTGGCATGTAGCCGCCCCCCCGGGTCGAACGTCATCTGCGGCATTGAGGCGCCGGTGCGCTTGTGACACAGTGCGCGCATGGACCTCGGGCGATTCACGGGTATTCTCGGCCTGCTCGCGATGGTGGGCGCCGGGTGGTTGCTCTCGGAGAAACGGCGCGCGATCAACTGGCGGACCGTGGCCTGGGGCGTCGCGCTGCAGGCGATCTTCGCGGCGCTCATCCTGAAGACGGCCCCCGGTTTGTGGTTCTTCGACAAGGTCAACACCGGCATCACCACGCTGCTCTCCTTCCAGGCCGAAGGCGCGAAGTTCGTCTTCGGCCCGCTCGGATACGCGCCCGACGAGAAGGAAAGCCTGGGCTTCTTCTTCGCGTTCCAGGTGCTGCCGACCATCGTGTTCTTCTCGTCGCTGATGTCGATCCTCTACTACCTCGGCATCATGCAGCGGGTGGTGGTCTTCTTTGCGCGCATCATGGCGCACACCTGCCGCATCTCGGGCGCGGAATCGCTGTCGGCATCCGCCAACATCTTCGTCGGCCAGACCGAGGCGCCGCTGCTGATCCGGCCGTACGTGGAGGGCATGACCCGCTCGGAGCTGATGTGCGTGATGACCGGCGGCATGGCGACGGTGGCGGGCGGCGTGATGGCGGCCTACGTGCTGATGCTCAAGCAGTACTGCCCCGACATCGCGGGCCACCTGATGGCCGCCAGCGTGATGTCCGCCCCCGCCGCGCTGGTGCTCGCCAAGATGATGGTGCCCGAGACCGGCCGGCCGCAGACGATGGGGAAGGTCGAGGTGGCGTACAAGGACCCGTCGGTGAATCTCATCGATGCGGCGGCGAACGGCGCGACGACGGGCCTCCAGCTTGCGTTGAACGTCGGCGCGATGCTGGTGGCGTTCATGTCGCTGCTCGCGATGGCCAACTGGGGGGTGAAGGCGCTCTGCGGGCTTGCCGGACATCCGGATGTCGGTCTGGAGGCCCTTCTCGGCTGGCTCTGCTCTCCGATCGCCTGGCTGCTCGGCACGCCATGGGAGGACTGCCAGACCGTCGGCCGGCTCATCGGCGAGAAGACCATCCTCAACGAATTCGTGGCCTATACCGATCTCACGAAACACTACGCCGATCCCGCCGTCCCTCACATCTCCCACCGCGCCTACGTCATCGCGACCTACGCGCTCTGCGGCTTCTCCAACTTCCTCTCCATCGGCATCCAGATCGGCGGCATCGGCGCGCTGGCGCCCTCGCGCCGCGCCGACCTCGCGCGCCTCGGGATCAAGGCCCTTGTCGCCGGCTCGCTGGCCTGCTTCATGACCGCCGCCATCGCCGGCCTGCTCGCCGACTAGACCCGGCCGACGGTTCATCGCGCCCTCGCCCCGGATGGAACGACGTTGCGCTTCCGGGAGGAAGGAGGCCCGGCTGACGGCTTACGACGCCTGCTACGTGGCGCTCGCGCGACAATTGGGCGTGGTGCTGGTGACCGAGGATCCACTCATCAGGCGCAACGGCCGTGAGGTGGCGAGAGCCCTGAAGGTCTTCCTGGGGTCGGAAGACGGACCTGCAGCGGTTCGCGAGCGCACGTCCCGATACCAGGCCGACCGCCGGAAGAGGAACAAGGGAAAATAGACCGGCTCCTCGCCCGTTGTATGGCGGCGGTCAACGGCGGGTCGATGACTGCACGCGCTGCGGGTGCAGGGACCGCCGGGAGATCAAACCTGAAACCTGAAACCTGAAACCCGAAACCCGAAACCTGAAACCCGAATACGGACCCTCCTCCCGCCCATGAACACCCCTGAATCCGTTCCTGTTCTCTCCCGCCGTCAGTTCCTCCGCCGCACGGCCGCGGCGGGCGGGGTGGCGGCCGCCCCCTGGATCGTGCCCGCTTCCGCGCTGGGGCGGGGTGGGGCGGTGGCGCCGAGCGAGCGCATCGTGGCCGGCGGCATCGGCATCGGCGGCCGCGGATCGGGGGATGTGCGCTGGATGATGCAGGAATCGGACGTGCAGTTCGTGGCGGTGTGCGATGTTCAGCGCGGCCGCCGCGAGGCGGTGAAGCGGATGGTCGATGAGAAATACGGGAACGGCGATTGTGCGGTCTATTGCGATCTCCGGGAGTTCCTTGCCGAGCGCGCCGACCTGGACGTGGTTCTCATCGCGACCAGCGACCGATGGCATGCCCTGGCCTCGTCGCTCGCCATGCGGGCAGGCAAGGACGTGTACTGCGAGAAGCCCGGCACGATGACCATCGCCGAGGGGCAGGCGCTGGTGGCGACGGCACGCCGGTGCGGGCGCGTGTTCCAGACCGGCACGCAGCGGCGCAGCATGGCGAACTTCGTGTTCGCGTCCGAGCTGGCGCGGACCGGCCGTCTGGGCCGGCTGCACACCGCGCGGGCGCACCTCGCGGGCGGTACGGCCCGTACGGCGCTGGCGCACCTGCCGACGGAGCCGGAGCCGCCGCGGGACGAACTCGACTGGGATCTGTGGCTCGGGCCGGCGCCCTGGCGGCCGTACAACGCCCGCTACGTGCGCGGCGGATGGCACGGGCAGCGCGATTTCCACACGGGCAGCATCGGCGAGTGGGGCAGCCATACCATCAGCCAGTGCCAGATGGCGATGGAGGCCGACGAGACGTCGGCGGTGAAGTATGAATACGCGGGCGACGACGGGGGCGAAGGCGTCACCTGCACGTTCGCCAGCGGCATCAAACTGGTGCTCACCCGCCAGGGTTGGCATGGCTCCTGCGGGGTGCGGTTCGAGGGCGACGAAGGATGGGTGTCGGTGGCCGACGGGTACTCGATGCCCGAAGTCTCCTCGCCCGCCCTGCTGCGCGAGCACGACCGGATCCTGGCCGAGTACGCCGCGCGCGCGGGCCGGCCGCTGGACCACATGCGCGACTTCCTGGACTGCGTCCGAAGCCGGCGTCCCACCGTGGCCCATCCCGGCGTCTGTCACCGCACGATGACCACCTGCCATGGCGCGAACCTCTGCGTGTGGCTGGGACGCACCCTGGAGTTCGATCCGGTGAAGGAGGAGTTCATCGGCGACCCGGAGGCCAACGCCTTGCGGTCGCGCGCCATGCGCGCGCCATGGCGGATCTGACGGCAGGTCCGGTGTGCCGGCGCGGGGGCGGGCAGGCGCGGGCTTCGTGCCCGGCGGTTTTTGCATGACCCGGTCCGTGCGACGGCCTATCTTCTCCCGCGGAGGGCATGATCATGGGCCATCTCTTCAAGTCGAAGAGGGATCGAGAGCAGGCCCAGCGCGGCAGAGAGGAAACGCCATGGGGGCATCGCGCGACCGACGATGGGCAGTCGGCATTTGACAACCAGTCAGTCTCTGTCAAAAGGGAATCGTTATCTCCATAGTGAGTCGAAAAATGGAAGCAGTAGGTCGCGACCGTCTGCTGCTCGACGGCATTCCCTGCATTCCCGTGCAGGAGTTTCTCCTCGGTCTCGATCCGGCCAGGGCACATCCGTTCGAGATCTGATCGGCATGGGCGCGATGGAGCCGCGCCGCCCCCTGGCCTGCGGCCTATTTCCCGCAGCACTTCTTGAACTTCTTGCCGCTTCCGCAGGGACACGGATCGTTCCGGCCGGGCGCCGGCGGCGCAGGCTCGTGCGTCGCCGATTCCTGCGGGGACTTGAGCAGGGCGCGCACGAAGAGCATCTTCAGTTGCAGATGCCGGTACTCGGCCTCACGATCGAAATCGGGATGCGCCCGCTTCATGGTGTCGACCAGTTCGCTGATCGAAGGCTGTCCGGGCGCCGGCTCCTGCGCGGTTCTCAAGGTTCCGCGTTGATAGTTGTAGAAGACATCGGGCGTCTTCTCCTTCACTCGAGCGCCTCTACCGACAGGCGTGTCGCGGATATGAAGAAACCGGATGAGCACGTCGCGGCATGTGCAGTGCGGCTCGATACAGTACGCATCGTCCGCGAGCCATTGCGCCCCACCGATCTTGAAGGGGAACGGCATCGCGAAGGGGAGAATCTCGCGGTACTGGACCATGATGCCCTCGCCGGCCATCGCCTTCGGCGGAAAGACCGGATCGAATTCCAGGAGATCGATATCTTCCATCGCCTTGTGCTTGGCGTGGAGGAACTCATCGTACAGCCATTCCCAGTCGCGCTCTCCCAGTTCCGCAACGACGGCCTCAGCCAGCGCCAGGGATTCCAGGGTCGGTTTCTCGGGGTCGGTGCGCGAAACCTCCCGCTCGATGACATCGAGGGCGAAGCACAGGCCCTGCTGCGGCTGCGGAGACGGAGAGTCCTCCGGAGCGCAGCGGAAGGACACGTCCGAACAGTGGCAGAACGGATTCTCGCAGGCGCTCAGTTCGACGCGCAGGCGCCTGCCGCCCCACGGGCCGTGCGCCAACCGGAGGAATCGTCGCCGGGTCGCCTCGTCAAGAATGAAAATCGATGACGGATCGCTGCTCATGCCAACTCCGCTTTTCGCACATGGACCCGCGCCGCCTGCAGCGGCGCCTGCAGGCCGGGCATCCTACGCTGAAGTTCGTGATTCGGCGACTGCAAGAGCGGACCACGGACGCGGTGAGGGCACCGCATCCCCAACGCGCGAACCCGTGAGGTTGCGTCTATGCCCTCACGGGCACGCTACAAACCGGTTGCGCTGTCGGCCCGCTGTTTGTAGCGGCGCCGTGAGGCGCTATCGACCCCCAGGGCACAGAGGTTGAGCGGGCGCTGGACAGATACGCGCGACCACGGCCCCGCCGCCGTGTCCGGAATCGGACGCCCGCTTGCACAACCGGCAGGCCGGGCGTACCGTAACATGCCGAGGCCGGCATGATCGGTCCTCACCACCACGCATGCCGGCCTCCTTGCATTTGCCGATACCGCAGGAGGACATCAGGGCCAGGGGGACTACGGCCTCGCGACCCGGATTGTTCCATCGTGGAAAGGGTGGCGGAACAGTCTCAGAAGGCGGCGCGGTTGCACGGAGGAACGGACGGATTGGAGCCAGAGCGTTGAGCGGTTAGAACCGATGGATTACGGCCCGCCGCCTTAGGACGAAATTGGTTACCGGCCACCTCGCGATTACCACGTCCACCTGGTACGGGACGATCATCGCTCATTTCTTCCAGAACGACGGCAGGAACAGCGCGAGCACGGTGAACAGCTCCAGCCGTCCCAGCAGCATGCAGAGCGTCAGGATCGTCAGGCCGGAGCCGGGGATCTGGGAGTAGTTCATCGTCGGGCCCACGGCGTTGAGGCCGGGGCCGACGTTGCCCAGGGTGGCGGCCACGCTGGTGGCGGCGCTGACCAGATCGTTCGGGAAGTAGAAGGCCATAAGAAAGCTGGCGCCCGCGAAGACGCCCAGGTAGATGATGACGAAGGCCACGATATTCGCCACCGCGCTCGATTCCAGCGCCGCGCCGTCGAGTTTGACCTGGATGATGGCCTTCGGCCGCACCCACGTCTTGATCTCGCGGGCGACCGCCTTCAGGGCCACCAGCACGCGCACGTGCTTCATGGCGCCGGCGGTCGACCCGGCGCAGCCGCCGATGAACATCAGCAGGACCAGCAGGAGCCTCACCACCCCCGGCCAGCGGTCGAAATCGTCCGTCGCGAATCCCGTGGTCGTGACCATGGAGACGACCGCGAAGGCCGACGTTCGCAGGGCGGCGCCGAAGTCCCGATAGAACTCGGAGGCCATGAGGTGGGCGGCGATGAAGAGGGACGAGAAGCTGACCGTGAGGATGTAGAACTTGAACTCCGAATCGCGGAGAAAGGGTCGAAACTCGCCGCGCAGCGCCCGGAAATGAAGGGCGAAGTTGGCGCCGGCGAGGAACATGAAGACCGTCACGACGATCTCGATGAAGGGACTGTGGTAGTGGCCGATGCTGGCCGTGCGCGTGGAGAATCCGCCCGTGGCGATCGTGGCGAAGGAGTGGCAGACGGCGTCGAACCAGCTCATCCCCCCCAGCCGCAGCAGGAGCATCTCGATGACGACGAGACCGACGTACACCGCCCACAGGAGCTTGGCCGTCGTCGCGATGCGCGGCGTCAGTCGGTCCTTGGTGGGTCCGGGCATTTCCGCTCGAAAGAGCTGCATGCCGCCGGTGCCGATCAGCGGCAGGACGGCGACGACGAGGATCAGCACGCCCATGCCTCCGTAGAAATGGGTCAGGGCGCGCCAGAACAGCACGCTGCGCGGCATCGGTTCGACCACCGCGATCACCGAGGCGCCGGTCGTGGTGAGGCCCGACATGGTCTCGAAGACGGCGGCGGGGTAGGAGGGGATGGCGCCGCTGAGCACGTACGGGAAGGCGCCGGCGAGGGCGGCGGCGATCCAGCCGAAGGTGACCACCCCGTAGCCGTCGCGGCGGGTCAGCTCCGCGGGCGGGCCGCGGGTGGCCAGCCACAGCAGGAGGCCGACGGCCGCGACGCCGGCCGCCGACACGCCGAAACCGTAATGGCAGGGCTTCGGATCGCCGAGCGCGTGGGCCAGCCCATAGCAGAGGCCAAGCGATAGCCCCATCGCCACAATTACATACGCGACCAGCCTCAGAACCATGCGGATATGCATCCGCTACTTTCTCCAGAAACTGGGGAAGAATATGGCGAGCAGGGTATAGAACTCAAGCCGTCCGGCAAGCATGCAGCCGATCAGCACCCACTGGCCGGCCGCGGGAACGCCGGCATAGTTCTGAGAAGGTCCGACCATGCCCAAGCCGGGGCCGACACCGCCCGTGGTGGCGATCACGGCCGACAGGGCCGTGACGATGTCCGGGACGAACAGGCACATCGCCGCGGTAGCGCTCACGAGCACCACGACATACAGAAGGCAGAAGGTGAGAATCGCGGAGGCCACCGGCTCGGCCACCGGCTTGCCATCCATCTTGACGGAGTAGACGGCTTGGGGCCGAAAGAGAAGACGAGTCCGTCGCGCAACGGCTTTCAGTGCGACGACCACCCTGAATTGCTTCATGCCGCCCGCAGTCGACCCGGCACAGCCGCCGAACACCATGACGATGAGCAGAACAAACCTCGAGTAGTTCGGCCAGCGGTCAAAATCGGTGGTGCAGAAGCCGGTCGTGGAGATCATCGAGGACACCGAGAAGAGGCTCTGACGCAGCGCCTGCCCGGGAGAACAGCGGCTCGTCCCCCACACATTCGCCGCGACTGACAGGACAGCCAGTGTGACAATCAAAGCGAAAAAACGGAATTCCGTGTCGCGCAGGTAGACGGCAGGGCTTCGACCGCGAAGCAGCTCATGATGAAGAACGAAGTTGACGGCGCCGACGAGCATGAAGGAAACCACGACCAATTCGATGTAGAGGCTATGGAAGTCGGCGATGCTGGCGGTGCGGGTGGAGAATCCGCCGGTGGCGATGGTGGCGAAGGCGTGGCAGACGGCATCAAACCAGGGCATGCCGCCCAATCGCAGCAGGATGATCTCCAAGGCGCACAGGAGGACATAGAGGGTCCACATGATGCGTGCGGTATCTGCCAATCGGGGTGTGAGCCGGTCCTTGGTCGGACCTGCCATCTCCGCGCGGTAGAGCTGCACGCCGCCCGCTCCCAGCGAGGGGAGAATGGCGATGCACAGCAGCAGAATGCCCATGCCGCCGAGAAAGTGCGTCGTGGCGCGCCAGAAGAGGATGCCCTTGGCGACAGGCTCGACCGCGGCGATGACCGATGCACCGGTGGTGGTGAAACCCGAGACGGATTCGAACACCGCCGCGGTGAATCCCGCGATGGTGCCTGAGAGCTGGTACGGAAGCGCCCCCGCTGCGGCCGCGATGAACCAGCCCGATGTCACGATGGCCAGGCCGTCGCGGGCGGAGAGATCGCCCGCGGCCGGGGTGAGCCACCGGAGACCGAATCCGGGCAGCAGGAGGATGAGGCTGCTCCAGAGAAGCGCGTTGACGGCCGTCCGGGGATCCGCCATGAGCACGCTGATCCCGGCTGAGACGGCCATGGCCATGCCGAGAATGAGCAGAACAGAAGACAGGACACGCAGAACCGTGAGGATCTTCATGGTCCACCCGATTCAGCGGTCGAAAAGCCCTTCGATCTTCCGGACCGCCTCCGGCAGGGCGAAGAGCACGAGCCGGTCGCCCGTCTGCAGCGCGAGGTCGCCCGTCGGCACCCGGACTTCGCCGTGACGCTCCATCGTCGCGATGATGATCCCCTTGGGCATGCGGAGGCCGCGGATCTCCTTGCCCCGCCATCCGTGCCCCGGGCCGATGACGACGTCCAGGAGCTCGCCCGGCAACGTATGAAACTGGGCGGCCTCCTTCACGTTCTTGCCCCGCACGAAATGCAGGATGGCGTTGACCACCGACAGGTGCGGGCTGATGGCCCGGTCGAGCAGACTCAGGCTGTTGACCACGGGCACGTACTCCGGCTTGGCGACCTTGCCGATGGTCAGGCAGGCGCCCGCCTTCTGGGCCAACAGGCAACTGATGATGTTGTTCTCGTCGTCGCCCAGCACCGACACGAAGGCGGTGGAGTCGCCGACGCCCGCGTTCTCGAGCGTTTCTTCGTTCAGGATGCTGCCGTGGATGACCAGCGCGCGGGTCAGCACCCCCGAACACTCCTGGGCCACCGCCGGGTTCTGCTCCACCAGCACCACCTCGAGCCGCGACGACTCCAGCTGGCGCGCCAGCGACATGCCCAGTCCCCCCCCGCCGGCGATGATCACCTTCCGGATGATGGGGCGGTCGGGGTACACCACGTCCAGGAACGGCGGCAGCAGGTCGGGTTGTCCGACCACGTAGAGATCGTCGCCCACCATGAACCGGGTGTCGCCGAAGGGGATGGAGACATCGCGGTCCCGCTGAAGGGCGATGAATCGGACCGTCCTCAGCAGCTCGGCCTCCGGGCAATCCGCCAGGGTGTATCGCAGCAGCGGACTGTCGGCCGAAACCTTGAATCCCGCCGCCAGCACGCGGCCCTCCAGCAGGTCGATCACCTCCTGGGTCCCGGGCAGCCGCAGCAGGTTCGCCATCTCCGCGGCGCACTCCTGGCGCGGATCCACGGCCAGGTCAACCCCGACCTCCCGAAGTCGCAGGATGCCCGCCCCGTCCAGGAAATCCGGGCTGGAGACGCGCGCGACCCTGTGTTTCACGTCCGCCAGGCGGCCGCATATGCAGGCGAGGATGTTCACCTCGTCCTGATTGGTCACCGCCACCAGCAGCTCCGCGCCTTCGATGTCGGCCTTCTTGAGAATGGCCGGGTTGGATCCCGATCCCTCGATCGTCAGGACGTCGAGATCCTCCTGGAGGACCTCCAGGGCGGCCGGATCGCGGTCGATGACCACGACATCGTACTTCTCGGCGCACAGCTTGGCGGCGAGGTTCCGGCCGGCATTGCCCGCCCCGATGATGATGGCTCTCATGGTCGCAAAGACCTCTTCACACAACCCAGGCCCACGTCTGTAACAGGGAAAAGCCGCGGATGGAAGATTACATCCTCACCATTATGCACATGGCGGGGCGGTGGGCAAGAACATTGGCGCGGCAGATGTCAATACGGCGGCGGCGCGAGAGGATCTCCATCCCTCATTCCTTCGGCTTCGCGTTTCCCCCTGCCATCCGCCAGCCGGTCTGCAGCGCGCCCGTGAGGGCAGGTGGACGGCGGCTCAGCACGCGCCCGGGTCCCGGCCCCACCGGTCCGTCGTCCTCACCGCACCCGAAGGACCGCCCTGGCCCGGATGTCGGCGGACGATGCGCCGGCCATGATCTCATACGCGCCGGCCTCGGGGACGAAGGCATGCGCGCGCTCGTCCCAGGACGCGAGCTTCGCGGCCGGCAGGGGGAAATGGAGGGTCTGTCGCTCGCCGGCCTTCAAGGCGACCCGCCGGAATCCCCGCAGCTCTTTCACGGGCCGCTTCACCGTGCTCTCCACCTGGCGCACGTAGATCTGCGCCACCTCGTCGCCGGCGCGCGAACCGGTGTTCTCCACCTCCAGGCTGACGATCGTCCCGCCGGTTGCCGGGATCGTCTCCTCGGAGACGCGCAGGCCCGAGTAGGCGAACTCCGTGTAGCTCAGGCCGTGGCCGAAGGCGAACAGCGGTTCTCCGTTCAGGTACATGTAGGTGAAGCCCCGGCTGATGTCGTAGACGTCCCGGGGCGGCACCTGCGCCTCGGAAGCATAGACCGTGTGAGGAAGGCGGCCGGCCGGGTTGACTTCGCCGAACAAGGCATCGGCTACTGCGTGCCCGCCCTCCTCGCCCGCCCACCACGCCTGCAGGATGGCGGGGACGTGCTCCTTCAGCCACGGCACGGTCAGGGGGCCGGCGCTCATCTCGACGACCACCGTCCTTGGATTGGCCGCGAGCACCGCGCGGACCATCTCTTCCTGCGCGCCGGGCAGGCCGAGCGTCTTTCGATCACGGCCCTCATGCTCCACCCGCGCGTCGGTTCCGACGAACACCAGCGCCACGTCCGCTTCGCGCGCCGCTTCCGTCGCCGCGGCGACCGACACCTTCCCGCCGGCGCCGCTGCCGGAACCGGCGCCCCGGTCCGCCTCCGCGTTCCCCGCCGGGCCCGCCACGACATCGCACCCCGCCGCGTGGAGGATCGCCGTCCCCGCCGCGGCGCGTTCGCGGATGCCCTGCAACGCCGAGACCGTCGCCCCCGCCTTCCCGCTGTAGTTGTTCAGCACCACCCGGTCGGCGAGCGGCCCGATCACCGCGATCCGCTTGAGCTTCTCCCGGTCAAGCGGAAGCAGGCCCCCCGTGTTCTTCAGCAGAACGATCGATGCCCGCGCGGCTTTGAGGGCGACGGCCCGGTGCTCCGGGCTGCAGATCACGCGGGTCGGAATCCGGCTGTAGGCCACCGTGTCGAAGGGATCGAACTCGCCCAGCCGGAAACGCACCCGCAGGACGCGGAAGACGGCGTCATCGAGCCGCCGCTCCGTCAGTTTTCCCGCGCGCACGGCGGCGGGGATGTTCGCTTCATACTCCTTGTCCGAAAAGTCGCAGCCGGCCATCACCGACTGCGCCACGGCATCGACGTAGTCCATCCTCCCGCCCGCATGCCCCTGCACCATGGTGCGGACTCCGCCGAGGTCGGAGACGACGAAACCCTCGTGCCCCCATTCGTTCTTCAGCACGTCGGTGAGCAGCCAGCGGTTGATGTTGTTCGGCGTGCCGTTGATGGCGTTGTAGGACGCCATCAGCGACTGCGCCCTGCCCTCGACCACGGCCTCGCGGAAGTGCGGCAGCCAGTACTCGCGCAGCATCCGCTCCGGCACGGCGGCGCTCAGTTTCTGACGATCCGTCTCGACGTTGTTCACGGCGAAGTGCTTCAGCGTGGCCGCGAGCTTGAGGTGCCTGGGATCGTCGCCCTGCAGGCCCTGCACGTAGGCGACCGCCATCCGACCGCACAGAAATGGATCTTCGCCCCAGGCCTCGTGGTTGCGGCCCCAGTACGGGTTGCGCCCGATGTTGACCACCGGCGCCCGGTAGATCAGCCCCTTGTGCTCGCCGGGGGCGTTCGGATCGAGGCGCCAGCCGTTGTAGATCGCGCGCGCCTCGTCCGACAGCACCGTCGCGACCTCCCGAACGAGCTGGGTGTCCCACGTCGCCGCCATCGCGAGGCAGATCGGGAAGAGCGTCGTCGGCCGGTCCCACTTGACGCCGTTCAGGCACTGGTTCCATTGATCGGCGCGGATCCTGAACCGCTCGACGGTCGTGCCCCGGTGGTTCAGAATCGCCGCCTTCTCCTCGAGCGTCAGCCGCGACACCAGGTCGTGTACGCGTTCGTCCACGGGGCGCGCGGTGTCGAGATAGGGCGGCGGCGCCGCGTCCCGGGACCACGCCTGCGATCCCAGGAAGGGCGCGAGCAGCAGGCATCCCGCGACGCGGCGTCTCCACCGGGGCCCGCCATGCGGGTCCTTCGTCCCGCCCTCCGATTCCCCCCGGATTCCGGTATTCATGTCTCGGATCGCCTCCGCATCGTCCGCCGAACAAAGCCGCGAGGGAAAGTGGTTTCTGGGACGGGTAAATCGAACCACTCCCGCACGTCGGTGTCCAGCCCGATGCCCAGCATGAAGTTGTAGACGGCCTTTCGCAGGCCGGACCCCAGCCGGCCGTGATCCGCCCCTCCCGTCTCCTCGAAGGCCGCTTCGTTGCGGGCGAAGAGCCGGCGGTCTTTCCGGGGGTTGGAAAGCCGAAGCCCCAGGCGTTCCGAATCCCGGAAGGCCGGGCTGTGCACCGTCAGGGCGAACCGATGCCAGTACGCCGAATGGAGGCAGCCGGCGGCGAACATCTGGCGGACGTACTCCAGCGCATCGACGGTCTCCCGGACCGTCTGCGTCGGATACCCGTACATCAGGTAGGCATGGACCAGCAGGCCGGCCGAGGCGAAGGCGTGGGCGACGCGCGTGGCCGCCGGAAGGTCGAAGCCCTTGTGCATCAGCCGCAGGAGCCGGTCCTGCGCGCATTCGAGACCGCCGGTGACGGCGATGCAGCCCGAGCGGGCCATGGCGCGGGCCAGGGCGGGTGTGAACGAGGATTCGAAGCGGATGTTCGTCCACCATTCCACGTCCAGCCGTCGTTCCCGCAGGCGGCGGGCCAGGGCCTGGAGCAGGGCCGGGGGCGCGGCCTCGTCGACGAAGTGGAACGACCGCTCGCCGGTGTCGTCCATCGCGCGCCGCATCCAGCCGATCACGCGGTCGGCCTCCGCCGGGTCGAAACGGCGGATGTAGTCGAGCGACGTGTCGCAGAACGCGCAGCGGCGCCAGTAGCAGCCGTGGGCGAGGGGGAGTTTGATCCAGCGCCGTTCGGACCACAGGCGGTGCATGGGATTGGGGCTCTCGGCCATCGGAAGGTAGCCCGCGCGCGCGAGGTGCGGGAACTCGGGCGCCGGCCGGTCGCGGTGCCGGACGCCGCCCGCGCCGGGATCGTGGCGCCAGACCACCCGGCCGCGGCGTCGGACCTTCGTGCGCACGAGACCGTCGAGCGGACGGCGGCCCTGCACGTGCTCGAGGATGCGGAGCAACGGCACTTCGCCGTCGTCGTACACGATGAAATCGAAGCCGTCGAAAACGCGCGGGTCGTTCATCTCGCGGAGCTCAGTGTTGACGTAGCCGCCCCCGAGGATGGTGGGGAGGGAGGGGTCCGCGGCCTTCATGCGGCGGGCGATGCGGCAGGCGCCGTAGAAGGCGCCGGGGAAGGGGACGGTGAAACCGGCGGCGTGCGGGCGGTGAAGCCGCCACGCGCGATCCGCCGCCTCGTCGATCCAGCGGTCGATCAGGGTCCGCCTTCCCGCCAGCGCGCGCGCGAGGGGGTCGAAGGACGGCACGTCGGCGGCCAGCCGCTCGGCGTACCGGGCCAGCTCGAAGCGCGGATCGACACCGGCCCGCACGGCATCGGCGATCTCGTCCAGGAACAGGCTGGCCCGCCACCGCGCCCGGGCGTCCCGATCGGAGTCCCGCGGAATCGATTCCACCGCCTCGAAGCGAGGGCCCTCGGGCAGGCCGCCGGCGCGGGTCATGAGGCCGACGAGCTCGGGCGCGCTCCCCCGCAGGAACGCCACGGCGCCGGCCACGGCGGATTCGATGCGCCCGGCGTGCCGCAGGAAATGGCCCACGGCGGGAGGGCGGCAGCGGCCCGGAAAGCGGCGGCGGAGGGTGCGGCCGACCTCGCGGACGCCGGCGGGGGAGAAAAGCCGGAGGGCCAGGGCGAGGGAGAGATCCTCCTGCAGCGGCTCGTGCCCGTGCCTCCGCAGCCAGGCCGCCAGCATCGGCGCGGCCGGGTAGGCCGTGTTGAACTGGACCATCGGCGGCGTGACGAGGAGGACGCGCATCGACGTCATATAACCGTGCACAGCGTCGCGGAAGGCGCTAGCCGACCCAGACCGACCGGTGTCGCGGACCGTCGAACTCGCACAGGAAGATGCCCTGCCACGTCCCGAGCAGCACGCGGCCGTCGCGGACGAGCACCTGGATCGACGAGCCGATGAGGCTGGCCTTCACGTGGGCGGCGGTGTTGCCCTCGGAGTGGGCGTAGTCGCCCTCCCACGGCACCAGCGTGTCCATCACCTGCTCCACGTCGACGGCCACGTCGGGGTCGGCGTTCTCGTTGATCGTGATGCCGGCGGTCGTATGGGGCACGAACACCGTGGCGGTCCCGTCCTTGAGCCCCAGGATATCCACCGCCTCCTGCACCTGGCGCGTGATCGGCACCAGCTGCGTGCGGCGATGGGTGGCCACGGAGAATTCCTTCATGTTCATGGTCGCGCGGCGCTCCCGATCTTCCGTTCTTTCCTTCTTCCGATTCCCCGGTACAATCGCTCTCGCATGACGGCGACGCTTATAGCACAAGTCGGCGCGCTCGTGGTACTTCTGATCCTCTCCGGGTTCTGCTCCAGCTCGGAAACGGTCTTCTTCTCCCTCGACCCGCTCAAGATCCGGCGCATCAACCAGGAGCGGCCGGGCCTGGGCGATCGGATCCACCGGCTGCTGGGGCGGCCGACGCGCTTGCTCTCGACCATCCTCATCCTGAACACGGGGGTGAACTTCGTCGCCTCCGCCCTGAGCTTCCGGATCGCCGCCCGGTTCAGCCCGACCCACGCGGAGGCCATCTCGATCGCCGGCATCACCCTCCTCCTGCTGGTCTTCGGCGAGTACGGCCCGAAGCACTTCGGCCTGCTGTTCACGCGGCAGATGGCGACGGCCTACTCCTTCCTCATGCCGCCCCTCATCACCCTTCTCGCCCCCTTGCGCTGGGGGCTGGAGAAGATCACCCGGACGTTCGAGCACCTGTTCCGGCCCGCCTCCGGTTCGCTGAGCAACGAGGAGTTCGCGACGGTGGTGGACATCAGCAGCCAGGAGGGGATCATCGACGCGGAGGAGTTCTCGATGATCAAGGCGATCATCGAGATGGAGCAGATGCGGGCGTCGGACGTCATGACGCCCCGCGTGGACCTGATCGGCCTGGATCTGGAGGATGACCCCGCGACCTATCCGGAGCGGGTGCGCAAGGCCCGCCGGCGCCACCTGCTGCTGTACCGCGGGCGCCTGGACGAGGTGGAGGGCTTCCTCGACGCGCGCCGCTTCCTGCTCGATCCCGCGCACGGCGTGGAGGCCGCGCGGATACCGCCCTACTTCGTGCCCGAAAGCCTCCCGCTGAACCGCCTGCTCGCCCAGTTCCAGCGCGAGCGACGGCGCCTGGCCGTGGTCGTCGACGAGTACGGGGGCACGTCGGGCGTGATCACGCGCGGCGACATCCTCGAGCGGGTCGCCGGCGAGGTGTACCACGAGCTCAGCCGCCCGCGTCCGGTCTTCCAGGAGGCGGGACCCGGCCGGTGGCTGGTGGATGCCGGGTACAGTCTCGCCGACATCAACCGCCGGCTGGACCTGAACCTGGTGGCCGAGGGGGCGGACCGTCTCGCGGGATGGGCGGCCTATCATGCCGGACACCTCCTGGCGGCCAACGAGGTGGTCGAGGCGCAGGGATGCCGGGTGACCGTGCTGCAGACCGACCGCAACCGGATGACCCTGGCGCAGATCGAACGGCTCACCGGGGAGGAACCGTCGTGAGCGATGCGCTCCGGATCCTGCTCCTGCTCTTGGGGCTCGTCGGCGCCGCCTTCTTCGCCGGCATGGAGACCGGCGTGATCTCGATCAACCGGCTGCGCCTGCGCCACCTCGTGCAGCACAAGGTCCGCGGTGCGGCGGTGCTGGAAGACTTCCTCAAACGGCCGGACCTCCTGCTGGGCACCACGCTGGTCGGCACGAACCTCTGCCACGTCATCGTCGCGGTGCTGGCCACCAGCCTTTCGAGCCGGCTCCCCTGGGCGTGGGCGCCCACGGTGGCCGGCATCCTGATGACGCTGATCATCCTGGTGTTCAACGAGTACCTGCCGAAGGCGTGGTTCCAGAGCCTGCCGCATCATCGCACGCTGCCCTTCGCATGGGCGCTGGAGGTCTCCGCGCGCGTCCTGGCCCCCCTGCGCTGGATCATCGTGTTCATCGTCCGGCTGCTCGTCGGCCGGAAAGCGGCCGAGCAGGCGCAGCAGCCGTTCCTGACGCGCGAAGAGCTGCTTCATCTGGCCGCCGAGGGCGGACAGAGCGGGGCGCTCACGTCCAACGAAAGCCGGATGATCCGGGGCGTCTTCGACCTGAGCGGCATCCGGTGCCGCGACATCATGGTGTCCCGCGACCGCATCGTCTCGGTGCCCGCGGACATGCCGGCGGCGGAGCTGACCGAATTCGCCCGCAGCCGGATCGTCAACCGCTTCCCCGTCTGGGATGCGACGCAGAAGAAGTTTCTCGGCTTCGTCCACATCTTCGACGTGCTGTCCGATGCGGAGTCCGGCGGCAAGGTCGCGCGCGACTACATGCGTCCCCCCCAGTTCGTGGCCGAGGCGACCCTCGTGGACCACGTCATGCCGCGGATGAGGGTCACCCGTCAGCCGCTGATCCTCGTGACCAACGACAAGTACGAGGTCACCGGTCTCCTGACCCTCAACGACGTGCTCGACGTCATCGTCGGCGCCTCGGAGAAGCGGGCGGCGAAGTAACGCCTCGCGCGCCGTCTCGAACGGTGGCGCAGAGGGGCGCGACGGTGTGACGTGACGCCCCGGGGACGCGGCGCCCTCGCCGCGTGTCCTCCGCGCGCGAATCGGGCGTCGCGGTTTGGCATTGAAAAGGAACGGAGCGGGAGGATATTCTGTGCATCCGACGGGTGTCGTCTGAGTTCTGGAAAGGAGCCGCGTCATGCCCTGGGCGATATTGTTGTTCGCTGTGCTGGCGGTGTTGGGCCTGATTCTCTTCGGGCTGTTCCTCTATTTTCTCAAGGTCTGGGTGCGCGCGTGGATGTCCGGCGCCCCGGTGAGCATCTTCAAGCTCCTGGGCATGAAGCTTCGCGGCGTGCCGCCGACGCTCATCGTCGATGCCCGCATCATGTCCGTGAAGGCCGGCATCGAGATGGACTCCGACGCCCTGGAGGCCCACTATCTCGCGGGCGGGCACGTGATGGATGTGATCAACGCCCTGATCGCCTCGGACAAGGCCACCATCCCCCTGCCGTTCCAGCGCGCCGCCGCGATTGACCTGGCGGGCCGCGATGTGGTCGACGCCGTGCGGACGAGCGTCCATCCGAAGGTCATCGACTGCCCGGATCCGGGCAAGGGCACGACGATGCTCGACGCCGTGGCCAAGGACGGCATCCGGTTGCTGGTCAAGGCGCGCGTAACCGTCCGCACCAACCTCGACCGGCTGGTCGGCGGCGCGACGGAGGACACGATCATCGCCCGCGTGGGGCAGGGCATCGTGAGCGCCATCGGCTCCTCGGGCTCGTACAAGGACGTCCTGGAGAACCCCGATCACATCAGCCGCAAGGTGCTGGAGAGCGGTCTGGACTCGCAGACGGCGTTCGAGATCGTGTCCATCGATATCGCCGATGTCAGCGTGGCCGGCGTCAGCGGCGCCCGCGAGGTGGCCAACGTGGGCGCCCTGCTGGAGACCGAGCGCGCCGAGGCCGACAAGAAGCTGCGCCAGGCCGAGGCCGAGGGGCGGCGGGCGATGGCGGTCGCCTTCGAACAGGAGATGCGCGCCCGCGTACAGGAGATGCAGGCGAAGGTCATCGAGGCGCAGGCCGAGGTCCCGCTGGCGATCGCCGAGGCCTTCCGCGCCGGCCGGCTCGGTGTCATGGACTTCTACCGGATGCAGAACATCATGGCCGACACCTCGATGCGCGAGTCCATCGCGGGCGGCGAGGAGAAACCCGACCACGGGAAGCAACCATGATGCCGTCTCCCCGATTCCGATCGCGATCGCAATCGGAATCGCCATCCGGCGCTCACCCGCAATCGTAACCGCGCGATATGCTTGAGAACGTCATCAGGGCGGACGCGACGGAGACCTTGATCGGCCTGGTCGTGCTGGTGCTCTGGGTCGTCGGGAACATCGTCAGCGCCTCGAAGAAACGCACGCAGAAGCCGGCCCCGCCTCCGATGGGCGGGAAGCCGCGGCAGCCGGCCGCGACTCCGCCTGGGCTTCCGCCCGAGATGGTGGGCTCGCCCGAGGACGAGCTGCGCGAGCTGCTGGAACGACTGGCGGGCGGAGTGCGCCGGCCCGCGCCTCCGCCGGTCCCGCCGCCCCTCCCGCCCGGGACCGTGCGCCATCCCCAGCCCCAGGGCCCCCGTGAACGGCCCCGACGGCACGACCGACGGCCCCATTTCCGCCCCGCGCAGGGAGCGCCGGCGACGATGCCTGCGCCGCCGCCTCCTCCCTTCCCGCCGCAGGTCGCCGCCGCCGAGCCGGTCGCGGCGGAGGACCACTATGCAGCCGTGGAATCCGTCGGCGGGCGGCGGACGCCGGACCTCCACGGGGCCATGGCGTCCGCCGTGCGGATCGCGGGCGTCGCCCTGCCTCGCATCCGGATCGGCCCGACGGCGCCTCTCGGGGGGAGCGGCGGCACGATGGAGAGAGGCGCCGGCCTCACGGCCCTCGCGCGCGAGATGCACGGCCGAGGCGGTCTCCGCCATGCGTTCATCGTGCAGACCATCGTGGGACCGCCCCGCGCCCTCCAGCCCTATCGCCAGGGCGAGTACGACGAGGCCCGCTGATCACCGCCGAAACATCAGGTGTCCCCATAACCTCGGAACTCCCAGTCAAAGCATGAAGAAAGTCGAGTGGACGGACGATATGTCGGTGGGCGTGGAACTGATCGACGGACAGCACCGGGCGCTGTTCGATCGCCTGAACAAACTGGCGTCGGCGGTCGAGCGCCGCCAGGGCGAGGTGGAGATCGCGAAAACGCTGGGCCTGCTCGTGGATTACACCCGGCTCCACTTCTCGGCCGAGGAGGGATTCATGCAGACGCACGCCTATCCGGGCCTCGAGGAGCACAAGGCCCGGCACGGCGAGTTCCGCCGCATGCTGACCACGATCGAGGAGGACCTGGAGGAGGAGGGCGCGACCAAAGGCCTCGCCGATTCGATACGGCTCTTCATCGCCGGCTGGCTCGTCAATCACATCCAGAGCGTCGACCGCGACTTCGGCGCCTTCGTGGCCGACAAGGGCATCGCCATTCCGGGTCCCTGAACGGTTTCCCACGCGCATGACCGACCCACCGGATCCGATCGCGGAAGAGCTGAAACGCAAGGCCGAACAGCCTGCGCGCGATGCGCTGGCGCTGCACCCGTTCTACCGCGGCAAGATCGAGACGGGGCTGAAGTGCCGGGTGCGCGATTTCAACGATTTCGCCATCTGGTACTCGCCCGGCGTGGCCGCTCCGTGCAGGGACATCGCCGCCCACCCGGAGAAGGTGTACGAGCACACCAACAAGTGGAACACGGTGGGGGTCGTCAGCGACGGCACGCGCGTGCTCGGCCTCGGCGACATCGGGCCGAAGGCCGGCCTGCCCGTGATGGAGGGAAAGGCGCTGCTGTTCAAGTACCTCGGCGGCGTCGATGCGTTTCCCGTCATGCTCGACACGAAGGACCCGGAGCGAATCATCGAGACCGTTCTGCTGCTCCAGCCGTCGTTCGGGGGCATCAACCTCGAGGACATCGCGCAGCCCAAGTGCTTCCGTATCCTCGACGAGCTGCGCGAGCGGGCGGAGATCCCCGTGTGGCACGATGACCAGCAGGGGACGGCGACCGTGATCCTGGCGGGTCTGGTCAACGCCCTCGCGGTGACGGGGAGGAAGATCGGGGATGTCCGCATCGTGTTCGTGGGCGCGGGGGCCAGCAACTCCACCGCGGCGCGGCTGATCTTCGCCATGGGCGCCGACCCCGGCCGATGCAGGGTGGTCGACAGCAAGGGCCTCCTGCATCCGGGCCGAACGGACGTCGAAGCGCAGAAGGACGCTTATGCGGCCAAGTGGAGACTGTGCCAGACCACCAACCGCGAGCGGCACGAGGGCGGCATCGCCGAAGGCCTGCGCGGCATGGACGTCCTGATCGCCTGTTCGACACCCGGTCCGGGGACGATCAGGCCGGAATGGGTGCGGGGGATGAACGGGGACGCGATCGTCTTCGCCTGCGCCAATCCCGTGCCGGAGATCTGGCCCTGGGAAGCGCGCGAGGCGGGTGCGGCCGTCGTCGCGACGGGACGCTCCGATTTCCCGAACCAGGTGAACAACTCGCTCTGCTTCCCGGGCCTGTTCCGCGGGACGCTGGACGTGCGGGCGAGGACGATCACCGACGAGATGTGCTTCGCCGCCGCCCTTTCCATCGCCGGCCAGGTCGGCGACCGGCTGGACGCCGAGCATCTGCTGCCGACCATGGACGACTGGGAGATCTTCCCCCGGGAGGCCGTGGCCGTGGGTCTGAAGGCCCAGGAGATCGGGGTCGCGCGGGTCCGGCGCACGGCGGACGAGTTGTTCGACAGCGCCACGCAGCTCATCCGACGTTCGCGCGACGTAACCCGGGGGATGATGCGCGACGGCTTCATCCCCCCCTCGCCGTAAGCCCATGCCGCTCCACCTCCAACTCTAACTCCACCTCACCCTCGACCCCCTCATCTCCGTCCAACACAAGGCCGTGATGAAATACAGGAATCTCGGGCGCACGGGACTCCGGGTCTCGGTCATCGGCGTCGGCACGTGGCAGCTCGGCGGCGAATGGGGCCACGACTACACGCAGGCCGAGGTCGATGCCATCCTCGATCGCGCCGGCGAACGCGGGATCAACCTGATCGATACGGCCGAGTGCTACGGCGACCACGTGTCGGAGCGCCTGATCGGCGACTACCTCGCACGGCGGGGCGGAGAGCGGTGGATCGTGGCGACCAAGTTCGGCCACGTCTATCGCGGGTTCATGGACCGCGCGTGGGACGCATCGCCCGACGCCGTGCGACGGCAGCTGGAGGGCTCGCTCCGCGCCCTGCGGCGGGAGGTCATCGATCTCTACCAGTTTCATTCCGGCACCGACGAGGCCTTCGCGAGCGAGGAGTTGTGGTCGATGCTCGACGGGTTGAAGCGGGCCGGCAAGGTCCGCCATCTCGGCGTCTCGATCCTGGGCAAGGGCAGCGAGCTCCAGGCCCGCCGGGCGGCGGAGATGGGGGCCGAGGCGCTGCAGGTGATCTACAACCGCCTTGACCGGCGGCCGGAGGAATACGTCTTTCCCCACGTGCGTGAACACGGCCTGGGCGTGCTCGCCCGCGTGCCCCTGGCGAGCGGATTCCTGACCGGCAAGTACGCGCCGGATGCGGTCTTCGGACCCGGCGACGTGCGGGCGACCTTTGACGCGGCCGAGGTGAAGAGGAAGCTGACCGAGGCGGACCGGATCCGGCGCACCGAGGCGCCTGCCGGCGTGCCGGTCGCGCAGTGGGCGCTGGCGTGGTGCCTGCGCGCGCCGGAGGTGTCGGCGGTGATCCCGGGGTGCCGCGATGTCTCGCAGGTTGAAAGCAACGCCGCGGCGGCGGATACTGTCGCACCATGAAGACGGTGAGCCGTCAGGCGTCCGGCGACTCTACAGCAGGCGTAGACCGTAGTTCTGCCGCTTTACCGGCGGAAAGAACATCGGCGCAACTCCCGCGACCGAGCGCCGGAGTTGCGGGTCTCCTGCTGGTATTGGCGGTCCTCGGCGGCACGTCGTGCGCCGCCGAACCGCGCAACGCGACCGCCTCGGCCGGGGCGGGGGAGGATCGCATGTCCACGAACGAGGTCGAGGTCTTCTCGCTGGAGAAGAACGCGCTGGTGAAGGTGCCGGCGGTGGTGAAGCCCGACGGGGAATGGCGCAAGGTCCTCTCGGCCGAGCAGTACCAGGTCACCCGCCACGGCGGCACGGAATGCTCGTTCACCGGCAAGCTGCACGGAAACAAGGCCAGCGGCTCCTACCGCTGCATCTGCTGCGGCACGGACCTCTTCGTGTCGGACACGAAGTTCGAGTCCGGCACCGGCTGGCCCAGTTTCTTCCGGCCCGTGCACAAGGCCAACATCCGGGAATTGACCGACCGCAGCCACGGCATGGTCCGGGTCGAGGTGCGGTGCGCACGCTGCGGCGCGCATCTCGGACACGTGTTCCCGGACGGACCGCAACCAACCGGCCTGCGCTACTGCATCAACTCCGCCGCGCTGGAGTTCGTGCCGGCCTCGTTCGGCCCGAAGACGCAACCCTGACCGTCGCCGATGCCGAACACGCTGGTCCATCTCGGTCTGCAGGGCGCGCTGGTCCGCGCGGGGGGGCGTCGGGCGGACATGGGGTGGGCCTTCCTCGGCTGCGTGCTGCCCGACCTGCCGTGGATCCTGCGGCGGATCGTGATCGCCTGCGCGCCGGGCGTGGACCTCCTCGATCTTCAGCTCTACACGGCCGTGCAGGCGTCGCTGGGGGCGTGCCTGGTGCTCGCCGCGGCGTTCGCGGTCCTGTCCGCCGCGCCCGGCCGCGTGTGGGGGATGCTCGCCGCCATGTCGGCGGTCCACCTGCTGCTCGATGCGATGGAGATCAAGTGGGCGAACGGCGTGCTGTTGTTCGTGCCCTTCGACTGGCGGCTGGTCTCGTACGGCCTCGTGTGGCCCGAGAGCTGGCCGGTGCAGGCGCTGACGCTGGCGGGCCTCGGTCTCGCCGCGTGGCTGGCGCCGCAGGCGTGGCGCGGGCTCTGGCCGCTGCGGCTCAGGGAGCCGCGGCGATGGGCCGCGGCCGCCGGTTTGACGGCGCTCTACATCGTGCTGCCCCTCGCCGGCATGGAGCGGCTGGAGGCCCAGGGCCACTACGGGGTCCGCACCCTTCGCGATCGCGCGACCCGCACCGGAAAAGCGATCGCCATGGAACGCGCGGGCTTCGTGCGCGGCGGGGAATGGGACGAGGTCATCGCCCTCAACGGCGAGCGGCTGAGGCTGGAGGGCCCGCGGGCGGAGCGCGACGGGCTCATGTCCGTCGCCGGCGTGTTCACCGCGCCCGATCGCGTGCGGGTGGAGCGGATGCACATCCATCCGAAGGGGCTCAGGGACCTCGCGTCGACCGTCGGCGTGGCCTTCGTGGGGGTGCTGTGGGGCCTGCGTCTGGCGCGGGAGGTGCGGTCTGCGCCACATCGGCCTTGGAGTACGGAATGACGTCGGACCACGAATCCGCATGCCGCGGCTGCGGGGCGTGCTGCCGGTGGCCGGGCCACGTGCTCCTTGCGGACGCCGATGTCTCGCGCCTGGCCGCGGCGCTGGGCGTGACCGAACACGCGTTCATCCAACGCCATACCCGCCTGGCGTCCAACCGGGCGGCCCTGAGCCTGCGGGAGCAGGCCGACGGCTCATGCGAGTTCCTCAGCGGGAACCGGTGCGCCGTCTATGCGGCCCGTCCCGACCAGTGCCGGACCTTCCCCCGCGAGTGGCGCGTCGATGGGTGTCCGGCGGAACGAGGGGTCGGGGAGCGCTCGGCCCAGTCGTAGCGATGGAGTTCATTCTTGCAGTCGGCGCGCGTGCGCCCGATGCTGCCGAAGAGGTGAATCATGAGAAGGACGGTGACGCGAGCGTGTGTGGCGGCGGCGGTGCTGGCGATGGCGGGGGCGGCCCGGGCGGAAGCGCTCAGGGTTCGCACGCCGGTCGATATCCCCGACATCCCGGGCTACCTCATCCTGAAATGCGATTTCCACATGCACACGGTCTTCTCCGACGGGGCCGTGTGGCCGCCCGTCCGCGCGGAGGAAGCGTGGCGCGAGGGGCTGGACGCCATCGCCATCACGGACCACATCGAATATCAGCCGCACAAGAAGGACCTCCCGACCGCGCACAACCGGTCCTACGAGCTGGCAAAGCCGCTGGGCGACGAGCTGGGCGTGATCGTCATCCGCGGATCGGAGATCACCCGGCAGATGCCTCCGGGCCACCTCAACGCGATCTTCCTGACCGACGCGCGACCCCTCGACACGAACGACTGGCGGGCCGCCCTGCGGATGGCCAGGGACCAGGGGGCCTTCATCATGTGGAACCACCCCGGCTGGACCGGCCAGCAGCCGGATGGCGTGGCGCGGTGGTATCCGGAACATTCGGAGCTCCTGGAGCAAGGGTTCCTGAACGGCATCGAGGTGGTGAACCACCCTGACTACTACCCCGAGGCGCACCGGTGGGCCATGGAGAGCAACCTCACGATGATGGCGAGCACGGACGTTCACACGCCCATGGGTCTCATGCTGGACTTCGCCGCCGGCGATCATCGTCCGATGACGCTGGTCTTCGCCAAGGAGCGCACGGCGGAGTCGATCAAGGAGGCCCTGATGGACCGACGCACGGCCGTGTACCACGAGAACCTGCTCATCGGCGCCGAGAGGTTCCTGCGGCCTGTCTTCGACGCCTCCGTGAAGATCGTGAAGCCCGCCTTCCGCATCAAGGCGAAGCAGCGGGTGGCGGTGCAGGTCCACAACCGCTCCTGCGTGACCTTCGACCTCGCCCGCGCGGCGGAGGCGCCGGGACTGACGCTGCCCAAATCCGTGAAGCTCGTGGCGGGCAGGATCTCGCTCATCGAGGTGAGAGGCGCCGGCAACACCGACACAGGCCGGCGGCAGATCTCGCTGCCGTACGCGGTGACCAATGCCCTGGTGGGGCCGGGCACGCCGCTCAAGGTCGAGCTTCCGCTGGAGGTGACGTTCGAGTAGGGCGGTTCCACGCCTATGCCCTCACGGGCACGCCGCGAACCGGTTCCGCCGCTGGCCGCGCCGTTCGTGGCGGCTCCGTGAGGCGCGATCACGCTCTCCGCGCCCACACGCGCAGATGCGCCCGCCTGCTTCCCGTTGACATGGTGGAACCAGGTATCGCCTTCACCGCGTTCCTGTCCGCGCCAGTCCTGTCTCATTCTCCGACGGACACCGGCGTGCCGATGCTGACCATGCGGAGCAGCTTCTCGGCATTCCAGTTGGCGAGACGGAAGCAGCCGTGCGACTCGGTCTTGCCGATGTCCTCGGGTTTCGGTGTTCCGTGAATGCCGTAGCCCGGCAGGGCCAGGCCGATCCAGGCGACGCCCACGGGATTGTTGGGCCCCGGCGGGATGATCAGTCTCCGGTTGATCGTGCGGGACTCGGGATCCTCGGCGAAAAGGGCCGGGTCGAAGGTGTAGTTCGGATCGGCCGCCGCGTTCGCCACGCGCGTCTCTCCCCGCGGCCGCTTCTCCACGCTGGCGGCGATGGAGCAGGGGAAATGCGCCACCAGCCGGCCCTGGGCATCGTAGGCGCGGAGGTGTTTCCCGCCCAGGCTGATTTCGATCCGCGCCGCCCCGCGCACGGACGAGGGGGAGGGATCGGGGACCGTGAGCACCGCGCCGGCCGGAGGATCGGGCCACGCCGCGCCCGGGTTGAGCCGCCGCAGCGTGTTCTGCGTCGCGTGAAAGCGCTCCGCCAGCCGCTCCAGCACGGTCTCGTGGTCGAGCGAGGACAGCCGCGACTTGGCCAGCCACGTCGCCGGCACCGCCGCCAGGCCCGCGTGGTCGCTGGCGGTGACCGCATAGGACTTCGTGGTCGGTCGGCCGCCGAGCAGCTCCCGTTCCTCGTCGGCCGACAGATCGCCGCTGGACGGACGCCGGTGCCGGGTCTGCCATGCGGCGATCGCCTGCCGCGTGCGGAGGCCCGCCTTTCCATCGAGGCAGCCCGGCGAGCAGTTCTCCCGGTCCAGTGCCACCTGGATCGCCAGCCCGCGCTGGAGTTCCTTCTCGGGGTCGACCGGCGGAGGGTAGGTGCGGGCGACCGGGGGAGGGGGCGCGCGCGGCGCGGGCGGGGGGGAGCGGCGGGCGGCGACCGGCGGGCGCGCCGCAGGGGTCGGCCGCGTCGGTGACGGCGGCGTCCGCGGAACGGTGCGCGCCGTTCCCGGCGGCGGCGCGGACGGGGTCCCTGGCTCCGGCGGCAGATCGTAGACACTCAGGCATCCCGCGACCAGCGGGAGCCCGATGAGCACAAGGCGCGCGCGTATCTTCATCCCAGCCCCAGCATCCGCAGCACCTCGCCGTGCGGGGCGAGGGTCTCGTACACGACATCGGCGCCCGCCTCGCGCAATTCCTGGAGGGGATGCGCGCCCGTGGCCACCGCCACCGCGACCGCCCCGATGCCGCGCGCCGCCGCGACGTCGGCCGGCGTGTCGCCGATCAGGAACGCCGGCGCCCGCTCCGCCCCCGGCATCCGGCGCGCGCGCGCGAGGGCGAGCCGCGCGATCTCCACCCGGTCCGCATGCTCGTGTCCGAACGCGCCCAGGAGGAAATGCCCGTCGAGACCGGCCGCCCGCAGCTTGATGTGGGCCGCGGCGGAGGTGTTGCCCGTGACAAGGCCGACCACCGCCCGCGGATCGGCGCTGAGCGCCTCCAGCAGCTCGCGCACCCCGGGGTAGAGGTGCACCGGGTGTTCCCGGATGGACCGATCCAGCTCGCCCGCCAGCACGTCGAAGAACCGATCGATCTCCGAGGGTCGGGCGGGATGTCCGTGACGGGCCAGGATCCGCTGGAGCACGTCGAGATCCGTGGCGCCGGAGAAGTTTATGTAGGCGATGTCGTCCCGCCATCCCCAGAGCGCGGCCAGGGCGCGGGAGAACGCGAGGCGCCCCGCGCCGCGGGCGTGCAGCAGCGTGCCGTCGATGTCCAGCAGGACGATGACGCGGCCGTCGGCGGAGGGGCGAGGCGGATGAGGCGTCATGGGACGGACTCCGCGGACGCGGGCGCTCCGGCCGGCGGGCGGACGGGCGCCTCCGCCTGCGGCAGCGGTTCGAGCACCCAGCGCTTGTTGTACCAGAAGTACTGCTCGGGCCGGGCGCGGATGCAGCGATCGAACACCGCCATCAACGCCCGCATCATGCGCTCCCAGTCGGCGCGCTTGTCCGCGGCGGGATCGGGCAGGATCGGATCGTACACCTGCAGGCGGTGACGCGCCCAGCCCTCCCGGCTGATGAAGGCCGGGTAGATCGGCGCCTCCGCCTGGCGGGCGAAGAGCGCCGCGCCGGCGGGCAGGTTGGCCACCCCCCCGAGGAAGGGGATCGCGAGGGCGGGGGTGCGCGACCGGACATCGGGCAGGATGGCGAGCATCATGCCGCGGCGGAGATGGCGGATCACGTTGCGCAGGAGCCCGGCGTCGTTGAGCACCGTCTCCACGCCCGTCGCGCCGCGCATGCGGTTGAGATGGCGGTCGGTGAACGGATTCTTCTGCCGGCGGGCGATGAAGAAGACGGGAAAATCGCGCGTGTGGGTCGCCACGCCCATCAGGTCCCAGTTGCCCGCGTGGGGCGTCGCCATGATCACGCCCCTTCCCGCCGCGATCCGGGGGCGCGTGACCTCCATGGGCGCGACATCGACATGCCGCTCGACCCAGGCCGCGCTCATGCGCGCCAGGCGCGCGATCTCGACGGCATTGAAGCAGAGATTGCGGAACGAGATCCATGCGATCCGCCGGACCTCGCGTTCCGCCACGCCCGGGCCGAGGACGGAACGGATGCGTCGGCGCGCCTCCGCGCGTCGGAAGCGGACGACATGATGCCCCGCCCAGGCGACCAGCCATCCGACCGCCAGGGCCCCGCGGTACGGCAGCCACCGGAAGAGGGCGGATACGCAGCGGAGGGCCACGTACTCCAACACATGCCGCACTCTGACCGGATTCTCCCGCACGGGATGCAACTATGGGCGGAAAGGCCCACAGCGCAAAGGGAAAAGAGATCGCGCGGCTTTCCCGTTGCCAAGTGGGCCGCGGTGGCGTTTAGTGTGGCCGGAGTTGACCCTATGACGAATCAGGATCCGCTCGATGAGAAGGCCCGCCTCCGGCCGGACGAGCTGGCGGCGATGATCGATCATACCGCGCTGAAGGCGGCGACGACCGCCGGCGACGTGGACCGGCTCTGCGCCGAAGCGGTGGAGCACGGATTCGCTTCCGTGTGCGTCAACACGGCGTTCGCCGCCCGCGCGCGCCGCGCGCTGGGCGCCTCGCCGGTGAAGGTGTGCACGACCGTGGGTTTCCCGCTGGGCGCGATGGCGCCTGCCGCGAAGGCCGCGGAGGCGCGGCAGGCGCTGGAGGACGGGGCGGCCGAGATCGACATGGTCCTCTTCATCGGCGCCCTCAAGGCCGGCGACGCGACCGCCGTCGAGGACGACATCCGCGGCGTCGTCTCCGCCTGCCGCGGACACGGCGCCCTCTGCAAGGTCATCCTCGAAACCTGCTACCTGAGCGACGACGAGAAGATCCATGCCTGCGAGATCAGCATCCTCGCCGGCGCGGACTTCGTGAAGACATCGACGGGCTTCGGCAGCGGCGGCGCCACGGCGGCGGATGTCGAGCTCATGTGCCGCGTGGTCAGGCCCCACGGCCTGCACGTGAAGGCCTCGGGGGGCATACGGACGCTGGCCGACGCGATGTCGATGATCCGCGCCGGCGCCACCCGCCTCGGC
>CAZSUU010000040.1:0-2583 GCA_964610105.1 uncultured Verrucomicrobiota bacterium | reverse complement strand
ATGCGTGTGGTCCTGATCGTTCTCGACTCGGTCGGTGTGGGCGAAGCGCCGGATGCCGCGGAGTATGGCGATGCCGGCGCGGCGACGCTGCCCCACACCGCCGCGGCGGTGGGGGGGCTCCGTCTGCCGGTGCTGGGGTCGATGGGCCTCGGGAACATACCCGCCCTGCTGCCCGCGGGTCTTCCCATGGCCGGCGTGGCGGCCGTCGACCGGCCGATCGCCTCCTGGGGCGCGATGAGGGAGCGCTCGGAGGGCAAGGACACCGTCACCGGCCACTGGGAGATCGCCGGACTGCTGATGCGGCCGGGCTTCGCGCTGTTTCCTCCGGGACCGCCCTCCTTCCCCGACCGCCTGATCGGCGAGTTCGAGCGGCGGACGGGCCGCCGGGCGATCGGGAACCGCGCGGCGAACGGCGTGGCGATCATGAACGAACTGGGCGAAGAGCAGATGCGCACCGGCGCATGGATCGTGTACACGAGCGCCGATTCCGTGTTCCAGATCTGCGCCCACGAGGAGGCGATCCCGCTGCCCGAGCTGTACCGCGGCTGCCAGATCGCCCGCGAGCTGTGCAATCCTCATCGCGTCGGACGCGTGATCGCGCGGCCGTTCGTGGGGCGACCGGGCGCCTTCCACCGCACGGAAAACCGCCGCGATTTCGCCTTCCGGCCCGAGGAGCCCACCCTGCCCGAACGCCTCACCGCAGCCGGAGTGCCGGTCCTCGCCGTCGGCAAGATCGAAGACATCTTCGCCCACCGCGGCATCGCACGCTCCCACCACACCGGCAACAACCGCGACTCGCAGGAGGCCGTCGAGACGTTCTGCCGGGAGCAGGCACACGGGCTGATCTTCGCGAACTTCATCGACTTCGACATGCTCTACGGCCACATGCGCGAGGCCCGCGGCTATGCGGCCGCCCTGGAACAGGTGGACGGGTGGCTGGGCGGATTCCTGCCGTCGCTCGGCCCCGACGACGTCCTCGTGCTGACGGCGGACCACGGCAACGATCCTACGTTCAAGGGCACCGACCATACGCGCGAGTTCGTGCCGCTGCTGGTCCACCGGCCGGGCCGGACGGGCGTGTCGCTGGGCATCCGCGACGGGTTCTACGACGTCGCGCAGACGATCGCCGACCTCTTCGCGCTGGCGCCGCTGCCGCGCGGCCGCAGCTTCGCCGGCGCGGTGCGGCCGTGACCACGGTCTACCTCGTCACGGTCCTCGCGGCCCTGGTCCTCTCGGGCTGTCTTCCATCGCCGATCTGGGACGGATGGGTTTTTGTGCCCGCCCGCGCGGGCTGCATCATATCGCTCGGCGCCTTGGGCATGAGTGGATTCTCCCCACTCTCCGAGTCGCCCGGTAATCCCATTATCACCGCCTCATCAGTGCGAACACGCCCCAGCCCAGGTATTCACGCGTGCAAGCGGCGTAGCGCTCCGGTTCCGAGTTCAGTTTGGCTCGAACATCTTCCGCGAACTCGTCGTCGGGATTCGCATCAAGCCATCGGCGCATGGTGAGCCACTTGGCCGTCTCGTATCTGTCCCAGCTGTCCTGGTCTGCCAAGACCATTTCCACGACGTCGTAGCCGAGGTGGCCGAAAGACGCCAGAAGTTCTGGAAGCAGGAGAAAGTCGGAGATTGAGCCGGCAAGACACCCCCTGGCCACATCCTCCGTCGGCGGTACCTGCCGCCAGTAGGGCTCGCCGATGAGGATGATCCCTCCGGGGCGGAGGCTCCGCGCCAGAAGCTCGATGGTGCCGACGACTCCCCCGGCGATCCACGTGGCGCCGACACAGGCGGCCACACCGACCTTCTCGTCAGAGACGTAGCCGGCCGCATCGGCATGGATGAACGTGACCTGATCGGCGACCCCGAGTTCTTGAGCGCGGAGTTTCGCCTGCTCGGTGAACAGCTGGCTCATGTCGATGCCGGTGCCGATGACACCGTAATCACGTGCCCAGGTGCACAGCATCTCTCCCGACCCGCTGCCCAGGTCGAGCACGCGGGTTCCCGTTTCCAGTCGCAGCGCCGCGCCGAGAGTGGCGAGCTTCTCGGGTGTGAACGGGTTATGGATGCGGTGAGCACTCTCGGTGATGTTGAAGATCCGTGGAATATTCAATGCAGAGAATCTCCTTTCGCGAAGCTCCCGCGCGGTCGGTCCTCGCAACGGCGCCTCCCTGTTCATGGTCAGTCCACCATCCAAGCGACGGCGGCAGGGTAACGCGGGCGGTGACAGGGGGGCAAGCGGTAAGTGCAAGGCAGTCGTGGTGCATTCAAACTTCCCGTTTTGTGTGCGTTGAAGTTACCGTTCTAAGCTGTGAGGCGTCAATTCGATAGACAATCTGGGGGCGATGATCAGGCGAGGGGGACGAGCCAAGAGAGTGAAGGATCCCTCGGGGTGGGTGCAGCGCCTTGTTGGGGCTTGGTCTCCTCCAAATCGCTATCGCTATCGAGATCGGGATCGATTTCTTTCGTCACGGAGCCCGCCGCGTCCTCACGAACCTGATACCCTCTCCCGCCCAATCGGCTCAGCAGGGCTGCCATGCGGTCGAGTTCCATCGTACGGCTCTGACTCTCCGCTTCGGCCAGC
>CAZSUU010000039.1:0-49933 GCA_964610105.1 uncultured Verrucomicrobiota bacterium | reverse complement strand
TGCGTGTCATCCTACGGCGGAACGATCGGAGGCGGCGAGCCGTAACCCAACGGCCTTGGCCGCTCAATGCTCTCACTCCAATCCGTCCGTTCCTCCGTGCAACCGCGCCGCCTTCTGGTCTGCCCCTGTGCATGCGTCCCTGCATGTCCGCGTGTGTCCCTGGGTCGGCATTCCCATGGGGGTGATACACCTCTTCCGTCCGTCGCGCACGTCCTTTTTGCAGGGGGCGGACAGGAATCCTCCACTTCGTCCCGGCCTCCAACGTTCGGAACTCTGGCGCTCCGGGGCGTCCGATCTCCGGACGCCCCGGAGCGGCTCCTCGCGTGGCCGCGTCCGACGCGGCCGGAGGCCGGCCCTCCTCCTGTCGGTCTCTCTACTTCCGCAGCCGGAAGAACTGCTGCGGCTGGGCGGACATGTCCACCGGGGCCGGACTGCTCGTCCCGGTCATGTCCTCATAGGTTCCCATGGCGCTGGGCGCGGATTGCAGCGTCGCGGCGCCGTCCCAGCGAAGCCACATGACGTTGTTGGTGGTGGTCATCCAGAGGCGGGGAGGGATCTGCAGGGCGATGATCCCGTTGTTGGGATTGAGCGCATACACGCGATCCAGGCCGAAGGTCACCGCCCCTGACGCCGACGCGGACCAGGCGTTGTCCGTCTGGAAGTACTCGGTGTCCAACGGGGTGGGACCCGCGGCCAGGTTGTTCAGACCGAACAGCCGGAGGGCGTCGGGCGAGGCGATCGACACGCCGGCCAGGTAGTTGTTCACGGGGTCGACTCCGATGGGGGCCAGCGACGGCAGGTTGGTGTAGATCTGCAACACCGACGCGGTTCCGTTGCCGAGGTCGATCTCGATATGGTACAGGTCGCCTTGGTGGCTCTTGCCCCAGGCCGTGTTGCCTTCGCCCCAGGCCAGGCCGTGATCGAACGCCCCCGCCGGCACGTCGCCCAGCGTGAACAGGACATCGGTCGACATGGGACGGAGCACGGCGATCCTGTTGTCGTTTCGCGCCGCGACCAGGAATTGCCATTGCGGGGTCCCTCCCACATCCACCGTGCGCAACGCCAGGGTGTCGCCCCAGCGGCCGCCGGCCCCTCCGCCGGGATCCCCTTCCCAGATGGGGCCCGCAGACGGGGTTCCGGGCGTCTCCGCGGGCCAGTAGTAGATCCTGAGAGGAGTGAGGGCGGAGTTGGTCGTCATGTTGCACACGAACACCGCACCCTCGGGACCGACGGCGACCTTGTTGATGATGTAGTAGCCGCCCAGGATGAACGCATCCACCAGAAGGCTGCCCACCTCGGCGCCGGTTTCGCTGTTCAGGATCATCAGCGAGTTGCCCCCGGTGCGGCTCACGAGGATCAGGTTGCTGGTGGCCGGGTTGAACGCGAGCCCGCTCTGCTGCCCGTCGGGCGCCAGGTAGGCGCGATCCGTGGGCCCCAAGCGCCACAGCGGCTGCATCGCGGCGCTCGAAACCACCGGCTCCACGAACACCGTCGCATGGCCGCTGGGGGCCGATCCGCTCGCGTCCGTCACGATCGCGTAGTAATCCCCCGAGTCCGACGGCTGGGCGTTCGGGATCACCAGGGTCTGGTTCGTCTGGCCCGCCAGCGGCGCCCCCTGGAAGTACCACTGGTAGGTCAGCGGCTTCGCGCCTATGGCCCGGGCCTCCAGGGTGATCGGCTGGTTCTGCAGGCCGCTGGTGTCCTGGGGCTGCTCGTAGAACTGCAGGGGCGGATTGGTGACGCCCACCGGAAGCACCAGAATGCGGAAGGATATCGGCAGCCGCAGGTCGAGCTGCGGGTTGGGCGTCCCGGAGCCCGTGGCCAGCAGGCGCAGCCAATTGCCGCCTGCCCGACTGAGGAATTGCCAACTGACGAGCGCCGAGTGGTTGCCGTCATAGGAGAATTCATCTGTCACCTGCGAGATATCGGGCGAGAAATCGCCAGGGGGTTGGGCCAACAGGGACGTTGTGAATGAGGTGCCCGAATCGCCGGGGGTCTGGAACAAGACCTCATTCTGTCCGTTAGCCGCGTTCTCGAAGCCCTGAACCAGCACATCTCCGTTCCTGATCTCATCGATGTAGACGCGGAAAGGACCGGTATCGCTGAGGTCATCGATGGCGAAGGCGATGGCGTCCAATACGCCGAAATTACCCTGCAGTTCGTTGTTGCCGAGCGATCCCCACCACGCAAACGTGGGATCCGTCGGATTGGCCGGATTCGGACCGCGCTCAAACGTGACGGTCTGCCAGTAGGAAGCGGGCTGAATGACCTTCCCACCCACCGGGGCCAAGGCCCATCCGCCGCCAAAAGTGTTCGACGCACCCAGGAAGAAATACGGTGTGTTCGTCGTGCCACCGTCGGCACCGATCGGCCCCGTCAGCATAGTGGCCTGCCGGATACTGAGAGAAATACGCACCCGCGGATTGGCGCCGCCGCCGACCACGGGGCCCGTGCTGAGGCGGGCGCTCTCGATGCCGTTCGTGCCGATCTGCGTCGCGGCAATCGTCTGGCCCTTGACGAGTGGGCTGGTGGTCACCCGCTCGACTCCTCCGTCGATCCCGGTCGTGCGCCGCCCGATTTCCGCCCCATCCGCATACACGATGACCGCGGTGGCGTTGCTCAGGACCGTCGGCACATCCACGTAAGTCTGCCCCGCCGCCAGCGGCCCGTTCACCGTGGCAATCTGCGGTGTCTTGAGCGAGGGGTCATCGGCCCAGGTGAACCGGATGGCGTCGGCGTAGAAGCGTTGGTCATCTCCAACTAACGGCACCTTGGTGAAGGTGATCGTGGGCGTGGTGACGCCGGGATCCAGCGTGATCGCGCCCACCGCCCGCCAGACATGGTCGGGTTTCTCCTTGAACACATCGGTAGTGGCCGGCAGACCGCTGCCGCCGGTCGCCGTCACGGATGCCATGAGGTTTGTCGGAATATACGTGGACGTCGCGTGCGTCACTTCGACGGAGTACACGCCTCCGGCGATCGCCAGCACGGGCGATACACTGAATTCGCCGTTGTCAGTCGTGGAGAATCTCGATCCAATGCTTGGCGTGGTACCCGGCGCAGAACTCTTGACCGACGAGCCCTGCCAATTGCCTGCGATTTCGTGGTACCAGCTCGTGTTCTGCCCGCCGGAGCGCGTCTCCACGATCACGACGTCAGCCTGAGTCCGGACCGCCGCGCAGCACAGGGCGACGCCCATCAACAGCGACCGCGCTCCAGACCGTCGAATGCCAGGGAATGAAGTGTTCATGGTGTTATGGAGTATCCGTCTGTTTGGTTCACAACCTTGGTCCCATAGCATTATCCGATAGCAGAAACATTAAGCGAAGTCCAGATCTCTTTCCGAGGTTTTTGCGGCAGCGCCGCGCTTCTCCAAAGTTCAGCGGCGCAACTCGAACGGTCAAGCGACGAGGCGCGGTCCGGCCGTCGTTCCCGCGGGGGTCAGACCGCATGCCGCGCTCGCGCATCTCATGACAAAATCCGTGCTGGCAACTTTGCGAAAGCCTGCTACGGTTTCGGCCAACTGCGGTGAACGGTCATCGGACATGGTCGGTCGGCTGCCGCTGGTTGGCGGCGGCGTGGTTGGGATGCGCGTGCCACCCCCTGGGGGCACAGGAGTATCGCGCCTTCTGGGCGGACGCTTTTCACGCGGGTTTCCGTTCGGCCGCCGAGGTGACCGAGCTCATCAACGATGTCCGTTCCGCCAACGCCAACGCCGTGGTGGTGGAGGTACGCAAGCGCGGCGACGCGTATTACGAGAGCCTGTTCGAGCCGTGGGCGACGGACATCACGCCGGCCGGATTCGACCCGCTGCAGGATCTGCTGGACAAGGCGCACGACACCAACGCCGGGCCGCGCATCGAGGTGCACGCCTGGCTGGTGACCTACCCGATCTGGGGGAACGAGACGACTCCGCCCACCCAGACCAATCACCCCTACAACCTCCATCCCGACTGGCTGTCGCAGGACATCAACAGCAACAAGTTCGCCTCCTCCTACTACATCTTCGACCCCGGCCATCCCGGCGTCCAGGAACACACCTTCAACGTGGCGATGGACCTCATCGGGCGGTACGACGTGGACGGGCTCAATTTCGACTACATCCGCTATCCCACCTACAACTGGGGCTACAATCCCGTCGCGGTGGCCCGCTTCAACCAACGCTTCGGCCGCACCGGCCGGCCCGCGGCCCAGGACGCGGACTGGCTGCAATGGCGGCGGGACCAGGTCACCGCCTTGTTGCGCAAGATCTACGTGTGCGCGCAGGCGGTCAAACCGCAGGTCAAAATCTCCGCGGATACGATCACCTGGCACCCCAGCGTCACGTCCGACGCCGCCTGGATCAGCAGCGCCCGCGCCTACAACGAGGTCCTCCAGGACTGGCGCAGCTGGATGGAGGAGGGGATCCTCGACCTCAACATGCCGATGGCCTATTTCCGGCAGACGAACACGACGTACGCGACGGACTACATCAACTGGAAGAACTACGCCGCGGACCGGCGGTTCAACCGCCACGTGGTCATCGGCCCCGGCCTCTACCTGAACAGCATCTCCAATGGCGTGCTCCAGATGCGTCTCACCCGCGAGCCCAGTCCCGGCGGCAGCAGCGTGCAGGGCGTTTGCGGCTACTCCTATGGCGTTCCGGCGACCGACCCGATCCCCAATCTGCAGAGCAACTTCTTCGCGGCGCTCACGCAGCCATCCGACTACGATCCGGTCACGCCGCCGATCTTCGCCGCCCCCGACGTGACGCCGACGATGCCATGGAAGACCGCGCCCACCACGGGGCACCTGAAAGGCTTCGTGCGCGAGCCGGTCGGGCATGCGGGGATTGACGGGGCCGTGCTGGATCTGGTCGGACCCGTGACGCGCGCTCCGCGGACCGACGCCACCGGTTTCTTCGGCGCGGTGGATCTGGCGCCCGGGACGTACACGCTGTCCGCGTGGGTCAACGGCTACCCGCAATACCTCACGAACGTCACCGTCGCCTCCGGCAGCGTCTCCTCGTGCGACGTCCTTCTCGATCCCCCGCTGGAGTTCTTCGACCTCCGCGTCATCGCCGGCGAGCGGGGCGCGCGGGTGTCGTGGACCACGCTCGTGCCGGCGACGTCCCAGGTCGAGTTCGGCGCGGACACCAACTGCAGCCGGCAGAGCGAGCTGAACGCGGAAGCGGTGCTTCAGCACAGCGTCCTGCTGACCGGCCTCGAGGCGAACAGCCTGTACTGCGCGCGCGCCCTGTCGTGCGTCGGCGCCAGCCGGTCCCGCTCGACGAACCTGTGGTTCCGGACCAGCCCCGAGGTCATCATCGACAACCCGGAGGCCTTGTTCACCGGCAGCTGGTCGACCGGCAACAGCTCCGACGAAAAGTACCTGGAGGACTACCGCTTTGGCAGTGCGGTGAGCGGCGCCGCCACGCGGACCGCGCGCTACGTTCCGGAGATGGTCCATCCGGGCTGCTACGACGTGTTCGCCTGGTACCCGCAGGGAAGCAATCGGTCGACCAACGTGCCCTATCGCATCGAATTCGACGGCGGCAGCACCACGATCCGCGTGAACCAGCAGACCGGCGGCGGCCAGTGGCGGCTGCTGACCGGCCACCTGCCCTTCGCCGCCGGGACCAATGGATTCGTCGAAATCTCCAACAGCACGGGCGAGCCGGGGGGGCGCATGGTGATGGCCGACGCCGTGCGGTTCGCCTACAGTCCGGGGCAGGATACGCCCGGCGAAGGCACGGTGCCCGCCTGGTGGGCGTACCACTACTATGGCGCGATGATCGACCCCGCGCTCGACTCGGACGGGGACGGCTACGCGGCCTGGCAGGAGTATCGGCTGGGCACGATCCCGACGAGCGCCGCGTCGCGCCTGCAGTTCCGCCTGGAGCTGCAGGGCGATCTCAACGTCGCATTCGGGCCGCATTTCGCCGACCGCGTCTATGGGCTCGAGCGGACCATGGACCTGGGCGCCGGCGCATGGGAACCGCTCAGCCTTGCGGATCCGGTGGCGCTTCCGAACGGCATGACCGGCTGGGTTCTTCCCTATCCCACCGAGGGCTCCGTCTTCTTCCGGCTGACCGTGGACTGGGGTCCGTAACCCCCCCCGCCACCCGCGCCATGCCGTGTTTTCACGGTCGGTCGGCGGGTCCGGAGGCCCCGCCCTGCCTTGCGAATCGCACCGACGGCGGGTAGGACGGGCGGACCGCGAGGCCGCGATCCCTTGCGTCTCCGGTGTCTCTGCCGTCCCCTCTCAGCGCCCCGCCGGCGAGGAGGACGCCGGTGCGCTCAGCCGTTCGAACTGCGGCTTCACGACAAGGGCGGCGGGCACATCCGCGTCGAGGCTCCAGCGCTGCTCCGAGGCGGAACTCGCCCCTCGGAGCGTCATGCGGACGGCGGACGGCAGCCCCTGCCGGCCTTCGGGCGGCCACGCGGGAAACCAGTTCGTGCCATCGGTGAAGGACACATCCCACCCGCCCACGGCGCCCGCCAGCACACTCGTCACCGGCGGCAACACGGCGGCCGGGCCGGCGGCCGGGACCGACCATCGCAGGAGCCTTCTCGGCGCGCCCCGGGCGGAGGAAGCGGCCAGACCGTAGCTCACGCGGCACAGATCGTGCCACTCCAGGTCCATTTCGCCGGGAGGCCGCAGGACGGCGAAGAACGACAGAACGCCGCTCTCTCCTCCCGCCGCCGTGCCGGTGAAGCAGAGGGCGGGCGCGTCCAGGCCCGGATCACAGGCGCTTTCGACTTCCCGGGCCATGAGATGCAGCGCGCGCCGGGGCTCGTTCTGCTCCCGCTCGCGCCGGGAACGGGAATGGAAGGCATGCCGCAGGCCCGCGAGCGAGGCGAGCAGAAGGACGATGACCACGGCGGCCACGGTGACGGCGACAAGGGTTTCCACCAGCGTCAGGCCGCCGCATGCCCGCCGGGATGCGGGACTGGAGCCCATGCGCGCACGCGCAGGTTGTTCTCCGCCGTGTGGCACCGTTGCGAGGGGCGGCGGAACAGTCTTTGAAGGCGGCGCCATGGCGCGGAGGAACGGACGGACGGGAACGCGGGCGTGGAGCGGTCGGGGCCGTTGGGTCCCGGTTCGCCGCCTCAGGCACTCATGAGCTTGACGACGAGCACCACGATGGTCGCCAGCGCCAGCAGACCGATGGCGATGATGATCGTGTACCACAGCGCCGAGTTGTCCTTGCGGCGGGCGCCAAAGGGGGAAATGCTGCCGAACGAGATCGGCGCCGTCGCGGGCCCGGAGGTTACTTCGACCTGCGTCTGGGCATAGGAGTGACTGTCCTCCACCTTCACGCCCTCCGCGTCGAACATGAACTCAAGCGATCCGACCTGAACCAGATCCTTGGGCTTCAGCTCGATCTCGGTGATCTCACGGGCATTCACGCGGGTCCCGTTGGTCGATCCCAGATCGGTGAGCACATAGCGCTCACCGTCTCTCGTGATGCAGCAATGCCGTCCCGAGACCGTCGGATGCTCGAGCACGATCATGTTGGTCGCATTGCGGCCGATCGACACCTTGTCCCTGACCAGGTCATGGTTCTTCCCTTTGACCTCGGCCGACATTCCGATGAGCACCGCTGCCATTGATGGACTCCCTGCGCCGGCCTTGCGCCGGACGCGGAGGAATAGTGGATCAAAGAGGCTCGACTGTCAATTCCCGCTCCAAGAAAAGGCTCGCGCGGACGGGGAAGGTCCCGGAGGACCATTTTTCGTTGCATCGAGGGGTGTCTTTGACTATAAGCGGCGCCGGATGCGTAGCTCAGTTGGTAGAGCAGCTGACTCTTAATCAGCGGGTCCGGGGTTCGAGTCCCCGCGCATCTACCATTCCCCCCCCAAAAAAGCCGGCGGGCCGCGACCGACAGGTGTGGGCCGTTTTATTGCGAGGCCAGCGCGTCATGTGGAGGAACGGAAGGTAGACAGTCGGCGCATTGAGCGACCAGGACTCCTGGGTTGCGGCTCGCCGCCTCAGGCTTGAGGATGGCGATGGCGATGGCCGACTCGCGGACGCGTCAGGAACGGGACGTCGCCTCGGCGAGCACGGCCTCGAGCAGGTCCACGCTGTGGTTCCAGGAGAACCGGTCGATCACGAGGGCGCGGGCGCGGCGGGCGATGGTCTGGCGGAGGGCCTCGTCCTCCAGCAGCAGATTGACCTGATCGGCCATGAGGTCGGCCCGGTCGGCGATCATGCAGTTCCCCCCCGGCTGTACCGGGATCCCCTCCCCGCCCAGGCTCGTGGTGACCACGGGCAGATCATAGGCCATCGCCTCCAGCAGCTTTCCCCGCATGCCCGAACCCATCCGGACGGGACACACGAACACGACGGCCTTGTTGAACCACGGGCGGACGTCGGGCACCTCGCCGGTCACCACGATGCGCGGATCGCGCCAGGACAGATTCCGGATGTCGGGAGGAGGCGTCGCTCCGACGATGTAGAAGAAGAGCTCCGGGTGCCGCTGCTTGATCCGCGGCCAGACGTCCGAGACGAACCAGCGGACGGCATCGCGGTTGGGCTCATCGGAGTAGTAACCGGTGAACACGAGCCCGTCCGGACGGCCGGGGACCTCGGGGGGACGGAAGAAGGCGGTGTCGACGCCGCTGGGGATCACCGCCGTTCGCAGGTCGGGCGCGAAGGTGAGGAGCTGGTGGCGCTCCTGCGGCGTCAGCACCAGCACGCGGTCCGCGGAGCGGTAGAGGGTGAACTCGAAACGGCGGAGGCGATCGCGCCGCCAGCGCTCGACCACCCCGGCCGGCGAATACCCCAGCAGGTCGCACCGCTTCTGGCTGGCGACCGTGGCGCACTGGTGGCAGGAGATCACGCGCCGGACGGCGGGCAGGAAGGGGTTGCGGTGGAGGAACATGCCCATGGGCGAGAACTCCGCGATCACGACGTCGTACCGCGTGCGCTCGACCATGTCGCCCACCCGCCGCATCATCTCCGGCGCTCGCCACTGGTCGAAGGGCCACAGCGCCCACGGCGACACGCGGCGCGGCCGCGCGGCGAGGGACGGATCGGGAACGGTCTCGATCTCCCGCAACCGGCCCTGCCATCCCGCCGCCAGGCCTTCCTCCCCCGGCCGCGTGAAGCACGCCAATCCCACCTCATAGCCGCGTTCGACCAGCCGGCTGATGCGCTGGTGCACGATCATGTGCCCGCTGAGAACCCCGGGGTGGGGCATGCGGGGCGACAAAAAGAGCACTTTCATCTTCGAATGCCGTCCGGAGGCACCATAGAAGGCCGGCACGGCTGCCCGCAAGCCGCAAAGAGCGGCGGGCCCGCGACGGCGGTCGCGCGTTCCGGCGCACGTTCAAGACCCGGGATTCGAAGGGAGGGAAGGAATCCGAGGCGCACGCCGCGTGTCAGCGCGGCGGCCGCGGAGCGGACGGCATGCGGACGACCGCCGGCCTCACGGGGGGCTGGCGCACCTCGCGCGTGCCGAGCGACGTTCCGCAGACGATGCAGCGGTAGTCATGCAGCTCGGCGTGCGGCAGGACCAGCAGCAGCCGTTCGCGCACCGGCCGGGCCATGCGGCACTTGGGGCACCACAACTCGCTCGCGCGAAACTCCTCGAACTGCTTCATGGGCGCTGAGAAGGTAATCCCGCTGATGGTCAGATCAAGGCAAAACGGCCGCCGCGGGCAGGATGTCCACAAGGAACACATCTGGCCGGCAGAACATCCTCAGCGCAGGCCTGGCGGCGCCGATCCCCGCCGCCACGAACAGGTGGGTCCCGTTGACCACAAAATGGCCGTGATCGAACCGCCTCCCGTAGACGGAAGGGATCACGACAGAGCCGAGCAGCGGGATGCGAATCTGCCCTGCGTGGTAGTGACCCGAGAAGACGATGTCCCCTGACGACATCGAAATGCGGTAGATGTTGTCGGGGGTGTGCGAGAGCACAAGATGAAGCGCAGCCTCGTCGGGCGGCACGAGGCGTTGTTGTGCCGTCCCCCACGGATGATCGCAGCCCGTGACGGCGACCGGTCTGTCGTGGATGGCCAGGCGAGCGGTCTCGCCTGAGAGCAAACGAAGACCGCACTCCCTGATGACGCGCCTGACCGCATCTGCCCCGACCCAGTAGTCGTGGTTTCCCAGCACGGCACAGGTCTCGAATCGCGCGATGGGGCGGAGGACGTCCCGCAGCTTGGGAAGCGCAGAGCGACGGGTGACGAAGTCGCCCGTGAAGACCGCGAGGTCCGGCCGGGCCTCTTCAGCGGCAGCAATGACCTGCCGATAGTACTCCAGGGGCAGGGCCGCGTCGACATGGAGGTCCGTGAGATGGGCCACCCGGAAGGGGACGCCGTCCCACTTTGGATGCGCGACTTCGAATCGGTGCACGACGTATTGCGTGGTAGTGACCGGCCGAGCGAGATCTACACGGTGCGGCAGTGTGCCCACGGCGGCCGTTCCGGCGCAGGTCCGTCGGATGACCATTCGGCGGATCTCACCGACCAGGACCAGCCCCAGCAGGGCAATCGGAACGAGGACCCACGGGACGGGGGGAAGGACACAGGCGGCCGCCATGCTGCCGCCCACGAGCAGGGCGAACGAGGCCGCGATGCATGGGCTCTTCGTACGGCTGTCCGGCAACAGGAGCAGGTAACGGTTGAGGGCGATCAGGAAGACGCACAATCCCGCGGTCGCGTACAGCAGTGCCGCCCCCACGCTGATGACCGTGCTGTCCATCGTCTTCGCCTGTCGAACGCACCGCCGCGAATTGTGCGGCAGGAGTGTGCCGGCAAGTCGCACACTCGGCAATCCACTTCTGCCGCACTCGTGAGTATCCGTGTCAGACATGGCGGCGTACCCGTCTCGGAAGGCGGCGCGGTTGCACGGAGGAACGGGAAGAACGCGGTCGGCGCACTGAGCGACCAGGATCGCCAGGACCGTTGGGTTGCGGCTCGCCGCCTTGGGGGCGATGTGGATACTATGTCCTCACACCATGCTGAGTTTCTGTGTCCTGGCCAGCAGCAGCTCGGGCAACTGCATCCACGTGCGGTCGCCCTCGACGTCCATTCTGATCGACGCCGGCATCAGCGCGCGCGAGACGGTCCGCCGGCTGGAGCAATGCGGGGCCCGCATAGGCGACGTACGGGCCGTCTGTCTGAGCCACGAGCACAGCGATCACACGGCCGGCATCGCCATCCTGCACCGGAGGTACGGCCTCCCGCTGTTCGCCAACGCCGGCACGATCGAAGGGGCGGCGCGCGATCCGCGGCTGGCGGGCCTGGCCTGGCAGGTGTTCACCACGGGCGCTCCCTTCATGGTCGGCGACCTGAGGATCGAGCCCTTCTCGGTGCCGCACGATGCCTACGATCCGGTCGGTTTCGTGATCGAGCACGGGGGGGCGAGGCTGGGCATCGCCACCGATCTCGGGTCGCCGACGACGCTGATCCGCGAGCGCCTGCGCACGTGCCACGCCCTCGTTCTGGAGGCCAACCACGACGAGCAGATGCTGCAGCAGTCGCCGCGCCCATGGTCGCTCAAGCAGCGCATCCTCGGCCGCCAGGGGCATCTGTCCAACCGGCTGGCCGCGGAACTGCTGGCGGACATAGCGGGCCCGGCCCTGCGTCACGTTGTGCTGGCGCACTTGAGCCAGGAATGCAACGACCCTGCCGTCGCCCTCCGGGAGGTGCGGGACATGCTGCGTCGCGGCGGCTTCTCCGGCCTCGACGTCGGGCTGGCCCACGCGGATCGGATCGCCGCCACGGTGGACCTCGGGGGATGAGGCGGTCAGGGCCTCGCCGGCGCGCCCGCGGGGGCGTTCGTCGCCGCGGAGACGGGAGGCGGGGGGGCCGGGGTGGCCGGTCTGCTCTCCGGCACGGCCGGAGGGACGGGCGCCGGCGCGGGCGCCGGCGGCGCGGGTCTCCGCGAAGGATCCGGGGTCACGGGCGGGGAGGGACTGCGCGGGGCCGGCGTCACGCCGGGACCCGGCGCTGCCTCTTCCGCGCCGGCGCGAGGCTCCAGGCGGTCCCACACGTCCGAGACCTCCCGCAGCCGGTCAGGGTTCAGGCCGATGAGTTTCAGGCTCGTCAGGCCCTTCAGCGGCGCCAGCGGCACGGTCCACCGCGGGATCGTCAGCGTCTCCAGCTTCGCGCACGCGGCGAGGGGTGACAGGTCGTCCACGCGTTCGCACGTCCCGAGGTAGAGGACGGTGAGCGGCATGCCGGCCAGGGGGGAGAGATCCCGCACGGCCGTGCCTTGAAGATCCAGGTGCTCGAGCGGCATCCCCTTGAGCGGGCTCAGGTCGCGCACGGCGGTGCCGGCGAGGTACAGCCTGCGCAGCGGCATGCCCTGGAGGGGGGCGATCGCATCCAAATGGGGCAGACTGCTGGCGTTCAGGACCTCGAGCGGCATGCCGGCCAGCGACGTCAGATCGCGGAGTTGATTGGCCGAGACGTCAAGATACTTGAGCCGCATCCCCTTCAACGGATCCAGCCGCGTGAGCTCGCAGGCGGCGACGCGCAGCTCTTCGAGCGGACAGGACGCCAGCGGACTCAGGTCGGTCGGCCCGGTGTAGCTCAGGCGGAGGGATTTCAACGGCAGGTCCGCCAGGACGCGAAGGTCGCCGACCTTCGGGCACGCCGTGAGGTCCAGGCTCTCCAGCGGCATGCCCTGCAACGCGCGCAGGCTGTCGAAACCGCAGGACCGCATGACCAGCTTCTTCAGGGGCATGCCCTGCAGAGGGGTCAGGGTGGCGACGCGGTTGGATGTAATGTTCAGCGACTCGAGACTCATCCCCCGGAGCGATGACAGGCTGTCGAGATTGCAGCCGGTCAGATTCAGCTCGCGGATGGGCACGGACTTGAGCGACGACAGATCGCTGACCGCGCAGCCGCTGAGGTCGAGCGACTGCAGGGGCATGTTGCGCAGGGACGAGAAATCGCGCACCCCGCACCCGGCCAGCGAAAGGCGGACCAGCGGCAGGGCGGACAGGGCGCTGATGTTGACCAGTTGCGGGTGTCCGGTGATCGCGAGATCGAGTCCGTCCTCCGTCAGGTTGGTGGTCCTGTTGAGCCGGCCGGTGATGGCGTTGGCCTCCGCGAGCGCGCGCAGGGCCTGGTCCAGGACCGCCGGGTCCACTTCGCGCGGGTAGGTGGCCGCCTTCTCCAGGGCGGTGAGGACGGCGGCGTTGGTGGCCGCGAGGTCGGTCGGCCCGTACTGCTTGCGGAACTCCGCCGCCGCGGCGCGGATGGCGGTCACGTCCGCCAGCATGAAACGGGACCGGCGGATGGCGGCCGCCGTGTCGTTCGGCGTCGCGGCCGGCGTGACGCCCGCCCGCCGCAGCAGCTGTTCGAAGGACCGCTCGGCGGCGGACTCCGCGGACTTGCGCAGCATGCGGGTGACGGCCGATGCCATCGCCTTCCCCACTTCTTCGCCGGTGGATTCGAAGGCCCGCACCGCGGACGGGGCGTTCCCGACCTGCAGCGCCAGCATCCCGCGCAGGATCTCGCGCGCCGGCGCGGGCACGCCTTCGAGCCGCTTGAACTTCTCCGCCGGGTGGAGTTCCTCGTAGCTGATCGTACGGGCCACGAACCCGCCGCCGACCGGGCGCCGGGCGTCGATCCTGTCGCCCTGGAGTCCGCGGATCTCCCAGGATTCGACGCCGGTCATGAGCGTGAGGTCGACGGTGTTCCCGACGTCGGCCTGGAAGGCGGCCAGGACCAGTTCCTTCATGCGCGACGCCTTGCTGATGACGTCCTTCCAGGCCGCCAGCGAGGCATCGTCGGGGTTGCGCCGGGCGGCCAGGCATCCCTGTTCAAACGCGGTCCGCGCACCGGCCCAGTCGCCCTTGAGGAGGATCTCGGCGACGTTCTGCCGCATGGCGGCGAGGGCGCGCTCGGTTTCCTCGATCCTCTTCGCGGCGGCTTCGGCGCCCCGGCGCCGCAGGTCGGCCGCCGCCTCCTGCCGGCGCGCCTCGGTCTCGGCCGCGTAGGGGCCGGTGTAGCCCTCGAACGTATGGACGGCGCCCTCGAAATCGCCGATCTCGATGTCCGACCGCGTGATCGCCTCGAGGGCCGCGAAGGCCTGGTCGACGGCCTGGCGGTGTTCGGCCATCAGGCGGGCGATCTCGGCGTCGACCCGTCGGGCGACATTCATTCCCTCGGCCTGGAGACGCAACGCGCGCAGGCGCTGCAGGAGGGCCTGCCGGCTGGCGGCATTGGTGGCCTCCGACGCCCGCAGCCCTGCGAACTCGGCGAGCAGCCGCCGCTCCTTCTCCGCCCGCGCCTGCGCCGGGGTGACCGCGTTCGTGGCACCCGTGGCCGGCGGCGGCGTCCCGTGGGCGATGCGATTGGTGACGGATGAGCGATCGGCCGAGCGATCGGCGTTGCCGAGGTTGGAGAGCACGACGTAGCCCAGGACCGCCGCCATCACCGCGGCGGCGATGCCGCCCGCGATGGCCAGCGGCCGCGGCTTGCTCTGCACATGCGTCGCGCGGAGCGCCTCGGCCTCCTTGGCCGTGATGCGCACCTTGTGCGCGGCGCCGTGGTCGGCGGCGGCGCCGGATTCGGCGACCGCGAGCGGCGGCCGGCCCGCCAACAGGCGGTCGAGATCGACAATCAGCTCGTCCCAGCTCTGGTAGCGCTCGGCGGGATTCCGCTCGAGCATGTGCGCCATCACGGCGACCATGCCGCTGGAGAGCGAGGGGACGTAGGTGCGCGGGTCCGGCAGCGGCTCGTCGAGCTTGCGGCGCAGGGTTTCCTCGGGGGTCCCCCCGGAGAACGGGAGCTGCCCGGTCACCATGTGATAGAGCGTCGCGCCGAGCGCGTAGATGTCGGTGCGGAAATCCACGTCGACACGCCCCTCGGCCTGCTCGGGGCTCATGTAGTTCGGCGTGCCCATCGCCCGGCCCTGCTCGTCGGGACGGCCCTGGTGCGTGAGGGTCTGTGCCAGGCCCAGGTCCACCAACTTGGGCTCGCCATGGGCGTCGAGCAGGATGTTCGAGGGTTTGACATCGCGGTGCAGAAGGCGGTGTTCCTCCCACGCGTACGCCAGGGCCCGTCCGACCTTGCGGGTGATCTTCAGCGCGTCCTTCTCGTGCATGGCCCCGTGGGTCGCCATCCTCGCGGCGACCGATTCGCCCTTCACGTAGGCCATGGCGAGGAACAGGATGCCGTCGTCCTCGCCCGCCTCGTGCGCCGTGACCACGTTGGGGTGTTCCAGACGGGCGAGCAGGCGGGCCTCGTGCAGGAACCGGTCCGCCTCCGCGCGGCTCCGGTCGGGACGCGAGGGGAGGATCTTCAGCGCGACATCGCGATCCATGGAAAGCTGCCGCGCGAGATACACCTCGCCCATTCCGCCGATGCCCAGCAGACGCGTGACGCGAAATCCCCCGATCGTCGTGCCCGGCCCCACCTGCGGCCGCGGCACGTACAACGACGTGCCGCAGGTAGGGCACGACACCACGTTCTCCGCCGCGCGCGCGTCGATCTCCAACCGGCTGCGGCAGTTCCCGCAATGGAATATGATCAGCATTTCGGTTTCGCGAAAGCCTTGACCGCGGGTACACTAAACAAACGGCCGCCGGCTGTAAATGTTGTTCGCCCGCGCGCCGCGCGCCGCGTCCGCGAGCTCGCGCAGCGGCGCGTCGGTGGCGCCTGGCGGTACGCGCATGAACGGCGGCGCCGGCGCGGGGCGGGGAGGGCAGGACCGCCGTGCGTTCTTGGCCTTCTGGGTCTTTGCGGCCTTCTGTTCCACGGGAATCGGGTGGCGGGCGCCCGCCCGCCCCGAGAGGTCGAGCATTAATGCTCGCGAGCGCGAGTGTTAATGCTAGACATGGCGGCGGGCCCATCTCTGAAGGCGGCGCTGTGGCGCGGAGGAACGGGCGCATGGGAGCGAGACGATGACGGCACAGTCGTGGATCAGGGCGGGCGGCTACCTCGGCGGCATCGGGGGCCTGGCCTGCACGCTGGCGGGCCGGCGGGCCGGCGGCGATGCGCGGTCGTGGCTGTTCACGGCGGGGGCCATCCTGCTGGGCGGGATGTTCCTCTGTTTTCTGCTCAGCTACGCCCTGATGGTGGGGGCGACCCTGCGGAGGCCGCGCCGTCCGCCGGGATTCGGCGGATCCGCGCGCGACACGGGCGGACGCGATGCGCAAAATGGCGGTTGACACCGCGGGGGGCGTCCGCTACATTGCGCGCCCTTGTGTCCGTCGAGGACGGCGCGAGGAACAGCTTATGAAGACGACCATACCCAAAGAGTCGGCGGTGACCCATGCCTGGCGCCTGGTCGACGCGGCGGACGTGCCGGCGGGACGGCTCGCCGTGGTCCTGGCGGCCATGCTGCGCGGGAAGAACCGCCCCGACTACACCCCGCACGTCAACACCGGCGATTTCGTGGTGGTCATCAACGCGGCCAGGGTGAAACTGACGGGCCGCAAGGAAGAGCAGAAGATCTACAAGGACTTCACGGGGTATCCGGGCGGCCTCAAGGAGAGAACGGCGGGCCTGATCCGGCAGCGGGATCCCGCGCGGATCGTCCGGCAGGCGGTCCGGGGCATGCTCCCGAACAACCACACCCGGCGGGTGCTGATGCGGCGGCTGAAGATTTACCCGGGCGGAGAACATCCGCACGCGGCCCAGAAACCGGAACCGTGCGCCGTCGCCGTGTGACGGGCGGCGCAGGAGGGACTCGACGGTGGCACAGAAGATCACGGAATACTCGGCGACGGGACGGCGGAAGACGGCGGTGGCGCGCGTGCGCCTGGCGCTGGGCGTCGGCAAGGCGACGGTCAACGGCCGGGACTTCAAGGACTACTTTCCGGTCGACTCGGTCCGGCGTTTCATCGAGCAGCCGTTCGCGATCACCAATACGCTGAAACAGTACGACCTGATGGTCCAGGTCAAGGGCGGCGGGCCGGTCGGGCAGGCGGGGGCCATGCGGCACGCCCTGTCGCGGGCGCTGATGCAGGCGGATCCGAATCTCAAGGATGCGCTGAAGTCCTCGGGCTGCCTCACGCGCGATCCGCGCATGAAGGAACGCAAGAAGTCGGGGCAGCCGGGCGCCCGCAAGCGGTTCCAGTTCTCGAAGCGCTGAGTCTCACGTACGATGGCCCGACGAACCCCGAATGTCCTCGCGGACGTTCGGGGTCGTCATTTGCGGAGGACCAAGCGGATGAAAACAGCTCCACTGAAGGGTCGGGAGGAGATCCGGCTGCCGAAGGCCTTCCGGGCGGCCGGCCTGCATGTCGGCATCAAGCGCAGCGGGAGGAGGGACATGGCGCTGATCGTGTCGGATCGGCCGGCCACCCTGGCCGCGACCTTCACCACGAACCAGGTCAAGGCCGCCCCGGTGAAACTCGACAGCGAGCGCCTCCGGGGGCGGGTCGGCCGCGCCGTGATCATCAACAGCGGCAACGCCAACGCCTGCACCGGCCCTCGCGGCATGCGCGACGCCCGGCGGATGGGCGCCCTGACCGCGGAGCTGCTCGGCGTGCCGGAAGAGCAGGTCTTCGTGTGCTCGACCGGGACGATCGGCCGCCCGATGCCGATGGACGTCATCGAGGCGGGGATCCGCCTCGTCGCCCCCGCGGCCACGGCGGACGGAGGCGCGGATGCGGCGGAGGCGATCATGACCACCGATACGCGTCCGAAACGATGGACCGTCGGGCTGAAGATCGGCGGCGTCCCCGTCACCGTCGCCGGCCTGTGCAAGGGCGCGGGCATGATCGAGCCGAAGATGGCCACCATGCTCTGCTACCTGCTCACCGACGCCGCGGTCGCCCCCGCCGCCCTGCAGCGGTGCCTGTTGGGAGCGGTGGAGAACAGCTTCAACCGGGTGACGGTCGACGGCGACCGCAGCACCAACGACACGGTCCTCTTCTTCGCCAACGGCGCCGCCGGGCACGCGCCGATCGCGCCCGGACGGCAGGGATGGAAGGCCTTCGACGCGGCCGTGCGCGAGGTCACGCTCCAGCTCGCGAAGATGATCGCGAAGGACGGGGAAGGCGCGACGCGCTTCGTCACCATCCGCGTGCGGGGCGCCCGCAGCGATGCCGAGGCCGACCTCGCCGCCCGCGCGGTGGCGAACTCGTTCCTGGTCAAGACCGCCTGGGCCGGCGCCGGCGCGAACTGGGGCCGGGTCATGGACGCGCTCGGCTACTCCGCCGCGAAGGTCGTGGAGGAGAAGGTGGACATCCGGTTCGACGAGCGGCATGCCGTGCGGCGCGGACAACCGGGCCCCGCCACGTCCGACGACCTGAAGGCGGTGATCGCCCGACCCGAGTTCACGGTGAGCATCGATCTGCGGATTGGCCGGGGGAAGGCCGAAGTATACACGTGCAATTGCACCGAGGAGTATGTGAGGATAAACATGTAGACGGTTCCGCCGTGCTATGACACGCCGATGCGTGTGATGTTCTTCGTGGAGGTTCTCCGGTGCGAAGGGCGGCGGGATAATCTCAGAAGGCGGCGCGGTTGCACGGAGGAACGGACGGATTGGCGTGAGCGCATTAGACGGCCAGGACCGTTGGGTTGCGGCTCGCCGCCTTAGGACCGGAGAAAGGGCACGGCCATGCAGAAGGTGATAGAGAAGGCATCCGTCCTCGTCGAGGCGCTTCCGTTCATCCAGCGGTTCCGCGGCGACGCGATCGTCGTCAAATTCGGCGGCAGCATCATGGACAACGAAGAGGGTGTTCGGAACATCCTCAACGACATCGCGTTCATGGAGTGCGTCGGCCTGCGGCCGGTGATCGTGCACGGCGGCGGCAAGGCCATTTCGGCGCGCATGAAGGAACACGGCCTGAAGCCGGTCTTCGTCAAGGGGCTGCGGGTGTCGGACGGGCCCACGATGGAGATCGTGGAGCAGGTCCTGAACCACGAGATCAACCCGCACATGGTCTCGCTCCTGGGCGAGTTCGGCGCCAAGGGGCGCGGCATCCACGGGGAGGACATCCTGCGGGTCGTCCAGCACAAGGAGAACGACTCCGACACGGGAGAGCCGCTCGAATGGGGCTACGTCGGCGACGTGACGGAGGCCGACGTCGAACCCATCCTGGCGTATCTGGCGGCGGAGATCGTCCCGCTCATCACGCCGCTCGGGCGCGGCCCCGACCGCCGCGTCTACAACGTCAATGCCGACGAGGCGGCCTCGGCCATCGCGCGGCGGCTCAAGGCCCGGAAACTCGTGTTCCTGTCGGACGTGCCCGGCCTGCTCTCCGACCCCGCCGACAAGTCGACGGTCATCTCCAGCCTGAAGGTCAGCGAAGTCGAAGGCCTGATCCGGCGGGGCATCATCGCCGGCGGCATGCTGCCCAAGATCGGCGGCGCCATCAACGCGGTGAAGGCCGGCGTCAACAAGACCCACATCATCGACTCGTCCATGCCGCACTCCCTGCTGCTGGAGCTGTTCACCGAACAGGGCGTCGGCACCGAGATCATCCCAGGATGACTCCCACTCCCAATCGCACGCGCACTCCAAACCTCAAGACCAAGTCTCAAACTCCAAACTCCAAGTCTCAAACTCCAAAGACCAAGTCTCAAACTCCAAACCCCCAACTCCCAGCACCATGAACACCGAAGAAATCCTCTCGCTCTACAAGCAGAACCTGATGTCCACCTACTCGCCGAGCCTTGTGCTGGTCAAGGGGCGGGGCGCCCGCGTGTGGGATGCCGACGGGAAGGAGTACCTGGACTTCCTCGCCGGCATCGCCGTGAACGCCCTCGGCCACGCCCACCCGCGGCTGGTGCGGGCCATCCGGCACCAGGCCGGGCGGCTGATCCACGTGTCGAACCTGTATTACAACGACGTCACGCCGCGGCTTGCGCTGGCGCTCAACAACCGGGCGCTGGGCGGCAAATGCTTCTTCTGCAATTCCGGCGCGGAGGCGAACGAGGGTTTGATCAAGCTCGCGCGGCTCTGGGGATCGAAGAACGGCGGCCGGTGGCGCATCGTCACCATGAAGAACTCGTTCCATGGCCGGACCCTGGCGACGCTGACGGCGACGGGGCAGAGCAAGGTCCAGGCCGGCTTCGAACCCCTGCCCGACGGATTCGATTACGCGGAGTTCAACAACCTGGAATCCGTACGGCAGGCGGTGAGCGACAAAACGGCCGCCGTGCTGGTCGAGGCCATCCAGGGCGAGGGCGGCGTGCTGCCGGCGAGCGACGAGTTTCTGCAGGGCCTTCGCTACCTGTGCAACGCCCAGGGCATCCTGATGCTGTGCGACGAGATCCAGTGCGGATTGGGCCGAACGGGCGCGTGGTTCGCCTACCAGGCGGCCGGCATCCAGCCCGACGCGATCTCGGTGGCCAAGGGGCTGGGCGGAGGATTTCCGATCGGCGCGATCCTGACCGGCCAGAAACTGGCGGATGTGTTCCAGCCGGGCAGCCACGGATCGACGTTCGGCGGGACGCCGCTCGCCTGCGCCGCGGCGCTGGCCGTGATCGAGTCGATCGAGGGCGAGCGCCTGGTGGAGAACGCGGCGAAGATGGGCCAGATGTTCGCCGACGGACTGCGGGCGCTGCAGAAGAGACACCCGTTCATCACCGGGGTGCGGGGCCGGGGGCTGATCGTCGGGCTCGTGCTCGACCGGCCGTCCAAGGAACTCGAAGTCCTGCTGCGCGAACGGGGATTGATCGCCGTGTCCACCGCCGGAAACGTCATCCGGTTCCTGCCGCCGCTGAACGTCACGGCGCGGCAGGTTCGGAAGGCCCTGCGCATCATCAAGGCGGCCTGCAGGGCCCTGCCGCCCGCCCCGCCGCCGCCGCCGGCGGGGTGAGAACGAGCGCCGCTCGCCGTGGTGGCCTCGCGCGCGGAATACGGTTGCGAGGACGGGCGGCGTTGCGCTATATCGGCCGCGCGGCGGCCGGAAGGGCGCCGGGGGGAGCGGGGAGCGTGATGCGGACGGTCATTCGGCTCGGGCAGGCCATGGGCATGGGCATGATTCAAGTCGCGGCGGCCGGGACCTTTGGTGAGGATGTGGCCTTCCTCAGGAAGCACACCGATGTCCTGGTGCTGGCCCGCGGGCCGGCGCAGGTGGCGGTCGTGCCCGCCTACCAGGGTCGCGTGATGACCAGCACGACCGGCGGGGCGGAGGGGCCCAGTTTCGGATGGCTGAACCACAAGGCCATCGAAGGCGGTGTCGTGCCGCCCGAGAAGCGCCAGGGCCGGCCGGAGGCGCACATCCACATCTTCGGCGGCGAGGAGCGGTTCTGGCTGGGGCCGGAGGGCGGGCAGTTCTCGATCTTCTTCGCGCCGGGCACCAGGTTCGTGTTCGACGACTGGCGGACGCCCGCCGTGATTGACACCGAGCCGTTCGAGATGACCAGCCGCACGGACCACGAGGCCCGCTTCCGCCGCGAGTTCGAGCTCACGAACTACAGCGGCGCGAGGTTCTCCTGCCGCGTCGAACGCGACGTCCGCCTTCTGGATGAAGCGGCGGCGGCGGCGGCGTTCGAGGTGGCGGTCGGCCGCGCGGTGCAGGCGGTCGCGTACGAGACGGACAACCGGCTCACCAACCGAGGGAAGGAACCGTGGACGCGGGAGAGGGGGCGCCCCTCGATCTGGCTGCTGGGCATGTACAAGCCGGCGCCGCGGACGGTCGTGGTGATCCCCTTCAAGGCCGGGTCCGAGGCGGCGCTGGGGCCGAAGGTCAACGATGCCTACTTCGGAAAGGTGCCGCCGGCGTACCTCCATGTGAGAGACGATGTCCTGTTCTTCAAGGGCGACGGCACCCGCCGGGCCAAGATCGGCATCAGTCCCGCGCGTTCCAGGGGCATCGCCGGCAGCTACGATCCCGACGGAAAGGTGCTGACACTGGTCGCGTACAACGTGCCGGCGAGCCATGACGGCTACGTGAACTCCATGTGGGAGATGCAGAAGGATCCGTTCGGCGGCGATGCGCTGAACGCCTACAACGACGGTTCCCCCGGACCGGGGCAGGCGCCGCTCGGGCCGTTCTACGAACTGGAGACCTCGTCGCCCGCCGCCGCGTGCGGACCGGGCGAGTCCATCCGGCATGTGCAGCGCACCATCCACATCGCCGGTCCCGAGGCCGAGATGGATCGCATCGCCCGCGCCCGGCTGGGCGTGGGATTGGAGGATATCACGTCGGCGCTGTCCGCGCCGTAGGGCGCGCGGCCTTCGCCGTCACAATCAGGCCAACGTCATTACAAAGGAGCGCGATGACGACGAGGACGGGAGTGAGGAGGGGTTGGTGGGGCACCCGCGCGGAGTGGGGTCTGCTCGCCGCGCTGGCAATGGCCGTCGCGGCGCGGGGGGCGTTGATTCCCTGTCCGGAGTGCAAAGCGCAGGTGTCGTCGGAGGCGCCTGTCTGCCCGCGCTGCGGCTATCCGTTGCGCACGTCGGCTACGAATGCCCCGGCCCGTACTCTGCCCCGTTCGTTGGCCGATCGCATGGCCCATGCCGAAGCCAGGCGTCCGGAACCCCCCGCGGCGTCGCCGGTTGACGCGGCCGCGATGCGGGAGATCCAGGGCGCGCTGGCGATCATCGAGACCGACCAGGGCAGCGGTTCCGGGTTCCTCGTGGACATGGGCGGCCGGCGGTACCTGCTGACGAACCAGCACGTGTTGATGGGGGCTCGGAAGCTGACCTTGAAACGGCTCGACGGGCGCGAGATCAAGCCCGTGTCGCTGGACCTGGCCCGGCAGGTTGACCTGGCGCGGGTGGGCATCGGCACGAACGACACGGGCGGGGTCTTGACCGTTTCGACGGCGCCTCCGATCGGGACGACGGTCCGTGTGATGGGCAACAGCCAGGGGGCGGGTGCGGTGACGGAGATCCCGGGCCGGGTGCTTGGGGTGGGGCCGAATGTCGTGGAAGTGGATGCGGCCTTTGTCGCGGGGAACAGCGGCAGCCCGATCCTCGATCCGCAGCACCGGGTCGTCGGCGTGGCGACGTTCATCCAGCAACTGGCGACGTCGTGGGATGCGAGGGGCACCCGGTTCACCGCGCCCCGCCGCTTCGGCGTGACGGTGCCGGGGCCGGACGGCTGGCAGTCCATCGTGCCGGGCGAGTTCTTCCGCCAGAGCGGCGCGCTGATGGACCTCGAGACGTACTTCGTCGATATCCTGGACGCCGTCGACAGCTTGGCGCTCTACGCCCGGAACCGGGGCACGCGCAACGTCGGCGTCTCGCGGCTCTTCCTGAACGGCAAGTACGACGCGGGCGAGCACGGGGCGCAGTATCACGACCAGGCCTGGCCCCGGCAGATCGCGGCGCTCTACCAGCGGTACGGGGAGCGCGACACCGGCGCGCGCCGGGTCGCCAGCCAGGCCGACCTGCAGCGGCACAACCGCGGCCTGGCGATGGCGCTGATCGCGATGCTCGACCGCGCGCGCCAGGCGGCCAAGGCGGAGAAATGGTCGTCGGCGTTCCTGTCCGAGCGGGCGGCCCAGATGGACAAGGCCTGCGAGGCGCTATCCGCTTCCCTGAACAAGGCGACGGCGCCCTGACGGCGGGCAGATGTCAACCCAACGGCCCTGGCCGGTCAACGGGCCGACTCCGATGGCACTGGCGACAGGCACGCAGATTCCGATGGGGGGGACGCCGGCCCCGGCGTCCGCTCATCCAGACGCCGCTCCCGGTTCAGGTCCGGACATCGGACATGGGACAAAGACGAAGCTCCCGGCTTCGGAAACTGCGGTCTTCGAGCGGCGCCCGGAGTAGCCGGGGTGGCACCTCCTCTCGGCAATAGCTTGCATCGGCGCGGCCGGTGCGGTCACAATGGGCCCATGTCCCTCTTCGTCAAGATCTGCGGGCTGTGCCGCGGCGAGGATGTCGAGGCGGCGGCCGCGGCGGGGCCGGATGCGATGGGCTTCGTGTTCTGGCCGGGGTCGCGCCGGTGCGTCGCGCCCCAGGATGTCGCCGACTGGACCCGCGACGTGCCGCCGGGGATCCTGAAGGTCGGCGTGTTCGTGGATGAACCCCCGGAACGGGTCGCCCGCGCCGCCGGGACGGCGGGGCTGGACATCGTACAGCTTCACGGCGCCGAGACGCCCGAGGACTGCCGCCGCGCGTGGCGTCGGGCGTGGAAGGCGCTGCGCCTGCGTCCCGATGAGCCGCAGGCGGTGGCCCCGTACCCGGTTGAGGCGCTGCTGATCGACACCCCCGGCGGTCCGATGCCGGGCGGGACCGGGATCGCGAGCGACTGGACACGGGCGGCGGTGTTCGTGCAATATTGCGCGCTTCCGGTGATTCTCGCCGGCGGCCTGGATCCGGCCAACGTGGCCCGGGCCGTGGCGCAGGTGCGGCCGTGGGGCGTCGATGTCAGCTCGGGCGTCGAGGCGGAGCCCGGCCGCAAGGATCGCGCGAAAATCAGGGAATTCGTCTCGATATGCCGAAGCTTGTGAGAGGTCCCGACGCGCACGGCCATTTCGGCCCGTACGGCGGGATGTTTGTGCCCGAAACCCTGATGGCCCCCCTGGAGGAACTCACCCGCGAGTTTCATCGCGCGTGGCGCGATCCGGCGTTCCGCGCCGAGTTCCGCCATTACCTCCGCGACTACGTCGGTCGCCCGACCCCGCTCTTCCTGGCCGAGCGCCTGTCGCGCGAGCTGGACACGGCCCGCTTCTACCTCAAGCGCGAGGACCTCTGCCACACCGGCGCGCACAAGATCAACAACAGCCTCGGCCAGGTGCTGCTCGCCCGCCGCATGGGCAAGCCGCGCGTCATCGCCGAGACCGGCGCCGGGCAGCACGGCGTCGCCACGGCGACGATGGCCGCGCTGTTCGGCCTCGAGTGCGTGGTCTACATGGGCAAGGTCGACATGGAGCGCCAGGCGCTCAACGTCTTCCGCATGCGGGAGCTCGGCGCCGAGGTGGTGCCGGTGACCGCCGGCCAGCAGACGCTGAAGGAAGCGATCAGCGAGGCGATGCGCGACTGGGTGACGAACGTGCGCACGACGCACTACGTCCTCGGGACGGTGTTCGGCGCGCACCCCTATCCGCTCATGGTCCGCCAGTTCCAGGCGGTCATCGGGCGCGAGGCCCGCCGCCAGATCCTGCGGAAGGAGGGGCGGCTGCCGCGGAGCGTGGTCGCGTGCGTGGGCGGAGGGAGCAACGCGATGGGCATCTTCGACGCCTTCGTGGCGGACCGCGGCGTGGAGCTGATCGGCGTCGAGGCCGGCGGACTCGGCATACGGCCCGGCCGCCACGCGGCGCGGTTCGCCGGCGGCCGGCTCGGCGTGCTGCAGGGGGCCCGCACCCTGGTGCTGCAGGACGCGGAGGGCCAGATCCTCAACACCCACTCCGTCAGCGCCGGCCTGGACTACGCCGCCGTGGGGCCCGAACATGTCTGGCTGCGCGACCGCGGCCGGGCCCAGTACGCGTGGGTCTCGGACCGCGAGGCGGTTGACGCCGCCGGCGCGCTGGGACGCCTCGAGGGCATCCTGCCCGCGCTGGAGTCGGCGCACGCGGTGGCCTGGGCCATGCGGGAGGCCGCGCGGTGGAGGAAGCGGGATCTCGTGGTGATCAACGTCTCCGGACGCGGCGACAAGGATGTGCAGCAGATGGTCGCATGGAAGGAGCGCCATGCGCGGGGGCGGAAACGGCCTTGAACCGCGGGCCGCCGCGTCCCCGGGGAAGGGGGAAGTAATGAGTCTGGCGAGCATGACCGGTTACGGACGCGGCGAAAGCCGCATCGAGGGACTGCGGATCGAGGTCGAGGCGAGTTCCGTCAATCGCAAGCAGTTCGACCTGGTGCTCAACGTGCCCCGGCCGCTGCAGGTGCTGGAGTCGCGCATCCAGGACGAGGTCGGCCATTTCGTGGCTCGCGGCCGCATCACCCTGAACGTCTACTTCGCCCCCGAGGCCGGCGCCGCCCACCGGGTGAGCGTCGATGAAGGACTGGCGCGGGCCTACGTGGAAACCGTGCGGGGCGTGTCGCGCCGGCTGGGCCTGCGCGAGAACCTCGACAGCCGCCTGCTGACGCAGATCCCCGACCTGCTCAGGGTCGAGCATCCGGAGGAGGACATCGACCGCATCTGGCCGGTTTTGCAGAAGGCGTTGCGGGCCTCGCTGACGGCGCTGGTGAAGATGCGCCGCCGCGAAGGCCGCGCACTGCAGCAGGACCTCGAACGGCGGCTGAAGGCGTTGGTGGCGGAAGTCGACCGGATCGAGGCCCGAGCGCCGGCGGCGGTCCGCCGCTATCGCGAGCAGCTCCGGGGGCGGCTGGCGGAGGCGGGGCTGGCGGGAGGGGAGCACGCCGACCGCATCGCCCGCGAGATCGCGTTGTTTGCCGAGCGTTGCGACATCACGGAGGAAATCACGCGCCTGAAGAGTCATTTTCGCCAGGCACGAGCCCTCTTTCGGGCAAGGACACCGGCCGGCCGGTCGCTGGATTTCCTAGCCCAGGAGACGTTCCGCGAGATCAATACCATAGGGTCCAAGTCGGTCGATGCCGCCATCAGCGCATTCGTCGTGCGCTTCAAGGCTGAGATAGAGCGCGTCCGTGAGCAGGTCCAGAACGTGGAGTGAACCGCCTCCGCACGTACCCTCCCCGAATCCATGACCCGCAATGCCATGCCGGCAGCCCGCCCCGTCCTTCTCGTCGTCTCCGCTCCCTCCGGCGCGGGGAAGACGACGCTATGCGACCGCCTGCTCGCCGAATTCCCCTCCATCCGTTACTCCGTCTCCTGCACCACCCGCGCGCCCCGGCCGGGAGAGGCGGACGGAGCCGACTACCACTTCCTGGCGGAGGCGGAGTTCCGCCGCCGGCTGGCCGCGGGCGACTTCCTCGAGCATGCGGTCGTTCACGGCCATCTGTACGGCACGCTGCGGCAGGAGGTGGCCGCCGGACTGGCGGCGGGGCGGGACGTGCTGATGGACATCGACGTGCAGGGCGCCGCGCAGATCCGCGCCTCCCTGGCCGGCTTGCCCGAGGACGATCCGATTCGGCGGGGCTATCGGGATGTCTTCATCGCCCCGCCCTCGCTCGAGGAGCTGCGGCGACGTCTGGAACGGCGGGGCACCGACGCACCGGAGGCGATCGAGCGGCGGCTTCGCCAGGCCGGGCTGGAGATGGACCGCGCCGGCGAATACGGCCACCGGATCGTCAACGACGACCTCGACCGGGCGTACCGTGAGTTTCGAGGCCTCTACCTGCGGCTCCGATCCGCCCCGTGACGCACAACCCGCCATCGACCTCGCCGCCGCCATCCGCACGCGTCACGTCCCAGATTCCAACTCCTGCGTGGCCTTCGGCGAAACAGGGGGGCTCGGCCCCCGCATGGCGCGCCGGCGCCGCGGCGCCCATGGGGGCGCGGTGCGCTGACCGCGCCATCCCCGCCGAAGCGTGCGTCGCGCTCGACAGGGGGCTAACCCCTTCCCGCCGTCCCGTTTTTGCTTGCTGTGGGGCGGGGGGGGGCTATCCTTTTCGCCCCTATGGCCAAGACACTCTACGAGAAGGTGTGGGCGCGCCACGTCGTCGGCGAAATGCCGTCCGGCGTGACGCTCCTGTACATCGACCGCCACCTCGTCCACGAGGTCACGAGCCCCCAGGCGTTTGAGGGGCTGCGGCTGGCCGGTCGGAGGGTGCGCCGGCCCGGGTTGACCTTCGCGACGATGGATCACAATGTCCCCACCGACAACCAGGGGGTCATCGCCGACCCGGTGGCGAGGGAGCAGATCGAGACGCTGGAGCGGAACTGCCGCGAGTTCGGCATCCGGCTGTTCAACCTCCAGAGCGGCCACAACGGCGTGGTCCACATCATCGGCCCCGAACTGGGCATCACCCTGCCCGGTGTAACGATGGTCTGCGGCGATTCGCATACCGCCACGCACGGCGCGATGGGCGCGCTCGCGTTCGGGATCGGGACGTCCGAGGTCGAACATGTCCTCGCCACGCAGACCCTCCCGCAGCAGAAGTCGAAGACCTTCCGGGTCGACTTCACCGGCCGTCCCGCGCCGCGGGTGACGTCGAAGGACATGGTGCTCAGGCTCATCGGCCAGATCGGGACCGCCGGCGGCACGGGCTACGTCATCGAGTACACCGGCGAGGCCGTGCGGGGTCTTTCCGTGGAGGCGCGGATGACCCTCTGCAACATGACCATCGAGGCCGGGGCCCGGGCGGGCATGGTGGCGCCGGATGACGCGGTCTTCGAGTACCTGGCCGCCGGCGACCGGCCGTTTGCGCCGCGCGGCGAGGCCTGGGACCGCGCGCTGGCCCACTGGCGGACGCTGCCCAGCGATGCGGACGCGGCGTATGACCGCGAGCTCTCGATCGACGCGGCGGCCATCGCGCCGCAGGTGACGTGGGGCACCAGCCCCGGGATGGTGATCGACGTGACCGGCACGGTGCCGGAGCCCGATCGGGTGCCGGGGTACAGCCGGCGCGACGCGGAGCAGGCGCTGGCCTACATGGGGCTCACGCCCGGTACGCCCATCGTCTCCATTCGGGTCGACACGGTCTTCATCGGCAGCTGCACCAACGGGCGCATCGAGGATCTCCGCGCCGCCGCGGCCGTGATGAAGGGCCGCACGGTGGCGCCGGGCGTCCGCACGCTCATCGTGCCGGGCTCGCAACGGGTCCGCCGCCAGGCGGAGGCGGAGGGGCTCGACCGCGTGTTCCTCGCGGCCGGGGCCGAGTGGCGCTATGCCGGGTGCAGCATGTGCCTGGCCATGAACCCCGACCGCCTCGGGGAAGGCGAGCGCTGCGCGTCGACCTCCAACCGCAATTTCGAGGGCCGCCAGGGCAAGGGCGGCCGCACCCACCTGGTGAGTCCCGAGATGGCGGCCGCGGCCGCCGTCGCGGGGCATTTCGTCGACATCCGCGGGTGGCCCATGGCCGATGGGTGATGGCTGATGGGGGATGGGGGATGGTTGATGGCGGACGGTGAATGGGCGTGAATGAGTGCAGTTCAGACGTGCGATCGACACGGCATCTGGATGTGGAAGACATGCCGGGTTTCGGGCTTTTCCATGAGCGTGCGCAGAGGCTGGAGGAGAGCAGTCGGCATTCTCTGCCCGAGTCTCGCTGGCTTCGGGTGCAGGTCCTGCGTTCGTCCGAGTCCGTATGCGCCAATATGGCGGAGGGGTTCTACTCGCAGTACAGTACCGAGTATCTGCAATCACTCTACCGCTGCCGCCGCGAGGCACGAGAGGCCATCGCCCATCAACCATCGACCATGGACCCTTGCCCATATCAACCATGAACCACGTCCCATCAACTGAGTCCCCATGACACCTTTCACCACGCACACCGGCCTGGTCGCGACGCTCGATCGCGCCAACGTCGACACCGACCAGATCATCCCGAAGCAGTTCCTGAAGTCGATCCGCCGGACCGGGTTCGGCGAGAGCCTGTTCTTCGACTGGCGTTATCTGCCCGACGGCTCTCCCGACCCGGCGTTCGAGCTCAACGCCCCGCGCTACGGCGGCGCGTCGATTCTCGTCACGCGGAACAACTTCGGCTGCGGATCCAGCCGCGAGCACGCGGTGTGGGCCGTGGTCCAGTACGGCTTCCGTGCCGTCATCGCCCCCTGGCAGGAGCGGGACGGCGTGCGCGTGCCGGCCTTTGCGGACATCTTCCGCAACAACTCGGTCAAGAACGGCCTGCTGACCATCGAACTCTCCGAACAGGAGGTGCAGGGTGTCTTCGACGCGGTGCGGGCTTCGGAGGGACTGCAGGCGACCATCGACCTCGAAGCGCAGACGGTCACGGTGCACACCGCGCCGGCGCGCGTCTTCCGGTTCGCGATCGATCCGGCGGTGCGGGAGCATCTGCTCGGCGGCATGGATGACATTGCGCGCACCCTCCGGAACGAGGCGGATATCACGCGGTTCGAGGCGGGGCACGATGTCCATCTGGCGGGGGCGTGAAGATTGTACGCGCGCCGCCCAGGGGGGCGCGGTCTCCCGCTCGAAGACCATCGACGGGCGGAAGACGTGGAATGAGGGGAAGGCTCGGGATCGCACCGGAGGGTGCGTCGCACCCCCGGTTCGTAAGCCGGGTGTTCCGTGCGGAGGGGGTTCCGACCCCCGGATCGAAGGGCCCGCAGAGCTTCCAAGGTTCGGAAACGGGTGAAAGGGCGGCCTACGAGCAGGCGAACGACTCTGACCTCACGGCGTCGGCTGATCGCGATCTCGCTTCGCCGCGCGCGACCGGGAACGGGCAGCGATCTCTCGCGCGCCGTCCGTGAGCCGCGCGCGGGGTATGCGATTCCGGATCCGCGTCGGATCTTCCTTCGCACCCGGTTCGTCGTGGTCGGGGGCGTGGCCACCGCCCGGTTCATGCCCGTGCGCATGACGCTGGACCTTGACGTGCTGGTGGCGGCGGAAGACCTGGCGCGGGCTGAAGAGGAGCTGCGCAGGGCGGGAGCGGTGCGGGGCGGGATACTGACGATCGGCGGAAGCCATTGGCGTCTTGCGGACGGAACGGCCCTTGACCTCATCGGGTTGGAGCGCCCGTGGACGCTCCGCGCGATCGCGCGCCCGGTCTGGAACGAATCCGGCTGGCCCGTCGCGGACCTCCCATGGTTGGTCCTGATGAAGCTGGAGTCGGGACGCCTGCAGGACACCGCCGACGTGAGCCGGATGCTGGGGGCGGCGGACGCCGCCGCCCGTCGGCGGGTTCGGACCGCTGTCCGGCGCTACAGGGCCGGCGACGCGGAGGATCTCGAGAGCCTGATCGCGCTCGGCCGCCTGGAGTACGCGGAGACGCGCCGGCCGCGGGACCGGCGCCGGAGTGGCCGCGCATGATCCGGCGCCTCTGGTCCGATCCGCTCTTGCGTCACGGCATCCTGCTGATGGTGACCGCGCAGGTGGGCAACCTGGCCAGCGTCGTGTTCCAGATGGTGGCGATGCGATGGCTGCCCGATGCCCAGTATGGCGACCTCGCGGCGATGTTGAGCGCGCTGATCGTCTTCACCACGCCGTGGGACGCGGTGCGTGCGGCGACGGCCCACCGGATCGCCATCATGGTGCAGACGGGAGGCACGGGGGCGATCCGCCGTCTGCTCGAGCGCTGGCTGCTGTTCGTCCTCGTCGTGGGGGTCGGGGTGCTCGCGGTCGCCCTGGTCGCGCAGGCCCCCCTGGCGCGCTACCTGCAGCTCGGCGATCCGCGGCTGGTGCCGGTGTCGGCGGCGATGCTGACGTTTGGCCTGCTGATCCTTCCGATCATCCTGGGCGGATTCCAGGGGCTGCAGCATTTCGGGGCCCTCGCGTGGGTGGGGCAGCTGCCGGCGGTGCTCCGTCTGGCGTTTGCGGCGCCGGTCGTGATCTGGCTTTCCGCGACGGCCGTGGCGGTGCTCGCGGCCCAGCTGGCGGCGACTGTGTTCTCGGTCGCGGCGGGCGGATGGGCCATGTGGCGCGCCATGCAACGGCATGCGTCCGCGCCCGCCGTGTCCACCGATTCGGGCGGCGCCTACTTCGTGGCGGCGGCGTTTGTGCTGGCGTCGTTCAGCCTGCTGGTCGTCACCGATGTCCTGCTGGCCAAGCGCTTCTTCGATCCGGCCGTGGCGGGGCGGTACGCCCAGGCCGCCACCATCGCCCGCGCGGTCTTCTTCCTGCCGCTGCCGATCGCGTCGGTGCTGTTCCCCAAGGCGGCCTCGGAGGGGGAGCTGCGGCCCGAGGCCCGGACGATGGCCTGGCGGGCGATGCTCTACACCGCCGCGCTGCTGGCGCTCATGAGCCTGTTCACCCTGCTGTTCCTCGGGCTCATCTGGCGGTTCTTCACGGGACAGGCGCCCCGGCCGGAGCAGGAGGTGTGGGTCGTCCGGCTGGTGGTGGCCATGGTGCCGCTGGCGTTCACGTTCCTGCTCGTCAATTTCGCGATGGCCCGCAAGAGCTTCGGCCCCCTGTATGCGCTGCCCCTCTGCGCGGCGGCGTATGCGGGGTGCGCCGCGTGGCGTCACCGCGAACCGCTCGACCTGATCCACGCGCTCCTGCTGGGCGGCGTGCTGGCCGTGATCTTCTCCGCCTGGGCGGCGTTCCGGAATCCCCGCCCCCCGGCGCCGGCCGCGGTCTGAGCGCCCGGGCGCCCGTTCGAGCGGGAGGCGCGGTCTGCGCCGCATCGTCCTGCGCGTCTCCGTTCTCCCCGCTGGCCCGGTCACCTCCCATGTTGACCGCGGCCCTGATCTGTTCATAATCACCCCGGTGGTGGCCGACATCGCGCGGTCGCCCGCGCGGCGTGAAGAGTGCGATGCCGGCGGCGGGTGCGGACCGGCGAGGGAAGGAATGAACATGAGAGCGATCGCACGTCTGGCGGTGGGACTGCTGGCCGGCGGCCTGGCCGCAACGGCCGCGGACCTGGGCCAGGAGCTGAACGCGCTGCGCACGCGACTGGAATCGCTCGGCGACCGGGCGATTCCGATCGACGCGTGGAACACGGCCATGGCCGACCTGACCGCGCTCGCCGACCGGGCCGCGAAGGCCGGCCGGCCAGACCTTGCCATTGAGGCCGAGGTGCTGCAGGCGCGGGCGTGGGCCGACATGCGGCACGATACGCACCGGGCGCTCAACCTCCTCCGCCAGACGCGGGCGAGTCGCCGGTCGGGCCCCGCGGAGCCGATCCGCCTCGCCTTCGTCACCGAGGCGGAGATGCTCGCGCGGCTGGGGGACGCGGACGCGGTGCGCCGGCTCATCCTCGAATTCAAGAACAGCCCCTTCTTCGACCCGCATCCCTTCGAGTACCGCGCCGGCGAAGGGCGCAATACGCCGCTGGCGGTGCGCCGCCCGTACGCCCGCGAGGTGGAGTCGCTCACGCTCCTCTCGCTCGAGAAGTACCTCGAGCAGGCCCGGAAGTCGCCGGGTGCGGCCTTCCCCGGATTCACGGTCCGCGACGCGAACGGCGCCCCGCTCTCGCTGGCCGATCTGAAGGGCCGGGTGTGCCTGATCGATTTCTGGGTGTCCGGCTCCGTGCCGTGGGAACGGAATCTGCCCTTCCTCCTGCAGGCCCGCCGCAAGTTCGCCGGCCAGGACTTCGAGATCGTGGGGGTGGCGCTGAACCTGGACGACACGGAGGCTTCCGCCTTTGCCGCGGGCCGCGCGGGCATGGACTGGCGACAGGTGGGGGGCCGGGAGGCGCGTCTGCTGGGAGGGACGGTGGGTCTCTACGGCGAGTGCGGCAACTACCTGCTCGACCGCGAGGGCCGCGTGCGGGCGCGGAATCTCCAGGGCGCCGCGCTCCTGGAGGCGGTCGGCCAGCTCCTCGGCGAGCGCTGAGCCGGCCGCGCGGCGGTCCGCGGGGGCGACCTATCGGCGATCCCGCGGAGCCGGTCCGCGGGGCGGCCGCCGGCCGCCGGCCGCGCGGACATAATCGCGGTACTCGCGAAACCACTTCGCGGCCGAGGGGCCCAGATCGGGGCGGCCGTACTCGCGGTAGCCCCACGTGACGATCCGCTCGCAGTGCTCCGCCGCGAGCGTCAGCTTGTCCTTCAACCGCTCGAGGGGCACGGGCCGCCACGGCGCGTCCTTCACGGCGGAGTGATGCACGCGCCCGTAGCGCCGCACGTACTCCTCGATGCTCGGGCACTCGAACTCCGCGGTTTCCACGTTGCCCCAGAGCCTCGCGCCCGATGTCCGGCAGGCGTCGCGCATCGCCCGGAAGAACGGCCTCCGCTGGTCGTTGGTGACGTAGGAAAAGTGCTCGCCGCTGTCCTGCAGCATGATCACGTCAAGGCCCGTCCGGCGGATCATCTTCGACCAGTAGTCCCGATACGCGTCGGGTTCGTTGAAGCGGAAGTCGCCGAACACCCTGTCGCGGTCCAGGATGAAGAACGGCGACAGCGTCACCGGCCGGTCGGCGGCCTTCTTGCACCGCTCGACCAACCCGCCGTAGAGGGTCTCGAACTGCGCCGTGTGGTCCCAGGTCATGTAGATCTCGTGCGGCACGTACCAGGCTCGGAAGGCCGGATGGCCGCCGAATCGCCCGGCGATGCGGGCGATGTGTGCGCCGCAGGCGTCCAGCTCGCGCCGGGGGTCGAAGTCCTTGAACCAGGTCCCCGGGGCGGTGCCGGTGTCCAGAATGACCTCCACCCTCCGCTCGGCGCACAGGTCGAGGATCATCTTCAACGGATCGGCGGGATGAGCCAGGGCCGCCGGCGCGTTCGCCAGCCAGAGCAGGTCGAAGCCGATCTCGCCCTGAAGGTCGAGCTCGCGACGCCAGCCCGCCTCGCCCCACCTCGCCGCTTCCGCGGGATCGAGCCACCAGAGCGCCCCGGAGATGACCGGCCGCCGGATCATCCGCGTCGCCGATGCGCGGGCCGGCGGAACGGCGCTCGCCGCGGCCCCGCCGAGGGCGCAGCGCCCCAGCGCGGCAAACAGCTCACGACGCGTCATCATCGCGGCGGGGTTCCTCTCGCGTCACGGGTCGTTCCATATCGTGTCGGTCCAGGAGCGGGCCGTCCGGAGCCACTCCTTCATGCGGCCCGATGGCGTCGCCCGCGCGTAGGGGGGCGGACTGACCTCGATCTCGTCGGCCTGGAGGATCTCGAGCCCGCCCGCGCGCGCCGGGGGCGGCGCGAAGGCGGGGGCGGCGCCGGCGATCCTGATCCCGGTGCGCTGCGCGACGCCCGCGGCATGCCACAGGAGGAGCGCCAGCGCCAGTGGGAGCCATTCGAAGGGATCGGCCAGACCCCACAGCGCCAGCGCGACGGCCGCCAGACGCCCTCCCCGCGCCATCCATCGGCCCGGGGCCGCCGCGCCGAGGAACGGGACGAGGGTCCGGTGCAGCGCGAAGGCCGCGTCGAGCGGATAGGCGGGAACGAGATTGAGGAGGGCGAGGAGCGCGCTCCAGCGCGCCATGAGATGCGCCACCGGCCGCCACTCCGCGCCGTCGGCCCCGGGGAGGAAGGGCGAAAGCGCGTGGAGGAGGAGCGCGAACAACAGGCCGGCGAATGTCCCGCCGAGGGCATACCGCCACGCGCCCCCGCGGTCGGAGGCGGGGCCGGCGCCGGTGTCGAGGCCGCCGAAGGCCGTCAGCTTCACCCGGACGGCCTCCTCGCGCGACCGCCGGAGCAGCCGGATGTGTCCGGCCTCGTGGACGGCGAGACAGACGAGGAAGCCGGCCACGGCCGCGGCGCGCGCGCCGGCCGGGAGCCCGCTTGCGTCCGCCCAGGCCGCCGGCAGGGCCAGCGCCAGCGAGGCGTGCAGGCCGATCCGGGTTCTTCCGATGGGCGGTCCGTCGGGCATGCAGGCACTGTAGCGGCTTCGCCGGAATTCGGAATCCGAAACTCAAAAAGCGCTCGCGCCGGCCGCGATGCCGTGCTAGAAGACCGAGCGTGAAAACGAGCCTGCTGTCCGTCTATGGAGTGGCCTTCGGCCTCCTCGCGGCGTCCTCGGCGCCGGCCCTCTCGCACCGCCAGAACATCTACTCGTTCCCCTCGAGGCTGCCCTCGGGCGCGCTGAGTTTTCCCGCGAAGCCGACCACGGTTGTCGATCCGGTCGTCGAACCCGTGAAGGACGACACGGCCGCACTGCGGGCGGAGGCGGACCGGTTGCGCACGCAGCTCGAGGACGTGCTGAACTGGATCCTGGCCAATTTCCGCGGGCGGTTCCCCGTGCCCGAGTCGATGCTGTCGCGCATGGACATGCCGCTGCTCCAGGACGGGGATGCCCTGCACCCGGATCTCGTGACGCTGTTCCGCCTGGGCACGCAGGAGGTGCAGGTGGTGGAGGCGGCGGTGCAGGCGGCGAAGACCGAGATCGAGGCCCTCCACGACGCCATCGCCCTGGCCACCGCGCAGTCGACCTCCGAGGGCACCGTGTCGATCCCGCCGCACGAGGAGGAGGCGGCGCCGATCCGCGCCCAGTTGATGGCCGACCTGGAAGTGGCGCTGGGCCGCGACCGGCTCGAACGGTTCCTGGCGGTGGCCGGGAAGGACCTCGACCGCCGGTTCCTGTATTTCGGGGCCGCCGTGCGGATCATCCGTTTTGAACTGCTTTCCGACGACGAGGGCGGCGGGCTGCGCATCCGCGACGAGGTGGTGACCGCGGACGACACCGGTCGCCGGAAGATCGAGGCCGTGGAGTTCGAATCCGCCGAGATGCCCCGCGCCTATGCCCCGTACTTTCTGCATCTCGGCTTGTAGAGGAAGGCCGGCCCGATGGATGTCCTGGATCTCCTGCTGACCCGCCGCACCGTTCGCGTCTTTGAGCCGGTCCCCGTGCCGGAGGCCGACGTGGAACGTCTTCTGCGCGTGCTCATGCAGTCGCCTTCGGCCTCCGATGCGCGCCCGTGGCAGTTCGTGGTGGTCGACCGCCGCGAGCGGCTGGACGAGCTGGAGGCGGCGATGCCGCACTGCGAGATGCTCAAGACCGCCCCGCTGGGACTGTTGGTCTGCGCCGAGCCCGCGCGCGAGAAGATCCCCGGTTTCTGGCCGCAGGACTGCGCGGCGGCGGCCGAGAACCTGCTCATCGCCGCGCACGGGCTCGGCTACGGCGCATGCTGGATCGGCCTCCACCCCGTCGCGGACCGCGAGGCGGCGGTGCGGCGGGTGCTCGGCCTTCCCGAGGGCCTCGTCCCCTTCGCGCTGGTGGCCCTGGGCCGTCCGGCGGAGTTCCCCGGTCGCGATGATCGCTATGATCCCTCACGGGTGCACCGGAATGGATGGTGATTCCGACAAGCCTCCCGCGGCCCCGGATCCGGCCGGTGTTCCGCCTCCGGCCCCGCCGCCGGCTGGCGAGGCGCCCGTCTCCCCGGCTCCGCCCGCCGCCCCCGCGCTCTCCCGCTGGCAGCGCCGCGAGCGCGCGGCGGCCGACGCGCTGCGGACCTTCCTGCGCGACCTCCACGAGGCCCACCATGGCGCGGTGGCGCCCAACACGCCGGAGGTCGCGATCGAGCTCCGGCTCCGCCTGCAGCCCGGCGCCCAGTGGGCGCTGGCCTTCGAGCCGTCGCTCGAGGACCAGGTCCTGCCCCAGCTCGTCCACCTGCACTCGCTGATCGGCGTCTACCGCGAGGGCCGCGTGTACTGCTACAAGTGCGACTCCACCGCCTGCGTTCACGCCGCCCCGCCCACGCCGCTGTCCGTGTTCGACGGATTCGACCCCATGGGCCTGCCGGAGTGGAAGGACTTCGCGCAGGCGCTCGTGGACGCGCGCGACGAGCGCGTCGACCGCCTGTACGGCCGGCCCCCGCGCGTGGTGACGCTCGTGCGGCTGGGGCGCGAGCTGCGGGCGCGCCAGATGGCGGAATTCGGCCGGGCATCGAAATCCTACTCCGTGCTCGGCCAGGTGGCGGCCGGCTACTTTCCCTGCGCCGGAGCGGGGGGCGGCGCGGCGGGCGGCGGGCGGATCGCGCTGACCTTCCAGATCGTGGAGACGCTCGGCGCGCGCGGCGAGGTGCAGCTCCGCCTCAATACCATCGCCTCGTTCCCGGCCGGCGTGGAGCCGGCGGAGTGGCTGGTCAGCGACGACGCGGCCGGCGTCGGCCGCGCCCGCGATGCGGCTCGGTTCGCGCTTCAGCGCGCCGAACGCGCCGCCCGCGGCGCCGCGTCGGCAGAAGAGATGCGGCGCACGCTCGGGGCCGTGCCGGGGATTCTCCACCGTCTTGCCGAGTCCATCGAGCGCGGGCGTCGGCAGGACGAACGGCGCACGCGACACGTCGAGCAACGGCGGGTGGAAGACCGCCGTCCCGTGCATAAGGCCCTCGACGATCTCGCCGCGGCGGGCGAGGGGAAGATCTGCCGCGACGAGCGCGAAGGCACGCTCATCGTCTGCGGGGACCAGGGACGGGCCCACGTCTTCAGCCCGACCGGCCGTCACATCACCAGCTTCATCCTCGGTCCCGGCGGCGCCGAGTTCCGCGTCCGCACCGGGCGATGGACTCCCCTGCAGGCGGCCGATGCGGATGCGCTCCGCCGCGCGGTCCGGGGGGCCTCGGTCGTGGCGGAGGACGAGACCGCCATGGGCCCGGCGTCGGCCCCTTCGCCTGCTTGAAGCGCCGGACGCCATGGGCGGGGCCCGCGAAGCCGGCGCGGCGGCCGGCCTTCGCGACCTTTTCAGTTTGCGCTTTATCTTTTGTCCGGTCTCTGGAAAATTCGTTGCGCGTTGTATCCAAGGCATGGAAGACACGGTGCGATCGAGATGATGACCCAGACGGAAGTTCTGGCGGCGTTCCAGGATACGAAGGCGCTGCTGTCCGGCCACTTCGAGCTGCGCTCGGGGCGGCACAGCGACCAGTACTTCCAGTGCGCGAAGGTCCTCCAGTATCCCGTCGTCACGGCCCGGCTCTGCGGCGCCCTGGTGGAGAACCTGCGGGCCGCCGGTCTGTCCGCCGACACGGTCATTGCCCCGGCCATGGGGGGCCTGTTCGTCGGTCACGAAGTGGCGCGCGCGCTCGCGGCGCGGTCGATCTTCGTGGAGAAAGAGAACGGCCGACTCGTGCTCCGCCGGGGATTCACGATCGATCGGGGCGAGCGGTTCATCGTCGCCGAGGACGTCGTGACCCGCGGGGGGCGTGTGCAGGAGACGATCGACATCGTGACCCGCGGGGGCGGCGTCGTGGCGGCCGTGGCCGTGCTCGTCAACCGCAGCGGCGGAACGGCCGAGTTCGGCGTTCCGACGCTGAGTCTGCTCGACATCGCCCCTGTGACATGGGATCCCAAGGCGTGCCCGTTGTGCGCCCAGGGCATCCCGATCGAACACCCGGGAAGCTGAGCAGAATTGCGGATTATGGATTTCGGATTGCGGATTGAGTCCTGATATGAGACTTGGAGCCTGAACGTTGAACACTGAACACTGAACACTGAACACTAGCCTCTAAGAAGGAGATGCGCCATGTCTGATGTAGTGAAGGTGTTCCTGACCGAAGACGAGATGCCGCGGCAGTGGTACAACATCGCCGCCGATCTGCCCCATCCCGTGCCGCCGCCATTGAAGGCCGATGGATCGCCGATTGGCCCGGGTGATCTCGCGCCCGTCTTTCCCATGAACCTCATCGAGCAGGAGGTGTCCACCCAGCGCTGGATCGACATCCCCGAGGGCGTGATCGAGAAGCTGCTGCTCTACCGCCCCTCGCCGCTGTGCCGCGCGCGCAACCTGGAACGGATCATCGAGACCCCGGCGAAGATCTACTACAAGAACGAGGGGGTCTCGCCGCCCGGAAGCCACAAGCCCAATACCGCCATCCCGCAGGCCTATTACAACAAGGTCTTCGGGATCAAGCACCTCACCACCGAGACCGGCGCGGGACAGTGGGGCAGCGCGCTCGCGATGGCGTGCCGGCTGTACGGGATCGACTGCCGGGTGTACATGGTCCGGATCAGCTTCGATCAGAAACCGTTCCGCAAGCTCATGATGCAGACGTGGGGAGCGGAGTGCATCGCCAGCCCCAGCACGCGGACGCAGATCGGGCGGAAGATCCTGGCGGAACATCCCGACACGCCCGGGAGCCTCGGCATCGCGATCAGCGAGGCGATCGAGGACTGCGTGACCTCGAAGGATACGCGCTACTCGCTGGGAAGCGTGCTGAACCACGTGTGCATGCACCAGACCATCGTGGGTCTGGAGGCCCAGAAGCAGATGGCGAAGATCAACGAGTATCCCGACGTCGTCATCGGCTGCGTCGGCGGCGGATCGAATTTCGCGGGGCTCAGTTTCCCGTTCGTCTGCGACAAGATCCACGGCAAGAACATCCGCATCTGCGCCGCCGAGCCGGTCGCGTGTCCGCGCATGACGAGAGCGCCTTATGTGTACGATTCGGGCGACGTGGCGATGATGACCCCGCTGCTGGCGATGTACAGCCTGGGACATACCTTCGTGCCGCCGCCCATCCACGCCGGCGGCCTGCGCTACCACGGCATGGCGCCGCTGGTGTGCCAGTGTCGGCGCGAGGGGCTGATTGAAGCCCACGCCCTGCCGCAGCTCGAATGCTACGAAGCCGCGGTGATGTGGGCCCGGAGCGAGGGGTTCATCCCCGCGCCGGAGACCTCGCACGCGATCGCGCTCGCTATTCGCGAGGCGCGCAAGGCGCAGGACGAGGGCAAGGAGAAGACCATCCTGCTCAACTGGTCCGGCCACGGCCTCATGGATCTTACGGGCTTCGATGCCTTCCTGTCGGGTCGTTTGGAGAACTACCACCTGACCGACGAAGAGCTGACCCAGTCGCTCAAGTCGGTCGAAGGTCTGCCCAAGCCGCCGCCGCTCGGGTGAGAGTGGGTCAAACCACAAGCCTCGAACTCCAAGCGCCAAACCGTGCTTGGAGTTTGGGGTTTGAATCCTGTGGTTTCGCGGCCGTTCTCGTCGGGCACACCGACGACGAAGGTTGGGAGGGCGCCCATGAGCCGTGCGGTCGTCGCCGGGCCGGCGGTCTCAGATCCCGGCAGTAAACCGTTCCGCCGGGAGATGCGCGCATGCGTGGGATGTCTTCCGTCGGGGGGTCTTCCGTTGAGAAGGGCGGCGGAATAGTCTCTGAAGGCGGCGCCGTTGCACGGAGGAAGGGAAGGCATGGAGTGGGTGCATTGAACGGCCAACGCGTTTCGGTTGCGGCTCGCCGCCTTAGAAAGTGGATTGCCGCCCTGCGGCCGTGGGGGATCCCGATCTCCGCCGTGCCGACCCTCATGGGCAGCGCGCTGGCGTGGGTCTACGGAGAGGTGGAGTTCCGCTGGGGGGTCTTCCTGCTCACCTTTCTGGGCGCCCAGTGCCTGCATGCCGCGGCGAACATGATCAGCGACGTGCATGACTTCCGGCGGGGGCTGGACCGGGTCGTGCTGCCGGTCAGCGGCGCGCTCGCGCGCGGCTGGCTCACCGAGCGGCAGACCTTGGTCTACGCCATGGCGCTGGTCGTCGCCGGCTCGCTCATGGGCCTCTGTGTGGCGATCCGCTCGGGTCCCGTGGTGATCTGGGCGGGCGCGGTGGGGATCGCGCTGCTGCTCGCCTACTCGTGGCTGAAGCGCATCGCCCTGGGCGACGCGGCCGTGTTCATCGCCTTCGGCCCCCTGATCGCACTCGGCTCGTGGGCGACCCAGGCGGGCACGTTCTCGTGGCTCCCGGTGGTGTGGATGGCGCCCTTCGCGATGATGGTCATCGCCGTGCTGCACGCGAACAACTGGCGCGACATGGAGTCGGACGCGAAGGCGGGCATCACGTCGGTCGCCCGCCTGCTGGGCGACCGGGGGTCGCTCGCGTACTACGGTTTCCTGATCTTCGGACCGTTCGCGCTCATGGCCGTGCTGATGGTCGTTCCGCGCCTCGGCGGACGCGGCTGGATCCCGCTTCCGTGGACGTTTCTGCTCGCGTTCCTCTCGCTGCCGGCAACGCTCCGGCTCTGGGGGCGGGCCCGCCGGCGCCGCGCGCCGCGCGATCCTCTGGAGTTCACCACGCTCGACGGCGCCACGGCCCAGTCCATGGTGCCGTTCGGCGCGCTGAGCACGCTGGCCATCGTCCTGGCGCGGTGGGTCGGACGATGAGACCGACGGATTCGCGCCATCTCGCCGAGCGCGCGGCCAGCCGTCATCTGCGGGCGTCGTGGCGGCGCACGTGGCGATAGTTCAGGATTCTCTCGTCCGCCGTCAGCAGGGTGAGGTTCCGCAGACGGGCGGTCGCCACCAGCACCCGGTCGGCGGGATCCCGGTGAAACTCCCCGGGAAGCGCGTAGGCGCCCTCTGCGATCTCATGACTGAGATCCACGGTGTCGCAGTGAAGCGCATTGAGCGAACGCCGTATCCAGTCCCGCAGGCGTCCCTGGACCGCAATCGTCCCCGCCGCGGCCAGCCGGGCAAGTTCCAGCGTGGAGATCGTGGAGACAAACAGGTGCGTCGCCGGATCCAACAGCATCGCCGTTGAGGCCGTCCCGAACTCCTCCGGAGCCTCCTGCGACCAAATCCACGCGTGGGTATCGAGAAGCACGTTCATCGTGCCATCTCCCAATCTTCGTCGAACCCTGTGCGGACCAGGTCGCCTTTGATCCGCAGTCTCCCCTTGAGCGTGCCCAACTTCCGGGGCAGCGCCGTTGCCGGGATCGGTTCCACGCGGGCGAGGGGATGACCGCGCCAGGTGATGACCACCTCCTCGCCGCTGCGTTGGACCGATTTGAGCGTGCTGATGCACTTGGCCTTGAACTCGGAGATGATCATCGTCTTCACGGGAGTTAATGTATCAGGTCAACCGACCAGGTCAAGTATGCAACGGAAGGCGATCCATTGGGACGGAGGGGCCGCGTGGGGCGCGCGATCCCCGAGATCCGCGAAGGACTGGCCAGCGGCCCGCAAAGCCGGTAGCATCCGCCCATGACGCGCGCGGACGAACGGCCGATGGACGGGCGGCGGCTGGCGGCGGTGATGGCCCTGTCGGCCGTCCTGTTCGCCCTGCTCTTCCGGACGGGGGGGCTGGGAGCGTTTGACTTCTGGTGGTGGATGGGCGCGAACTCGGCTCTGCTGATCGGGTTGAGCCTGATCCTCGACCGCTCGTACGGTCTGGCCCTGATGGCCGATCTGAGCACGCGGCCGCTGCCGAAGATCGCGTGGGGCCTGGGATCGGCCGCGGTGCTGTACGGCGTGTTCTGGGGCGGGAACATCCTGTCCCGGGCCTGGTTCGGAGGGTGGGCGGGGGAGGGGATCGATGCGGTGTACGGGCTCAAGTCGACGGCCGGCATGGCGCGGATCGTTCTGCTGATCACGCTGCTCATCGGTCCGGCCGAGGAGGTGTTGTGGCGCGGGCTGTTGCAGCGGCAGATCGCGCGGCGTCGGGGCCGGTGGCCGGCGGTGCTGCTGGCGACGGCGCTCTACGGCGCCGTCCACGTCTCCAGCGGCAATCCCATGCTCGTCATCGCCGCCCTGGTATGCGGGGTGTTCTGGGGCCTCCTCTACCTGTGGCGGGGGTCCGTTCTGCTCAACGTCGTCAGCCACACGGCCTGGGACCTCGCCGTGTTCGTGCTCTTCCCCTTCTCCACGCCATGAAGGCACGCCTGGTCAGCCGGCGCGCGTTCCTCTCCCGCCTCGCCCTCGTCGGCGCGCCGCTGGCGGCTTTCGGCTATACCCGCTGGACCGAACCGGGATGGCTGCGGACCACCTCGCACACGTTTGCCCTCCGCGGGCTTCCCGCCGGCGCCCGGCCCTGCGCGCCTCGTGCTCTGTCACAATCCCGACGCCAAGGACAAGTTACGCGCTTCTGCATGGGACCTGATGCTTTGCGGTCACACGCACGGCGGGCAGCTCCGACTTCCGGGCATCGGGCGGCCGTTCGCACCGGTCCGCGACGTGCGCTATGTCGAGGGATTGCGGCCCTGGGAAGGGCGGCTGATCCACATCACGCGCGGCATCGGCAATCTGCACGGCCTGCGCTTCAACTGTCGGCCGGAGATCAATCTGCTGAACCTGGCAGGGTATCCTCGGTGAACGGGACGGCCCGCGCGGTCCCGACGCGGCAGGCGCGCGACGTCCGGAACGCCCCCCTCCGCCGCTGGAGGTCCGACAAAGACCATTTCTAACCGTGACACGATCGTGTCAGAGTTAGAAATACTTGGCCGTGCAGATGCGGTCGCTCCAGTCCCGCACGCAAAGCCGTGCATAGCGGCGGGGAGGAGTCTATGCTGCGCCATGGTGACCGACGGAGGAACCGCCATGAGCGAGATTGCGAAGAGGATACTGGAACAGCGGATCATCCCGGTGGCGACGATCGAGCGCGTCGAGGATGCCGTCCCGGTTGCGGAGGCGCTGAAGGCTGGCGGGCTGGCGTCGATCGAGATCACCCTGCGCACGGCGGCGGCCGAGGAGTGCATCGCGGCGATCCGCAAGGCGATGCCGGACATGCTGGTGGGGGCGGGGACCATCCTCTCCACCGAGCAGGTCGATCGCGTCGTCGAACGCGGTGCCATGTTCGGCGTGGCGCCCGGCCTCAATCCGGCCGTCGTCCGCTGGGCGCGCGAGAAGGACCTGCTCTTCATTCCCGGCGTGATGACGCCCTCCGAGATGGAGCTGGCGCTCACCCTCGGTTGCACGCTGCTCAAGTTCTTCCCGGCGGAGCAGGCGGGCGGGGCGGCGATGCTGAAGGCCATGGCCGGCCCCTACGGCCACACCGGCGTGAAATTCCTGCCGCTCGGCGGCGTCAACATCCGCAACATGGCGGACTACCTCGCCCTGCCGGTCGTCGGCGGGATCGGCGGGTCCTGGCTCGTCGACAAGCGACTCATCGCCGCGAAGGACTGGCCGGCCATCACCGTGCGGACACGCGAGGCGCTGGCGGCGGCGAAGCACGTGGCGACGTAAGACAACGTGCCGGGACAGGGCGGGGCGGAGCTTCAAATCACAAGCGGCAAACCCCAAAGGCGCTATGGGATCGCCATACGGGCTTCGGCCGTGGCGCCCGCCTTCACGTCGACCTCCGCCTTTGCCGGACTGCCGTCCACCCGCACTTCATACCGCCCCGGGCGGAGCCCCGCCACGCGGAGCCGACCCTCCGCGTCCGTCGGGTGTATCGACACGCCGGCGGGACAAGCAGGCGCGAAGAATCGCGGCCGCATGACTTCGCGTCCGTCCGGCGCCATCACGCGTACGACACGGCCGGAAACCGCTGTCCGTGCGCCCTCGAGCCGGATATCGAGGTCGCCGCCCTCCACCAGCACCCAGTCGCGGGTAGTGTCTTCCTTGAGATCGATGTCGCCACTCTCAACTGCATAGTCCTTGAGCCAGACGAGGAGGGCGTAGTGGCCCGGCGGCAGCGGCGGCAGGAACTCATATCTGCCTTCATCGTCCATAGTGATGGGATGAAGGGTCTGAGTCCAGTCAAGTGCGCACTTGTACACCGAGTCTTCGGATATCGCAAAGACGGTTGCCATCGAGGCGGGTCCGCCACCAGAGAAGGCGACCGTGCCGCGAAGACCGACGCCCTTCTCGGCCACTACGTCGACGGTCACATCTTCCCGATCCACAACCACGCCGGGGCGCGAGGTCCGTCCCTCCTTGTACGTGGCTCGGAGCGCGTAAATGCCGGGCGACAGTGCATCGAAGACGAACACGCCGTTCCGGTCGGAAGCCGTCCACCGGGCAGAACACCACTGCAACCACTCTGGTCCGTCGGTGCGTGAGAGATGAAGGTGAGCAGAGCGACGGGGTTTCCCCGAGGCATCGCGAATCGTGCCGCGCAATGCCGCGCCTTCGATTCTGACATCGAACATGGTGTCTGCGACGTTCGCAGTGACGGTGTATTGCCGGTATTCTTGCGATGACCTGACCCCGACCTCTGCGAACTGAAGGCCCGTGCCGCACCGCACTTCGAACCATCCGTTCGAATCGCTCCACGCCACATCCGAATGAGGGCGCAAGTCCCAGCCCGCCGTCGAGGGCTCGCCTGTTCCTCCTGGCCGACGCGCGGGTATCAGGGTCACGCGTGCTCCTGCCAGGGGCATGCCGTTGAGCAGCAGGCGGCCACGCCGGACCGGATAGTCGTCGAATTCATCGCCCACTATCACCTCGGCCGTCTCCCCCGCCTTGACGGTCACCCTCGAGACGCCATAAACACGGCGCGTGCCCTTCGACCAATCCATCAACATCACGTCATACTCGCCCGCGGGCAGGGAGGGGATCTCGAAGCGGCCTGGCGCATTGGTCGTGATTTCCTGGCCTTCGCTGGACGTGGGCGAACGCGGGTCCGAAGGCGAGACGGTAATATACGCATGCTCCTTCTCCGATCCGCTCAAGACTCGGATCGTGCCTTTCAGCCCGCCAAGGGGCGGGAGGCGGAACGCAGCCTCGCAGATCCGCCGCCCACGTCGCATCGCGATAGTACGCGTGAGCAAAACGAAACCCGACTCGCCGGTGGGTGCGTTCGTGGAGATGAAGGATATCTGAGCCGGACCAGCGGGGAGGCCATGGACTTGGAACCGGCCGTCCGCGTCGGTCACGCCGCTCATGCCATCCGGATCGGCACTGCCTTCAAACACCGCACGCGGGGAAGACACCACACGCAATCCGGGCGCCGGTTTTCCCGAAGCATCGAGGACAATGCCTTCCAGAGAAAGGCCCGCCTCCATTCGTAGAACGACATTCGGAACCGGCGCCGTGTCGATCGAGACCTCAGCCTCGGCGTCGAGCAGGGGCGGTCTCGATGCGGTCAACCTGAGCCGTCCGCCTCTCCGCACCATCAGGTCGCCAGCGCCCATCCTATCCGTTCGCGCCTCCGCGGACGTTGACGAACGATAGACGCTCACCCGTGGCTGGTTCTGCGATCTCGTCTTCATCCCGCAGAGACAGGCATTCTCCACAGGGCTTCCGTCCGGTCCGTACACGAGGATGGGAACCGTTACCCACGGCGTGACCGGAATCACCGTGTTGGTACCGCCGGCGATCACCTCGGCGACGACCGTTTCGTTGTCCGAGGGATCGCGCGATCTGGCCTCGAGATTGTACCGACCCGCTGGCAGCCCCGCGATCGCGAAGGATCCGTCTGGGTCTGTGGTGGCCTCGCGAGTTACGGACACGCGCAGCACTTCCTCGTCTTCGCCCGAGACTGGACCGTAGACGCAGATCTCGTATTCGACGGGCGGTGGCTTGCCGTCCTCCACCACGCGACCGGCGATCGACAGCCCCCTCAGCATGCGTACCGAGTGCTCGCGCGAGCCCGGTCCGATGACAATCGACTCCTCGAACGGCTCGTGTTCCTCGGTCCTGACCGAAAGCCGGACCTCCCCTGCGGGAAGTCCCCTGACCACATATCGGCCCTGCGCATCCGTCTCCGCCCCGCGGCTTTCCTGCTCCAGTTCCATGCGGGCAAGGAAACGCGAAGTGCGGCCGGCAGACCCTGCGTTGGTGGGGGCGGGAATTGAGAACCTCACGCGCACGTCGGCACCTGCGACCGCCTTGCCGGTCTCGTCGGTCACGCGCCCGGTCAACGTATGGCCGGTCTGCAGGACGATCCGCTGTTCGCCGCGGAGCGAGACGATGTCCCACTCGACGTTTGCCGGAAGATGTTCCTCGTCCTCCACCTTGGCCTGCAGTCGGCCGGCGGCCAGGCCCCGGATGACGAATCGGCCGCTCTCGTCCGTGCCGTGGTACCTGGTGCGAGTGGTGTTGCCATCCTTCTTCGCGATTCTCAGACGCGCTCTGCTGACCGGCTGGCCTTCCGTGTCGACGACGACGCCGGTGACCGTGAACGTGCGCGGCAGCACGAGCGTGGTCTCCGTGGTACGCTCCGCCACGATGACTGCCTGGGTCGATGCCGTGCCCCAGGCCTCATCCGCCAGTGCAAGTTCATAGGTCCCGGGGGGGAGGTCGTTGAGGAAGGCCACACCATTGGTCACGCCCGCCTCCAGATCGCAGTAGCCGGAAATGCGCCTCCGTTGGCCCGGAGCATCGAGGTTGAAGCTCATGACGCCCGGCAGCTTCTCCACCGGATCGGCGGGTTTCAGCAGGATGCGAAGGGAGCCGGACCGGACCACCTGTACGCTGCAGGTCGCGGAGCCTCCTTCATCCACGTCCACCCGCACGCCCGCCGGCTCGCGGGAAATCCACCCGCCGCCGCGGACGGTCACCCTGTGCGCCCCGCCCTCCAGGCCCCGCACGGAGAAGGCCCCCGACGCGTCCGACACGGCCGGCGAACGGACGTCTTCGATGTTCACGGCGACACCCGCGGCCGGTCCCGCCGGTCCGGTCACCACGCCCGAGATCGCGCCGCCCTTCTTGAGGTGGATCTCGAGGTACGTGTCTTCCGTCACCTTGATCGCGTGCGCCTCGGGGGTGAAGTCGGGCGACTCGACCCGGCAGGCGTGGTCGCCACACGCGACCCCCTCGAAGAGAAACGCCCCGTCGTCCCCGGCGACGGCCGACGCCGACTCGACATAGTGCGTGCAGGGCGCATCGAGTCTGCGAAGCAGGATGACCCGGACGCCACGGACAGAAGTTCCGGCGGGGGCAACCAGTTGCCCGCCGAGCATGCCTGCGGCTGGCAGCTTCACGTCGCCGAAATCGCGCGATTTGACGAGGTGCGGCCACCCGATGCGCGCGCGGCCGGCGGAGTCGGCGATCCAGAGCTGCTGTTGCACGCCGTCGGGCATTGTAACCGTGAACCGTCCGTCAGCGCCGACCGGCTGCGTCCCGGCGGTCGACGCCTGGCCGCCCAGGGCGCCAAAGCGCACGGTATGGCCCGCAGCGGCCGGCTTGCCGTCCAGCAGCAGCACGCGGCCCTTGAACTCCGCGCCCTGGACTGCGGCGGTCACAACGAATGCGACCACAAGACCTGCACCAAACACCCGCGTATTCACGGATGCACCTCCACTCCTCTCCCTGCTTCAATCGTCCGAAGGCCGTTCGGGTTCCGACCTCACTCAAACCGGCTGATGGCAATCGTGGCGGTCCAGCGGCCCTCCGCCGAGTAGTACACCTCGTCCACCTTCCCCGGCGCCGCGTCCTTCTCCAGCGGGAGGGCCAGGTAGCGGAACGGCCCCGCCTTGACCGTTGGCGGCACGGCGCCCAGAACCTTCGCATAAGCCTGCACGTCGGCGTCCGTCACTTTCAGCAGGACCACGTGCCAGACGTCGCGCCCCGTGCCATGGCGGAGCATGCTGGGTTTCCGGCCGATGGAGGAAAGCATCGTGGCCAGCAGCTCGGCCCTCGCCTGCTGGTCGCCCTTCTTGTCACCCAACGCCCGGCTGGGTGCGATTTCAGATCGGCCGCCTCAGCCCCACTGGGTCGCGACCTGGCGAACCTCGTCGCGCACGAAACGATGCAGCGCGATCACCTTCGCCTCGGGAGATTCCTGCCTGGCGGTCAGCTCCGTCGCTGCCGCTGCAACAGTGGTGTCGTTGGTCGCCTCGGGCCGCTCCTGCGCCATCGCGCTGGCCGCGGAAAGAACGGCGCACACCAGCAGTGCGTGCCCCCGGCCCTTTCCCCCGCTCATGGGTCTTCACCCTCCGAATCCGGCCCCTTGCACGGTCTTCACACCGGCATGCTATCCGGGACCTTCTGGCGATTCAAGGTGGAAGCACTGAGCGATCCTGGCGACGTGGGGAAGACAAGGGCGTCGCTGTCTCCTTGTCTTCTCCTCTGCCCTTGTTACCTTCTGTTCTATCAAGTAATCAGCCGTTCACAATCAATATTGACTTGTAACTACTTTATCGCAAGTGTTTTGTAGATTTCATTTCCGCATGATATTCGTTTTCTTCTGTTGACCTTTGGCGTGTTCTTTGGCATCCTCTTGTTGTGGCGGGGCAGAGTGCGCAGGGGTGCGCAAAAGTGCGCAATCGCCACGGGAGAGGGTCATGGGTCTTGAACTGCGGAAGGATTCGAAGTGGTGGTACGGACGCTATAGCGTCAACGGCCAGCGGTACTGCGTCAACCTGGATGTCGAGGTGCGGGGACGCCCGCCGGCGTCGCCCGACGAGGCGGGCGATGCGGTGTTCGAGAATAGCCGCGGGGCGGCCGCCCTCGCCCTGAAAAAACACGTCGCCGAGGCGCGGAGCCAGAAAGCCGCCGTGCGGCATCTCGAGGAGATCTACGCGATCAAGAGCGGCCAGCCGCTCGCGTCCATCCGCCTCTCCGACATGTACGATCTGTGGCATAAGACCGCCCGACAGGCGGACCTCTCCCAACAGTACATCCGGACCATGGGCCAACTGGTCAAGCGATTCACCGACTTCGTCGCCCGCGCTCACCCCACCGTGCGCACCCTCGCGCAAATCACGCCGGCCGTGGCGCGGGAGTTCATGGCGACGGTGAGCGTCAACCCGAAGGTCAACCGGCCCGTCACCGCGGCGACCTACAACGCGGCGGCGCATATGCTGCGGAGCCTCTTCAACAAGCTCGCCCCCGAGGCCGGCCCGACGGCCAACCCGTTCCGCCTGATCCCGCGCCGGCCGGACAACGGCAAGCACCGCCAGCCTCTCACCCTGGAGCAGTTGCGCCTGGTGCTCGCCGCCGCGCCTCCGCTCGTTCGGCCGCTCATCCTGACCGGCATGTGCACCGCCATGCGCTGCGGCGACTGCTGCCTGCTGAAGTGGTCGGACGTGGATCTGCGGCAGAACTTCATCCGGGTGAAGACCAGCAAGACGGGCGAGACGGCCGAGATTCCCATCTTCCCGCTTCTGCGGCGCGAACTGGAGTCCC
>CAZSUU010000038.1:0-50475 GCA_964610105.1 uncultured Verrucomicrobiota bacterium | reverse complement strand
ACAAACGAGGGCGCGTACAGGCTGGAACGACCGCATCAATCAACGCCAGCACAGTCTCTCGAAGGGAGGTTCAACCAATCGTTGTTTTCCAAGCAGTTACTACCCGTCACAGATTGCCCCCAATGTCCCCCATTACCTGTCCCCGATGTCCCCCCCGCTCGATCTCCTCTTCAGGGATGCGCGGCATGGGTTGGTCCTCCGGGTTGTCTTGCTGAAAGGCCGTCAAGATTCATTTGCACGGGCCGATAGTGGCTAATACATTAGCCGCATGCAACACCTTTTTATTAGCCTGCCGTACGATGCCGGCATGAACGAGAACAACCCGCGTCGAGGGGAGCGCTTGCGGCGTCTTCGCGAAGCCGCCGGATTGTCGCAGCGCGAACTGGCCGGCCGGCTTCACATCCACCATTCGAACATCGGCTATTGGGAGCGCAGCGGGAACTTGCCCCGCTCCGAGCTCCTTGCCCCCATGGCGAAGACGCTTGGCGTGAACGTGGACGATCTGCTGGGCGAGCGGGTGCGCGCGTCGCACGTCGCGAAGCCTATCGGACGCGCACGGATGGCTTTTCAAGCCGTGTCACGACTCCCGAAGCGGCAGCAACAGAAAATCGTCGAAGTCGTCGAAGCCTTCGTCGCCCAGCACGCGGCTAACGCGTAGGTATCCCTCGCTCAGAGACGGACGGACGGCGCCCGTCTAAACAGAGACCCCTTCCGCGTTTTTCCTTCAGCCGCCCCACCTTCCTCGGCGGCTAAAGAAAAACGTGACCGCTTCCGTCCGCGCGGGCGGAGCGCACCGCATGCCGGCGTGACATTGAGCAAGCGAGTCCGCGAGCGCGTCGAAGTGGCGCGACGGATGCCGCGCGAAGCCCGCCGGGGCCGGCGCGGCATGTGCGCAAGCAGATGCCGTGACCCTGCGTCGCCCCGCCGCGGGGCTATGCAGGGCGCAGCGGCTATCGGGGGAAAGGGTGAAGGCCGGACGCTTGCCCTGAGCAAGCGTAGCGCGTCGAAGGGGAAGCGCACGGCCGAGGGGAGCCGGGCGCATCGCGGGGGGCGCCCCTGCAATGAATGTTCGGCGTACACGGGGCGCGGGTTCCGCGCATGCGAGACACGCGCGCCGTGCGCGCCGCCTGTCCGGCGTAGCGTCCGCGCGAAGCCGGGTCCGCGGAGGGCCGGGAGCGTGCGAGGCCATGAACGGCCGCAGCCGCTTCCGACCCGACCAACGCGCCCGCCCCCTGGGGGCCGTGGCGCAACGGGGGCTGAGCGGCGGGCGGCGGCGGCGAACCCGTAGGGCGGCGGGGCGCGGACGGCCAGCGCAGCGCGAAGGGCATGGAGAAGAAGAGGCTCCATGCCGCCGTCCGCGCCAGTAAAGCCGCCGCGCGGTTGCCCCCCGCGGGTTTCCCCCTTTGGTGCGATCCGCAAAGAAAGGGGGGATCACGCCGCGTCGTTGCGGCGCACGGAGCGAAGCGAAGGGGGATTGGGGGTTTCCAAAGGGGGAAAACTGAGGCGGGGAAACCGCGTTCGCCACCGCCTCCCGCCGCGCTCAGGTGTCAAGTGAGCACGACCGACGCCGCGGGCGCATGAACTCCGCAGATAGCGAGCACCAACTCAATGTCCAGAGTCGTGACCCCGATGCGCCCGCTTGCTTAGCGAGACCTAATGCGGGTGCCGCGCTGCGGGCACGTTTGTGCGAATCTGACTCTGTTCGACCGTTGAACTAGCACTTGTGAGCTCTGGACTACCTTTGCGAAGCTGGACACGCTTCATTTCGCGCCACTCGCCACAAGACTCCTCGAAGCGCTCCATGACAATTTCGCTGATTGTGTCGTTGTCATAGTCAAGGAGCACAGTCACTCTCCCATCCCGGCAGTAGTAGACAACGCCAAGCACGGTTTCATATCCGTCGGGGGTCATGTGGCGAGACCTAAACGCAGCGCCCGGCCCCAGAGTCTTGGCCACAGCAGAATACAACAGACCTGTCCTGGCCACCGAAACAACCTCATCACCCTTGCATCTTCGCACAGCCTGCCGGGTGCTCCTATTGGTTTCCGCCGCAAGATGGTCGCCAGAAGTCCATATGCTGATGGAATGGGTGTCATTGGAAGCCATCGCAGCACCGTGGATACAAGACGCCGCAAACAGTAGTGCCGAGAGGGGTTTCATGCTTCGATGCCAATGCTATGGAGATACACTAACATTGAACAGTACCATATCGTTGAGGTTGAATGTCGAAGAGATCGTCGACCCATCGCTTGACCTACATGTAAATACTTGCAGAATATCATATGTGAGGCTGTGAAGGCCGGGAAACTGCTTCAGCTGAGCTTGTGTAAAATACATCCCTACATAATCCGTCTCGCCCGCGCATGGTGAGGGATCGCGTGTTTCATCGTAGAGTTGGAGTTGAGATGGTCTTATCGGTAGGTGCGGACTCCAGATATGTTTATATTCAGAGTGCCCTGCTTCCCGGAGGGTGCACCTGCATTGGGACGGATCCCCCTCTGTATCGGCAGAGATAAAAACATCAGATCCTATTCTCATCAATGACGATGGATAACCGGGCGGAGGTTCAACCCGTCCAAGGTGAAAGAGACTGCCACCGCCTGGATGGAAGGCAGCCTTAATCGCTTTGCAGCAGCAAACAAGACCGAGAATGTCATAGGAAGAAACTGGATTATTGAACACCATTGCATAGGAGTCCAGGCCACCAGTCTCTTGCGCCGGATCCATCGATGCCCATCGTCCCACGCTGGGGGCGTAGTATCTGAAGCCGTAGTACACCAACCCCGTCTCATCGTCCGTGTACTTCGTCGAGAAGCGGAACGGATTCGCGGCCGCCTTCGCGCCGGTGGCGCGCAGGGTGTTGCCGAAGGGGTCGTATTCATAGGTCGCGACGATCGACTTGTCCGCCGCGTCGACCAGCGCCATGACGTTGCCGTTGCCGTCGTAGAGGTAGGCGGTGGTGTTGGTGATCGAGAAGGTGCCGTTGGTGAAGCCCGAGAGGGCCGTCTTACGCACCCGGCGACACTGACTGTCATACGCGAATTCCAGCCGCTCTCTTGGAATGCCGGCGCTGACAACGGATGCGAGGGTCTCCATGGAGAGCAGCCGGTTCTCGCCGTCCCAGACGTTGGTCCACCGGCCGTCGGTGGTCCCTCCTTCGCCAAGGCTACGGAGGGCGGGCAGATTGCCGTCCGCATCGTACATGAACTGCTCCGGCGTCTTCGCCACGAACCGGTTGCCATTCGTCTCCGCAAGGTACACATCGGGGGCCGGCGGAGTCCCCTTCTGGCCGACGATCGCCGTAATCTCAGGATAGACCGGCGCGGCCGCGTTGTCGACCTCGAGCTGCAGGTGGAAGTGCTGCCCCTGCCGGTCGGCGGGCTCGCCGTTCACCAGCACCAGTTTGTTCTCCGTCGCCTCGCCGATGATGTCCACCACCCCCGGCACGGTGCGTTCGGTGTACTGGTTGAGGAGATTCACATCGAACTCGCTCGCCTGGCCGTTTGGTGATGGCGAGCACCTGTTCCGCGCCGTTGGTGACCTTGAGCGAGGCGATCAGGTCGCTTTGAGGCTGATATGCGTACGTGAACACGCGCCCGCTAGGGTTGCGGCGGGTCAGCGGCTTCCTTCCGGCGCGATCGCGGTCCGGGAGTCGACGGGAACGAGCACGGCCGAGCGAATGAGCACGGGGCCGAGGAGGCCGGACGGCAGCAGGGGGTCGTTCTTTGCGTAGACGTTTCCGCGGGTACAGAACGCGATGCGGCCGGAGGGACGCGGCGTGCCCTTCAACAGCCAGTCGGGCCATTTCGCCGGCAGCTCGCTTCCCTTCGCGGCGGGCTGCCACTCGACGTCGTCCGGCCGCGCGGCGTCGCCGATCATCCGGTTGGGCCACAGGTTGGTCACCCGCACATCGAGGCGGTTCGCGCCGGGCTGCGCGGCGCCATCGATGCGCACGCGGAACGGCGGTTTCCACAGGGTGGGAAGCTCCTTCCCGTTGAGCGTGGCGCGTGCGATCACCTCGACGGCGCCCAGGTCGAGCCACAGCTCGCGATCCGCGCCGAAAAGCGAAGCCGGCAGATCGAACTCCTTCGCGTAGGTCGCGGTCCCGGAGAAGAAACGGATGCCGGACTCCGGCCGGTCGGGCCACGACACCAGTTTCTCGAATGTCGCGGAGGCGGGAGCACCGAGGTCCGACGGGAAGGTGACCGACCACGGGCCTTCGAGTGGAAGAGGGACGGGCGCCGCCGGCGGCGCGAGCCTGACCCGTGCGCCGCCATCGAGCAGAACGGTCCGCTCCAGCGGCCCCCAGAACCGGGCGAGCAGCTTCCCGTCGCCGGTGCGCTCGAGTTCAACCGGAGTCGGTGTGGCCGATGGAAGGGGCTGTACCTGCGCCAGCGCCGCGATTTCAGCGGCCGTCAGGGCGTGGTTGAAGAGAAGCGGCGCCGATCTTTCGCCGCGGAAAGCCGGCCCGCCGCCGGGCAGGGCCGGCACGGGACCTTCGAGGGCGACCGCGTGCGGTCCGGCCGGCGTCTCGCGGAAGACGACGAAGACCGATCCGTGCGGATCGAGACGCATCGGCACCGCGGTCCGTCCGTCCTTCTCCCGTCGGAACACGCCCGGCCGCGAGATGGCGCCGGTCGACGGATCCCACCATTCCGGCGCCTTTCCTTCCACGCGGAACAGCGCCTCGAACTCCTCCGGCCGATTGAGCGGGTTGGAGAGGAACCAGGCGTCCGCGCCACCGACACGGCGGTGCACGCAGAGCACCTCCGCATCCTTCGCCGGCGCCCGGCACTCGAAATCCGCCGCCAGCCCGAGACGCCGGAAGACCTCCTCGAACGAGAGGCCGGCGAAGAACCGGCCCTTGCCGATCCTACGGTCGACCTCCGGGTCCTCGCCCGCACCTCCCCAGAGCTCCGCCATGCACGTCCGCACCGCCTCGTCGCCTGCCCCGCGGTCGCGGAAGGCCGGCGACTGCGTCGGGCGCCGCGGCACCAGGACGGTCGCACCGGCCCTCGCCAGCCCCAGCACCTTCCGGGCGACCTCCGGCCGCATGGTCGGCAGGTCGGGGAGCAGCAGCACGCGGTACTCGGCGCCGGAGGGCAGCGCGATACGGCCGTCCTTCACGCCCGCCTCCATCAGCGCCCGCACATCGCCGCCGTCGAAATCGTATCCCGCGGGCAGCACCGGCCGAAGCTCGTCGCGCCAGGCGATGCGGTTCGGCACGTCCTCGCCGACGAACCAGAGCACGTCGCAGACTTGTTGCCCCTGCCGGAGCATGTGGTTGCAGCGCGCGAGGTAGTCCATCCATGCTTTCGCTTCACCCCACCACGTGTTGCCGCGGTTGAAGTTGAGCCCCCAGAAGAAGAAGGTGAATCCCGGCCCGACCGCCTCGTAGGGCTGGTGCGCGAAGGTGTGGAAGACGAACTGGTTCACGCCGGCGCAGAAGGCGCGGTCGCCTTCGGCCTTCAGGCTGAACGGATGATTCTGCCAGCGCGCGGCGCCGGGGCTGGCCGTATAGGACTCGGATGCGACGATCGGCTTGCCCGCGACATGGGCGATCGACGAGGCGACCTTGTTGTCCACCCGCACGCCCTGCCCCGCGCCGGCATCGATCCAGAACTCGCCCATCGTGACCTCGCTGTTGCGGATGTAAGCGACGTCATAGAGGTACTGCTGCCGCCCGGTGGACTCGCCGACGTACGTGATGCCCTTCCCCTTCAGGTACGCCGCCGCGACGCCGAAGTAGGACTCGGAGAGCTGGTCGGCCAGGAAGCGGCGCCAGTCCCAGAGAACCCGCTCGGTCTGATCGGCGTCGCCCACGACCCATCCCTCCAGCAGGGCGGGGAGGAACGGAAACAGGTCGTAGCCGGCACGCTCGCGGAACCGCCGCTCGAATCCCGCGGTCCAGTTCTGGATGCCACACTCCCAACTGTCGATCTCCACCGCGGCGAAGGTGCGTCCGGCCGCGGGGCCGGCGCGGTCGAGCAGCTTCCCGACGTACTGGTCGAGGTGAAACCGGACGGCGGCGGGGTCAAGTTTGTCGCACTCCAACCCGCGGCCCTCCTCGGTCGCGGGGGCGACATAGTGCCCGTTGCTCGTGTAGCCGACGCGCAGGATGCGCCAGCGGCCGGCGGGCACGTCCCACTTCAGACGTCCGTCGGCCCCCATGCGTTTCGTGAGGTCCAGCACCGCGTCCTTCGCCACGATGAGTGCCGGGGCGAGCGGGCGGTTCCGGTCGGGACCGGGGTAGGCGCGGTGGTGGCGCGTCTCCGCGCCGTGGCCGCGGCTGCGCAGCCGGGCGGCCTTGGCCTCGGCGAAGTGGACCTTCGCGGCGTCGCTGAGCTCGATCTCGCCGATCTGGATCCGGATCGGGTTCCGGAAGGCGACGCGGAAGATCCGCCCGGTCGCGTCCGCAAAGGCGGCGGTCGCCGCGCCGCCCCCGGCGAAGTCCCAGTTCGCGGTGAAGTCGCCCACGGGGCGGAATGTATTCCCGTCAGCCGATCCCTCGAGCCGCAGCGGGAAGTCCTCCTCCCATCGGTGAGGGTCGACGCTGCGGATCACGAGCGACCGCACCACTTGCGGCGCGGCGAAGGCAAACTCGACCTCGTGCCCGCCCGTCGCGGCGGGCGGAAAGACGGCCCGGGTCGTCGGGTCCCCGTCCGTGAGCTTCCGCCTCTCCGCCGCCGGCAGCGTCCCGCCGAGCGTCGCCCCGGAGAGCGGCCCGCCGTCGGGCAGCGGGAACGCGACGGCGGCGATGTCGCGGTAGAAGCCTTCCTTCATCTCCGGCTGCGCCAGCACGGCGTCGAACGCCTTCGGCCCGTCCGCGTCGACCGCGGTCCACGTCAATTCCTTCATTGACGTCTCGGGGCGGATCCAAGGCCCGCCGCTCTGCGAGAAGCCGTCGCAGTTGTGCACGCCGAACTTGAGCCCCAGCCGCTCCGCCTCGCGCACGGTGTGGTCCATCATCTCCAGCCACTGCGGCTGCATGAATCGCACGTCGCCCGCCGGGTACTTCCCTCCGCAGTTGAAAAGGTAGCACCCGCCGAGCCCGGCCCGTTTCATGGATTCCAGGTCGCGCGTGATGCCCTCCCGGGTGATGTTGCCGTTGAGCCAGTGCCACCACGTCAGCGGCCGCGCCTCGGGGGGCGGAAAGCGGAATGAACTCTCTTGAAGGTCGGCGGAGAGGGTTGTCGCCGGCATGAGGAGCAGGCAAGCAGTATGCATGATCCTTCGCGTGCCTGATCTTCGGATCACAGCGGAGAGCCGCGTGTTTGACAGCCTGTTCATGATGCGTCCTTCTCCCGCATGGGTCAAATCGCGAACCAGGGGCTCGCGTGGACGCCGGCGCGGGTCTGCGTCTCGTCGCCGCCCTGCACCGGAATCGACGATTCCGGCGGAATCCCGCTCGTGCGGTTCCACAGACCCTTCTCTACCACCGATCGTCACCAGGCGTGCTGTCCGGGACCGGCTTCAACCCATCGCCGTTCCCCAGCCAGCCAGACCCGGGCCTGGGTGTTCGGCGGGAGGGAGACCGACACCTTCATGCGTTCGTCTAAAAGCCGCCAGTCTACCCGGACCGGCCCCTTGACCGAGCGGTAGACCCCACGCGCCCAGGTCAGCCCGGCGACGGCCTGCGGGCGGATGACGATCCGGTCGAATCCGACGGCGTCCTCCGCAGGCGCGATGCCGAGGGCGTGCTTCATGAACCACTCCTCAACCGAGCCGAACATGGGGTGGTTCTGGCTGTACACGTTGTCAGACGCCTTCCAGGTTTCCCAGAGCGTCGTGGCGCCCCCTGCCAGCATGTGCCCCCACCCCGGGAATTCGCGGCGGGCGACGATTTGCCCCGCAAGGTCCTCCATCCCCTCCGTACTGAGCACCTCCAGCAGGTACTTCGTCCCGAAGATGCCGGTGCTCAGCGCCCCGCCTTTGTCCTCGATGTCCTTCCGCAGGATCGCCAGCGCGGCGGGGCGGTCGGCATCCGGGATCAGCCGGTGGTACAGGCCGAACACCTGTTCCCCCTGTCGCCCCTGCCCCACCTTGCCCCCGACGACGAATCGCTTCCGGAATGCGAGACGGATGTCATCGGCCAGGCCGCGATACTTCTCCGCGTCACCGGTCTTCCCGAGAATCACCGCGAACTCCGACAACAGCCGCGCCCACTGCTGGAAGTGCGCCGTCGCGGTCAGGGTCTCGGGTGCCTTCTCCAGGGCCTCGTGATCGCCGATGCACTGCGGAACGATCAGGTCCGGGCATTTCGTGCGCACGAGATCGACGTAACGCGCGCAGACATCGTAGTGACGCGCAATGGGGTCACGGTCGCCGTAGTACCGGTACAGATCGCGCATCAGGACCGGTACGCCGACGGTCCAGCCGATCGGTCCGGACCGCCCGCCGAACCCGCGGTCCGCGATGCCCACGAAGGGCGCGGTCTCGGTGAACCAGCCGTCGCCGGCGGCTTCATCCGCGAAGTCCCGCGCGGCCTTCGCATAGAACTCCCGCATGTCGAAGTTGAAGATGAACGCCTCGGTGGTCGCCGCGATGTCGCCGCCGTAGCCGAACCGCTCGCGGGCGGGGCAGTCGGACTGCACGCCGAAAACGTTGCTGAGAAAGGTGTCGCGGCAGACGCGGTGGAGTCGGTTGATCCGCGGATCGGAGCATTCGAATTCGCAGGCATCCCTCAGTTCCGATGCGAGCGCCACGGCCTGCACGGCGGACGCCCTGGGGGCGCGATCCAAGCCCTCGATCTGCACATAACGGAACCCATGCCACGCGAAACGCGACGTGAAACGCTCGTCGCCGTCCCCTCGCCGGATGTACACGTCGCGCTGCTCGGCGAGGGCCGGCGCGCCGGGCCCCGCCATGCCCGCGCGCTTGATCTGCCCGCAGACCGCGGTGAGGCCATTGACCGTCCCGTCGGGATTCAGCAGTTCGCCGTAGCGGAATGACACCTCCCGGCCCGCCGCACCGCGGCCCAGCTGGAAGCGCGCCTGTCCGGCAAAGTTGCGCCCCATATCGACCACGTACACGCCGGGTCTGGGCTCCGTCACGGCGGCTGCCGGCCATGTGTCGTGGATGCCGATACGCGGTGCATCGCGCGGCTGAAGCACCCCGGCGGGACCGGTGGCGCGCGCCGCCGGGCGCCAGGCGCTGTCGTCGAATCCCGCCTGTTGCCATCCGGGCGTCTCTTTCCGCGCATCATGGACCTCGCCAAGATAGAGGCTGTTGCGCCGCAGCGGCCCATCCGCCACCTTCCATGACATGTCGCTCACCACCGTCTGGACCGTTCCATCGGCAAGGCGGATCTCCAATTTCGCCCGCAGACACGGTCGGCCCACCGTCAGCGCCTCCCGCAGGTTGAACCGTCCCCACATGCGCATCGGCAGCGGGTTGTACCAGCCGTTGCCCAGGGTCACCGCGAGCACGTTCTCGCCCCTCCGCAGCAGGCCGGTCACATCGTGCGTGTTGTACAGCACCCGGCGGCCGTAAGGCGTCCAGAGCGGCGCGAGCGCGTTGTCGGACAGCGGGCGCCCGTTGAGATGCGCCTCGTGGAAGCCCAGCCCGACGATGTGCAGCCGCGCCGAACGGACACCCCGCGGCACGGTGAAGGTCTTGCGGAACTGCGGCGCGGGATCGTCGCCGTAGCAATCCTCCTCGCGTGCGGGCAACGGCTTGCCGTCGCCGATCCATTCCGTTCCGGTCCAGTCGCACGGTGCGACTTCCGCCGGAGCGCCGGCAGACGGCGGCGCCGCTGTGCCGGCCAGCGCCCATGCGATGAGTACTCCGCGAAGCAATGGTGTCGTCATGCCGGAACAATTGCCGAAACTCCTTTCGTGGGCCACTGAAATCGGCAGAGAACATGAGCGATTCGCCTTTGACGACGCTTGACGGCCGCGCACACACTTTCCAAAGTGTGTGACAGGCACGGAAGCGAACCGGGTGTCTGCGGCGGGGAGTGGAGGAGCGGCGTCCGCGGGGCAGGCGGGCGGTGGGCGGCGGCGACTCATTCCACCCGCGTCAACACCACCATGCGTACGTCCATCACCTGCTTCCCTCGCATATCCAGCGCGCGCAGCGTCAGTTCGCCACGGCCCGCCGGCAGATCGATCACGCCCAACCGGAGCGGCCTGAAATCCTTCACGTATGACTCGCCCCTGCGGGGCACACGGTCGTGCTCGGTGCCGCGCAGGGGCGGATCGTACTCCTCCAGTACCCGCCCCTTGAGCGAACGCCCGTTGAGACCGAGCTCCACCGTCGAGCCGAGATCGGCCTTCGCACACGTATACCAGACCGCCGCCTCGTACCGGCCGGGCTTCAAGACCTCCACGTCCCACGTGATCCAGCCCTCCGGTCCGGTCCAGTCGGTGAAGAAAGAGCAGTTGGGCGCCTGCGCACTGCGCCTCACCTTCCCGTGCGGCACGCCGTCGCGGGCGGGAAGCTGCGTCCGCGCGCACGCCGGGTGGCCCACCGGGAAGGGCCGTTCGTCCTTCTGAAGACCCGGCGCCATCTCGCGACGCCACGCCTCGACGGCCCCGGAGAGGCGCGAGGCAATCTCCGGTTGTTCCTTCGCGATGTCCCGTTCCTGGCCCGGGTCGGCGCGCATGTCGAAGAGCCGGCCCGTCGCGCCCAGCCGATACTGCTGCGTGCGCGCACTGATCTTCCCGTTCCAGTGCGAGAAGATCGTCCGGTCGGCCCAGTCCCCCGCCGCCCCCGTGAGCAGCGGCTTCAGACTGATGCCGTCCAGCGGCTGGCCGCCCGCCAGCGGGAGGCCCGCCAGGTCCGCCAGCGTGGGCAGCAGGTCGATGGCGCCCGCGATCTGCGGAACGCGCAGGCCCGCCGGGATGTGCCCCGGCCATCGAATCAGGAAGGGGGAGCGCACGCCCCCCTCGTCCGTGGATCCCTTCCGGCCCAGCATGCCGCCGTTCCAGCGGGCGCCGTTCGGACCGTTGTCGCTGAAGTAGAGGACGATCGTGCCGCCGGCGAGCTGCAGGTCGTCCAGGCGCTTCAGTATCCGGCCGACGTTCCAGTCAATGTTCTCGCACATCGCCAGCGCCGCGCGGGTGAAGGCGATGTCCTCCTGCGCGGGTTCGCGCGCCCGCATCTTCAGCTCGAGTCCGGCGAACTTCGCGTAGAACCGTTCGGGCGCCTGCATCGGCGAGTGCGGTGTGTTGTACGGAACATAGCAGAAGAAAGGGCGCTCGCGGTTCGTCTCGATGAAGGCCATGGCGTGGTCGGTCAGGTCGTCGGCGATGAAACCCTTCCCCCGGACCGGCGTGCCGTTGTGGTCCATCGGCGCGTCGAAGTACTCGCCCCAATGGCCGGAGGTGAATCCGTAGTACTCTTCGAAGCCGCGCCCGTTCGGGTGGTAGGGGTACTGCGTGCCGTTGTGCCATTTCCCGAAGGCGCCGGTGGCGTAGCCGGCCGCCTTGAACACGTCGGCGATCGTCCGCTCGTCCAGGTTCAGCCGCTCCCCGCCCTGCGACACGTTTCTCACGCCGCCCCGCGGATGGTAACGGCCGGTGAGGAACTCCGCGCGCGTGGGCGAGCAGACGGGGCACACGTAGAACCGCTCGAACACCGCCCCGTCCCGCGCGAGCGAGTCGATGGCCGGCGTGGAGAGGTTGAGGTTGGCGTTCACGCTCAGGTCGCCCCACCCCTGGTCGTCGGACAGGATCACCACGATGTTCGGACGCGGCGCGGCGGCGGCAAGGCAGGCCGAAAGGATGAGGCCAGACCGAATGGGCTTCTTCATGATCGCTCCCTCGCTCTCAGGACGGGCATTATGCACGATTCGACGGGCAGATCGAGCACACGCGATCCCGGCGGCGGGCGAAGGGGGCCTCGCGCGACGACCCGCCCGTCTCCCCTGGGGGACTACACGAGATCGTACGGAAGCACCCAGATGTCCGGCGTAAAGCGATAGAACTCGGAACCCGGCGCGACGACGGCCGCGGGAACGGTGACGTGGGCCGGATACGTCTCGCGGAACGCAGTGATCCTGGAGGCGTCATGGCTGGAAGTTCCACAATCCCCGCCCGGCCCGCCAAGCTTCCGGCTACCTCCCTGTGAACCGCAAGGTTCTGCGAACCCGTGAGGAAGCACTGGCCGCGGATATCCGGCTGACGGTCCACGCGTCGTTTGATGGCCGGCAAGATCTCCGGCGCGAACTGGACCTCATCCAGGAAGAAGGGCGTCAGAAACGAAACCGGGTCGCCGCTGGCTCGGGACGAAAGCAGACTCGGCATCCTCGATTGCGGCGCATCTCCGTCTTCCGCTTCAGGCCCCTCTGAGATACTGTCTTTGCTCCGTGTCGTCGTCGATCCTGATGCTGAAGTGATTGTTGGGGCAACGATTCCGACCGTAGTGGATCCACCAGACACGTTTCTCGGGATCGAAGCACGCCTCGCGAGTGGGGTCGTATCTCGGATCGAAGGATTCCGGCGATCCCCGTCGCCCCCTCGCAAACGCATCCGCCATCCTCAGCACTGCGGCTTCTGACAGGCGCGGCCCCGGCCCCTGCACCCGTCGGGGGGCGCACTCGCAGAGCAACACGCCGGCGCACAGGGTCATTGATGTTCTCTCCATTCTAGCTTCCTTCCCCGGTTCCATCTTCAAGACGACGGCCGGAGGCCAGACCTTCAAGAACATGTGCGGCTTTTTCGGGCTATGTTTGCGGGACCGATGGGCGTCGGCGGGCGCGGCCTCTACACGCCGTTGGCGAGCGAGCGAGCCTCGTACTCCGTCCAGAGGGCCTCGCGCTCCTCCTTGGGAATCGCATGCCACCGCACTCCGCGGATGGCCCCCTCCAGGCCGGCCACCATGCTTCGGCAGGGTGGATCGCCCGGACGAAGGCGCCTGATCCGAAGCGCGGCGGCCACCGCGCCCAGCCGCGCGAGCTCCCTCGGTGTTCGTATGCCGGCCATCTCCAGCAGCCGCGCAACTTCCCGCCCGATGTTCGGTAGGTCGTGCAGTGCATCCCGATTCGAAGACGGTCCCTTCATGCTGACTCCTTTCGAATACCCATCCCTCGCCCGACGACAAGCCGCAACTCGACGGCATCGATCGACCTGCGGCATCCATCCCATGTGCCCGTTCTACCGTGGCGGCAGGGCGCCCAGCGGCACGCCGAGCCACTTCGCGGCCGTACGCATGACGCGATCGTTCGTGACCAGCGGGTATGACTGCGAGAGGAGGCACGTGGCGAGGTGAATCGCGTCGAGCGTCCGCAGAGAGACGCGTTCGACACAGCGTTCTACAACCTCGCCCGCCTCCCGCAACACGGCTCGCGTAACCGGCTGCAGGAGCAGGCCCGCGTCGTCACCCCAGAGGAGCAGGAGGCGCTTCCATGCCTGATCCCGCGTCCTGGTGTCGAGTTCGCCCTCTTTCCATTTCCGCATCAACGCCGCGCGGCACTCCGTGATGGACAGCTCTGAAGCCCTGACCGAAGCCTGTCCGTCGACCAATTCGACGTAGAAGCCGCTGTCGGGCTCGCGAACGACCAGTTTGACGAGGATGGCGCTGTCCAGATACATACTTCAGCCCCTGGCGTCACGATCGAACCGTATCAGTTCTTCCGATCGCCTGCCTTCACCGCGAACCGACATTGATCCGAGCCACTCACGGTCCACCCGCAACACCCCGCCCGCCGTGCGCAGCGGGGCCAAGCGGGCCCGCTGCTGGCCGTGCCAAGTGATGGTGATTTCCTCGCCACCTGCCGCGCGTGCAACCAGTGTCGAGAACCGTGCTTTGGCCTCTCGAACGGAGAGGATCGTCCTGCCGCCAGAAGGGTAGGCATTCAACTTATTCCTGTTCCTCATGCGGTCATTGTAGTCACATGGGGTCACATTTGGCAAATAGTTTTCGGTCGGCGACCCGCGACCGACTTCGGATCGTGGATTGGACGCGCGGGGTCGGCTGCGGTAGCTTGGACCCCATGTCGGGCGAGTCCATACGCATCCACGGCGCGCGGCAGAACAACCTCAAGGGGTTCGATCTTGAGCTGCCGCTGCACGAGCTGATCGTGGTCACCGGCGTGAGCGGTTCGGGCAAGTCGTCGCTCGCGTTCGACACGGTATACGCCGAGGGCCAGCGGCGGTATGTCGAGACCTTCTCGCCCTACGCCCGCCAGTTCCTCGACCGCATGGACAAACCGCGCGCCGATCGCATCGACGGCATCCCGCCCGCGATCGCGATCGATCAGACCAACCCTGTCCGGACCTCGCGCTCGACGGTCGGGACGATGACCGAGTTGAACGATCACCTGAAGCTGCTCTTCGCGCGCGCCGCGCGCCTGTACTGCCGCGGCTGCGGACGCGAGGTGCGCCGCGACACGCCCGACAGCATCTTCGAGCGTCTGCGCGCCACGCTCGGCGCCGGCGGCGCCGAGCCGCAGATCCTGATCACGTTTCCCGTGACCGTCCCGGAGAACTTCGGCGACGGCGAGGTCGCGTCGCTGCTCGCGAAACAGGGCTACACGCGGATCCACGCCCGCGAGGGGCGGCGGCTGGAAGTGATCCGGGATCGCACGATTCTGTCCGCCGCCCGCCGGCGGCGGCTGGTGGATGACCTGGAAGCCGCGATGAAGGTCGGCCACGGCCGCGTGGACATCCGGCCGCTCGACGCCGACCGCCGGCCCGGCCCGCCCCTGCGGTTCTCCGCCGATCTTCACTGCCCCGACTGCGATCTGCACTACCAGGATCCGGTCCCGAACCTGTTCTCCTTCAACTCCCCCATCGGCGCCTGCGAGACGTGCAGGGGCTTCGGCCGCACGATCGGCGTGGACTACGGCCTCGTCATCCCCGACGAGTCGCGCACGCTGCGCGACGGCGCGGTGAAGCCGTGGCAGACGCCGAGCTACTCCGAGTGTCAGGACGACCTGCTGCGCTTCGCACGCCGGCGAGATATCCCCATCGGCATCCCCTGGCGCGACCTGGCGCCCGCGCAGCGCGCGTGGGTCATCGAGGGCGAGGGCCGGTGGGAGGACGGGCTCTGGTACGGCGTCCAGCGCTTCTTCGACTGGCTGGAGACCAAGGCCTACAAGATGCACATCCGCGTGCTGCTCTCGAAGTACCGCGCCTACCGGGTGTGCCCGGCGTGCGGCGGCGCGCGGCTGCGGCCCGACGCCCTGCGCTGGCGCATCGGCGAAGGGCGCGGGCGAAGCCTGCACGAGGTCATGCTGCTGCCCATCGAGCAGGGACTCGGCTTCTTCGACTCGCTGCGCCTGCCCGCCCCGCTCGACGAGGCGGCGGAGTACCTGCTGAACGAGATCCGGACACGCCTCCGCTACCTGGTCGAGGTCGGCCTCGGCTATCTGACGCTCGACCGCCAGTCGCGCACGCTCAGCGGGGGCGAGGTGCAGCGCATCAACCTCACCACCGCGCTCGGCACGTCGCTGGTGAACGCGCTCTTCGTTCTCGACGAGCCCTCGATCGGCCTGCACCCGCGCGACATCCGCCGCCTCATCCGCGTGCTTCACCGCCTGCGCGACGCGGGGAACACCCTGCTGGTCGTCGAGCATGACCCCGACGTCATCCGCGCGGCCGACCGCGTCCTGGACATGGGCCCCGGGCCCGGGGAGCGCGGCGGCGAGGTGGTGTTCTTCGGATCGTTGCGCCGGCTGCTGCGCTCGCGCCGGTCGCTGACGGCCGACTACCTGGCCGGACGCCGCCGCGTGGCGCCGCCGGGATCGGCGGGGCCGCCCGCCCCGGGAGCGGAGCTGCGCGTGTCGGGCGCGGCGGAGCACAACCTGAAGGACATTGACGTCTCGATCCCGTTGCGCCGGCTGGTCGCCATCACCGGCGTCAGCGGCTCGGGCAAGTCCACGCTCGTTCACGACGTGCTCTACCTCGCGCTTCGCAAGCTCAAGGGGCGGCCGGTCGAGACGCCGGGCCGACACCGCGGCGTGGAGGGGCACGAGCGGATCGACGACGTCGTGCTGGTCGACCAATCGCCGATCGGCAAGACGGCCCGGTCCAACCCGGCGAGCTACGTGGGGGCCTTCGATCCGATCCGCGACCTCTTCGCCCGGGAGCCGCTCGCCCGCGAACGCGGCTATCGGGCGGGCACATTCAGTTTCAACGCCGGCGCCGGCCGCTGCCCGGCGTGCCAAGGCGGCGGCTTCGAACATGTGGAAATGCAGTTCCTGAGCGACGTGTACCTGCGCTGCCCCGACTGCGATGGACGCCGGTTCCGCCCCGAGGTTCTCGAGGTGAAGCTGGAGGGGCGGCTATCGGTCGCCGAGGTCCTCGATCTGACCGTGACCGAGGCCCTCGCCTTCTTCGCCGACCGGCCGGAGATCGTCGAACGGCTCCGGCCGCTGCAGGCCGTCGGACTGGGCTACCTGAGGCTCGGGCAGCCGGTGCCGACGTTGAGCGGGGGCGAAGCCCAGCGCCTGAAGCTGGCCGGACACCTGGCGGACACGCGAGCCGGCGGGACGGGCTCGCGCGGAACCCTCTTCCTTTTCGACGAGCCGACCACGGGCCTGCATTTCGACGATATCGCGACGCTGGTCAAGGCCCTGCGCGCGCTGGTGGCCGCCGGGCATTCGGTGGCGGTGATCGAGCACAACCTCGACGTCATCCGCGCCGCGGACTGGATCATCGACCTGGGACCGGAGGGAGGGGACGCGGGCGGGCGGATCGTCTGCGCGGGCGCGCCACCGGAGGTCGCCGCGTGCGAGGCGAGCCATACCGGCGCGGCGCTTCGCGGTCCGGCGTCCGCCGCCGCGGGGGTGCGCGAAACGCGGCGGACGGGAACGCGCGGGGCGTCCCGCGATGCGGGGGCGATCTGCATCCACCGCGCGCGCGAGCACAACCTCCGCAATGTCGATGTGCGCATCCCCCGCGACCGGTTCACCGTCATCACCGGCGTCAGCGGCAGCGGCAAGAGCACGCTGGCCTTCGATATCCTCTTCGCCGAGGGGCAGCGACGCTACCTGGAGTCGCTCAACGCCTACGCCCGCCAGTTCGTCCAACCCTCGGCCCGTCCGGACGTCGACTCCCTGTACGGCGTGCCGCCGACGGTGGCGATCGAGCAGCGCACCAGCCGCGGCGGACGCAAGAGCACGGTCGCGACAGTGACCGAGATCCACCACTTCCTCCGCCTCCTCTTCCTGAAGCTGGGGATTCAGTACTGTCCGGATTGTCACACGCCGATCGAATCGCAGACGCCCGCCGCGATCGCGGCGCGGATCATGCGCGAGTTCCGCGGCCGGGCGGTGTCGCTGTTCGCCCCCCTGGTGGTCGCACGCAAGGGCTACTACACCGACCTCGCGAAATGGGCGGCGGCCAAGGGGTTCGAGCACCTGCGGGTGGACGGCCGGCTGGAGCCGACGCGGACCTGGCCCCGTCTGGACAGATTCCGCGAGCACACGCTCGAGCTGCCTCTGGGGGCGGTCGTGGTCGAGCCGGCCGCGGAGGGCCGCCTGCGGGCGGCATTGGACCGGGCGCTCGGTTTCGGAAAAGGGGTGGTGCATGCGGCGGCCATGGGCCGGAAGGGCGATCGCCCGGGCGCCTTGCGGGTCTTCTCCACGCGCCGCGCATGCCCCGCCTGCGGTCGCAGTTTCCCCGAACCCGATCCTCGCCTTTTCTCGTTCAATTCCAGGCACGGCTGGTGTCCCCGCTGCTACGGGACGGGACTGGAGATGGCGGGATTCGACGCGGAACAGACCGGCGAGGAGATCTGGTGGAACGAGTGGTGGGAGGGCCAGGCCCGTCTCTGCCGCGACTGCGGCGGCCGGCGGCTGCGGCCAGAAGCCCTCGCGGTGAGGTTCCGCGACCTCAACATCGCGGAACTGACGGCGCGGAGCGTGAACGAGGCGGAGGCATTCTTCCGCTCGCTCGATCTCCGTGACCGCGAGGAGGCGATCGCGCGCGACCTCGTCGCCGAGGTGCTGGCGCGACTGGAGTTCCTCAGAACGGTGGGACTGGACTATCTCTCGCTCGACCGCGCCGCGCCGACCCTCAGCGGCGGCGAGGCCCAGCGCATCCGGCTCGCCGCGCAGCTGGGCTCGAACCTGCGCGGCGTATGCTACATCCTCGATGAACCCACCATCGGCCTGCATGCCCGCGACAACCTCATGCTTCTCGACACCCTCCGGCGTCTGGAGGACAAGGGCAACACCGTCGTCGTGGTCGAACATGACGAAGCGACCATCCGCCGGGCGGAGCACGTGATCGATCTCGGCCCCGGCGCCGGCCGCCAGGGCGGCGAACTCGTGGCCGAAGGAACCGTGAAAGACGTGATGCGGTCGCGGCGCTCGCTGACGGGCCGTTACCTGGCCCGCCCCCTCCGGCACCCGCTGCATACCCCCCGCCCGTCCCCTCCGGCCGGCCGCTGGCTCACGCTGCACGGGGTCGGTCTCCACAACCTCAAGAACATCGACGTGCGCATCCCCCTCGGGCGGCTCGTGTGCGTCACCGGCGTCAGCGGCAGCGGCAAGAGCACGCTCGTGCGCGATGTGACGTATGAGAACCTCCGGCGCCTCGTCGCGCGCCGGCGCGCGGCGAGGGCCGACGAAGAGAGCATCGGCTGCCGCCGGATCTCCGGCTGGCAGGCGGTGCAGCGCGTGCTGGAGGTGGACCAGACCCCGATCGGCAAGACCCCGCGCTCCTGTCCGGCCACGTATGTCGGATTCTGGGACGACATCCGCCGTCTGTTCGCCGCCACACCCGAGGCGCGGATGCGCGGGTACGGTCCGAGCCGGTTCTCGTTCAACGTGGCCGGCGGCCGGTGTGCCGTGTGCGACGGCCAGGGGGTCCAGAAGATCGAGATGAGTTTCCTCCCCGACGTTACCGTGCCCTGCGAGGCCTGCAACGGCGCTCGATTCGCGGCCGAGACGCTGGCCGTGCGATTCGGGGGGAAGACCATCCACGACGTCCTGGCGATGTCCGTCGACGAAGCGGCCAGCTTCTTCTCCGCACACGCCTCCATCCACCACGCCCTGCGCCTGCTGCAGGATGTCGGCCTCGGCTACCTCACCCTTGGGCAGCGGAGTCCCACCCTCAGCGGCGGCGAGGCGCAGCGGGTGAAGCTGGTCACCGAGCTCGCCCGGACCCGTTCCGCCCCCGCCGCCCGCGCCGGCCCGTCGTCGCACACCTTCTACGTGCTCGACGAGCCGACGATCGGTCTGCACATGGCGGATGTGGAGCGGTTGATCGGCGTGCTGCACCGACTGGTGGAGGCGGCCCATACCGTCGTCGTGATCGAGCACAACCTCGACATCATCGCCGAGGCGGACTGGGTGATCGACCTCGGGCCCGAGGGGGGCGACGGCGGCGGCCGCATCGTGGCCGAGGGCACGCCGGCCGACCTGGCACGCGATCCGCGATCTTCCCACACCGCCCTTTTCCTGCGTCGCCTGCTCGCCCGGAGGCCCCAGAAACAGGGAAAAGAGTCTTGACGCCCGCGCATCCGGGCTTTAAAAAAGATGCGAGGTGCACTTTTTTGCGGCGGCGAAGAACTCGAGTGGATGAGGCACCAAGGGAAGTATAGTGAACGGATGGAAGGAGTCGTTATGAAGAGGATCGTCTTTCTGGTTGTTGTATGCATAGCGGCGATGACCACGCTCTCTCCCGCCGCCCTGATCGTGCAGGAGCTGTTTGACGGCGTGCCTCTCGACACCACGATCAACGGGCAGGGTGATCACGCCACCACGTTGGGCCTCACCGGCACGTGGCTGGCGAATGGCACCTATGGAACCCGGATCTTCACCGCCAACAACTTTGACGTGAACTATAGCCTGCCCGGGCCCGCGTACAGCGCGGGGTCCGCGGGAGGAGTCTACTTTGACGTGTACAGCGGCAGCGGGGGCGCGAGTTGGGACACCGATATCTACGCCACCCGTCCGTTGGCTGCCGCGATCGATTTCTCCTCGTCGCAGACGCTCTATTTCAGCATCCGGCTGAACAATAACGGCGACACGGCGATGGGGTTGGGATTGGCCGCCGGCGCCAATGGTTCCGCCGAGTTCGTCGGCGCGGGATACACCTGGAACAGCGCCACGGATCCCTACGGAGCCAGTGCGAATAATTGTGCTTATCTGACTGCGGGGACGCTCGACCAGGCGCTCGGCGGCAACAACAATGGCCCTTATGCCATTCTAGTCCACACGGCCGCGGGCACGCAGAACGGCGCGGGTTTGGTGGTGGGACGTCTGACCATAAGCGGCGCGGGTGCCGACCTGGTCGACGTGAGGAACTACCACGCGGGCGACACGATCGACAACGATCCCTCCTCGGTCACCTGGGACCTCCAGGGCGGGGCGAACTCTTCCATGAGCGCCACCCATCTGCTGCTCTGGCTGAATGGGAGTGGCCAGGGTGAGATTGACGCCATCCGCATCGGCACCACATGGGCGGACGTGACCGGCGTACCGGAACCCTCGGTCGCCGGACTCGCGGTCTTCGCCGGTGCCATCCTTGCCCTTCGCCGCCGCCTGGGAAAGAAATAGGGCGGACTCGCCTTCCCACATCGTCCGGCCGCCCGTGGCGCCTTTCGCGCGGCGGATGCGTTTCTGCGTAGCATCTTCCTGTGCGTCCCGGTTTGTTCTCGTCGTCGAATGCGTGCCCTGCACCCCGCCGATGCGATGCGGAGGGGGCCGAGAGACACAACCCTCAGGATTCACTCCAACACCGTCGGGGCGTCGGAGGTTTCCCTTCTTCCCGCGTTTCTGACCCGTCTTCACGGTGTCTTCATCATCCGGCCTGTAGAGTGGCCGCGGTTCACAGAGAAGCGCTCGAGGGTGAGGGTTACGGGTCATGAGAGCGATCATGAAGGCTATTCCGGCAACCGGCGCGGCGCCGGACCTGGAGGGAATCCCCCCCCTCCCCGTTCGTCCCATTGCGGATTCCATGGCGCCCAGGTGGTCCTGGTCGGTGCTGACGCTTCTGATCGTCATCGCCGCCGCCATCGCCGCGCGGGCATGGCTGCTCTGGAGCACGTCGCTCGTGCCCGGGATGAACGGCGGGTACTACCTCGTCCAGACGCGCGCCCTGCTCGATCACGGCCGCCTGGGCATACCCGACTTTCCACTCACGTTCATGGTCCAGGCCGTCTTCGCGAAACTTCTTCAGACGGTCACTGGCCGCGGCCTGGAGGCGAGCATCCTGCTGTCGGTCAAGCTGGCCGACGCCCTTCTTCCGCCGCTGGCCGCCATACCGGTGTTCCTGCTCGGCCGGGACTGGTGCCGGCGCGCCGGTCGCGGCGTCTGGCCCGCCGTGGTGGCCGCGGCCGCCGTCATCCTCGGCCTGCCGGCCCTTTCGATGGTGGGCGACTTCCAGAAGAACTCGCTGGGACTGGTGTGGCTCGCGGGACTCATCTGCGCCCTGCACGCCTGGATGACACGGCGCACTCATCGCGGCGCCCTGGCGGCCCTGGCGATGCTCGCACTAACCGGTCTGACGCACATCGGTGTATTTGGCGTCGCGCTGCTGCTGGCCGCCCTGACGTGGGGCGCGGACCTCGCGCTGGCGCACCGCCATGGGTTTCGCGGGCATCTCCGGACGGCGGTCACGGTGGCCGCCGAGGGGGCGGCCGTGGCGACCATCGTGGCCGGACTGGTGCTGTGGAAGTTCGACCCGGCGCGTATCCACCGGCTTGCGGGCGCCCTCGCGCATCCCGTCGCCTTCCTGCGCACTGGCGGACACCCGGCGGGCCAGGGATCGGGTGGGCCCATGCGCGGCGGACCCGGCGGCGGGCCGCCCGGCGACGCCTTCCGTGGCGCAAGACCTCCGCCGCCCGGCGTTGTCGGCGGACCGGACCGCATGCCGCGACCTCCCGGCGGTCCCGGCGGAGGCCCGCCGGGGGCTCCCGATGGCCCCATGGGGCGGCCGGGCGGCCTGAGACTTCCCTTCTGGAGCGCGTATATGGCGGCCGGCGCGGTGGTCCTGGGGGCGCTTGTGCTGCCGTTCCGACGGCGTCGCGATCTTCCCCACGCGGACCGGGCCACGGCCTTCGGGTGTGCGGCCTGCTTCGTGCTTCTCTCCGGACCCTGGGTGCGGGGTGACGTGAACATGCGGCTGCAGCTCATTGCCGTGGTCCCCGCGACCTTCGCCGCCCTGTACGGATTGGTCCACCTGCCGGGCCGGTGGCTGTCGCCGCTTTTCGCGGCCGCGGCCCTGGTCCTCATGGGCGATCGGTCCATTCGGATGATGCCGCGGGGTGGTCACCCCATCATCAGCGAGGACGCGTTCGCCGAGCTGCAAACCCTGGCCGCCAAGGTTACGCAGCCCGGCCGCACCCTGGTCGTCGCGCGGCATGGTCTGGAGTGGTGGACCGCGTGGGCCCTGCGTACCCACGTCGCCCAGTCGCGCGCCCTGAGCGCGGAAGACTGGCAGGACTACGAGGAGGTGCTGTTCATCCAGGAGAAAGGTGGACCGGGCGGCAGCCGGTCGTTCGGCCCCGAGGGCCGGCGGCCGCCGGGGCGTCGCGACGATCGCGGGATGTTCGCCGGACCTCCCGGAGGTTTCGGCGGCGGACCGCCGCTCGGGCTCGACGGCGCGCGAGACTTCCGCAGGCCGCCGGGTTTCGGAGAGTTGCCGGATGACTTCGACAGGCCGCCGTTCTCCGACTTCGGGCCCCCCAATTCGCGCAGACCGTTCGCCGGCGCGGGGCCCATGCGATTCGGCGGACCTGGCGGCGGACCGCCCATGATGGACGAGACGATTCCCGCGGGGGGGGAGGTCCTTCACGACGGGACGTACTTCCGCCTGGCCCGGGTGCGTGAGCCGCCGACGTTTCTGTAGGGCCGGTCCAGGAATGGGGGACGGATCGAACTCAGGGCTCCGGATGCCCTTTCACACCTTCTCTGGTAGCCCATACGGCTTGCGGCGGTCGCGGCCGAGATAGCGGTTCGCCTCCGCGTCGTCGGGGAAGACCTCCTTCACGGGATCCCACCGCAGCCGGCGGCCGGTCCAGCGCGCGATGTTGCACAGGTGACACACCGTCGCGGAACGGTGACCGATCTCGACATCGGCGATCGGTCTGACGCGCGATCGGATGCAGTCGAACCAGTTCTGCATGTGTCCGCCGCCCACCGCCGGCGGGGGGCGCGGCGGGGCGGCCTTGTCGCCGGTCAGCGGCGACGGCGGGGGCGTGGGATCCTCGGCCGCGGCCCTGCGCGCGCGGGCCTGTTCCCGCAGCTCTGCCATGCCCTGTTGGAGCGGTTCCTGCACCAGGTCGGGCGGGTCCGACACGCAGCGCCCCCGGTCGATCGTGATCCGGCCCTTCTCGCCGACGAAGACGCCGCCGCCGTGCGGACCGTTCGCCAGTTCCACCACCGTGCCGGAGGCGTAGCGGAAGAACACCTTCGGCGCCTCGCAGAGCTTGTTGCCGCGGGCGGAGGACTCGGGCTTGTCGTAGGTCGGCGGGGTCAGTTTGTCACCTTCGACCCACACCTCGACCGGGCCGGATTCGTCCATGCCGAGGGCGCACTGGATCTGGTCGAATCCGTGCGCGCCCCAGCCGGTCATCTCGCCGCCGGAGTACGGCCGGAAGGAGAGCCAGCCCGGATTGGCACGGGGGGCATAGAGGTCGGCATGGAACGCGGCCGGCTGAGTCGGCCCGCACCAGAGGTCCCAGTCGAGTCCGTCCGGGACGGGCTGGGCGGGGAGCGCGCACTCCCACGGGCTCGGGTAGTTGTAGGCGATGACGCGCGAGATCTTCCCGGCGAGTCCCTCGCGCACCAGCCGGCAGCCGATGTGGTTCTCCGCCTGCGACCGCTGCTGGCTGCCGCACTGGAAGACACGGTTGTACGCGCGCACCGCCTCGACCATCAGCCGGCCTTCGCGGATGGTGAGCGACATCGGCTTCTCGGCGTAGACGTCCTTGCCGGCCTGGCAGGCGTGGATGCAGGTCAGCGCGCGCCAGTGTTCCGGCGTCGCCGTGATGACGGCATCGACATCCTTCCGCTCGAGCAGCTCCCGGTAATCCTTGTAGACCCCGGCCTTGTACTTCTCGGCGGCCTTCCGGGCGCGGGGCAGGTTGACGTCGGCGAGGGCGACGATGCGCGCCCCGGCTGAACGGCCGGCCGATGCGAGCAGGCCTCCGCCCTGGCGGCCGGGGCCGATGACGCCGATGCCGATCCGCTCGTTGGCGCCGAAGACCGACCGCGGCACCACCATGGGCGCGGCCGCCCAGGCGACTCCGGCGGCGGCCGAGCGGCGGACGAACTCACGACGGGATACACGGAACGCGTTCATGGGACCTCCGGACGGGTGTTCTGCCGAACCCACGCGCATGGCGGGTATGCTACCATCTTCGTGGCCGGACTGTATGCCGTCGAAAAGCGGCGGCCAAGCGGAAACTCGGAGCGGCGCGCTCGCGGAGTATCAACAGACCCTTTCAATACCTTCTGGATATCCGAAGGGTATACACCTCAAATCTCGCCGGCGCGCACGCCCAGGGGGCAGACGACGAGCAGTCGTTCGAAAGCAGCCGTCCGGTTCTCATCGTCGTTCTTCTTTCTCCCGCTCGTCGACACGGGCGTGACTCGCGGCCCTGTGCCCCAGCGTGAGCGCGCTGAACACGATCGTCAGCACGCAGCACACGACCATGGTCAGGAACACCCCGCGCCAGCCCCAGTGGTCGGCGATCCACCCGACGCCGGTGCCGGCGACGGCGGAGCCGAAGACGTAGCCGAAGAACCCCGTGAATCCCGCGGCGGTGCCCGCGGCCTTCTTCGGCACGAGGTCCAGCGCGTGAAGGCCGATGATCATGATCGGCCCGTAGATCAGGAAGCCGATGGCCACGAGCGCGGCGTAGTCGATCCAGCGCGGCCCGTGAAGATTGAGCCAATAGATGATCACGGCGACGAGCGTCAGCGCCATGAACAGGATCGTCGCCGGAGCGCGCCGCCCCTTGAACACCCGGTCCGACACCCATCCGCAGACGATGGTGCCGGGGATGGCGGCGTATTCGTACAGGGCCCACGCCAGGCTCGAATCCCTGAACGAGAAATTCTTCTCCGTTTCCAGGTAGGTGGGGATCCAGTCCACCACGCCGTACCGGACGAAGTAGGCAAAGGCGTTGGCGATGGCGATCGCCCAGAGCAGCCGGTTGTTCAGCACGTGGCGGAAGAAGATCTCGCGAAACGAGAGGATCCGCTCATGGTCGGCGGAGTAGTCGGGAGGGTAATCGTTGCGGTGCTCTTCCACCGGCGGGAGACCGCACGATTGCGGCGTGTCGCGCAGCAGGAAGAAGACGAGCACGGAGAGGCCGGCGGCGACGGCGGCGTTGAAGTAGAACTTCGCGCCCCAATCCTGAAACAGCGTCACGCCGAGCAGCGCCAGGTTCGCCACCAGCGCGCCGCCCACGTTGTGCGCAACGTTCCAGACCGACACGATCAGCCCGCGCTCGCGGGTGCTGAACCAGTGCACGACGGTCTTGCCGCAGGGGGGCCAGCCCATCCCCTGGACCCACCCGTTGACTGTCTGGAGGGCCACGATCAGGAACAGCGATGCATACAGGCTCTTCGCCAGGCCGCACACCGCCATGATCGCGCAGGACAGCAGCAGGCCGAGAGGGAGGAAGAACCGCGGATTGCTCCGGTCGGAGACGGAACCCATGAGGAACTTCGACGCGCCATACGCCAGCGAGAGTCCCGTCATCGCCGTGCCCAGCATCGCCTTGGTGTACTCGGGATGCGCCCGGAGGATGTCCGGAAGGGCCAGGGCGAGGTTCTTCCGCACAAGGTAGTACGCCGCGTAACCGACGAAGATCCCCGCGAACACCTGCCGGCGCAGCCGCCGGTAGGCCGGATCGATCCGGTCGGCCGGCAGGCGCTCCGCAACGGGCGCCGGCTTGAGGAGGCCCAGCATCGGACGCGAGCGTAGCAGGTTGACGCGGGAGGGCAAAGACTATGTCCGACCGCGCGGCGCGGGCAGGATCGACTGGATCGAGCTTCAACGAAGGAACGGCCCTCCGGGGCATTGCTCGCTTGAGCGGGGGGCGGGGGCGGGGCATGATGGCGGGCGGCCGGGGCGGGCCCGGCGGAGGATGAAGCGATGGGGATCGAGAAGACGGGTCTGGCGTGGCTGGCGGCAGGGATGCTGGCGGCGGGAGCGTCGGGCGCCGGCGCGCCGAGGCCGAACGTGCTGTTCATCCTCGCCGACGACATGGGGTTCTCCGACGCCGGCTGCTACGGCGGGGAGATCGCGACGCCGAACCTCGACGCCCTCGCGAGGAACGGCCTTCGCTTCACGCAGTTCTACAACACCGCCCGCTGCTGGCCGTCGCGCGCCGCCCTGCTGACCGGCTTCTACGCGCAGCAGGTCCGCCGCGATGCGATGCCGGGCCTGCCCGGCGGCGGGCACGGGGTCCGCCCCGACTGGGCGCCGCTCCTGTCCGACCTCCTCAAGCCGCTCGGCTACCGCTCGTATCACTCCGGGAAGTGGCACGTCGATGGCGCGCCGCTGAAGAACGGGTTCGAACGCTCGTACCAGATTGAGGGAGGCCAGAACAACTACTTCAAGGCCTCGGGTGTTTTGGAGGAGGGCAAGCCGCTGCCAGATACGGACCACTACTACGTCACCATCGGCGCCGCTGACCACGCCGTCCGCTGCCTGAAGGAACACGCCGAGAAGCACGCGGGCGCGCCATTCTTCGAGTACCTCGCCTTCATCGCGCCGCACTTCCCGCTGCACGCGTTGCCCGAGGACATCGCGCGCTACCGCGAGAAGTACACGGGCGGCTGGGACGCCCTGCGCGAGGCGCGCTGGGGGCGGATGAAGGAGATGGGCATCGTCTCGTGCGCGCTCTCGCCGATCCAGCGCGACGTCGGGCCGCCCTACGCCTTCCCGGACGCGATCGCCAGGCTCGGCCCGGGCGAAGTGAACCGACCGCTGCCGTGGGGCGACCTGACGGCGGAACAGCGGACGTTCCAGGCGACGAAGATGTCGATCCACGCCGCGATGATCGACCGGATGGACCGCGAGATCGGCCGCGTGCTGGACCAGGTCCGGGCGATGGGCGCATGGACCAACACGCTGATCTTCTTCGCCTCCGACAACGGCGCGAGCGCGGAGATCATGGTCCGCGGCGGCGGCCACGATTCGAACGCGCCGCCCGGGTCCGCGGAGACCTACCTGTGCCTGGGGCCGGGCTTCTCCGGCGCCGCCAATACGCCGCTGCGCCGTCACAAGACGTGGGTGCACGAGGGCGGGATCTCCACGCCGCTCATCGTCCACTGGCCCGCCGGGATCGCCGCGCGCGGCGAGCTGCGGCACACGCCGTCGCACCTGGTCGACATCGTGCCGACGGCGCTCGAGCTGGCGGGCGGACAGCCCCCGAAGGAGTGGAACGGCAAGCCGGTCCCGCCGATGCCCGGCCGCAGCCTCGTGCCGGTCTTTCGGGGCGATGGGCCGGGGCTGCACGAAGACCTGTGGTGGTGCCATGAAGGGCACCGCGCGTTGCGCTCCGGCGACTGGAAGATCGTCGCCCTGAAAGGGGGGGCGTGGGAGCTATTCAACCTGGCCGAGGATCGCGGGGAGTCGACCGACCTCGCCGCCAGGCGCCCCGACCGCGTGCGCGAGATGGCCGAACGGTGGGAGCGTCTCGCCGCCCGGTTCCGCGAGCAGAGGAAAGGGGAAGGCGATCGGACGGCGCCGCCGTGATCGAACCGCCAAGGGGTGAAAGGGGAGCGCGCTTTTCTTGAAGAATGCCACCGTTGTCATTCCCGTCCTGAACGCCGAGCCGTGGCTGGCCCCGTTGCTCGGCGCGCTGGCATCGCAGGCGCCGGAGCCGCCGCTCGAGGTGATTCTGATCGACTCGAACTCGCGGGATCGCACGCGCGAGATCGGCCTCGCGCACGGCGCGCAGGTGATCCCCATCGAACGGTTCACCCACGGTCGCGCCCGCAACCTCGGCGCGCGGGCGGCGCGGGGGGAGTTCGTGGTGTTCCTGACGCAGGACGCCGAGCCGGCCGACCGGCACTGGCTGGCGCGCCTGCTGGAACCGTTCGAGGACCCCGCGGTGGCGGCCGCGTATTCGCGCCAGGTGCCGCGGCCGGACGCCGAGGCGGTCGAGCGGTTCAACGTCGCCCGCCAGTTCCCCGACGGCCCGATCGTCCGGCGCACCTGGCGCGCCGGCGAACCGATGACTCCGCAGAAGGCGTTCTTCTCCAACGTCAGCTCCGCCGTGCGGCGCGATCTGCTGCTTCGACATCCGTTCGATGAAACGCTGATCATGGGCGAGGATCAGCAGCTTGCGCGCGACCTGTTGCACGCCGGGTTCGCGACGGCGTACATGCCCCGGTCGGTGGTCATCCATTCCCACAACTACCCGCTGGGGGCGTGGTTCCGGCGGTACTTCGACACGGCCCATGCCCTGACGCTGATCTACGCGGGCCATTCGATCGGCGCCAGCGCCGCCATGGGCCTTCGGATCATGGGCCGGGAATCGCTCTGGGTGCTGAGGCGGGCTCCGCTGTCGCTGCCGCGATACGTGCTCTTCCTCCTGTGCCGGACGGCCGCCGTGATACTGGGACATCACGCCGCCCGGCTGCCCCGGGCTCTGGTTCGCCGGCTCAGCATGCACCCCTACCATTGGGGGGCCGGATGAGGAGGGCCTCCGCTTTCTCCATGGCCTCGGCCGCCGTGTCCGCCCAGCGCCCGCCGCTGCGGCGGGTCCACGTCTCGTAGAAGGCGCGGATCTTGCCGTTGACGGTATCGAACACGACGTGGGGCTGCCCGCACAGGACGGCGAGGATGTGGCCGTGAAGGCGATCGGTGACCAGCACGCGTCCGCGCGACAGCAACCGGCAGCCGGCGAGGGTGCGCTCCCGGGCGAAATCGTCCCAGCGGGCGGCGGTGAGGCGACGAAGCGATTCCGGTCCAAGGCCCGGAAGCCGGCGGAGGGCCTGGTTCCGGACCCAGGAAACACGCAGACCGCGCGGCCAGCCGCGGGTCGCTTCGGGCCATCGCATCGGCCAGTCGGCGCGTTCCCGTGTCCGGCCAGGGTCGGCCGTCCACCGCATCTCGCCCGCTAGCGACTCCGAGTCCGACCTCGCCAGCACCAGCACGTCCGTCTCCGCCGCCGCCCGCGAGGCGGAGAGATCGCCGAGGGCAAACGCCATATCCGGGCAGAGGGTGGCCCGCAGGCCGAGGCGGCGGGCCGCGAAATCGCGGCTGCGGGTGTCGCGTACCATGAGATGGAAAGAGGGATGATCCGCGCAGAGGGCGGCCAGCCGATCCGCCTCCCGCGGATCGCGGAACCAGAGGCTCTGCGGGAGTTGAATCACCGGCCGGTCGCGCACGTCGCGCAGGATCCGTTCGCGGAGGGCGCGTTCGTCGCGATAGACGTCGCCGAAATTCCCGCCGCCCAGCAGCAGCAGGGGGCCCTCCGGCAGGGCGCGGCGCAGGGCGCGGGGATCGAACGTGCGGTGGTCGCAGACATAGACCATCCGAGCGCCGGCGCGGCGCAGGGCCGTCGTCGAACCCCACCAGATGGCGGAATCGCCGACGTTCGCGTGGTGCGGGTACATCGCCAGCGCGACCGCGGGCGCCCCGCCGAGATGGCGGCGCAGCACGGCGTCGATGCGCCCCGAAAGCCTGTCGGCCGGGAAGTTCATGGCTCCGCCGTTCACGCCCGGCGCGGCCCCCGCCGTCCCTCCACAACGGCATGGGCCAGGCGGGCGAGCGGCCGGCGGACGAGCAGTTCCAACTCGCGAACGCGCCCGTCCAGGTCGAGCAGGAGCTCCGGCCAGGCCGCCTCGTAGGTCCGGCGGTGTTTCTCGATCAGCCTTCGCATCAACTCGCGCCGCTGGCGCTGATTCCGCAGGCGGGCGAGCATGGAGTTCTCGCGCACCCGGTAGTCGAACAGGACCTCCCCGAGATGGTGAAACCGCCAGCCCCGTTCGTACGCCGACACCCACAGGTCCCAGTCCTCGTACCCCGGGCCGAACCGGGCGCCGTCGTATCCCCCGCAGTCCTCCCAGACCCGCCGGCGGAAGACGGAACACGCGTCGATGAAGTTCTCGACCAACAGGCGCGAGGCGTCGAAGTCCGGCAGCCGCCAGATCGCCCGCTCCCGGCCGAAACGCCGCGCGTCCGCATACACGACGCCCACCTCGGGATCGCGATCCAGCACCTGCGCCGCGCGAGCGATGTATCCGGGGCGGAGCCGGTTGTCCGCATCGAGCGGAAGGATGTAGGGCGCCGTGGTGGCCTCGATGCCCGCGTTCCGCGCGGCGCAGAGTCCCTCGTGGGGTCGGCGGAGCACCCGCAGGCCGCCGTCGCGCTCCAGGCGCGCCAGAACGGAGCGCGTCCGGGGATCGGTGGAGCCGTCATCCACCACGATCACCTCGGTGGCCGGCGAGTCGGCCGTCGGAATGCTGTCGACGGCCTCGCGCAGGTAGCCGCCATCGTCATGGCAGGGCACCACCACCGCGACCGCGACACCGGGGCGGGGCGCGCTGCCTTCAGGATCGGGAGAGTCTTCCTTCATCCGTTCAGCAAACGATCGGGATGGAACAGAAGGTAACAGAGGCGGCAGAGAAGACAAGAAGAGCGCGGAAGCGTGTACAAAGTCCGAGAAGGCGCTATGCTCCTCGCCGCGCGGTCTTCCCTGGAGGCCGCACCGACCGGTCGGCATGCCAAGCGGACTTGTCCATACGATGCGGGATCTGGGACGGCGGCGCTATGCGCTCTGGAACCTGGTGCTCAAGGATTTCAGGATCCGCTACCGGAACATGTCGCTCGGCGTGCTCTGGTCGCTGCTGAATCCGCTGGTCATGCTCGGCGTGCTGTCGTTCGTCATGCGGTTCGCCGCCCCACAGGCGGGCCACCGCTTCTTCCCCGTGTTCATTCTGCTGGGCCTTGTGACGTTCAATTTCGTCTCGCTCTCGGTCTCCACGGGGAACGTGTCGCTGCTGGAGAACGCCTCGCTGCTGCGCAAGGTGCCTTTCCCGCGGGTTCTGCTGCCGCTGTCGGTGGTGCTCTCGCAGGTGATTCACTCCGCCATCCAGGTCCTGCTGGTGCTGGGATTCGCGGTGGCGTGGCGCGTGCCGGCGTCGCCTCACCTGCTCTGGCTGCCGCTGATCTTCGGGGTCGAGTTCGCCTTCGTGATCGGCCTGGTCTGCCTGTGCGCCTCGCTGAACGTCTACTTCCGCGACATGCGCTACCTCGTCGAATCCGGCCTGACTGTCTACTTCTGGTTCTCGCCGGTGTTCTACGCGCTCGACTCGGTCCGCGAACACCTCCCGCCCGCCCTGTTCGCGCTCTATGTGCTCAACCCCCTCGCCGGCTGCATCGACGCCGCGCGCGACGTGGTCCTGGAGCAGCATGCCCCGGACCCGGTGGCGCTCGGAACCGCGGCGGGGGTGGCCCTCCTGTTCCTGGTGGCGGGCTTCCTGGTGTTCGCGCGGGGGGAGGGGGAGTACGCGGACTATGTCTGAGCCCCCCTCCAGGCCGGCGGCATGCGACTCCCTGCCGGTCGTCGCGCTGCGTGAGGTCGGGAAGCGCTACCGGATGCGGCGGCACCGGCCGCTGGTGGCGCACGCCGTCGCGCGCCGCCTGGCCGGGCGGGGCGTCCCCCGCGAGGAGACATGGAGCCTACAGGACGTCTCGTTCGAGATCCGGGCCGGCGAGTCCGTCGGCGTGGTCGGCCACAACGGCGCGGGCAAGTCGACCCTCCTCGCCCTGATCGTCGGCACGACCACCCCCACCCGCGGCGCCATCGAGGTGCGGGGGCGCGTCGGCGCGCTGCTGGAACTGGCGGCCGGGTTCCACCCGCTGCTCACCGGCCGGGAGAACATCTACCTGAACGCCTCGCTGCTCGGCCTCTCCAGGCGGGAGATCGACGCGCGGTACGAGGCGATCGTCCGTTTCTCCGGGCTGGAGGAGTTCATCGATGCCCCTCTGCGGAGCTACTCCTCCGGCATGCAGGTCCGGCTCGGATTCGCGGTCACCGTGCACACCGACGTCGACCTCCTGGCGGTCGATGAAGTGCTGGCGGTCGGAGACCAGGATTTCCAGGGCCGCTGCCTCGACCACATCGCGGACTTCAAGGCACGCAACGGGACACTGCTCTTCGTCTCGCACGACCTTGCCCTTGTCCGCCGGGTGTGCCGGCGCGCGATCTGGCTGGAACACGGGCGCGTGCGCCGCGACGGCCCGGCGGAGGAGGTGCTGGCCGTCTACGCGGCCGCCGGCGGCGGGCATGAAGGCTGAGGCAAGCCCCGGAGCGGCGAGCCGCAACTCTGGCGCACCCGGTCGGGCTTTCTCCGCCGACTACCGCCCCTCGCGGTTGCTGGAGTCCATCAGCCCCCCGCGTTATCGATGGTCTCGCATTCGGCCGCTCAACCCTGAGGGCTTCCGCCGCCCGCGTCCGCCCTGTCGGCCGAGGCGGCCGCCAACCACGCGAGCGCACCCTGCAGGTCCGACGTCACCCTGACCATGACGCCTCCCTTGAACATCGCATCCTCACCGCCCGCGCCTTCGACGAGCTGCCGCGGCGCCGCCAGGATGGCGAGCCTCATACCCTCGGGCGGAAGAACGACGGCACGCTCGCCGGGGTCGAACTGCGCGATCAACGAGGACGGATTCGGGGGCGAACCCGCCAGTTGCGTGAGATCGCAGAGGATCCGGTTCAAACGGTGCCGGGGCGCTTCCTCCGTCCATTGCGAGAACACCTTGCGCGCCGTAACGGGATCAAACTCGCCCACCGCCTTCATGTACAGATACCCCTCCCGAACCTCGCAGACGGCGCGCAGTCTCCGGGGGTTCTCCCCGTGCGGTGCGGCGGCGGCGCCCGAGAGTCCCGCGCGATCCCCGGGCAGTCGGTCATCGATGCGATGCCCGGCCTCGGCGGCTGCCTGGCGGGTCTTGATCGCGGCGATCAAGGCGTCGGTCGTGCGGCGGCCTTTTTCGAGGGCGGCGGCGAAGTCCTCGGCGGCGTGACAGCTCGCGTCGATGGCATCGGTGAGCGCATCGCGAGCGGCGACGTAGTCGTTGTTCGCGGCAATCGCCCGGTCGAGGGCAGCCGCCGGGATGTGGCTGGCCACCTGGGAAGCTTCCACCGCCTCGCGCGGCGGACGATGGTCGTTCGCGCTCATGGTGCGGTTCTCTTGCGGGCCGTTGGCGAGCGGAACCCTGCGCAATGCCGGAAGGATGCCGCCGTACGGGGCCGTCACTCAAGCGCAAACGGCGAGGATCTTCGGGGTTCTCCGTGGAAAGGGCGGCGGAACCATCTCTGACGGCGGCGCGGTTGCACGGAGGAGCGGATGGACCGGAACGAACGCGTTGAGCGGTCGGGGCCGTTGGGCCGCGGCTCGCCGCCCCGGAGCGGAGGGGAGGGAGCGGTCGCGCTCCCTCCCCCGTGTCGGCGGTCACTCCGCTGCGGGCGGTTCACCGCCCGGGCCGCCGCCGGGACCGCGCGGTCCGCCGTGACCGCCGCGACCGCCCGGGCCCCCGCGCCCGCGGCCTTCGCCGCCCGGTCCGCGCGGCTTGCGCAGCTCGTCGAACGCCGTCTGCTGCTCCGCGGTCAGGAGCGCCCTGATCTGCGTGTCGGAGGCGTCGCGCAGCTCTTTCATCTTCGCCATCCTGTCTTCCCGCGAGAGGCTCTCGCCCTCCATGAGCGCCTTCATCGCCGAATGCATCTCTTCGAAGACGGCCTTGACCTGGGCCTGCTGATCCTCCGTGAGCTGCAATGCGGCGGTGAGTCGGGCCACGGGATCGCCCATGGGACCGCCGCGGTGGGGCTTACCCATCCCGGGCACCGGCTGACCACACCCCTCGGGGGCCGCCTGCGCGATCGCCAACTGCGTGCACACGAGACCGGCCGTGAGCGCCACGGCCGAGATGATACCGAGCATTTTCGTCGTCATACCTTTTCCTTTCTTCCGGTTCTTCCGGGTTCTACCTCTGCTCGGGCCACACCTGGTGGCCCTTCTTGTGCCCGGGAATCTAGCTCCGCCGCGTAAAGCCTTGATGTCGGCGGCCGCGGAGAATTGCAAAGAACGCGTAAAAGTCACATGGCTGCGCCGGGGGACGACACGCTCGCGCCCTCTGCGCTAGGGCTGGTGTGCAGCGGACTGCTGTGCGCGTTCCTGCTGCGCTCCTGCAAGCGTAACCTGCGCGTTTGAGCCTCCGCGGCGGGAGAGGAAGGCCGGGCAGGACAGCCCGGTGTTGTCGCACGGGAGGTCGGATGGATCGGCGCGAACGCGCGGAGCAGCCGGAACGATCGGGCTGCAGCCCGCCGTCTCAGCCGTACTGCCGCTCGATCCAGCGCCGGTATTCGCCGGTCCGCACCTGGTCGACCCAGGTCCGGTGGTCCAGATACCAGCGCACGGTCTTCTCCATGCCGCTGTCGAACGATTCCCCCGGCGCCCATCCCAGCTCAACGCTCAGGCGGGTGTCGTCGATCGCATAGCGCCGGTCGTGGCCGGGGCGGTCCTTGACGAAGGTCACCAGATCCCGCCGCGATCCCCCGTTGGGCAGCGGCGGCGCCAGGCGGTCCAGGAGATCGCACAGGCGGCCGACCACCTCCAGATTGGTCCGTTCGCTGCGCCCGCCGATGTTGTACGTGCGCCCCCGCCGCCCCCGGCGCATGACGAGCCAGATCGCGACGCAGTGGTCGCGCACGTACAGCCAGTCGCGCACGTTCAAGCCGTCGCCGTAGACCGGCAGCGGGCGGCCCTCGATCCCGTTCAGGATCATGAGCGGAATCAGCTTCTCGGGGAACTGGTACGGACCGTAGTTGTTGGAGCAGTTCGAGACGGTCACCGGCAGGCCGTAGGTCTCGTGGTAGGCGCGCACCAGGTGGTCCGAGGCCGCCTTGGAAGCCGAGTACGGGCTGTTCGGCCGGTACGGCGTGTCCTCCGTGAACCTCCCCGCCGGACCCAGGCTGCCGAAGACCTCGTCGGTGCTGACATGATGAAAGAGCTCCAGCCGGCCCATGCGCTCGCGCGCCGACTGGAGCAGGTTCCACGTCCCGACGATGTTGGTCTGCACGAAGTCGTCGGGGCGGACGATGGACCGGTCGACATGCGACTCGGCGGCGAAGTGACACACGGCGTCGATCTCGTGATCGTCCATGGCCCGCTCGATGGCCGGTCGGTCACGGATGTCGCCGCGGACGAACACATACCGGCCCGCGTGTCGCTCCGCCACGTCGACGAGGCTGAGCGGATTGGCCGCATAGGTGAGACCGTCGTAGTTGACCACCCGGCCGTCGTAGCCGGACTCGTCGAGCAGATAGCGGATGAAGTTGCTCCCGATGAATCCACACCCGCCCGTGACCAGCATGCTTCTCACGTCCGTCTCTCCCCGGCCCGCGCCGCCGACCAGACGTCCTCCAGGAGCGACGCGCCATGGCGTGACGCGAACGCGCGCAGATCCTCCCGCCAGTCGCGAAAGACGTTTCGTCCTTCCCGCTTCAGCCGCGCATTCTCCAGAATGGAGTTGGTGGGGCGGGCGGCCGCGGTGGGATAGTCCGCGGTCCCGCACGGCACGACCTCGTGCCGGAGGCCGAGGAGGGCGAGCAGCTCGACCGCGAAATCGAACCATGTGCCGGCGCCCTCGGCCGTGGCGTGGTAGATCCCCTGTCCGCCCGCCTCCACCACGGCGCGGATCTGCTCCGCCAACCGCCAGGACCAGGTCGGCGAGCCGTGCTGGTCGTTCACCACGCGCAGCGGCCGTCCTGGATGAAGGACCACCTGCCGAAGGATCGCCCTCGGGAAGTTATGCCCGTGCCGGCCGTACAGCCACGCGGTCCGCAGGACGACCCACCGCCCGCCCGCCTGGGCGACGAGGCCTTCGCCTTCCAGCTTCGTCCGCCCGTACCACGACGCGGGATTCGGCGGGTCGTCCTCCACGTACGGCCGGGGCGCGGGCCGGCGGCCGTCGAACACGTAGTCCGTGGAGATGTGCGCCAGGCTCGCCCCGGCCGCCGCGGCGGCGCGCGCCAGAAGGCCGGGGGCCTCGGCGTTGACCCGCCGGCAGATCTCGCGGTCCCGTTCGGCGTCGTCGACGCGCGTGTAGGCCGCGCAGTTGACGACCGCGTCGGGTTGAACCCGCTCCATCAGCCGCGCCACCTGTGCGGCATCGGCGAGGTCGGCCTCCGGCAGGTCGACGCCGACCGTCTCGTGCGCCTCGCCCAGCACGGACACGGCGTCGCGTCCCAGCTGCCCGTTCGCCCCTGTGATCAGGATCTTCACGCCCACGCACTATATACGAAAAGCCGCTCGATGCCATGTCGATGCCCTGTCGGCATGGACCTCTCCTCCCGCGGAACCGTCTCACGGTTGCGCGGCCGCCTGCGGGGGGCGGAGAAGCCGGGCAAGGACCACGATGAGCAGGAAGTAGAGGCCCGCATTCACGAAAAACACCGACTCGATGCCGGCCAGGGCGGCCACCCCGCCGCCGCCGACCGCGCTCAGCAGCCAGCCCAGCGACCGGGCGCTGGACGCCAGCCCGAAGATCGCGCCGCGTCGGCCGGGAGGCGTGGACCGCGCCAGCCACGCGTGAATCGCCGGCTCCAGGGCGCCGGCGAGGAAGACCACGGCGTACCGCACCGGAATCAGCCACGCGAAGCTCGTCGCCACCGCCTGGGCGATCATCGCCAGGCCGGCGAGGGCGGAGGCCGTCCGCCCCACTTTCACGGGCGAGTACCGGTCGGCGAGCGGACCGAGGAGGAAGCCGGCGCCCAGACCGGCGGCGCCGCCGACGGCGGAGAGCACGCCGGTCCAGAGCGACACGCCCTCGATCCCGCCATGGATCCGCTGCACCAGGAGCGGCAGGTACGGCATGTCGAACTGCCGCGTGAACGACACCAGGCCCAGCGCCGCCAGGATGGGCAGCGCGTCGCGGAGGCTGAGCAGCGCGAACCGCGAGGGGGCCACCTCGACGTCCTCCGCCACCGCGCCGACCGCTCCGGGTTCGTGGGTGCCGAAGAGCACCAGCAGGGCGGCGGCGATCATGAACCCCCCGGAGCAGAAGAAGGCCATCCGGTAGCCGAACCAGTGGGCCAGCACGCCGCCGACCAGGGCGCCCGTCATGCTGCCGGAGTAGACCGCGGCACTCAGCGAGCCCAGGGCCGCCCCGCTGCGTTCCTCCGGGCTTCCGACCGCCACCATCGCCTGCGCCGCCGTCACCGTGCCCGTCAACACGCCCTGCAGCAGACGCAACGCGACCAGCTGGCCCACCGACTGCACGGCGCCCATCAGCGACAGCACCAACGCCGCCCCGAGATTCGCGCGCACGAGCATGAGCTTGCGCCCGTAGCGGTCCGCCAGCGCACCCCAGATCGGCGAGCACAGGGCGATCGTCAGGGGGCTAGCCCCGGCGAACAGCGCCACCCAGATCTTGAGCTTCAGCGGATCGGTGACGCCGAGCTGCTGCATGTAGAACGGCACGAAGGGCATCGCGAAGGCGAAGCCCATGAGCGAGAAGAACTGCGACAACCAGACGAAGACCAGGTTGCGCTTCCAATGGTGCGCCGTCATGCTGCCTTTCGACCGGTCTGCGACCGGCCACAGCGGGATAGTGTCAGATTCCCCCGCAAATGGCCACCCACCTCATTCCGGGTTTCGTGCGACGGACGACGGCCCGCGGCGTTCTCGCGACACCGGCGATCGAAAACAACGCCGGGCTGTGCTCCAATGACACCGATTTCGCCCGGTTCGGTCGACTCATTCCCGCGCAAGAAGGAACAGGCGGTGGCGGTCCCAGATCTCCAGTCTGTCCTTCGCGGCACCCGCCCCCGGGAAGGAGAAACGAACGGCGTCGCGCTCGATCTCGACCGGCGCCAACCACCCTTCGTCCGGCGCGGACCCCGGGTTCGCCAGCCGCGGCGTGATGGGGATCGGCGGGCCGGCGTGATCGACCTCGTATTCCACCGGCCCGCCCGCTCCGCCGCTCAGGCGGCGGATCTCGAACAGGTGGCGGCCGCCGCGCACGAAGACGCGAGGCAGCCCGAGGAAATTAGTGCGCCGGCCGATGCGGGCGACGGACTCGCCGGTGGTCATGGCGGTCGAGAAGCCGGCCTTGCCCACCCACTGTTCGACCTTCCGCACGCCCGCCCCTTCGTTGTACGCGTAGCAGAACGAGTCGGGGGTGAATCCGCCCTTCTCCCGAATCGCCTGGAAACATCCCCCGATCTCCTTCTCGGGATCGCGGAGGACTTCGCCGCGGGCGTGGCTGAGGGTATGCCCGCCGACGTCAAACGTCCCTTCCCCGCGCATCTCCCGGATCTCCGGCCAGGTGAGCGCCGGGCTGCCCTCCAGCTCCCGGCGATCCTCCGGCCGGTCCGCCGTCGCGCCCGGCACGATGTAGACGATCGCGCGGTATCCGTACCTGCGCAGCACCGGACCGCCGATTTCCTTCACGTTCAGGGCGCCGTCGTCGAACGTGATCACCACCGGCTTGGGCGGAAGCGGCCGTTTCTTCTCGCGATACGCCACCAGGTCCGACGGAAGAACGGCGTGGTATCCCCGCTCCCTGAGCTGCCGCATCTGGTCCTCAAAATCCTCGGGACGCACCGTCCACACGTCGGCGCGGGCCGAACCGAGGCGGTGATACATCAGGATCGGCACCTCGATGACGCGGCGCGAGAAGGCGTGCCAGGCCGCCGCGCCCGCCGCCGCGCAGAGCGCCACGCCCGCCGCCGCGAGGATCGGCCTCCGGACATTCACCCCGCCATTCAACCGCGCGCTTCCGCCGTAGTCAAAGCCAACCTGGTGTGGTACACGCAGCGAAGACGTCATGAGCGATTCCTCCTTCGTCGGGCGCAGGGCGTTTCTCCTGTTCCTGCTGGCCCTGTCCGCGGCCGCCGCCCTCGTGCTCGGCGCCTCGGCGGCGCTCGGTCGCAGCCCGAAGCTGATCGCCGGCGATGGCTGCGCTTATTACTCATGGCTCCCCACGCTCTTCATCGATCATGACCTGGACTTCCGCAACAACCTGCGCGCGCTGTACGCCCCCGACTCCGCCGCCGGCCAGTACCTGCCGACCCCGCGCGGCACGGTGGCCACGAAGTGCCCGATCGGCCTGGCGCTCATGGAATTCCCCGTCTTCGCGGTGGCCCACCTTTTCGCGCGCACCGCCGGCGCGCCGGCCGACGGCGTCTCGATGCCGTACCAGGTGGCGGTGGCGGCGTGGCTGGCGGGTGTCTTCCTGCTCGGCCTGCGCGCCTTCCACCTGGCCCTGCGGGTCCGCGGCGTGGGTGAGCCGGTGGCCTTTCTCTTCGCGGCGATGATCGTGCCCGGCACGAACCTCCTTCACTACCTGCTGAAGGAGCCGTCGATGCCGCACGCGGCCAACGTGGCGCTGATCGGTTTCCTCGCCTACTTGGGCGCCTTCGGGGCGCGCGACCGGTTGATGGACCTCGGCCTCGGCATGCTGATCGGACTCCTTCTCGTCACCCGCAACTCCACGGCGGCGCTGCTTCCGTGGATCGCCATGTACCTCGCCCCGGCCCGCCGCTCCGCCGGCGGGTGGACCCTGATGGCGCTCGGCGCCCTCGCGCTGCTGGCCGCGAACTACGCGGCGGTGTACCTGATGTGGGGCCGGCTGACGTTCCGCACGTACGCGGACGAGGGTTTCACGGGGGGATTGGCCGGGCTCCTTGGTTCCCTGTTTGGCGTCCGGCACGGTCTTTTCGTCTTCCACCCATGGTATCTGGTCCTGCTCGCGCTCACGGCGGCCGGCGCCGTCCGCATGCGTGAACACCGGCCGCTCTTCATCTCCGCCCTGCTGTCATTCGCCCTGCTCTGGATCTTCAACGGTACGTGGTGGTGCTGGTGGTTCGGCACCTCCTTCGGCAACCGCGCCTTCATCGAAAGCCTGCCGATGCTGACCTTCTGCGCCGCGCTTTTCGTCTCCCGCGAATGGCCCGGATGGACGCGCCGGACCCGCGCATGCCTGTGCGCGGGCAGTGCGCTGCTGGTCCTGGTGAACCTCTACCTCTGGGCCGGCTTCCTCCTCGGCCGCTACGATCGGGATGGCGCACACACGTGGGGGGAGCTGCTATTCTGGGCGCTCTGAGCGTGGCGATTACGCGGAACGGTGGAGGGGTGACGCTGTGGGGGCACATCTGCGTGTGCGCGCGCGGAGAGGCCGCCAGCGCCTTGCGGCGCCGCCGCACACAGCTCGGCAGGATGCGGAACCGGTTGGTAGCGTGTCCGTGAGGGCATGGGCTCCTGAAGGTCAATGCGCCCGGGCCCCATCACACCGCTATTCCCGTCTTTCATCCGTCCGGGTACTGTGGAATCCTGACGCGTTGAGCAGAGGAGCGGGGCATCATGAAACCTGTGAGAATGAGAACGGGGACCGTCGCCGTCGCGTTCGTGCTTTCAACCCTGGGAGTCGCCGCCGCGGACGAGGGCGGCGCGAAGGCGACCAGGGTCCTTTGGGAGCCGCGCCATCACATCGGCAACACGGGCATCCTCCCGGTGCAGCCGATCGACGACGCGGCGTGGATCTGGCATCCCGACGTCGCCGCCCCGCCGGTGGAGAACCTGTCGCCGGAGGCGCGCGGCCGCATCCAGCACCGCGAGCCCTACTGGATCGGAGGCTGGCGTGGTCCCGTCTTCCTGCGTTTCCGGCGTGAGTTCGAAGCGACCCACACGCCGGCGGTGATTCACGTCAGCGCCGACGAGCGGTTCGAGCTGTTCCTCGACGGACGCCGCATCGCGCGCGGGCCGGACCGATCGGACGTCGAGCACTGGTCGTACGGCACGTACGCGCTCGCCCTCCCGCCGGGGCCACACCGACTCGAAGCCTTGTGCTGGCACCTCGGACCGTTCTCGCCGATCGCGCAGCTCTCGCACCGCGGGGGCTTCGTGCTGAAGGCAGAAGGCCCGTACGACTCCGCGCTGACCACCGGCCGGTCGGACTGGCAGGTCGCGCGGCTGGACGGTCTGGACCTCGCGCTGCCGGCGGAGGGCTCGATCTTCGGCATCGGCGGCGAGCTGACCGCGCGCGGCTGCGGACCGCAGTGGAAGGACGGCCCCTTCGTAAAACCGGCGGTCGTCCGGGCCGCGCTGAAGGGCAATCCGTACGGCGAGGCCGCGCCAGGCTGGAAGCTGTTCCCCTCGACCCTGCCCGAGCGGCTCGACCGCGAGATCCGCGCCGGCCGCGCGGTCGCCCTGGGATCCGGCGCGTGGACGAAGGAGACCGTCTTCACGGCGGAGGCCGCCGCTGCGCCCGATCTCCCGAAATGGCAGGCCCTCGTCGAGGGCAAGGCTGCGGTCACCGTGCCGGCCACCACGGAGTGCTATGTGCTCTGGGACCTTGGAGACTACTACACCGCCTGCCCCGTGCTCGAAGTCTCGGGCGGCGAGGGCACCACGGTTCGCTGGGGCTGGTCCGAGGCCCTGTATCTTCCCCGGTCCAACGCCAAGGGCAACCGGAACGAGTTCGCGGGGAAGCGGTTCCGCGGCTTCTTCGACACGTTTCTGCCCGACGGCGGCGACCGGCGGGTGTTCTCGACCCACTGGTGGCGCGCGGGACGCTACGTTGTGCTCACCGTCCGCACGGCCGCGGCGCCCTTGACCCTCCAGCGCGCAGCGCTGTCCGAGACCCGCTATCCCCTGGAATCGGAGGCTTCGTTCGACGGCGGCGACCCGGAACTGAAGGCCGTGATGGACCTGGCCGTCCGCGGGCTCCAGATGTGTTCGCACGAGACCTTCATGGACTGTCCGTACTACGAGCAACTGATGTACGTCGGCGACTCGCGGCTGGAGATGCTCACCACCCACGCGATCACGCGCGACGACCGCCTCGTCCGGCGCGGCATCGAGCTGTTCGACGATTCCCGCCGCACCTGGGGATTCGTCAACGAGCGCTTCCCCGCCTACCTGCCCCAGCACTCGCCCACCTTCTCGATGATCTGGGCCCTGATGCTGCGCGACTACGCCTGGTGGCGGAATGACCCCGCCTTCGTGCGCGCCCGCGCGATCGGACTGCGATCGATGCTGGAGCACTTCGAACCGTATGTGAACGCCGACGGCCTCCTGGAGGCGCTGCCGGGATGGTCGTTCATGGACTGGGTGCCGGGGTGGAAGACCGGCTACGCGCCCGACGGCCAGCATGGAGTATCGGCCCTGAACAACCTGCTCTACGTGTACGCCCTCCAGTCCGCGGCCGACATCGAGGACAGCCTCGGCGAGCCGCTGCTGGCGCAGCGGCTGCGAGCCAGAGCGGCGAGGACGGCGGCGGTCGTGCGGGCGAAGTTTTGGGACGAAGGACGGGGACTCGTCGCCGACAACCTCGCCCACACGGAATACAGCGAGCACGGGCAGTGCCTCGCGCTGCTCACCGACACGCTGGGCGGAGCCCAGGCGAAGCGGGCGTTCGACGGCCTGATGACCGCGCAGGACCTGAAACGAACCACGATCTATTTCAGCTTCTATCTCCTCGAGACGTGGCGGAAGTTCGGCCGGGGCGACCTGATCGTCGAGCGGATGGCGTTCTGGAAGGACCTGGTGAGGCAGGGCCTCAAGACCCCGGTCGAGGCGCCGGGCGACACGCGGTCCGACTGCCACGCATGGGGCAGTCATCCGCTCTTCCATCTGCACGCCAGCGTCGCCGGCATCCGCCCCGCCTCGCCCGGATTCCGAACCGTGCGCGTCGAACCGCTGCCCGGCCCGCTTCCGAAGATCGTCAGCCGCACGCCGCATCCCGACGGATTCATCGAGCTGAATCTCGCCTTCGAGGGCGGCAGCTGCCGCGGCACGGTGGATCTGCCGGCCGGCGTGACGGGCACATTCGCGTGGCGCGGCAAGGAGATTGCGTTGAAAGGCGGGAAACAGGAGGTTAACGCCGATGAGTAGTCCTCTTCGGCTGTTCGCGGCCGGCATCGCCGCCGCAAGCCTGGTCAGTGGCGATGCGCCCGCGCAGGACACGGCACGCGCGGGGGCCGGAAGCTACCTCCTGAAATCCCCTCCCGACGCCAAGGGCCCTCCGGAAACGGTGTACACGACCGATGCCGTGCGCGGTCCCATCCCCACCGGCGACTGGTGGAGCTCGCTGGCGTGGATGCCGTTCTCCGAGCCGCAGTATGCTCACCCGCTGGTCGTGAAGGCCGAACCGTGCGGGCTGCGGGTGTATCACGCGGCCGCTATTCATGCGGACAAGATCGGGATCTTCGGGACGATGCCCGGAGCGCGCGAGGATCTGGTGCTCGGGCACGCGGCCTGCCCGCGGTTTCCCGACGCGCGGCTTCACGGATTCAGCGACTGGTTCGTCACGGCCCGTTTCGCCTCCGCGCCGGCGGCGATGGAGGTGACGTACGGACACGGGGGTCCGTTTGTCTTCGCGATGCTTGAGGGCGGCGACGCGACCGTGACCTTCCCCACCCCGCCGAAGGTCTGGTCGGGCGACGCCTGTGGCCCCGCGCTGGGCGTGTCGGTCGGAACCAAGGCGTACGGTCTCTTCGGCCCCGGTGGGTGCGCATGGGAGGGGCTGGGCACGACCGGTCTCGTCTGCCGGCTCAAGGGGCAGCGGCATTTCAGCCTCGCGATTCTGCCGGCGCGGACGCCGGAGGTCCTGGATCTTTTTGCCCGGCACGCCCACGCGCACGTCATCGACTCCCGCGTGGAATGGACGTACGACGAACCGGCCTCGGCGGTGACCACGCGGTTCCGGCTGACCACGGTGGCGCGAGAAAGCGCCGAGACGAACACGCTCTGCGCGTTGTATCCTCACCAGTGGGAGACCACGGCGGATGCGCTGCTGGAGCTCGGGTACCCCTCCGTGCGCGGGCCGATGCGGTTGCTGCGCGGCAACGCGTTCGCGACGCGGATGACCTACCCCGGCCTCCTGCCCTTCCTGCCGGCCGCGGGCGCCGGGAATCGCGAGCGTCTGCTCCGGCTGATCGCCGCCGCGACGGAGAAGCCGGACCGCGATCTCCGCGACACGTACTGGGGCGGCAAGCGGATCGGCTGGCTCGCCACGCTGATTCCCATCGCCGAACAGGCCGGAGCCCTGCCGGAGCGCGATCGCCTTCTGGAGGAGCTGAGAGGACGGCTCGAGCGGTGGTTCACGGCCATGGAGCCGGACGGCCGCTCGAAATCCAGAGGGTGTTTCGCGTTCAATCGAACGTGGGGCGCCGCGATCGGCTATCCGGCGAGCTACGGCAGCGACACGGATCTCAGCGACCATCATTTCCACTACGGGTACTTCCTGCGCGGCGCGGCCGAAGTGTGCCGCGGCGCGCCCGCCTGGGGCGCGACCAACCGGTGGGGTGAGATGGCGCGGCTGCTCGTGCGCGACATCGCCAATCCGAGCCGCACCGACCCGGACCTGCCGTTCCTGCGCTGCTTCGATCCCTACGCGGGACACTCGTGGGCGTCGGGCCGGGCGGGCTTCGCCGACGGCAACAACCAGGAGTCGTCTTCCGAGGCGATGAACGCCTGGGCGGGAATCCTCCTGTTCGGCGAGGTCGTTGGGGACCGGGAATTGCGAGATCTCGGCGCCTATCTGTTCGCCACCGAGCTGGCGGCCATCGAACGGTACTGGTTCGACGTGGAAGGCCGCCTGCGGCCGGCCGCCTACACGCCGTCAGTGGTGACGATGGTCTGGGGCGGGAAGGGCGTGAACGAAACGTGGTTCAGCCGGAATCCCGAGGTCGTGCACGGAATCAACTGGCTCCCGTTCGGCGGCCCGTCGCTCTACCTGGGCCGATACCCGGACTACGCGCGGCGCAACTACGAAGCGCTCAAGGCGGAGAACGGCGGAGAGGCGTGGGGCGAGTGGGCCGACATCGTGTGGATGTATCGCGCGCTTTCCGACCCCGCCGACGCGTTGCGCCAGTTCGAGGCCGCCGGCGACCGCCTGCGCGCGGAGGCCGGCAACTCGCTCGCCCACACGATTTCCTGGATCGAGGTGCTGAACGCATTCGGCGCCGTCGATCGTACCGTGACCGCCGATTGCCCACTCTACGCCGTGTTCCGCAAGGACCGCCGGCGCACGCACGTCGCCTACAACATGGGCAAGACGCCGAGGACCGTCCGGTTCTCGGACGGCACAACGGTGCGTGTCGAACCCTGTTCCTTCGGGATGTCCGATTAGCCTCGTTGTCGAGTGTTACGCGCTTTCCTGCACAGCGAAGACGGCGGGTCCGGAGGCCCCGTCCTACCTTGCGAATCGAGCCGACGACGGGGGGGGCGCGGCATCCTGACGCGCCGTCGGACTGATCGCGCGCAGGATTGCGCGCGGTACGCCCAGGACCCGTACCGCGGGCAATCCTGCCCGCGCAGTCGGCCGTCGATGCGCCTGGGGACAGACACTTCCCCTCCGTTCCCGCCCCGATCGCCTCGCGCAAAGCCGCAAAGCCCGCCAAGGGAAGGGCGGGCGCTGCTCCCTGTTCGACCTTGGCGCCTTCGCGTCTTGGCGCGAGATGATGTTTTGTACACATCGACTGCCCGTAATGCTTCCAGGTGTTCAGGTGGAGCGGCTTGGCCCCAAGACCCTCCGCCGGCGCCAAGGCAATGGCCGCAAGAAACTCAAAAAGACGCAAAAAAGGCAGAACGGAACCGATGCCCATTCGTCTTGAAAGCTTGGGCATGTTTCTTGCGTTTTCTTGCGTTCTTTGCGGCGATCGTCCTCATGCCTGATCGGCGAGATCACCGACGACGCGGGCGAACCGCAAGTACCCACACGACCTTCTGCGCAAGCGGCTTCCAAGCCTCGGATCACCGGCCCGGCGCAATGTCCGACGTCCGGATCTCACCCTGGAAACCCGGCACATCCGACTTCACGTCGACCACAAGCCATTTGATATTCAACGAGACCTGAGCCCAGACGGCTACACCGTAACCGCACTGTCCCGAAAACGGCGGGTCCGGAGGTCCCGCCCTACCTTGCGCATCGAGCCGACGACGGGGGGGGCGCGGCATCCTGACGCGCCGTCGGACTGATCGCGCGCAGGATTGCGCGCGGTACGCCCAGGACCCGTACCGCGGGCAATCCTGCCCGCGCAGTCGGCCGTCGATGCGCCTGGGGACAGACACTTCCCCTCCGTTCCCGCCCCGATCGCCTCGCGCAAAGCCGCAAAGCCCGCCAAGGGAAGGGCGGGCGCTGCTCCCTGTTCGACCTTGGCGCCTTGGCGCGAGATGATGTTTGTACACATCGACTGCCCATAATGCTCCCAGGGGTTCAGGTGGAGATGGTTGGCCGCAAGACACTCCGCCGGCGCCGAAGGCAATGGCCTCAAGAAACTCAAGAAGACGCAAAAAGGACAAAACGGAACCGATGCCCATTCGCCTTAAAAGCCCAAGCATGTCTTTTGCAATCTCTTGCGTTCTTCTGTGGCGATGGTCCTCACGCCCGATCGGCGAGATGGCCCCGCGACACCGCCGACTCCGCCACCGCCCACGCTGCCGCCCTCTACCGCACCCCGCCCCACGCCCCCCGATCTTCCCCCCACCTGCGCCAAAAGGGGCTGGACTGATATCGATTTAGCGGGACCTGACCCCAGACGGTTCAATGTCCTGCGGTTGGGTTGGCGTCGCAGAATTGGTTGCGCTCCCTATTATGCAGTAGCCATGGTAACGACTGTGAACGTCTTTGTCACTCAACACCCGGCCCTCGTATTCATCACTCCACAGGATCACGAGTCTTCGCTTGCTCATCTCAAGCGCCGTTTCTTCGTTTCGTAGAAGGTCCTGCTTTATGCAGACCTGCTCATACAGAACTGCAAGCGAAGAACTGTCACGTATGCTATCTTCTCGCAGCAGTTGTTCGGCGCGGATATCGACAATTTGGGCGATCGCTCGCATTCGCTGGGCGCAATCTTTGGCGATTGCAGCGATATGTTTTGCGTCCCGTAGGGCGTCCTTCTGGCTGTTAGTTTGGTCTCTTTGATCTACATTCGCAGTCGGAGAGGCCGCAAGCGCGACGAGTATGCACGCGCACAGCGCAGCTGCCCTTTGTAACCGCCTGTCTTCCTTCATGTGAGTCTCCTGTGTCATGGCAACAGGGCCGGGATTGCGAAGCTCAACGGTTCTGGTGCACATGAACGAAATGCTTGCGCGATTGCCGCGAGCAGGTGCGTCGCCTCCTTTTGCGGATTTCGGATTGCGGATTGTGGATTAGCTCGGCCACGAGGTTCCAGCCGTCGTAGAGGTAGGCGGTCTCCTGAATGGGATTGCCGTTACTTGCGGCGTAGACTCCCTTGCCCACACGGCGGGAATTGGCATCGTAGGAGAACTCGATGCGGCGGTAGGGCACGCCAGCGGCGATTACATCCTCGAGAGTTTCCATCGAGATCAGCCGGTTCTCGGCGTCCCACGTGTACGTCCAACAGCCGTCGCTGGTCCCTCCTTCGCCAAGCCTACGGAGGGCGGGCAGATTGCCGTCCGCGTCGTACATGAACTGCTCCGCCGTCTTCGCCACGAACCGCTTGCCCTTTGTTTCCGCAAGGTACACGTCCGGATTCCCTGTCTGTGCGACAATCGCCTTGATCTCAGGATATTGCGGCGCGTCCGTGTAGTCGACCTCCACCTGCGCATGGGACTTTTGAACCATCGCCTGTTTGTGCCGTTGAGTACCTGGACCCGCAGGCCGACATCGCCTGCATGCGAAACAAGCCCACCGCACCCCCGGCGTTCGATGGCTATCTCGCGGCCGGGTATTCGATCTCGTACCACAGTGTCCTGTGCGGAGGACCGATCTCGAGGCGGCCGGCCGCGGCGCGGACGGGGACCCCTGCCCGCTGACCACGATCGTCGAGCGGGTGGAGCACAGCCTCACCCGCGCCGGCGGGCAGTTGAACCACCGCCGGCACCGCTTCCACAAGGCTGGGCGGCCGGCCCCAATCGCTGCCGACGGTGTCCTTCTCCTCGTTCTTCCAGCCCATGCCCGTGTTCTCGGTGTGTGCCGTCGCGACCAGGAGGGCGCGCTTCGGCGCCCGGTCGAACGCCTCGCCGTCGAGCAGGACCATCGAGACCGTACACCAGTTGCCGAGGGTCTTGCCGACGGTCATCTTCACCCCGTGGCCCAGGTCGATGGCGGTCTCGTCGGCACGTCCGATCACCGCTTTCACCCGCGCCGACTTAATCTCGATGCGTCCCCTCCCCTTCTCCGGCAGGCGCCAGGCCAGCTCCCCCGTGTCGGCAAGCCATTCCGCGCGGGAGACCGGCGGTGAGGGGGGCGGCGGCGATCCGATCCGGCCGCGGAGATCGAGCGCGACGCGATGCTCGAACGCAATCCCAAGGTCGATGCCAAGGCGGTCGAGGTTCAAGACCTGCCACGCCTGCCCCTGCTGCGAAATCGCATCGATCTCCCTCTCCGGCGGCAGGGGGTGCGTAACGATCTCGCGCGCGGGCGGCACCTCGGCGCGGCGGAAGAGGAGCGCGGCGACGGGCATGTTCGCCATGGCGGTCGGATGCTGACCGACATCGAAGAAATCGGGAATGCACCCGGCTTTGGTCTTCTTCTCGTCATGCGACCACGTGTAGAGGAAGATCGCGTCCCAGTCCTGCAATGCGCCGTAGGCCGCCAGCATGAGAGGACCCTCGCCCGCGTGCGTGTTGGGCGCGGGATGGTTGTACTCGCTGATCATGTGCGGCTTCCCGGCGACACGCTGCCAGGCCAGGCGCGACAGGGTCGCGTCGTGGGGATGGTCGGCCATCGAGAGGTTCTTCACCACCCAGTTGTTGCGGTCCCACGGCCGGCCGGGGAAATGGGGGTGCTGCCAGTAGGCGTGCGTGTCGACCAGGTCGAATTCTCCCATCAGGTTCGGCGTCGAAGTCGCGACGATCGTGCCGACCACCGGCGCCTTCACCCCGATCTCCTCCACGATGCACCGACGCATCGCCTCCCAGTGACGCCGCTCGGTCTCCCAGAGAAACCGGATCCAGTCGCGGCGCATCCCGCTTGGAAGGGACCGGACGCTTGAGGCCTTCGGGCATCGGATCGACTTGGCTTCGAGCGTCTCCTCCTCCGTCAACCCCACCCGTCCGCCCGGTTTCAGGCAGAAGCCGGCGAGCCGGAAGGTGGCGCCCGGCTGCGCCAGGTCCGTGAATCCGAAACGCGCGTTGTCATCGTCCGCATCGGCGAGGAAGGTGAACTCGAAGGTCTTCCACTCCGGACCGAGATCGAGCCGCGCCCGCCACCCGAGGTCGTTCCACGGATCGTGCGCCTGCATGACGTTGATCGTCACCGTCCGGTTTGTCTCCGCCGCGGCGCGGAACCGGACGGTGTAGACGGCATCCTTCCGCAGCGCGAGCCGCGTCTGGTTGATCTGCACGGCCCCTCCGCCGGAGGCGGCGTCAACCACCCGGATCGTGGCGACGCCTTCGTTGGCCGCGAATTCGGCCTTGGCCCCGCCATGTTGTTCGAGACTCCATCCGTCCACGCCGTCCGCAAACCCGCCGTTTCGCAGCATCTCCGCGCCGAGCGGCTCGTTGCGCGCCCCCCAGGCGGCAGCCAAGCTCTTCGTGTCGGCATGGCGCCCGGCCAGCCAGCCGTTCCACTGCCCCCGCAGGTCGGAGGCGAAGGGTTCGGGCAGCGCGTCGAAGTCGCCGCCCATCCACGTGTGCATCAATCCGTTCTCGTTGTTGATTTCCACGACGGCGAGGGCGGGATCGCGGGCGACCACGAGTTTCGTGTACGGGTTGACATGCGACAGCAGCCGCCGCGCGTACTGCTTCTGCGCCTCCAGGTGAGGCGCGTGGAAGAAGCCGACGGCGTGGGCGGCCTTCCAGTCGAGCTTGTTCACGGCGGGATCGACGCCATCCGCGACCCCGAGGCGTCGGCCGACGAGGAGGTTCACGTTCCAGTAGACCCCCTGTTCCTTCAGTTTCGCCATGAAGTAGTCAAGCCGGTCCTGCGCCTCCGGGTTCCAGTTGGTCCAGCTCCCGGAGTCATAGTCGATCAACCGCTGTTCGCCCCAGGTGGAGTCGAGGAAGTGGAACCGTACGCCGTTCAGGCCGAACTTCGCCATGCGCGCGGCCACCGCATCGGCCGTGGCGTGATCCGGGAAGCAGGCGCCGGCGGTTACGTTGGCGCCGAAGATCCGCAGCCTCCTGTCCCCCGCGTAAAGATGCCCGTCGCGCACGCGAACCGGCGTGATGGAGGCCGCGCCCTGCGCCAGCACCGGCCGCAGGTCGGTCGGCCCGGTCGCACCGTCGTCCCACGGCGGGGCAAACGGCACCAACTCCGCCGCGCCCGCCATCCCCGCCGCCAGTGCGGCCGCCCTGCTGAATCGCTCGATCATCGCCTTCTCCCGTTTGCCGGCGGCGGCGGACCTTCGCCCGCCGCCCCCCCGGACCCGGCATCAGTAGCGCAAGCGCGACGGATTCGCAATGCCGCTCTGCGCCCCCGAAATGGCCCGGGGGCATCTGCGAGATCCAAACAGGTGGTTTTTGCTGAAGATTCCCTTCTTTTTCTGTTGCCGCTCCGTGGGAGAGCGGTCAAAATGTCTTAATATACAAAGGAGCACCCTATGAAGAAGGTCAAGGCAGGGCGGGGTGTGGTGCTGGCGGTTAGCGCCGGACCCCGGATTTGAAACCAAGGGCAACGTTATGATAAGCGGTCTCCC
>CAZSUU010000037.1:0-50651 GCA_964610105.1 uncultured Verrucomicrobiota bacterium | reverse complement strand
CGTCCATCGTGGCCTCGTACGACGCGGGCGGGAATGTCACCAACGCCGTGCGGGGAACCGTGACGGAGCGGTTCATCTACAACAGCATGAACCGCCTCACCGCCGCGACCACGCAGGTCGGCACGGTGAGTTTCGCGGTCGGATGCCAATACGACTTGAACGGCAATCTCACGCGGTTGACGTATCCCGACGGTCGCTTCGTCAGCTACGGCTATGACCAGGAGGACCGGCTGAAGGCGGCCACGGACACATACAGCCGCGTCTACAGCCTCGACTGGGATGATGCGGGAAGGCTGACCGGGCTGCATCACCAGAACGGCGTCAATGAAGTCTTCACGAACGATCTCGACGACCAGGTGACGACATTGTCCGTGACCCGCGGGTCGACCAAGATCGCGGTCCGCCGCCTCACTTATGACGACGCCGGGCGGCCGATTCGGCAGGAGATGGATGCCGGGCTGGCGCCGATCCCGCTGACCAACACCTGGCTGCAGCACACGCATAACCTCGCCGACCGGGTGACGGCGTCGACCGGGATGTACAACGGCGACCGCGTCTCCGTTGCCTACGCCTATGACGGTTGCGGCAGCCTGACCAACCGGACGTGGGTGGACGCCGACGTCCCGGCGGCGTCGTTCACCAACGCGTTCGCGTACGGTCCGGACGGGCTGGCTACATCCTGCACGCTCGGCACCTCGACGGTCGCCTACGTCTACAGCGCTGCCGGCGTGCGGGTGAAGGAAACCGGACCCTCCGGGACACGGTATTTTGCCATCAATCCCGCCGACCCGTTCAAGCGAGTGTTGGCGGAACTGGACGGCAGTGGAGCGACGCTCCGGTCCTACATCTGGGCCGGAAACCGCCTGCTCTGCATGCTGGACTCCGGCGGCACGCCGCGCTATGCGCACGCGGACGTGCAGGGCTCGGTTCTTGCTTTGACCGACTCCAGCGGCAACGTCACCGACCAGTTCGCGTATGGACCGTATGGCGAGTTGTATCGCCGCACCGGCAGCACGGACCTTCCGTTCACTTGGCTTGGCGGCTCTGGAGTGCGGCAGTTGGGCAGTGGCCTCTACGCCACACAACACCGTCTCTATGACGCGAACGTCAAACGTTTCATCCAAGCCGACCCGAAGGGCATTGCCGGCGGGCTGAACCTCTATGCCTACGGGAACCTGAATCCGCTGGTCTACATCGATCCGCTCGGGCTGTGCGCAGAGAGCGGAGGCATCAGATCGTTTCCCGGAAACGATTTCGGGCTCAACGCCCTCTTGGCCAAAGACCGGATGCGCAACGACAATCCCCGCCGTTTCTACGAGGTCTACGGTAACGACCGCGATGTGCAGATCGAGACAGCGCTCGGCCTGATGCTGAACATCGCGCTGATGGCGTTCGATATGCCGGCTGCCGCGGGGAGCGTTCGTAGCTTATCGGTGGCCCGCAATGCGGCAACTGTTACCAGGACTGCGGGAAATGGTGCGCGAGTGTTCGCCGGACTAGGGCAATCCTCCAGGCTGATGGGGGGCTTTTCGGTTGCGGAGTCGCGGTGGTCGTCGGTGATCAGTGTGCTGCAACACGGCGATGACTTCCCCATGCCGGTTATGAGACGGCCAGTTCCCATTCGTCAGATGATGGCCGACATCTCTGCTATAACGGGAAATGAAGTTGCTCTTGTACGCCTGCTGACAGGAAACCAGCGAGTTCTGCGGATGGGGACCGCCGATTCCATCCCTGCCTTGGGCGTGCGACGTATGATCGCACATACTCATCCATCGGGGAATCTAGGTTTCTCAGCGTTCGATCTACGCCGCTTTCTAGAGAATCCTCTGAAGCCGCGGAGTAGTGTCTTGATCGACCCCCTTGACGCTTTCGCCGTACGTCTCAACCTCCGTGGACAGTGACAGTACGACTCGAAGAGGAATCACAACATGAGGGCTGCGTTCTCAACCATTGAGCGAGAGCAGATACACGTGTTCATCCGCACGCGGGATCAGAACACCGAGGCGGCCCGGCTGATTGTGTTCCTGGATGGTACGGCCGAGCTTTGCGGAGTTGGTTTTGAAATCGGCTTCGAAGATCATCCTGATGCATGGCGCAGCGCGATTGAGTATCTGTCTGATAGGGGTTTCGAATATCTGGAAAGTGGGCCGAGAATTCGTCTGTCCGATTTTGTCGATGAGAACTGCCCAGATCCAATTGAAGCTCAGCGGAGATGGGCACGTTCCGTCGGAGCCTATCTTCGCGGGGAATCACCGTCACAGTCGTGACGCGATCATGGAACCATGTCAGGCACCTTAACCACTGTGACACGGCAGGATTCACAAGGGGATGATGCACGCCGAGTTACTTCGCGCGGCACGTGTCGGTCCTTTGTCTCGCAATGGAGAACACGCACTGTCGCGACACTCGTCTCGTGGGCTATCTGTGTTGACGCAACCGCTTGCCTATTCGAACACAACTCTGGCCGAGTGGGCACACTCTCTTGGAGCGCACGCGGGCGCCGCGACCTCGCGGATCGCGTCACTTCCGCCTTCGGCAGGGTGGAAGGCATTCCCGCGACGTGGGCCTACGACTATGACGCGGCGGGCAATCTGCTAGAAGCCAGCCGCATGGTGACAGGGATAGTCACCTCTGTCGGCTACGCCTATGACCGTGCGGGGCGCATGGTCGCGATCACGAACGGCGCGGCAGTTGAAAGCTACGTGTATGACGCCGGCGGAAGCCGTGTCAAACGGGTCAAGGACGGAACTACCCGGTACTTCGCCCTCGACTATGCCGACGGATTCAAGCGCCCGCTGGCGGAGTTGGACTCCGCCGGCGCCATCGTTCGGCGGTACGTGTGGGCAGGTGCGTTGCTGCTGGCCGTCGTCGAAAGCAACGGCGTGGTCCGCTATGCGCATTCCGACGGCCAAGGTTCGATCCTCGCGCTCACTGATTCTTCCAGGAACGTAACCGATCAATTCGCCTACGGCCCCTACGGCGAGCCGTGGTCGCGCACCGGTACGAACGAACTGCCGTTCCGCTGGCTGGGCGGCTCCGGTGTGGTCTACGCAGGCGACGGGCTCTATCTCACCTATCACCGTCTGTATGACGCCAATCTCAAGAGATTCCTGCAATCGGATCCCAAGGGCATTGCCGGGGGGGTGAACCTCTACGCATACGGGAATCTGAGTCCACTCGTGTACGTCGATCCACTTGGCCTGTGCGCGGACCGCGGAATTCCCTCTTTCACCTCGTTTTTTGGATTCGAACAATTGCGGATGGCGGCGACCGGCTGGTATGGCGGCACTGGCATAAGGCTGAACACCGCCCAGCGAGTGATCGCGGGTGTTTGGGGCGTCGTTCAGGCGGCTGCGGAGGTTCTTGCCTTCGCCCCGATGCTCGGTGCGAGCGCGATGACTGCCGGGAGCGCGATCACTCGCGGTTCCACTCTGACAGCCACGGAACGTGCCTACATGACGGGTGCCTACAGCGCCACGCGGACAGCCGTGGCGCGGCCGACGACGATTCTGAAGGGAACGTCTGGTCTGCGTTTCTCCGGCGGTCAGACTGCCGAGGACTATCTTCGACAACTGATGCGCGGATCGAAGACTCGGTTCAACGACGTTCCTGTGCTTATCGGAAGCAAGAGAAATGTGCTTGCCGTCCGAGAGATTGACGCTCTCGCAGAAGGTGTCGCCCACGAGTCCAAAGTCGGATTCGTAAGATGGACAAGCTCTGCCAAGTGGCAGATTCTCAAGGACGCTGCCCTTGTCCGAGAGGGCGCGGCAGGCATCTCTGAAGCACACTGGCATTTCTGGCGCAGCGACATCACCGGGAGAATCGGGGCAGATCCGCGCGTAATACGGCTCCTCGACCGGAAGGGTATCAGATATACACTCCATGAGTGACGCGATGAATAGTACAGCCTTTGTCTATCCGCTGATGACCCCGCTGGAGTCTTTTCGACCCTTCGGTGAAATGAGCGGCTCAGAAGCGGAGCGACACTTCAAGTGGTTTGTCTCAAGCCAGTCGGAGCGAATCACTGTCCTGCGGTGCGCGGTGCAGGCCACTACTTCAGAAGGCAAGCTCCTTGGTGAAGGTCGACCCTCTCTGAGACCTTTGTGGATTTGGGCTAAGTCACACGTCCAGGCGACCTCGCCGCAACACGGCACTTCACCTTGGCTGGAAACTGCAGGCGTCTCGAACCGGCAATTGACCCCCGGAACAATGAACTTGGCGGTCGACATTGGTTTCCATCTGACAGAGATCCTTCAACGCGACCACCCTGCCGTGAGATGGCAACTCTGGACAAGAAGTCGTGACTACTACTTTCAACGACCAGTCCTTGTCGGACTGGGCCGTCATCCGATAGTCCCGCACGATCCGGTTGTGGCGAGTTTCTGGAGAATCGTGAAGGGTACGGCCGCTGACGACGAGTTGACCAAGATTCTCGATGCGTGGGTGAAGAAGATGGCCACCTAGCTCAGCCCACCGCTGTCACCGTGTGTATCCTGGCGAGACTGAGCCGGATGTGCTCGCGAATTGCCGAACGTCGGAAGTGATGAAACGACCATCTCCCAAACACTGGACGACGGGTGTCTCCGTGGCGCTGGCGGTGGCGTCATTTTGGTCGGACGCGCCAGCATGTCGGCCCAAGTGCAACGTCACCCAGGTTGGCACGGTGAGTTTCGCGGTCGGATGCCAGTATGACCTGAACGGCAATCTCACGCGGCTGACGTATCCCGGCGGGCGGTTCGTCAGCTACGGGTATGACGCGGAAGACCGGCTGAAGGCTGTCACGGACACATACAGCCGCGTCTACAGCCTCTACTGGGATGCGGCGGGACGATTGACCGGGCTGCATCACCCGAACGGCGTGAATGAGGTCTTCACCAACAATCTCGCCGACCGGGTGACGGCATTGTCCGTGACCCATGGGTCGACCAAGATTGCGGTCCGCCGCCTCGCCTATGACGATGGTGGGCGTCCCATCCGGCAGGAAATGGACGCCGGCCTTGCGCCGGTCCCACCGACGAACACCTGGCTCCAACACACGCACAATCTTGCCGACCGGGTGACGGCGTCGACCGGGATCTTCAACGGTGACCGAGTGAACGTCGCGTATACGTATGACGGTTGCGGCAGTCTGACCAACCGGGCATGGGTGGACGCCGACGTCCCGGCGGCGTCGTTCACCAATGCCTTCGCGTACGGCCCGGACGGGCTGACTACGTCCTGCACACTGGGCACCTCCACGATATCCCACGTCTACAGCGCCGCCGGCGTCCGGGTGAAGGAAACCGGACCCTCCGGGACACGGTACTTTGCCATCAATCCCGCCGACCCGTTCAAGCGAGTGCTGGCCGAACTGGATGGAAGCGGGGCGACAGTCCGGTCGTACATCTGGGCAGGTAACCGGCTCCTCTGCTTGCTCGATTCCGGCGGCACGCCCCACTATGCGCACGGGGATGTTCAGGGCTCGGTCCTTGCTTTGACAGACTCCAGCGGCAACGTCACCGACCAGTTCGCGTACGGACCGTATGGCGAGTTGTATCGCCGCACCGGCAGCACGCACCTTCCGTTCACTTGGCTAGGCGGTTCCGGCGTGCGGTCGCTGGGAGGCGATCTCTACGCCACCCAGCACCGTCTGTACGACGCCAACATCAAACGCTTCATCCAGACCGATCCGAAAGGCATTGCCGGCGGGCTGAACCTGTACGCCTACGGGAACCTCAATCCACTGGTGTATGTCGATCCGTTGGGGCTTGAAGCACAGAGCATGGGGTTCTTACCTTCCGCGGCGTTGAGCATTCCAGGTCCGACATCGCTCTCGGCTAGTGTCTTGAGACGTATTTCGGGAACAAGTTGGGCGGAGGACATCCACCCGATGGCCATGCAGTGCGCCATCGACACGGCGTTCAAGGCCCTCGCAACCGTAGCGCTTCTTGCGATTCCCGGACCGGAGGACTTGGCCATCGGGGCGATCGCGGGCGGTGTGGCGCGCATGGGCGGCGGTATGCGTGTCGGTGCTCTGGCCGCGCGGAATGGCGCCCACAGTGCAGGCTTCACGATGAACCCGTGGAGCCTAGTCGCTGGTGCTCCCACAAGAGGATTGCCGGAGGCTCGCTCTGCTTTCTATCGAATCGCTCGGTCAGAGGTCTTTGCGTCGAAAGCGGGTTTCTCTCGCATTGGATCCGCAAATCGCGCCGAGTATGCGACGTTCCTGCGGGACTTGCGATCGGCGTCGTTTCGACAGAGTAATATGCTTCAAGGCGGATTCGCAGGCATGGATATGTCTAGTGGTCAAATCATCATGGGAGTGAGTCGCCGCAATCTCAATAGTAGGTTTGCACTCACCCACGAGCTGACCCACCTCACTCGGCATTCCAAGGGGATCACTCCGTTTCAAACCGAAGCGGCCATGCACGGGATCTATCGATACCGCGCCTGGATTGAAGAGGTGAAGACGTACGGCCAGCAATTCTTCGGAGGTCAATGAGTATGCTACTCAGAATTCGAACGCTCTATCAGGATGGAGCGCTCTCCTGGAGAAATCCTCTGATGCTTGGGCTATACTGTGTCTTAGCATCGGTTGTGATGCTGCTCTCCGTTCTCAATTCCCAGTCCACATGGGTAACCGCAACAGCAGTTGCAGTATGGGTATTCACCGGCGGAGTGCTTTGCCTCTGCATCATGATTGTCGTACTGGGAGCGTTTCCGCGAAGGCGAAAGAAGTGCGCCCATGATGATGCCGATGCTGGTTCAACGCCATCGGTGCACAACGATCGCTGAGCTAGATAGGGAAGCTGTGCGAGAGGGCATCTTCAAGCACGTCATGCGCCTCCTGGTTGCGGGATTGGCGTTCAGCATCGTTCAGCATGTCGACGCGCATATCCCTTGTCCGAACGGTCTCACCGCTAATCCTTCTTCATTCTCCGACCAGTGTATCCCGCAGTGTGTCAGTCAATCAGATCAATGTGCGTATAGACGGATTCTCGCCAACTGCATTCGCTCACGCCACGACCTTAGCGGTAATCTCACAACCCTGACCTATCCGGGCGGCGCGACGGTCACCTGCGGGTATGATGCCGAGGACCGATTGGTCAAGTTGACCAACAACCTCGCGAGCGGCGTGTTCTCCTTCAACTATGACGCCGGCGGCCCGCTGAAAGGAATCGACTACCCGAACGGGGCCGTCGCCACCAATGTCTGGGATTTGGCGGATCGTCTCACCGAGTTCCGGCACTCGAAGGGTGGCGCGTTCGTATTGCGGCGGCTGGCCTATGACGACGCCGCCCGCCCGATCCGGGACGAGATCGACGCCGGCGCCATCGCGAAGCCCACGGGCGAATCGTGGAGGCAAGAAACGAGCGATCTGGCCGGTCGGTATAGGCGATCTGAGATCGACCGCAGCATCTCGATGTCTGCCCTCGCACGAGGCTGCGGCGCGTCTTCGAGAGGGCGATTCGGACCTGCTGCCCGGCGCGCCGTGCGGACGCCCTCCGCGCGTCATCCTTGTCGATCGCTTCTCTGGGTTCGTCCGCGAGCGCTACCGGCATCGATAGCGGTTGCACACCGCCGCGCATTCCCGCTAAGCTCCGCGCATGGTTGACGAGAGCCACGGAGCACCAGCATGAACTCAACCCGTCGCGGTTTTCTGGCGGCCGCTGTGCCGGCCGCGGCAGTTCTCAGCGGCACGACCCGCGCGGCAGCCGATGCGCCGGCCGCGACGGCGCCTCGCCCGCGCCTGAAGCTCGCGGTCGCCACGTACTCCTACTGGCACTTCCGCACGGAGAAGGTGCCGGTGGAGACGGTGATCGACAAGGCCGCGGCGCTCGGCGTGGAGGGTGTGGACATCCTGCACCGGCAGATGGACATCCCGGAGAGGGAGCCGCTCACCGCCGAGCACCGCGCCTCCCTGCGCACGCTGAAGCGCTATGCCTTCTCGCGCGGAATCGATCTCGTTTGCCTGTCGGTCCATCAGGACTTCGTCGACCCCGATCCGGCCGTCCGTCGACAACAGGTCGAGCACACACACAAATGCCTCGAGATCGCACGCGAACTGGGCATCCCCAGCATCCGGCTCAACTCGGGCCGCTGGAACACGATCCCGGATTTCACGGAACTGATGAAGGCGCGCGGGGAGGAACCGATCCTGCCCGGGCACACGGAGGACGACGGATTCCGCTGGTGCATCGACTGCATTCGCGAGTGCCTTCCCAAGGCGGAGGAATGCGGCGTGGTCATGGCGCTGGAGAACCACTGGGGGCTCACGCGCACGCCGGCGGGACTGATGCGCATCCTCGACGCCCTGCCCTCGCCGTGGCTGGGGGCGTTGATGGACACGGGCAATTTCCTGGAGGACCCATATGACAAGCTCGCGGCCATCGCGCCGCGCGCCGTCTACGTGCAGGCCAAGACGTACCAGGGCGGCGGGGAATGGTACACGCTCGATCTCGATTACCGCCGTATCGCCGGCATCCTCGCCCGCGCGGGTTATCGCGGTTACGTGGGGCTTGAGTTCGAAGGCAAGGCTCCGCCCGACACCGCCGTCCCGCAGAGCATCGCCATGCTGCGCGAGGCGTTCGCCGCGCCCTGAGGCGGCGCGCCGTACCCCAACCGCCCCGACCGCTCACTGCTATCACTCCAACCCGTCCGTCCCTCGGAACCATCGCGGCCAAGGGACACCGCGTCCCCACCGGGCGCTGGGTGGAAGGGCGCGGCGGCTCACCGCGACGGACTCGCAATAGCTCGTCCCTCCATCGCGAGGCCAGCGCACGTTGTGGGGGCCGAGCTATGCGAGGCCGTCGCTGGCCCTGAAGCTCCAGCGACGGAGGCTGGGCGCAGAGTCTACCCAGAACCCCGGTTTCTGCGCATTACCTGCAGCCGTCGCGCAGCGCGAGATGCCGGGCCTGCTGCACGGAGGGAGTCGCGGGGCGATCGCCCATCAGTCGGTCTTCCCGGACGGCGGCTTCGCAGCGGGAGTCTTCAGAAGCTCGTCCAGCTTCTCAAAAGGGGAGAAGACCGACGGGGAGAGCCGCCGGTCATCCGGTGCGGAGCCGTCCAGCACGCCCGCCATCAAGTGTTTCTCGTGCTCGTGGTCGTGGCAGTACATGCAGAGCAGCTCCCAGTTGCTGCCGTCGGGCGGGTTGTTGTCATGGTTATGGTCCTTGTGATGGACCGTCAGCTCGCGCAGTCGCTTCCCAGAGAACTCGCGTCCGCAGCTCGCGCAGATGTGCGGGAGGATCCGGAGGGCGCGTTCGCGGTAGCCCCTCTGCCTGAGGGCGACGTCGCGCCGCAGTTCCTCCAGGATTCGGGCTCGCTCCTCGGGGGTCGGCAGGGGCTTGCTGGCAGTCATGGTAAGGGACCTCAGATCGGGAATGGACAGCGAGAGGCAGCAGAGGGAGACATGGGGATGGGGGATGGTTGATGGGAGACGGTTGATGGTTGATGGTCAATGGGGGATGGGGCGATCAGCGCCGGATCATGGTCGCCGTTGTCTTGAGCGGGAATGGGCAGTCGGCAAGGATGAGGCGGACCGCGAGATCGCCCTTGGCCGTGGATGGTATTCGCCCGGAATACCCGCAGGACCCGCCTCAGCCATACTCGAAACTGCCGCGCAGGACAACCTTGCCGCCGGCGTCGACCATCTCGAAGGCCGGCTTCACTCCGTTCACGCCCCGTGGGGTCTGAACGCGGTAGACATGCCCCGCGGCATCCTCGAGAACGGGCTCGAGGCTGATCGAATCGCTGCCCGCCGAGTAGCTCACCCGGACCGCCGCGGAGAACGGCGGCCCCCAGGGCAGCGGTGACTGCTCCGCCGCCCCCACGTCGAACGCCTGCTCTCCATACCAGCCGTTGCGGATGACCCACTCGCGGTTCTTCGCGTCATGGGCCCGCCACTCGCACATCGTCACCTTGATGCTGCCCGCCGGCACGACCAGCACGCCGTTCGCCGAATCCATGCGCAACGAGCGTCCTCCGACGGTGCCCACCACCCTCGCCCGCCATGCGGGGTCGAACTTGAAGCTTACGGTCGGCCCCCCATGTCTGTCGGCCCGGAAGGCCTCGACGCTGGAAGATGGCATTGCAGCGCTGCGGCTGGTCTGGAACTGCAGCCACGCGAAGGCGATCACGCCGGCCACGATCAGCAGGGAAGCGCCTCCCCAGATCCCCGACGTGATCAACCATCCCCGGTGGCCCGGCATCCTGCGGCCCTTCAGCACCAGCCCGACCACCAGCGGGATGATCCATCCGAAGGCGACACAGCCCGCCACCACGAGCATGAGCACGGCGACCAGGTATCCAACCATCATGGTACTCACCCTGACGGCAAGCGTATGGGTGGCTTGGGGGGAAGACAAGCCCTCAGTGCGGGAGAATCAGGGAACGCCGGGCGCCTCTGCGATTCCCGGCGCACGAGCCAGCGGGCGTGGCGGAAGCACGCGATGAGACGGGCGGACGCGCGACGCGGGCGATCGTTCCTCGTTCGGCGGCCGCCCGTACCGCGGACAATCCAGCCCACGGGTCTCGAACGTCGGGTTCGCGCCCCCCCCCTCGGCGCACGGAACTGCGCGACACGGTGCGCACGCCGCACCGCGGCGTGGCGACACACGCCGGGTTGCGGGTCCAGGCTTGCCTTACTGCCGTTGATACTCGGCTTCGGGGCCCGCCTCGCCGATGACCTTCCTGGCCTCACCGCCCGCCGCCGCCTCATCGCCGAGGAAATTGTCCTTCCACGCGTGCCATTCGCGCCGGCAGTTGTTGAAACGCACCGGCTCGCCGGACGTGTCGTGCACCACGTTGGACTCGAAGAGGAACCCCTTGCTGCCCTCGTCGATGAAGAAGCCGTTGTTGGGCGCGCCGCCGTGGGCGAAGGCGCTTCGGTGCACATCGTGGATGTGATTCCCGCGCAGAACGGTCCCCGGCTGAAACCCCAGGGTGTAGATCCCGCCCCCGTCGGCCAGCGTCTTCATGACATCGAAGATGTGGTTGCGCTCGACCAGGCAACGCGCCTGCGAGGTCGGGGTCGTGTTCCACCGGTAGCCCACGGAGATTCCCGTGTAAGGCAGGTCGTGGATGCGGTTGTGGGCGATGCGGCTGTCGCTGGAGAAGGCCACGAAGATGCCCACGGCGCCGCGGCTGTCCGCCCCGCATTGCCGGATATGGCAGTGGGCGATTTCGTTTCCGGCGGGGGCGTCGGACGGATCCTCCCAGTCGGCATCGAGCATGCCTTCGTCGCCCCCCGTCAGTCGACCCGCGCCGCGCCATCCGACCATGACACCGGCGCCGCCGATGTCTTCGATGGCGCAGCCGATGACGGCGTTCCTCCGGCAGCCCGGCCCCAATCCGATCCCGGAGCCGCCTAGATGGGCGAAACGGCATCGTTCAAACCGACAGCCCTCGGCATAGACGCACTCGACGGCCACGGGCTGGACGTGGGTCCGTTCCTTCGTCGTCGTCCCGAAATGCGCCGCCTGGATTTCGTTGTAGCCGATCGCAGGAAGGGCGAAGTCCGTGTGCTCAAAACGGATCCCCTCGAAACGGACATTCCGCACCGGATCGGCCTTCGTGCCGGCCAGCGCGAGGATGGTCTTCAGCGCCGGAGCCGCGGCGGCGACCCCGTCGGGGCTTTCGCCCTCACGCGGGAGGTAGCGCAGCACGCCGGCCGGGCGGTCCAGGAACCACTCCCCGGGGCTGTCGAGGAAAGCCCGCGCGTGTTCGATATACGCCGGCTTGCCCGGGCTCGCCGTGGTGGCGTCCCCATGCCCGATCCACCCCATGGATGTCGCCGTCGTCAACTGCGTGGCGCTGGAGGCCGTGACGAGTCCCCGCGTGACCGACCAGTTCTCGTAGACCACCAGCTCCGCATCCTGCGAGGCCAGGCTCGCCGCCGGGAGCGGCTGGTTGAACGTGAATTGCCTGACCTCGTCCGCGACCCCCGCAATGCGTAGAACGCCGTCCTTCTCCGGCCACCGGGCCCGCGTCGCCCGGCGGTCGTTCACCACGAGTTGGCGAAAGAACCAGTCCCCCGCCCTGACACCGGGCAGATCGACCGTCCAGGGGCCGTTCCCCTCCTTCTTCCAGCCCGTGATGCGGCGTCCGCCGCTCAGGACGACGTCCTCCCCCCGTTGCGCGGCATAGGTCACCGGGCAGGCCTCCGTGCCGGAGTCACGCGCGTCGAACACCAGCGGGGCGCGGAGTTCATACGTGCCCCCGCGCAGCCATACCCGCACCGGTTCCCGGAGACCGGCGGCGATCTTCTTCCGGACCTCCTCCCTCGCGCGTTCCACGGTCCGAAAGGGGGCATCGCCGACCCCGCGGTTGGAATCGGCGCCCGCGGGGGAGACATGGAAATCCACCGCCCTGACCGGCGCAGCGACCGTGAGCACGGCGGACACCAGGCAGGATGCAAACCGCAGGGACAAACGCCGCATATCGGCCTCTCTTTCCGGGAGACGATTCAGCTTGGCCGACGACGCCTCTCCCCCCGGCGGACCGGCGTCCCCGAGGCGGCGAGCCGCAACCCAACGGTCCTGGCCGCTCACCGCTCCCACTCCACTCCGTCCGTTCCTCCGTGTACGCGCGCCCACAATCCAATTGCCGATTTCCGATTGTCGATTGCCGAGTACACGGAATGCGTCCTCCGTGCATACTCGACGCGTCGTGACGCAACGTCGAGGCTGGAGGACGCCATGAACGCGTTTGTGCGCCGCTACGAGGAGAAGATAGTCGGAGTGCCGGGTTGTTTCGATCGAATAATCTTCAAGGGGCACCTGCCGATCAGTCGGCCCGAAGGGATGGAGTCGTTCCTGCGACGGCAGAAGGTGCTGATCAAGGACTCTAGGCAACTCGTCTTCTTGATCTCGCCGCCTGAGGTGGCGAGATACAGGCAGAAACGTGTATCCGGCTCGAAAACGGGCTATGGCGAGGGGCGGTACGGGCAGAGCGGCCCGGTCAGCGCGCCGGCGGCGAACCGCTCGCATCGCGCGGTGATCTCGTCGAGCGGAAGCACCGCGGCCTGAATCCGCGTATGCGACCGGGCAAAGAAACAGAAGCCGCAATCGCCGTCGCAGGGGGCCATGTCGACGCCGATCTGGCCCAGGAGCAGGCCTCCGTTGTCGAACCGCCGGCGCGCCGCGGCGTCCGCCGTCGCGCGCAGCAGCGCCGCCTCCAGCGAATCCTCCACGAGCCCCAGCAGCCGCGTCGCTTCCTTCCGGGTGATCGGCCGGCCCTCGGCGGCCCCCTTGAGCATCCGGTCCACTGCCCTGTCCGGCTTCATTCCATGGTTGCCTTTTCGTTGTATGCTCCCATATATACAGCTTTGTGGGTATGTTCAAGCGCGGAATCCCCGCGCCTCCGGCGACCGAATGGCGCCCCTACGGAAGGGCGCGGAACAGGATGCGCGCGCAGCCGAGGTCCAGCCCCCCCGTCGTCGCGACCCGCGGGTGGATCCGGTAGATGATGCTCCGCCCCTCGCGCCGGGCATCCACGAGGCGCGCGAGGCGCATGCGGCCGAGGTGGTGGGACACGCGGTGCGGCGACAGACCCGTCGCCCCCGCAATCTCGCTCACGCCACGGGGGCCGCCGACGAGAGATCGGATGATGCGGACGCGATTGGGATCCGCCAGCACCTTCATCGTCGCGGCGCAGTCGTCCGGATTGCAGCACAGGGCATCGCGCGGCAGCCGCGCCAGGGTCCCCGCCGGTTTCAGGGGATTCGTCATGAACGCGACGGTAGCGGGAAGACCCCCTTCCGGCAAGGGGCGGATTGCGGGCGCGGACCCGATCGGGCCGGCGTGCCCGGACCCTCCGGCCGCCCCGCCAGGGCAAGGACGGTCTTCTCGGCCCGCAGGAGGCGCACGTCGAAGCCCGCCGCGCGGATGCGGGCGACGATGTGCGGCCACCGGTAGCGAAACCGTTCGTGGCTGCGCCCTTCGCTCGCGAGCAGGCGATCGAAGATACGGAATCCGGCGGCATCGAAGTCGGCCAGGACGATCGTGCCCCCCGGCGCGATCACCCGCAGGACCTCGTCCAAAACACCCTCCAGGTCCCTGAGATGATGGAGCACGTTGAACGAGACCACGGCGTTGAACGAGGCGTCGGCGAACGGCAGGCGCGTGGCATCGGCGACCACGTAGCGCACCCGGCGCCCGAGCCCTTCACGGGCCGCGTTGAGCCGCGCCACGCGCTGCTCGGCGGGATCGAGGTCGACCGTCACGACCCGCGCGGCGCATCGAGCGAGCCTGACGAGGAATCGACCCTTGCCCGTTCCGATCTCCAGCACCCGTCCGGGCAGCCGCCGGGCCTGCCGGAGCACGAAGCGGATCGCCCGCCCCATGTCGTACCCGCGGCGACGGTAGACGGCCTCCCGTTTCCTGAGCTGGCGACGAATCTCCACGTCCTGTCGGCGACCGAGCGTCATGCGAAGTCCCCCGCGGGCCGCATCACCGTCTCACGGCGGAGGCCACGGCCCTGGCCATGCCGGCGCGTCACGGGGTCGATCCCGGACCACAGCGGTGCGACGTGCATGGGGCCTCCGGGCGAAGACCTCAAGGATGGAGGGCGAGGGTTGAACGACACGAACCATTGGGTCGCGGCTCGCCGCCCCAGGATCGCGCCCCGCGACCGGGATTGCCCGCCTTCCGTCTGTTCCGTGCACGGAACCGATGCGCGGCCACCGGAAAGGGAGGTCTCCTTACGCCTGCGGCGCGGGCGCGGATTCGGGCGCACTCGCCACGGGCGCGGGGGCCGCCGGAGCGGCCGCCACCGGTCCCTTGCGCAGGCGGACCGCGGCGCGGCGCTTGCGGCGGACGGCGGTGTTCTTCTTGATGATGCCCCGTTTGACCGACTTGTCGAGCAGCGAGCAGTACCGGCGGAAGACCTCCCCAGCCTTCTCCTGCACGCCGCCCGTGGTCTGGGCCAGCACCTCGCGACGCGCATGCTTGATGCGGCTCTTCGCGTCCACGTTCTGTCGGCGCGACTTCTCCGATGTCCGCATTCGCTTGGCTGCACTCTTGATATTTGGCATTGTCTCGGTCTCCAGGTATCGAGGCCGCTCCGCCGGGGTGCGGCCCGCCGGACCTGCCCGTCCGGCAGAAAGCGGCAAGATGATATAGACGAATCCCGGCAAGTCAACTGGCTTTTGTGAGCGACGAGCAGAAAACAGCCTGCCCGGACGCCGGGGATGGCGCCGGAGCGCCGCCCGCGGGGGCGCCTGCGGCGTGGTGCGATCTGCCGCCGCGGGAGCGGCGCCGGCGCATGGCGATGGCCGCCGAGCGCTTCCACCGGCAGTGGCGCGAGGGCCGAGCTCTCCCGCTTTCCCCCTTCGACGAGCCGGGGCGGCCCTCGTCGACCGAACCGGAGCCCCCCACGACCGCGCGGCCCCGTGTTCGCGTGTCCCTCGCGGCCCTTCGCGACCGGTTGGTCGCCGCCGCGGGCCTCGCGGAATGGCTTTCGGCCGGGGAGCTGCGCGTCTTCCTCCGGCATTTTCTGCGCAGGGAAGGCGCCGATCCGTCGTGGGCCCGCCCGCTGCTTCGCGAGTGGCTGGATCGGGCGGCGGCCGCGCGCCGCCACCTCGTTCTCCGCGTCTTCCACCGGGCCCTGCGGGCGTCCGATTACCGGGGGGCCGAAGGCGGGATCTCCGTGCGCGCCGTATGGAGCCGCGACCCGGCACAGGCGGAGAGGCTGGCGGGCTGGATCCGGGAGGCTGAGGCCGACCCCGCCACGCAGGTGCTGAAAGAGACCCCGTCGGGCCGCGTGTTCCGGGCCTCCATCGGAGGGCGGGATGCGCTCGTGAAATGCCACCGGCTGCGCGGATGGCGGCGCTGGACCTACCTGTTCCGCGCGTCGCGCGCCGCGCGCGCGTGGGCGTCCGCACGCGCCCTGGGCGTCGCGGGCATACCGACCCCGGAGCCGCTGGGTCTGCTGGAACTCCGGCAGGGCGGCTGGCCCGTCCGCAGCTACTACCTCTGCCGGTACCAGGCGGACGCGCCCGACCTGCGGCGCTGGGTCGAGGAGACGTGGACCGACTGGAGTCCGGCGCGGCGCAGGGTCGTCCGCCGCCAGCTCGCCGGTTTTCTCCTCCAGTTCTACCGCAACGGCATCCACCATCCGGACACCAAGGCCTCCAACCTGCTCGTCCGCCACGCCGGCGACGATGCGAGGCGTCTGCTGATGATCATCGATCTGGAGTGCATGGCGTGCCGCCCGCTCCAGGGCCGCCACGACATCGTCCGCAACCTGGTTCAGCTCAACGGGGCCCTCGCGCATGTGGTGCCGCGCGCGGACCGGTGCCGGTTTCTGCGCGAGCTCCGTTGCGAGTACCCGTGGCTCGGAGACCGCCGTGTCGTCCGGCGGATCGAGCGGTGGACGTCCAGGCGGTTGGACCACGAAAGGCAGGGGCGATGCGGCTTCTGAAACTCCTCGCCGGCCTGCTCCTCCTGCCCGCGTGCGTCGCGGCCACCCTTACCCTGATGCGCCTGCTCCAGCGGCTCCTGCCCGAGGCGGTCGCCGCCCCCCAGTGGTTCGCGCTCGGAATCGGTTTCTCGCTGTGGAACTTCCTGTACTTCAGCCTTGCGCGCCCCGTCCGGGCCTACGTCCTCGCCCACGAGATGACCCACGCGCTGTGGGGCATGTGCATGGGCGCCCGTGTGGAGCGGCTCCAGGTGTCGGCCCGCGGCGGCAGCGTCACCCTTTCCAAGACCAACTTCCTCGTCACCCTCGCCCCCTACTTCTTCCCCTTCTACACCCTGCTCGTGCTGGCCTTCTTCGGCCTCGCCTCCCTGGCCGCCGACCAGACCCGTTGGCTCGCCATCTGGCTCGCCCTGGTGGGCTTCACGTGGGGATTCCACGTCACGTTCACCGTGTCCATGCTCCTGATCCGCCAGAACGACGTCCGCGAGCATGGCCGGCTGTTCTCGTATGCGGTGATCTACCTGTTCAACGTCGCCGGCATCGCGCTGTGGATCGCCATCGCCGCCTCGCCCACCGTGCGGGAATTCGGGACACGGTTCACCGCGGATCTGAAGCGATCCTACGCGCCCATCGTGCGCGTCGTGACGGACGCCGCGGCCCGCTTCCGCGTCGCGACCGATCCGCCCGCCCCCGCGCCGATCCCGGAGAAGGGTGGGAAGTAGCGGGGGGCGCGGAGTTCAGAGTTCGGATAAGACTCTGAACCCTACGCTCTCGCCCCTGATCCCGCTTGGTTCCCGGTTCAACCCTCCCCTTCCCCGCCCCATTCCTCCACGCGCCAGGAACGCAGCACGGCCAGGCTCTCGCGGTGCGTGAGATCGAAGTGGATGGGGGTGAGCGACACGTAGCCGTCCTCCACGGCCTGAAGATCGGTTCCGCCGGGATCGCCGAGGGTTTCGAGATAGCCGTCCATCCAGTAGTAGATGTTCCCGCGGGGATCGCTCCGGCGGTCGAAGGTCTCCACGAACCGCGAGGCCCCCATGTGCGTGACCGCGAATCCTTTCATCTGCGGGGCGGCGACGTTCGGCACGTTGACATTCAGCAGCACCCCCCTCGGCAGCGGCCGTTCGGCGAGCCGCCGCGCGAGCCGGCGCGCCACCGCCGCGGCGGTGGGCCACATCGGATCGCGATAGGTCGCCAGCGAGACCGCCATGCTCGGGATGCCGAGGATCGTGCCCTCCGTCGCCGCCGAAACGGTTCCGGAGTAGATGATGCTGATGCCGGCATTGGGACCGAGGTTGATGCCGCTGACGACGAGATCCGGCGGTTCATCGAGCAGGGCGCAGACGGCGAGCTTGACCGAATCCGCCGGCGTACCCCCGACGGCGTAGCCCGCCAGACCGTCCGGCCGGGAGACCCAGCGCGTCTTGATCGGATCCGACAGCGTGATGGCGTGGCCGACCGCGCTGCGCTCGGAATCGGGGGCGACCACGGTCACCTCGCCCAGGTCGCGCAAGGCCTCGTGCAGGGCCGCCAGGCCCGGCGCGTGGATGCCGTCGTCATTGGAGAGCAGGATCCTCACGGGCGCTTCTCCGTGTCGGGGCGGTGCGAACGGACCATTTCCAGGATCTTGAAGCTGGCCGCACGGCGGCGGTATCGGTCCTCCGTCTTCGCCGTCAGACAGGCCCAATCGGCGGCCGTCGGGGCGTACCCGGTGTTCCACCGCGGTTCGTCGGTTCGTTTGGAGCGCCACTCGAGGGTCCGCGTGCCGACGAACCGCACGCGGATCTCCCGCTTCACCCCGTCCTCATCGCGCTCCACCCAGCACACCGGTCTCATGGCCTGGTCATGCCCTCACGAACACGCGTCCATCCTCGATCTTCACCGTCAGCCCCTCGCCGCCATGCTCCTGCGTCGGCCTGCGCTTCCTCGCGTCAAACTCGCGCTCGACCGCCACTTCAGGCCATTCCCCGGACGAACCATATCCCTGCCGGCCGCCGTCGCACCATACCACCGGACGCCCGCGCATCCAAACACCAACCGACCGTGCACCGGCCCTTCCCGTACGCATCTTCCGTTTCGTCCCCCCCTCTGCCCTTCCCAGAAGTACATCCAAAGTGACGATCGTCACTTTGGATGTTATGCTGTGTCCGCACATGGAGGATGAGTCCATGCCTGATCAGCCAGTCCAGTGGTCCCGGTTTCATCATCCCGGTTTCAGTCTGACCGTTGTGCGGCGGCGGGTGGCCGCTGAACTCCTGGACATGCTTGCGGCGTACGGTGTCGCGTGCATCACACGGGGGCGTTCGCCGGTGGATGACCCGGTCGAACAGAGCAGCCTGGCCGAGCGAATGGCTTTGTGGCGACTCGAACGGGCAGGGCTGCTCGTCCGCATCCCGGTGCACGCAGGGCCGCCGGTCATCCAGTTAACCGATCGTTGGACGCCTCGCGATGTGTCGCGACCGGAGCGGTTCTGGGACCAACCATGGAAAGGCATCTGGTTCGTACTGGCCTACGACATCCCGGAGAGCGAGCGGGCGACACGGACTGTTCTTCGCCGTTTTCTGCGCCGGTTGCGTATGGGCTGCCTTCAGCGGAGCGTTTGGGTCAGTGCGCGCGACATTCGCCCGGAATACTCGGACCTCGCCGACACGACCCATCTGGATCTTCAAGCGTGCCTCTTCGAATCGCGGACAACCTTGGGCCGGACCGATGCGGACATTGTACGGGCGGCGTGGGACTGGGATGCGCTTCGAACCCGCCATGCATGGTACATCGAGAATGCGAGGTCATCGCTCGACGCCCTCGTGCGGCGCCGCCCGACGAAGGCCGAGGCGCTGGCCCTGACAAGAGAGGAAATGGCGGCCTACCTGACGGTGATGGAAGCCGATCCGCTGCTGCCGCGTCCTCTTTGGCCCGAGGAGTACCAGGGTGAGGTGGCCGTGACGACACACCGTCTTTTCGTGGCCTCCCTCCGTCCCCGGCTGGCCGGGATATAAAAACCAAAGTGACGATCGTCACTTTGGTTTTAACGGTCCGCGGCGGCACGGCGATACGAGGGCGGGCGGGAAGGGATGCGGCGGGACGCGGCACGTCCATCGGCGGCGGTTTGACGGCAGGCGCCGGGGGGGGCAGTATGGCGGCGTGAGATCCAGCATCACGACGCGAATGGGCGATCACGGCACAACGCGGCTCTACTCCGGCGAGGAGGTGCCCAAGCACGATCCGCGCCTGGAGGCGCTGGGCGCGATCGACGAGGTGGTCAGCGCGCTGGGGGTGGCCCGCGCCTCCGCCGGGCGCCGGGCCACGCGCGCCGCGATCGAGCGCGTGCAGCGCGCGCTCTTCGCGGCCGGTTCGGAGATCGCTTCACGGCGGGTCCGTCTCCGACGCCCGCGCGGGGGGATCGATGCGGCCCTTCTCCGCGCATTCGAACGGCGCCGGCGCGCCCTTGAGCGACGCGTGGGGCGTCCCGCGGGATTCGTCCTGCCCGGGGCCTCCCCCACCGCCGCCCATCTCGATCTCGCCCGCGCCATCGCGCGCCGCCTGGAACGGCGGGTGGCGGAGCTGTTCGAGCGGGGGGAGTGCGCCAATCCCCGCCTCCGCATCTGGCTCAACCGCCTGTCGGATTACCTGTGGCTCCTCGCACGATCCGAGGAAGAGGCGCCCACGCTGAAGGACCTCCCATGCACTGGCTCCGCGACTTCCCGTCGTCCCTCACAGTGATCCCCCGCGCCCCCCTGCGCGCGTTCACCACCTTTCAGCTCGGCGGCGCCTGCCGGGCGCTGGTGTTCTGCGAGACCGCCGCCCAGGTGGGGCAGGCGGTGGAACCCCTCGCCGAGGCCGGCGAACCGTTCCTTCTCATCGGCGGCGGGTCGAACCTGCTCGTGTCCGACGCGGGGCTCGACTGCGTGGTCATCCGCTTCGCCACGCAGCAATTCGACGTACAGTGCGAGGGCATGGATCTGATCGTGGGGGCGGGCACACCGCTCGACGACGTCGCCCACTTCGCCGTGCGGGCCGGGCTCGATGGGCTGCTCTTCGCCACCGGCATCCCCGGCACGGTCGGCGGGGCCGTGGTGGGCAACGCAGGGGCGTTCGGCGAACAGATGGCCGACCGCGTGCTCTCCCTTGACCTGGTCGGCCGGGACGGCCGGCGCCGTGAGGCGACGCGGGAGGAGCTGGACTTCTCGTACCGGGCCTCGTCGCTGCAGCAGACGGGCGAAATCGTTCTCGCCGCCCGGTTTCGGCTGGAGCGCGGCGACCGGCCGCGGCTCCTCTCCGAGCGCAAGCGGATCCTCTCGCTGCGCCGCGAGAAGCATCCCGACTGGCGCGTGCTGCCCACCGCCGGCAGCTTCTTCAAGAACATCGAACCCACCTCCGCCGCCGGACGCCGGCAGGCCGCCGGGTGGTTTCTCGAGCAGGCCGGCGCGAAGTCCATGCGCGTGGGCGGCGCCCGCGTGTTCGAGAAGCACGCCAACATCATCGTCGCCGACCCCGCCGGTTGCCGCGCCGCCGACGTCCGCCAGCTCTCGCGGCAAATGGCCGCGGCCGTTCACGAGAAGTTCGGCCTGGACCTCGTTCCTGAGGTCCGGCTCCTGGGTCCGTTCGCGTGAGACGGCGAGACCGCCCTCACGCCTCCGCGATGAGTGCAGCCGCGCGTTTGCCCCTATGCCCTCACGGGCACGCTACAAGACGGTTCCGACGCCAGCACCGCCGCGTGCAGGGGGCGCCGTAGCGCGCTCATCAGCGTCCCGCCGCACCAACACGCAGATACGCCCCGAGCGATCCGCGAGCGCGCCGGTGGTTGCCGGCGGCAAGGTGGTCGTGCAGACCACCAACCGTGTCGCCGTGACCAAGGCGATCACGGTGCGGAGCGTGAACGGCCCGTCGGTCACGATCATCCGGGGCGCCTTCCACCCGGCGACCACGAACGGCAACGCCGCGGTGCGGTGCGCCTTCGTGACCAACGGTGCGACGCTGATCGGCTTCACCCTGACCAACGGCGCCACGCGGAGCGTCACCGATGCGTACGGCGGCGGGGTGGCGTGCACGACCAACGGCGTCGTTTCGAACTGCGTGATCACGGGGAACAGCGCCGCCTGCGGAGGGGGCGCGTACAAGGGCACGTTGCTCGATTGCACGATCACCAACAATACGGCCGATTACGGCGGTGGGGCCTATGAGAGCGTGTTGAACCGCTGCACGCTGACCGGCAACGGGGCAGGCGGCGGCGAAGGGGGCGGGACGTATTACGGCACCCTGAGCCATTGCACGCTCAGCGGCAACTCGGCCTGGAATGGCGGCGGCGGGGTGAATCGGGGGTACCAACTCAACTGCACGATCGTCGGGAATTCGGCGGGCCAGGGCGGCGGCGCGTACGAAAGCGTTCGCTGTAACAGCATCATCTACTACAACACGCCCACCAATGTCGAAGCCGGCAGCACGACGGCGTTCTGCTGTGTCACACCCCTCCCCGGCACGTACGGCAACATCACCAACGCTCCGATGTTCGTGGACACCAACGACTGGAGCGACCTCCACCTCGCGCCCGGCTCGCCCTGCGTCAACGCCGGCACCAATGCGTTTGTCACGGCGGCCGCTGACTTCGACGGGCTTCCCCGCATCATCGGCGGAACGGTCGACATGGGTGTGTACGAGAGCACCAACGGCGTGACCTCGCACGAGGTGCCGTGGGGCTGGCTGCTGCAGTACGGCTGGGCCGCCGACGGATCCGACGACCTGGACGATCCCGACGGCGACGGTTTCCTGGTGTGGATGCGCTACGTGGCCGGCACCGATCCAACCAATTCGGCCTCCCGCTTCAAGGTCGTCGCCGTGTCCAACGCGCCGCAGTCCCGGGTCTTCTTCCTCCCGGACCTGGTGGGTCGCGTGTACACGCTCGAGTATGCCGACGACCTGTCCACGGGCATCTGGACTCCCGTTCCCGGCCAATACCGCGTTCCGGGGACGGGACCCGGGCAGTACCTGATCGACTTCAACAGCGGCGCGCGGGCGCGCTTCTACCGCGTCCATGTCGCCCTCCCCTGAGGATCGTCCGCGAAGGGACGTGGAGTTGGCCCGGGGCATGGAACGGGCGTACTCGATCCCACAGAGCGTTTGTCGCTTTCCGTTCGCCTTCCGAGGTCGGGAAGGAGCGGCCGGCCGCGTGTCCAGTGTCCGGACGCGCGAAGAAAGGGTTCTTCCGGCCGCGGCGCCCGCGGCCGCCGCTCAGCGGGCGCGGTGGATGAGGGCGAGACCGAGGATCTCCGCTCCCAGAACGGGGAACCACAGCAGGAGGTCCGGCCGGATCGCGGGATGGGCGGCGAGCGGCTTGGTCAGCGCGATGAACGCGTAGAAAATGAAGATGATGGCGAGGCTGATCAACACGCCGATGGAGTTCTCCCGCCGGCGCGAGCGAATGCCGAGCGGGATGCCGAGCAGCGTGAAGGCGAAGCAGGAGAGCGCGGTGGCCATGCGGGTGTTGGCCTCGATCATGAGCTTCATGAGTTCCTTGGCCCGGTCCTCCGGCTTCACCTTGTCGAAGTGCGACGGCACGTCGCGTATCGCCGCGGTCAGTTCCAGCAGCGTGTAGTCGGTCAGCTTCTTCTTGACCGGCTGATCCTTGAACAGGGCCTCGAGGTCGACCCGCTTGGAGTAGAAGGCGGCGGTCTGGCTGCGCATCCGGCTCGGGTCGAGGGGCGCGTCGAGGTCCGGCTGCTCCATGCGGACATCGCGCATCTCGATGCGCAGTTCCTTCTTCTGGCGGTCGACGATCAGGGTGCCGCTGCGGGCGCGGAGGTTCATCTTCACCTGGCCCGAGGGCGTGAGGGTATAGATCGTGAGGTCGGTGACCTCGTTGCCCCGCTTGCGGCCGACCCGGATCATGTGATCCGGGAAGTCGCTGACGAAGCGACCCTCCTCGAGGAGGGCCACGGGGTCCTCGTCGGCGAAGTGGGAGAGGGTGATCCGTTGGGCATACCTGCTTCGCGGGGAGAGGAAGTTGGTGAGGTAGATGGCGAAGAACGAGACGATCACCGAGAGCAGGATCACCGGGGCGATGATCTGCCAGAGGCTGAGGCCGCAGGCCTTCATCGCGGTCAGCTCCCCGTCCATCGACAGGCGGGTGAACAGCAGCAGCGTGGTGGTCATCACGCTCATCGGCACGGTGTATTGGAGCAGGAAGGGGAAGCTCAGCAGGAAGTACCTGAGGATCACCATCCCCGACACGCCGCGGGACACGTAATCGATGGCGCGGATGATCGAACCGATGCACATCACGAAGGAGAACACCGCCACCGTGAGGGCGAAGGTCAGCAGGTAGTCCCGCACGAGGTATCGGTTCAGGATGCGCACGGAGCGTCCCCCCGATCCCTCACGCCGCGCCGCCGCGGCGGCGGATGGCCGCCTCGAGGGTGTTGTACATGAGCATGGTGATCGTCATCGGCCCCACCCCGCCGGGCACCGGCGTGATGGCCGAGGCCTTCCGGCGACATCCCTCGAAATCGGCGTCGCCGACGAGGCGGAAGCCCGTTTTCTTCGAAGCGTCGGGCACGCGGTTGACGCCGACGTCGACGACCACCGCCCCCTCCCGGATCATGTCGGCGGTGATCGTCCCCGGCCGTCCGGCGGCGGCGACCACGATATCCGCCTGCCTCGTGTGGAAGGCCACGTCCCGCGTGCGCGTGTGGCACATCGTCACCGTGGCGTTCCCGCCGGGCCCCTTGCGGGTGAGCAGGTGGGCCAACGGCCGGCCGACGATGTGGCTGCGTCCGACGATGACGACGTGCGCCCCTTCGATGGCGATGCCGGAGCGCTGGAGGATCTGCACCACGCCGTGCGGCGTGCAGGGCAGGTAGGTCGGCAGCCCGACCATCATGCGGCCGATGTTGACGGGGTGGAAGCCGTCGACGTCCTTCTCCGGGAGGATCGTCTCGATGACTTCCTGTTCGATCGACGAGTCCGGCAGCGGCAGTTGCACGAGGATGCCGTCGATCTGGGGGTCGTCATTGAACGCGCAGACCGCGTCCAGGATCTCGGATCGCGCCGCGGTCTTGGGCAGCGTCACTTCGCGCGAGTAGAGACCGATCTCGGCGCAGGCCTTCTCCTTGGCGCTCACGTACGACCGGGAGGCTGGATTGTCGCCCACCAGCAGGACGCCCAGGCCGGGGACGACCCCTTCGGACTTGAGGGCCTCGGCGCGGGCGCGGATCTCCGCCCGGACTGATTCCGCGATGGCCCTTCCGTCAAGTATGCGTGCTTCCATGCCTGCGCTCCCCATCGGCGTGCTCCCGATCGCCGGGGTCCGCCGACCGCCACCAGCCGTTCCTGCCTTCCGAATACAACATCCGGGCCTTCCTGCGCAATGCGCGGCTGCGACGCCCGCGGCGACCGCCGCCGGAGAGCGGCGCGACGCGAGCCCGCGCCCCGTCCTTCGCGCCGCCGGTGCGGCGGCTTCAGCCGCTCTCCCGCCCGCCTGCGCGGCCGGGTCCCGGGCGGCGGATCACAGCGGCTGCCCCAGGCCCAGGCGCCGGCTGGTCGCATGCTGCGCATGGCACACGGCGAGGGCGAGGGCGTCCGACGCATCCGGGGACGGGGTCTCCCGCAGCCCGAGCAGGGCGGTGATCATGCGCGCCACCTGTTCCTTCTCCGCCCCGCCGTGGCCGGTGACCGCCTGTTTGACGGCGCGGGGGGCGTACTCGAAGACGGGAATCCCGCGCACGGCGCAGGCGGCGAGGACGACGCCGCGCGCCTGCCCGAGGACGAAAGCGGTGCGCGCGTTGCGATGGAAGAAGACCCCCTCCACCGCCACGGCGTCGGGCCGGTGGGCCTCGATCAGCCGCGCGATTTCGTCCTGCAGGCGCGCGAGCGCCTCCGGTAGCGGCGTCCGCGCCGCGGTGCGCACCACCCCCCCGTACACGCAGCGCAGGGCCGATCCCCGCGCCTCGATCACCGCCACGCCGGTGCAGCGCAAGGCGGTGTCGACGCCGAGGATCCGGAGCTCCGGCCGCGCCACCCGCTCATTCCTCCGCCAGGGCGGCGAGGATCGACTCGTCCACGTCCAGGTTCGTGTACACGTTCTGGACGTCGTCGATCTCCTCCAGCGCATCGATGAACTTCAGGACCTGATGCGCATGGCCCTTGTCCGTCACCGTGACCCACACGTCCGGCAGCATCGTGACCTCGGACGACTCCGGCGTGATGCCGGCCTTCGTGACGGCCTCGAGCACCGCGGGGAAGCCGGACGGCTCGGTCGTGATGACGAACTGGCCGCCCTCCTGCTGCATGTCCTCCGCCCCCGCGTCGAGGGCGATCTCCATGAGCTTGTCTTCGCTGATCTTCGAGACGTCGACCACGATCTGACCCTTGCGCTTGAAGCCGCGGCTGACGCTGCCCTGCTGGGTGAGGTTGGCGCCGTGCTTGTTGAACACGAGCCGGACATCGGCCGTCGTGCGGTTGTGGTTGTCGGTCAACGCGTGCACGATGACCGAAACGCCGTGCGGCGCGAATCCCTCGAACATCCGCTCCTCGAGGCTCTCCGCCGCCAGCTCGCCCGTGCCCTTCTTGATCGCCCGTTCGATGTTGTCGGCGGGCATGTTGACGGCGCGGGCCTTCTGGATCAACGTCCGCAGCGTGATGTTGCTCGCGGGATCGCCGCCCGACCTGGCCGCGATCATGATCTCGCGCGCCACCTTGCTGAAGGCCTTGCCCTTCCTGGCGTCCGCCGCCGCCTTCTTGTGCTTGATGTTCGCCCACTTGCTGTGACCGCTCATACCGCCTCACCTGCCCTTCTGACCCCGGATCTGAAACCGGATTATTCTTCCTCTTCCTGCTTCTGCTTCTGCGCCTCCGCAATGATCTTCTGCGCGATGTTCGAGGGCACGATCTCCATGCGCGAGAACTCGACCTCGAACGATCCCCGCCCGCCGGTGACGCTGCGGAGCTGCGACGAGTACTGGAACAGCTCCGCCTGGGGCACCTCGGCCGTGATCGCCTGCATGCCGTCCTCCTGCCCCATCCCGAGGATCCGGCCGCGCTTGTGGTTCAGGTCGCCGGTGACGTCGCCCATGCACTGGTCGGGCACCATGACCGTCACCTTCATGATCGGCTCCAGCAGGACCGGCTTGGACTTGATCATGCCGTCCTTCAGCGCGCGGGCGGAGGCGATCTTGAACGCCACTTCCGAGGAGTCGACGTCATGGTAGGAACCGTCGTACACGGTGATCTTCACGTTCACCACGGGGTAGCCGGCCAGCGCCCCGCGGGTCATCCCCTCGACCAGCCCCTTCTGCACGGCCGGAATGAAGTTGCCGGGGATCGTGCCCCCGACGATGGCGTCCTCGAACCACTCGGGATCGTCGGGCGATTTCGGCTGAACGCGGAGGTAGACCTCGCCGTACTGGCCCCGCCCCCCCGTCTGTTTCTTGTGCTTGTAATGGCCCTCGCCGCGCGCCGTCACGGTCTCCTTGTACGCCACCTTGGGCGTCGAGAGGTTGACCTCGACCTTGTTGCGCTTCTTCATGTTCTCGACGGCCACGTTGATCTGCGTGTCGCCCATGCCCGCCAGGATCAGCTCGTGGGTCTCGGTGTTGCGCTCGACCCTGAGGGTGGGATCCTCTTCCGCGGCTCGGCTGAGGCCGCCGGCCAGCTTGTCCTCGTCGCCCTGCGTCTTCGGCGTCACCGCGTACAGCAGCACCGGATTCGGGAACGCGATGGGGGCGAACTTCACGGTGGAGCCCGCCGCGCCCACGGAGTCGTTGAGCGCCGTCTGCTTCAGCTTCGGGATGGCCACGATGTCGCCGGCATGGGCCTCGACCACGTTGTCCTGCTTCTTGCCGTTCAGGTAGTACACGGCGCCCAGCCGTTCCTTCTGGCCCTTGGTGGTGTTGAAGATCTCGCCGTCGGGCTTGAGCGTCCCGCCGATCACGCGCACGAGGGTGAGCTGGCCGACAAAGGGGTCGTTGATCAGCCGCCAGACGAAGCCGGCCAGCGGCGCATCGGGCGCGGGATTCACCGGCTGGCCTTCGGCATCCCGGGCCGGACGATCCGCGGGCGACGGGAACAGGCGCACGACACTCTCCAGCAGCTCGGGCAGCCCGACCTCGGACTTCGACGAGAGCGCGAAGATCGGAATCAGCTTGCCGGAACCGACCGATCCGCGCAGACCGCGGCGGACCTCCTCGGGCGAGAGGGGCTCGCCGCCGAGGTACTTCTCGATCAGCGCGTCGTCGGACTCCGCCGCCGCCTCGACCAGCCGTCCCTTCAGCTCCTCCACCCGCCCCGCGAGGTCGGCCGGAGGCGCGGCGTCGCCGAACACATCCGCGACCGCCGTGCGGTCCGCGTTGGGCACGACCATCGGCACGCACCGGGCGCCCCAGATGCCCTGGAACGCCGCCACCACGCCGTCGAAGTCCGCGTTCTCCTTGTCGATGCCGTTGACCACGATCGCCCGCGGCATCCCCTGCTTCTCGCACTGCCTCCACGCGCGGTTGGTGCCGACCTGGATGCCGGCGGTCGCGTCGACGAAGATCAAGCCGGCATCGGCCACGGACATCGCCGAGAGCATCTGCCCGACGAAATCGGCGTAGCCCGGTGTGTCGAGCAGGACGAAGCGGTACTTCTCGCCGCCGGCGCCCTTGTAGATCGCGTCGAAGGGCTTGGTCCACACGGAGATCTTCCGGGCCTTCTCCTCGTCGGTCCAGTCCGCCACGCTGGTGCCGTTCTCGGGCGTCCCCTTGCGATCGTTGACCCCCAGCTTGAAAAGGACCGCATCAAGGAAGGCGGTCTTGCCACTGCCCGTATGCCCCAACAACGCGAAATTCCGAACCCTGTCGACCGGCATGTCCTTCATGATCTACCCCTGGATATCCGAACCGCACGTCAAGCCACTCCGCCCGCAGGCCGGGGATCCGGCCTGCGCAAAGCAGGGCAACGTACCGAAAAAGCGGCCCTTGCGGCAATGATTATTTCCCGCGCCGGACGTGCGGACAAGGGGGATCCGGCCGTGCCGCGCGACCCGGCGGCGGCGGATGCCCGTTCGCGCCATTCCGCCGTGAGGATTGGCGTTTCCCGGACGCGGCGGCTATAGTTGCCTCGCGGGCGGGAGGCCCGGCGACTGATGGCGGCGGAACGTCCATTCGTTCACCTGCGCGTCCACACGGAGTACAGCCTGCTGCGCAGCCTGTGCCGGACGGAGGCGCTCGCCGCTCGCGCGATCGAGCTCGGCATGACGGCGGTCGGCGCCACCGACACCGGGGCCCTCTACGGTGCGGCGGAATTCGAACGGGCGCTGGCCGCGCGGGGCCTGAAAGCCGTGATCGGCTGCGAGCTGGCCTGGGAACCCCCGGCCCCCTCCTCCCCCCGCGCGGCGGAGCCTCCGTCGGTCGCCCTGCTGGCGGAGACGCCGGAAGGGTGCGCGAACCTGGTCCGGCTCGTCAGCGAGGCGCATCTCGCCGGACCGGTCGAGCCGCCGCGCCTGACGCCCGAGCGGCTCGACCGGCACCGGGCCGGCCTGCTGGTCCTCTCCGGCGGCTGGCGCGGCCCCCTGGGTCCGGCCGCCGCGGAGGGCGACACGGCCTCGGTGGAGCGCGCCGCGCGCGCGCTGGCGGAGATCGTCGGTCCGGACCGCCTGTTTCTCGAGGTCCAGGATCACGGCCTGCGGTCGGACGCGGCGGCGCGGGCCGCCCTTCGCGCGGCCGCCCGTCGCGCCGGTCTCGCCACCGTCGCCACCCACGACGTCTTCTACCTCCGGCCCGCCGAGGCGCCGGCCCATGACGTCCTCGCCTGTCTCCGCGCGGGGACCACGATGGACGATCCCCGGCGGCCCCGTCTGCCGTCGGCCGAGTTCTACCTGCGCACGCCCGAGGAGATGTGGGCGCGGCTGGGCGACGACGAGGACGCCCTCCGGAGGACGATCGACCTCGCCGACCGGTGTTGCGCCTCGTTCGAGATCGGCGGCCGGCTGCACTTCCCCCGCTTTCCCCTTCCCCCGGAGTGGGCCGCGGCGAACGCGGGCCTCCGGCATCGCGAGTTCGCCTACCTGCAGGAGCTGGCCCGCGCGGGCCTGGCCCGCCGGTACGGCCTCGCGGACCCGACCCGGCCGGGCACGGCGCGCGAGAAGGAGGCGGTCGAGCGGCTGGCGGCCGAGCTGGACATCATCCATCACACCGGTTTCGTGAACTACTTTCTCGTCGTATGGGACTTCGTCCGGCATGCGCGCGAGGCCGGGATCGTCGTGGGACCCGGCCGCGGTTCCGGCGCGGGCAGCCTGGTCGCCTACGCCCTCGGCATCACCGGCATCGACCCGCTGCGGCGCGGCCTGGTCTTCGAACGGTTCCTGAATCCGGAACGTGTGTCGGCGCCCGACTTCGACATCGATTTCTGCCAGGAACGCCGCGGCGAGGTGATCGACTACGTGCGGCGCCGGTACGGGGAGGACCGGGTGGCCCAGATCATCGCCTTCGGCACCCTCGGGGCGAGGGCCGCGATCCGGGATGTGGCGCGCGCGCTCGGCGAGGAGCCCGCCACGGCCGACCGCCTCGTCCGCTTCGTCCCGGATGAAGCCGACGTCACGCTCGCGCGCGCCCTCGCCGCCAGCCCCGCCATGGCGCAGGCCGAGCAGTCGGATCCGCCGGCCGCCCGCATCCTGCCTTTCGCCCGGGCGATCGAAGGCCTGCCCCGCAGCCCCGGCACCCATGCCGCGGGGGTCGTCATCGCCGACCAACCGCTGTCCGGCCTGGTGCCCCTGACGCGCGACCGCGAGGGGGCGGTGGTGACCCAGTTCGACATGAACACGCTGGCCCGGCTCGGGCTGCTGAAGATGGATTTCCTCGGCCTGCGGACCCTGACGGTCATCCACCACACGGTCGAGGCCCTGCGCGCCGCCGGCGTGGCGGTTCCCGATCTCGACGCCCTGCCTGAAGACGATCCGGAGACCCTGGCGCTGCTCAACCGGGGCGACACGGTGGGCGTGTTCCAGGTGGAGAGCGCCGGGATGCGCGAGCTGCTGCGCCAGGTGCGCGTGGACGGGATCGCCGACCTGACCGCCCTGATCGCGCTGTACCGGCCCGGCCCGATGGCGATGCTGGAGACCTACGTCCGACGTAAGCTCGGAGGGGAGCCCGTCACGTACGAGCATCCGCGGCTGGAAGCGGTGCTGCGTGAAACCTGCGGGGTCATGATCTACCAGGAACAGGTCCAGCAGGCGGCCCACGCGCTGGCGGGCTTCTCGATGGGACAGGGGGACCTGCTGCGCCGCGCGATGGCGAAGAAGGACATCGCGGAGATGTCCGCCCTGCGCCGGGCGTTCGTCGAGGGATGCCGCCGCCACAGCCGGATCCCCGCCCCCGCCGCCGGTCACCTCTTCGACCTGATCCAGCGGTTCGCCGGCTACGGGTTCAGCAAGTCGCACAGCGCGGCCTATGCCGTGCTGGCCTGGCAGACCGCATGGCTCAAGGCCCACCACCCGGCCGCCTTCCTAGCCGCTTCGATTTCGAGCGAGGATGACAATCCCGACCGCATGGCGCGGCTCTGCGCGGAGGCGCGGACCCTCGGGCTCGACCTGCTGCCGCCCGACCTGAACCGCAGCGGCGTGCGCTTCAGCCCGGAAGGACGGTCCCTGCGGTTTGGCCTCGCGGGCCTGAGGCACGTCGGACGCGAGGTCGCCGGGGCCTGGGTGCGGCAGCGCGAGGCGGGCGGATCCTACCGCGGGCTTCTCGATTTCTGCGCCCGGAACGAGGCCCACCACCTGAACCGGCGCCTCCTGGAGAGCCTGGTCGGCGGCGGCGCGTTCGACTTCACCGGCCTGCCCCGCGGACGCCTGTGGGCGGGCATCGATGCCGCACTCGCGCGGACCGCGGCGGAGAGGCTGGACCGGAAGCGCCACCAGATGTCGCTGTTCGACCCCACCGTGGCCGCGGTCACCGACGAAGACCTTCCGGCGGCGGAGCCCTGGCCCGAGGGACGCCGGCTGTCGGTCGAGCGGGAGATCCTGGGCTGTTACGTCTCGGGGCACCCGCTGGCCGCATGGCAGTGGTTGATCGAGCGGATCGGCCTCGACCGCGCCGACCGCGGCGAGGGCCCGGTCCGCGTGGCCGGACTGGTGACGGACCCGGAGCCCGCGCCGCCGGCGCGCGAGCGGCCGGCAGGGCACCGATTCCGGATCGAAACGCTCAGCGGCATGGCCGACGTGTTCGTGCCCCAGCCCGTGTACGAGCGGTGCGCCGGGCTGGTCACCGACGGGCGCTGCGTGGCCGTCTCCGGCCGGCTGGGCGGGGCCAGGGCCCAGGTGTGGGCGGAGGGGCTCGCCGACCTTTCCGACGTGCCCGAGCGGCTCGCCCGCGAGGTGCGGCTCCACGTGGCCACCGCCCTGGCGGCCGCTCCTCCCGTGGACGCGCTGCGGGGAATCCTGCGCCGCCATGCCGGCCCGCTTCCCGTGACCTTCTGCATCGCGTCGCCCGACGGTTCGCGCGTCTTCCTCGCCGCCGGCGCCGACTACCGCGTCCGCCTCTCGGCCGACCTGGTCACGGAGGTCGAACAGATGCTCGGCGAGCACAGCCTGTTCGTGGTGGTCGACTGGCCGCCGATCCCGGCCCGCGGGCATTCGGAGTCCTGATCCGCGATGGCCGTCGGAGCGGCCGGCGCGATGTCGCAGCCGCAGCCGGACCTGGAATCGCGATCCTCAAGCTTCACGTCCAAATCCGCGGGATGGTCGCGGGCGGCGCATGGAGCGACCAGGATTCTCGGGTTGCGGCTCGCCGCCTTGGATTGTTCCGCCCAGACATGATACGCAGATGCGTAGGATGTTTGCGTGACGGTTCTCCGTTGCGAAGGGCGGCGGAACCATCGCAGAAGGCGGCGCGATTGCACGGAGGAACGGACGGATTGGAGCGGGAGCATTGAGCGGCCAGGACCGTTGGGGTGCGGCTCGCCGCCTTAGGGGTGCTGGGCGAGCCACTCCTTGACGGTGGCGGCGTTGGAGTCAGCGGGGCTGAGTTTCAGGAACTGCTGGAGGTGGGTTCGCGCCCGCGCCCGGAAGCGCTCGTCCCGCGAGTAGATCAGACCGAGGAGGTAGTGCGCGGGGGCGTAGTCGGACTGCCGGATCACCAGGTACTCCAGATGGGCCAGCGCGGCCGCATCCTCTCTCAGCCCGTCCAGCACCAGCGACAGGTTGTACCGCGCCGCCGCATACTCGGGATCCAGCGACAGGGACTGCACGTAGGCATGCTTCGCCAGGTCGAGATCCCCGGTCTCGCGGTACACGTTCCCGAGGTTGAAGAACGCCAGCGGCTGTTTCGGATCGAGCTCCAGCGACCGCCGGTACTCGTAGGCCGCCCGGTCGAAATCGCGTTGCTGCTGCTGCTGGATCCCGCGCTGGAACGCCTGGAGGGCGGCCTCGCGGTCGGTCCGGCCCGCCGGCTTCAGCTCCAGCCGGCGGCCGGTGATGGCCGGCATGGGCGGTGCCGCGGGCGCGGGGGGCGACGGCGTCGCGGCGCGGCCGGCCGCGGCGGGCGGAGGCGGGGCCGGCGGAGGCGGGGCCGGCGCATTCGTGGGGGCGGCGGGGGTCGGCGGCGCGGTCGGCGTCTTCTCCATCTCGCGCAGCCGTTCGCCGGCCCTGACGGTGCGCACGTCCTGCGGGAACCGCCGCGTGAAGGCCCGGTACTCGCGGATGGCGTCGACCTTCAGGCCCAGCGTCTCGTCGTACAGGACCGCCAGCATCCACTGGGCATCGGGATTCCCCGGCTGCTGCTGCACCACCTTGCGCAGCGAGACCACGGCGGTGTCGAATTCGCCCGTCTTCACCGCGGCCTCCGCCAGCCCGGCATGGGCCTCGCCGAGCTCGGGCGAAAGCGAAAGGGCCTGCTGGTACGCCTGCGCGGCGGAGTCGTACCGCTTCGTCTCGAGCAGGAACCGCCCGAGCGCGAGGTAGGCGGGCGCGTAGTCGAAGTTCAGATCCGCCGCGCGTCTCAGCGCCCGCTCGCGCAGCGTCGCGTTGCCGGCCAGCCGCGCCTGCTCCGCCGCCTGCAGGCAGAGCGCGAATCCCTTGCGCGGCGCGCCCTCGCGCGCGGCGTGCTGGGCCTCCGCCAGCAGCTTCTCGGGATCCGGCGGTGCCGGGGCGGGTTCGCGCGGGGCGGGCGGCGGACGGGTCACCGACACGGTGGACGTCGGCGGCCCGGGGGCCGCGGGAGGCCGTGCGTCTCTCCGCGCATCGAGCCATCGGTCGACCGCCTCCGCGCGGGGATCCTTCGGCGCCTCGCGGAGGAATCGCCGGGCGAAGACCTCCGCCTGGTCCGGCCGCCCCAGCGCCCGGTCGTGGATCACGAAGAGATTGTGGAGCGCCGGCGCGTAGTGCTCATCGGCCTCGAGGGATTTCATCAGCCACAGCACCGCCGCCTGCGGTCCGCCCAGCCGCAGCTCGGCCGTGCCCAGCGCCGCCAGGATGCGGGCCGAACCGGGGGCGCGCTCGAGCGCCGCCTGCCACCGGACGCGGGCGTCGCTCCAGCGTCCCTGCTCGAAGTAGATCCGCCCGAGATACTCCAGGGCGCGCGTGTCGGTCGGATCGATCATCGCCGACTCCTCCAGCAGCGCGGAGGCGCGGAGGACCTCCCCCCCGCGGTGCAGGATCACCGCCAGGTTGTACGGCGCCTCGGGCAGGTCGGGATTGAGCCGGCGGCTTTCCTCGAAGGCCTTGACGGCCTCCGGCACGTTCTCCAGCCGCCAGCAGGCCACGCCCAGCCCGTTGTAGGCCTGCGCGTTGAGGGCGCTGCCGGGGCGGAGGAGGATGGAGCGCTCGAACAGATCGCGCGCCTTGACGTTGCGACCCGCGTCCAGCTCCCGCATGCCCGAGGTGAACTCGCGGTCGCCCGGGCGTCCGCATCCGGATGTGATCCCGGCCATGACGGCCAGGACGGCCAGCACTGTCGCGTGACGTGGCATCGTCGATCCAGTCCTTCCGTTGGTGCCGTGCGATGCTAGCCGGGGCGCGGTGCGAACGCAAGGCGTCCCTCCGCCGGGGCGGCCGCCGCCCGACGGCCCCGCCGCTCCAGGGGTCGCTGCACGACGGGCGTCCTCGCGCGCCGCCGCGCCGCCCCCGGAGCCGCTTCATCGCCGAACCGTTCCGATGCCGGGTCACGCGGTCTCTCGCGCCGGAGCGCTGGTCGTGTCTCGGAGGACTGGACGATCCGTTTCCCATCCGCTAGAATCCGCGGCCAGCGGGAGATGGCTCATGGAAACGGAAACCGCCCGGATGCATTTCCAAGCGCTGCTGGATCACACGCGCGACAACATCTACTTCAAGGACATCGACAGCCGGTTCACCCTCGTGAGCCGGAGCATGGCGGAGTGGTTTGGCCTTCCCGGACCGGAGGTGTTTGTCGGGAAGACCGACGCCGACATGTTCGCCCCGGAGCACGCCGGCGAGGCGCTGGCGGATGAGCAGGCGCTGATCCGCGGGACGAAGTCGATCATCCGCAAGGAGGAGAAGGAGACCTGGCCCGACGGGCGCATCACCTGGGTCTCGACCGTCAAGCTCCCGCTGCGCGATCGCGACGGCCGGATCATCGGCACCTTCGGCATCTCGCGCGACATCACCTCGCGCCGCCGCGCGGAGGAGGAGCTGCTGGCGACCGACGCCCGGCTGCGCGAGCTGGAGTCCATCATCAACCACGGCGCGGCCGTGGTCTTCGAGTGGGCCGACGAGCCCGGGTGGCCCGTGCGGTACGTGAGCGACAACGTGCGCCGCTTCGGCTACCTGCCCGAGGAATTCCTCTCGGGGCTTCTGCACTACGCCGATCTGATGCATCCCGACGATGTGCCGCGGGTCGAGGCGGCGATAGAGCGGTCCAAGCGCGACCACGAGGACCAGTATGTCGTGGACTACCGCATCCGCTGCCGCGACGGCACCCAGCGGTGGGTGGAGGAGCGGGGCATCATCCGCCGCAACGAGGCGGGCGCGGTCGACCTGTACCAGGGCATCGTGCTCGACGTCACCGATCGCCACGAGGCGCTGGAGGCGCTGGAGGAGTACCGCTCGCGCCTGGAGCAGATGGTCAGCGAACGGACCGCCGAGCTGCAGGCGGCCAACGACAAGCTGCAGAGCGAGAACGAGCGGAGGAAGCAGTCCGAGCTGGCGCTGAAGGACAGCGAGCAGCGCTATCGGCGGCTGCTGGCCTCGGTGACCGACTACGTGTACGCGGTGGAGCTGCAGGACGGGCGCCCCGTGGCCACGCACCACGGCCCCGGCTGCGAGGCCGTCACCGGTTATCGTCCCGCGGACTACACCGGCAATCCCTACCTCTGGATCGACATGGTGCCGGCCGAGGATCGAGCCGCCGTCCTCTCCCAGGCCGCGCAGGTCATGGCGGGGCGCGACACGCCGCCGCTCGAACATCGCATCCGCCGGAAGGACGGCGAGGTTCGCTGGGTCCGCAACACGGCCGTGGCCCGCCGCGACGCCCAGGGGCGTCTGACCGGCTACGACGGCCTGGTCAAGGACATCACCGAACGGCGGGCGGCGGAGGAGGCGCGCTTGAAGATGGAGCGCGAGGTGCTCGACGTCCGCCAGCACGAGATGATGGAGCGCACGGACCAGCTCAGCTCGCTCGGCGTGCTGGCCACCGGCGTGGCGCACGAGGTGAACAACCCGCTGCAGGGCATGCTGGCGCACCTCGACGCCGTGCGGCGCGAGCTGCCGCCGGACTTCCCGCGGCTGAAGAGCCTCGAAATGGTCGAGCGCGGCATCGAGAGCATCGCCTCGCTGGTCCAGCGGCTCCTGTGGATCGGCTCGGGCGCGGGCGAGGCCCAGGGCGCGTGCCAGTTCGCCGACGCGGTGGGTTTCGTGACCGATCTGCTCGCCTCCCAGTTCCAGAAGGCGCAGATCAAGTTGAGCGTGGAGGCGCGCGTGCTGCACGTCGGCCTCGCCATCCCGCACCGGGAGTTCGTGCAGGTGCTGATGAACCTGCTCATGAATGCGCGCGATGCCATGCCCGACGGCGGCAAGGTCACCCTGACCTGCGACGTCGCCGGCGAAGAGGCCTGCATCGCGGTCGAGGACACCGGCGTCGGAATCGCGAAGGAGAACCTGGCCAGGATCTTCACCCCGTTCTTCACCACCAAGGGCCGGAAGGGGACCGGCCTCGGGCTCAGCGTGGCGGAGTCGCTGGTGCGCGGCCACCGCGGAAGCCTGACCGTGGAGAGCGAGCCCGGCAAGGGCTCCCGCTTCATCATCCGGCTCCCCCTCGCGGAGAGCGGCACATGAAGGAGCACATCCTGGTCGTGGATGACGAGGAGTTCGTTCTCACCGGGTTGGCGGCCTCCATCGAGGCGGAGGGATACCGCGTGTCCACCGCGCCGTCGGCCCGGGAGGCGCTGGAGGTCCTGGCCCTCACGCCGGTCGACCTGGTGCTGACCGACCTGGTGATGGAGGAGATGGACGGGCTCGCCCTCCTGCGGCGGGTGGCCGAACGGCTGCCCGACGTGCCCGTGGTCGTGATCACCGGGCACGGCACGGCCACGAGCGCCCTGGAGGCGATGCGGCAGGGGGCGGCCGACTACATCCAGAAGCCGGTCCGGCCGGCGGAGATCATCCATCGCATTCAGACCGTTCTGGCGGCCCACCAGCTGCGCCGCCGCATGGAGAGGGAGCGGGAGACGGACCGGGCCCAGCGCGATGTGAAAGACCAGCGCATGGCCCGTCAGGACCGCATGGAGTCGCTGCGGCTGATGGCGGAGGGCCTCGCGGAGGAGATGGAGCAGATCGTCGACACCCTCGCCTCCGACCGCGCCGGGCTCGAGGCCGCGCTGCCGCCGGACCATCCCGCCCGCGCGATCGCGGGGAGGCACGCGGAGGGCGTCAAGCGGCTCAGGCAGCTGCACGACGATCTGCAGTTCTTCCAATCCGCCCGGAGGGACGACACGGAACAGTGCGATCTGAACGAGACGGTCCAGGCCTATCTCGCCTCTCCCGCCTTCGTCGCGCTGCACGACACGGCGCCCGCCGTTCACGTCGAGACGCGGCTGAAGGAAGGCATCCCTTCCGCCCGCGTCGCCGCCTCGGCGCTCCGCACCATGGTGCACATGCTGGCCGGCCATGCGATCGAGAGCGTCAGGGGGCCGGGCCGCCTCCTGCTCATCACGGGGCGCGAGCAGCTCGCCCAGGCCGAGGGGCACTATCGCGAGGTCGCGGCCGGACCCTTCGTCTACGTGCGCCTGGTCCATTCCGCCCAGATCAAGTGGGAGGATCTCGACCGGCTCTTCGAGCCGTTCTACGCCCTGCGCCGCATGGGCCGGCACAGCGCCGGCGGGCTTGGGCTTACGCGTATCTACAGCGCGGTCCGCAACACCGGCGGATTCACCCACATGCGCGCCGATCCCCATCTGGGCACGGAGATCACGCTGTACTTCCCCCTCGCCAGCGCCGATGCCCAGCCGAACGAGGCGCTGCTGGGCTCCGGACGGATCCTGGTGGTCGACGACAGCGACGCCCACCGCAGGGAGGCGGCCGGCCTGCTCGCGGAGATGGGATACGACGTCGCCGAAGTGGTCAGCGGGGCGGCCGCCGTGGACCTGATCCGCCGGCGGCACGAGAACCAGGAGCCGGGCTTCGATCTCGTCCTGCTGGATGTCGTGCTGGGCGAGGAGGCGGACGGCGTCGAGATCCTGCGGCGGATCCGCGAGATCGAACCCGACCAGAAGGTCATTCTCGCGGGTGGCTTCGCCGACACGGAGCGCATCGCCGAGGCGCACCGGATCGGCATCAGCGCCTACGTCCGCAAACCCTTCGAGCGCGAGGTCCTGGGCAGCGAGGTGCGCGAAGCGATGGAGCGCGGCTGAGCGCGACCGGCGGCCGATCCCCTGCGCCGTCCGCGGAGCACGGCATAGGGCAGCGGACCGAGACGGCGGCAGTCCTCCACGACGAATCCGGCGGCGTTCAGCGCGCGCCGGGCTTCGCCGATCGAGAACACGCGGCCGATCGGGCTGGTCAGCATCATGTTGATCGAGAACAGATGCGCGAACAGAGGCCCCCGGCGGTCCGATTCGAGCATCAGGTCCGCCACCCATACGCGGCCGCCCGGTTCAAGGACGCCCGCCACCCGCGACAGCAGCTCACGGGCGGTGGCCGGATCCTCCTGGTGCAGCGCGCCGCAGTAGAGCGCCGCGTCGTAGGGCCCGCCCAGGTCATCCCGGCGGTAGTCGCCCGCGCGGAAATCGATCCGCGCGGCCGCGGGACTGTCGGCCGCCAGCGCGCGCGCCACCTCGACCACGCCCGGCAGGTCGTACTGCGTCACCCGAAGCCCCGGCGCGCGCTCGGCCAGCAGGCGCGAGAGGGTGCCCGGTCCGCATCCGAGATCCAGCAGCGTGGCGCATCCCGCCATGTCGAGGGCGGGCAGCAGCGCCGGGGCGAGGCCCAGGGCGCGGCTGTGCATGCCCATCGCGAACCGGCGCGTGCGCGAGACGTCGCGTCCCAGGTGCGCCTGCGGCGGAATGACGGGCGCCCCCGTGCGGACCGCCTGGGCCAGGCGTCCCCACAGCGGATAGAGGTCGGTGTTGAACCGCAGCGCGTCGAGCAGGCACGAGGAGCTCGTCGGATCGAGGAAGGGGGCCGCGCCCGCGTCGAGGCGATATCGCCCGCCGGCCTCGCGTTCCAGCAGGCCGACGGCGGCCAGCGCTTCCAGCAGCTCCCCCGTTGCGCGTTCCGCGGTCTTCAGCCTGCGCGCCAGCCCGGCCGCGTCCGCCGGCCGCGCCGCCAACGCCTCGAAGACCCCGAGTTCCACGGCGGCCGAAAGGAGCGCCGCCGGCCAGTAGCCCGTGGCCAGTTCCGAGATCCTGCCGAAATTCCAATCCATCTGCGATCTCCCAGGGCGGCGAGCTCCAACCGGGGTTTCCAGGCACGCCGCTGTGGCGCGGCGACCCGTCCCGCGCAGTATGCGGCAACGAGGCGCAGACCGGAAGCCCGATCCTTTCGCCGCCTCCGGTCGATTTCCATCCTCAATCCGGCTCATCCTGCTATCCTCTGGCGCATGAGTCCTTGCGCCATACTCACGTCCGCCGTGCTGGCCTTCGCGCCGGCTCTCGGCTCCGCCGCGGGCGAGCCGGAGAACGGCGCCGCCCGCCCGATCGCCGGCGGCGGCCCCAGCGACGGCGATGCGCGGGTGACCCGGCTGCTTCGGCCGATCCGCGAGAAGCACGGCATCCCCGCCCTCGCGGGCGCGATCGTGACCAGCCGGGGACTCGCGGCCGCCGGCGTGGTCGGCGTACGCAAGCGGGGGACGGATGTGCCGGCGACCCTTCGCGATCTCTGGCACCTGGGATCCGACACCAAGGCGATGACCGCGACGCTCGCGGCGCGGCTGGCCGAGGAGAACCGCATCGACTGGGACAAACCGGTCGCCGATCAGGCCCGCGCCCTCGCCCCCGATGTCCACCCGGATCTCAAGGGCGTGACCCTGCTCCACCTGCTGACCCACCGCGCCGGCCTGACCGCCAACGCGGACTGGAACGAGGAAGCGCGGCGCGGCGGCACGATCGAAGGGCAGCGCGCGCGGGTCGCGCGCGCCGCCCTCGGCCGGAAACCCGCGAACGCACCCGGCGTGCGGCATGAGTACTCGAACCTCGGCTACGTCGTGGTGGGCGCCGTGATCGAGGCGATCGGCGGACGTTCCTGGGAGCAGCAGATGCGCGACCTGGTCTTCACGCCCCTGGGCATGGCCTCGGCCGGCTTCGGCGGGACGGGCACGCGCGGGCGGATCGACCAGCCCTGGCCCCACCTGGCCGACGGCTCCCCGGCGCGGACGAACGGACCGGAGACCGACAATCCGCCGCTGCTCGGACCCGCGGGGACGGTGCACGCGACGATCGGCGACTGGGGCCGGTTCATCGCCGACCAGCTGCGGGGGGCGCGCGGAGAGGGTGGGCTGCTGAAGCCCGCCTCCTATGCCCGGCTGCACACGGCTCCCTTCGACGGCGAATACGCCCTGGGCTGGCTCGTGACCGAGCGGGAGTGGGCCGGCGGCCCGGCGCTGAATCACTGCGGATGCAACACGATGAACTACGCGAACGCCTGGCTCGCCCCCCGGCGCGATTTCGCGGTGCTCGTGTGCGCCAACCAGGGCGGCGACGACGCCTTCAAGGCGACGGACGAGGCCGCGTCGGCCCTGATTCGCCTTCATCTGTCACGACCATGAAGTGGCTTCTGCGAATGGCCTTGGCGATGTTCCTGGTCTTCACCCTTCTGTTTCTTCTGGCCGAACAGATGGGATGGATGACCGGAGCCGCCGTCGGGGGCTGGATGGAGGCCGTCCGCACATCGCGCGGCGGTACGTGGCTCGCCGCCGCCACAGTGATCGGCCTCCTCGCCGGCGACCTGCTCCTGCCGGTGCCCTCGAGCGTCGTGATGACGCTGTCCGGTTCTCTCCTCGGCTGGGTGGCCGGCACGGCGGCGGCGTTTGTTGGCGCGATGGGCTCGGCGCTGATCGGATTCGGCCTTTGCCGCCGCTACGGCCGCCCGGCCTTCCGCCGGCTGGTCGGCGAGAGCGAGGAGGTGCGCGTGGACGGCTTCATGCGTCGCTATGGAGTATGGGCGATCCTGCTCAGCCGGAGCGTGCCGATGCTGACGGAGGTCGTCAGTTGCGCGGCCGGCCTGACCGATCTCTCCCGGCGGACCTTTGTGCTGCTTTCGGCCGCGGGCACCCTTCCCTTGTGCGGCATCTACGCCTGGGCGGGAAGTCGCGGCGTACAGGCCGGTTTCGGCTGGGCGCTCTGGCTCGCCTTCATTCTCCCGGCTCTCGGCTTCGCCCTCCTGAGACTCTCGCGAGGTCCGGGGACGCGGGCGCAGGAGGAGACAACGGACGGAGAGTAGCCTGATGGGAGTCTGACACTCGAGCTTTGCGTTTCGGCCCCATCCGCATCGCCCCCGGCGGATGCACAGGGCGCGTGCGACGAAGCACGAAGGCGCCCGACATCCCAGAGCAGCGTGCGCGATGCGGGAAACGCGCCGACGTCACACAAGCCCACGGTCGACCACGTCTACGGCCCGTACGGCACCGTGCCCGTGGCGTCGACCTTATACCCCCGCTGGCGGACGTACTCCTCGCCCGGCCTGAACCCGTCACGGGTGCGCTCCAGCCACCGTTTCAGCTCCGCCTCCAGTTGCGCCTGCACGCCCGCCGCCTCGGGCCGACCGACGAGGTTCGTCTGCTGGCAGGGATCGCGTTCGTTGTCGAAGAGCAGCCACGGGCCGTCGAGCGAGCGCACGTAGGTGTGGCGTCGCGTGCGCACCCCGCGGTACTCGCGCCCCCCTCTCGCGCGGGGCCACTGGCCGAAGGGCTGCGGGCACATGATCAGCGCCGAGTCGCGCCGCGGGCCGGCGCCGCCCGCCAGCATCGGGGCGAAGCTCTCCCCCTCGACCGACGGGGGGATGGCGACCCCGCAGAGCCCGAGCAGGGTCGGCAACAGGTCCGGCGGGCAGACGGGCGTTTCGACCACGCGCCCCCTGCCGCCGAGCGCGCGCGGATACCGGAGGAGCAGCGGAACGAGGATCGACTCGTCGTACGGCTGCTGCTTGTTGCGTTGGCCGTGCGAGAACAGCAGGTCGCCGTGGTCCGACGTGAAGACGAAGACCGTGTCCTCCGCGATCCCGGCCTCCCGCACCGCGTCGAGCACCACGCCCAGGCTGTCGTCGAGGGCGGCGATGTGCGCGTAGTAGCCGCCCGTGGCCAGCCGCACCGCGGGGGTATCCTCGGGCACGTTGGGCCGGAGTCTCATCTCCGCGGGCATCACGCGCTCCAGGCACTCCCGGGGCATCTCGCGGTAGGGATCGTGGGGCGGACCCCACGACAGGACGAGCAGGAACGGTTTCGCCGCGCCGGCCCGGCCGCGGATGTAGGCCGCCGCATCGCGCGCCTGGGCCGCGGCGTCATAGCCCTCCCAGAACTTCTTCGCGGGATCCGCCCCCTCGTAGTAGGCGGAGCGCAGGTAGCTGTGCGTGCACTCGAGCGCCTTCCAATACGCGAAGCCCTGCTGACGCTCCGGCGGGATGAAGTTGCTGCGGCCGTGCCCGTCGACATGCCACTTGCCGATGTAGGCCGTGTCGTACCCGGCCGCCGCGAAGATCTTCGCCATGGTCGGCGCCGCCGGATCGAGCGGCACGTCGTTCATGAACAGGCCGTGGGTCAGCGGGAACTGGCCCGTCAGCATCGAACCGCGGTACGGCGTGCAGACCGGACAGGTGGACACCGCCGTGGTGAACCGGACCGATTCCGCGGCCAGCCGGTCCAGATTCGGCGTGCGGGCGTTCGGATCGCCGGCATAGCCCGTCGCCTGGGCGCGCCACTGGTCGGCGAAGACGTACACGACGTTGGGTCGCCGGGCGGCGAGCTCATCGCCGCCCTTCGTCACGCACCCGGCCAGCGCCATGCCGCCGGCGGCCTGCGCGCTCGCACGCAGGAACTCCCGGCGTGACACCCCGGTTGTCGACCTGCTCATACGGTCCTCCGCAAGAACGCGCCCGCGCGTCGTGTTTCCATCGGGCAATCCAGCGCAGACGTCCGCGCCCTGTTAGCGGAATATACCATTTCGATGATACGATCGTATCATCGAAATGGCAGATCCGGACATCGCGCAGCCGACGGTCCGGTCGTGGAAGCGGCGGCCGCCCTTCGACTACCCGCAAAAAATGGGGTATGCTTCTATCTTTCAGCGGACAGGACGGAGGAAGCATGAACGGAATCAGGTCGATTCGAACAGCCGTCGCCGCCCTCGCGGCTCTGGCCTTGAACTTCGCCGTCAGCCGGCCGGCGCCCGCCGCGCCGGATTTTGACGACCTCAAGTCGGAAACGCTGACCGCACGGGCGTGGAAGGCGCTCGGCAGCCAGAACCTCGACGATGCGCTCGCCTATACGGCGAAGTGCATCGAGCTCTACGCGGCGGAGGCGAAGAAGATGCAGGAGGCACTGAAGGAGCTTCCGGCCGACGAGCCCAAGGAGGAGACGTTGAAGCGCTGGGCGCTCAACGACGTGGGCACCTGCCTGTTCCTCCGCGGCGAGGTCCTGCTCAAGAAGGGCGACAAGAAGGGCGCCCGTGAAGCGTACGGCAGACTCGTGAGCGACTTCAAGTCCGCCCAGTGCTGGGACGACAAGGGCTGGTTCTGGAAGCCTGCGGAGGCAGCCAGGCAGAAACTCGTCGAACTGGATGCCAAGTAGACCGCGGGCGCACGGCGCGTCATGTTTCCGCATCGCGGAGCGGGAGGTCGTTGACGGACAGATCCGACAGAGCGCGCACAGAATGCCTCGTGTGTCTCGTACCCGATGCCCCTTGCGCAAACCTGGCCCTCGCGGTCGACCGTCCGCAAGACCCCGCCCGCCCGGGGACACGCGTCCTGACTCGCCATGCCCGACGGCGTTGCGGGCCGACGGACGTTCCGGCGGCTCCGGTCAGTACCGGTAGTGGTCCGGCTTGAACGGCCCATCGACCGGCACGCCGAGGTACTTCGCCTGGGCGCGGGTGAGGCGGTCGGTCTTCACCCCCAGCCGCTCCAGGTGGAGGCGGGCCACTTCCTCGTCGAGCTTCTTGGGCAGCGTGTACACCCCGACGGGATACCGACCGTGGCGGGTGAACATCTCGATCTGGGCCAGCACCTGGTTCGTGAAGCTGTTCGACATCACGAAACTCGGGTGGCCCGTGGCGCAGCCAAGATTGACCAGGCGCCCCTCGGCCAGGAGCAGGATGCTCTTCCCGCCGGGCAGGGTGATCTTGTGCACCTGCGGCTTGATCTCTTCCCACGCGTACTTGCGCATCGGGTCGACCTGGATCTCGCTGTCGAAATGCCCGATGTTGCAGACGATCGCCTGGTGCTTCATGCGGCGCATGTGGCGCTCGGTGATGACGTCGCAGCAGCCGGTCGCGGTGACGAAGATGTCGCCGACCTCGCACGCCTCGTCCATTGTCATCACCTCGTACCCCTCCATCGTCGCCTGCAGCGCGCAGATGGGATCGACTTCCGTCACGATGACGCGCGCGCACTGGCCCCGCAGGGACTGGCAGCTCCCCTTCCCCACGTCGCCATAGCCGGCCACCACGGCGACCTTGCCCGCGAGCATCACATCGGTCGCGCGCATGATGCCGTCCACCAGCGAGTGGCGGCAGCCGTAGATGTTGTCGAACTTGGACTTCGTGACGGAGTCGTTGACGTTGAAGGCCGGGAAGAGCAGCTCGCCGCGCGCCTGCATCTGATAGAGGCGATGGACGCCGGTGGTGGTCTCCTCGCTGACGCCCCGGATGTCCTTCGCGATGCGGTGGAAGCGCCCGCGGTCCCGCCGGATGGCCCTGCGGATCTGCGCCTTGAGGACCTCCTCCTCGGCGCTTCCGTACGGCCCCCTGAGCACCGCCGGATCGTCCTCCGCGCGATAGCCGAGGTGCACGAACAGCGTGGCATCGCCCCCGTCATCCAGGATCATGTTGGGCCCCAGCCCGCCGCCCCAGTCGAGGATGCGATCGGTGTACTCCCAGTACTCCTTCAGCGACTCGCCCTTGCGGGCGAAGACGGACGTGCCCCGGGCGGCAATGGCGGCCGCGGCGTGGTCCTGGGTGGAGAAGATGTTGCAGCTCGCCCATCGCACGCGGGCGCCCAGGGTCTGCAGGGTCTCGATCAGCATCGCGGTCTGGATCGTCATGTGCAGCGATCCGCTGATGCGCGCCCCGTTCAGCGGACGGGTCTTCCCGTAGCGCGCCCGCAGCGTCATGAGGCCCGGCATTTCATGCTCGGCCAGCCGCATCTCGCGCCGGCCGAAATCCGCCAAGGCCAGGTCGGCGACCACGAAATCCCGATTCTTGAAGCCCTTCGACACCGGTCTCTTCATGCGTGACGATTCCATCGTTGCGATCGGTACAATTCGGAGCCGGAGAGCATACGCCACGGGGCGGGCGCGGGCAACGGATAAAAGCGGTTTTGGGTCTTGTGCCGGACCCTCCCCGCGCCTAGATTGTTCCGCTGTACCATGACACGCAGATGCGTATGAGGTTCTCCGTGGGGTTTCTCCGTGGAAAGGGCGGCGGAACAATCCCTGAAAGCGGCGCGACGGCACGGAGGAACGGAAGGAATGCCGTCGGCGCATGGAGCGACCCGTAGTCGTGGGTCGTGACTCGCCGCCTCAGGGTACGGCACCCGAATCCGACATGTCCGCCCTTCTTCCACGCGTGTTGGAGCGCGCCGCATGAAACGGCACGCGCCCCGCGGGCGGGGATCGCCCGCGCCGCCGCCCGTGGCCTGCCTCGTCAGCCTCGGATGCGCCAAGAACACCGTCGATTCGGAGCGCATCCTGGCCGCGCTCGTGCAGGACGGGTTCCTCGTCTGCGAGTCGCCGAGGGAGGCCGATGTGTGCCTGGTCAACACCTGCGGCTTCATCGCCGACGCGCGGGACGAGACCCGGCGCGTGCTGGCCGCTCTCGCCCGGCAGCGCCGGCGGGGGAGACCCCGGCGGATCGTCGCGCTCGGCTGCCTGGTCGAGAGGGCCGCGGACGTGCCGGCCCAGGCGGAGTGCCTGCGGCCGGCGGATGCGCGCATCGGCTTCGGCGATTACCTTCGAATCCCGGCGCTCTGCCGCGCGCTGCTGAGCGAGGATGCGGCGGCGGACGCGGACCTCGCCGCCGGGGGGACCGCGTCGGAGAAGCTGTCCGCCTTCCACCGGCTCCCGCGCCTCGTGACCGGCTCGCCCCATTCGGTCCCGCTGAAGATCTCGGAAGGCTGCTCCCACGGCTGCCAGTTCTGCACCATCCCGCGCATCCGCGGCCCGCAGGTCAGCCGGCCGATTCCGGAGATCGTCGAGGAGGCCCGCGCCCTGATCGCCTCCGGCGCCCGCGAGCTGTGCCTGATCGGCCAGGACACGACCAGCTACGGGCGCGATCTGCACGGCCGGCGCTGCCTTCCGGAGCTCCTGCGGTCGCTGCTGGCCCTGCCCGACGACGTGTGGTGGCGGGTGATGTACGCGCATCCGCGGTTCGTCGACGACCGCCTGCTGGACACGATGGCCGCCGATCCGCGGATCTGTCCCTACCTCGACCTCCCGCTGCAGCACATCTCCGACGCGATGCTGACACGCATGGGACGGGGCATGGACGGGGCGGCGACCCGCCGGCTGCTCGACCGCATCCGCGCAAGGCTTCCCGGCGTCTGCCTGCGGACGACGTTCATCGTCGGTCACCCGGGCGAGACGGAGGAGGATTTCGCCGAACTGCTGGCCTTTCTCCGCGAGGGGCATTTCCTGCACGCGGGGGTCTTCCGGTATTCGCCCGAGACGGGCACGCCCTCCGCGGCGGCGACGGACAGGGTGGCGGAGGCGCTCGCCGAGGAACGCCGGGCGACGCTCATGGAGGCGCAGCGACAGGTCTCGCGGGAGCGGTTGCGGGCGTGGGTGGGCCGCACGATCGAGGTGATGGTCGATGCGCCCGTCCCCCGGCGCCCCCACGCCGATGCCCGCTGGACGGCCCGCCACGGGGGACAGGCGCCGGAGGTCGACGGCGTGACCTACCTCGCCGGGCGGCAAGCCACCCGGTTGTCCGCGGGTCAACGTGTGCGCGCGACCGTCACCGCCAGCCTGGACTACGACCTCGTCGCGACGACCGGTTGAGACCGCCGGCGGCCTCGCCGACCCGGAGGGGCGGATTCCGCGAAGGCGGGGGGAGGATGCGTCCTCACTTGAGGGCAAAGACCAGCATGGCGATGCCCAACAGCAGCGCGGCGATGGCCCCGGCCCAGAGCCACGGATTCGCGCGGCGGGGTTGCGGCGCGCCGGCCGCGGTCGGCGGGGCGCCCGCGGAGGTCGTGGCCCTGGTCACGGCGCGAACGGAAAAGAGAAACTCGGCGGGGGTCAGGGCGGTGTCCGAAATCCGCACCTCATCGATGAAACCATAGGCCCGGTCGATGTGCCCGCCATTATGCAGCCCGCGGCCCACCGTGAAGTCGCCGGCGTCCCAATCCTCGCCATCGCCCGTGCCCGCCGCCAGGGTTCTGTCCGGGCTGCCGCTTCGTTTCAGGTCGGTCTGGGCAACCAGCCTGTAGTCCGTATCCCCGTGCTCGATGTTCTTGTAGTACAACGACAGCGTGTCGCCGTCCGAGACCGCCGCGGCCGCCTGCCACACGCCGGCCCCGCTGTCGGGATGGTCGAACGTCTGCACCAGACCGGCGGAGGAGATGGCCTCGTGCCAGAAGCCGCTGACATCGCAGAACTTGATGGCCATCGACTGGTCGGGCTGGACTTGGAAGTAGAGCGCCGCCAGGTCGGGCTTGCCCACCACGGAACCCTGGCTGTCGCGGCCGACCAGGGTCCGGTAGTTTTTCGATTCCGGCTGGAAGGCCGCTTCCACCGTCCAGGTCTTCGGACTCCAGAGCCTCATCTCGTTGTTCCACAGGCAGGGATGAGAGCCCTTGTTTCTGACGCTGTACCGGTTGGGTTCGCCGGTCTGCGGGATGACCGCGGCCGGCACATCCGTCTGATAGGTGAATCCTCCGAAGCCCTCATTCCAGGCCGACAGGGCGTAGTCGTTGCCGGACCGGTCGGGCACGCCCGCGAAGAACACGCCGTCCCCCTGCCCGCCATGCGGCACGTTCGCTCCCTCCGGCCCTTCTTCAAACCGCCAGTAGGCCACCGTCTTCGCCTTTGCCACAGACACCGGCAGAAACGAAGACCCCACGAGGAATCCCGTGCACGCCGCCACGCACACCCCGCGACTGAGTTTCATGATCGCGCCCCGCCGATTGTACAGACGCACCTCTCCACGCCGCCCCCGCCGCAAGACCACCTGCCATCAAACTACAGGCGCCCCCTCCGGATGCAATAGAAAAGATGTCCAGAGCCGGCGGATAGACCCCGCCACGCCGCGCCCGCCGATCAGCGGGCCGCGTCGAGCATCTCGCGAAGGGTGACAGCGCCGTCGTAGAGGGCCTTCCCGACGATTGCGCCTCCAAGGTTCGGACATCCGAGCGCGACGAGCTTCCGGACATCGGACGGCGAGCAGACCCCGCCGGACGCGATCACCTGGCAGGAGACGGCCTCGCAGACCGCCGCCATGGCGTCCACATTCGTGCCCTGCATCATGCCGTCGCGGCCGGTGTCGGTGACGATCAGCACGCGCACGCCGATCTCGTCCATGCGCCGGGCGAGGTCGACCGCCCGGACCTCGCTGGTCTCGGTCCAGCCCCTGACCTGCACGAGACCCTTTCGCGCGTCGATGCCGACGGCCAGGCGATCGCCATGGAGGGCCGCCAGCCGCCGCACTTCCCCGGGCGCCGCACACGCGCGGGTTCCGAGGATCACGCGGGCCGCCCCGGCGGCGAGCGCCCGGGCGATATCGTCGTCGGTCCGCAGCCCCCCGCCGATTTCCAGCGCCACGCCCGCCTCCGCGACGATCCGGCGGACGATCTCCAGGTGTACGGGGCGCCCCTGGAAGGCGCCGTCGAGATCGACGACGTGCAGGAACTCCGCGCCCTCGTCGCGCCACCGCCGGGCCATCGCCACGGGATCGTCGGAGTAGACCGTCTGGTCCTCCGCGCGCCCCTGCCGCAGACGCACGCAGCGGCCGTCCTTGAGATCGATCGCGGGCAGGATCCTGAATCCGCTCATGTCCGCTCTCCGCTCCGGCGGACCCACGCGCCGAAGTTCCTCAACATCTGGAGTCCGACGGCCTGGCTCTTCTCGGGGTGAAACTGCACGGCCACGATGTTGTGGCGCCAGACGGCCGATGCATAGGAGTAGCCGTAGTCCGTCGTGGCCGCGATAACCGCCGGATCCGCCGGCACGGCGTGATAGGAGTGCACGAAGTACACGAACGAGGCGTCCGCGATGCCGTCGAAGATGGGGCAGTCGGGCGCGCGGATGGACAGCCGGTTCCATCCCATCTGGGGGACCTTCCACCCCTCGCCCGGCCGGAAGCGGCGAACCGTCCCCGCCAGGAGCCCGAGACCGTCCACGTCGGGACTCTCCTCGCTCGACTCGAACAGCGCCTGCAACCCGACGCAGATCCCGAGGAACGGCCGTCCCACCGCCAGCCAGCCGGGCAGCGCGCGCGCGAACCCGTGCTCGTCGAGGTGCCGCAGGCAGTCGCCGAACGCCCCCACGCCGGGCAGGATCACGCCCCGGCAGGTATCGAGCTCGTCCGGCCGCGTGACGATCCGCGCCGGCAGATCGAGAAAGCGGCAGGCGTTCTCGACGCTGCCCAGGTTGCCCATGCCGTAGTCGATGATGCCGATCATCTCAGTCGGTAGCCCGTAGTCTGAAAGCGGGAGGCCGGAGGCCGGATCCGCGGATGGACGTTTGAGACTTGGAATTTGAGTTCCACACCATCCCGGCGCTCTTGTCCTCGGCCGATGATCACTACAAGACACCCTTGCTCGAGGGGATGCCCCGCTCGCGCGGATCCGGCGCGCACGCCATGCGCAGCGCGCGGGCCACGCCCTTGAACACCGACTCGTAGGCGTGGTGCGGCTCCTGCCCGTACAGGTGCGAGATGTGCAGGTTCATCCGCGCCTGCGTGGCGAACGCCCGGAAGAACTCCTCGATCAGCCCAAGGTCGAAATCGCGGATCCGCTTCTTGCGGTTCGCGATCTCGTAGACCAGGAACGGCCGGCCCCCGAGGTCCACGGCGGCGAGGCACAGCGACTCATCCATCGGCAGCACGAAGAACCCGTAGCGCGCGATGCCCTTCCGGTCGCCGAGCGCCTGGTTCAGGGCGTCGCCCAGGACGAGGCCCAGATCTTCGACGAGGTGGTGGTAGTCCACCTCCAGATCGCCCCTGGCCCGGAGGGTCAGGTCGAACATCGCGTGCTTGGCCAGCAGCTCCAGCATGTGATCGACGAACGGGATGCCGGTGGACACCGAGTACTGCGCCGAACCATCGAGGTTCAGCGTCAGATTGATGTCCGTCTCCCGCGTCCTGCGGTGAATTCTGGCGGTTCGGGCTTTCATGGTCGCCTCGTGAAGGGCGGTACTATATGCGCTGCGCGCCGGGCGATAAAGGCGATTCGGCGGGGTCGCATACGCGGGGTGCAACCTCAGACGTCGCAGAGCCTGGGCGGAGTCTCCGCAACGCCGCCCGGAGATCGGCGTCCACCTGCCCTCCAGGACCGGAGACACCCGCGTGCGCGGGGGGCACGCGCCAGTCCTGCGCAAGATGGCCACGTTCCACGCGCCTTTCGTAACGCGGGCAATCCTGCCCGCGCCTGGAGTTTGGTTCAGCCTCGGGTCATGCGATAGCGTAGAACAAGGCGTTCGGGA
>CAZSUU010000036.1:0-50754 GCA_964610105.1 uncultured Verrucomicrobiota bacterium | reverse complement strand
GCCGCATGAATCTTCTTGCTTCTTATGCACGCTACGGACCGCTAAGGCACTAATCTTGTCCGGCAGTAGAAACGTCGATCTGTCTTCCGCTCCTCTTCTTTGAATGAGTACTCGTTCTTCTTGCACTCGCAAGTCTCGCATTTGTAGGTGATGTACAAGCTCAGTCTGGCATGCTTCATCTTTTCGAAAGCCTTCTGCGTCTCACTTTTGAACCGCTGATGAAATCCCATGGTTCACACCAACCATCGGGAGTGACGGCAGGGCTTTCGCAATCTCTTTCCCCGCGTTGGGTCATGAGTTCACGAGAGAGGAAACATCATTCCCATTCGATATGCGTCCCCATGCTGCGAGCCACTTCTCTGCCTCCGCAATAGGTGTCGATGCGTTCCACAGGCTGATGTTCCATTTCATTCCATTCTTCGAAAGATACTCCTTCCCCACGTCCTCCGGCTTCTCACAGGGGGGCTCCACGATTCCGCCCCCAATGCGTCAACAGAACAAAGGGCTGAATTGTAGACGATGAGGTAGAGATTGACTCCTCCCCCGTTCACCAATCGGATCCCTGCTCACCCACCGCCCGATTCCGGGCGCGTAGTATCTGTAGCCGTAGTAATACAACCCCGTCTCTCCATCGAGATACTTGCTGCTGAACCGGTGCGGGAACACGCCGGCACTCGTGCCGGAAGAGTCGGTGGTGTTGCCGAAGGGATCGAATTCGTAGTGGACTGCGATGGTACCATCCGAGGCAACGTACTCGCCGATGTTGCCGTTGGCGTCGTAGCAGGCGGTCAGGAGACTGGAATCGGAAGTCAGGGTTCCGAGCAACCCGCCGACTCCCCCCGCCGTCGCTCGTTGGGCTATGGCGGACAAGCCCGCGCCCTGAAGAGAGCCGGGAAGGTCGAGGCCCCACACGTGGCTCCGGATGACCGCGTTGCCGTTCCTTGCATCGAGTTCCCGAATCATGCTCCATCCATCGTACACGAACGCGATCGACGACTGAAGCTCATACTGGGAGGCGGCCGTGTAGACGTAGACCTTCTTCGAATACCGCCGCGACATGTGGTCGTAGCCGAAGGTCAGCTTCTTAGCGCCGGTCTGGACCGGGGTCTCCACGGCTTCGATGAGTCGGTTCTCGGCGTCTGACTGGTGGGTCCAGCCGCCCTGGTTGTCCTGCGGTGTCCATTGCGGCGTCGAGCCGAGCTGCCCTCAACGCGGAGGAACAGACGCCTCCGGTTCGACATACGGGCATGGTCTCGCGCAAAGCGGCCGACTCCGCCAACGCAATGGCGATATCCGACCGGAACTGACCGTCGGCGTCGAGTGGTTCAACACGCATCGCCCGCATCAGTCGCTCGGAGGCCGAACACCGCTTCTGCCGACGCGCACGATCGCCTCCGCGTCGACCGGCGAAGGCGAATTGCGATCTGCCCAAGATGATTCTCCGCGTCGACGGCCTCCGCGGCCGCGGACATCTACCCGTCGTCACGCTGACGCGTGCGGCGTGGATCGCGGCGAGGATGTGTGCGGGCGTTGCGACGCCTCCTCTTGGCCAACTCTACCCGCGCGCCCTCGTTTCTCGGTGTCGAAGAGCTTCGAGAACTCCGACTTCACCGCTTCCCCGGGCATCGACAAGCAGCGCATGCTGGAAGCGGTTGAGTGCCACTGGATCTAGAAGGCGGAGGTCGTCATCGTGGTCGGCAACCCCGGCGTGGGCAAAGGCCACTGTGCCACGGCCCTGAGGGCAGTTGCGGTCAAGGCTGGGATGCCGTTCTTTCAATATGTCTCCCAGAAGGATGCCCGGCAGCGGACGGGTAATAACCGACTCGGCGCTCCTTGAACATTGATTCCCATCGATCGATCATCTTGCTGGGCGGTCCCCATGACCGAGGAAAGGCAGGCTTCCGCTCGATCGCCACCCTCGGGGAGACGAGGGCAAGCACGTGTAAAGGAATCGGGCGTGAAGCCCCCGAGGGCTCAGGCCTTGCCCTTGGCCTTGGCCTTAAGCTCCCTGATAGCTGTCCGCTCCTTCTCCAGCTCCGCTTCCCGCTCTGCCAGTCTCGCCTCTTTGGCCTTGATGATCTCGGGAAGAGCCTCTGTCTCCCACTTGGCAATCCGTGCCTTGACCTCGGCAAAGGCAGTGAGCACGCCGTCTGTAATCCCTTGCTTACTCGCTTTGCCCAGGTAACGCAGTACGTCGGCCAGCGAAGATTTGATGACCTCCTCGGTGTTAACCTTCGGAGTCTTACAGACTACCCATACCCCTTTGGTCTTTCTCTGAGCTCGCCAGAAGTAACCGGCAGGAAGCCCTCCCTTGGGCTTCTCAGGAGACGCGACAACATCTCCCTGCTTGTATGTCTGTCCACTCTTATATGCGTCTGCCATAGTACGACCCGTACCTTTCTCTCGTTATCGAGTTATCGCGGACCTAGCAATGCACGGCCATAGCGAGTAAGTCAAGTGCTAACTATGGCGCTTAGCGTCGCTCGTGTTTCACGCTATGTTTCTGGGGTAAGGATAGTGCGGTCGCTAATGGAACAACGAAGCGGGTACCTGTCGTCCGAAGAGGCCGCGGCTTCGGACGCCCTGTCCGACTCAGTGAGTCACCGCGCCCTGCCCTGCACCCGGAAGAGACGCAGGGCTCTGCCTGGGGACGCGGTGCCCTCGCCGCGTCTTTCCCGCTCGTTTCACCGGGTTGGACCTCCTTCGCCAGGAGGCTTCGCATGGGGGGACGAGCATCTTCGGGTGTGAACCGAATCCTCCCGCGACGCATGCGCAGCGTCCGCCCTGCGCTCAAGGCACCAGGCGGATGCGGAAGAAGCGGCGCACGGTGTCCTCGTCCAGCCAGTTGGTGAAGGAGAGGGGGGCGCCGGTGCCCGTGTACGCGCCATCGGGCGGGACGAACCAGAGGGCGTCCATGAGGTCGTCTTTGTATTCCACGCGGTACCCCTGCCCTTGCGCCGTCGGCCAGCTGAAGGTGATGCGGCCGCCGCCGAGGGCGAGATTGCCCAGCACCGGCGGCGGCACGACGGCGACGGTGAACGGCTGGGTTGCGCTCAGGCTCGGCGTGCCGTCGTCGCTCACGACCACGCTCATCGTCTGGGTGCCCGCGGCGGCCGGCGTCCAACTGAACAGGCCGCTGTAGTAGCCGATCGACGCCCCGGCCGGCGCGCCGGACAGGCTGAAGGTGAGCGTCTGCGGCGGCTGGTCGTCATCGCTCGCGGCTGCCGTGAAACTCAACGTCTGTCCGAGCGTCAGCACGCGGTCGCTGATGGCCGCCAGTGTGGGCGCGCTGTTGGAGAGGACGTTGCCGGCGCGCGGCGTGGGCGCGCCCATGGGATAGACGGCCGGCGCGCCGTCGGGGAACCGGCCCTGGCTCACGTCGCCGGGCTGCGCGCCGAAACTCACGGCGTCCATCATCGTGCCGTCCGCCGCAAACAGGCCGATGGCGTCGCCCTGCTTGGACAGCGCGAAGTCGACATGAAGATCCGTGCGGTTGGTGCTGTTCTGGTCGATCTCGTTGTCCGCCCAGACGAGCAGGTAGCCGCCGGCGGGCACGGTGTAGTGACCGTTGTCCGGGATCTCGAATCCGAACGGATCGCCCAGATCGTCCGTCAGGTAGTAGCCGCCCAGGTCCACAGCGTTCGTGCCGGGATTGTAGAGCTCGAACCAGTCCTCGTAGTCGTTGTCCGAGGGGTCCATCAGGGTGCAGGTGTTGTCCGCCATCCATTCGTTGATGAAGATCGTGATCGGCGGCGAGGCGCCGTTGTTGGCGCCGCCGGGCGTGGGGTAGAACATGGCGTCGCGGTAGAACGGCTGCCCGTCGGGGATGTCGCCGTAGCTCCAGTTGGCCGCGAGATTGGTGTAGTTCAGGTAGTCCACGATCTGCACGGCGTTGCTGACGAGGCGGCTGAGCGCGAGGTGGCCGCCGCCCGACGCCAGGCGGAAGCCGGCATGGATCGAGGCGGCGGCGGCCTGGTGGGTCTCATTGTCGCACCACGCGACCGTGAAACCGCCGGCCGGAACCGAAGCGTTGGCCGGGAAGGCCCACTTCGTCAGGTTCGTATAGGTGTCGCTCAGGTAGTAGCCCGCCAGGCTGAAGTTGGTGCCGGCGCTGTGGTAGAGCTCCGTCCACGGATCACGCTGCCCGTAGTTGTCGAGCGGACCGGTGACGTTGTCGGCCTGCAGCTCGTTGAGCCACACGGGGGGGAAGGGCGGAAGATTGGTCGCGACGGAATTCGCCGTCCCCGGCGTGCAGCCGGGGATGATATTGGTGGTGTTTCCGGAGGGGAGGACGGGGTCGAGCGACACGTAGATGCCCGCCGACGGGCTGGAGCTGTTGAGCCGGGCGATGAACGGCGCGCCAACGCTGTTCTGGAGATACCAGAAGCTCAGGCTGTACGTGCCGCCCCAGGGAAGCGTGCTGGACAGGGTCTGCTGGATCGAATCGCCGTACCCCGAGCCGGGCGCGGTGGCGACCATGCGGAGGCTGGAATTGCCGCCGTGTTTTTCGGCGGTGCTCAGCGCCGAGCCGGCGAAGTCCGCCGAGATCGTCCAGGTGCCCGAGAGCGCCGATTCGAAGTTGCCGTTGGCCAGCAGGTTCGCGCCGCTGCCCGGAGTGCTGCCGGCCACCAGCATGACGTCGTCGATGTAGATCTCCCCCGCCGAGCCGAGGTAGAGGTAGAAACGGCTGGCGTTGGCGTTCAGCGTCGCGGTCTTGGTGACATAGACCCATTGCGGCGTGGCGGCGGTGATGTTGGTCACGGACGCCTGCGTCCGCCAGTTGGCCACGCGGCTGTTGTCCTGCGCGGCGTCGGCCAGCTGCAGGGAGGCGCCGCCGGCGGCCGGGGCCCACGGGGCGGACGCCTCGTAGCGGACACGGTCCACCACGATCTCGTTCGTCCCCGCGCCCGGGCGGAACAGCGTGAGGGTCTCGCCGTCCGGGTCCAGCGAACCGGGATACTCGCCGAACACCAGGTGGGTCAATCCGTAGGTCTGGGTGAAGGCGAAGGCATCCTCCGCCAGGACCAGGTAGCGGCGTGGAGGCAGGATCGAGCCGGGAGGGAAGACGTATCCCAGGCCGTTGACGCGCCAGTTCGAGAGGTCGAAGGTGCGGTTGGTGTGCGCGTTGAAGATCTCAATGAACGCGGCCCCCGCCACGGCGGGCTGATACATGATCTCGTTGAACACGACGCAGTCTTCCGGCGCCACATCGGCTCCGGTGTAATGGACCGTCACGGTCCCCGTGGCGCCCGCGATCGCATGGCCGTCACGATCCAGCGCGGAGAGGGAAAGGACGTTGGTGCCGGCGGCCAGCGGAACGAGCACGCTCCAGTTGGTGACGCTCGTCCAGGTGACCGGGTAGGCATTGCTGTTGACCAGGAGGGTCCCGACGCTCAGCGGCGCGGAGCCGGCAAGGGTGACGGTGTTGCTGCCGGAGACGACCTGGTAGGGGGCGTTGGCCACCGTGAACGCCGCCGCGGGAAGGATCGTGAGCAGGTACGCGCGCCGCTGCGCGATCCACGCCGTGATGAACTGCGGCGAGATCATCGGCACGCCGTTCTGCCGGAAGCTCGCGTACCGTTCCTCCAGCAGCGCGTCCGCCGCGCCCGCCGCCAGCGTGGTGTCGACCGCCTCCTGGAAAGCCGCCAGGTACTCGCGGTGGAAGGCCGGGACGCTCGTGATCAGGCTCAGCAGCGTGGAGTCGAACATCGTGTAGATGCTCTGCGTGGGACCGTCGCCGCCCGCGCCCAGGGCGATCTCGATGTCCCACATCAGCAGCCGCCACGGCTGGCCGTCGGGCTGGTAGGCGTACATGTTCTTGCCGCGGCTGTAGGCGTAGCTGTCCCAGCTCCCGCAGATGTGATGCGTGGCGACGGGACGCAGAAAACGGGGCACATCCATCCACGTCCGCACCCGCGCCTCGTAGTCCGGCGCGGCGGTGTCGTTGACCACGGCAATCAGGTTCGTCAGCGCGGACCAGTCGTCCGGATCGTCCGTGGCGCGCGGACGCCAGTTCCAGCGGTAGCGCTTGGCGTCGAGGGCGCCGGTGCTCTTGTTGACCCGCGCGATCGTGGCGTAGGTGCTGCCCTGGTCCTGGGCATTGTCGGCGAACTCGAACCAGCTCTCGATCTTGCGGAGCCGGCGCCCGGTGTCGTCCGGGAAGTACTCGTCCAGCATCTCGCCGTTCGGCTGCTGGGCGTCGTCGTAGATCGTGCCGCGCCGGACGCCGTTCATGAACACGTGGACGTGGCGGCGGTGGTTGTACTGCTGGCCGAGCTTGCGGGCGATCCAGTTGCCGGTCAGGTCCACCTGCCCCGAGTCGTCGTTGTAGAACCAGCCGCTGTTGACGACGTCGTACGCGGTCAGCACGAAAGGCCCGGAGCCCAGGAACCGGTCGTCGGGCGGGAAGTTCACCTCGTAGTCGGGGGGCATGGTGCCCAGCGGGCCGTCGTAGGAAGGCACGTGGAACGGGCTGCCGCTGTACAGGGTGTCCACATTGTAGATCACCCGGTCGCGCCCGTAGACGAACGTGGCGTCGACGGGGTCGTTGGCGTTCTTCTCGCGGCTGGTCCAGAACGCGATGTTCGACGCGGTCACCCAGAGCCGGTACGTGCCGATGCCGCCCGCCACCGGCGCCTCGCCCCAGCGGACGTGGCACTCGCGGACCGGCACCCCGGAGGGAAACGCGTTCGAGGCCGAGAGGGCATCGAGCGCGGACACGTAGAACGCGGCCATCGTGCCCGCCGGCCGGCCGGCCAGCGTTGCCGAGTACACGCCGTCGCCCGCCTGCGCGTCGCCGCCCGTGCCGTTGTCCAGCATCGTGAGGGCGGCATAGCCCGTCGCGGGATCCAGCCGGTAGCGCAGCGTCACCGCGCCAAGGCCGTCGGGATCGACCGGCCGGGCGCTGACGACCACGGCCTGCCCGGCGGCCGGCAGCGCGGGGGCGTGGGACACGTCCGCGAGGGCCGGTCCGGCGTTCGCGACGAGCCGCGAGTTCGGCAGCCCCGGCGTGCCGCAGTTGGACGGCACATTGAGCCGCCGGGAGACCTCCATCCAGTTGCCGCGGAGGCGGAACAGGACGTACGGCGACCCCTTGAGCCAGCGCACCGAGGCCCGGATGGTGCCGGTGTTCGGCGCGCCGGTCGCGGCGGTGGCGGAGAGGGCGCGACAGACCTTGTTGGGGCCGGTGTCGCCGCGGTCGACGGACACCAGGTGCAGCGCCTGGCTGCCGCCGACCCCGACGCCGCCTTCCGCGTACGACCCGCGCAGCACGCCGCCCAGCGTCCAGCCGGTGAGGCCGCTTTCGAAATTGCCGTTGGCGACCAGGCTCGACCCGCCGTTGCTCAGGAACGCCAGGTCGTCGACGAGCGCCTCGCCGGGGCCCTGCAGGAAGAACTCGAAGCGATTCGCCACGCCGTACCCCGTGCCGCCTTCGTTCACCAGGGCGGCGGACTGCCCGTTCTCCAGGATGTCCGTCACCTCGATCGTCGTCCACGCCGCCTTCGCCGACTCGTCGCTGTCCGTCCAGCTCGCGGCCTGGCGGTTGTCGGAATCCGGATCGGCGAGCTCGAGCGAGCTGCCGCCGCCGTCGCTCCACCGGCCCCAGCGCCCGCCGTCGCCATAGGTCACCTCGTCGACGACGATGTCGTAGAAGTTGGTGACCACCGCGCCCTGGGCATTGGTGTTGACCAGGTCCTCCGGCATCGTCAGGGCGATGCGTTCGCCGCTGTCCTTGAGCGCGCCTTCGTAGTTGCCGAACGTGTTCGTGAGGTTGAGCTGCGCGTACTTCGCCAGCAGGTTCGTCCGGTTCCCGGCCACAACGATATAGCCGCCGGCGTGGATCACGGTGTTGCTCGGGAACGTGTACGCGACGCCGCCCCGCAGTTTCCAGCCGCCGATATCCACCGCGGAGGCCCCGCGATTGTGGATCTCGATGTACTCGTCCTCCTCCGACTCCGAGATCGGGTGATACATGATCTCGTTGATGACCAGCGGGCGGACGAGCGGAGGCGCGTTGCCGGTGCCCTGCGAGAGGGTCGAGAGCTCCTGGAACCCGGGGGCGCCGTCGGGATAGCGGCCGAAGGAGACGCCGTTGGCCTGGCCCTCGAACGACACGGCGTCGAGCACGCGCGTCCGGTTCGAGTTGACCAGGAAGATCCGTTCGCCATCCGCCGAGAGCTGGAAGCCGAGCTGCGTCTGGTTCCAGGCCGCCCGGCCGCGCCCCGCGAGGACGGTGCCGTCGGGAATCCGGAACTTGTGGGTGCCGGGCTCGTCGCTCAACCAGGCGCCGGAGAGGTTCACCGCCTGCGCGCCCGTGTTGAACAGCTCGATGTAATCCTGCACCGGATCGTCGGTGTGGGCGAGGAACTCGTTGATGACCACGCCGCGGGCCGGTTCGGCGCCGTAGGGTTCAAACGCGCCGGGCGATCCGCCGATGGCGTCGCTCGCGGACCAGGCGCGCGGGTCGTTCTCGCCGTAGCTGGGCCGGCTGAGCGCGAGCGAATGGCCGGCGCCGTCGGCCGCGACCGGCCACGGCAGTTTGTTGTCGTACTCGACCTCGAGCAGGATGCCGCCGAGCTCGTTGCGCAGCCGCAGCGCGCCGCCGCTGTTGGAGAGCTTGTTCGTGTAGGGGCCGAGGCAGGCGACGCCGTAGAAGCCCTGCGCCGCGGCCGGTTCCTTCGCCACGACCAGGAATTGGCCCGGGGCGATGGTGGTGCCGTCGGGAAACTGGTAGGCGATCTCGCCGCTCAGGCGGTGGCCCGACAGGTCTTCGGTCACGAGTCCGGAGTTCCAGATCTCGATGTACTCGAGGTTGTTCGTGCCCTCCCACGCGCCGGGGGGATTGTACATGATCTCCGAAATCGCCAGGGGGGTGCGCCGACTGGACGGTCCGAGCGGCTCGAACGGCAGGGGGGCGTTGGTCACGATGACGCCGCCGCCGGCGCCGTCGTCGCGGAACCGGGCCGAGGTCGTACGGTCGGCCGATCCGGCGGTGAGCACGAAGCCCACCAGCACGTCCGGGGACATCGCGATGGTCGCGGAACCCAGGCATTCCCACGTCTGTCCGTCGAGACTGGCGAAGCCGTCGAACACGTTGCCCGTACGGCGCAGGCGCAGCCAGGTGTCGGGGTAGCTCACCGGGAACGACCCGGCCATCGCGGCGTCCGCGCCGTCGCTCGCGCGCGACATGAAGTGGCAGCCCGCCGGCCCCGGCGTGGCGAAACTGCCGGCGAAAGGCGCGTCGGCCCCGACGCCGTCGCGGGCCATCAGACCCGCGCGCGCCCACGCGCCGGAGAACTCCAGCGCGTCGACGCGCACGGCGACATCGAAGTCGTTCGTCAGCGACCGGTAGCCGAACGTGAACTGGTCGCTGCCGCCGCCCAGGCCGGCGCCGCCCGACGTCAGATCGTACCCGTCCGCCACCGGGGTCAACGTCCCGGCGGAGGCCGGATCCCCGATGTCCGCGCTGACGTAGAGCGAAGCGACGAACGTCGCCTGGCTGTTGGTGGCGATCAGGTTGGCGGCCGCCGCGAGGTCGCGGACGTGGTTGACGGTGAGCGTGTAGGTGGTGCCCAGGGTCTGCGCGGCCGTGGTGAGGACGATGTTCGAGCCGGTGGCTCCGAACCGCGCGCCCGTCACGGCCAGGGCGCCTCCGGCGTGCGTGATGGCGTAGTTGGTGACGTTCGTGGCGGTGGAGGGCAACAGGCCTTCCGAGAAGGTGACGAGCACCTCGCCCGGATAGAGGCTGGCCGCCCGCACCAGCACCGGCGGATCCGTGTCGACGGTCACGGTGAGCATGGCGTTGCCGCTCGTGGCGCTGTATGTCGTGCCGTTGTGCGTGTTCGTGAGGCCCGCCCTGAAGATGGCGCCGTTGTTGGTCAATCCCGCGACGGGGATCGTGTAGGCGTCGTTGGTCGCGCCCGGAATCGCCGAACCGTTGCGAAACCACTGGACGCGGACCGGGGGGGTGCCGCCATAGCCGACGCTGAACGTCACGGGCCGGGTCTCGACGACCGCCTGGCTCTGCGGATGCGTGACGACGGTCACCGGCCCGTTCGCCGCCACCTCGGGTCCCCACGCGAAGTTCTGCTCGACCTCCTCCGCGGTCAGCGCCGTGTCGTAGATCCGGAACTCCGTGATGCTGCCGTAGAAGTAGGCGTCGCCGCTCCACTGCGAGCGGCCGAGCCAGTTGTTCAGCGTGTAGCCGAGCTGGGAAGGGTTGAACGTCATCGCCGCGTTCTCGCCCACCGGCGCCCCGTCGACGTAGAGGCGCGCGACGTGGGCCGAGGCGTCCAGGGTCCAGACGACGTGTTTGAGCGAGCCGACCGGCAGGCGGGTGCCCGCCCAGTCCACCATCTGTTCGCCGCCCAGGCTGTTCACCAGGATCCCGCCGCGCAGGGTGCCGCTGCCGCTCTGCGGGCAGAGGAAGATGTAGTTGGTGCCCGTGCCCGACGAACCTTCGCCGCCGGTGCTGAAGCCGAAGTCGAAGATGCGCGACCAGTTCCCGCTGCCGTTGTCGGTCAGCCACGTTTCGAAGGTGGCGTCGGTCAGCGTGGACACGAGCCCGTTGGGCAGGTCCACAAACGCGGTGCTGCCGTTGAGCACGACCGCCCCGCCCGAGAGGGTCGCGCCTCCCTGCAACGTCCCGTGGGCGGCGCCCGCCGCATCGCTGGCATCGCTGGTGAAGCTGTAGCGATGCACCAACGCGGCATCGGACCGCGACGAGAACGAGAGCGCGGTGAGAACCAGGGACAGAAGGACTCCCGCCAGGGACGATCGAACCGTTTGAATCATGACCCGACTGCGCTACGGTGTGAATGACAAAACTTAATTTTCCTAATGATCTTCAGCCCACCCTGGAAGTCAAGTGCGGAGTCCGAAGGTCCCAAGGTCCAACTCCGACGTCGAGGATGGGGCGGCATGCGCGACCTTTTCCAAGGTCCGGAACGCGGGCGCGGCGGCGCGTCCAGGGTCCGGACCGTGCCGGGGCGTCCGCGGGCGCTCCTGACCGGCGCGCGTACCGCGGCGGACTTCGCGAAGGGGCGCCGGTTTTGTTCTGTCCGTCTTGTTCTTGCCGTCGCGGCGACGCTTCGGCATGATCGCGGCCGGACAAGCGCCCCGGGCGACCGGTTGCAGGGGACAGGTGAACGTGTCGTCCGACAGGCGCCGTCCCGTCAGACGGCGGGCGGAAGGAGCGGACGATGAACGACAGACTGAACCGGCGCGCGTTTCTGCGCAGCTCCATGCTGGCCTCCACCGCGCTGGCGGCCGCAGCGAAGGCGGCGGAGAGCCCGGCGGAGGGGGCCGCGGCGGCGCCGAAGGAACGGCTGCCGACGGGCAAGCTCGGCGCGATGAACGTCACGCGGCTGATCCTCGGCGGCAACCTGCTGACGCGTTACCAGCACACGCGCGACCTCCGCTACATCGGCAAGCTGGTCAATTCCTACAACACCGACGCCAAGGTCCGCGAGACGATCGAGAGGGCCGAGGCCAGCGGCATCAACACGCTCTCGGTGAACATCACGCCCACCGTCTTCCGGATCCTCGGGGAGCACCGGAGGAACGGCGGGAGGATCCAGTCGATCCTCTACTCGACCTGCCAGGTGGACGATGCGTTGCGCTACTCGGAGGATCTGCGCGCGATGGTCGATTTCGGGGCGGAGGCGATCTACATCTGGGGCGAACAGACCGACAAGTGCCTTCGCGAGGGGAAGATGCCCCTGCTGCGCAAACGGCTCGAAGAGGCAAAACTGCTCGGCCCGCCGGTGGGCCTCGGCGCCCACGAGCTCGATGCCGTCATCCAGATCGAGAAGGAACAGTGGCCCGTCGATTTCTACATCAAGACCCTCCACCATCACCGCTACCCGAGCGCCCCGCGCCCCGGAGAGGCGAAGACGACCACTTGCGAGACGCCCGGCTACTGGTGCCGCAATCCCGAGGAGACCGTCGAGTTCATGAAGGGCGTCGCCAAGCCATGGATCGCCTTCAAGGTCATGGCCGCCGGCGCGATTCCTCCGGCGGACGCCTTCCCCTATTCCTTCAACAGCGGCGCCGATTTCGTCCTCGCCGGCATGTTCGACTTCGACATCGTCGAGGACTGCACGATCACCCGCGACGCCGTCGCCCGGGCGCAGAACCGCCCGCGTCCCTGGCGGGCCTGACCGGACGGCCCGCGTCCGCTGGCGCGGACGTCTCCCGGCCGGACGACGGGGGGCGTGGTTTTTCTGTTCAAGTCCACCGGAGACGGTAACATCCCGCGAGCGGTGGAACACTACCGGGGCTCGAACGATGCGGAGAGACACCATGCGAACCGTTCATGCACGATGGCTGGCGATGGCGGCGGTGGCGGCCGCGGGCGCGCGGGCCGACTGGCCGGAGTTTCGCGGGCCGACAGGCGACGGGCACGCGGGGCCGCAGGCCGCGGGTCTGCCCCTGCGGTGGAGCGAGACCAACAACGTCCGGTGGAAGACGGAGATCCCCCTCCGCGGCTGGTCCACGCCCGTGATCATGGGCGGCCAGGTCTGGATGACCACGGCGACACCGGACGGACACGACTTCTTCGCGCTCTGCGTCGACGCCGGGACCGGCAAGCTGGTGTTCAACGAGAAGCTTTTCCACTGCGACACGCCCGAGCCGCTCGGCAACAGCGTCAACGGATATGCGTCGCCCTCGCCCGCCATCGAGCCGGGACGCGTGTACGTGCACTTCGGCAGCTACGGCACCGCGTGCCTCGACACGGCCACGCGCAAGGTGCTCTGGCAGCGGACGGACCTGCCCTGCCGCCACTTCCGCGGCCCGGCGTCGTCGGTGATCCTGTTCGAGAACCTGGTGATCCTGACCATGGACGGCGCCGACGTGCAGTACCTCGTCGCCCTCGACAAGCAGACCGGCAAGACCGTCTGGAAAACCGACCGCTCGGTCAAGTTCAACGACGCCGAGGGCTTTCAGGGATTCGCCAAGGAAGGCGACCTGCGCAAGGCGCACAGCACGCCGCTGATCGTCGCCATCGACGGCCAGCCGCAGATGTTCAGCCCCGGGGCGAAGGCCACCTACGCCTACGACCCCCGCACCGGCCGCGAGATGTGGATGGCTCGCTACCTCGCGTGGTCCGCCGCGCCGCGGCCGGTGTACGGCCGGGGCCTCGCGCTCATCCTCACCGGCCTCGGCGAGACGGAACTGTGGGGCATCCGCGTCGGCGGCCGGGGCGACGTGACCGACACGCACGTCGCCTGGAAGGTCGGCAAGTCCGCCGCCAAGACCGCGTCGCCGGTGATCGTGGACGACCTGCTGTACATGGTCAACGACGACGGCGCGGCGACCTGCGTGGAGATCGCCACCGGCAACGTGGTCTGGAAGGAACGGCTCGGCGGCAACTACGCCGCGTCGCCGATCTACGCCGATGGCCGGCTGTATTTCTGCAACCAGCAGGGCAAGTCCCTCGTGCTCAACCCCGGCCGAACGTTGGAGGTGCTGGCGACGAACGAGCTCGAGAACGGCTGCATGGCATCTCCGGCCGTGTCCGGCAAGGCCCTCTTCCTCCGCACCAAGACGCACCTGTACCGGATCGAATCCGCCGGCCCGTGAGGCGGCGGGCCGCCATCCAACGCGCGCATGGAACGCGGCGAAGGCGCCGCGTCCGCACCGGGATCGCGCGCGATCCGTTCGGCCCGGGCCGCATCGCGCCGCGGCTACAGAGCCGACGCCGAAGCGTGCATCACGCTCGGGAAGGGCGCTACGGTGCTGCCCCCGCCCGTTCGTCCCGCTGCCCGCTCGAAGTCGGGGTGGTCACCCCGACCGGCACGCCGGTCGAGACGTTGCCGGAGCCGTCGCAGGCCTGCACCAGATACGAGTAGCGGGTGCCGGGCGCAAGATGCGTGTCCACGAGCTGCGGGAGCGTGGTCTTGCGCAGAAAGGCGCCGTCGCGGTGGACGACGTACCGCGTCACCCCCACGTTGTCCCGGGCCTCGGTCCACGTCAGACGGACGCGGGACGCGTCCAGGGCGGCGCCCGTCAGCCCCGAGGGCGGGGAAGGCGGCGTGAGATCCTCCGGCGGGAAGACGATGTCCGGGAACGGGCGGGTCACGCCGAACCGGTTGTGATCGTAGATGTACGGCCACCACGTGTTGAGAAGCAGCGAGCAGGAGCCGTCCTGCAGGTTGGTCGCGTAGTGCCCGCCGCCGTTCTTCGGCAGGTGCTCCCACCACCATGCGTAGAAGGCGTCCATCGCGATCTCCCGGTCGCCGTCCCATTCCAGGGGCGTGAGGTCGCGGGGGGCCGCCTGGCCGACCGGATAGCCGTACCACTTGTCGGCGGTGCTCGTCGTGTGGGACGTGATGCCCAGGTCATCGAAGAACGCCTCCGTGCCGTACGCGGCGAGACCGAATCCCCCCGTGAGGCCGCTCGAATCGAGAAACGAGATCAGCGGCGCGAGGCTGTCGTTGAGATAGGCCCTGATGCGGCCGCCGCGCGCCTCGAGGCGCAGCCGGTACGGGACGTTGGTCTCGAGGGCGCAGGGCGCGTGGGTCAACGGGAGGAAGGCGTTGTCCAGCCTCGCCAGGATCAACCGGTCCCGGAAGACGTCAAGTCCCACGTAGTAGCCGCGCACCCGGTTGGGCCCCGCGGCGCACGCGGAAACGCGGAACAGGAATCCCGCGTGCGAGGGCGCGGCGCCGTTCATCACCCGCACGGTCAGCTCCACGTCCGCGTCCGAGAAGGCCTCCAGCGGGTGGTAGTCGCCCATCTCGTCCGCCAGCGTCATCTCGTCCACGGCCACCGCCTTGACCCCGTCGCCGGGCAGGACGTGGTACTCGCCCTCGTCGATCGACCACGTGCCGTCGCAGGCACGGAACGGGCCGGGGTTCTCGAAGTCGAGGACCCGGGTGCTCCAGTTGTAGTTGTGGAGCGCGACGGGCGGAAAGTGGGAGAGTCCGGCCTGGGCGCCGCCGGGGGCTACGAGGACGGGATCCCAGCTCGCGGCCTCGGCCTGGGTGAAATGGGTCCACGCATGGACAAACCGCGACGTCAGCGCGCGGGCCGGATTGTCCGGATTGAGCGTGTTGAACACGCGGCTCGCCACGCTGAGAGGCCACGTGGGCGCGAGGTGATCGCGCAGGATGATCTCGGTCATGTGGCAGGTGTTCTCGCACATGAACCCGACCCCCTGGTGACCCTCTTTGCCGAAGCCGTAGAAGACGATGTTAGCGCGCAGGGCGGGTTCGACCGTCTCCGCGCCATTGATCCAGTAGGGGCTCGGACCCGCCATCGCCGTCTCCCAGAAACCCACCCCCGGCGCGCCGAAGACCCAGACGGCGTCGAGCTCGCCCCGATTGGCCCGGCCGATGATGTCGAAGCGCGGATCCCGCAGGATGGCCGGGTACGACGCCCGGTACTCGTGGCCCTGCTCCAGCAGCGCCACGCAGTTGGTCGGATCGAAGACCGGCGAAGGCGAGTCCTCGCCCGGCGCCCACTCGTCGAGGTCGAACCGGCTCGTGACGGACCAGTTCATCTGGCCGCCGCTGGCCTTCCGCATGAGCTCGATGTACTGGGCAATCAGCGCGTCGACCTTGCGGTGGCCGAAGTGTTCGCCCACCCGGCGCCGCGCTCCGTCGACGAGGATGAAGGGGTCGTAGTTGACGACGATGGCCGAGAAGTTCGTGCGCACGATGGCGGGCGGCGAGGTGAGGCCGCCGGCCTCCGGCGTCGCCAGGAGCGCGTTCGAGGGGGGCGAGAGGTTGCCCGCGGCGTCGCGGGCCCTGACGCGGAAGGTGAGGGACTTCTCCGCCACCAGCCCGCGGCAGAGGAAGGCGTTCGACGGCGACGAGCCGACCGTGCTCCCTTCGCAAAGGACCTCGTAGGCGACCACCGCCACGTTGTCCGTGGACGCGCCCCACGAGAGCGAGACCGAGGACCCGGTCTTGGCCGTGAGCGTGAGCGGTAGCGGGCGCGTCGGCGGCTCCGTGTCCGCGCCCTGCCCGCCGGGGGCGAGGCCGGCGACGAGACCCGCAAGTGCGAGCCGGCCGGCAAGACGATGCCCACTCGATTTCATGACTCCTTTGCCGGGGTACGTGTGCCCGCAGGAACACCCCTTTGCGGCCGACAGTGTACCGGCCCGAATGGGGAATGCAAGAACCGCGCCGCCCCCGGAGATGGTTCCGCCGCCATGTCTGACGTTAGCGCGCACGATCGTGAGCATTAGTGTTAGGCATCCAGCGCGACGCACACGCCGCACAGCGGCGTGGCTACAAGGTTCCGCTTACTCGGCCAGCTTGAGGCGCCAGAAGGCCGCCGGATCGCTTGAAGAGACCGGAAGGGTGTTGGGGCCCGGCTGGCTGCTGAAACTCTCGCCGACGTCCTGCCAGGCGCCCGCCAAGTTGGTGTTCTTCTGCAGGATCAGGTGCTCGGCGGCGTCCGTCGTGAAGAGGAGTTGGAAAACGCCGACGCCGACGCCCCTGATGCCGGTCAGGGTCGCGCTGCAGGCCGCCGCCGGCACCGCATAGGCGGCGTACCCGGAGAGGACCCCTCCGGCCCTGGTGAAATCGCCCGCCGCGTACAGGCGGTTCCGCCCGTCGAGTGCCAGGCTGTACACCCTGTCGTTCATGCCCGAACCAAGGGCAGACCACCCCGCGCCGTCCCATCGGGCGATGTTGTTGGCCGGGACGCCGCCCGCCGTCGTGAACTCGCCGGCTGCGTAGAGACCGCCTGTCCCGTCGACGACCAGGGCCCACACCGGACGGTCCGTACCCGAGCCGAGGGCCGACCACGCCGCTCCATTCCACCGGGCGATATGGTAGGCCGCGAGGTCGCCCGCCGTGGCAAAGTACCCGCCCGCATACAGATTGCCGGCGCCGTCCATCGCCAGGTCGAGCACCACATCGTCGGTCCCCGAGCCCAGGGGCGACCACGCCGCCCCATCCCATCGCGCGATGCAGTTCGCCTCGACTCCCCCGGCCGTCGCAAACATGCCTCCCGCGTAGAGATTACCGGCATCGTCGAACACGATACTGTAGACCTCGTCGTCCATCCCCAAGCCGACCGCGGTCCACGCCGCGCCGTCCCACCGGGCGATGTAGTTGACCGGGATGCCGCCTGCCGCGGTGAAGCCACCCCCCGCATAGAGATGACCGGATCCATCGAATCTGAGGGTTTCGACCTGGCCATTCAGACCCGAGCCGAGGGCGGACCAGGCCGCGCCGTTCCATTTGGCAATACGGTTCGCCGCCGCCCCGCCGGCCGTCGTGAAGTATCCCCCTGCGTAGAGGTGGTTGGAGGCATCCACCGCCAGATCCACCACGGACCCGTCCATGCCCGAGCCCAGCGGAGACCAGCCGGCGCCATCCCACCTGGCCACGTGATGGGCGGCGCCGCCGCCCGCCCGGGTGAAGGCGCCCCCGACGTAGACCCGGTCGGCCGAATCGATGACGACGGTGTTCACGAACGCATTCAGTCCGGTCCCTTCCATGTCGAGGGCCGACCACGCGGCGCCGTTCCACCGGGCGATGTAGTTGGCCTCCACGTCTCCCGCGATCTGGAAGTCGCCGCCCACGTACAGGTTGCCGGCGCCGTCGAGCGCCAGGGCATCCGCCACCCAGTCCGTGCCCGAGCCGAGGGCGGACCAGGCGCTGCCGTTCCATTTCGCCGTGCTGTTCGCGACCACGCCCCCCGCCGTGATGAATCCGCCCGCGGCGTAGAGGTTGGCGTTGCTGTCGCACACCAGCGCGCTCACGACCCAGGACATGCCCGAGCCGAGGGGCGACCAGGCGACGCCGTTCCATTTCGCCACGTAGTTCGCCCCGACGCCGCCCGCCTCCTTGAACCAGCCGCCCGCGTACAGGTTGCCGAACCGGTCGCATGCGAGGGACTGAACCGAGTCATCCGTGCCCGTGCCGAGGGCGGACCAGGCCGCGCCGTTCCATCGGGCAACGTAATTGGCGTCCACCTCTCCCGCCACCCAGAACTCCCCTCCCGCGTACAGGGTGCCCGCGTTGTCGATCGCGAGGGCGTTCACCGTCCAGTCCATGCCCGCGCCGAGGGCCGACCACGCGCTGCCGTTCCATCGGGCGATGTAGTCGGCCTCGACCCCGCCCGCCGTCGTGAACAGCCCGCCGGCATACAGGTGGCCGGAGTGGTCGCACGCCAAGGTGTAGACGAAGTCATTCATGCCGGAGGCAAGGGGGGACCAGGCGCTGCCGTCCCACTTCGCGACGTAGTTGACCGCGACTCCCCCCGCCGACGTGAACCAGCCGCCGGCGTACACGTTGCCGGCGCCGTCGCACGCGAGGGCGAGAACCGTATCGTCCATGCCCGAGCCGAGGGCGGACCAGGCGGCGCCGTTCCATTTGGCCACACGGTTGAGCGCCAGGTCGCCCGAGAGGCTGAACACCCCCCCGGCATACAGGTTGCCGGTCCCGTCGACGGCCAGAGCGTAGACATCGCCGTTCAGCCCCGGCGCCACCCCCATGCTGCGCCAGTTCTCATCGCTGAACGTGGGATCCACCCGCACGGGATAGACGGCGCTCGCGTCCTCCACACGGATCGCGAGGCGGTCCGGCGATGGCACGACCAGCCGGGCGGGAAGCGTACGGCCGGTCGCATCGGTCACGCGCAGGCGGCTGTAGGCCAGGCGGCGGCCGGCCCCGGGAAGCGTCAGCCTCGCCCCGCCCGGAGTCTCCTCGGCCGTGGCGCCCGAGAGCGCAAGGACCACGTGCAGCGGGCCCGACCCCGGCGGGGCCTTCCGCACCACGAAATCCTGGCGAACGCCATCCACGCCGACGCGGTACTCCTCGTGCAATCCCGGCCGGACTCTGCGCGCGACGCCGTCCCGCACGTCCACCGTGCCGCGCGGCGCGAGGGCCAGCGGTTCCCCGCTCGGGCGCCCCACGGCGGTCGCCGTGATCGAAACCGGCGTCGCGGGCCGGTCGTTCGCGGTGGAGCGAAGGCACAGTCCTTCGGGCGTGACATCGCCCTCGAGCCTCTGGAAGACGCAGCGCAGCCGCGCCCCCTGCGCCGTGGGCGCGATCCCAAGCCCGTCTCCCCCGTACTTCTCGGTCGCCGCCGCGCCGACCTCTTCCCAGGGAATGACGGCGATCTCCGCGCCGCCTGGCGTCCGCGCCTCCGTCCGGACCGCGCCCCATGCCACCCATGCGCCGGCGACAAGGACGCCGCGTATCGCATTCCTGCAACCGTTCATGACCTCCGCCTCGACCGATGTCCGCATCGCTTCTCTTGGGACCGACTTGTGCTACAGTGCCACGCGTGGCCCGTGCCGTCGAGCCATAGGAAGGCCCCATGGAAGAACCAGCGGTGCAAACGCTCAGTCACGCCCTGCTCGAGACCGGTCGGCTCAGGGTGTCGCACAGCCGGAGCGTTCGGGGAACGCCGGTGCGCATTCTGCAGATCGGCGACGGCAACTTCCTGCGGGCGTTCGCGGACTGGATGATCGACATCGCCAACGGCGCGGGTCTTTTCAACGGCCGGGTGACCGTTGTCCAGCCGTTGCCGCGGGGCGTGGCCGCGCGGCTCCGGGAACAGGAAGGCCTGTACACGGTGTGGCTCCGCGGGGTGCTCGAGGGCCGGCCGGTGGACGATCGTCGCGTGGTGTCGTGCGTCGACCGGGCCCTGGAGCCCTACGCGCAGTGGGCGGAGACGGTGGCGTGCGCGCAGGATCCGTCGCTCCGCTTCGTGATCTCCAACACCACCGAGGCCGGCATCGCCCACGTGGAGGAGCCGTTCGGCGAGGACGCATGTCCGCGCAGCTTCCCCGCCAAGGTCGCGTCGCTGTTGTGGGCCCGCTACCGGAAGCTGGGCGGGGAAGCCTCGGCCGGACTGGTCTTCCTGCCCTGCGAGCTGATCGAGGCCAACGGCCGCACCCTGCGGGAGATCGTGCTCCGCCACGCGCGCGCGTGGGCATTGCCCGCGGGATTCGTCGAGTGGGTCGAGCGGCGCCAGGTGTTCTGCAACACCCTGGTCGACCGCATTGTGCCCGGGTATCCGGCCGGCGAAGCGGATGGCTTCTTCGCCGCGCAGGGATACCGCGACTCCCTGCTGGTGGCGGGCGAGCCCTTTCACCTCTGGGTGATCGAGGGGCCGGCCCGGCTGGCGGACGAATTCCCGCTTCACCGGGCGGGCCTGCAGGTCGTCTGGACCGCGGACCTCGCCCCCTACCGCGCGCGGAAGGTGCGGATCCTCAACGGCGCGCACACGGCGTGCGCGCTGGCCGCGTACGGGGCCGGTCTCGACACGGTGAGACAGATCACCGAGGACCCCGTGCTGGCGGGCTACCTCCGGCGCGTGATGTTCGACGAAATCGTCCCCTTCGTTCCGTTGCCCGACCCGGAGCGGCGCGCGTACGCCGCCACGATCCTCGAGCGGTTCGCCAACCCCCACATCCGCCACGAGCTGATATCCATCGCGCTCAACTCGGTGTCCAAGTGGCGGGTCCGGGTGCTCCCCACCGTCAAGGACTTCGCCGCCGCCCGCGGATGCGCCCCCGCCGGTTTGGCGTTTTCCCTTGCCGCGCTGCTCGATTTCTACCGTGGAAGGCGCGGCGCCGGGGGCGAGTATGAAGGCGTGCGGCCCGGGGGGCAGACGTACCCGATCCGCGACGATCCCGCGATGATCGCGCTCCTGGAGACCGCCTGGAGCCGGTGGACCCCCGGGGCCGGACTGTCCGAGTGGGTGTCGGCGGTGTTGGCGGACGAGCGGTTGTGGGGCGAGGACCTGAACCTCGTGGCCGGTCTGGCCGGACAGGTGGCTTCCTCGCTGGAGCGGATCCGGGCCGAAGGGGTGAAGCCGGCCCTCGCCGGTCTGCCGGGAGGGGCATGACATGACGACCGCCCCCTGGCTGAGGCTGCATCCGCATGACGATGTGCTCATCGCCACCCGCCCGCTCGTCCCCGGCGAGCGGGTGGAGGAGGCCGTCGTCAGGGATGCCGTTCCGAGCGGCCACAAGGTCGCCGCCCGCGCCGTGGAGGCTGGCGCGCCGATCCGCCGGTACAACCAGGTCATCGGCGTCGCCTCCGCCCCCATCGCCGCCGGCGCGCACGTGCACCTGCACAACCTGGCCTTCGGCGACTTCACGCGGGACTACGCGATCGGCGTCGATGCCCGCGAAACGAAACCCGCCGATGTCCCCGCTTCCTTCATGGCCTACCGGCGCCATGACGGCCGCGCCGGCACGCGCAACTACATCGGCGTCATCGCCTCGGTGAATTGCTCCGCCACCGTCGTCCGGGCCATCGCCGACCATTTCCGGGGGGATCGACTGCCGCGCGGCGTGGACGGCGTCGTGCCCCTGGCCCATCCGCTGGGCTGCGGCATGAACCGCTCCGGCGAGGGGATGCGGGTGTTGCGCCGCACGCTGCTGGGCTACGCCTCCCATCCGAACTTCGCCGGCGTGCTGCTCGTCGGCCTGGGGTGCGAGGCGATGCCGGTCCCTTTGCTCCTCGAGGCCCTCGGCGGACGCGAGGAGCCGTGGCGGCAGGGCCTGGACATCCAGGACGCGGGCGGCACCTCGGCCGCGATCCGGCTCGGGATCGAGCGGGTGGAGGCGATGCTGCCGGCCGCCGCGCGGCGCCGCCGCGAGCCGGTCCCGGTGAGCGAGCTGATCGTGGGGCTCAATTGCGGAGGGTCGGACGGCTTCTCGGGCATCACCGCGAATCCCGCCCTCGGCGGCTGCGTCGACCTCCTCGCGGCCCACGGCGCGACCGCCATCCTCTCCGAGACCCCGGAGATCTACGGCGCCGAGCACCTGCTCACGCGGCGGGCGGCGTCAGCCGAGGTCGCGCGGAGGCTCCTCGACCGGATTCGGTGGTGGGAGGATTACACGGCGCGCAACGGCGGCGAGATGGACAACAATCCCTCGCCGGGCAACAGGGAGGGCGGGCTCACCACCATCCTTGAGAAATCCCTCGGCGCCGTCGCGAAGGGCGGCACAACGAATCTCAATGCGGTCTACGAGTACGCGGAGCGGGTCACCGCGAAGGGGCTCGTGTTCATGGACACCCCGGGCTACGACCCGGTGTCCGCGACCGGCCAGGCGGCCGGCGGGGCCCAGATCGTCTGCTTCACCACGGGGCGGGGTTCCGCCTTCGGCTGCGCCGCCGTGCCGACGCTGAAACTGGCGAGCAACAACGACCTCTGGAGACGCCAGCGCGACGACATGGACCTCACCTGCGGAGACGTGCTCGACGGCGCGCCCCTGGCCGAGGTCAGCCGGCGCATCTTCGACGCGATCCTTCGTCACGCCTCGGGCGAGAAGGTCCGCAGCGAATGCCTCGGCTATGGCCGCGACGAGTTCGTCCCCTGGCAGATCGGCGCCGTGATGTAAATCTGCCCTCCGCCTTTCGTTCCGTGCCGGTCATGGCACGGTCCCTGCTACATTGATCCAATCGTGTGGTTGTGGTTCTGAATGTTCTGAGGGCGGTGAAACGGTTTTCGTGAAGAGTCGACGCTCGCCTGCGGGCGGAGGCTCTCGTGCGCGGGCGGGAAGCGAGGGGTATTTGTCTGACCGCCGGCGCCGGTACAGAGGCTTGGCGCGACCTCGACGCCTCATCCCTCACCGCCACACCGGTCGGGGCGCGCCACCTCTGGATTCTTTCCTTTGATTCCATGAGGTGGCCGCCCTGCCGGTCGGCATTTCAGGATGCCGCGCTCTGCTGTGCGGCGCACGCGCAGCGCCTTGTGCCGCGACTGCGAAGCGTCGTCGCGTAGCGGGAAGCGACCGGCGCATGCCGGATCGCGCGCGTATCGTGTCTTGCATGCACGCTACGGGCCGCTAAGGACGGGGCGGGGGCTCGAGTCTCCTTCGGAACACCGGCTGGAGCGTCTCGATGCGGGGCTCCCCCCAGCATGCCCAGTCGCCGTTCGGGTTGTCGGCCGCACCGACATCCGCCACGAGTTTCAGGCGCACCGTCCGGCCGGTCCAGGTGGTCAGGTCCGCCTCGACCGGCGTCCAGGTGTGGTTCGTCACCGTCGCCTCCGCGCAGACGGTCTCCGGCCCGTCCTCCGCCGCCAGGATCGCCCGGTACAGAATCCCGTCCCCGGGGTCGCTGCCATCCCCCTTCCCCACCCACGCGCGGAACGCGGCGGGGGGATGGGTGGGCAACGCCACCGGCGCGAAGGCGGCGAACGTGTAGCCGGTCACGCCGCGGTAGGGCGGGTGCATGGCGATCCCCTCGCGCTTGACGCCGCCGCATTCCGTCGCACCCGCATGCGCATGGCCTCCGCTTTCGCCAAACCCCTTCTGCTCGGCCTGGCCGCGCGGCGCCATGCCGCCGCTCCAGGCCGGAAGGGGCACGAGCGTCTCCGCCCGGTGGGTCGTGCGCACGTTCGTCTTCGCACGCACCTGTTGTCCGGCCACCTGGAGATCCATCTCCACGGTATCCACCGTTTCCGCGGAGGGCGAGGCCAGCTCCGCGGCGACGGTGTTCGTCCCCCCGGGCGCGAGCTCGATCGCCTGCGCGCCGCCCGCCAGGGTCACCGTCCCGGTCGCCGCGGAGGCCAGATGGTTCACGATCTCCGCGCACAGCCGGCCAGGCTCGTCGAGCCGCCACGTCACCTCGGCCGGCGGTACGACGGTGAAATCGATCCACTCGCTCTCGAACTCGTGCCAGAGTCGCTGGCCGGGCGTGGCGTCCGCCGGCACGCGGAACGTGTGCGGGATGCGTCCGCGTACGGTGACCTCCTCGCCGGGCGTCACTTCCGCGCGTTCGCACACCAGCACGCCCCGCTTCATCTTCTCGCCGCCGGTGATCCGGTAGCTGAACGCGTCCTTGACCGGCAGGAGGTAGCTGAGCCCGCGCGCCGCACGCGCCACCCCCTGCCCGATCTCGCGTCCGTCCTGTGCCAGGGCGACAACGGAGGTCACCTGCACCGCGAAACCGAATTCCGAGTTCCGGAAGGGGATCACCTCGAACTTCCCGTCCCCGAGTCGGCGGCACACGCCGATGCCGGCGCTGGCCGCCTTCGCGAACCGCGTGAAGCGGCCGCGGCCGTCGACGTACACGTACGCCGGCGTGTCCGCGTAGTCGGCGCGCCGGCCGTCCCGGTCGGAGGAGATGACGTTGATCGCGCCGGCCGCCGTCCAGCCGGCATAGCCATTGGGCGGCAGGTCGAGTTTCCGTTTGAAGGCATTGACGACCATCCGGCGCGACGGATGGCCGTTGACCGCCGTGATGGTGCCGTCCGCATAGCGCGTCACGACCTGCGACAGCCGGCAGGCCCCGGAGGCCATGGCGGCCGTGGACTCCGCCAGGCGGCCGCTTTCGTCGGCGTAGAGGATCTCCACCGCATTGGTCAGGCAGTAGCGGCTGTGGAGCTGCTGAAGCATGTAGTAGCTCCGCATCGCGGTCTCCATCCCGCCCTCGGCGACCAGGAAACCCGGATGGCCGAAGGCGACCGTGGCCGCGAGGAAGCGGTCGAGCCAGGCATCGCGCTCGGCCGGGTCGGCGGGCATCGGTCGGCGGTTGGCATAGAACATCTCCGGATTGCCCATCCCGAAGTTGCAGCCGAGGTCGTGCATGCGCCGCAGATCGAAGTCCACGAGCCAGGGGTTGTCGTCGAACCGGTACGCCTGATCCTGCGCGTAGTTGCCGTCGGTCAGGCCGGAGAAGTAGGCGTGGTACCCGCCCTCCGAGTACACCGGCCCGCCCCAGGCCTGCTTCTGCAGCAGCATGATCTCGCCGTAGGCGTAGAACACGGCGGCGAAGGTCCCCGCGTCGGGCACGCGGGCGTCGTAGTCCACGCGATCCCAGGGGGCCACCGCCGTGTGCACGTCGCAGTAGGCCGTGCTGAACTGGAACTTCTTCTCGATAACCGGCGGCAGCTTCGCCGCGAACTCCACGGCGCGCGCCGGCTTGGGCGCATAGCAGCGCATCCAGGCGTGCTGGAGCTGGTTGTCGGGCAGGCGGCTGATGAGATCGGAGCTCCAGTACTCGTTCACCGGCGCGAAGTCGGTGAAGTTGTTGTACGGGCCGTACACGAACCCGAGCTGGTCCTGCATCAGGCGGGCGTAGGCGAGCTGGCCCTCGTCGCCGCCCTTGCCGGGCGCGGGGCGCGTGCGGAAGGTGAAGCTCTCGCCGCCGTCCCGCCACCCGGTTTCGTGGTCGGTCACCACCAGCTGCGTCAGACCGTGCCGGTGCATGTCGGTCCAGTACTGCGCGTCGCGGGCGCGGTCCGACGCGCCGTGGGCGCGCCACACGCGGGTCCCGGCGACCTGTTTCCACGGCGATTCCGGGTTCGGGATGACCGGCAGGACCTCCTCGAGGCGCGGGGCGACGGAGATGAAGAACCGCTCGAAGCAGTCGTTGCGCCGGCCGTCGGTCCTGGGCGTGTAGCGCGTGCCGCCGTTGTAGGCCGCCGCATCGACGACCAGCCCGCTCGACGCCCACAGGGCGGAGGCGTTGGAGAGATACCAGTCCGCGTGCCCCATGAGAAACAGCGGGGTCTCCGGCGGCCCCGAGACGACCGCGCAGTTGTGTCCGCCCTGGAGGCGGTAGTAGGGGATGGGCACGAAGCGCGGCCGGTCGAGGCCCACCGCGCGGCCGAAGCGGACCTCGCCCACCGCGCCGCCGGGGGCGGCGACATCGATCACCAGCGACTTGTTCCAGATGCGGAACGCGTACTTCACCTCCGTCGTCACCGCCCCGGCGCACAGGCGCCAGTGCGCATGGACGCCGTCGGCGGCCCCGGTGATGTCGAGCAGCTCCGCGGCCTCGGGCGCGGTCAGCCCGCCCGGGGTCTGCAGCCACACGCCGCCGTCCTCGCAGGGTTGGAACCGCACCGGCACGGGGGCCGCGCGTTTGCGGGCGCTCTTGTTCGTCGCGGAGAAGGCGGGTTGCCAAACGGCTTCGAGGTCGTTCCACCGACCGGTGAGCGGCGTGTAGCGGTATTCGAGCCGTCCGTCGGCCCCCTCGTAGCAGAGCCGCCACGTGATGGCCTCCCGCGGGAGGGTGGCCTTCGACTCCGCGACCTCGTTGGTCTCCGCCGCGGGGACGGTCGCCCCCGCGGCGGTCGCGTTGGTCGCCGGCGCGGCCGCGATCGCCGGCCCCGCCGTCACGTTGGTCGCCTGCGGAACGGGGGTCTCCGACGCCGCCACCGTGTTGGTCGCTGGCGCAACGGGGGTTTTCGACCCCACCACCGTGTTGGTTTCCTGCGCGACGGCGGTCTTCGACTCCGCCACCGCGTTGGGGGGCAGAATCGTCTCGGCGCGGTTGGGGAACGGCAGCTTCTCCGCGGTGAAATTGGTGTGCGACAACTGGCCCTCGAACATCGGGATGCCGCGGGCGGGGCGGGGCTCGAAGGCCATCGGGGCCAACACCTCGGTGAAGAAGGCGAGGTTGTCAAACCAGAGCGTCCGGTCCTCCGCGTTCTTCACGCCCGTCACCAGCAGGCCCGTGCAGCGCGCGCCTCCCTCCACCCGCTCGGCCTGCGCGGCCGTGAGCCGGCGGTGGAGCAGGAACCACTCCTTCCAGTTCACGCTGCGGAGCGGGACGGAGAACTCCTGCCCGGCGGCATCCTCGATCAGCACGTGAAGATAAACCGGCGGCGTGGACGGATCGGGCGCGAAGCCCCAGTTGTTGCCGTACACCCAGAGCGTCACGGCGTCGAAGGCGTTCGTGATCGGAATCGGCGCGGGCGGCCGGAGGCAGACCTCGCCCGCCGCGCCGGTGGCGCGGTAGGTGAGCTGGCCGACGTGAGCGTCCCAGATCTGCTGCTCGCGGCTGCGGACGAACGTGGCGACGGCCTGCTGACCGGTGACCGTCCAGCCGGCGAGGTCCTCGAAATCCACCAGCGGGACGTGGTCGTCGATCGTGCGCTTGGCCCATTCCAGCTCGTACGGCCGCGGGCCGACCGGTTCCGGTTCCGGTTCCGCCGCGGGCGCGGCGCATGCGGCGAGGCAGGCGACGGCGATCGCCGCCGCGGGGCGGCGGCGCGAGGGATGACGGTGTCGGGTCATGGAAACCTCTCTGCGCCCACCCCGCCCGCGCGTCAAGCGCGATCCGCGGATCTTCGCGCCCTCACGCTATCGGGGGTCCGCCGGCGGGGAAGAGAGCGGCGTGCGGCAGGGCGAAGATCGCATCGGACAACGGTCAAACCTCTTGCCCGCCGTAGAGGACGATGCCTCGCGTCGGGCGGCCGGCCGGACCTCCGGATTCAATGCGTAAGGAGGGAGCCTGGCCGTTTGAAAGCCGGTCTCCAGCAGATTCAGGTAGCGGTGACACGTGGCCTGCGCCAGACCGGCGTCACGGGCCACCTCCGATCCGTTCAAGAGCCGGCCGGTGCGTTGCGCCGCCCCACGCATCATCCGTTGGAAATCCGGCAGCCCCTCCACCGCAGTCAATGCCCGCAGGTCGCGCTCGAGACCGGTCTGCACGTAGCCGGCGAACCAGATTCCGGGAGCCGCGAGCCGCTACAGCGCATACTGCGGAATCTTCAGCAGTTCGCCGCCCTTGAGCGCCGACTGGTGGGCGACAATGCCGGAGACGGTCATGTTGAGCGCCCAGTCAACGCTGACCAGCGGCCGCCGGTTCTCGAGGATCGCCGTGACGAACTCGTTCATGAGGTGGCCATGCGAGCCGCCGTGTCCGCCGGCCCCGACCCCGGGCGGCAGCGGCGGCCGCCGCACGTCGGCCGTGTTCCGCGCCAGCCCCGCAAAGGCCTTGTAGTAGCTGCCCTTCCGGCCGCGCACCCGACCCATCTCGCCCTCGTTGTGCGGCGTGTCCCAGCTCACCCCCATGCGCGCGGACCCGCCTTCCCGGGTGCGGAAGAGCGCAATCTCGGTTCCGAAGGCATTCCGGTAGCGGTTGTTCTCCGGGCGCAGGTGGGGGATCGCGCTCGGCATGCCCATGCACGAGACCTCCGTGAAACTGCCGCCGGTGACGCCGACGTGATAGGCGTTCGAGTGGGTCGGATACCATTGCGGCGGCAGGCCGACCCGCCAGTCCTTGAACGACGGAATCGGCTCCGGGCAGTAGTGGAAGTACTCGCCCTCCGCATAGACCATCTCGCCGAAACCGCCCGCCCGGTAGATCTGCCGCATCGCGTGCAGGTCTTCGTGGAAGCAGGAGGTCTCGAACATCATGTACAGCCGGTCGCTCTTCTTCACCGCCTCGAACAGCCGGTCGGCGTCCTCCAGCGACCCGAAGACCGCCGGCACCGCGCACGCGACGTGCTTCCCGCGGTTGAGGACCTCGACGCAGTGCCGGGCATGGCTCGGGGCGTCGGTCGCGACGAACACCGCCTCGATGCGGTCATCCTTGACCAGCTCCTCCAGCGACGGATAGGTCTTCGCGCAGCGGCACGCGGCCGCCAGGGCCTCGCACCGCTCCGGAATGAGATCGCTGACCGCCACGACCTCGACGTTCGGGTGGTCCTGGAACCCGAATGCCGCGCCGAACTGGCAGACGCCGAATCCGACGATGCCGACGCGGATCCGGCGGTCCGACACCGCCGTCCACCCGGCCGAGGCGTCCGGGGCCGTCGCGACGGGCGCCAGCCCCGCGATGGGCGCTTCCGCCGCGCGGGCTGCCGGAACGAGGCCGAGCGCCGCGCCGCCCCAGCCGAGGGTTTGAAGGAACAACCGTCTTTCCATGCGATCGGACATGACACTTCTCCCGCCGCGGCGCTCACCGCGATCAAAGCCTTTCCGCCATCCGGCGCGTCTCCCGCCGGCACGCCGTATTCCCGTGCCCTCGCGCCGCTATCGCCCCGCCATCTTGGCCCTCTCGCTTGTCAAAGTCGAGCCGCCCGGGGGATCGACCGCTCTACTCGGTTGTTGAGTAAGACGACTCCGTCATTGAGTCTTATGGCCAGCGTGGCGCGACGCGATGGAGGAAGTGGACTTCGTGGTCAGTCACGGCCCGCGGGATTGGGCACTGGACGTGAAGGGCGGCCGTGGAGGGAAGGTGAGCGGACCCGTCCAATCGTCGGACGGTCCGCACTACAGAACCTGGGATACGGCTCGCCGCCTCAGGATGTTCGTGAACAAACGAGCGCCACCGGGTATGGTCCCTGCGTCCCGGACTCCCCCGATCCGTGCGAGGGTCCGGGCGGCGGAGAAGATACGGATGAAGAGACGGCTTGCGATCGGCATGACAATCCTGACGCTTATCGGCTGCCGCACGGGCGTGTCCCTGAGCCGGCCGTCCGATCCGCCGCTCCGCCACGAGTTCGTCCGGCAGGCCCGCCCTTCCATTCGGGATCTCCTGGCCGACACGGAGAAGAGGGTCGGTCTGCGCGCCGCCTTCGTCGCCCTCCCCGACGACGATCCCGTCCTGGCCCGCTGCATCTTCGACCAGCAGCGCAACCAGCCCAGGATCATGCTCCGCCGGGGCTGGCAGGACGTCGACGTCGCCCACGAGCTGATGCACGTCCGCATGGAACTGATGGAAGGTTTCAGCATGCTCGCCTGGCGCCGGGACGTCGAGCGCACAGAGGCGGTGGAGGCGGCCTTCGGACGCGTGCAGACCTACGTCAACGACGAGGTGGTCCATGCGCACCTGGCGAAGCTGGGCCTGCGGGTGGACGGCGAGATCTTCCGGTCGATGTTGTTCGACAGTCTCTACACCCATGCCGCGCAGTACCTGGAGGAAGGCCGCGACCGGCCCAACGACGGCATGGCGCATCTCGATCGTGTCGGTCATGGCCCGCTCTGCCGCGCCGCGTTCCTCATGCAGGCCGAGCGCCTCCTGCTGAACTACCGCGCCCGTCTGCCGGCCCACCGGATCGAGCAGACCGAGCGGTTCATCCGGGCGTTCCGCGCCCACCGCCCGGAGGAGGCCGCCAAGGCCGATGCGATCCTGGCGCTGTTCCGCGAGCACGATGTCATGAAACCCGCCGGACAGCGCGCGATCCTCCGCCGCTGGGCGGAGCTGGAGAAACTGGACCGCTTCGTCGGGGTCAGCGCCTATCGGCGCACGCCGGAAGGCCGGTTCATCCTGCCCTATCCGCCTTAGCCGAACTCGTCGTAGGCGATCATCTCCCTCTCGACGCCGAGGTCGTACAGCATCTGGTTCACCGCCGAGATCATCATGGGCGGGCCGCAGAGGTAGTACTCGATCTCGGAGGGATCGGCGTGGTCCTTCAGATACAGGTCGTGCACGACCTTGTGGATGAAGCCGACGGGGCCGTCCCACCGGTCCTCGGGCAGCGGTTCGCTGAGGCCCACGGTGTAGCGGAAGTTCGGGAACTCGCGGGCGAGGGCCTTGAACTCCTCGTCGTAAAACATCTCCCGGCGCGAGCGCGCCCCGTACCAGAAGCTCACCCTGCGGGCCGTCCGCTTCGTGCGAAGCAGGTCGAACACGTGGCTGCGCATCGGGGCCATGCCCGCGCCGCCGCCGATGTACACCATCTCGCGGTCCGTGTCCTTGGCGAAGAACTCGCCGTACGGGCCGCTCATGACCACCCGGTCGCCGGGCTTGAGGTTGAAGATGTAGGTCGACGCCAGGCCGGGCTGGGCCTCGTCGATGCCGGGCGGCGGGGTGGCGATGCGGACGTTGAGCATCACCATGTTGCCCTCGGCCGGGTGGTTGGCCATCGAGTAGGCGCGGTAGATCGGCTCGGCGTTGGTGGTCCTGAGGTCCCACAGCCTGTACTTGTCCCACGCGTCGCGGAAACGGTCGTCGATGTCGAACTGCCGGAACGAGAGGTCCCGGTAGGGCGGGATGTCGATCTGGATGTAGCCGCCGGCGCGGAAGTTCAGGTTCATGCCGGGCGGGAGATCGACGATCAGCTCCTTGATGAACGTGGCGACACTGCGGTTCGAGCGGACGGCGCCCTCGAACTTGCGGATCTCCATCACGTCTTCCGGCACGCGGATGTGGAGGTCGCGCTTGACCTTGAGCTGGCAGGCGAGACGCCAGCCCTGCCGGGCCATCTGGCGGTTGATGTGGCCGGTCTCGGTGGGCAGGATGTCCCCGCCCCCTTCGGTCACCACGCACTTGCACATCGCGCACGTCCCCCCGCCCCCGCAGGCGGAGGGGAGGAAGATCTTCCGCGACGCGAGGGTCGCCAGCAGCGTGCCGCCGGATTCCACCGTCAGCTTCTTGTGGCCCTCGTTGATGTCGATCGTCACCGGTCCGGACGGGACCAGCTTCTTCGACGCCAGCATGAGGCCGACCACCAGCACGAGGATCCACAGGGTGAAGATCGCCGTGCCCGACAGGACAAAGATCAGGGGGTGCTCCATGACGGCTCAGCCCGGGGGCACGCGGACCGCGCGGGCTGCCGCCCGGGATCGCGGTCCCCGTCCCCTTCCTCTCGCGTGGGTGTTCACAGGTCGATCCCCGAGAAGATCATGAACGTCATCGCCATCAGGCCGGTCATGATCATCGTAATGCCGAGTCCCCGCAGACCCGGCGGCACATTGGAGTACCGCAGCTTCTTCCGGATGGCGCCCATCGCGATGATCGCGAGCGCCCATCCGGCGCCGGAGGAGAATCCGTAGACCAGGGACTGCGGGAAGCTGTAGTTGCGCTCGACCATGAACAGCGACCCGCCGAGGATGGCGCAGTTGACGGTGATCAGCGGCAGGAAGATGCCGAGCGACTGGTAGAGCGGGGGGAAGAACCGGTCGAAGATCATCTCCACGAGCTGCACGAGCGTGGCGATCGTCGCGATGAAGGTGATGAAGTTGAGGAACGAGAGGTCCAGCGCCGCCAGCGCGGGCACCCCCGTCCACGCCAGCGCCCCGGCCTCGAGGAAGAAATGCTTGATCAGCCAGTTGACCGGCACGGTGATGAACTGGATCAGGGTCACCGCGATGCCGAGCCCGATCGCGGTCTCGATCTTCTTCGAGATCGCGAGGAAGGAGCACATCCCGAGGAACGTGGCGAGCAGGATGTTCTCCACGAAGATCGACTTGATGGCCAGGTTGAAGAGATCCATGTTTGCCTCAACGTGAACACAAAGGCGCAAGGGGCACGCGAGGGTCGGCGCCTTTCAGAATCAACCGTTCGATGCCTTCTTTCATCGTCTCCACGTGGGAATTGAGAATCAATCCGAGCGGGGCGTCGATCAGTCGCATGTAAGTTAGAACCCGAGCTCGGTGAATGGGCGGCACGTTCTCGACAGCCTTGATTTCAACCACCAGACATCCGTCCACAACGAAATCACAGCGAAACGGCTCCTGAATCTCCACGCCCTTGTACCGCACCGGAATCAACAACGGGTTCGCGAAGGGGATCGCCCTCAACTCCAACTCGCGAGCAGGACACCTCTCATAGACTGACTCGAGCAGACCGGGTCCCATCTCTCGATGCACAGCGATCGCAGCTCCGACCACCTGACTCGTTCCATCGTGAGCCTTCTGAAAACTCGGATGCCGCCGCTTTGCGCCTTCGTGTTCCATGTCTTCTCCGCCTTTGGTGTTCAATCCTCGAAATGCTTGATCCAGGTCCGCTGGATCCAGATCAGGAGGCCCAGGATGATGAAGGCGCCGGGGGCCAGCAGCATCAGGCCGTTATTGGCGTACCCGTGCGCATAGGCGAACTCCGGCACCAGCCGGTAGCCGAGCAGGGTCCCGGAGCCGAGCAGCTCCCGGGCGATCGCCACCAGCACCAGCACGAGGCTGTAGCCGATGCCGTTGCCGAGGCCGTCGAGCAGCGAAGGCCAGGGCCGGTTGGAAAGCGCGAACGCCTCCAGGCGGCCCAGGACGATGCAGTTGGTGATGATCAGCCCCACGAAGACACTGAGCTGGCGGCTGATGTCGAAGAAGAAGGCCTGCAGGAACTGGTCGGCCATGATCACCAGCACCGACACGACGACCATCTCCACGATCAGGCGGATCCTGTTGGGGATCGAGTTCCGGATGAGCGAGATCACCAGGCTCGACCCGGCGGTCACGACGGTGAGGGCGATGGACATGACCAGCGCCGTCTCCACCTTCACGGTCACGGCGAGCGCCGAGCACACCCCGAGAATCTGGATGGTGACCGGGTTGTTCTCGGACATCGGATCGACCAGCACTTTCCTGAGACTCGTGGCCATGCCCTCAGTCCTTTCTGAGTCCCTTGAAGTACGCCTCGTAGCGCCCGAGATCGGCATTGAGAAACCGCGTGACCCCGCTGCCGGTCAGGGTGGCCCCGCTGATGCCGTCGACCAGCTCCCGGTCCGGCAGGCTGCGCTCGCCCAGCACCTTGCCCTTGGCGACCGCGATCCGCTTGACCTTGCCGTCGGTGAACACCGGGCGGTCCTTGAACTGCTCCTGGAACCAGTCCTTCTCCACCTCTCCGCCGAGCCCCGGTGTCTCGCCGTGCTTGTAGAAACTGACCCCGAGGATCTTCTTCAGGTCGCGGTCCAGCGCCATGTACCCGTAGATGGTGGACCAGAGCCCCTTGCCGAAGACGGGAAAGGCGTACTTGGCGATCGCCCCGCCCTCTTCCCACTCGAACAGCACCAGGACCTGGCGCGCCTCGAGCGCGCGGGCGTCGTAGTCGCGGCTGGTCTTGCCCTCCAGCGGCTGGCCGGTGGCGGGATCCAGGATCCGCTCGCGGACGTGTTCGCCGTACAGCCTCTCGATCGCCGCGCCGTCGATGCGCCTCCCCTCCCCGTCGAGCACCTTCTCCTGAAAGGCCTTCAGGACATTGAACTTGCGGTCCAGCTCCCGCATCTTCTCCTGCCGGCCCCGGAGTCCCGCGGACGTGGCCGCCAGCAGCAGGCTGCCGACGAGGCAGACGGCCGTCGCGTACACGATCGAGTAGGCGTCACCCTTGGGCACGGCTGAAGCTCTCCAGGTAGCGCGCGCGGGCGCGGATGTGCGCCTGCAGCACGAAGTAGTCGATCAACGGCGCCATGACGTTCATGAACAGGATCGCCAGCATGTTGCCCGCCGGGTAGGCCGGGTTGAACATGCGCACGACCACCGTGAGCGCGCCGATCAGGAAGCCGTAGATCCACTTGCCGGTGTTGGTCGCGGCCGCGGAGACCGGATCGGTCGCCATGAAGACGAGGCCGAACAGTACGCCGCCCATGGCCAGGTCGTACCAGAACGGAAGCGCGAACATGGGGATCGCCTGCACCGCGGGGCCGCCGATCGCATTGACGAGCGAGCCGACCGCGGCGACGCCCAGCACGCCGCCGGCCATGATGCGCCACGCGCCGACGCCGGTACCCAGCAGGACTGCCGCACCGAAGAGGATCGCGATGACGGAGGTCTCTCCGATGCTGCCGCCCTCGAGGCCAACGACCATGCTCTTCAGCGTGTGGCCGGCCGCCGCGAGGTGCTCGAAGACGCTCGACCCCGCCGGCGTGGCCTTCGCCACCGAGAGCGCCGTCGCGCCGCTGAAGCCGTCGGCCAGCTTCTCCGCGACCGGCGTCGCGACCCAGACCTTGTCGCCCGAGATCTGGCCGGGGTAGGCGAAGTAGAGGAAGCATCGCGCCGTCAGCGCGGGGTTCAGCACGTTGAAGCCGACCCCGCCGAAGATCTCCTTGCCGATCACCACGCCGAAGGAGATCCCCACCGCCACCTGCCAGAGCGGGATGGTGGGCGGGAGCGTGAGCGGGAACAGGAAGCCGGTGACCAGGAAGCCCTCGTTGATGTCGTGCTTGCGCACGGCGGCGAAGAGCACCTCCCAGAAACCGCCGACCGCGTAGGAGACCAGCAGGATCGGCATCACCCTCTTGAAGCCTTCCCAGAGATGGCTCCAGAACCCCGCGTCGGCGAGCTGGCTGGCGATGTTGTACTGCAGCCCCGCGTTGTACATGCCGAAGAGGAAGCACGGAAGGAGCGCGACGGCGACGGCGATCATGTAGCGCTTGTTGTCCAGCGCGTCGCGCACGTGGGGCGGTCCGTCGGTGACGTCCGGCGGCGTGAAGAGGAACGTCTCGGTCGCTTCGTAGACCGGGTGCATCTTCTCCAGCCGGCCGCCCGGCGCGAAGTTCGGCTTGACCTTGAGAAGGAATTTCAGGACCGGATGCATCTCACATCCCTTCCGCCTCCGCCTCGGCGAGCCCCTGCCGGATGATGCCCACCAGGTCCATCTTCGACGGACACACGAACGCCGGCAGGGCGAAGTCCTCGGGGGCCACCTCCAACAGGCCGAGCTTCACCGCTTCCTCCACGTCGTGGGCCAGCACCGCGCGGATGAGGAAATCGGCCATGATCTTCATCGGCAGGTACTGGTCGTACAGCCCCGTCGCCACCATCGGACGAAGACAGCCGTGGCGGTTCGTGCCGAGCTTCCAGACGCCGCTCTTCCTGAGCCAGGTAGAGGGGAAGAGGCGGGAATGGCTGAACGCGCTGAAGCCCGGCGCCATCCAGCCCAGCAGGTATCGCTCCCGGTCCTCCGGGACCAGGGTCACCGCGTCGGCGCAGAGCCTCAGGTGCCCGTCGCGCACGACGCGTTCGCCCGAGAGCGCGTCGCCGCTGATCACGCGGATCTCGCCATCCGCCATCCGCCCCTTCAACAGGGGGGCGATCTCGCCGCCGATGCGGACGCGGTAGTGGCCGGCCTCCCCCTCGCGCACCCCCGAGCCGCCCAGCGAAATGACGCGGCTCGGCGGCATCTCCCCCGTCAGAAACAGCCGGCCCACGAGGATCACGTCCGTCGCGCGGATCGTCCAGACCGTCCGGCCCGGGCGGATCGGATCGATGTGGTGGATGTGCACGCTGCTGTTGCCGGCGGGATGCGGCCCGGCAAAGTGGTGGATCCGGACGCGCTCGGCGCCGGCGACCGCCGGTGAGGCGCCGGCCGCCGGGGGCGCCAGGCACAGGTGCACCTCGCCGTCCGTCAGACGGCGCAGCACGTCGAGGCCCGCCTGGAAGGACGCCTCGTCGCCCCGCACCGCCGCGTGAATGTCCGGAAGGAATGGCGCGGTCGCCATGCCGTTGACGAATATCGCCTTCGGCCGCGCCTCGGGGCTGGGGATGCGGCAGAAAGGCCGCTGCCGGAAGAGCGCGAGGAAACCGGAGTTCTGAAGAATGCGCAGGACGGTCTCCCGCGCCAGCCCCTCGATCTGCGACGGCGCATGTCGCGGGTAAGGCTCAACCTCTTCGCGCGCGGCCACCTCGATCGTGATCCGCTCCAGCGCGCGGCGCGGACCGTATTCGATCTGGCGCACCACCCCTCCGGCCGGGGCGGCAAGCTGGAACGCTTCGTTCCGTTTGTCGAAACAGACCGGCGCGCCCCGTCGGACGGCGTCCCCCTCCTTCACCAGGAGCCGGAACTTGAAGCCCTCGAATTCCCGGGGCTGGACACACACCGTCGGCGAGGCCGGCTCGTCCGCGACCTCGCCGGCCGGCGCCCCGCTCATCCGGATGTTCATCCCCCGGCGAATGGTAAACGACGATGGAGCCATGCAAAACCGCCACCAGGTTGCGAAAGCATTAAGCTAGCAGAGGGGGGGCAAAAGTCAAACCGCGGCCGGCGGGCCGCGGCTCGCCGCACCGGGGACTTGAAGTTTGAGTTCGAGCGCGGGTTGGACTATGAACGCTGCGGCGCTCATGACCCCTTGGCCCACGGTGCTGTTCTGGATTGGAATCCTGCTGGCGCTGGATGCGCTGGTCGGGCTGATCGGCCTGCCCCGATGGGAACGGTGGCTGCCGCGCTGGAATATCGGCCGCCTCGCCATGATCGAGGGCGCGGTGGCGATCGGGCTGCTCGTCCTGCACATCGTGCTGTCGCGCTGAGCTCGTCGGGCCGGCCTTTCCCGCCGCGTCGGCGCATCCGCGGCGCCCGTCCGCCGGGTCGGCCGCCGCCGGGCGGAGAGGACCCGGCCCTCGCCGCTCTCCTTGTTTTCCCGGCCGCCTCTGTTACCTTCTGTCCGGTCCGACCGGACCGCGGCGAACGCCCGCCCTGCGGGAGTCCGGAGCGCGGGGGACATCCCATGGCGGCCGGCACGGACGGGGAAGGAGAGGCATATGAACGGATGGATCGTCGGTCTGACGGGGGCGGCGGTGGGCTGGGCGACGGCGTCCGCGGGGGCGGAGCCGGCCGCGCCCGCGGCGGGCGGCGGCGCGGTCGTGGAGGCGGGGGCGACGCTGCAGAAGCTCGCCGGCGGCTTCAAGTTCACCGAGGGCGCCACCTGCGACCCGACGGGCAACGTGTTCTTCGTCGACCAGCCCAACAACCGCATCCACAAGTGGAGCGTCGCGGACGGCAAGGTTTCGACGTTCATGGATCCCGCCGGCTACGCCAACGGGATGTGCTTCGACGCGAAGGGCCGCCTCATCGCCTGCGCCGACGAGAAGAACGAACTGTGGTCCATCGCGCCCGACGGCCGGGTGACGGTCCTGCTGAAGGAGTTCGAGGGCAAGCCGCTCAACGGGCCGAACGACGTGTGGGTGCACCCGGACGGGGCAATGTACTTCACCGACCCCTACTACCAGCGGCCGTGGTGGAAACACCAGAGCCCGCCCCAGGCGCAGAAGGGCGTCTATCGTCTCGCCCCCGGCGGCCAGGCCGCGGTCTGCCTGGAGCGCGGATTCGACCAGCCGAACGGGATCATCGGCACGCCCGACGGCAAACGGCTCTACCTGTCGGAGATCGGCGCCGGCCGCATCTGGCGCTATGACATCGGGCCGGACGGGGCGCTGGCGCGGAAGACCCGGTTCTGCGACGAGAAATCCGACGGCATGACCCTCGACAGCGAGGGGAACATCTACCTCACGAACAACGAAGGCATCGTCGTCGTCGGCCCCGACGGCAAACGGGTGCAGGTGATTGCCGTGCCCGAGAAGTGGGCCGGAAACGCCTGCTTCGGCGGCGCCGACCGCCGGACGCTCTTCATCACGGCCTCCACCGGTTTCTACAGCATCCGCATGCGCGTGAAAGGGGCGAACCCGGCGAAGTGATTATTTCTAACCCTGACACGATCGTGTCACGGTTAGAAATAGTTGCACCGGTCGCGGGAAGGTCTCGGAGGCCAGGCCGAGGGGATGGTAACCGCCGCGGAAGGTGGTAGATTGTTCCGCCAAGCCATGAGACGCAGATGCGTATGATGTTATTCCGTGAGGTTCCTCCGTGGAACAGGTGGCGGAACCATCTCAGAAGGCGGCGCGGTTGCACGGAGGAACGGACGGATTGGAGCGGGAGAGTTGAGCGGCCAGGACCGTTGGGTTGCGGCTCGCCGCCTTAGAGTACCCGTCATGTTGGACGCTTCGACCCAGACCTGCGACGACGCCATCCGGCTCCTGCAAATCCCGCCGGAGGAACGGGCGGAGCTGTACCGCCGGGCCGACGCGGTCCGCCGCGAGCACATGGGCGATGACGTCTTCATCCGCGGCATCATCGAGTTCTCCAACGTCTGCGCCAACGACTGCCTCTACTGCGGCATCCGCCGCTCGAACCCCGGCGTGCAGCGATACACGCTCTCCGCCGACGAGATCCTCGGCGTGGCGCGCCGGATGATCGACTGGCGGCAGACGACGGTGGTGCTCCAGTCCGGCGAGGCCCCCTCCGCCGCCCGCGACCGCGAGCTGGGCGAGATCATCCGCCGCATCAAGGTCGAGACGCCGCTCGCGGTCACGGTCTCCGTGGGAAACCGCCCTCGCGACGTGTACGCCTACTGGCGCGACTGCGGCATGGACCGCTACCTGCTCCGCTTCGAGACCAGCGACCCGGCGCTCTTCCGGCGCATGCATCCCGACTGCACGCTGGAAGAGCGGCTGGCGTGCCTGCGCGCGCTCGGAGCGCTGGGCGTGCAGACGGGCAGCGGCTTCATGATCGGGGTGCCCGGCGAGACCGCCGCCATCCTGGCCGGCAACATCCTGCTCTGCCGCGAGCTCGACCTCGACATGATCGGCATCGGGCCGTTCATCCCCCACCCCGGCACGCCGATGGGCGAGGAGCGCAACCGGTACGACGACGACCCCGAAATGTTCTTCGTCGCGCTGGCGGCGCTGCGGCTGTTCAATCCCCGGTCGCATATCCCCGCGACCACGGCCTTCGACGCCATGTTCCCGGGGCGCGGCCGGAACCTCGCCCTCCAGCGGGGCGCGAACGTCTTCATGCCCAACAGCACGCCCGGCGCGTACCGCCAGGCGTACCAGCTCTACCCGAACAAGCCGTGCGTCGACGAGGACACCGGCCAGTGCGCCCATTGCGTGATCGTCCGCCTGCGCGGCCTCGGCCGCCGAATCGGCGTCGGGCCAGGTCACTCCATCAAGGCGAAGACCGTGAGAGGTGGAGCGTGGAACGCGGCTGTATGAACAACCTGGATGACAAACTCCAGACTCTTCGCAACCTGCTGCGCGAGATGGGCGCGTGCGTCATCGGCTACAGCGGAGGGGTGGACAGCGTGTTCCTGGCCGCGGTGGCGCACGAGGTGCTCGGACCGCGGGCGCTGGCGGTTACCGCCGACTCTCCCTCGCTCCCGCGCGCTCACAAGGCGCAGGCGGAGGAGTGGGCGGCGCAGCTCGGGCTGAACCACCGCGTCATCGCGACGGGCGAGTTTTCGAATCCCGCCTATACCGCCAATACGCCCGACCGGTGCTATCACTGCAAGACCGAGCTCTTCGCCCGACTGCGCGCGATCGCCGACCCCCTCGGCTACCGGCACGTGTGCGACGGGACCAACGCCGACGATGCCGGCGACTACCGGCCGGGCCGGAAGGCGGCGCAGGAGAATGGGGTGCGGAGCCCGCTGCTGGAGGCCGGTTTCACGAAAGCGGAGATCCGCGAGGCGTCGCGCCGCATGGGCCTTCCGACGGCGGACCAGCCCGCGTCGGCCTGCCTCTCGTCGCGCCTGCCCTACGGCACACCTGTCACCGCGGAGGTCCTTGGCCGGGTCGAGCGCGCCGAGGCCGCCCTCGCCGCGCTCGGCTTCCGGCAGGTCCGCGTGCGCCACCACGGCGACGTCGCCCGCATCGAGCTCGCCCCGCCGGAGATCGCGCGCATAATGGAGGAGGCCGTACGCGCCTCCGTCGTCGGCGCGCTGAAGACCTGCGGCTACAGGTACGTCACCCTCGACCTCCAGGGCTATCGCACCGGGAGCCTGAACGAGACGCTCTGACGCGCCCGCGCCGGAAGGAGAGCGGCGGGGGTCACTTCGGCCGATCGGACGTATCCGACGGATCGGATGCCCGCGCCGGCGGGACGCGGGCGGTTCATGGTGTCGCGGCCCCTTCGCCGATGGCCTTCAACTGCCGCGCGAGGTCGTCGCGAAGTCCGGCCTCCCATGCTGCGTCCGCGGCGCCCAGGACCCGTTCCATCGGCGCAACGCCGGTCCGGCCGCGTAGCGAGGCCAGCAGGCGTCGGAACGCCCCGCTGCGCTCGGGCGGGAAGAGCAGCGCCAGGGCGTCCGCCTCCTCCGGCGTGAGCGTGGCGAGGATCTCGCCCGACCGCAGCACGATCTCCCCCGCCGGCGTCTGGGGCGCCACGAGCGACCGGACGTCGCGCCGGAAGGCCTCCGTGGAGAGATCCTCGAGTCCGCGCGACGCCACGCGGCGCCCCATCTCCGGGCTCGCGCCGGCCGCCAGGCGGGCCCAGCAGAGAAGGGCGAGAGGACCGGGTTCACGCGAGGTCATCGCGCGCTGAAACTCGCGGTCCAGCAGGTCGCCGCGGCCGATCGTTTTGAAGGCGTACGCCCGAAGGAGGCCGGCCACCCAGGAAGAGGAGTCGACCAGCGAGGATTCGAGGGCCAGCATCACCACCGCCACCATGCCGGGCATGCTCAGGGTTACCTGGGAAGGCACGCGTGACGCGTCGGGCGGGATGACCATCGCGTTGGTCGTCGCCGCGGTCCAGGCCGGCGCATTGGTCCACCCGGCGGAGGCGATCGCGCCGCCGATGCGGTGCATGGCGTCCGCGATCCGCGCCCCCTGCTCCGGCGTCACGCGGGCGAGGACCCCGGTCGAGAGCATGGGAATCCGCGCCAGCTCCGGCACGAGGCAGGCCGCGGCGGATGCGAGGGGATGCGCCGGATCGTACCGGTTCGTCCACCCCGCCGCCTCGGCGCGAAGCGGCTCCAGGACGCGGTCCATCGCGCCGGTCTCGACCCGCACCACGCAGCGCACGTCGGGGCTGGGATTCGCGAGCAACACCCTCGGCCGCCCGGTCGCCGCCTCGACGCGGATCGCGGCGTTGGAGTGTTCGATCACGCACAGGCCATCCTCGAGTCGCGCGCGGTCTCCGTATTCGGATGCGAACGAGGCCAGAACCGCGGGGGCGATGTCGAAATCCAGTTCCGCGGGGCCGGACGGGCCGGCCCGGGACGTGAAGCCCAGGCCGAGGGACAGCGATCTCCACGCGCCGTCCTTGTCGGGCGGATGCGCCTCGACACGGAACGTCATCGTCATGCCCATGTCCTGCGCGGGCGCGGTGTAGCGCCGCGGTGGATCGGGCAGGAAGAAGGCGAACTCCTGCGATGCCGCGCCATGAAACGTGGCGAGAGGACGGCCGCCGCCGTCCTTGCGCAGGATCGCCAGCACACCCCGCGCCGGCGCCACGATCACATGCAGGGCGAGAGCAGCGACGCCGTCGGCCGGCCCCTTCTCGACGGTGAACACGAGCTCGTCGCCGTTTGTCCGGAAGGCCTGCAGCCAGTCCTGAACGCGCAGCAGCGGCGCGGACGCCGGCGGGAGCTCCTGGTGAAGCGGCATCACGCCGGGGGCCTCGAGCACACGGACCGTGACCGGCGTCCGCCCGTCCGCTTCCGCGGCCCCCGGGACGAGCTCGACGCTGATGAACCGGCCGGTCCGCAGCAGCCGCTCCGTGGCCTCCTCTGTAAGCGTGCGGGTCAATCGGGTGCCGGGGCGGAGGCCGAGCCGGGCGAGGATGTCGTCGGTCCGGTTCGTCACCGCGCCCTCCACCCGCAGCGTGCCCACCACCCGCTCAAGACCTTCCGACCGGACGTCCAGGGCCAGCGTCGCCCGGCCGCTGCCCGGCTCCGGGCGGAGCGCGAGATCGAACTCCGCGCCGAACCGGCCGAGCTCCGTCAGCGCGTTGCTGACGCACGTGCGGAACGCCTCAAGCCGACCGGGATCGAACGGCGCACCGTTCGTCGGCGCCCAGCCCAGCGCCTGGCCGGTCGCGGCAGGATCGTCCGAAGACGCGAGGAGCAGGGCTCGCAGCTTGTCTTCCGGGGTGTCCTTTAGGCCGCGGATGCGGAGTTCCCCGCACAGGTAGCGGGGGCCCTCGCGGATGCGCACGGCGACGGTCCCGTTGCTTTCGGGCGAAGCCGAAATCTCCGCCTCCGGGAAACCCGCCCGGCGGTATCCGGCGGTAAGGAGCCGCGGCAGCACCTCGCGCATGTCGCTGCCGCCGCCGGAGACCCGCGCCAGTTGGTATTCGAGGTTCCACGTGAGCCCGCGTTCCAGGTCCGCCGGCTGGAAGTGGGAGCATCCTTCGAAATGCAGACCGCCGGCGGAGGCGGTGAGGGATGCCGCAAGCAGGCAGGCGATTCCAAACGGCACGGCCAGGTGTTTCATGGGACCCCTCGTTTCTCCGCGGAGCCTTGCCCATGATAGTTTCTTGGCGGCACGACCACAAGCGCGGACACGGAGTACGGTTCTTCGCTTGACACCGTTGGCGCGACGTCCATGATCGGCCCGAAGCGGGGAGTAACGAGTGGCGAGGGAAAGGGAGAGATGGGAGCCTGACCCGTCGGTGGCATACGCTCATACGCACCGTGACGGACCCTGGCAGCCGCTGGACCAGCACCTTCTCAATGTCGCCGAGAAGGCGTGCGAATTCGCCTCCGTCTTCGGCGCCGGGGACTGGGGCTACTGCGCTGGACTCTGGCACGACTTGGGGAAGTACTCCCGCGAGTTTCAGGCGCGGCTTCGCGGCGGGCCCGTCACCGATCACTCGACGGCAGGCGCCCAGTGGGCGTCGAAGACGGTTGATCCGCAAGCCGGCCGACTGCTCGCGTTCGCGATTGCCGGCCATCACCCTGGTCTTCCCAACGGACGCCACCTTGAAGAGCGCTTGCGCGCACCGGTACCAGACTACTCCGCCGCGCCGCTTTCCGTACGGCTGGCGCCGTGCGGGCCTCAAGCCCCCGGTGGATTGGCTGACAGCCGGGTTCGCTACCAACTCGCGTTCTTTACGCGGATGCTCTTCTCGTGCCTCGTCGACGCTGACTTTCTCGATACCGAGACCTTTGTGTGTGCCGGGCGCTCGGTCCGACGAGGTTCGTATCCGGAATTGGAGGCCCTTGAGCGGAAGCTGTCCGATGCCCTTCGCGATCTTCAGGCACAGTCGGTGCCCAGCCTTGTCAACGCCGCGCGGCAGGAGGTGCTCCAGCACTGCCTGCGCGAGGCGGAACGAGCCCCCGGCTTGTTCACCTTGACCGTTCCCACGGGCGGCGGGAAGACCCTTTCCTCCCTCGCCTTCGCCCTGCGCCACGCGAGACGCCACGGCCTCGTGCGAGTGATCTACGTCCTTCCGTACACCAGCGTCATTGAACAGAATGCAGCCGTCTTCCGCCATGCGTTCGGCGATCTCGGATGGACCGTGGTCGAACACCACTGCAATCTCGACCCCGACGAGCAAGACGAGCGAGCAAAGTTGGCGACGGAGAACTGGGATGCCCCCCTGATCGTCACGACAAATGTTCAGTTCTTCGAATCCCTCTACGGGAATCGTGTGTCCGCCTGCCGCAAGCTGCACAACCTCGCACGAAGTGTCATTGTTCTCGACGAGGCGCAGGCCCTTCCCGTTTCTCTGCTGGAACCGTGCCTGGAGACTCTCAGGGAACTGGTCTCGCCAGCCTACGGCGCCAGCGTGCTGCTCTGTACGGCGACCCAACCCGCGCTGAATCGACGATCGGGCTTTCCCAGGGGACTCGACATCGCCCGCGATCGCGAACTCATACCCGATCCTCCCAAGCTCTTCTCGCAACTGAGGCGCGTAGACGTGAAGTTGCTGGGACGGCGTTCCGACGCGGAAATCGCTGAGGCGCTCCGCAAGGAACCCCGTGTGCTTTGTATCGTGAACACCACCCGACACGCACGCCGTCTGTTCGAGACGCTGGGCGGGACCGGCTGCTACCATCTGAGCGCGCGCATGTGCCCGGCCCATCGCAGCCGCGTGTTCGGGAGGATTCGAAAGAGACTGCGGACACCGGGCGCGGTATGCCGCGTGGTCAGTACGCAACTCGTCGAAGCCGGTGTGGACCTCGACTTCCCCGTTGTGTATCGAGCCGAGGCCGGGATCGATTCCATAGCCCAGGCCGCCGGGCGCTGCAATCGCGAGGGGCGGGCAAAGCGCGGCACGACATTCGTCTTTCAAGCCGAAGAGCCGCCTCCGCCGGGAATGCTGCGGCAGACGGCGCAGGCGGCGGAGCTGGTGCTTCCGCGGTTCGAGAACGATCCAATAGGCCTCGCGGCCGTGCGCGCGTATTTCGAACGGCACTTCTGGGCCCAGGCCGACGGTATGGATCGCCCGGGCATTCTCCAGCGCCTCAAGGAATTCAATCTGAGCGACCTTCAGATCCCCTTCGAGGATGTCGCGCAGTCGTTCCGCATGATCGAACAGGAGGGCAAGCCCCTGCTGGTTGAGTGGAGCGGACGCGCAAGGCGGCTGATTCGAACACTTGAGACGGTTGAGGAGGAGGGTTGGCTGTTGCGGAAGCTGCAGCGCTATACGGTCCAGGTCTACCCCTTCGCGTACGATCGCCTCGAAGAGGCGGGGGCTCTGCGGATGATCCGGAATCGGTATGCGGTGCTGTGCCGCGCCGACCTTTATGATCTAAATACGGGACTGAACACGGACGAGATTGGGCCCGAAGACCCTGAACGATACTACTGCGAATAGGAGGACGGGGCATGAGCCATGGCGTGCGGGTGCGAGTGTGGGGCGACTTCGCCTGCTTTACGCGCCCCGAGATGAAGGCGGAGCGGGTCAGCTACGATGTCATGACACCTTCCGCCGCGCGGGGAGTCCTGGAAGCCATCTACTGGAAACCGGAGATCCGGTGGGTGGTCGACCGCATCCATGTGCTGAAGCCCATCCGCTTTACGAGCGTGCGCCGGAACGAGGTGGCGGACAAGGTGTTTGTGGGTAACGTCGTCACCGCCATGCGGCGGGGCAGCGGGCGACTCGGCCTCACCGTCGAAGACCGACGTCAACAACGCGCGTCGGTCATCCTGCGCGACGTCGACTACGTCATCGAGGCGCATTTCGACATTCTCTCCGGCGAACTGAATCCGGGGAAACACCTCGACCAGTTCAACCGCCGCGTCCGCGACGGCGCGTGCTTCCACCGGCCGTATCTCGGCTGCCGCGAGTTCCCCGCGCTCTTCGAACCGGCGGACGAGATCCCGGTCTCGCCGCTGACCGGCGACCGCGACCTCGGGTACATGCTCCATGACATCGACTATCCAAACAACCGGATGCCGCGTCCCTTTCATGCCGTGTTGCATGGCGGCATGCTTACCGTTCCCGCCTTCGAGGCGGCGGAGGCTCAAACATGATCATTCAAGCGCTCTGCGACTTCTACGATCGCCGACTGCAGGGGTCGCAATGGGAGACTCCTTTCGGTTACAGTTGGGAGCGGATCGGATTCGGACTCATTCTCGATCGCGATGGCGTGCTCCTCGGATCGCCCCAAGACCTGCGGGATCATTCCACGAGAGTCCCCCAAGGTCGCTTGTGTCTCGTTCCTTGGACTAACGAAACGGATGTGCGTAGCAGCAATATCAAAGCCAACTTCTTGGTTGATCGATCAGGTTACGTTGTGGGCTACGAAGCTGGTAAGAAACTGGATCGGCTCACAACGGCGCGCATGGAATTCCTCAAGCTGGTCCAGGAGGTCACAAGGGGCGTCGATGATCCCGGAGTGAATGCCGTGCTTGCGTTCCTATCTCGATGGAATCACCAGGAAGGTCCCCGTCTCGCTCTGTGGGAAGAGATGTGCGGGTTGCATGGAGGCCTCATCGCCTTTCAGTTGTGCGACGAGACGACCACTGGCTTCGTTCACGAACGCTCGATGGTCAAGCGCGCATGGGCTGATTACCTTGCCCGACAGGATCGCCCTCGAGGGATCTGTTTGGTGAGTGGCAGGGAAGCCGCGCTTCAACTCCAGGCGTCACAGTTCAAAGGCATACAAGGGGGGCAACCGACAGGCACCTCGCTTGTCTCATTCAACGCGCCTGCTTTCGAATCCTACGGCCGGAACAAGGATGACAGGAATCTGAACGCCCCTATCGCTGTTGAAACTGAGTTTCGCATGTCCACGTCGCTCAAGTACCTGTTGAGAAACAAGGCGCACCGGGTCCAGGTTGGCGACGCCACTACCTTGTTCTGGACCGCCAGGCCCACACGCGCGGAATCGTTCATGGGATGGGTGTTCGAAAGCTCAGACGACGCCGCTGAAGTGAGACGTCTGCGCGAATGGTTGCTGGCGGCCCGCGCGGGGCGCAGGGATGACGATCCCGACACTGACGTACCGTTCTTCATTCTCGGGCTCGCCGCACCCGCCAAGGCGAGACTCAGCGTGCGCTTCTGGCTGTCCTCGACCGTCGGCGAGATGGCCGAGCGCCTCAATCGTCACTTCGACGCACTACGCATCGAACGGCAATTCGAGCACGAACCGGAGTATCCAACGTTGCACCGCCTGTTGCGGGAAACCGCGGTGTTCAAGAAATGCAGTCGGAATGCCCGCGGCCCCGTGGCGGACGACGGGAACATCCCCGAAACCCTTGCCGACGCCATGGCGCGGGCCGTCCTGACGGGCGAGCGATACGCCCAATCGCTGCTCCCGACCGTGCTCTCGCGCATCCGTGCGGAGCAGGCGGACCACGACCAGAACACCGGTAAGCCGATTCCGAACGTGGACTACTTCCGGGCCGCCCTGATCAAGGCGGCGCTGATCAGAAACCACAACCTGGAGGTGAGTATGAGCCTGAACAAGGAATGCACAGAGCCGGCGTACTTACTCGGCCGGCTGTTCGCGGTACTGGAGCGGACCCAGGAGGCCGCCAACCCAGGCCTCAATACGACGATTCGAGATCGGTATTACGGATCCGCCTCCGCCACACCGGCGGCGGTCTTTCCGATCCTGATCCGCCTGAACAATCACCATCTGTCCAAATTGTCGGTAGAGAAGCCCGGCTGGGCCGTCAGCCTGGAGAGACTCAACCGTGAGATCATCGACAAGATGGCCGAGCATTTCCCGCTCCGTTTGGGGCTGAAACAGCAGGGCATGTTCGGCATCGGTTACTATCATCAACGCAACGACCTGTTCACCAAGAAGGGCAATCCCGAGGAGAACCGACCATGAGCGACCCCGTCAGAAACCGCTACGAGTTCGTCTACCTGTTCGACGTGGAGAACGGCAATCCCAACGGTGACCCCGACGCCGGCAACATGCCGCGGATCGATCCCGAGACTGGCCACGGCATCGTGACCGACGTGTGCCTGAAACGGAAGGTCCGGAACTACGTGCAGTTGGCGAAGGAAGAGAAGCCGCCGTTCCTCATATACGTGAGAGAGAAGGCTGTACTCCAGTCGGTGCGTGAGCCCGCCTACAAGGCCAACCCCGTGAAGGGTGATGAGGAGAAGCAGGTCGCGGCGGCACGGCAGTGGATGTGTGAGCATTTCTACGACGTCCGCACCTTCGGCGCGGTGATGTCCACGAAGGTTAACAACTGCGGTCAGGTTCGCGGCCCCGTTCAGATGGCTTTCGGGCGAAGCGTGGAACCGATCGGATCTCTGGAGATGAGCATCACGCGCATGGCGGTGGAGACCGAAGAGGAGGCGAAGAAGCAGTCCGGCGACAATCGCACGATGGGACGGAAGCATGCTGTCCCCTATGCCCTCTACCGCTGCGAGGGATTCATCTCCGCTCCCCTGGCTGAGCAGACAGGATTCTCAGAAGACGATCTGAGACTGCTCTGGAAGGCTCTTTGTGGAAGGGCGGGGCTGGATGATCCCGTTACCGACTGCATGTTCGATCACGACCGAAGCGCGGCGAGGGGCAAGATGTCCGCCCGTAGACTGGTGGTCTTCAGGCACGCCACGCGCATGGGCAATGCGCCGGCGCAGAGGTTGTTCGATCTAGTCAAAGTGACGCGAGCGGGCGATCCGGACAAGCCTGCGCGAGCATTCTCCGACTACACGGTCACCGTCGACCAGGCCGGCGCGCCGGCCGAGGTCGAGGTGCTGGAACTGTTGTGAGATGCACGCGGATGCCGGCGAAGAGGTGGCCGCCCTGCTGCGCGATCCGAACGCGCGGGTACGGGCGCTCGCGGCACGGTTGGCCGGCAAGACGGAATTGAAGCTCACGGGGGTGGCCCGCGCCAGCCTTGAGGAGCTGCTTGCGGACTACCGCGACTTCCTCCGGCAGCGCGGTCTGCCCCAGTGGACCAAGGACGACCCTCGCGCGCAGGAGGTGCGCCGCAAGGCCTATGAAGACAATAGGTCCTATGTTTCCTATAGGTCCTATTTTGAGGAGGCGAATCCCGAAAGGGCCGCCAATGCCGCCCTCTGCCTGGTCTGCCAGGCCACGTATCTCCTGGACCGCCTGCTCCAGCAGCTTGAGCGGAACTTCATCGCGGAAGGCGGCCTCTCGGAACGGATGACCCGCGCCCGCCTGCGCTACCGGAGGGAGAACCCGGACGGCCAATTCCAGCAGCCCGAACCGCCGTAGGACGAGATGCACCCCGAAGAAGACATGCTGCCGCTCTCGGCCCTGCAGCACCTCGCGTTCTGCGAGCGACAGTGCGCGCTGATCCACCTGGAACAGGCGTGGGCGGAGAACCGGCTCACCGCCGAAGGCCGGCTCCTCCACGAAAGGGTGCATGAGCGCGAGGACGAGACGCGCGGGGACGTGCGCATCGCACGGGGCCTTCGCCTGCGCTCGCGGGGGCTCGGCCTCGTGGGACAGGCCGACGTGGTCGAGTTGCACCGGCAGCCCGACGGCGCGTGGCGCCCCTATCCCGTGGAGTACAAGCGCGGCCGCGCCAAACCGGACGATTGCGACCGCATCCAGCTCTGCGCCCAGGCCATGTGCCTCGAGGAGATGCTGAACGAAGCGGTGCCCGAGGGCGCGCTCTTCTACGGCCAGCCTCGGAGACGCGAGGCGGTCGCTTTCACGCCGGACCTGCGCGCGCGGGTCGAGGACGCCGCCCGCCGGCTTCACGAGTTGATCCGATCCGGGAAGACCCCCGCAGCGCAGTATGCGCGCAAGTGCGAGAACTGCTCGCTCCTCGATCTCTGCCGGCCGCGCATGGTGCGTGGCCCCGAGTCGGTCTCACGTTACCTGAAGTCGGCGGTGGAGGCCCCATAAAACACCTGCTCAACACCCTCTTCGTCACCACCCAGGGCGCCTACCTTTCGAAGGATGGCGAGAGCGTGGTCGTGTCGGTCGAACGCGAGGAGCGCCTGCGGGTGCCGGTGCACAATCTCGGCGGGTTGGTGTGTTTCGGCAACGTGATGTGCAGTCCCTTCCTGCTCGGCCACTGCGCGGAGAACGGCGTGGCGGTGAGCTTCCTGACGGAGAACGGACGCTTCCTCGCCCGCGTGCAGGGCGGCGTGTCGGGGAATGTGCTCCTGCGCCGCGAGCAGTACCGCCGCGCCGACGATCCCGCCGCGTCCGCCCGCCTCGCCCGCTCGATGGTCATCGGCAAGGCCGGCAACGCGCGCACGGTGCTTCAGCGAGCGGCGCGGGACCATGCGGACAAGGACGACATCGCGCCGATCGACGGCGCGGTCGGCCGGCTGGGGCGGATTCTGGATGCGCTGCGGGAGGAGCGGCCGCTCGAAGAGGTGCGCGGACACGAAGGCGACGCGGCGCGGATCTACTTCGACGTGTTCGATACGCTCGTGACGGCTCAGAAGGAGGATTTCTTCTTCCGCGAGCGCAGCCGCCGGCCGCCCATGGACAACCTGAACGCGCTCCTCTCGTTCGTCTACACGCTGCTCGTGCATGACTGCGTCGGCGCGCTGGAGGCGGTCGGACTCGATCCGCAGGTCGGCTTCCTGCACCGCGAGCGACCCGGCCGGCCCAGCCTCGCCCTCGACCTGATGGAAGAGTTCCGGCCATTTCTGGCCGATCGGCTTGCGCTCTCGCTCGTGAACCTGCGGCAGGTGCAGGGCGCCGGATTCCGGAAGAGCGAATCGGGCGCCGTGGAGATGACCGACGACACCCGTAAGACGGTGGTGATCGCGTGGCAGAAACGCAAGCAGGAGGAGATCCGGCATCCGTTCCTCGATGAGAACATGGCCGTGGGACTGCTGCCGCACATGCAGGCGCTGCTGATGGCAAGGCACCTGCGGGGCGATCTGGACGGGTATCCGCCGTTTCTCTGGAAGTGAACCGTGGAGGTGGGCGATGATGGTGCTGGTGAGCTATGATGTTTCGACGGTGGACAAGCGGGGTCAGGCTCGGCTGCGGCGGGTGGCCAAGGCCTGCCTGGATTTCGGACAGCGTGTCCAGAACTCGGTCTTCGAGTGCGAGATTGATCCGGCGCAATGGGTGGCGCTCAAGGACCGGCTCGAAGGGATCATCGATCCCGCTCAGGACAGCCTCCGGTACTACTTCCTCGGAAGCAACTGGCAGCGGCGCGTCGAGCATGTCGGCGCCAAGCCCACACTGGATCTTCGAAGGGATTCGCTTCTCGTATGACGCGTTCCGCGAACCCCAAGCTCACATGAAAAGGCGGGGCGGTTCGCGGGGTCAGTGCAAACGGTTCTTTGACAACTGAAAGCGGGAATCGCCGCGGTCAGCGCGTGTCAAGAGAAGGGCCTCGGGCCCGGCACGTCTCACCGATTCGCGGATTGTGCACCGTGGACTCAACGGAGCCAATGAGTTACAATATGACTGTCGCCCCCCGCGCGGGGGCGTGGATTGAAACTCCTGTGAAATCAACTGCTTGGT
>CAZSUU010000035.1:0-50776 GCA_964610105.1 uncultured Verrucomicrobiota bacterium | reverse complement strand
GCTGTCAACATCACGCCCTCCCGCCTCCCCCCCCTTCCTTAGGCGAGGAACAGGGCCTGCCCCTCAGGCGCGGCGTGTACGGCGCGATCGGCGGGCGATCCCATCTGGCTTCCGTCGGACCTGAGTCCGGGAGACACCTGTCATCTCGCAGTCCTCACCTCCTTCGACGGCACCATCGCCGCCACTTCCGGCAACATCGCCGTGTACAACGCGTTCGTCGACGCGTATGGCGACGCCATAGCCGGTTCTCCGTACGGCGATGTGGCGTGGAAGTGCATCGGCTCGACCGCTACGGTGGATGCCAGGGATAATGCGCCGGTATCCGGTCCCGTGTACCGCTTCGACGGCAGACGAGTGGCCGACAACGCGGCGGACCTGTGGACCCCCGTCAACTACTACAACTTCGCGCCACCCATTACGCCACAGGGATTCCTTGGAAACCACGTCTGGACGGGCACTCAAAGCAACGGGACCAAGCACGCCACCGCCTATCTCGGTTCAGCCAACGGCATGATAGGCTACTCCGGCAACTACGACGGGAGATGGGTGCAGTGGGGAACGCACGACTCGGCCAACCCGTGGCATCTCTATGCGTTGTCCGAGCCCCTCACGATGATATCCCCGAGCCCGGCACGTGGGCGTTGACCGTGGTCGCTCTGATGGTCGGAGGATTCGTGGTCCGCGTAAGGCGACGCAGGGCGCAGAACGCGTAGGGGGCTTCAACGGAGCAGGCCCTGGAGGTGGAAGAGAACGTCGGGGGTCGTGCGCGAACTAGTGCGCGTCGCCTGAGTCCTCTGGGTGGCCTGATGGCTTCTCGTTCCCGTTCTCGCACCCGCACACGACATCTCTTTCACCCAGCGGGTTGCCTCGCTCGATTATGCAGGCGAGCATCGCCACGACTCGCACAGGGAGATCCCTGCCCTTTCGCGTGATTGACTCCATCATTCCCTCGCGTGCGTGAACGGATACCGCCGCGCCGTCAACGTGTACGATCTCCCGGCCATGGGGTGCGGAAATGCCACCCCCGCCGTCGTCGCCACGCCAGGCCGGCCGCCCAGCAGCGACCAGCAGGGAAAGGGTGCCCGGCTCAGGGATAATGACCACGACGACTACCGGCGCCGTCTGACCAGCAGCAGAACGCCGATGGCTAGCAGCGAGACGGTCATCGGTTCCGGAACCACGGCACTGACTTGGACATTGTCGATATGCAGTTCCGGGTCGCCGGCATGGACCAACTCGAAGGCGACGTCCATGTCTCCCGGCGTCAGGCCAGCCGCCACGAGATCGAACGTCCCGCTGTAGTGGGCGTTGTTCGTGTTGCCGGGCGAACCGTCGCCGATGGTCGGCGCGGTGATCGTGTCCATCAGCACACCGCCGACCAGAACATTCAGCTTGCCGGTCGTCAGAAACCGGTAGTCGAACTCGACGTCAGCGCCGCCCAGCGGCAGCGACGCGTTCTTAGCCACTTCGACGGAAACATCCCCCGTAGCCGTGTCGCGCATGAGCATCAGGGCGTTGCCGGCGTACCGCGGGTCGGTAATGATCTCGGCCAGGCCGGTGGGATTCCCCGCCGTGACGGTATACCCCAGAGCGCCGAGCGTCGTGCCATGGCCGAAATCGTCCCAGATGGCGTAGTCCGGATGGGTGTTATGTCGCGTGTAGGTGAAGTCGTCGAGGGCGAACCACTCGGCGCCGCTGTAGCGGACGAATTCCACCCTGTCGACGTCGACCCAATTGGGGGCCGGGTTGATGTGCCCGTACTGATTGGGGTAGAGCGTACCGGTGTAGTAGACCTGGACCCCGTTCCGATATCCAAAGATCCGCATGGTCATGCTCTGTGTGGTCTTGATCCGCACGCTCAGAAAATCGAACCGTTCCGCGTTCGATACTTCCGGCTCGTAGCCCGCCGGGTACCAGTTTCCTGTCCCCAGGGCGTAGTTGGTGCCCGAGTAGGCCAGGGTCGGATCGGCGTACAGGTAGAACTTCACCCAGTTCAAGCCGCCGTAGCCGTTGGGGATGTGCTCATCGTACGTGTGGTAGGGGATATCATCGAACGTCAAGACGTCCGCATACGCCGTCGGGAGGCCACGCCCGAGCAGCATGGCCGCCAAGACGACCATTGCTGCGAGGGCACGCACTTGCCGAAGACTCGTCATGACAATCCCTCCTCCCCCTCACGAACACCCTTCTGCATCCTCGTACCCAACTTAATGAAGGGCTGCTTCTCCGTCAGTGCAGACACATACCCACCCTTCGAGCGTCGGCCTGATGCGAAGCGCCCTGCTGTCTTAAAGAATGCTGAAACGCTACTGTGGAAATGTCAAGCGCAATCTGACAGAAGAAGATGCTCAGATGCTCATCACTCAAGAGATCAGGAGTCAGGGCAGAGGAAAGATGTTGACAAGTGGCGCCAGAATGGGCAAACGCTTTGCGTGAGCAGGCGTTCATCAACTCTGCGTGTGTGGGCCGGAGGGGTGGCCGTGTGGGTTGGTGTTACGGGCGCGCCCGGGGCGCGCGCCATGACCACGACGGGCGGGCTGCAGAGCCTGACCTGGTCCGTCAGTGGCATCGCCGACTCGGACCTTGCGTTTGACAGCCGCCAGGAGACCTCCAGAACGGTGACTGAAGTGTATCGCGCGCCTTACCTGGTGGGCCGCGGGGTGAACATCCATGCGCGGTTCCCGAAGGTCGCGATCGGCACCAACACCATTCCCTACCAGCGGAACCTGTCCGGAGCCATCCCCTTCGGCCGCTATGTGATGCGTTCGGAGTTGGAGTGGACGCCCGATTGCGGGCTGCCCGAGGATCTGGAGTTATACCAGTCGGACACCTTCTCGCCCAATCGCAGGTACGATTTCTTCGCTATCGAGGCGTTTGCTTTCGACTTGAACACCAACGGCACCGCCGGGCCGACGATGCAGTTCCTGATCAAGATCTATCCTTCGGAGAAGTACCAGGTCACCAACGAGGAATGGGTCAAGGGTCTTCCGGAGTATGACGAGATCAGGAAGCAGACGCCCGTGGGCTCGGGGGCTTGTTCCTCCATGGGCCTACCCACCTGGCGGGTCTCGGCTTCCGCCTGCAACCTGCTGATCGAGGATACCGATTTTTCGTATCCCGTCCGGGGACCCGGCGTGGAACTGAAGCGCTACTACAACGCGGACCCGACGGTCGTGGGCATGTTCGGCCGGAGCTGGTCGTTCGAGTACGACTCGAGCATCGACGCGGTCCCGCTCGGCGCGCGGTTGCGGAAGGGGTCCGGGCAGGTGGTGACCCACACCGTCGGCGATCTGGCCATCAATACCAACTACGTGATGGCCGAGCCTGTCGTGGGAGCCGAGGACCTCGTCTTCATCACGGTCACCAACCGGCTCGGCCCGGTGGTCGGGCGCTGCACGCTTTCCGACTACGTCTATCCCCCGGACTGGAACGGCACGCTCGTGCCCCCGCCCGGGGAGGCGGATTGGATGACGTACCGGTACGAAACAAACAGCGGCCGGCACGTCTACAGCCTGGTGGAGAGGGACACCCGCTGGACCTGGTGTTACGAGAGCACCAACCGTTACGCGGAGAACAACTGGCTCACGTCCGTCACGGACTTGAACTCGAACCGCCTGAGCATTCAGCGCACCGCATCGGGCCGCATCACGAACATCGTGGATGCCGTCGGGAGGGCCGTGGCCTTTCAGTACAACGCGGCCGGCTACTGCACCAACATGACGGTCCCCGGAGGGGGTCGCTTCTCGTTCACCTATGACGCCAGTGGCAACCTGCTGTCCAGCAGGGATCTTCTCGGGAACATCAGCCAGTACCGGTACGATGCGAATCACTACGTCACCAACATCGTCACCGGCAGCGCACACTGGGCGATCCGGTGGAATGACGGGTTTGCCGAAGCCGTCATCTGCCCGCTGGGCTATTCCAACACCTATTACCGCCAGCCCATGAGCGCGACCAATCGCTGGACGTGGCACCGCGATGCCTACGGCCGCCAGACGCAATATGTCAGCGATTTCGGCCGGAGCACCCGCGTCATCGACCCGGACGGATACGGGCGGCGCATCGCGTATGACACCAACGGTCTGCCGGTAAGCGTGACCAATGCGCTCGGGTACGCGCGGCGGATGAGCTATGACGGCCGCCGCAACCTGACCGTCGTCGCGGATTTCACCGGGGCCACCAACCGCTATGCGTACACGACCAACGACTGGCTGAGCGCCATCACCAATGCGCTGGGACGGGTCTACCGGTACGAATACGACGCACGGGGCAACCTGACCAACGTGGTCTGGCCTTCCGGCCGGCGCATGCAGGCGGCCTATGATGCCAGGGGCCATGCGACATCGGTGACCGATCCGGACGGACACACCACCATCCTTGCCTACACGCCGCTTGGACGGCTGGCGTCGGTCACCGACCCGGCCGGCCACGTCACGCGGTTCGGATACGATGCGACGGGGATCAACCTGACCGCCGTCACCAATGCCCGCGGACAGGTCACCCGCCTCGAGCACGACGCCCATCGCCGGCTGCTGCGGATCGTCCATCCCGACGGCAGCGTCCGGTCCAACCAGTACGACGGCTGCGCGCAGACGGGAGCGACGGACGAGGAGGGCCGCACCTGGACGGTCCAGCGCAACGCCATGCTCCGCCCGACGCAACGCGCCGATCCGCTGGGGCGCGTCACGCGATTCACCTATGATGCAACGGGCGCCCGTGCCTCGTTCACCAACCCGGCCGGATACGGCCGCACCTACTCCAACGATTTCCGCGGCCGGCCGGTCGAGATGTTGAACAGCTACGGCGATAAGACGCGCTTCAGCCGGGACACCGAGGGGCGGGTCGCGATGCTGTATCCGACGACGAATCTCTACAAGGAGTTCATCTACTGGGTCGAGCCGCAGTATCAATTCACCTACGATGGCGAAGGTCGCGTCGTTGCCGATACCAGCCGCCGGAGCGCTTACACGCGCGATGCGCTCGGCCGGATCGTCAACCGGCGGAACGGGCGGTTGCAGGATATCGGGTTCACCTACGACGAGGACGGGCGCCTGGTGACGAGAACGCATTACGGGGCGCCGATCGTCAGTAACGCCTACGATCTCGCGGGGCGGCTGGCGAGCGTGAGTGACGGCACCGGCACCACCCGGTTCGAACGCGATCCGCGCGGGCTCGTGCGCTCCATCACGTGGCCGGAGGGGCTGGGCGCATCCTTCGAGTACGACGCCGTGGGCCAGGAGAGCACGATCGCCTACCCCGGCGGCCCCACCGTCGCCTATCAGCGCGACAGCCGGGACCGCGTGACGAACATGACGTGGAGCGGCGGCAGCCTGGGGTTCACGCTCGACCGGGTGGGCAATGTGCTGTACACACGCATGGGCAACGGCGCACGAGCGGTGTTCTCGTATGACGCCGTCCACCGCCTCACCAACCTCCTGCACTCGTCGGCCACGACCATCATCCTCGAGCTCCGCTATCAGCGCGATGTCCTCGGGAAGACCACGAACGTCGTCAAGACCGCCGGCGTAGCGCCGTGGTCGCCTCCGATGACCGCCGCGAGCGTGACCGCGGGGCACAACGCGTCATTCGGCTTCACCAACTGGAATGCCGGCGCGCCCACCTACGACAACGACAAGAACCTGACGGGGCTGACCGGGGACCGGCCCCTCACCGCCGCCTATGACCCCGATAATCGCGCCACGTCCATCACGCTGAACGGCACCAACCAGACCTACGTGTACAACGGGCTGGGCGACCGGGTCCGTGTGACGAAGGCCGGCACGATCCGGAACCTCTACTACGATCACCGGCACCGCCTGCTCTTCGAATCCGACTCGTCCAGCTCCATTACCGCACGCTATTTCTACCGCGGGCGGAGGCTTGTCGCGATGCAGGACGCCTCCGGAACACACTACTATCACTTCGACGCGCGCGGCAGCACGCTGGCCATGACCGACCCGGCGGGGAAGATCTCCGCCCTCTACCGCTATCTACCGTACGGTGCGACGGCGGGCGGATACAGCCGGGTGGCGAATCCCTTTACGTTCGTGGGCGAATACGGCGTGGTGGACGATGGGGACGGCCTGTATTTCATGGTCACCCGCTATTACGACGCGGTCCTTCGCCGGTTCCTTTCCTGGGACAGGATCGGCACGCGGGGCGGACCGAATCTCTATGAATATGTGCGGGGCAGTCCGTTGGATTTCATTGATCCCCTGGGGTTGGACGAGGACAATCCGTCGGACACCACGGCCAGTGGAACGGCCGCGGTAGAGGAGTGGTGTTCCATCCGCAGGGAGCGAATGGACAATCTCGACTATCGGTATCCTGACGAAGACGCCTATCTGAAGGACGAGGAGCGCATCAAGGAACTCGAGCGTATCATGATGCAGACCCTTCCACCGCTTCCGGAGAAGCTGGACCTTGGGCCAAAGAGCCAGGAAATGGTGGCGGGCATAGACGTGTCACGTGTCTACAGGCCACCTGGCACTGTGGCTGAAATGCAGGAACTGCACAGGGCGGTCACCGACGAGGGCGACCGGAAGGAGCCACCCAAGCCCGGTGGCGGATGGTTTGGCCTATGGTAACCTCCACCCTAAGGCGGCGAGGCCGCAACCCAACGGCGTTGGCCGCTCAATGCTCTCGCTCCATTCCTTCCGTTCGTCCGTGCAACGGCGCCGCCTTCAGAGATTGTTCCGCCACCCTTTCCACGGAGGAACCTGACGGAAAACATCATACGCATTTGCGTATCATGTCTTGGCGGAACAATCTAAGGCGGCGAGCCGCAACCCAACGGTCCTGGCCGCTCAATGCGCTGGGTCCCTTCGCTCGGTTCCTCCGTGCCACCGCGCCGCCTTCTGAGATGGTTCCGCAGCCCCTTTCTACGGAGGAACTCCACGGAGAACATCCTGCGCATCTGCATATCATGTCTTGGCGGAACAATCTGAGAGCATGGCGGGGCCTGGCCGGGCTCCTGTTCCTGCCCACCGTACTCCAGGCGCAGTTCTATCGCCATGACGCCGAGGGCCGTCTGATCGAGGCGCGGTACGATGCGACGCATCATATCGTCTACCGCTACGACACCGTGGGCAATCTCACGAACCTGGCCGTCACCGGCATGCAGGCGGAAACCGACAGCGACGGCGACGGCATGGCGGACGCATGGGAATGGGTCTGGTTCGATTCGCTGGCCCAGACCGGCGCGGGCGATTTCAACCAGGACACCGTGTCGAACCTCGATCACTATCTCGCCCGGAGCGATCCCGTGACCCGAGACAGCGACGGGGATGGGGCGCTGAACCCGGATGAAATCGCGGCAGGAACGGATCCGCTCGACGCCGATTCCGTATTCAAGATGAAGGCCATCCGCATGCGGGGATCGATTCCCGTCGTGGAGTGGTCGAGCGTGACCAACAAGCACTACCGCATTCAGCAATCGACCAACCTGCTGGCGGACTTCGCCACCGTTCAGACGAACGTCGCGGCCACTCCGCCGCTCAACGTGCACACGGATCATACCGCCGTCGGCGTCCAGCCGCGCGTGTACCGCATCCAGCTCGAATGAGGCGTCCGGAGCCGGGAGGGGCGCCGGGCCGTCGTCTGTGCGATCTCGATTGCGAGGTCGCGGGCGAGGGCGAACACGCATGCGATTCGGATGAAAGGCGGCGGCCCGGGAACCGTCAGGCGGCGGTCGCCCGGGGGAGGGTGAAGCGGAACTCGGTCCAGGCGCCGGGCTCGGATTCGACCTCGATCGTCCCGCCGTGGGCCTCGATGATGTACTTGGTGATGAAGAGCCCCAGTCCCGTGCCGCGGTGGTCGGACCGCGCGTGGCGTTCGAGCCGCGTGAACTTGTCGAAGATCGTCCGCTGCTGATCGGGCGGAATCCCCTCGCCTTCGTTGCGGACGGCGAACTCGATCATGCCGTTGCGCGCGCGGACGTTCACCTCGATCGTCGTCTCCCGCCGCCCGTACTTGATGGCGTTGCTGATGAGGTTGTCGAACACCTCGCGCAGCATGCCGGGGTCGGCCTGGACGGCGAGATCCCCCGCCACCGACTGCACCAGCCGCAGCCCCCGCACCTCGGCGTCGGCGGCGAAGGCGGCGAGCACCGGCTGGAGCGCCTCGGGCAGGACGCGCACGGCCGTCGTGTTCGGCTGCAGCTCGCCGTTCTCGATCCGCGACAGGTTGAGGTAGTGGCGGATCATCTCCGTCATCCGTCCGATGTTGCGCTCGATGGCCCGGACGGCCTGGCCCTGCTTCTCGGTCAGCGCGCCGATCTTCTGCTGGTCCAGGAGGAAAAGGTAGTTCTGGATCGACGCCACGGGCACCTTGAGCTCGTGGCTCACGAAGCCGAGCATGTCCATGTAGCTGGTGTTGAGGGTTGCGAGCGATTCGTTGGTCGCCTGCAGCTCCGTGTTGGCCTCGCGAATCCGGCGGCGGCGTTCGCCGAGGGCCACGGTCATCTGGTTGAACGATTCGATCAGCATCTCGATCTCGTGGCAGCCGCCCCTGGCCTGGACCGTCGGGTGCTCGCCCTCGTCGGTGACGCGCTGGGTCGCCTCCACCAGCAGGTGGATCGGCCGCGAGAGGCGGTGCGCCATGAAGAAGGCGAGCGCCGAGGCCACGACCAGCCCGAACACCAGGAGGCCGGCGTACTGGAGGATGAACTCGCGCTCCATCTGCCGGAACGGCTTCTCCAGGATGCCGACATAGAGCATTCCGATCACCTCGCCCGCCAGGTTCCGGATGGGCTCGTAGGTGGTGAGGTACCACTCGCGAACCACGAACGCCCGGCCGACCCACGGCAGCCCGTTGTCCAGCACGCGGTCCGCCACCTCCTTCGACACCCGCGTGCCGATGGCGCGGTTGCCGCCTTCCGAGCGGATGGTGGTGGCGATCCGGCAGTCGTGCAGGAAGATCGTCGCGGCGCCGACGGGCGTCCCGTTGCTCGACTCGTCGCGGTAGACCAGCCCGCGGATGCGGTCGGCCATCGCGTGATTGCGGTTGAGCAGCACGCCGCCGTACAGCACGCCGCAGAGCTGGGGCCCCTTCATGACCGGCACGGCGCCCATCAGCACCATGCCGCGGTCCTCCTCCGTGCGCGGATTCGGGCGCGCATGGGGCGTGGGCTCGATGACGATGAAGGCGCGCTCGGCAAGACCGGCCGTCTCGCGTTCGAGCTCGGTGCCGTTCAGCAGCGCCGGCGCGAAGACGGCCTTGCCCTTGAGCGCGTCGGCGACCATGGGATCGGACAGCCGCGAATCGCCGTTCGAGCGCGAACCGTCGGCGCGCGTCACGACCGTTCCGGACGGGTCGGTCAGGCTCAGGAAGTCCAGGCCGAAGTTGCGGCGCACCGAGGCCAGGCGCCCGCGAAGCTCCTCGGAATCCCACCGGCCGGCGGCGGCCGGCTCGACGACCGACGGCCCGTCGGCCACCAGCCGCAGCGTGGTCTCCACCTCCCGGCGCACGCCGTCCAAGACCGACCACGCCCCCGCCACGTCCATGCGCACGCGCTTCTGCGCTTCGCCGATGACCTGGCGCTTGATGATGCGGATGCCGATGACGCCGGAGACGAGTCCGAGGACCGCCACCAGCGCCACGAAAGCTGCAAAGAGTTTGGTTCGAAGCATGGGATGGGCCGCGGGCCTGGAGGCGCCGCCGCCGTGGTCCCTTTATAGCGCGCCGGCTCGCCGAAGAATAGCCGGAATCAGGTGCGTCCGCCGCACGATGCGGCGCGGATGCTTGCAGGTGCCCGGAAAGGCGCTAAAGCGATCCCTCGATGTACTTCTCGAGGTTCTTGATCATGAGGTCCTGCTCGGTCACGAGGAAGCGGACGACATCGCGCATCGAGATCACACCCAGCAGCGTGTCGCCCCGCATCACCGGGAGGTGCCGGATGTGGCTCTCGGTCATGATCTCCATGCAGTCCTCCACCGAACGGTCGGGCGAAACGATGATCAGCTTGGCCTTCTTCGTCATCACGTCCTTGACCGCCGACTTGCGGGGCGGCTTCTCCTTGAGGATCACCTTGCTGAAGCAGTCGCGCTCGGACAGGAGCCCGGCGACCGTCCCGTTCTTGTTCAGCACGATCAACGCGCCTACGTGCTTGTCCGACATGTGCTGGATGGCCTCGAAAACCGTGGCCGAGGACGCGATGGTGACGACGTCCTTTCCCTTCGACTGCAGCAGGGCGCTGACCGGTGTCTTCATGCCGTCTTCCCTCTCCTTCCGTGCTCCACGCGCCGGCCCTGCCCTCTCGTGAGCGGGCCTTCAATGGCGGAATCATAGGGGGAAACCGGGACCCGACAAACAAAAAAACGCGGCGCGCCGAAGAATCACGCGCCCGGCCCGGCCCTTTCCATCACCCATCGGAACTCGCGCGTCACCGCCTCCGCCACGCCGCACCGGCGGAGGTCCTCGGGCAGCACGTCGAAGGTGTACGTCTCGATCTCCCAGTGTCCGCCCGTCCTCCAGGCCGCCTCCCAGAACGCGGGGTCCAGGACGCCCGCCGTGGTGCCGAGCAGGGCGGTTCCCGGCCAGAAAAGGGGCACATGGAAATGCGATCGCAGCCGCACGGCCTCGGACCGGCCGCCCGCCTCCTCCAGGGCCGGCGCGAGGTCGGGCCATCGGACGGTCACACGGCCTTCCGCATCGGTCGCCCGTGTCTGGTGCAGGTAGACGGGCTCGGCGAACGGCGACAGGGCCGCCCGGCCCCCGGCGGTGTTGGGCGCTTCCACGGCCGCGCTGATCTGGATCTTCGGCACCGCCACGCCGGCCGACCGGAGGCGATGCAGCGACTCCGCCGGGGCCTCGCCCTCCACCGCCATGTGACAGGTGTCCACGCACATGCCGATGCGCGACCACACGGCGGTCTCGTGCGGACCCGCGCCGCGCCGCAGCCGCTCGTGGAACCGGAGGAAGCCGGCGGTGTCCTGGATGTGGCAATCGGGCTCCGGCTCCAGGGCCAGCCGGACCGTGCGCCCCGTGCGCTCCTCCAGCGCGGCCAGCCTCCGGGCGCATTCGACCAGCGCGCCCGCCATCCGCACGACATCCCCCTCTTCCCGGATCCAGGCCCCGTAGGACCCCGGCACCGTGCTGATGCTGCCTTCGACGCCCTCGGGCAGCAGCGAGGCCAGGATCTCCGCGACGCGCATCGTGAACTCCAGCCGCTCCGGCGCCCTCCAGTCGGGCGCGTACACCGACTCCTTGACCGGCCCGCGGTGGAAACGCCCGAACGGAAACGCGTTCACCGTGAAGACGTACATCCCCGCCCCGGCCAGACAGGCCCGGAACTCGTCCAGCCGCGCCGGTTCGGCCAGCTCCCGCGACGCCGCGTCGCCCAGCCGCAGCCCGAGCCCGAAGGGCCGGTCCGGCGACACCGCCCGTTTGACCGCGGCGGCGTGCTCTCGGATGGCGCCCAGGTTCTCCGCCCAGGACTCGCCCGGGTGGATGTTGAGGCAGTAGGTGAGGTGGACGGAGGGCAAGGAAGGGATTGCGCATTGCGGATTGCCTGCCCTCCGAAGCCTCGGCGAAGGAGGGCGGATTGCGGATTGAGACCGAGGAGATCCACGATGTGGATCGGCGGATTGCGATGTGCCGGTTTCGGATCTCGGATTTCGGTTTTCGATTTTCACGATAGGGTCTTGACCTCATCCACGCACTGCTCCACGAGGGCGGCGTCCACTTCGTGGACTTCCATGCGGTCGCCGATCCCGCGGGGGAATGTGACGCACAAGTCCCCTCCGAGGTGCTCCCGGAAGCGGCGCAGGCCGTCCAGCAGCTCCCGCGCCCCGTCGGGGCCGCGCCGGGCGAACTCCGGATACCACAGCGGGAATCCGCAGGCGCGGAGGCCCTTCGTGATCGCCTCGAACTCGGCGGCGGCGATCCACCCGCGGCGCCGCGCGTAGCACGAATCGAGCGCGATGCCGGCCGCCACCGCGAACCCGTGGCGGACGCGGTAGCCGCTCATGGCCTCGAGCTGGTGGGCCGCCCAGTGCCCGAAGTCCAGCGGCCGCGCCGCGCCCAGCTCGAAGGGATCGCCGTTGGTGCGGATGTGGTCCAGATGGAGCTCGGCGCAGCGGATGACGAGCGATTCCATCGCCTCGGCATCGCGGCATCGCAGGGCGGACGCGCGGGCGCAGAGGAAGTCGAAGAAACGGGCGTCCTTGATGATGGCGACCTTGAACGCCTCCGCCGCCCCCGCGATCCAGTCGTCGTCGGGAAGGGTGCGCAGAAAGGAGAAGTCGTTGAGGACCGAGAACGGCGGGGCGAAGGTGCCCACCGTGTTCTTGCCCCCGTCGGTGTTGAGCCCGTTCTTCACGCCCACGCCGGCGTCGTTCTGCGCGAGCACGGTCGTCGGCACGCGCACCAGCCGCAGCCCGCGGTGGACGAGGGCGGTCGCGAAGCCGACCGCGTCGAGCACCGCGCCGCCTCCGATGGCCACGACGTACGAGTGACGGCACAGCCCGGAGCGCGTCATTTCGTGCATCAGGTCGCGCATCAGGCCCATGTCGCTCTTCACCGGCTCGCCGCCGGGCACGACGCGCGGCGGGACGGTGAGCTCCATCGTCGCGCCGCGCGCGGCGAAGTAGGCGCGGATCCGCTCGTCCAGCCCCGGGGTCGCGGCCGCCACGCCGGCGTCCACATAGACCGCCGTCCGGCAGGGCCGCCCCTCCCCGCCGCGGGCCAGCTCCTCGCCCAGGACCGGGTTGTCCGGGGCGAAGAGGTCCCGCGTGAAGATCACCGGGTAGTGGAAGGCGACGGCGACGTCCTGGTCGTAGCTGTAGATGCGGGAGCTCATGGCGGGTCGAGGAAGGCGCGGACGGCGGCGGACAGGTCCAGCATGGCCGTGGGCGCCGGCGCGGGCGACCACGAGGCCGTCCACGCCACGGAGCGGTCCGGCCCCGCCCGTCCGTGGGTGCCGCGCACGCGGGCCGGGTCGCCCGAGATGCGCGGCGGAAGGCCCCAGAACAGCTCGCACGGGTCGTAGCCCGGCTTGGTGTGAATGTCGACGTGCGTCGCGAAGTCGGGCCGGTCGCGCGGGTCGTCCCACCAGGGGTAGGCGAACCACGCGCCCTCCTCGGCCACGGCGATGAGGTCCGGGCCGATGGGGTCATCGGTCCCCGCGCGCCGCTGGGCCTCGGCGTCGAGCACCTGCGCCACGCCGGGCAGGGCGGACAGCACCTCGCGGGCGAGACGGATGGCCTCGGCATCTCTCCCGTAGACGAGGGCCACCTCGTGATCGGCCAGGGCCACCACCGCGCTGTCGAGGTAGTCGGGGTAGGTGCCCCGCCCCACCCGCCGCACCTGGAAGAGCCCGGCCTCCCGCAGAGGACGCGCGGGGAAGACGGGCGGCCGCGTCACGGACGCGATGGCGTAATCGCCGAAGATGAGCTGCGCGTAGCCCGCCGCCTCCGCCGCCTTCCGGAGTCCGGACAGCAGATCGAGCAGGACGTCCAGCGCCCGGACGGCCTGCGGGCCCTCCGGCCCGTGACGCTGGAGGTCGTAGTCCAGGTGCGGGAGGTAGGCGAGCAGCAGGTCGGGGGCGAGATCCGGCGCGGCCATCACCGCGGCGACGGCCCCGGCGATCCACTCGCTCGAACGCCGCGAGGCCAGCGGCCCCCAGTAGTGCCTGAGCGCGAACGGGCGGCCGAGCTCCGCGCAGAGCCGCGCGTACAGGTCCGCCGGCCGGCTGTGGCAGTCCTGGATCATCCCGCCGTGGTGCTTGTGCACCGGCTTCGGCGACAGGATCAGGTCGGCATGCTCGCCCAGACTCTGCTGCCAGAACATCAACCCCACCCGCCTGCCGCGCCCGCGCAGGCCCTCCCACATCCGCCGGCCGTAGACCAGGCGCGCCGACTGCTCCCAGAAGAACGGCCGGCCGAGCTTGCGGGCAAAGAATCCGTTTCCGCAGATGCCGTGAAAGCAGGGCAGGGCGTCGGTCCGGAAGGATGCCTGCACGGCGCAGGTCAGCGCCGGAAAGACGGTCTCCGCCCGGTGGAAATCGAATCCCGCGGCGCGCACGCGCTCCGCGTTCCGCTCCACCAGGTCGGCCCCCAGCGCCGCCACCTGCACCACCAGGAGTTTCTTCTGCTCGTCCGGCACGTTTCCCCTTCCGCGCCGCCGCGGGAATTGGACGGGGCCCGGGCCGGCGGCGCCGCCCCATTATGCGCCCGTCCCACCGCCGCGCAAGGCGGTTTCCACGGGGAAGACGGCACCGCCCTCCGCCTTCCGCGAACCGTCGGCGCGCGCCTCACGCCCGCGTGGCAAGAACACCGTGCAGACGGCGGATACCTACCGCACGGACTCCCGGACCGAGGGGAGCGACCTCCGTTGCGGCCCCGGATCGCGCGTGAACCAGAAGAGACGAAGCCTTGTAGCCGGCCACGTTTGCGGCAAGCCGGGAGAGCGCACGGGCATCATCGGGCATCGGAGTGCGGGTCGCCTTGGCCTCCAGCAGGAGGAGCCGGCGGTTGCCCTGGTCGATCACGAAATCGACTTCCAATCCCTGCCGGTCGCGGAAGTAGTAGAGCCCCCGATCGAGGCCACGATTCAACCGGTGCTTGACGATCTCCGCCGCGACGAAGCCCTCGAACAACGGCCCTCCGAAGGGCGAGGTCGACAGCGTCTCCTCGTCCTTCACACCGACCAGGTGGGCCGCCATCCCCGAGTCCGCGAAGTAGAGTTTGGGGGTCTTTACGAGCCTCTTTCCGAAGTTCTCGTAGAAGGGCGGCACCAGGATGATCTGTCCCGTGATTTCGAGAATGCTCAACCACTGGGTGATGGTCGGGACACTGACCCCGAGCGGGGCAGCCAGGTCCGTCTTGTTCAGCATCTGCCCGCAGCGGCTGGCCAGCAGACCGAGGAAACGCCGGAAGGTGGAAAGGTCCCGGATGGAGGTGACCGCGCGAACATCGCGCTCCAGATAGGTCTGGACGTAGGACCGGAACCAAAGGTCCGACACGGCGGGTGAAGCGAGCACTTCGGGGAACCCTCCGGTCAGCAGGGTGAGTCTGGGGGCTTCCTCGATCGACAGGGGCAACAGCGTGAACACGGCCACGCGGCCGGCCATGGACTCGGTGACACCCTGCATCAGCGGCGCCTCCTGGGAACCCGTGAGCAGCCACTGCCCCCTGCTTCCGGGAGCGGCGTCCACTCGCGCGCGAATGTAGGTGAGAAGTTCCGGCACATGCTGAATCTCGTCCAGGATGACGGGCGTCCGGATTCCATCGAGAAACGACCGCGGATCCGCGCGGACCCGCGATACGACGTCCGCCTCCTCGAGAAGCACATAGCGGGCATCCCGGAATGCGTGGCGCAGCAGCGTGGTCTTCCCCGATCGGCGGGGACCGGTCACCAGCAACGCAGGGAAATGCAGCGCTGCTCTTCGCAGCTCGTCTTCGAGCGTCCGCGCCAAGTAGTTCATGTGACTTTTCTAAAGTGGAACTTTAGAAAAGTCAAGCCTCAACGATGTGCTCGGGGCGGCCGGGGCGCATCGGCGAGTCCGCACGAAGACTATCGCCCCTCCGCCCGGCCGACCCTCGTTCTCTCCACCGTCGTCTTGTTCCGACGGTAGGCCTCGCGCGTGTCGACGGCGGCGCCCGGATCGTCCTGCTCCTTCATCCACCGGTCCAGCGCCGCTGACAGGGCCCCCTTGACCTGCGCCGCCTGCGGGTCGTCGGCGAGGTTCGTCATTTCAAAGGGATCCCGTTCCGTGTCGTAGAGCTCCTCCGCCGGCCGGCGCAGGTACCGCTCGACGAGCGCGTACGCCCGCGGGTCCGCCTCGCTCGCCCACATCCAGCTCAGCCAGTACGGATTGTGCTCCGTGGCGCCCATGACGTGCTTCTCGATGTAGAGGAGCTGCGGCGAGAGATTGCGGAGGTACCGCCACCGGCCGTCGGTGACCGAGCGGATCGGATACGGCGGCCCCTCGGGGATGTTGTTGTGCATGGCGTAGGCGAACTCGCGGTGCGCCGCGGTCTTGCCGAGCAGCACCGGCAGGAAGCTGCGGCCGTCGAGCCTGAGCGGCAACGGGTCCGCCCCCGCCGCTTCGAGGAAGGTCGGCAGGATGTCGGCATACTGCACCAGGGCGTCCGTTCGCGCGGCCGGCGCGACGCGCCCCGGCCAGCGGACGACCATCGCCGTGCGCAGGCCCTGCTCCCAGTTCGTCCACTTGCAGCCCGGCCACTGGCCGCCCTGTTCCGAGGTGAACAGCACCAGGGTCCGGTCCGCCTGTCCCGTCTCCGCCAGCGTCCTGAGGATGTCGCCCAGCTGCCGGTCCATGACCTCGATCTCCGCCAGGTACCGGGCGTAGGAGTCGCGCGTCTCTTTCGTGTCGACGAAGTTGGGCGGAAGGGCCAGTTTCGCGCGGTCGAAACGCGCCTCGTCGCCGACCGTCCACGGCGCGTGCGGAACGACGAGGCCCACGACGAGGCAGAAGGGGTGCTTCGGGTCGCGGGCCATGAACGCCCGGAGGCCCGCGCAGTCGCCCGCGGCGGTGGGGGCGACGCAGTTCCGCTCGAAACCTTCGACCATCTCGAACGGGAAGGAGTCCTTCGGCGTCACATGCACCTTGCCGGCGATCCCGGTACGATACCCGAGGTCGCCGAGACGGTGGACGATGCTCCGCGTTCCCGGCTTCGCGTGCGAGTGATTCCAGCACACGCCGCTGCGCGCGGGGTAGAGCCCCGTGTACATCTCGGTCCGGCACGGAACGCACATCGACATGCCGACGTAGGCGCGCCGGAACAGCATCCCCTCCCCCGCCAGCCGGTCGAGGTTCGGCGTGGCGATGTTGCGCCCGCCCATCGGCGGCAGGTCGCTGAACGTGCAGTCGTCGGCGATGACGACCAGGAAGTTGGGCTTCGCGATGGGCGTCTCGGTCGCCGCCTCCGCGCGCCCGCTCGCCGCGGTGACCGCTCCGACCATCGACACCAGGATGCGAAGGCGGCCGATACGACGGCGTGTCGCGTGGATGCGTCCCGCGTCATGTCCGGTGGAGATCATGTCGGGTATCATGGACAACACGCCCCCCGCCCATCAATCGCAATCGGTCTGCGCCCTTGTCGTCGGAGGGGCAATCCGGCATCATGGCCCGCATGAAAACGCTGCCTCCGACCGACCGGGCCGGTACGCGTCCGCGCCGTGTCCCCCCTGCCTCCCCGACCCCCGCCTATGGGTCCGCGATCTTCGGCCGCGGCCGGGCGATCGGCATGCTCGCCCTGATCTTCGCCGGCCTCGCATCGCCGTCGTCCGCCCCGGCCGCGCAGATCGTGGAGAGCGACATCTGCGTCTATGGGGGCACCTCCGGCGGCATCATCGCCGCCGTGCAGGCCGCGCGCATGGGGAAGACGGCCGTCGTCGTCGAACCGGGCCGGCACGTGGGCGGGATGACCTCCGGCGGTCTCGGCCGCACGGACACGGGCAACGCGGCAACCATCGGCGGACTGTCCCGCGAGTTTTACCGGCGCGTCGGCCAGCACTACGGCCTGTCCGAGACGTTCACGTTCGAGCCGCACGTGGCGGAGCAGGTGTACCTGGCGATGCTGCAGGAAGTGAATGTGCCGGTCTACTACCAGCAGACCCTGGCCTCCGTCGCCCAGAGCGGCCAGCGCATCACGTCGCTGACCACGGCGGGCGGCGACGAGTTTCGCGCGAAGATGTTCATCGACGCCACCTACGAGGGCGACCTGCTGGCGATGGCGGGCGTCAGTTTCACCGTCGGCCGCGAGTCCTCGGCCGCCTATGGCGAGCCGTTGAACGGCATCCGCGCGAACACCCCCGCCCACCAGTTTGCCGTCCCGGTGGATCCCTACGTGACGCCCGGCGATCCGTTCAGCGGCCTGCTTCCCTTCATTCAGGACGGCGACGGCGGCACGCCGGGCGACGGCGATCACCGCGTACAGGCCTACAACTTCCGGCTCTGCCTCACCCAGGTCGAGACCAACAGGCTGCCGATCGCCCCTCCGACCGGCTACGACGCGTCGCGCTACGAGCTGCTCGGCCGCTACATCGAGGCGCGGGTGAACGCCGGGCACGCCCTGACGCTGGGGAGCTTCCTCAATATCGCCACCATGCCCAACGGCAAGACCGACATGAACAACAACGGCGCCTTTTCGACGGACTACATCGGGATGAACTACACCTACCCGACCAACACGCCGGCCGGGCGCGCCGCGATCTGGCAGGAACACGAGGACTACACGCGCGGCTTCCTCACGTTCCTGGCCACCGACAGCCGCGTGCCGGCCAATGTTCAGTCGCAGATGCTCTCCTGGGGCCTCTGCGCCGACGAGTTCCAGGACACCGGCGGCTGGCCGCACCAGTTGTACGTGCGCGAGGCGCGGCGCATGGTGTCGGACTACATGATGACCCAATCGAACTGCATGGGCCTGGTCGTCGCGCCGGACAGCGTGGGGCTGGCCTCGTACAACATGGACTCCCACAACTGCCAGCGGGTCGTGCAGGGGGGCGCCGTCGCCAACGAGGGCGATGTACAGCAGGCGCCGAGCGGGCCCTTCCCCATCTCCTACCGCTCGCTCATCCCGCGGGTTGGCGAGTGCGAGAACCTGCTGGCGACCTTCTGCCTGTCGGGCACGCATATCGCCTTCAGCTCCTGCCGCATGGAGCCGGTGTTCATGATGACCAGCCAGTCGGCCGCGGCTGCGGCCGTCTTCGCCATCGACGACAACGTGTCGGTGCAGAACGTCCCCTACGGGAAGCTCCGCCTGCAGCTCATCGCCGACCGCCAGATCCTGCAGTGGGGCGCCTCGGCCGCGTCGACCAACAGCATCATCCTCGACTCCGAACAGATCGACGGGGTGACCATTGTCGGGACGTGGACCGCCAGCAAAAGCCAAACCGGTTACCTCGGCGCCAACTACCTGCATGACGGCGATGTCGACAAAGGCCTCAAGTCTGTCCTCTTCACGCCCGACTTGCCCACGGCGGGCGTTTACACCGTGTCCCTGCGCTGGACCACGAATGCCAACCGCGCCACGAATGTTCCCCTCACCCTGGCCTACGACGGCGGCGTCACGAACATGACGGTCAACCAGCGCAACAACAACGGCGTGTGGGTCGCGCTGGCCACCCTGCCCTTCGCCGCCGGCACGGGGGGCAGTCTGCTGATCGAGACCACCGGCACGGACGGCTACGTGATCGCCGATGCCGTCCAGTGGCAGCCGGCGACCGCGCCGCCCCCCACGACGGTCGAGATCGTCGCCTCCGACAGCGTCGCGGCCGAGGGCGGGACCAATCCGGCGACGTTCAGCGTCGTGCGCTCCGGCGACACCGCCAATGCCCTGAGCGTCACGTATGCCGTTTCCGGAACGGCCACGGCGGGCGACGATTACCCCGCGGTGTCCGGCTCGGCCGTCATCCCGTCCGGTCACGCCTTCGTCGCCCTCACCCTCCGGCCGCTCGACGACGCGCTGACCGAGGGGGACGAGTCGATCGCGCTGACCCTCACGCCGGGCGCGGAGTACCAGCTCGGCACGTACAGCAATGCCAGCGCCGTCCTGCGCGACGGGGGATTCGGCTTGTGGCGCGCCGACCGCTTCACACCGGCCGAGCTCGCCGACCCGGGCATCAGCGGCGCCCTGGCCGACCCGGACGCGGACCGCACGCCGAATCTGCTCGAGTACTTCCTCGGTTGCGAACCCAAGACCTCGAATGTGCCGCCAGGAGTATGGCTCGAATCGAAGCCCGGCGACTGGCAGCTCGCGTGGCGCCGCGCGGCGGAGGCGGCGAGCCTCCACCTCCGCGTGGAGACCTCCCCCGACCTCGCCCAGTGGTTCCTCGCCCCGTTCAGCGCTCAGACGCCGGAGGTCTCGGACGCCTCACCGCTGCAGGAATTGCGCTTCCCGCTCGGCGATCCGACCCTGAATGCCGGCCGCGCGTTCTATCGCGTCGTCGTCAGCGAGAAACCGCTGGCGCTCACGACGAACGACGCACATTTCTTCTTCTCGTTCGATACCGCGTTGGAAGGCACGGGCGCGTTCGCGGCGGCGGTGTCGGCGGTGGACGGTTTCGTGGGCGCGCCGGTGGCCGGCCGGGAGGGCACGGTGTTCACGGAAACGGGCGGGGCGGCGAGTTTCACCGATTTCAATGGCGTCACGTGGTTGGGCAGCGGAAGTTCCACCGCCCCCGGTCATTGCCTCGCGTTCAATCCCGGCAGCACGGGCAACCGATGCCTCCTCACCTTCTCGACGCTGGGCCTGCGCCAGGTGCGCCTGCGGATGGATGTGCGGTCCGCCGCGCAGGCCGGCGGCGTGGCGCCGGACGCCTTCACCAGTTTCAGCTACGACGTGGGGGGCGGTCCGCAGCCGGCGCCGGGGGTGGACCTCAGCCTCGCGCCCGACAATCAGTTTCACGAGTGGGCGGTCGACCTGTCCACCCTGACCGCGATCGACAATCAGCGCACCGTCACGCTTTCGTGGACCCTCAAGAACCTGTCCGGCTCGCCGATGGAGAGCCTGCGGATCGACAACATCCAGGTGACCGCCTCGCCGGTCGAGGATTGACCGCGGGCGATGGAGGGCGAGCGAGCCTTCTCCGTCCCGCGGGGTGAGCCTGTTCCCCGCAGGCCGCGCGGGCGCGTTCGAGGAGGCGTCAACCCGCGCCGGTCTTCACGAGCAGCGCCTGGGCGACGGCGTAATGCCGGCCGTGGGAGAGGCTGACGAGGATGCGGCTGACCCCGCGTTCGGCGGCGAGACGGCGGCCGGCGCCGAACAGCCGCACGGAGGGAGCGCCCGTCGAGGCATCGCGCACGACCTCGATATCGAGCCAGCCGAGGTGCCGTCCGATGCCGGTGCCGAAGGCCTTGCTCACGGCCTCCTTCACGGCGAAACGGCCCGCGTAGTGCCGCCAGGGGACGGATTGCTCATCGCAGTATTCGCGCTCGGCGTCGCGGAAGACGCGCTCGCAGAACTTGCCGCCCCAGCGCTTGAGGGCCTCGCGCAGGCGGCGGATCTCCACCAAGTCGACGCCGATGCCGAGAACGGATTCTCCGACGGGCCCCCGGGACGCGGGCTTGGTTTTCCGTCTTCCGTTTTCCGTCCGCTTGACATCAGCGACCCCGCGGTCGCCGAGCCGCGCGGACGCGGGTTTTTGTCTTCCGTTTTCCGTCTTCACCTGCCTCCGCCCTCTCCCGTCGGCCCCCGTCAGCGCCGGCCACCGCGATACGGGCGCATGGCGCGGATCATCTCCCGCACCGCCTTCTGAAGTCCGATGAACACGGCGCGGCAGACGATGCTGTGGCCGATGTTGAGCGTGTCGAGGTGGGGCATCTCGAGGATGCCGTCCAGGTTGTCGAGGTTGATCCCGTGCCCCGCGTTGACCTTCAAGCCCAGGCGGTGCGCCAGGGAGGCGCCGTCCACCAGGCGGGAGAGCTCCCGGCGGGCGGCGGCGCCGCGCAGGTCGCAGTAGCGGCCGGTGTGGAGCTCGACATAGGGCGCGCCGAGCCGCGCGGCGGCCTCGAGCTGGCGCGGGGCGGCCTCGATGAAGAGGCTGACCGCGATGCCGGCCTCGCGAAGCGCCGCGACGGTCGGCCGCAGCCGGCGCTCCTGCCCCGCGACGTCCAGTCCGCCCTCGGTGGTCAGCTCCTGTCGGCGCTCCGGCACCAGGCACACCTCGTCGGGCCGCACCCGCAGTGCGACGCGCAGGATCTCGGGCACGTTGGCCATCTCCAGGTTGAGCTTCAGGCCCGGTTCCCGCCGCAGGGCGCGGACATCGCCGTCCTGGATATGCCGCCGGTCCTCGCGCAGGTGCACGGTGATGCCGTCCGCGCCGCCGCGCAGGCAGGCGCGCGCGGCCTCGACCGGGCTGGGATAGACCGTGCCGCGCACCTCGCGCAGGGTGGCGACGTGGTCGATGTTCACGCCCAGTCTGAGCCGTGTGGAAGGAAGATGCTTCTTCATCGTTCAAGCTCCGGTCAAAAGACATCGCCGCCGTGGCCGCGGCGCGCGGGGATGCTTTCCATCTCCTGGTGGTAGACGACCGCCACGTTCTGCCCCGTGCGGCGGGCCGCGCCGAGCGCCGCCTCGGCGGCCTCCATCACGACGCGGGCCGACTGCCCGTGCTCGGGCATGCCGGCGATGCCCACGGCCACCGTGTACCGCAGGCGCGACATCCCCGCGGGGATGACCGCCTCGCGCACCCGGCCGATGATGCGGTCCGCCACGCGTGCGCCGTCTCCCGGCGCGCATTCCGCGAGGACCAGGAAGTCATCGCCTCCGAACCGGCCGAGGAGATCCGACTCGCGCAGGCAGGTCTGAAGGATATCGCTCAGGTTCTTGAGCACGGCATCGCCGACCTCCCGGCCGAAGCGACGGTTGATGTCCTCCAGGCGGTCGACATCGAGGTACAGGACGGCCACCGGGCGCCCGTTCCGTCGCGCACGGGCGATGAACTTCCTCGCGGCGATGCCGATCTTCTCCGACCGCAGGATCCCGGTGAGGGGATCGAGGACGGCCGACTCGGCCGGCGAGAGGGCCTCTTCCTTCTGCGGAGAGACGGAGGCTTCTTTTCCAGTCCCCGGATGCTCGGGAACCCGGGGTGTCCAAGGTGCGGAAGGACTGCGCTTCTCCTCCTCCAGGGCCGCCTCGGCCGCCTCCACGACGGCCCGCACGTAGTCGCCATCCTCCGGGAACCGCGCCGCCCCGATCCGCGGGGGCGCGGCGCCCGCCAGGCCCGGCAGATCGGCCTCCATGCGCTTGCGCCAGCGGGCGAGGACCTGCGGCACGCGCGCGGCGGGCACCTGGAGGGCGGCGGCGATGGTGTGGTCATCCATCGCCAGGACGTCGTCGGAGTGGCGGACGGCCGCCCGCAGTGTGGCGGCCAGCCGGTCGATGCCTCCGTCCATCTGATGGGCCGCCGGGAAGTCGACCAGAAGCACGGTGAACGCCCCCTGGAATTCGCTGCCGATCCCCAGCCGCCGCGCCAGCAGGAGGAGGAGGTTCTCGCGCGGCGACAGCGGGGTGGCCTTCGGGTCGTGCGCCCTGCGCATCAGGCCTTCGAACTTCGCGAAGCTGTACGCCAGGGCCAGCGCCAGGAAGGTCCCGGCCGACACCGCCGCCACCGTCAGTATCTTGATCGCAAGTCCGGACATGAACAGGATCCCCGTCTCGAGGAATGCTCCAAGACGTGCCGGGGCCGCTTGGTGCGGCCCTGTCGCACGTTACTCATAGCCGGCGGCACGGGCAGTGTCAAATCCAACGCGACCGGCACGGCCGCGCCGGAGGCGCATCCGCCCGCCCGCGCCCGCCTCCCCCTGGCACGCGCGGGACGCTCGCCCCGCCCCCATCAGACGGCCCCCGCGGCTTCCCGTCGCAGGGCGGCCTCGCGGTAGGCGTCCAGGGTCGCCTCCGCCATCCGCTCCCACGAGAAGGTCGCGGCGTGCTTCAGTCCCCGGGAGGAGAGATCCTCCGCCAGCGCGGGATCGGTCAGCACCTTCTCCAGCGCATGCGAGAGCGAGGAGGCATCGGCCGGGGGCACGAGAATGGCCGCCTTTCCGGCCACCTCGGGGAGCGAGCTGCGGTTGCCGCAGACCACCGGCGTCCCGCACGCCATGGCCTCCAGCACCGGCAGACCGAAGCCCTCGTAGCGCGACGGCAGCGCGAACACGGCCGACTGCTGGTACGCCGCCACGAGATCGAGCCCGCTCACGTAGCCCTCCCACTCGATGGATCCCTCGATGTTGAGGTCGGCGGCCACCTGCTCGGCGTCGGGGTACCGGGGGTCCGGAGGGCCGATGACGCGCAGCCGCGCATCGGGCACCCGCTTGAGCAGGTCGGCAAAGGCGGTGACCAGGACCCGGAGATTCTTGTACGGCTCGCGTCGCCCGACGAACAGGATCGTCCGCGGATGCCGCTCCTCCGGCGGACCGGGATGGAAGGACTCGTCCACGGCCTCCGGGATGACGCGCACCCGGTCGTCGTCGGCCGGCAGGAGCGTCTTGAGGATGTCCTGCGAGGTGCTCGTGCTCGGGGCGATGACGATGTCGGCCCGCCGGACGGACTCGCGGATGGCCAGGCGGTAGATGAGGTGCAGCCGCGTCTTGAGCGCGCGGGGCGTGTATTCCGGAAACAGCAGGGGGATCAGGTCATGGATCGTCACCACGCACGCGATGCGGCTGCGGCGGCGGAAGGCGGCGAAGGGGATCAGGAAATTGGGCGCGTGAAACACGTCGGTCTTCAGCTCCTCGAGCACCGCCGGAAGCTCCCGCTGGCTCTTCAACGAGAACGGGCCCCACGGGACCGTCTTGGGCCGCACGTTCGCCGCGCGCCAGAGGCCGGCCTCGCGCACCTCGCGCTCCTGGACCTCCGGGTTGTCGAACAGGATGGTGTACGTGTTGGACCGGTCCGTCACCGCCAGGTGTTTGACGAGGGAACGGGTGTACAGGCCGATCCCCGAGATCTCGGCAAGGATCCACCGTGCATCGATCACTATGTTCATGGTCGCTGACCTCGCACCGCGCGCCGCCCCTCTCGATCGCTTCACGGCTTGTCTCATATGACCATCAGAACCGGGGGCCGCCGTCAAGCGGTAAGAGCGCGAAAGGGAGCGAAAGTGCGTGCCGAACGGCGCCCGGCCGGAGGCGCCCCCTGATTCCGGGGTCCCCCGGACCGGAACCATGAGTCCCGGCGCCCGGGCATCGCGCGCCCTCTCCCCCGTCCCCGTCCGCTCCCGGCGCGCGCTCGGCCGCGCCGGCTCCCGGAGCCGCCGCGTCCGGAGAAGGAGCCTTGACCGCGCCGCGCAGCCGGGTACAGTCCCCGCCACTCCATGAACGGCGGACACTCGACAGCCCCGGGCCGGACGCTGCGCTCCGTGCGGAGTGTGACGTTCTCCGGCCTGCTCATCTTCGCCGGGGCCGCCTGCCCCGCCGCGACTCCGCGCGAATGGCTCGTCGACGGTTTCGCGTACGCGAGCGACGGAGCGGCGCGGAAGGCGTGGTCCGCCCCGGAATCGCCGACGCCGCCGGTCCGGCGCGCGGAGGGCGGCCTGCGCTTTGCATGCCCGTTCGGCACGGCAGCGGTGGACCGGTTTTACTGGGACCGGACCGTGCAGCTCGACCTGAGCCGCTGCGACAGCATCGAGATCGACCTGGACATCGACCGGCCGGAGTCCATGCGGGCGCTGAACCTGTACCTGGAAAGCGGGAACGGGTGGTATGTCTGGAGCCGCGCCATCCCCAAGCCCGGCCGGCAGGTCCTGCGCCTGGCGCGCTCGGACTTCGCGGCCGAGGGGAGGCCCGCCGGCTGGAGGACCATATCCCGCATCCGCCTGTCCCCCTGGCGCGGCATGGCCGTCGACGCCCGATTGACGGTGTTCAGGATGTCCGCCCGCGCCAACGCCGTCGTGCTGATCCGCGGCACGGCCTCGCATCGGAACGCGACGGAACGCCGCATGGCCCGCGACGTGACCGACCGGCTGCGCGGGTGGCTCGCGGACGGCGGCGTGCCCCACGGCGTGTTGAACGACGAGGAGGTGACCGAGGCCTCCCTCTCGGCCGCGTCGGTGGCCGTCCTCGGCTACAACCATGAACTGCCGCCGCGCGAATTCGACGCGCTGAAGGCCTTCGTACGGCGCGGCGGCCGGCTGATGGTCTGGTACTCCTCGGATCCCCGGCTGGCGGACCTCCTCGGATTCAAGCTCGGCGAGTACCGCCGCGCGCAGACGCCGTCTGACTTCGCGTCGGTCGAGTTCGTCGACCCGGCGGCGTGGCGAACCCCGGCACGGGTCGGCCAGCAGTCGGGCAACATCCGGCCCGCCCTGCCCGCCTCGCCGGACGCGAAGGTGATTGCGTGGTGGGCCGACGACCGCGGCCGGCGCACGGGGCAGCCCGCGTGGACGGCTTCGCCCGCCGGCCTGTGGATGTCCCACATCCCGCTCAGGGACGACGCGGCGAACAAGCGCCACATGCTGGTCGCCCTGCTTGCGCGCCTGTGCCCGGAGGTCTGGCCGGCCGCGGCGCGCGCGGAGCTGGAGCGGGCGGGGCGCATCGACTCGTTCCGGGGGTTCGACGATGCGGTCGCGAGCATCCGGGCGGCCGCAGAGAAGACGGAGGGTGGAGACCGGGCGCTGGCCCTGCTCGACCGCGCCGCGGTCCGGCGCGCCACGATGTCGGCCGACTATACCGGCGGCCGCCATGCCGACGTGGTCGCCAACGCGCGCCTGCTGCGGGCCGAGCTGACCGAGGCCTACGCGCGCGTGCAACCGGCGGCGCCACACGAGATGCGCGGCGTGTGGGATCACGACGGCACGGGCTGGTATCCCGGCGACTGGGACCGCACCTGCCGCGAGCTGGCGGCCAGCGGCATCAACACCGTCTTCCCGAACCTGCTCTGGGGCGGTGCGGCCCACTACCCGTCGAAGGTGCTGCCGGTCTCGTTCACGGCGCGGCAGTACGGCGACCAGCTCGACCTCTGCGTCCGGGCCGCCCATGCGCGCGGCCTCAAGGTCCATGCCTGGATGGTGTGCTGGAACCTCTCCACGGCCCCGGCCGATTTCGCGGCCCGCATGAAGCGGGAGGGACGCCTGCAGGCCGGCGGCGACGGCGCCGCCGTGCCGTGGCTCAATCCCGCGCATCCGGAGAACATCGCGCTGCAGATCGATGCCCTGCGGGAGGTCGTGCGCCGCGCCCCGGTGGACGGGCTGCACCTCGACTACGCCCGCTACCCCTCCAGCCAGTCGGACCTCAGCCCCTTCACGCGCGAGGCCTTCGAGCGCGACACCGGGCGGACGGTCGGGCGATGGCCGGCGGACGTCTCGACCGGCGGGCGGCGGGCGGCGGAGTACCGCCGCTGGCGCGTGGCGCAGATCACCGGCTTCGTGCGGAAGGTGCGGTCCATGCTCGAAACCGAGCGCCCCGGCGCCCAGTTGTCGGCCGCGGTGTTCGCCGAGTATCCCGACTGCGCGGACACCGTCGGGCAGGACTGGGGCCGCTGGGTGCAGGAGGGGTTGGTGGATTTCGTCTGCCCCATGACCTACACCGAGAACCTGTCCGCCTTCGCCGCCCGCTCGGCGCAACACCTCCGCCTGCCCGGCGCCGCCGGCCGCGTCTGCCCCGGCATCGGGGTCTGCGCCAACGAGTCCACCCTGGCGGCGGACCAGGTGATCGAGCAGATCCTGACCGCCCGCCGCGCCGGCGCCCGCGGTTTCGTACTCTTCGACCTCAATCCTACGCTGCGCGACGACGTCCTTCCCATGCTTCGGCTGGGCGTGACTGGACGGGAATGACCTCCCCCACCGCCCCATCGAGCTCGGACTTCCGGGGCGCAGACTCCGCCGCCACGGTCCCCTGATGCGCGCGCCGCGGAAAGGGCGTCTCCAGCGTCGAGGCACGCCGATGGCCGGGCGCGAATGCCCGACCGGCCGCGAACCGGAGCCTCGCCCAGCGCCCTGAATGCGGGCTGGCGCCGCCGCGACGAATGGGCCATGCTCACGGCCATATGACAGGAGACGATGAATCCATGAAGAGATGCGCCGCCATCGCCGCCGTCCCGTTCCTGGCCGCCGCCGTCCAGGCCTGGCAGCCCGCGCCGGACTCCATGCTCACCGAATGGGGCGAGAAGCTCACCGTGTCCACCGCCTGGCAGGAGTATCCGCGCCCGACCCTGGCCCGGCCCCGGTGGATCAACCTCAACGGCCTCTGGAACTACGCCGTCACCTCCAAGGACCAGGCGGCGGCGCCGGCGGCCTGGGACGGCGAGATCCTGGTTCCCTTTGCCCTCGAATCCGCCCTCTCCGGTGTGAAGCGGCGCCTCGCCGCCGACGAAGCCCTCTGGTACCGGCGCGAGTTCACCGCGCCCGTCGCGCCGCAGGGACACCGAACCCTCCTGAACTTCGAGGCCGTGGACTACCGGAGCACCGTCTGGGTGAACGACCGGGAGGTCGGGAAGCACACCGGGGGCAACCTGCCGTTTTCGCTCGACATCACGGATGCGCTCAGGCCCGGCCGCAATACGCTGACGGTCCGCGCCACCGACGCCACCGACGCGCCGGGCGCCTATCAGCTCCACGGCAAACAGGTGCGGGAGCCGCGGGGCATCTGGTACACGCCGGTGTCCGGCATCTGGCAGACGGTCTGGCTGGAAACCGTGCCCGCCGTCCACATCGCCGGCGCGAAGATCACGCCGACCGCTTCCGGTCGGGTCGGCATCCGGTTGACCATGGCGGGAAAGGGCGCCGCGGAGGCGTCCGTCACCGCGACGCTCGAAGGCAGGACCGTCGCCACCGCCGCCGGCGCCCCGGAGTCGCTCACCCTCTCCCTCCCCGAGCCTAGGCTGTGGTCGCCCGAATCCCCGACGCTCTACGATCTCACCATCAGGGTGGGCGACGACACCGTGACCTCCTATGTCGGCCTGCGGGAGACCGCGGTGGGCAAGGATGCGGCCGGCCACCTGCGGCTGTTCCTGAACGGGAAGGAGACGTTTCACTTCGGCACCCTCGACCAGGGCTGGTGGCCGGACGGCCTCCTGACGCCGCCTTCGGACGCCGGCATGCGCTCCGACCTCGATTTCCTCAAGGCGGCCGGATTCAACGCCGTCCGCAAGCACATCAAGGTCGAGCCGCGCCGCTACTACGCCCATTGCGACCGGATCGGCCTCCTCGTGTGGCAGGACCAGGTCAGCCAGGGCACCGGCCGCGGCCGCGGCGAAGGGCAGTCCAGCGCGCCGTGGACGCGCCTGAAGCCCGACCCGGTGGACGCCGAGTGGCCCGATGACGCGCACGCCCAGTACATGGCCGAGCTGCAGATCATGATGGACGCCCTGCACAACCACCCCTGCATCGTGCAGTGGGTGCCGTTCAACGAGGCGTGGGGGCAGCACCGCACCGTGGAGGTCGGGAAGTGGGCGGCGGCGCACGATCCCACCCGCCAGATCAACATCGCCTCGGGAGGGAACTTCTGGCCGGTGGGCCACATCGTGGATCACCACGAGTATCCGCATCCGGCCTTCCCGTTCGACCTCGGGGCGGGCGGGCGCTTCGACGGCTTCGTCAAGATCGTCGGCGAGTTCGGCGGCCACGGCTTCCCGGTCGAGGGGCACCTGTGGAATCCCAAGGCCAGGAACTGGGGATACGGCGGTCTGCCCAAGGACAAGGCGGAGTGGCTGGAGCGCTACAAGACCTCGATCGCCAGGCTCGCCGAGCTCCGGAAGCAGGGCATCGCCGCCGGCATCTACACCCAGACCACCGACGTGGAAGGCGAGATCAACGGGCTCATCACCTACGACCGCAAGGTGCGCAAGCTCGCGCCCGAGGCCCTCGCCGCCATCCACAAGTCCCACGGCATCCCGGCGGGCGGATCGACCGCCGCGCCCGGCGGGAAGGAGTGACCATGAACCGGCGGGAGTCCTCCGGGCGCGCGGTCCTTCTCGGGGCCGGCGCGGCCGCGGGGTCCGCGGCGCAGGCGGCGGTTGAGGGGCGGCGTCCACCTGGACGGCTGAACCGTCGGGGATGGCGAAGGAGAGCCCCGGCGATCTACTTCCTTCTTTCCGACGGCACCATGCCGCGGTAGGGGGCGTCCATCTTGAAGGGACCCTTCCACGGGTCGGGGACGGGGCGGTCGAGGCACCAGTGGACGGCGTTCACCAGCAGCCGCTGGAGCGGTTCCGCCTTGAAGTCCTCGGGATGCCCCAGGGTCGTGAAGAAGACCCGCGCGCCGCGCTTGTTCTTCCACGTCCACGCGACGGGGTTGGGCTCGGCCGGCTTGTCGGGATCGACGGCGGCGCCGGTGAGCAGCCGTACCGCGTCGGCCGGCGGCCACCTGGGCAGGACCTGGTAGAGCCACGAGCGGACGTGGAAGGGGCCGGCCACGCCGCGCAGGGCGGGATGGTTCGTGGATTCGGAATTCACGGTCACATCGGTGCTCGCCCTGTGCCCGTAGTGCGTGTGTCCGTCCGCGCCCCAGCCCGGCGGCGCGCCGAACGCCTCCGCGGCGAACCCGTTCCACGCCTCCAGCGGGTGACCCCCGGGATACTTGAAGGCATGCGACGTTGTGCGGAAACCCATCAGCGGCCGGCCGGACTTCAGGTAGGCGTCCAGGTGCGCGAGCTGGTCGGGCGGCAGGCGGCGCCAGCGGAGGTACAGGACCGCGAGATCGGCCTTGGCGAGGGCCTCCAGCCCGAAGATGTTCTCCTCCGCGTTCTGGTCCGGCTGCGAGGCCAGGACGGTCGCGCGCACGCCGTAGTTCCTCTCCAGCTCCGCCGCGAACAACGGCATCGTCACCTCGCCCCCGTACTCGTGGTCGCCGCAGACGAACACCACGTGCGGCTGGTCGGCCGCCGTCCCACCGGAGGCCAGGAGGGCCGCGAAAAGGACCGCGGGGATCGGACGCGCCGGCCCGCGGACGGCGGGCGAAAGACCGAATCGGAATCGGGAGGTCTTCATGGTCCGATTGTCGGGCGGCGACGCGGCCTGGCAACTGTTTTCTTGGGGCCTTGTGGTCGTCACAGACTCTTGAGGTTCCTCGCCAGCTGCGCGAGCGGCAGTGCGACGATGCGGTCGTCGAGTTCCATGCGGCGCTCGCCGGGATAGACGATGAAGAGCCGGCGGAGTCCCAGGTCCGCGATGGCGATCCGCATGGATTTGGTGATTTCCGGTGCGTCGGCGTACTTGAACTCGAAGCCGTAGCGCGCGCCGCCACGGGCGATCAGCAGGTCCAGTTCCGCGCCCGCGTGCGTCGCCCAGAAGTAGGCGTCGCGCTCGGCCTTCAGCAGGCCGATGACCAGCTCCATCGCAAAACCCTCCCACGAAAAGCCGAAGCGCGGATGAGCCGTCACCTCGATGTTGTCGCGCAGGCCGAGCAGGGCGTGCAGCAGGCCGGAGTCGCGGAGGTAGATCTTCGGCGCCTTCACGACGCGCTTGCCGGTGTTCTCGAACCACGGCGGAAGCCGCCTCAGCAGGAACGCGCCCGCGAGAATGTCCACGTAGCGGCTGGCCGTCTTCTGGTCCAGCGACATGGCGCGGCCCAGATCCGCCGCGTGCAGCACGCCGCCGTGAAGGTGCGCCAGCATCGTCCAGAATCTGCGCAGGCCCTCGGGCGGCAGCGCGATGCCGAACCGCGCCGCGTCGCGGCTCAGGAACGTCTCGATGAAATCCTGCCGCCACGCGTAGCTCGCCGCGTCGTCCTCCGCGAGATACGAACGCGGCAGGCCACCGCGGTTCCACAGCTCGTCCGCACGGTCCGGCCCGGTTTCCGTCAAATCGAAGCCGCCCATGAAGACGAACGCCACCCGCCCCGCAAGCGTCTCCGACGTTCCGCGCATGAGTCCCGGCGAGGCGCTGCCCAGCAGGAGGAACCTCGCGCGATTGTCCGGCCGGTCAACCAGCACCCGCAGCGCCGGGAAGAGCCCCGGCATCGTCTGCGCCTCGTCGAGCACCACCAGCCCGCGCAACCTCCCCAGCGTGCGCTCCGCCGCGGTGGCCAGCAGGCGGCGGTCGACCGAGCTCTCCAAGTCGAACACCCGCGCCGCCCCGCCGCGCGCGAGGCGCCGCGCCAGCGTCGTCTTCCCGCACTGCCGCGGGCCCAGCAGCGCCGCCACCGGCGACCGTTTCAGCGCCGCCTTCAGCTCCAAGATCCGCGCCGGCCTCGGAAGTTCATGCGCGCTCATGTCATAGAATATACGGAACTGCATTCCGTATTTTCAAGGACATATTGCGCCCCTGTCGCGTATTTCGCCGATGCGCACACTCATCGATTGAACGCCTTTCATCGAAGCCCCTTCATTCAGCCCTCCGCCTTTGCCGCGCGGTAGTTCTCCTCCAGCGCCGGCTGCAGGGCGACGAGGGCGGCGAAACGGCCGCCCGCTTGACCTCGATCACGCCGCGCGCGGGCGCCTGCCCGAAGAAGGGCGTTTCGTCGGTCAGATCGACGCGGCGGAGTTGATCCTTCGTGAAGAGTCCGCCGTCCGGCAATCCTGCCCCGCGGAGCGCGGATGCCAGTTCGTTCCGTCTCCGCGCACTCGCCTCTGCATGCCCTCGTGCGTCCAGGTGTTCGGTCGCCACGGCATGATCCGGAAGACGATCAACGAGTTGCGCGCACCCGCGCAGTAGAAAGGCGCAATCCTCACCATTTCGGCATGAATCGGTAAGAAACCAGAAAAACGGGCGAATCTCGAGGCACAAGGGGCTTGACTATCCGACGGCAGGAGTGAGAATCAATGCGAGTAGTGAGGAACACATCGTAGAGGTCGTTTCACCTTCGGCATTGCGCAGGAGACACCCATGAAGACAGTCCTTGGTTCCCTCGGCGGAGTCCTGGCCCTTGTTCTTTCGACGCAGGCATCGGTCTTCTGCAACGCCGATTTCAGCACGTTCTCCCCCGGCGACCTGGTCGGACAGGAATCCTGGATCCAATTCGGCACGGCGACGGCGCTGCCCCTGCAGGTCGGCGGGACCGGTCCGCAGGTCCTTGTGCCCGGCGGCCAGAACATCGACGGTCAGGACGCGATAAGGAACTTCGACTTCGTCAGCGCGCCGACCGAGGGAACCATCAGTCTCTACGAGGGTCTTGTGATGACCGTCGGCTCCGTGCCGACCGGCCGCATCTCCTACTGGCTCACCGCCCTGCAGGACACCAGCGCCGGTTTTTCCAACATCCGCCTGGCGGCCCAGGACCAGACCGCCAACCCCGGGTACTACAAGCTGGCGGCCCGCGTCACCGGGCAGACCGGCGCCCCCTGGGCCTTCGGTGCCTACGACCTCGCCTACGGCAGCCAGCACCTGGTGGTTATCGAAGCGAACATGGTGGCGGGCAGCCAGAATGACTTCATCCGGATGTTCGTGGACCCGACGAGCCTTGACCTCTCTTCCCAAACTCCTTACCTGGTCGCTACGGTCACGGTCGGCGGCGTTGAGAACGATCCGACCGGCCTGGGCGGGCTCCTGATATCGCAGTACGGCACCTCCACCCAGGCGAGCCTGGACGCGGCGATCGGCAAGGCCGCGGTGGGGAATACCTTCAGCGAGGTCGCCAGTGCGATCGGGGTGATCCCCGAGCCCACTGTCTCCGCCCTGCTCGGCCTGGCTCTCCTGACATGGAGCATCCGGCGTCGGCGGCGTTAGCGCTTTTCCCGAAGCCATACACGCGGCTTCAGTATCCGGTGAGGAAGCGGGGGCCTGCTGGGGACGCGGCGCCCTTACCGCATTTTCCATGCGCGCGATGGATCGGCCGGGCAGCGGGTCCGGAGGCCCCGCCCTGCCCGCGGATCGAACGACGCGCGGGGCAGGAGAGTCAGGCGGACCGATGGGGGCGCGCTCCGGATCCATCGCTCGTTGCGCTCTTCGCGTCTGTTCCGCCGTCCTTGGATTCCGGTCTCATCGGTGCCCGGCCAGACGGCGACACTTGCCGCGGCCACTCACCAAGTGGCGTCGAGCCACCTGACCGTCGCGGACAGGTCCACGGCCTCGGCGAACTTTACGAGGTCGGGGACCCGCTCCACGGCGTCAAACGGAATCACCATGCCGGGCGGGAATACCGGCGCGAGCCGATGGTAACGGCCAGCGAGGATCTGCCGGCATTGATAGTCGGCCACCCCCATGACGCCGTCCGTCATGATGTTCAGAAGCGGCTTGATCCACTGGGCCTGGCCCCAGTCGAGGCTCTTGCGCTCGATCCGCATCAGGGACGTGCCCGTCCCGATGGAGAGCAGGGCGATCCGATCATGGCCGGGCGGCCTCCTCACGGCGCGGCGGTCCTGCGTCTGCGCCAGCGCCGCCATGCTCGGATTGTTGGCGAACACGCCGCCGTCAATGTAGCCGTCCACGGACGGGAAGAACGTCGGGGCGGCGCTGGTGTAGAGCGCCACCTTGTACGCAAGTCGGTCGCCGTCGCTGTCCGGGCCGGGGAAGTTGTGGAAGAACTTCGGGGACCATGCCCGACGCGAGGCGTCCGGGTTCTCGTTGTCGAGGTCTAAGGCCGGAATGAGAACGCGCTTGCGCAAGTCCTTCAAACGCGTCTCGCCGAAGATCCGCCGGAGTTCGCGGGTCAGGGCCTTGTTGCCATACTGCGCCCCGACCAGGTTGCCCATGTCCCGCAGGTTGTCGAGCCACGAATCGTCGAAGATCTCCCGGCCCTTTCGCTCATACAGGGCGCGGATATCCGCCAGCGGTACGCCGTGCGCGATGCCCAGCGCAATGATCCCGCCGGTGGACGTACCCGCCAGCAAGTCGGCCTTCTCCATCCAGCCGGGAAGCTCCTTGTCAAGGCGCTCCAGCACGATCAGCGACAGTAGGCCCCGGATGCCGCCGCCGTCGAAGGAGACTATGCGATAGGCAGGATTCATTGAGTTTCGCGCCCCCCTACGGAATCCCCGCGGCTTGGTTTCTCAACGACTGTCCTCAACCGCTCCCGGACAATGGTGCCCGGCAACCGCAGAACGAGTGGAACGTCGTGCCTGCCCCGGTTTCGTCGGTGCGACGCACTCTTGGGCAGAACGACATCCGAGACCGCTTCGGCGACAATCCGGGCAACGGGCGTCTGCATGGAGACATCTTCAAGCGCGGCTTTGACGCTCACTCGTTGATGGACTTCTTCCGGCACGTCAACGCGCACCTTCCTGGTCCCGCCACCGCCAAGACTACGGCGGACAAGTGGGTATTGACTAACGGCAGACTGATACTACAGCGAGAGGCGAGAGGCGAGGACTTCGTTCGTTTCGACGCGCGGGGCACGAAGACAGATGCCGCCTTCCGCGCCACGGAGGGAAAGGCTATGCTCGCACGCACCTATGAGAACCTGCTCGCCGGTCGTCGGGATGGTCCGTCTCGTCTCGTTCGCTCTCGCCGTCGCTGCGGCGCTCGCCCGCGCGCAGGATGCCGCGCCGGCGGATCGCAACACCGTCAATACCACTGCGCGGCCGGGCGGCATGGCGGCCGACTCGCCGGTGACGTTCCCGGCGGAAGGATGCCTGCCGGCGCGCTACCCGCCGGACGTGAAGGAGACGGCGGAGCCGGCGGAACCGGACTACTTCCTCTTCAGCTCGCCCTGCCGCTCGCTGGCGCAGATCGCGAAGATCCAGGCCGACATGCCCCCCGGCCAATTCACGCCGCCGGCGGCGGACTGGACCCACCTCCCGCGCACGCGTCGCATCCTGGAGGGGGGCGGCGAGCTGCGCCTGATGGCCGTCGGCGACAGCATCGTGAACGACACGATGCGCTCCGGCTGGGTGGCGAAGCTGCAGGAGGCGTATCCGAAGGCGCGCATGGAGGCGAGGGTGTACGTGCGCGGAGGCGGGGGCTGCCAGCACTACCGGGAAGAAGGCCGCGTGGCGAAGTACATCGTCCCGTTCAAGCCCGACCTGGTCTTCATCGGCGGGATCAGCCAGGAGGACACGGACAGCATCCGCGAGGTCATCCGCCAGATCCGCGCGGCGCGGCCCGACGTGGAGTTCCTGTTGGCCACGGGGACCTTCGGCACGACCGATCCGCGCGATGCCGATGCCCTCGCCAAGGCCCCCCACTCGGGGACCGGCGTCTACGGCATGGCCTTGCGGACGCTGGCCTCGGACGAGCGATGCGCCTGTCTGGACATGACCACGCCGTGGGCCGAGTACATCCGTTCCTCCAGGCTCCACCCTCACCTCTTCTACCGCGACGCCGTCCATGCCAACGAATTCGGCGAGCAGATCCTGTCGAAGATCCTGATGGCCTACTGGGTTCCTCGGGCCGCCCATCCCCCCGCCTCACCCGATCGTGCGACGGGCGTCGAATCGGCTGACGGCCTGCCCCGGCGCTCGCTGGAGCCGCCCGTCCTGCTGCCCGACGGAAGCGAGTTCACCACGTGGGAGACGCCCGATCCGTCCTTTGCACGCACCTACTACGTCAGCGCTTCGCACCCGGACGCGTCGGATGCGAATCCCGGCACGGAGGCGCGGCCCTTCGCCACGGTCGACCGCGCCGCCCGCTTGCTCCAGCCCGGGGAACGCGTGCTCGTGGGGCCGGGTGTCTATCGCGAGCGCATTCGACCCGCCCGCGGCGGCGGTGGCCCCGGGCAGATGATCAGCTATGAGGCCCAGCCGGGCGTGCAGGTCATTCTCCGAGGTTCATGCGTCTTCACCGGCGCATGGACCCGCGGCGCCGGCGCGGCCTCCAACTGCTGGTCCAGCCGACTTGATGACGTGCTGGCCGGCCCCGGACGGCCGTTCTCGACGCCCAACGTCACGGACGAGCAGTTCAAGTCCATGGATTGGGCACAGCCGCAGCGGGGGAAGACCCCGTTCACGCTCGTGCGCGGATTGGTCTTCCAGGACGGCCGGCGGCTGACGCAGGTCGCGGAGCGGGAGGCGCTGTCCACGCACACCGGCGCCTACTGGGTGGACCGAGCCAACCGCATCCTGCACGCGCGCTTCTTCGGGGAGACCGATCCCGTCCGGGCGACGATCGAGGTGACCGACCGGGACACGGTATTCGCGCCGGATCAGCACGGCCTGGGCTTCATCCGCGTCAAGGGCTTCGTGGTCGAGCATGCGGCCGGGCCGTTCCCGTGGGAGCAGGTCGGCGCCATCTCCACCACGCGCGGTCATCATTGGATCATCGAAGACTGCACGGTGCGGGAGGTCAATGGCGTCGGGATCGACCTGGGCATCCAACATCCGCGCTGGCCGCAGCCGCCGCGGACCGGGTTTCACATCGTCCGCCGCAACGTGGTCACCGATTGCGGCATCTGCGGGATCTGCGGCCTCGGTCCAGGGGGCGGGCGCGAATCCGGCCTGTGGATCGAGGACAACGTCGTGACGCGCAACGCGTGGCAGGACGCCGAGTTGCTGTGGGAAACCGGCGGCATCAAGACGCACTGCAACGTGCGCTGTCTCATCCGGCGGAATCTGGTCGCCGACACCCTTCACGGCTCCGGCATCTGGATGGACTGGGACAACCGCGCCTCGCGGTGCTGCCAGAACATCGTCCTCGGCAGTCATACGAGGAACGGCGCCATCTTCGTGGAGGCCTCGACGGCGCCGAACCTGGTGGATCAGAACATCGTCTGGGACACGGAAGGCCACGGCATCTACGAGCACGACTCCCGCCGGCAGGTGTTCGCCCACAATCTCGTCGGCCACAGCAGCGGCGAGGGCTTCCACCTGCACGGCCGCATCACCGACCGCCGGGTCGGCGGCGAACCCATGACCTACGGCGGGCATCGCGTCGTCAACAACCTTCTCATCGCCAACGCGAAGCCGGACGAGTTCAGGGGCGAGCCGAGCCTGGTGACGAATCACGTCGTGCGGGCGGGCGGACTGCGGCTCGACCGGGACAGGCTCGAGCTGCGCGCCGAAGAGGCCGTGTCGTTGCAGCGGGAAGCCCCGATGGTGAGCCCGGTTCATCGCGACTTCTTCGGGATCGAACGCGGCCTGACCGCAACCATGGTCGGTCCCTTTGCGGCGGCACTGGGACGGGGCGACACCACCCGCCTGTGGCCCAAGACCCTTCCTGCCGAGACGGAAGCCTGGTTGAGAGACCGGCTGGAGGTCTTCCAGGACCTCAAGTTTGGCTTCATGATGCACTGGGCGCCCTACAGCCAGTGGGGCTGCATCGAATCCTGGCCGCTGGTAGAGGAAGACAAGTGGGCAAGGCCGGACGGCCTGAAGGCGTGGACGGACCGCAACAGGGACATGACCCTGTTCACCCGCGACTACTGGGCGTTGCCGAAGACTTTCAACCCGGCGAAGTTCGATCCCGCGAAGTGGGCCGCCGCGGCCCGGTCGGCCGGCATGAAGTACGTGGTCTTTACCACCAAGCACCACGACGGGTTCAGCATGTTCGACACCCGGCTCAGCGACTACCGCGTCACGGCGCCCGGCGTGCCGTTCCACGTCAACGCGCGCTCCAACGTCGTGCGCGAGGTTTTCAACGCCTTCCGAGCCGACGGCTTCGCCATCGGCGCCTACTTCTCCAAGGCCGACTGGCATTGCCCGGACTACTGGGACCCGAGCGTGCCGGCGCGGACCCGTAATCCGAACTACGACCCGCTCTCCAATCCGGCGAAATGGGCGCGCTTTGTCGAATTCACGCACGGGCAGATCAGGGAGCTCATGACCGGCTACGGTCCGATCAATATCCTGTGGCTCGACGCGGGCCAGGTCCGGCCGCCGCGGCAGGACCTGCAGATGGACCGCCTCGTCACCATGGCGCGCGGTCATCAACCCGGCCTCATCGTCGTCGACCGCACGGTCGGCGGACGCCACGAGAACTACCGCACGCCGGAGCAGGAGGTGCCGGAGAAGCCGCTGCCCTATGTGTGGGAAACCTGCATGACGATGGGCGACCAGTGGTCGTTCAAGCCGGACGACCGCTACAAGCCGACACACCGGCTCATCCATCTGCTCGTGGATGTGGTCGGAAAGGGCGGCAACTTTCTGCTCAACGTGGGTCCGCAGCCCGATGGCGAGCTCCCCCCCGTTGCGGTCGCGCGCATGAAGGAGATCGGGGACTGGATGGCGGTGAACGGCGAAGCGATTTACGGCACCCGGCCGGTCGCACCGTACAAAGACGGCGATGTCGTGTTCACGCGCAAGGGAACCGCCGTTTTTGCGATTCTTCTCGCGAAGCAGGAAGGAGACGCGCTGCCGGATCGCGTGAGCTTCACGGGGCCGAGGCCGGTGGCCGGCTCCGTGGTGCGGTTGCTCGGCGCGGAAGCCCCCCTCTCCTGGAGCACCGGCGCGGACGGCCGCACGACCATCGAGATGCCGCCCGCCACCCGCCAGTCACCGCCCTGTGCGCATGCGTGGGTCTTCAGGTTCGCGAGCGAAGGAAGTACGAGATGATGAGAGACCCTTCGAGATTCGTCTTCGCCATCGCCGTCCTGCGGACATGCGCCGCACTGGCCGCGGATCCCGATTGGGGTCCGAACGTGTTCGTGCTCGATCCCGGGCGGAAGGACGCGCAGGAGCGTATTCACTCCGTCTTCAGCGAGCAGGAGCGGGCACAGTTCGGCCACGGCCGATACGCCTTTCTCTTCAAGCCGGGACGTTACACGCTGGATGTGCCGGTGGGCTTCTTCACCCACTGCGCGGGCCTCGGGCGTCTGCCGGGCGACGTGGTGATTGTGGGCCGTGTGTGGACCGACGCCGCGTGGATGAGACGCAATGCCACCTGCAACTTCTGGCGGACGGTTGAGAACATGGCCGTCGAACCGGTCGGGGGAGCGAACATGTGGGCCGTTTCGCAGGCGGCGCCTCTGCGCCGGGTTCACATCCGGGGCGACCTTCATCTGTCGTCCGGCGGATGGTCGAGCGGAGGATTCCTGGCGGACTGCCGCGTGGACGGTCTCGTCAGGGCGGGCAGTCAACAGCAATGGCTCTCGCGCAACAGCGCTTGGAAGGGATGGGAGGGCGTGAACTGGAATATGGTCTTCGTCGGTTGCGGGAATCCGCCCGAAGGCCAATGGCCTCAGCACGCCGTGACCCGGATTGAGAAGACGCCACGGGTGCGGGAGAAGCCCTATCTGACCATCGAAGACGGGCGGTGGTCCATCAAGGTGCCGCCGCTTCGCCGCGAGGGCACGTCGGGCACGACGTGGGAGAGGGGCGATGCGCCCGGCGCGATCGTGCCGATCGAGAAGTTCCACATCGCGAAGGCGGGCCTCGACACCGCGGCATCCGTCAACGCGGCGCTCGTCGCCGGCAAGCATCTGATCTTCACGCCGGGCATCTACCCGCTGAACGAGACCGTCGTGGTCCGGCGGCCCGACACCCTGGTGCTCGGCCTCGGCCTGCCCAGCCTGGTGCCGGGTGGGGGCAGGCCCGCGATACGCGTCGAGGGCGGCGAAGGCGTCATCGTGAGCGGACTGGTCCTCGATGCCGGCGACGTCGAGGCCGGGACCCTGGTCGAGTTCGGATTGCCCGGCCGCAAGGCGGGGAGCGCCGCGAATCCCATCTGCATCCATGACCTGGTGTGCCGTGTGGGCGGCTATGGACCGGGGCGGGCGAAACAGATGGTGGTTGTCCACGACGACCATGTCATCGGCGACAACCTGTGGCTCTGGCGTGCGGACCATGGCGCCAACGTCGGATGGACCGAGAACCGATGCGACACGGGACTGCGCGTCGAGGGCGACGACGTCACGATATACGGCCTCTTCGTCGAGCACACGCAGAGGCACCAGACGATCTGGAACGGCGAACGGGGACGCGTCTATTTCTACCAGAGCGAAATGCCCTACGATCCGCCGTCGCAGGACGCCTGGAGGAGTCCCCGCGGAGACGGTTTCGCCTCCTACAAGATCGGCGACCGAGTCGCGGCGCACGAGGCGTGGGGTCTTGGTGTGTATCACGTCTTTAAGCAGGCGGCCGTCGTTGCGGACTGCGCCATCGAAACGCCCGACACGCCCGGGGTGGTCATCCGGCACGCGCTGACCTTTCGCCTGGGCGGCGGCAAACCCGGCAGCGGCATACGTCATGTCGTCAACGGCCGCGGCGACGAGACCATCGTCGGGCAGAAGGCGATGGTCGAATAGGGACGCTCCGCGTCCTCGGAACACGGTCGACTGAGGCGCGGAGGGAGCGGGGTGACTTCAGGATGCCTGGGGGTTGCTCTGCAACCGCCGGATTCGAGCGAGCACGGGCGGATGGCTGTACTCGACCCAGACCTTCAGCGGGTGCGGCTCCAGGTCATCCAACTGGTCGGTCGATATGCGCCGCAGCGCCTCCACCAGCGGCCTCGCATCGCCTGTGACGCGGGCCGCGAACGCGTCGGCCGCGTATTCGTGCCGGCGGGAGACCGCGTTGACGATCAGGCCGATCAGCAGTGAAAGCGGCGAATAGAGGAATCCGAAGAGCACGAGTCCGGCGTACAGCGGAGGCTGGCCGCCGACCGGTTCGAACGGCACACCGAAGGCCGCATAGAGCCCCGACTCGCGGAGGAAGATGGAGAGCACGAAGAGCATGAGGCCCGTCCCCAGCGCGGCCAGCGCCAGTCCGCGCCGGATGTGCCCCAGCCTCGCGTGCCCGATCTCGTGGGCGAGGACGGCGACCAGCTCGTCCACGCCATGCTTGTCGATCAGCGTGTCGTACAGCGCGATGCGGCGCCAGCGACCGAACCCGGTGAAGTACGCGTTCGCCTTGGACGACCGCCGCGACCCGTCGATGCGGAAGATGCCCCCGAGCCGGAAGTCCTGCCGCGTGGCCAGGTGCTCGATCGCCGACCGCAGGGCCCCTTCCTCCAGGGGCGTAAAGCGGTTGAACAGCGGCAGGATCCACGCCGGCGCCACGAAGGCGAGCACCACCTGCGCGAGGGTCAGGACCGCCCACACCGCCAGCCACGCTCTTCGGCCGGCGACGGAGAAGAACCAGAGCGCCAGGGCCAGCAGCGGAAGACCGACCACGGCCGCCAGCAGCAGACCTTTCAACCGGTCGGCCACGAAGGTGCGCCACGTCGTTCGGTTGAAGCCGTACCGCGCCTCGAGGACGAAGGTGTCGTGAATCTCGAACGGCAGATGCAGCGCCTCGGAGGCGACGGCCAGCACCGCGGCAAACAGCAGCCCCGTGGGAATCATCGCCCACCCGGCGGACCGCGCGAGCGCGTCCGCCCACCCGAAGCCGCCGAGCAGAATGAACAGGATCGTGACCGGCGTCAGGATCGCCGACGAGACCATCTCGAAGCGCGTCGAGTCGCGCAGGTAACGCTGGGCGCGCGCGTACTTCTCCGCGTCCATCACGTCCCGGAACTCCTCCGGCACGCCCGAGCGCACGTGCCGGAGGTTCAACCAACGCACGGCCAGGTGCAGGAGAAAATCGAACGCCAGCAGCGCCAGCGCGGCGGCGAGGTACCCGTTCCAGGCCACAGGGGGCGGGTGCGTCATGGTCGGTGCGCGCGAGGGGCCGGCCGGCGCCGGTCAGCCGCGCGGAAAGAGCCCGTCGAAAACCACGCCCTGCCGGGGTTCGGCCATCCAGTCGGCCACCGTTTCCTTCCAGGCCTTGTAGTGCGGCGTGTCCTTGTGCGCCGCAGACGCCTCCTTCGACGCGTAGGCCTCGTACAGGATGAAACGCGTGGGGTCGTCGGCGGACTGCAGCACGTCGAACCGGCGATTGCCCGGTTCGAGCGTCGATGCCTCGTGGTTCGCCCGACAGGCCTCGATGAACTCCCCTACCCTTTCGGGTTTCACACGGACATGGACCAGCGTAACGTACATGGCTGCATCTCCTTCACACCCCCAACACGTCGCGCATTGAATACAGGCCCGGGGCGCGGCCGATGAGCCACTCGGCGGCGCGCAGGGCCCCCAGGGCAAAGGTCTCGCGGCTGGTGGCCCGGTGGGAGAACTCCAGGCACTCGCCGCCCGTCGCGAAGAGGACGGTGTGGTCGCCGACGACGTCGCCGCCGCGCACGGCATGGAATCCGATCTGCCGCTCCGGGCGCGGCCCCGGGACGATCCCGTGGCGGCCATGGACGGCCACCTCGTCGAGCGGCCAGTCGAATCCCTTCGCCACCGCCCGCCCGAGCCCGAGCGCGGTGCCGCTCGGCGCATCCTTCTTCAGGCGGTGATGCCGCTCGATGATCTCGACGTCGTAGCCCTTGTCCTTCAACACCCGGGCCGCCTGTTCCAGCAGCGCGAAGAGCAGGGTCACGCCAAGGCTCATGTTCGGCGCGCAGACCAGCGGGATGGTCTCCGCCGCCCTTCGGACGGCCTCTTCCTCGTCCGCGACGAGACCAGTCGTCCCGATCACCAGCGGGACCTTCCACTCCGCGCAGCGCGGCGCATTGCCCGCCGTGCCGTGATGCCCGCTGAAATCGACCACCACGTCCGCCTGCGGCGCGACGTCGGCCAGATTGCAGACGACCTTCACCCCCGAGACGGGCGCGCCGGCCATGACGCCGGCATCCTGCCCCAGCGCCGGGCAGTCCCACAGGTCCACGGCGCCGTGCAGCGAGAGACCGGGGACCCGCTCCTCCTGCAGACAGCGGATCAGGATGCGCCCCATCCGCCCCGCCGCGCCCACGATGACGACTTTCTTCATGCGTTCACTCCCACCCGCATTGTCCGCAGGAACACGGGCATTTCAAGCACAGACGACGCCGGCAGACACAGCCCCGACCATGGCCCAGGCGAACGAAGAGCTTGATCCGGACGGTCGCTTGTGGCTCAATGCGCGCCTTTCCACCGCCGCCACCGGCGGCGGGGCAGGCGATCTTGAGCCTTCAACACGACATCCGGAACCGGCGGACGTTCGCGATCATCTCGCACCCGGACGCCGGGAAGACGACGCTGACGGAGAAGTTCCTCCTCTACGGGGGCGCCGTGCAGCTCGCCGGCTCGGTGACGTCGCGCAGGAACCAGCGCGCGACGACGTCGGACTGGATGGAGCTCGAACGCAAGCGCGGGATCTCCGTGAGCTCCACCGTGCTGCAGTTCGAATACGCCGGCTACACGGTGAACCTGCTCGACACGCCGGGACACCGCGACTTCTCCGAGGACACCTACCGCGTGCTGACCGCCGTCGACTCGGCCGTGATGGTCATCGACGCCGCCAAGGGCATCGAGAGCCAGACCCGGAAGCTCTTCGAGGTCTGCCGCCGCCGCTCGATCCCGATCTTCGCTTTCATCAACAAGCTCGACCGCCCCACCCGCGAACCGCTGGCGCTGCTCGACGAATTGGAGCGCATCCTCCAGCTCCAGGTGGTCCCCGTGAACTGGCCCCTGGGTACGGGCCTCGACTTCAGGGGCGTCTTCGACCGGCAGGAGAAGGCCGTGCACCTGTTCGAGCGCGTGCCCGGCGGGGGCGCCTATCGGGCGCCGGTTGCCATCGGAGACCTGTCCGATCCCTTCGTCGCCGAGCGGCTCGACGCCGCCGCCTACCGGAAGGTCGTCGAAGAGCTGGCGATCCTGGATGCCGTGGGCGTCGACTTCGATCCCGCCGCCGTGGCGTCCGGCGACATGATCCCGGTCTTCTTCGGCAGCGCCCTCAACAACTTCGGGGTGCAATTGATGCTCGACGCGTTCCTGCGGCACTCCGCGCCGCCCGCGCCGCGGGTGAGCGGCGAGCGGTTGATCCCTACCGACCATGACGCGTTCTCGGGATTCATCTTCAAGATCCAGGCGAACATGGATCCGAACCACCGCGACCGGATTGCCTTCGTGCGGATCTGCTCCGGCCGGTTCGAGCGCGAGATGCAGGTCACCCACAGCCGCACGGGCAGGCAGGTGAGGCTCAACAGCTCCCACAAGCTCTTCGGGCGCGTGCGGGAGACCGTGGACGAGGCCTGCGCCGGCGACATTATCGGCATTGTCGGCCATTCGGAGTTTGGCGTCGGCGACACGCTGACCGAGGAGACAGGCATTCTCTACGACGAGATCCCGCACTTCACACCCGAGTCGTTCATCTACCTCGCCAATCCGAATCCCTACAAGGCGAAGCGATTCCGCGAGGGGCTCGACCAGATGCTGCAGGAAGGCGTCGTGCAGGAGCTGCTGCTCGATACCGGCACGCCGAACGCGCGCCTGCTCGCCGCCGTGGGCCCGCTGCAGTTCGACGTGGTCCGGTACCGGCTCGAGACCGAGTACGGCGCCGAGACCCGCGCCGATCCGGCGCCCTGGCGGCTCCTGAGATGGATATCGCCCGGCGTGGACGAAGGGGAAATGGATGCCATGGTTCTCCCCTCGGGGTGCCAGTCCGCCCGTACAGAGGAGGGCCAGCGCGTTCTTCTCTTCCCCTCCGAGTGGGCGCTCCAGTACTTCGCCGAGAAGAACGCCGGCATCGAGATCTCGGATCAGCCCTACGTCTCCCGCGCCTCCTCGCTCATGGTGGATTGAGAGCGGATGGGTCGCCTTCCGAGAGACCGGACGTCGGGTGGCGGGCGGACAGGGCGGAGAGCGTTTCCGCAGCCAGAAGGGCCCGTCGGTGACTCTGGGGTCACCGAGGTCAACCCGCGCCCGGCGAGGCGGGCCCTGCGTAACGGCTTCGCGTAGCAGGGCGGGGAAGGCCAGATTGTCGTTGATCTCCCTGTTGCCTCCGTTACCTTCTGTCCATTCGGGTTTCGGCTCGCCGCCCTGGGGAGTGGGTCATGAAGAACGTCGCCGGTCTGTTGCTGACCACCGTTGTGGCCGTGGCCGCGGGATCTGCCGCGTCGCGGGCCGCCCCGCCCCGACCCGACGTGGTCTTCTTCCTGGTCGACGACCTCGGCCGGCAGGACTGCGGCTTCATGGGGGGCACGCAGATCAGGACGCCCTGCATCGACAAGCTCGCGAGCGCGGGGGCGGTGCTGACGCAGTTCTACGTCCAGCCCGTCTGCAGCCCCACCCGCGCGGCGCTCATGACCGGCCGCTATCCGATGCGCATGGGGCTGCAGGTGGGCGTGATCCGGCCGACCGCGGACTACGGGTTGCCACTCGCGGAGCGCGTGCTGCCGCAGGGGCTCAAGGCGGCCGGCTACACGACGGCGATCTGCGGGAAGTGGCATCTCGGGAGTTTCGACAAGGCCTACTGGCCCGGCGCCCGCGGCTTCGACCACACCTACGGCCACCTGTTCGGCGCGATCGACTACTTCACGCACCAGCGCGACGGCAAGCCGGACTGGTACCGCAACGGGGAGCCGCTGAAGGAGGAGGGCTACTCCACGCACCTCGTCGCACGCGAGGCGGCGAAGATCGTCGGGGGTCAGCCCAGGGACAAGCCGCTGTTCCTCTATGTGCCCTTCAACGGCGTCCACGGCCCCCACCAGGTGCCCGAGTCGTACAAGGTCCCGTACGCCTCGCTCAAGGAGCCCCGCCGCACCTACGCGGGCATGCTGGCGGCCGTGGACGAGGCCATCGGGCAGATCGTGCAGGCCGTGGAGAAGGCGGGACGCCGCCCGAATACGCTCTTCATCTTCTCGAGCGACAACGGCGGGCCGAATCCCGGCGTCGTGACGGACAACGGACCCCTCCGCGCCGGCAAGGGGACCGTGTACGAAGGCGGCACGCGGGTGTGCGCGTTCGCGACGTGGGACGGGCACATCAAGGCGGGCGCGAAGGTGGACGCCGCGATGCATGTGGCCGACTGGTACCCCACCCTGCTCAGGCTCGCCGGCGCTCCGACCGAACGAAGGCTGCCCCTGGACGGGCGCGACATCTGGCCCGTCCTCACGGAGGCCGCGCCTTCGCCCCACGAGTGGATCCTGCTCAACACGACGCCCCAGGGCGGCGCCCTCCGTGTCGGCGACTGGAAGATCGTCGTCCGTACGCCCAAACGAGCAGGCACCGCGAATGCCGCTACCGCGGAACAACCGCCCGCCCGACGCGCCCGGCGCGCCAATGCCCGCGCCGCCCGGACCAACGCCGCAACCGTCCCGGCCAACGGCGTCGAACTCTTCAACCTCAAGGATGACCCCGGCGAGAAGAGCAACCTGGCCGCGGCGAACCCCGAGAAGCTCAGGGAGCTGCGCGATCGCTACGACGCCCTGGCCCGCGAAGCGGCGCCGCCGAAGAACCAGTAGGTCACACTCGAGGGGGTCCGCTGCAGCGGCCATCGAAATCGGAATCGCCTTCGGGATCGACGAAGCGTAGGACACTCAGCCATCCTCATTATGGCGCAGGGACCATCGGCGTCGGAGTCGAAATCGGTATCGATATCGGCAAAGCCAAGCAAATTTCGATCCCGATTCCGATACCGACTCCGACCCGAAGACGCAATCACCTCATAATGCGAATGGCCGAAAAACCGCTTCCCGCCGTGGGAGGCGGTTGGCATACTGCGGCACCATGATGCCTCGCTCACGAGTGACGTTCCTCGCAACGGCATGGCTCGCGGCACATGCCGGTGCCGAGGTGGCAACCTCCAACCGCACCATCGAGCTGCCGGGCCAGCGCGATGACGGTTCCGTGCTTCTGCCGAACCAGTGGTCGCTCCAGCCGGCCGGGCGGCAGATCGCGCTCGGGGACTTCCCCGTCAACATCAGCCTTCACCCCGGCGGGCAGTATGCCGCCGTCCTGCACTGCGGCTATGGCGCTCACGAAGTGGTCGTCATGGACCTCCGCACCGAAGGCCTCGTCTCGCGTACGCCGATCGCGGAAGGCTTCTACGGCATCGAGTTCTCCTCCGACGGCCGGACCCTGTTCTGCAGCGGGGCCGCCGCCGAGGTCGTTCGGGTGTTCTCCTTCGAGGACGGGAAGCTGAAGCCCGCGGGCGAGATCTCCTTGCGCGATCCGAAGCGGCGCGGCATTCCCGGCGGTCTCGCGGTCACCCGCGACGGCCGCACGCTCTGCGCGGCCAATGTCTGGGGGCAGGGCGTCGCAATCGTGGACATCGCCCGCACCCATGTGCAGGACGTGCTTCTCGGCCCCGATGTCTCCCCTCCGGCCACCGCGCCCGCCGGACCGACGCCGGATCCGGACGCCGCGGCCATCACCAAGCGCGCGCAGGCAGCCCTGGACCCCACGAGTCCCGATGCGCCATTCCCCTACGCGTGTCGGATCGATGAAGAGCGGGGGCGGCTCTACGTCAGCCTCTGGGCGAGGTCGCGCGTCGCGCTGATCGATCTGAAGACCGGCCGCGTGACGGGACACTGGCCGACGGAAGAACACCCCAACGAGATGGCCTTGAGCCGGGACGGGCGCCGTCTCTTTGTCGCCAACGCAAGCCGCAATTCGGTCACGGTCTTCGACACTGCGGACGGGCGCGTCATGGAGACCTTGTGGGCCGCACCCTATCCCGGTGTCCCGCCGGGCTCGACGCCCAACAGTCTCGCCCTGTCACCGGATGAGAAGACCCTCTTCGTCGCCAACGCCTGCAACAACACGGTGGCCGTATTCGACGTGACCAAGCCCGGCAAGAGCCGGTCGCTGGGCCTCATCCCGGTGGGGTGGTATCCCACCTCCGTGCGCGTGACGCTCGACGGCCGGCGACTGCTGGTCGCCAACGGCAAGGGGGGCGGCTCGCGCGCGAATCCGAAGGGTCCGCAGCCGACCGGCCGTCCGCCGGGCACGCTGGTGCAGTACATCGGGGGACTGTTCCGGGGCTCGCTCAGTTTCATCGACCTCCCCGACCGGTCGCGGGCGGAATCGCAGTTCAGGGAATGGACCGCCTGCGCCCTGCGCTGCTGTCCCCTCCGGCCCGACCTCTCCGCGACGGCCGTACGCCCCGAGGGGAATCCGGTCCCGGCACGCCCGGGCGAACCATCGCCCATCCGCCACTGCGTGTACGTCATCAAGGAGAACCGCACGTATGACCAGGTGTTCGGCGACATGCCGGAGGGCAATGGCGATCCATCGCTCTGCCTCTTCCCCGAGAAGGTGACGCCGAACCACCACCGGCTTGCGCGCGAGTTCGTGCTGCTGGACAACTTCTACGTGGAGAGCGAGGTCAGCGCGGACGGCCACGAATGGACGGTGGGCGCCTATGCGACCGACTTCGTCGAGAAGACCTGGCCCCTCGTGTACGGGCACGGCGGCAGCGGCAAGTATCCGTACCCGAGCGAGGGCTCGTTCCCGATCGCCGCTCCGGCGGGAGGCTACCTCTGGGACCGGGCGCGCGAGGCGGGCCTCTCGTACCGGAGTTACGGCGAGTTTATCAACAACGGCAGAACGCCCAACGATCCCGGAAGGGCGAAGGTCCGCGCACTGGAGGGGCATTTCGATCCGCGGTTCCGCGGCTTCGACATGGGCTACTCGGACCTGAAGCGCGCGGACCGGTTCCTGGAGGAACTCAGGGGTTTCGAGAAGGCCGGGGAGATGCCGCGCCTGATTCTCCTGCGCCTGCCCAACGATCACACGGCCGGGACCTCGGCGGGCATGCGCACGCCCACCGCCTTCGTGGCCGAGAACGACCTTGCGCTGGGGCGTGTTATCGAGGGTCTCAGCCGGTCCAGGTTCTGGCCGGAGACCGCGGTATTCATCGTGGAGGACGACGCGCAGAACGGGCCGGACCACGTCGACGCGCATCGCACGGTCGCCCTCGTGGTCAGCCCATACTCGCGTTCGCGCGGCGTCGATTCGACGCTGTACTCCACCGCCAGCATGCTGCGGACGATGGAGTTGATGCTTGGGCTGAAGCCGATGACGCAGTTCGACGCCGCCGCCCGTCCGATGTACAGCGCCTTTCACTCCAAGCCCGACCTCCGCCCGTACGAGGCCCGGCCGGCCAACGTGGACCTGAACGCCCTGAATCCGGCGACGGCGTGGGGCGCGGACCAGTCCAGGCGGATGGACTTCAGCCAGGAAGACGCGGCCGACGACCTACTCCTGAACGAAGTCATCTGGCGCTCCGTCCGCGGCGCCGACAACCCCATGCCCGCCCCCGTCCGCGCGGCCTTCGTACTCGCCCGCGCCGAAGGGGACGACGACTGATCGGACCTGCACGTGACGCCTCCGACGTTCTCTCCGCCGCTGCAGATGTGTCTTCGTCACACGTCGGATCGTTCTGTCAGGTCACGACGCCACTCTCACACCTCATGAGGTGTGAGAGGACTGTTCCCGACGTCTCATGGCGCTTTCCGGCATTGCCAGTGTGCTCAATTCGCTTCTCCGTCGCAGGACTCAGAATCTCACACCTCATGAGGTGTGAGATCTGATTTCGGACAGCGGTTGCCTTCGTTACCGGAACTCCTCCACTCGCTTCTCCGTCCCCAACGCCCCCAGGGCCGGCGTCGCGAGCGTTCGGTTCTCCCCCTCTTCCCACGCCACGGATCCATCGTCCCGCCGCTTGGCATACTTGTATTCGAACGCCGCGGATGCCGGGAGCGAGACGGTGGCGCTCCACACGGGGTACTTCGCCGGCGACAGGGGCACACCTGCCTCCGGACACCAATCACCCAAGAGAGGGTGGTTTCCCACGAGGCGCAGGTTCTCGCCCCACTTCGTCTCGGCCGTGACCTCGAAGGTTACCGCAGCAGACGGCCGGTCGCTTGCGTAGCGTTCGACCACGACGGACGGCGCGTCGCTCCGGCCGCTGTGCATCGCCGCCACCAGGTTGATGTATTCGCCCATCGCCCAGCTCAACGGCCGGATCGAGCCCGTCGCCTCCCCGGGCCGGCGCCCCGCGGGCGTGATGGTCTCCCAGCCGGCGATGCGCGCGCTGCGGTTCCACACCTGCTCGGGTATGAATCCGGCGGGCGAGGCAAACGCCTTCAAGGCGGCCCGGTACGGCGCGCCGGCGGCTGCCCGGCCCGAGCGCGCGATCTCGTAAAGCCCGCGTTCGGCCGTGAAGATCGGCCACAGCCGCCCGCGACCGGATCCGTCATAGGGCCAGCCGTCGTTGTCCTCGCCATAGCCATCGACGTTGTATCGGAACCACGCCGGTCCCTTGCCCGGAAGGTCCTGCCTCAGCACCGCATCGTATTCGGGCAGGGTCTCGGCGATCGTCCAATCGCCGGGGCCCATCACGCCCATGCGGACCAGTTCCAGAAAGCCGCCATCGACCACCGCCCGCTCGTCAAACGCGCCCGCCCCGTTTCCGAAGGTCGGCTTCGCACCGTCGTTGGGATCCTGGTTCTCGGTGATGCGGAGGTAGTACCGGCCGTCACCGTGCGGGCCGGTGGTCGTGAAGGTCCAATGGGCCACGCCGTTCCGCCACTCGTCGGCCTTCCGCCTCCAGGCCGCCGCGAGTTCCTTCTCGCCTTCCCTTGCCGCAAAATCGGCCGCGCACACCAGACCGGCCACCTCGGCGGCGATCGTGGACGGCGAGAAGCCCGCCATCTCCTCCCACCGGTCCTGGTCGGTGCGCGGGCCCACACGGGCGACGAACTCCGCGGCCAGCCGGATCTTCGGCCACAGGTCGTCCCTCCCGAGCTTCCAGGCGAGAATGATCGGCATCGCGCATTGGTCCATCTGTGTCGCGTTCCACCACGGCCGGCCGTCGACGAAGGTGTT
>CAZSUU010000034.1:0-50790 GCA_964610105.1 uncultured Verrucomicrobiota bacterium | reverse complement strand
TGCCAATTCAGCGATGCCAATCACATTCGGTCGCAAGATGTTCATGCGTCTGTGAGTGGACATTCTGTGGACAGTCATTGTTGACTTGAACCGTATTTCCTTGGTCACCGTTTTACACATCCCCTTATCGCGTAGTCGCCGCGAATTGGCTGGAAAACCGCGCAAAACCTGCAATTCGCGGGGATTCTGGCTGGTGCGCCTGCCGCGAGTTGAACGCGGAACCTTTAGCTCCGGAGGCTAACGCTCTGTCCAGTTGAGCTACAGGCGCTTCGAGAATCGACGCTACAGGGTAGCGGAAGGGAGAGGGCCGCGCAACCGCAAAGACAGGCGCGCAGATCGCAAGAAAGACCCGCGCAATATCGTGCAGTGTCACCGCCGAAGCGTCAGGAGCGGCCTTGCGGCCGGCGGGCGGCGAGCCGGTCGACGACGTCGTCGGGCACGCGCAGGCTGCCGAAACCGACCCCAAGCCGGATATCGGGCTTGGCGGCGCCATGGAAATCCGATCCGCCGGTGGCCACCAGATCGAATTCCCCGGCCAGTTTCAGATAGGCCGCGGTCCGCGACGGCGGATGCACCGGATACCACGCCTCGATGCCTTCGAGCCCCGCCTCGCGCCAGCCGGCCAGCAGGTGTCGGAGCCGACGGGTCTGCAGGTTGATCGAAAACGGGTGCGCCAGGACGGGCACACCGCCCGCCTCGCGAATCAGCCGCACGGACTCCTCGGGCGAGAACTTGCGCCTCCGCACGTAGGCCGGCATTCCGCGCCCCAGGTAGCGCGCGAAGGCCTCCTCGCGATCGCGAACGAATCCCCGCGCGACCATGGCCTGCGCGAAGTGCGGCCGGGCGATCACCCGTCCGCCCGCCTGCGCCGCCACCTCCTCCAGCGTGAGCGGACACCCCAGGTCGTTCAGGCGCCGCGCCACCGCCCGGTTGCGCTCCTCGCGGCCCTCGCGGAGAGCGACCAGCATCGCCTCCGCCGGCCCTCCGGGCTCGATGAAGTACCCCAGCATGTGCACGGTGCCCGGCCAGTAGTCGGTGCTGATCTCCACACCGGGCACCGCGCGCAGCCTCCCCCCGGCCGCCTGCATGAACTCCACCAGTCCCGACGTGGTGTCATGGTCGGTCAGGGCCACCGCCGACAGGCCCGCCACCACCGCCGCCTCCACGAGTTCGGCGGGGGACAGCGATCCATCGGAGTGGGTCGTATGGGTGTGAAGGTCAATCATGAAGGCACAAATCTCAAACTCCAAACTTCAAATCCGAAGCACGAAATCCGAACGAATGCTGAATGAGGTTCACTGCGCCACATCCGCTTTTGGCGCCGAGGGCAGCACCTTGTAGCGCACCGCCATCTTGCGCAGCGACGCGAGCTGCCTGGGCGAGAGCGATTTCTTCTGCCGGAACTGGCGTGCGATCGAGTCGTGGAACTTGCCGTCGTCCCAGACGCGGCGGCCGCGCTGCACCGCCGGCTTCCACTCCTTCACCCCCGCCAGCGCCGCCAGCACGGCCTCGCACTCGGCGGGATCGGCCGACCCCGCGCCGGCGTCCGCCGCCCCCCCGCCCCACTCCGCCACCTTCCTTTCGTAGTCGGGAATCTGCTGCGCATAGCGCGCGAGCAGCCGGTCGAGGACCTCCACCTGGCGGGGAGAGAGGGCGCGCCCCGCCTGGACCTGTTCGCGCAGCGAGGCGACGAAGACCGCGTCGTCATAGGTGCGCCCGCGCACCTCGCGCGGCGGATCGAACTTCACGTCCGCCAGGGCGTCCAGGCGCGCGCGCATCGACTCCGTCGGCGGCACACTGGCCTGCCGGTGCTGCGCCGCGGCCGCGTGCAGGCCCAGCGCCTCCGCCTCGGCCTTGATCTCGGGCACCCGTTCCGCGTATCGCGCCGCGAGCTTCTTCACCGCGTCCGCCTGCCGCTGGGTCAGCGGCCGCTCGCCGCCGGCGATCTGCCTGCGGATCGACTGCACGAACGCTTCGTCGCTGTAGGTGCGTTTTCCCCGCTTCTGTTCCGGGTCCCACTCCTTCACCCCGGCGAGCAGGTCGATCACCCGCTTCACCTCGTCCGGGTTGGAGGCGGCGGGGCCCCGCGACCTGGCCATCCATTCGGAGAACTTGCCGTAGAAATCGGCCAGCATGGCGGTCCACTCGACCTTCCCCTCCTCCACCTCGTCCAGCTCCTCTTCCATGCGCGCGGTGAACTTCACGTCGAAGAGCTCGTTCAGATGGGCGAAGAGGAACTCGTTCGCGCGCTCGCCGAGCGCGGTGGGCCGCAGCGTGCGCTTCTCCCGCTCGATGTACTTGCGATCGTAGAGGGTCGCGACGGTCTGGGCATAGGTGCTGGGGCGCCCGATGCCGTATTCCTCCATCGCCTTCACCAGCGTCGCGTCGGAGTACCGCGGGGGCGGCTGGGTGAACTTCTGGTCCGCCAGCCAGTCCAGGCGGTCCAGCCGCTCGCCCTCCGCCAGCGGCGGGAGCTGGTCCACCGCCTCATCCTCGCCGTTGGCGGCCTCGTCGGTCTTCCGCTTCTCGATGCCGGTGACCTTCATGTACCCGGGGAAGACGACCTCCGATGCCGTGGCGCGGAACAGGTACGCCGTCGCGTCGGCCGCCGGCGCAACGGCCTCCACTTCGGCGGTGCGAATGGCCAGCACCGCCGGCGCCATCTGGCTCGCGACGAAACGCTGCCAGATGATGCGGTACACCTTGAGCTCGTCGGGCTTCAGGAACGCCGCCACGGCCTCCGGCGTGCGGCGGATGTCCGTCGGCCGGATCGCCTCGTGCGCCTCCTGCGCGCTGGCGCGGCTGCGGTAGACGTTCGGCTGGTCCGGCACGTACGCGCGCCCGTACTCCTCGCCGATGAACGCGCGCGCGGCCGCCTGCGCCTCGGCCGCCACGGACACCGAGTCGGTGCGCATGTAGGTGATCAGGCCGGCCGGCCCCTGGCCCAGGTCCACGCCCTCGTACAGGGTCTGCGCGATGCGCATCGCGCGCCGGGGATCGAATCCGCACAGGCGCGACCCGGCCTGCTGCAGCGTACTGGTGATGTAGGGCGGCTGGGGACGCCGGGTGACCTCCCGCCGGCCCAGCGCGGTGACGCGCAGCGCGCGGTCGTCCAGGTCGCGCCGCACCTGTTCGGCCTGCTCCGCCGTCTTCACGTCCGCCTTGGCCTCGCCGATCTTCACCAGGCGGACGACGAACGGATCGCGCGGGTCGACCTGCTTGGCCACGCGGGCGCCGAGGATCCAGTACTCCTCCGGCGTGAACTCGCGGATCTGCCGTTCGCGGTCGCAGACCAGCCGCAGCGCCGCCGACTGCACCCGCCCCGCGCTCGACGCCCCGCGGATGCGGCGCCACAGCAGCGGGCTCACCTTGTAGCCCACGATGCGGTCCAGCACGCGCCGGGCCTGCTGGGAGTTCACCCGGTTCATATCGATCGCGCCCGGATGCTCCACCGCCCGGCGGATGGCCGAGGCCGTGATCTCGTTGTACGTGATGCGGTGGAACCGGTCGGGCGGCACCGCGCCCTCCAGCGACGCCTGCAGGTGCCACGCGATCGCTTCGCCCTCGCGGTCCGGATCGGGCGCGAGATAGATGCGGTCGACCCCCTTCGCCGCCTCGCGCAGCTCGCGCAGATGCCGGGTCCGGTCCTTCAGCGGCACGTACTCCGGCCGGAATCCGTGCTCGATGTCGACGCCCAGCCGCTTCTCCGGCAGGTCGCGCACGTGCCCCATCGAGGCGCGCACGACGAACTCGCGGCCGAGGATCTTGTTGATCGTCTTCGCCTTGGCGGGCGACTCGACGATGACGAGCGAACGGGATTCCGACATGGTCCAGGCTCCGGTTGTTGGTTCAAGATTCCGGCCGGTCCACACGCACGGTCAGCTCCGCCATGCGGCCCGGCAACATATGCACCACGCGTTTCATCTCAAGGCCGATCAGCAGCGACCCGATCCGGGCCGGGGCCAAACCGGTGCGGCGCGCGAGGGTGTCGACGTCCAGCGGCCCTTCCGTCAGCGCCTGCACCGCCGCCGCCTCTTCCCCACTGAAGTTAAAGGAAACCGGCGCGGCCATTTCCGAATCCGCGGCCGTCTTTTTTGCGGAAAGGCCGGGCAGCAGGTACTCGAATTCCTCGACGATGTCACGCACATCTTCCACCAGCTTGGCGCCGGTCCGGATCAGACGGTGGGTGCCGCGCGACATGGGTGAATCGATGCGGCCGGGCACGGCGAACACCGGCCGCCCCTGGTCCGCGGCCTGGTCGGCGGTGATCATCGCGCCGCTCTTCCGGTCGGCCTCGACCACCAGCACGCCCATCGACAGGCCGCTGATCACGCGATTCCGATAGGGGAAGGTCGTGCGATCCGGCTCGCGGCCCAGGGTGTATTCCGAGATCACCGCGCCCTGTCCCGCGATCCGTTCCGCCAGGGGGGCCGCCTCGGCCGGATACAGCCGGTCCAGGGCCGAGCCCAGGACCGCGAACGTGCGGCCGCCGGACTTGAGGGCCCCCTCGTGCGCCGCCCAGTCGATCCCGCGCGCCAGGCCGCTGACGACAGTGAAACCGAGCTTGCCGAGCTGGAAGGCGATCCGGTCGGCGGTCGCGCGGCCGTAGTGCGTACAGCGCCGCGATCCGACCACGGCGATGGCCTGGCGGTCGCAGGCCTGGAGGTCCCCCCGCACGTACAGGGCCAGCGGCGGATCGTGCATCGCCTTGAGCGACGCGGGGTAGTCGCCGTCCACCGGCGTCAGGACCCGCGCCCCCAGCCGTTTCGCCCGGGCCTCCTCCGCGCCGGGATCGACCTCCCCGCGTTGCGCGGCAACGGCCTCCGCCAGGTCCGCCCCGACCCCCGGCGCCCGGCGCAGCTCCGCCTCGGAACAGGTGAAGACCCGCTCCGGCGAACCCAGCGTCTCGACCAGCGCCCGGACCCGCACGGGGCCGAGCTTGTCGATCATGTTGAGGGCAATATAGGCCTCGCGACTCGTCATGGAATCCCCATCTCCCTGCCGCCCCGTCCGACCGGCGGCCCGGGCGTCTACCCCGCCGGAGGGGCCTCCCCGTCCGGCGGGGGCGTCGCCGCCTCGGCCGCCGCACCCGGCTCCTCGTCCGCCCTCTCCTCGCCGGCGGGCGATTCCCCCTCGCCGTCAGGCCGGCGCGCCCGCCGCGGCCGCGGCTTGAACAGCTCCATCTGCGCGCCGCGCAACAGGCCGTAGGTCTTCAGGATGCGCAGGAGCTGGAGGATGTCGGACTTCTCGTAGAGGCGGTTGACATCGGTCATCGCCGACAGCTCCAGCAGGATCGTCCGGAAGACCAGCACGCCGTCCACGCCCCGCTGCCGGATCTTCTCCAGCGTGCGGGTCCGCATCTCCACGGACGCCGGCAGCTCGGGAAGGCAGAGGATGCGCGTCACGGGGCCCCGCCCCAGCAGCCGTTCGGCCTGGCGCGCGACGTCGTCCTCCGCGAACCGGAACAGCTCCGGATACAGATCCACCTCCGCGGCCGAAATGCGCTTGGTATGCCACCCGTGGACGCCGACCACCGCCGCGCGGACGTGCTTCACCTCCGCCGCCCCCCACAGACCGGGCGGCGGCGGCTTCCCCGAGGCATGGGGGTTGAACGCGATCAGGTCCATCTCCTCGTCCGGCCGCTTGGACCGGGAAAGCACCTGGTACTTGTGCGGCTGCTGAACCAGGAAGCCCAGCGCCTCGAAGTACTCCCGCACGATCCAATCATTCACCGCCGACATGCCACGCCTCCTCCAGGACCGGCTCCGGCACGATGAAACCCGGCTCCGCCCATCCCAACCGACGTGCCAGCACGAAGCGGGGGACGCCGCCCGTCGTCTTCTTGTCCACCGACATCGCCGCCCGCAGATCCGGCCAGGCGGCCGAGGGGGCCGCGACGGGCAGACCGAGCGTCCGCAGCAGCCGCGCCAGCCGTCCGGCCTCGGCCTCGGCCAGTCCCGCCAGGCGCGCCGAGAGCCGCGCCGCATAGGCCATTCCGACCGACACCGCCTCGCCGTGCAGCCATCCGCCGTAGCCCGCCGTCTTTTCCAGGGCGTGCCCGAGCGTGTGCCCGAAATTGAGAATGGCCCGCAGACCGCTCTCGCGTTCGTCCAGCCCCACGATGTCCGCCTTGATCTCGCAGCACCGCGCGACCACGGTCTCCAGCAGGTCCCCCGGCAGGCCGGCGAAGTCGCCCGCCCGGCCTTCGACCAGCTCGAACAGGGCGGCGTCGCGGATCACCCCGTATTTCACGACCTCCGCCATGCCCGCCGCGAAGTCGCGCGTCGGGAGGGTCCGCAGGGCCTCCAGATCGGCCACGACCAGCGACGGTTGGTGGAAGGCGCCCACCAGGTTCTTCCCCTCGGCAAGGTTCACGCCGGTCTTGCCGCCGACCGAGCTGTCCACCATCGCCAGAAGGGAGGTCGGAACCTGGACGAACCGGATGCCGCGGAGGTATGAGGCCGCCATGAAGCCGGCGAGATCGCCGGCCACCCCGCCTCCCAGCGCGACGACGAAGGAGGAACGGTCCAGGCCCGCCTCCAGGGCGGCGGAGAAGAGGCCGGGCAACATGTTCCAGTCCTTGGACGATTCGCCCGCGGGCACGTCCAACCGTCGGACCGCGATCCCCGCCCCCTCCAGCGCCGCGGCGCAGGCGGCGCCGTACAGGGGGCCGACGTGCGTGTCGCTGACCACGAGGCAGGAACGTCCCAGTCGGGCCTCCGCGCACAGGGCCCCGAGGCGCGCCACGACGCCGGGGCCGACGTGAATGTCGTAACTCCGTTCGCCCAGGTCGACTCGGACCACGCGTGACATGGGGTGAGGAAATAGCCCCTGCGTCCGGGATTGTCAAACAGAACGGGGGGAGGAGGAGAGACCGAAACCTGAGACTTGAAACCCGAAACCCGAGCTGGAGGGCGCGCGTCTCTTCCTTTGCTGACTTGCCGGCGGCGTTCGCCATAATGTCGGCCCGTATGCGGTGGCGATCGTACATCCCTCTGCGCAGCCAGGCGGCCCCGGGCGGACCCGAGGACCCCGAGGCGCTGCGGCAGATGACCCGGCGTCTTTCGATCAGGGAAGGCGCCGTGTGGTCGATCATGTGGGGCTTCGGCGAGTCGTACATCTCGCTCTTCGCGATCTTCCTCGGCGCCGGCGCGCGCGCGCTGGCGGTGCTCGGCACCATGCCCTCGATCGTCGGCGCGGTCGGCCAGCTCGCCGGCGCGTCGCTCGTCGACCGCCTCGGACGGCGTCGCGGTCTCATCGCCACGACCTCCTACGTCCATGCATTCGCCTATCTCGCCCTCTTCCTCGCCCCGCTCATCCTGCGCCGCGTCGATATCCCGATGGTCCTTGCGGTGGCGGCGGCGATCTACCTGATGGCCAACGTCCAGGCGCCCGCCTGGAACAGTCTCATGGGCGACGTCGTGCCCGACGGCGAGCGGGGACGCTACTTCGCGAGGCGGAACCAGATCGTCGTCGCCGCCATGCTGGTCTCGCTCTTCGCGGCGGCGCATCTCCTGGACGTCTTTGACGACCGCGGGCAGGCGTGGACGGGGTACGGCCTGCTCTTCGCCGCGGCCTGCGCCGCCCGGTGCGCGAGTGCCGCGATGTTGCGCCGGCACTGCGACCCGCCCCTGCACGTCTCCCGCGAGGCGTACTTCTCCTTCTGGGATTTCGTCCGGCGGACCCGTCACTCGAACTTCGCGCGCTTCACGTTCGCCATCGCGCTGATGAACGCGGCGACCAACGTGGCCGGGCCGTTCTTCGCCCTGTACATGAAGCGCGATCTGCACTGGGACTACGTGTGGATTTCGATGACCACCGTGACCTACCTGCTCGCGCAGATCCTCTCGGTCCGCTGGTGGGGACGGCTCTGCGACCGGCACGGGGCGCGCAAGACGCTGCTGGCGTCGGGGGCCGTGCTGCCCGTGCTTCCCATCGTCTGGGCCATGACCGGCAGTTATCCGGCGCTTCTGCTGGTCCAGATGCTGTCCGGCGCGGCGTGGGCGGGATTCACCCTCTCCGTGTCGAACTTCACCTACGACGCGGTGACGCCCCCCAAACGCGCCCGCGCCTTCGGCTACCACAACGTCGTCAACGGCCTGCTCTCGCTCGGCGCCGCGACGATCGTCGGCGCCTTCTTCGCCGAGAACGCCCCGTCCTCCGTCGCGCTCGGCCCGATCCGGATCGTCTTCGTCAGTTCGCTGCCCTTCGTGTTCATCGTCTCGGGGCTCCTGCGGGTCCTGGTGCTGGTGCTCATGTTCCCCCTCTTTCGCGAGGTGCGCGCCGCGGAGCCCATTTCGACCGTCCGGATCCTCTGGCGCTTCGGCACAGGCGAACCGGTGCTGGAGCAGCTCCTCCCCGTCTTCTCCCGCCTCGCCTCCCCCGCCCGGAGACGGGAGCGAAAGGCCTGAGCGGAACCTCTTTTTGACCGTGGTGAGGCCGGCGCGCCTCCCCCTCCGGTCGCGGGCGCGCCGCGGGGCCGGGCCCGCGTCGCCGACGCGCCCTGCCTCGACCGACGTCTCTGCGCGCTTGCCTCCCGCCACCTGGAGGCGTAAACATGGCCCGCGCTGGCCCGGGCGCGATGCCCGGCCGACGGAACAACGGAGATCGCCATGGTCCGAAGCACGATGGTCTCGCGGCGACAGTTCCTCGCCCGCACGGCGGGCGCGATGGGCGCCTTCGCCGCCGCCCCTCACCTCCTTACCTCCCGCGCCCTGGGCGCCGAGGGCGCCGCTCCGCCGAGCGAACGTCTCACGATGGGCTTCATCGGCATCGGCAACATGGGCGGCGGCCACCTCGGCGACGTCGCCCACAACCCCGGCGTGCAGATCGTCGCGATCAGCGACGTGAAGGCCGGGGTCGCCGCCGACGGCAAGCGGCGGGTCGAAGAGACCTACGCGCAGTCCCGCGGCAAGGGCAACTACAAGGGGGTCGACCTCTACCACGACTTCCGCGAGCTGCTGGCGCGGCCGGACATCGACGCGGTGCTCATCGCGACGCCCGACCACTGGCACGCCACCTGCGCCGTGCTGGCGGCGCGCGCCGGGAAAGACATGTACAGCGAGAAACCCCTTTCGCTGACCATCCGCGAGGCCGAACAGATGGTCGAGGCGGTCCGGCGCTACGGCCGGGTCTTCCAGACCGGCAGCCAGCAGCGGAGCGAGGGCAACTTCCGCGTCGCCTGCGAGCTGGTCCGCAACGGCTACATCGGCGAGCTGAAGAAGGTCAACGTCGGCATCGGCGAGCCGTCCGCCGACAAGTACCTCCCGGAGGAACCGGTGCCCGAGGGGGTGGACTGGGACCGCTGGCTCGGACCGTCCCCCTGGCATCCGTACAACTCCACGCGCATCAGCGGCGACTATGGCGGCGGCTGGCGCCACATCCGCGACACCTCCGGCGGCATGACCACCGACTGGGGGGCGCACCACTACGACATCGCCCAGTGGGGCATGGGCATGGACGGCTTCGGCAAGGGACCGGTGGAGATCCTGCCGCCCGACGGAAAGGACATCCAGCACATCACCTTCCGCTACCCGAACGGCGTGGTCATGGAGAAGGACGGCGCCAACGGCATCCTCTTCCAGGGCACCGAAGGCAAGGTCGAGGTGAACCGCGGCTATCTGAAGACCTGGCCCGAGTCGCTGATGAAGGTGCAGCTCAAGCCGTCCGACGTGCACCTCTACCGGAGCCCCGGCCACAAGGAGGACTTCTTCAGCTGCATCCGCACGCGGCAGCGGCCCATCTGCGACGTGGAAATCGGCGCGAGCACCATCACCACCTGCCACCTGAGCAACATCGCCTTCTGGCTCAAGCGCCCGATCCGGTGGGATCCGGTGAAGCGCGAGATCATCGGCGACCCCGAGGCCGCGCGTTGGCTCGACCGCCCGAAACGCGAACCGTACGCGTGGATTTGAGGAGCTCGGATGTGAACAACGCTTTCGCCCAGGAACAGGATTCATGGTCCATGAGAACTTCAACCGGATCCGATCGCTCTCCCGCGTCATGCCCGCGCATGCGTGACCCCAGCCGCGTCGCCGTGCGACGCACACGCCGCGCGGCGGCGTGGCTACCGTGCCGGGGGTGCGGGTTCAAGCCCGCCTGGCCAATCCTGTTGCTGGCCGGGTGCCTCGCGGCAACCTCCGCTCTCGCCCAGCAGGCGGGCGATCCCGCGCGGCTGGACCAGGCATTCAGAACCCTCGCCGCTTTCAAGGAAGGCGCGCCAGCCGACGACATCCAGTATCTGGCGGGCGAGGTCGTCTTCGCCGCGCGCGATCCGGCGCAGCGGAAGGCGATGCAGGCGCGGCTCGTGGCCTTTCTGGGCGGGGAGGCCACCGATACGGGCAAGGATATCGCACTTCGGCACCTGGTCCTCGTCGGCGACGACGGCTGCGTGCCGGCCGCCGCGGCTTTCCTGGCCGACGAGTGGCTCTCGCCCGTCGCGCGGTCGGTCCTGGAACGTCTGCCGGGCGCGGCCTCGGCCACCGCCCTGCGCGAGGCGCTGGCCCGGGCCTCCGGCAAGACGCGGCTGGGGCTCGTTCACTCGCTGGGCCGTCGCGGCGACGCGGCCAGCGTCGGCGCGCTCGCGAAACTGACCGCCGACGCCGACACGGAGCTGGCCACGGCCGCCGTGGCGGCGCTCGGCAAGATCGACGCCCCCCGGGCCGTCGATGCGGTCCGCCGCGCGCGCGCCGACGCGCGCCTGAAGGCGGAGGCGTCGGACGCCCTGCTCGCTATCGCGGCGCGCTCCCGCGCCCGCGGCAACACGGAAACGGCGCTGGCGGTCTACCGCGACCTGTGGGCCGCGGGCGAACCGGCGATGAACCGGGTGGCCGCGCTGCAGGGATTCGCGGCCCTCGGCGACTCCGCGTCGCTGCAGACCATGATCGGCGCCCTGGCGGATCCCGAATCGAGCGTCCGCGACTCCGTCATCCCCTGCCTGCGCGAAGCCGCGGGCGACGGGGTCACCGCCTCCATCGCCGCCCAGCTCGGCACGCAGCCCGCCGACGTGCAGGCGCGGCTCCTTCTCGTCCTGCGCGATCGCGGCGGCGCGGCGGCGCGGCCCGCGGCGCTGGACGCCCTGACATCCGGGGACGAGGCGGTGCGCATCGCGGCGCTGGAGGCGATGGCGGTCCTCGGCGACGCCGCCGCCGTCGGCGCCGTCGCCGCGCGCGCCTCCTCCGGAAGCGACGCGGAGAAGACCGCGGCGCGGACGGCGCTCGCGCGCATGCCGGGCCGGGGCGTCGACGAGGCGATGGCCTCCGCGCTGGGGCGGGGGCCCTCCGACGCGAGGGTGGAGCTGGCGCGCGCGCTGGGCGCGCGCGGCAGCGAAGCGGCGGTGACCGCCCTTCTGCAGGCCGCCCGCGGCGACGACGATGCGGTGCGGGGCGAGGCGCTCAAGCAGCTCCGCAAGGTCGCCGGCCCGGCCCGGATTCCCGACCTGGTCAAGGTCCTGCTCTCCGTCCCCGAGGGCGCGCGCGAGGATGCGGCGCGCGCGATCGTGTCGGTATGCCTGGCGGTGCCGGAGAAGGGCAGGCGCGGAGACGCGATCCTCGCCGCGCTGGGAGAGACCCGGGAACCCGCCCTGCGGATCGCGATGATCCGCATACTGGGCGAGATCGGCGACCCCCGCGGCGTCACCCCGGCGGTCGCGGCAGCGGAGGGCAACGACGCCCCCCTGCGCGACGCCGCCATCCGGGCCCTGGCGGGCTGGCCGGACGCCGCGCCTTTCGACGCGCTCGAGCGTTTCGCGAAACAGGCGGCCGATCCCACGCTGCGATCGCTCGCCCTGCGCGGATACGTCCGCATGATCGGAATGCTCTCCGACCGGCGCGAGCGGGACCTGGTGGCGCTGTACGAAAAGGCCATGGGCATGGCCACGCAGCCCGCCGAGAAGACGGAGGTTCTCGCGCGCCTCGGCGAGCTGCGGGATGCCGGCGCCCTGCGGATCGCCCGCCAGTGCGCGCAGGACCCCGCCTTGAAGGACGCCGCCGAGCTGGCCGCCGCCAGGATCGAGAAGAACCGGAACGCGCCGGCCGGCGCCACCGCCTCCCACCACGCCGACCGGGCCGGCCTCGCGATGGACGGAAAGCCGGAGACCCGGTGGGACACGGGCGCGCAGCAGCAGGGCGGCGAGTGGTTCCTGCTGGATCTCGGGATGGAGAAACTGGTGCGGAAGGTCGTCCTCGATACCCAGGGTTCGGGCAACGACTTCCCGAACAAGTACGAGGTCCACGTGGGGATCACACCGGAGCCGGCCGGCGAGCCCGCCGCGCGGGGCGAGGGACAGAGCGCCGTGACGGAGATCGTCTTCAACCCGCCGCGGGTCGGCCGTTTCATCCGGATCGTGCAGACCGGCCAGAAGAGCGGGCTCTTCTGGTCCATCCACGAGCTGACGGTCGACGCGGCCGCGGCGCCGGAATAGCGATGGCGGTTCACGGCCGCGGGGGAACCGCCGCGTCGCTCGCCGGAGACATCCCCCGCGGCGCGGGAGTCGTTCGATGATCGAGAGGCGGGGAACACATGAACAGAAAGACCTCCTACGGTGACTTGGATGCATGGCGCCGGCTCTTCGACGCGGCCGTCGGCGTGAGGGACCTGGCACCCTGGACGTTTGCCTCGGAAGGTCAGTTGATCGGTGTCGTTGCCGGCCCGCAAGAGGACGCGGTGTACCTGAGCGTGATGGGATCTCTCGGGCAGCACCACGCCGTCGCCGCCTACCAGGGGTCCGAGGGGCTGAACGGCTTCTGGCGGGCGCAACACGCGGCCGGCTTCTCGCCCGACATCACCGACATCATCATGCAGACGCCGCATCTGCAGGCGGTCATCGCATCGCGGAGTGAACTGGACGAGTGGGACCGGGGCCTCGTCAAGGCGGTTGGCTTGAATCCCCGCGGTTCCCTTGCATGGCCCTATTTCAGGAGCTACCGTCCCGGCCTGCATCCCTGGTATCTCGAGCCGGCGGAAGTCCCCGTGCTTGAGACCGCGCTGCTCCAATTGCTGGCCGTGGGGGAACGCATCGGTTCGATTCCGATGGAGGGCGAACCGCCGGAGACCTACCTCACCCGAGTCCGGGCGGAATTCAACGGGAGGGTCGAGTGGCGCGAGGAGCAACGTCCGGCGCCTTCCCGCCGCACGGTGATCGCCGGAAGCGTTCCGCAGTCGTTGATCGACCAGGTCAGCGCGCTCCCGATGTGCAGCGCCGATCTCGCGCTGGACTTGATTCTCATCCCCCACGGCGTCCAGGATCGCAGGGTCGAACGTCCGTTCTTCGTCCACCTGCTCGTCGCCGTCGAGGCGTCAACCGGCTACGTGTTGAGCCAACGCACGCTCACGCCGGTCCCCCACTTCGAAGCGATGCTCCGCGGTCTGCCGGAGCATGCGCTCCAGATGCTGTGCTCCGTGGGATGCCGTCCGCGTCGCGCACTGGTGCTCGACGGCAATCGCATCGAGATCGCGATCCCGGCATTGGTGAGGACGGGCATCGAGGTTCAGGCATGCGACGACGTACCCGCCCTCAGCGAGCTGCGGGAGTACATGAGGGGGATGGCGTGAGGCCGGCCCGCCCCCTTTCCACGGAGGAACCTCACGGAAGAACATGATACGCATCTGCGTAGCATGTCTTGGCGGGACGATCTAGTTCCGCAGGCTGTCAATCGGGGCGGGAATGTGGCCGCCGTGATTCACGAATTCGTCGGCGCCGTCAGGACAATTGACGTCGGCGATGGTGCCCGAGCCGAACAGCCCCCCGAAATCGATCTTCTGGCCGGCCTTCCTGCCCGGCACGGGGATCAGGCGGACGCCGGTGGTCTTGTGGTTCATCACGCCGATCGCGGCCTCGTCCATGATGATCCCGCAGAGGGTGGCCGGATCCGTGTCGCCGGGCAGGAGGATCATGTCGAGGCCCACGGAACAGACCGACGTCATGGCCTCCAGCTTCTCGATGGTCAGGGTGCCCTCCCGCACGGCCGCGGCCAGCGCGTGGTCTTCCATGACCGGGATGAACGCGCCCGACAGGCCGCCCACCGAGCTGGAGGCGAACGTGCCGCCCTTTTTCACGGCATCGTTCAGCAGCGCCACGGCCGCTGTCGTGCCCGGGGCGCCGAGCCGGCGCACTCCCATCGCCTGGTAGATCTCGCCCACGCTGTCGCCGACCCGCGGCGTCGGGGCCAGCGAAAGGTCGACCACGCCGAACGACACCCCCAGGCGGCGCGCGACCTCGCGGCCGATCAGCTCCCCGGTGCGCGTCACGCGGTAGGCGGTGTGCTTGACCTCCTCGGCGATCTCGTCCAGCGTGCACTCGGGATCCGTCCGCACCAGCCGTTCGACCGCGCGTTTCACGACCCCGGGCCCGCTGACCCCGACGTTGATGACGCACTCCGGTTCGCCGGCGCCGAGGTAAGCCCCGGCCATGAACGGATTGTCCTCCGGCAGATTGGCGAACACCACGAGCTTCGCCGCGCCGAAGCCGTTCTGCGCGCGGGTCGCCCTGGCCACCGCGAGGATCGTGCGGCCGACCAGGCGGATCGCGTCCACGTTGATGCCCGCCTTGGACGATGCCACGTTGACCGACGCGCAGACGCGCTTCGTGCGGCTGAGCACGGCGGGCAGGGCCTCGATCAGCGCGCGTTCGCCCGGCGTCATGCCCTTCTGCACCAGCGCGGTGAATCCCCCGATGAGGTCCACCCGCGTCGACGCCGCCGCCTCGTCGAAAGCGCTCGCCAGGTCAACGGCATCGTCCGCCCCGTAGCCCTCGAGCAGGAGGCTCGCCGGCGACACGGCGATGCGCTTGTTGACCACGGCGAGGCCGTACCGCGCCGACATCTCATCGCAGACGCCGACCAGGCGGCCGGCCTTGAGGCGGATCTTCTGCCCGGCCGCACGGGCTACCTCGGCCATGTCGCGGCCGGCGCAATCGTTGAGGTTGATGCCCAGCGTGACCGTGCGGACGTCCAGGTTCTCCTCCTGCAGCATCCGGACGGTGGCCAGGATCTCCGAGGTCTTAAGCATGCGATGCGTCTCCGAGCAGCGGCTTGATGGGACCGATCTCGTTGGTGGCGCGGAAGATGTTCACCTGCTGCAGGCAGGCGGTCTGCTCCAGTTTCGCCAGGGCCTGCCGCAGCTCCGCCTGGACCTGGGGCACATCGAGATGGCGCGGGACGGTCAGCTCGCCGACCTGCGTGGCGCCGGCGCGGTCGAATGCGACGGTCCAGTCCTCGATGTTGATCCCCTTCGACGCGAAGAAGGTCGTCACCGCCTTCAACACCCCGGGCCGGTCGGGCCCCGTCAGGGTCACCACATAGGCGTCGCCGTCCGCCGCGCCGTGGACGGGCGGCCCCGGGAGCCAGGGGCGCACGACCACCGAGGCCTCATCCCCGGTGAAGTTCTCGGCGATCGCCTCCCGGACCTTCTCCGCCGCCCGCGTGCGCGGGAATTCGGCGGTCAGGGTGACCGTGAAGTAGCCGTTCACCACCGTCTGGCGAATGCCGTCGATGTTCCCTCCCAGGCGCGCCACCGACGCGGTGAGATCCCGCAGAATGCCCACCCGGTCGGCGACAAGCAGCGCGATGACGTATCGGATCCTGTTCGTCACGCGCCACAGAGTAGCGCCTTTTCCGGCGGCATGCACGCTTCCGCGTTGAACCTTGATTCCCGAGGGGGATTCGGCTACAAAACCGCCTCCCTGGGTTCCGCCGAACGGCGCGGGCAGAGAACCATGCACGATTGGATCGCCATTCTCGATTTCGGGTCGCAGTACAGCCAGCTCATTGCACGCCGGCTGCGCGAGCATCACGTGTACTGCGAGCTGCTCCGGTTCGACACCCCGGCCTCCACCCTCGCGGCGCGCAAGCCGAGCGGGATCATCCTCTCCGGCGGCCCCGCCAGCGTGATGGAACCCGGCTCCCCCGACTGCGATCCCGGCCTGTTCGCGCACGGGGTGCCGGTGCTCGGCATCTGTTACGGCATGCAGATCATGGGCCGGAAGCTCGGAGGGACCGTCCGCAAGGGCGAGGCGCGGGAGTACGGCAGCGCCCTCATCGACGTGGTCGATCCGGGCCCGCTCTTCCGCCATCTGCCCGAGCAGATGACCGTCTGGATGAGCCACGGCGACCAGGTCGAGGCGCTGCCGCCCGGATTCAGGGTGCTGGCGAAGACCGCGACCTGCCCGGCCGCGGCGATGGCCGACGAGGCCCGCCGCCTCTTCGCCCTGCAGTTCCATCCGGAGGTGGTCCACACCCCCCTCGGCAACGAGATCCTGCAGCACTTCATCTTCGACATCTGCGGCTGCGCCGGCGACTGGAAGATGTCCACGTTCGTGGAGGAGAGCGTCCGCAACCTCCGGGACCGCATCGGCGCGGACCAGGTTCTGCTCGGCCTCAGCGGCGGAGTCGACTCCTCCGTCGTCGCCGCCCTGCTGCACAAGGCCATCGGCCGGCAGCTCCATTGCGTCTTCGTCGACAACGGCGTCCTGCGCTACCGGGAGCCCGAGCAGGTCGAGGACATCTTCGGCCGGGCGTTCGGCATCGACCTGCGCGTCGTCCGCGCCGGCCCGCTGTTCCTCCGGAATCTGCGCGGGATCACCGAGCCGGAGGAGAAGCGCAAGGTCATCGGCGCGACCTTCATCGACGTCTTCGCCGCGGAAGCCCGCAAGGTGGGCGCCGTCCGATACCTCGCGCAGGGCACGCTCTATCCGGACGTGATCGAAAGCCTGTCGCCGCGCGGGGGCCCGTCGGCGACCATCAAGAGCCACCACAACGTCGGCGGCCTGCCGCCGGACCTCACGTTCGACCTCATCGAGCCCCTGCGCGAGCTGTTCAAGGACGAGGTGCGCGCCCTCGGCCGCGAGCTGGGCCTGCCGGACTATGTCGTGGACCGCCAGCCCTTCCCCGGCCCCGGCCTCGCGGTGCGCATCCTGGGCGAGGTCACGGCGGAGCGCGTGGCCCTGCTCCAGAAGGCCGACCTGCGCGTGCAGGAGGAGGTGCGGCAGTTGATCAACCACCGCGACGTCTGGCAGGCCTTTGCCGTGCTGCTCCCGGTCCAGACGGTCGGCGTGATGGGCGACGAACGGACCTACGAGAACGTGGTCGCCGTGCGCGCGGTGACCAGCATGGACGGCATGACCGCCGACTGGTGCCGGCTGCCGTACGACACGCTCGACCGCATCGCCCGGCGGATCATCAACGAAGTCCGCGGCATCAACCGCGTGGTGTTCGACATCAGCTCCAAACCCCCCAGTACGATCGAGTGGGAATGAAGCGGAAACCTGAAGACTGAAACCTGAAACTTGAACGTGCTTGGTGCAAGTGCTGTGGCAGGAAGCCGACGAGCTGATTGCGATCTTTGTCACCATGTCCGAGAACACCAAAGGCGACAGATGAGGCGGCATGCCCCCGCGGCTTGATTCACGCTTCGGGTCTCATGGACTCAGGTTTGGCTGACTCAGGTTTCAGAAAGACGGATCTATGCCCAAACGTACCGACATCCAGACGGTCCTGATCATCGGGTCGGGGCCGATCGTCATCGGACAGGCGTGCGAATTCGACTACTCCGGCACGCAGGCCTGCAAGGCGCTGCGCGAGGAGGGGTACAAGGTCGTGCTGGTCAACAGCAATCCGGCGACGATCATGACCGACCCCGAGGTCGCCGACCGCACGTACATCGAGCCCGTCACGCCGGACGTCGTCGCCCGCATCATCGAGAAGGAACGCCCCGACGCCCTGCTCCCCACCCTCGGGGGCCAGACGGGCCTCAACACCTCGCTCGAGGTGGCCGAGCGGGGGGTGCTGGAGCGATACGGCGTGGAGATGATCGGCGCCAACGCCGAGGTGATCAAGCGCGCGGAGGACCGCGATCTGTTCAAGGCCGCCATGCGGCAGGCCGGCCTCGAATGCCTGCGAAGCGTCTTCGTCACGAGCCTCAGCGAGGCGCGCGCCGCGGCGGCCGGGCTCGGTTTCCCGATCATCGTCCGGCCCAGCTTCACCCTCGGCGGGACGGGCGGAGGGACCGCGTTCGACCTGGATCAGCTCATGGAGATCGTCGCGGGCGGGCTCAAGGCCAGCCTGAAACACACGGTTCTGCTGGAGGAATCGGCGCTGGGCTGGAAGGAGTTCGAGCTCGAGGTCATGCGCGACCGCAAGGACAACGTGGTCATCGTTTGCTCGATCGAGAACTTCGACCCGATGGGCGTGCACACCGGCGACAGCATCACCGTCGCCCCCGTCCAGACGCTGACCGACGCCGAGTACCAGGAGATGCGCGACGGGGCGATCAAGGTCATGCGCGCCATCGGCGTCGAGACCGGGGGCTCGAACGTCCAGTTCGCCGTGCATCCGCGCACCGGCCGCATGGTGGTGATCGAGATGAACCCCCGCGTTTCCCGCAGCTCGGCCCTCGCGTCCAAGGCCACCGGCTTCCCCATCGCCAAGATCGCGGCGAAACTGGCGGTCGGCTACACGCTCGACGAGCTGCGCAACGACATCACGCGCGAGACCCCCGCCTGCTTCGAGCCTACCCTGGATTACTGCGTGGTGAAGGTCCCCCGCTTCACCTTCGAGAAGTTCCCGGGCGCCGACGCGCGCCTCGGCGTGCAGATGAAGTCGGTGGGCGAGACGATGGCCATCGGGCGCAACTTCCGGGAGGCGTTGCAGAAGGCCTTCCGGGGACTGGAAATCGGCGTCGACGGCCTCGACCTCAGGGGCGAGAAGAAGATCGATGCGCACCGGTTGGAGGAACTCGTCTCCCGCCCGAACGCCGACCGCCCCTTTGCCGTCAAGCTGGCCCTCAAGCAGGGCTTCACGGTGGAACGGATACACGAGCTGTCCGGGATCGATCCGTGGTTCCTGGACAACGTGCTGCAGATCGTCGAAATCGAGCGCGATCTGCACGCGGCGCCGCGCGACGTGCCCCTTTCTTCCGCCCTGATGCGCCGGGCGAAGGAATCCGGTTTCTCCGACCGTCAGATCGCCGCCCTGCGCGGGCCGGAGGTGTCGGATCTGGACGTGCGCCGCGAACGGCTGGCCGCGGGGATCCGGCCGGTGTACCGGCTGGTGGACACCTGCGCCGCGGAGTTCGAGGCCTACACGCCCTATTTCTACTCCAGCTATGCCGAGTGCGACCAGTCGCGCGTCACCGACCGCCGGAAGATCATGATCCTCGGCAGCGGCCCCAACCGCATCGGCCAGGGCATCGAGTTCGACTACTGTTGCGTGCACACCGTCCAGGCCCTGCGGGAGCTCGGCTACGAAACGATCATGGTCAACTCCAACCCCGAGACCGTCTCGACCGACTACGACACGTCGGACAAGCTCTACTTCGAGCCGCTGACCTTCGAGGATGTGATGAACATCTTCGAGAACGAGCGCCCGCTGGGGGCGATCGTGCAGATGGGCGGCCAGACCCCCCTGAACCTGGCCGTGCCGCTGATGAAGGCCGGCGTGCCCGTGTTCGGAACTCCGGCCGACAGCATTGACATCGCGGAGGACCGCAAGCGCTGCCGCGAGATGCTCGAGCGGCTGGGCATCCGGCAGCCGGAAAGCGGCACCGCCGTGTCGGTCGAGGAGGCCGTCGGCGTCGCGCGCCGCATCGGCTTCCCGGTCATGATCCGCCCCTCCTACGTGCTTGGCGGACGGGCGATGATGGTCGCGTACAACGAGAACGAGCTCGTGCCGTTCACCTACGCCGCCTTCGCCGCCAGCCCGGGCTTCCCGGTGCTGATCGATCGGTATCTGGAGCGCGCGGTGGAGGTGGATATCGACGTGGTGGGCGACGGCGAGGATGTCTGCATCGGCGGCGTGATGGAACACATCGAGCAGGCGGGCATTCACAGCGGCGACAGCGCCTGCTGCACCCCGCCGCACGCCCTGGCGCCGGGAATGGTCGCGGAGCTGGAGGACGCGGCGATCCGCATCGCGCGCGAACTGAAGGTCAAGGGGCTGATGAACCTGCAGGCCGCGGTGAAAGGCAGCGAGTCCTACCTCATCGAGATCAATCCGCGGGCCTCGCGCACGGTCCCGTATCTCAGCAAGGCCACCGGCCTGCCCCTCGCGAAGGTGGCCACCAAGGTGTCGGTGGGCATGACCCTGAAGCAGCTCGGCCTTGTTGGACGGCGAGCGGCGCCCGCGTGGCGCGCCGTGAAGGAGGCGGTGCTGCCGTTCGACCGGTTCGCCGGCGTCGATCCCATTCTCGGGCCGGAGATGAAGTCCACCGGCGAGGTCATGGGCATCGACGACCGCTTCGAGCTCGCCTACTGGAAGAGCCAGATCGCCGCCGGCCAGGCTCTGCCCAAGGAGGGGACCGTCTTCCTCAGCGCGAAGGACGCGGACAAGGGCTGGATGACGGAGACGGCCGCCGATCTCGCGCAGATGGGGTTTGCGCTGGTGGCGACCGAAGGGACGAAGAAGACGCTCGAGGCGGCCGGCATCGCGGCCACCATGGTGCGCAAGCTGCACGAACAGGCGTACCCTACCGTGCTCGATCTGATGCACGAGGGCCGCATCCAGCTTGCGATCAACACGCCCAGCGGTCCCATGGCCCGCGTGGACGAGGTGAAGATCCGCTCGGAAGCCGTCCTGCGGGACGTCCCCATCGTCACCACCGAATCCGGCGCCCGCGCGACCATCGCGGCGATCCGCTACATCCGCGAGAATCCGTGGGACGTCAAGGCGATCCAGGACTACCTCGCGGACATCAGGCCCACTGCAGGGGAGGGCGCAGGCCGAGACCTGCGACTTGAAACCTGAGACCTGAGTCAGAAAAGGCCCGTCGCCATCCCTGCCAAGACAAGCTGATGCCGGTGTGTGTGCCGATTTGACTCGGATGGCCCGCTCCATGCATAACGCCGCGCGGAGATCGGCGTCCACCTTGCTGTTCGGCGCCGGATCCGTCGGCCTCGGTCGCCCGGGACAAGCGGCCTGAAGACAACCGGCCCGCCTTCCCGTTGCGGGAGGCGGGCCGGAAAGCAATACCCATGACGGCCTACGGTTGGAGCGGGGCCGCGGGCGCGGGCGCCCCCGGGGCGGCGGGCGCTGGAGCCGCGGGCGCATCGGCCGGCGCCACTGGGGCGGCCGGGGCGGGCGCGGGGGCCGCCGGGGCGTCGGCCGGGGCGGCGGGTGCCGGCTGGGCCGGGGCCTCGACCTTGGCGGGCTCGTCCCCGGCGGCCTTCTTCGACGCAGGCCCCGGAAGATAATGCAGGACCACCGCGAGCACCGCCAGGGCCGCGCAGGCGGGGAGCAACAGCTTCAGCGCCTTCTGCACCGACGCGCCCTTCGCCATGTTGCCGATCGCCTTAGGAACCGTCATTCCACCGACGAGACCGACGGCAAATATGATGCCGAACAGGCTGCCGCTGCCTCCGCCGAATTTCGTGAAAGTCACACCCACCGTGGTCGGGAACGCCGGCGCGAACGCCAGGCCCGACAGGGCGGCGAAAAGAAAGACCATGCTCGACTTGCTGGCGCGCATCATTCCGAGAATGATCAGCGCCGCCACCACGGCCGCACCGGCAATCAGCCAACCGCCAGCCTGGGTGATGGGAGTAAGCCCGGTGATCAACCGGCCGGCCATCATCCCGATGGCAAATACTGACAACGTACGCGCGGCGGAAGCGTCGATCGCTCCACTAGCCATGCCAGATTGGTCCTTGCTCATGACCTCCTTGCCGAAGGGCGCCAGCCAGTTCGTGAAGCTCGACTCCAGCGCAATGTAGCAGAACAGCACGAGGGCCGCGGAAATCGTCACCGGTTCCTTCAACAGCGCGAAGGCATCGCCCAGCTTGAAGCCCGCCGCCGGCGGATAGACCGCCAACAGCGCGAAGATCGCAGGCAGCAGCACAATGACCCCCAGCACCGACACGCCCTTCTCGTAGGAGACCTTCTGGAGCAGGAAGCTGATCAGGAATGGCGTGAGGAACAGTCCCAGACCGAAAGCCACATTCACAAGGTTGTTGGCGGCCGCGTCACTCACCGACAGCACCTTCGCGACGATGCCCGTTCCCAGTACGTTGCCGGTGGTGTTGCACGCCATGGCGCCGATGCCGAGGAGGATGCAGGCGATGACACCGCCGTTGTAGCTCTTAGCATTGGCCAGCATGAAAATGCTGACCGCCGCGGCGACGAAGCCGATGATGGCGATCGCCTGGTAGCCGAGCGAGTCCATGAGGACGCCGACCGCCAGGGAGGCGATGAGACAGGCGAACATAAAGGCCGAAACCATCGAGCCGAACTTCGCCTGGTCAATGCCCATGCGCGGCATGAGCTTGACCGCGATGGAACCCAGGGTGGCGAAACACATGCCGAGGCCGAAGGCCCCGCTCAATCCGACGATCATCGTCCAGGTGTTATGTTCCATTTTCCCTTTCTCCCTTCATTAATCCGCTCGCGACAGGGATGCACCCGCCCTCGCAAGTATCGCTCGTCCCTTCATTCCCTGCCTGCATCGGGTGAGAATGTTTCAACCCGATGATCAAGTCAAGCGTGCGCACAGGCATTTGAATGAAGAAACCTCCGGGCCGTCTTCGCGGGACCGGCCCGGTCGGGACAGGGCGTTTGTCGTTGAATCCTGTACGTTCGCCTCGAAACCGCATCGCATGGCGCCGACGACCGCGCGCACAGGAGTGTGCTCGGTGCCCGCGGCGCTTCGTATCGCGGGCCATCCTGCCCGCGCCGATCGTTCTTCGCGCTCATCTTCGCGCACGGGACTGCGCGCGGTGCGCGCTGCCCCCAAAGACGGCGGTCGGCATTCCGCGGTCGGGCGGCGAGTCGTTCGGGTTCTGCTTGCGCGCGGCGGGGGGCGCCGCCTATGCTCCCGCGGTTCCGTGAATGCGGATTGGACACGCCCATGAGCGACACATCCCGAAAGGCGGAGGGCATCGACGTCGCGTACGTCGCCCATCTCGCGCGCCTCCATCTCACGCCGGAGGAGGAGGCCGCCTTCCAGACCCAGCTCGATCATATCCTCGCCTACGTGAATCAGCTCCGCTCGCTGGACGTCAGGGACGTCGAGCCGACCGCGCACGCCATTCCCGTCCACAACGTGTTCCGCGCCGACGAACCGCGGCCCTCGATGGACCGCGAGGCGGCCCTCGCGAATGCCCCGTCAGCGCGGCAGGGCCTCTTCATCGTGCCGCGGATCATCGAATGACGGAGTCCCCGATGGCCGATCTCTCCCGACTTTCCCTCACCGACGCCCGCGCCGCCCTCGACCGCGGCGAGGCGAGCGCGGTCGAATTGACCGAGGCCGTCCTCGACGCCATCCGGCGCACGGATGCCGGCCTGCACGCCTACCTCGCGGTGGACGAGGAGGACGCCCGCGCGCAGGCCCGGGCCGCCGACGAGCGCCGCGCGCGCGGCGAGCGCGCCCCGCTGCTGGGCCTGCCCATCGGGCTCAAGGACGTGCTGAACGCCCGCGGCCAGGGCTGCACCTGCGGCTCCCGCATCCTCGCCCGCTTCCTCTCCCCCTACGACGCCACGGCCGTCGCCCGCCTCCGCGCGGCCGGGGCGGTGTTCGTCGGGCGGCTGAACATGGACGAGTTCGCCATGGGCTCGACCACGGAGAACTCCGCCTTCGGTCCCACGCGCAACCCGTGGAATCGCGACTGCGTGCCCGGCGGGTCGAGCGGGGGGTCGGCCGCCGCGGTCGCGGGCGGCGAGGCCCTGGCCGCGCTGGGCACCGACACCGGCGGCTCCATCCGGCAGCCCGCTTCGTTCTGCGGCTGCGTCGGTCTTAAGCCGACCTACGGCCGCGTCTCCCGCTACGGCCTCGTCGCCTATGCCTCGTCGCTCGACCAGATCGGCCCGCTCACGCGCACCGTGCGCGATGCCGCGGCGCTGCTGGGCGTGATCGCGGGACACGATCCGATGGACTCCACCTCGCTGAACGCGCCGGTGCCCGACTACGAGGCGGCGCTCGCGCCCGACCTCCGCGGCGTGCGGCTCGGCGTGCCGGACGAGTATTTCGTGGCCGGCATGGATCCCGACGTGGAGTCGGCCGTGCGGACGGCCGTCGGACGCTGCCGCGATCTCGGCGCGGAGATCGCGCCGATCGCCCTCCCCCACACGCCCTACGCGGTGGCCGCTTACTACGTCATCGCCACCGCCGAGGCGTCGGCCAACCTGGCGCGGTTCGACGGCGTGCGCTACGGACACCGCGCCGAGGGCGCCGGCGATCCGATCTCCATGTACGGCCGCACGCGCGCCGAGGGCTTCGGCCCCGAGGTGAAACGGCGCATCATCCTCGGCACCTATGTTCTGAGCAGCGGCTACTACGACGCCTACTACCTGCAGGCGCAGAAGGTGCGGACGCTGATCCGACGCGATTTCGAGCAGGCGTTCGCCCGGTGCGACGCCATCCTGGCGCCCGTCGCGCCGACGGCCGCCTACCGGCTGGGCGAAAAGACCGCCGACCCGCTGCAGATGTACCTCGGCGACATCTTCACGATCCCGGTCAACCTCGCGGGCATTTGCGGCATCTCCGTGCCGTGCGGATTCACCGGCGGCGGCCTGCCCGTCGGGCTGCAGGTGCTCGGCCCCGCCCTCGGCGAGGCGGCGATCCTGCGCGTGGCGCACGCGTACGAGCAGAGCACCGACTGGCGCCTCCGGCGGCCGCCGGCGGGTTGAACGCGGAACGGGCATCCATGAACTACATCGCATCGATCGGCCTTGAGACCCACGTTCAGTTGCGGACGCGGACGAAGATCTTCTGCGGCTGCCCCAACCATTTCGGGGGCGAACCCAACACGCTCGTATGCCCCGTGTGCCTCGGCTTCCCCGGCGCCATGCCGACCCTCAACCGCGAGGCCGTGGAGTTGACCGTAAAGGCCGGCCTGATGCTCGGCTGCCGGATCAGCGAGTACAGCAAGTTCGACCGGAAGAACTACTTCTACCCCGACATGCCGAAGAACTACCAGATCTCGCAGTACGACCGCCCGCTCTGCCTCGGGGGCGGGCTGGAGATCGAGGCCGGGGGGAGCCGGAAGTTCATCCGGCTGACGCGCATCCATCTGGAGGAAGACGTCGGCAAGAGCCTGCACTTCGAGCAGACCAGCGGCGTGGACTTCAACCGCGCGGGGACGCCGCTGATGGAGATCGTCACCGAGCCCGATCTCGCCAGCGCCGACGAGGCCTTCGCGTACCTGACCGCGCTCAAGGAGATCCTCCTCCACGGCGGCCTCAGCGACTGCAACCTCGAGGAGGGCAATGTCCGGTGCGACATCAACGTCAGCGTCCGTCCGGCCGGCCAGGAGAAGCTGGGGACCAAGGCCGAGATCAAAAACATGAACACCTTCAAGGGCGTCCACCGCGCGCTGCAGTACGAGATCCGGCGGCAGGCGGAGACGCTCGACGCGGGCGGCCGCATCGTACAGGAGACGCGGCGGTGGGACGACGACGCCGGGGTGACGCTCTCCATGCGCAGCAAGGAGGAGGCGCACGACTACCGCTATTTCCCCGAGCCCGACCTGATGCCGGTCGTCCTCTCGGCGGAGGAGATCGCCCGGTGGCGGGCGGACCTGCCGGAGCTGCCGGGGGCCCGGCGGGCGCGGTTCGTCGCCGACTACGGCCTGCCCGAGTATGACGCGGGCGTGCTGGTGGCGGAGCGGGCGGTCGCCGACTTCTTCGAGCGGGCGGCGAAAGCCTCCGGCAACTTCAAGGCGGCGTCGAACTGGGTCATGACCGAGGTCATGCGCGCGCTTTCAGAGACTGGAAGGACGATCGGGCAGATTTTCCTGACCCCGGAAGCGCTGGCCGACCTGATCCGGCTGGTCGACGCGAAGACGATCACCATGCCGACGGCGAAGGAGGTGTTCGCCGAGCTGATCGAGAAGGGCGGCGACCCGCGGCAGATCGTGCAGAAGCGGGGGCTGGCGCAGGTCAGCGACGCCGGTGCGATCGAGGCGCTCGCCGACCAGGCCATCGCCGCCCAACCGCAGTCGGCCGAGGCGTTCCGTGGCGGCAAGGCGGCCGCGCTGCAACACCTGGTCGGCCAGATCATGAAGCTCAGCCGCGGCAAGGCCAACCCCCAGCTCGCCGCCGAGGTGCTCCGGCGGAAACTGGGCGGCTGAACGGCCGTCGGTTTCGATCGGATGGGGGCACGGGGCGTCAGTTCACCAGGCGTTGCGCACCGGCCACACGTAGTGCTGAGTCGTCTTGCCGGCGCCGTTCACGCGGCCGTCATACAAGCTCACCTGGCAGGCGCCGGCCGGGTAGTGCGGCTGCGTCGTGCTCGTCCAGTACCACCAGGTCTGCGCACCGGTGAAGGGGTGCCCCGCCGGAAGCGCAGGATTGTACCGCCCCAGATCCAGAACGCTTTTCAATTCGCACACCGTCGGCAAACGCCAGTCATCATGATCGCCGAGGCTCAGAGCGCTGCAGTTATCGATCGCGGCGTCCCACGTAATCTGCTGCCAGAGTCTCGCGTTCTTCGCCCACATCAGGCCGGTCAAATGGTCGGTGACCGTTCCGTTCCCGTGGTCGGTGAAACGGGGACTCGGCCACGGCACCCCCGCTTGAAGGTCGCCATCGTCACCCGTGCGGTACGAAACGGTCTGCCCGGTTCGCGCAATCGCGGCCGGGACATTCGTCATCACGACCTCGTTCGTGCCCGTGATGCCAAACAGCACGACGTCCTTCCGGATATTCGCGGGAACCAAGTCGGCGTCGACGGTGTCCAGCGTGGTGGCCGGATAGTACCCCGCCAGAACCAGGTCGTTGGATTCAGAGAGGGTGCGAGTGGGAATCGTGCCGCCGATCTCCACGCCGTCCACCCAGGCCGTCCGGCCGCTCAGGATGTCGCCCGCCGCGGCATCCCCGCTGGTCGTGTCGACCACTTCCGTCTTGCCGCTCACGCCCAGGATCACGACTCCCGCCCGGACATTGCCGGGCGTCAGGTCGGCATCAACGACCGTGGCCGATCGAGATTCGCGGTACAGGCCATCGGGGATCGTGATCACCAGCGAGCCGTCCGCCCCGATGACGTCTCCACCCGCCGGGACATTGCCGGTGACCGCAACGCCGTCCACCCAGGCCGTCCGGCCCGCCAGGATATCCCCGGCGCTGGCGTCCCCGCTGGTCGTATCCACGACGTTCGCGGTTCCCGGGAAGCCGAAGATCGTCGCGTCTGCCCGGATGTTGCCCGCGGCCAGGTCCGGATCCACCGCGCTCAGCGACGTGGCGGCATAGTATCCCGCCAGAACCAGGTCGCTGGACTCGGAGAGGGTGCCAAGGGGAATCGTGCCGGTGATTTCCACACCGGCGACCCAGGCCACCCGGCCGGTCAGGATGTCGCCGGCCGCCGCATCCCCGCCGGTCGTATCGACCACGTTCACCCCGCCCACGACACCAAAGATCGTCGTGCCGGCCCGGATGTTGGGCGACGCCAGGTCGATGTCCACCAGGGCCAGGTTTGTCGCCGCATAGTAGCCCGTCCGTACCACGGTCGTCGTTTCCGACAGCGTGCGCAGCGGGATGAAACCCTCCATGGCGTCCAGCGTTGCCCGCTGCTGGCCGTAGATCTCTTCCAGCGTGTGCATGGTGGGCCCGGGAGCGTTGGTGGGCTCCAGGCTACCCGCGTTCGCGGCGGCGGCCGCGACCCAGGTCAGCGCGGCAGCCGCCCGCAGCGTGTGTCCATAAACAGTCCTCATTGCGTCTTTCCTTCGTCATCCTCGCCGTCCGGTCGACGGCAGCATTTCAGCAACAGGATCCGGTCACTCTCCACCGCGCACGGGCCAGATGTACCAGGTGTCGGTCTTGCCGTCCGCAAACACGTTGCCAGACGAGTAGAAGTAGACGTACCATGCGCGGTTCGTATCGGCCGCGTAGGTGGTGCCGGACCAGTAGTATGAAGATTGCACTCCGGTAAAAGGATGACCCGCCGGCACGATGGGTTGGCTCTGAGAGAAGTCCACAAGGCTTTCCAGTTCCGCCAGCGACGGCAGGCGCCAGTCGTCGTAGTCGGCAAAAACGAGCCCGTCGCAGGTATCGATCGCGGTGTTCCAGTCCTTGAACCCGAACGCGCTGGCGTTCTGGAGCCACATCAACCCCGTCAGATTGTCCGTTACCGTGCCGTCCCCGTTGTTCACGAAACGCGGACTCGGCCACGGCGCGCCGGGCTCCAGGTCTCCGTCGTCACCGGCGCGGTAGGACGCGGTTTGCCCCGTTTTTCGCACGGGCGCTGGAGCGGGGTTCGCGCTGCCGGCCCCGTACGTGCCCGGGATGCCGAAAATGTCGACGCCATCCCGGATGTTCCCCGAGGCCAGGTCGGCGTCCACGGCCGGAAGCGTCGTGGCCATGTAATACCCCGCGTTGACGACCGTTGTCGTATCGGAGATCGTCAGATTCTGGATGATCCCGGTTATGGCCGTCCCGTCGACCCAGGCCACCCGGCCGGTCATAATGTGGCCGGCCGCCGCGTCGCCGCTCGTCGTATCCGCCACTTCGGTCTTTCCGGACACGCCAAAGAGATCGATGCCCGCGCGGACGTTCCCGGTGACGAGATCCGTGTCGCCCGCCGTAACCGTCCTGCCGTCGCGATACAGGGCATCGGGGATGGTGCTGGTGGCGGCGCCGTCGATCCCGGTCACGTTGCCACCCGCGGAAACGCTGCCGGTGATCTCCGCGCCATCCACCCACGCCTTCCTGCCGGCAAGAAGGTCGGCCGGCGAGGCGTCCCCGGATGTGGTGTCAGCCACTTCCGTCTTGCCCGCCACGCCGAAGATGACGACCCCTCCTCGGATGTTCGCGGCGGTCAGGTCCGCATCCACGGCCCGCAGCGTGGTGGCGGCATAGTATCCCGCCGGCACCGCGTCGCCGTCGGGCGAAAGGGATCGCGTCAGGATCGTCCCGGTCACCAGGGCTCCGTCCACCCAGGCGGTCTTACCCTGCATGATGTCGCTGCCGGCGGCGTTCCCGGTCGTGGTGTCCGCGACTTCGACCTTGCCCGTCACCCCGAAAATGACCACCCCTCCCCGAATACTCGCGGCCGTCAAGTCCGCGTCCACGACCGCCAAGTCGTTCGACGGGTAGTATCCCGCCTCCACCACCGTCGTCGTATCGGAGAGCGTCCAGGGCGCCTGGTAGGCTTGCACCCTCGCCAGGATTTCCGCCCCCTGGCCGAAAATCTCCTCGAGGGTGTACATGCACGGCGCCGGAGCGTTCGTCGGATCCAGCGGCCCGGCGCCCGCCCAAGACGCCATCCACAAGACGATGGGCGCTGTGGCGATCCTGCTCCCGCGTACCATTCTCATCACGCTTCCCCTCCCGCGAACCTTCTGTCGCACCCGCCCGGATATCGTCGGGGTGACGGACAGGAAATCGCGCTTAGAAAAGAACGAGCACACCCTCGCCCCAACCAACCTGAACGGGCGTCCCAGGGCGGCGAGCCGCAACCCAACGGCGTTGGCCGCTCAATGCTCTCACTCCATTCCTCCCGTTCGTCCGTGCACCGGCGCCGCCTTCAGAGACTGTTCCGCACGCACCTGCGAGTCATGTCCTGGCGGAACCATCCGACGCGGGCTTGCGCCCGCAACCCGAGTCCCTCTCGTCGCACAGCAGGAACCGACCGGCGCACGCCGGTTCGCGATGAAGCAAGCGACGCGGCTACCGATACACACGAAACCGTGTATCCGGCTCGAGAAAGCACCACCGCCAGTACTTTATCGTTGCGCAGGAGAACGTGTCAAGATCGACATCAAGGTCCCCCTCCGGGTGACACGGAGCCGGATACACTCCGCGCTTGAATACGGATGCCCGGACGGCGGATAGTGGAGGGGGTCGATGCGCTTTCTGCTCTACAACATCCGCTACGGGACGGGCGGCCGGCCGGGCCGGACGCTGGGCTTCCTCCGGAACACCGAGGCCCACCTCCAGCAGATCATCCGGTTCATCCAGAAGATCGCGCCCGACGTGATGGGGCTGGTCGAGGTCGATTCGGGCTCCTACCGCTCCGGGCGCCTCAACCAGGCCCAGGTGATCGGCGAGGCGCTGGGGCACGGCCATGCGTACCGCTCCAAGTACGGCTCGGGATCCATCTCCCACCGGATCCCCATCCTCCGCCGCCAGGGCAATGCCTTCCTCGCGAAGGAACCGCTGATGCGCGGCGCGAAGTACCACTACTTCGCGAAGGGGATGAAGCGGCTGGTGATCGAGCTCGAGACGACGGATTTCTCCATCTTCCTCGTGCACCTCGCGCTCGGCGGACGGGTCCGGCACCGGCAGCTCACGGACCTGTACAACCTCCTGAAAGGCACCCAGAAACCCCACATCGTGGCCGGCGATTTCAACACCGTGTGGGGCGAGCACGAGATCCAGCTCTTCCGCGCGGCCACCGGGCTGCAGAGCGCCGACCGTCACAACCGCCCCTCCTTCCCGAGCTGGGCGCCGCGCCGGCATCTCGACTTCATCCTGTACAGCCGCGGCATACGGGTCCGGCGGTTCGACATGCCGTCGGTGACCCTGTCCGACCACCTGCCGCTCGTGTGCGATTTCGACGTCATCGGCGCCGCGGCGCCCACGGAGGCGGAGATACGGCTGGCGCAGACGTCGCGGCTGCGTCTGGGGCAGACCACGATCATCCGCACGGTGAAGCCCCCGTCATGACCCCCGCCCCCTCCCCCGACGAGATGTTCGATCTCGTGGACGAGGCCGGCCGGCCGATCGGCCGCGCCCGGCGGCGCGAATGCCACGGCAATCCGGACCTGATTCACCCATCCGTCCATGTCCTGATCTTCAACGACCGGGGCGAGCTGTTTCTGCAGAAGCGATCGATGCGGAAAGAGACCCAGCCGGGCCGGTGGGACTCCTCCGTCGGGGGGCACCTGCATCCGGGCGAGGACCCGCTGGCGGGCGCGCTTCGAGAGTCGGAGGAGGAACTGGGACTGCGGAACGTGCCCCTCCGTTTCTCCCATGCCTACGTCTGGCGATGTTCCCGGGAAAGCGAGTATGTGCGGACCTACATCGCCCGGTGCAACGGCCCGTTCCGGCTGGACCCCGATGAGATCGATGACGGGCGGTTCTGGACCGCCTCGGAGATCGAGGCAGCCATCGGGAAGGGTGTACTGACGCCCAACCTGGAACACGAATGGGGAAGACGGCGACCGGTTCAGGCGGAAGTTCGGTTCCGGCGTGCGGCGAAGGCGTGAACCGGCCATGTTTCCGCCCCGGCCTCGGCTCTGCATTGCTTTCGGGAAAACGACCGGAGAAAGGATTGGCGAGGACATGAATGACGAGCAAGCTCAAGGCACGACAGCGCCCAGGGAGAAGGTGTATCAACTGGTTGTCTCCTCCTACGTCGACGAGTTCGAGACACAGGTGAACGATCTGATGCATAAGGGTTGGGAGCCGTTGGGAGGGGTGGTTGCGCTCGCCGTGGGGGAATCGAGCTCCCTCGTGCAGGCCATGACGTGCCGGGTCAGGAAACTCTACTGACCCTGAATCCAGAGGCAGCGGGGCTGCATTCCTCATCGCCCGGGTCTTTCGTCGTCGTCCTCGATCCGTTGGATTCCGAGGACGCGGATGACGACGCAAGCGCCAAGGCATGCCGCGTCCACACCCTGATCGATCTGGCTGCCCTGCGGCGGGGCGAAGCCGGACCCCGATATCCTGAACTCCGGCGCCTCCGTTCGCTTCCCCGCTCCTTCCGCCGTCTTCCCGGCTTCCCAAGACCGCAGGAGGCGACTATGCTCGCGCTCGGTATTCATGAAGGAGATCCCTTCCATCCGCTGGCCGCCGTCCGGGCTCACCGGCTGGCTGGTCCGCCGCGTGGCGCCGCCGGATGTGCCGCCGGACCATCCGCGCGCGCGTACGGCGCTCGGCGAGTTTGAAGGATACGTCAGCACCGGCCTGAGCGTCCTGCTGTCCCTGACGAAGGCGATCACCGGCTGGCTGTCCGGCAGCATCTCGCTGGTCGCCGACGCCCTGAACAACCTGGCCGATGTCGGCAGCAGCCTGATCATCGCCCTCGGATTCCGGTGGTCGCAGCGTCCGCGCGACCGGGAGCACCCCTTCGGCCATGGCCGGATCGAGACCGTGATCACCCTCCTCTTGTCGATGTTTCTGCTGGGGGTCGCCCTGGAGGTCGCACGGTCCGGCGTCCACCGCCTGCTCAAACCCGAACCGGTCTTTGCCCCCCCGTGGCTGACCTTCGTCATCGTCCTCACGGTGGCGGTCAAGACCTGGCTGGCCCTCTTTGCCCGCCGGCTGGCGCGGGCGACGAAGTCGCAGGTGCTGGAGGCCGACGGATGGAACCACACGTTCGACATCCTCTGCACGTTGATGGTGGTGCTGGCCCTCCTGGGTGCCCGGATCGGCTGGCTGCGGATGGACGGATGGTGCGCGGTCGGCGTATCGCTGTTCATCGCCTTCACCGGCATCAAGTACGCGCGGCGGGCCATCGACACGCTCATCGGGGAGGCGCCGCCGGCGGAGGAACTCGCCCGCATCCGCCGGCTTTCCTGCCGCGTGCCCGGGGTGCGCGGCGCGCATGACGCGATCGTCCACACCTACGGCGACACGAAACTCATCTCGCTGCACATCGAGGTGGACGCCGATCTGTCCGTGATGGCGGCCCACGACCTGGCCGAACGAGTCGAGAAACTCATTGCCGACACCCTCGGCGCGCGCACGATCGTGCACGTGGACCCCGTCGATCGCAGCCATCCCGCGTATGCCGAGACCGACGCGGCGATGCGGGGCATCGTGGAGGGCCGGTCCGAGTTGGCCGGTTTCCACGACCTGCGCGTAACAGGAAGGCCGGAGGCCTTTGACCTGTCCGTCGATCTCGTGGCCCACGCGGGCGTTGCCAACGAAGTCTTCCCCCGATTGCTCGACGAGGTCCGGCGCGTCCTGCACGAACGCCTGCCGGCCTCGCGCCGGATCGACCTCGGCGTGGAGGCGGAATTCGCCAGCGAGCATGAGCGCCGCGGCGTCTTCACGCGCGCGGCGGCCTCGCGCCCGCGGGAGGGGGCATGAACCCGCGGGAGGAGCCTTCCGCCCCGGCCGCGTCGGCGGACATCCGGGACGACGCGATGGTGCGGCAGTTCGTCCGGCACCTGGAGGCGGAAAAGAACGCCTCGCGGCATACCGTGGCCGGCTACGTGATCGACCTGCGGCAATTCGCGGGGATCACGTGGGGAGCGGAGGCCCGGCCGCCCCACCCTTGGTCCGAGTGCGACCGCTTCGCGGCGCGCCGTTTCCTCGTCCACTTCCAGAAGCGGGGCGCCTCGCCGACGACCACGGGGCGCAAGTGCTCGAGCCTGCGCTCGTTCTACCGCTTCCTCGTCCGCGAGGACCTCGTCCCCTCGAATCCCTTCACGGGCGTGGCCCTGCCCCGGCGCGACCGGCGGCTGCCGCAGGTGCTGAGCGTCGAGGAGGTGGGCCGCCTCCTCGACGCCCCCGCGCGCTCCGCGGCGGACGCGATGCGCCGGGCGGGTACGCCCGCGAAGAGACTCTGGGTCGAGTACGCGGCCGCGCGCGACGCGGCGATCCTGGAATTGCTCTACAGCACGGGCATGCGCGTCGCCGAATGCGCGGGGCTGCGCGAATCCATGATCGACGTGCTGTCGGGGGTGGCCCGCGTGGCGGGCAAGGGCAAGAAGGAGCGCCTCTGCCCGCTCGGGGGGCCGGCCCTGCGCGCCCTGCGGGCGGCCATGGAGAAGCGGGCGCTTGTCGGCTGCGCCGCGCGCGGCCGGGACGCCCCCCTGTTCGCGGGGCGGACGGGCGGGCGGCTCACACCGCGGTCGATCGAGCGGATGATGAAGAAACACCTGGCCGCCGCGGGCCTGAATCCGGATCTCTCGCCGCACGCCCTGCGCCACAGCTTCGCCACGCACCTCCTGGATGCCGGCGCCGATCTCCGCAGCGTCCAGGAGCTGCTCGGCCATGCCAGCCTCTCCACGACCCAGCTCTACACCCACGTGTCGATCGAGAGGATGAAGAAGGTTTACGAGCAGGCCCATCCGCGGGCGTAATCAGAACCGCAGCCAACCCAACGGGAATCGCCACCGTTTGAGGGGTCCGTTCGCCCGTGCGGCGAACCGGTCGAGATGCTTGATCGCCGTCTCGAAATCGGACGGCACGGGCGACTCGATGGTCAACGGCGCGGCCGTCGCTGGATGCCTCAGCCGCAGGCGGGCGGCGTGCAGGGCGAGCCGTCCGAGCAGGGGTTTCTCGCCCTCCGGCTTGTTCTTTGAACCCGTTTTGAGGTCCGAGAGCAGCAGGCCGCGCCCGCGGCCGTAGAAGCCATCGCCCACGATCGGGCACTCGATGGAGGCGAGATGGACCCGGATCTGATGGGTGCGGCCGGTGACCGGGCGGACCAGCAGGAGGGCATACCCGCGCCAGCGGTCGATCACCGAGTACTCGGTTTCCGCCGGCCGGCCCCACTGGTTCGTCCGCATGCGGCCGGGGCAGCGCGGGTCGGGCTCCAACGCCACGCTCACGCGGCCCTCCTCGCCGTGGGGGATCCCCTGCACAAGGGCGACGTACTCCTTGCCCGAGGCGTGATCTTCGAAGTCCGCGCAGAGCCGGCGCAGCACGTCCTTGGTCTTGGCGCACAGGAGCACACCGCTCGTCTCGCGATCCAGCCGGTGGGCATGGAAGACCTGGGGGGAGATGCGCGCATGGACGATATCCATGAGATTCTCGCGCGACTTGTCCCACCGGTCGGGGGCCACCAGCAGGCCGGCCGGCTTGTCGAACGCGATGATCCACTCGTCTTCGTACAGGACCGACGGGCCCCGCCGATCCCCCTGCCTCGCCTGCCTGCGCTTCTCCAGATCTTCGAGTTTCATCGCGCGTTGACTCACTGCATCAAGACTACCGCCACCACGCCGGCCAAGCCAAGGCGGTACCATCCGAACACGTCAAGGCTGTGACGGCTCAGGAAGCGGATGAGGAACCGGACGGCCATCCACCCGAACAGAAACGAGAAGAGAAAGCCCACGAACAGCACCGGAAGATCCGCCGCGACGAGCAGCGGCCACCCGTCGATGAGGGCGTAGATCGAGGCCAGCGTCAGCACGGGGACGGCGGCGAAGAAGGAGTACTCGGTGGCCGCGCGACGGCCTACCCCGAGCGCCATGGCGCCCAGGATCGTGGAGACGGACCTGGAAACCCCGGGCCAGAGCGCCAGGCACTGGAAGCAGCCGATCGCCAAGGCTTCCCGCCACGCGATCTGCTCCAGCGTTTCGATGCGCACCGGCCGGCGCCGCCGCTCGGCGAGCAGGATCCAGCCTCCCCCCGCCGCCAGACCCGCGGCGACCGCGGCCACGCTGAACAGGCGATCCTCGATGAATCCGTGCAGCAGCAGCCCCGCCACGACGGCGGGCAGCGTCGTGAGCGCCAGCAGCCCCAGGCCGCGCGGACCGGCGAATCCCTCGCGCCGGCGCAGGTCGCAGAGGTCGGCAAACCGCCCCGGGTAGGCGATCACCACGGCCAGGATCGCCCCGCACTGAATGAAGATCTCGAACGTCTGCGACAACCGGCCGTCGAATCGAAGAAGCCCGCCCGCGAGGATGAGGTGCCCGGTGGAAGAGACCGGGATGAACTCGGTCAGTCCCTCCACCACCCCCATGATGACCGCCGCCAGCCATGTGTCCATGCGTTCTCCACCGGTCTCCCGGGCCGTTCCGCCGCCCGCCTGGCCGCCGCGAACGGCCCCGTGCGCGTTCGCGGGCGATCCTGATGCGGAACCACCGGATGGCCGTCCATGCTACCGAAGATTGCGCCGGGGAAAAGCCTTTTCACCTCGCCCCTTGGCAGGCGAGTCGCGTTCGGGCATCATGGCGCGGATGGAACGGCCGATCGAGGACAGGGATATCGTGCGGCAGCTGGCGCTGCGCGCCATTCGCATTCTCCTTGTCCTGCTGTTCCTGCTGGCCGCCGGGACGCTGGGCTACCACACGATCGCGCCCGGATCGTCCTGGCTTGACGGGCTCTACATGACCGTGATCACGGTCACCACGATCGGCTACGGCGAGATCATCGACCTGCGCGCCAATCCCGCCGGACGTGTCTTCACCATGGGCCTGGCGATGGGGGGGATCGGGATGGTGACCTACGTCATCTCGACCGTCACCTCGCTGGCGATCGATCCCCGCCTGCGGGCAATGTGGAGGAGGCGAGCCATGCAACGAGCGATCGACCGGCTCTCCGGTCATCTCATCCTCTGCGGCGGCGGGGCCATCGGGCGGACGATCGCCCGGGAACTCGCGGACACGCGCCGCGCGTTCGTGATGCTGGTCCCGGCCGCCGACGACGCGCCCGCGATCGCGGGCGCCGCGGGCGTGCTGGCGGGCGACATCACCGGCGACGCCCTCCTCGACGCCGCCGGAATCGAACGGGCCGCGGGCGTATTCGCCGTCAGCGACGACGACCACACCAACATTGTCATCTGCCTTTCCGCGCGGAGGCTGAATGCGACCACCCGCATCGTGGCGTGCGTGGTCGACGAGGGCAACGCGCCCAAGATGCGCAAGGCGGGCGCCGATGCCACCGTCTCGGTCGTATCGATCGGAGGCCTCCGAATGGCCTCGGAGATGATCCGTCCCACGGTCGTGACCTTCCTGGATACCATGCTGCGCTCGACGGACCCTACACTGCGCATCGAGGAGGTCGGCCTCGCCTCCCGGCACGCCGGCCTCGCGGTGCGGCGCATTGTGGAGGGCGGTCAGTTCCCGCGGACGCTCCTGCTCGCCATACGGCGCGGCGCCGACTGGGTCTATCATCCGGCGCCTGACCAGCCGCTTCGCGCGGGCGACGTGCTGGTCTGCATGACCACGTCCGAAGAACGCGATCACCTCCGCGCCGCATGGGGGGAGCAGGCATGAAACCGAGGGAACTCTGGGCCACCCGCTTGGGCGTGATTCTGGCCATGGCCGGGAATGCGATCGGACTCGGCAACTTCCTCCGCTTCCCGGTCCAGGCCGCGCAGAACGGCGGCGGGGCGTTCATGATTCCGTACTTCACGGCCCTCCTGCTGCTCGGCGTCCCGCTCATGTGGTGCGAGTGGGCCATGGGGCGCTACGGCGGTCACCACCGCCACGGAAGCTCTCCCGGGGTATTCAACCTCCTGTGGAAACACCCTGCGGCCAAGTACCTCGGCCTGCTGGGCATCTGCCTGCCGATCGGCGTGACCCTGTACTACGTCTACGTCGAGTCGTGGACGCTCGCCTACGCCTGTTTCTCGCTGACGGGCCAGTTCGCGGGAAGAACGGATTTCGCGGGGATGAAGTCGTTCATGGAGGCCTTCCAGGGAACGCACTCCGCCTGGGGCGTTTCGCTGACCTCCTACGGGTTCTTCCTGCTCACCGTCGCCCTGAACTACTGGGTGCTTTCGGGCGGCATCGCAAAGGGCATCGAGCGTCTGGCCATGATCGGCATGCCGGTGCTGTTCCTGCTGGCCGTCGTGCTGGTCGTGCGGGTGTTCACCATCGGCACGCCCGATCCGGCGCAACCCGACCGCAACGTCCTCAACGGCCTGGGCTTCCTGTGGAACCCCGATCTCTCCCAGCTCAGGAACGCCAAGGTGTGGCTCGCCGCCGCGGGGCAGGTCTTCTTCACCCTCAGCCTCGGTTTCGGCGCCATACAGTGCTATGCGAGCTACCTTCGGAGGAAGGACGACATCGTCGTCACCGGACTGGCGACCTCGGTCACGAACGAATTCGCCGAGGTCATCCTGGGCGGTTCGATTGCCATCCCCGTCGCCTTCGCCTTCTTCGGCGCGGATGGCGCCCTGGCCATCGCGAGGGGGGGATCGTTCGACCTGGCATTCGCCGCCATGCCGGTGATCTTCCAGAAAATCGCGGCCGGACCGGTCCTCGGGTTCATGTGGTTCCTGCTGTTGTTCATCGCCGGTGTCACCTCCTCGGTGGCCCTCGCCCAGCCCGCGATCACGTTCCTCCAGGACGAGCTCGGCTGGTCGCACAAGCGGTCGCTGCGCACCGTCGGGCTCTCCATTCTCGTCTTCGCCCACGTGCCCGTGCTGGGGCTCAAGGCCGGCGCCCTCGGGGAACTGGACTTCTGGGCCGGAACGGTGGGGCTGGCGCTGTTCGCGTTCATCGAGTGCATCCTCTTCATCTGGTTCTTCGGCGCCGACCGGGCATGGACGGAGATCCACGAGGGCGCGGAGGAACGCGTCCCGCGCGTCTTCTTCTACGTGCTCAAGTATGTCACCCCGCTCTTTCTCGGCATCGTCTTGGTGGCCTGGATCTGGCAGACGGATGCGGCGACATGGACATTGGCGGGGAAATCGACGGAGCAGAAACTGTGGTGCTGGGGCGCCCGCGCGCTCCTGATCGGCATGGCGGTGGCGGTCGCGCTGCTCATCCGTCACGGATGGGCAAAACGGCGGAAGGAGGCCGCATCATGAGAACGGCCGGATGGGTCTTCATGCTCGCGAGCTGGACCGTCGTGCTCTGCTGGACCCTCTGGTGCTTTTGGCGTGTCTTGACCTCCCGCCGGCACTGGACGCGGCCGAAGGAGGATATCCAGGAGCTGCATCACGGCGAGTTCGGAGAGAAGTGATGCGCTTGATGGCGGAGAGGAAGAGAAGAGAACTGCGGTTGATCGGGGTCGGGGTCGGTATCGGGGTCGAAGGGGAATCGGCCTGGCCTTCGGGCACGAGAAACCGGACGCCTGTCGCGCCGCCATCGAGTACGTCGGCTGGGCGTATCGGTTCTGCGAGGCGATGACCGCAGAGGAGAACGAGAAGACCACGGCCTTGCTGGATCGCATCGTGGCGATGCTCACAACGCTTGGGCAACGGGAATACGCGGTTCACGAGGCATCGGCGGAGTACGGGACAAGCGGAATCGACCCCGATGCCGATACCGACCCCCACGCCGATGGAAGACAAGAGAACGAATCGCCAACAACCGCAGCCAGACGACGGCTTCGCCGTTGATGCTGCGGCTGCGATGGCCTGATGCCCACGCGACCGTCACTCGAAAAACGCTCCATCGGTGTTCGCCCCGTGGAGGAGCGCGTTCGACAGATCCGCCTGACGGAGGATCGCCTCGGACAGATCCGCGCCACGGAGGTCCGCCCCATGGAGGACGGCGGATGAGAGTTCCGCCCCCGCCAGGTTCGCCTCCTGGAGCCTCGCCCCCGAAAGGTTGGCGAAGAGCAGGTCTGCGTCGGCAAGGTCCGCCCCTCGCAGGTTCGCCAGGAGAATGACCGCGTTCGAGAGGTTCGCCTCGCGGAGGTTCGCCCCCATGAGGAGCGCCCCTGATAGATGTGCCCCGCGAAGGTTGGCGTGATGCAGGTTCGTCGAGCGGAAGTCCGCCACGAAGAGACGCGCTTCCGCCAGGTCCGCGCCCGAGAGATCCGGCGCCTCGATCCCCGGGTTCTCCCTTCTCCACGTATTCCACGACTTCACACCCTCCATGAGTCGCGCCAAGTGCTCCGGATCGGCCATGTGTCAGCCTCCCTCGCCATCTCCCTGCCCAACCTTGTGCATCGGTATCGCAAACAGGGTGAAGCACGAACCATGCCGCGCCCGCACGCGCGGGCAAGCCCGACTCGCGCCGGGCTCCATTCCTCCTTGTCGACCCCCCTCCCCGATTTGCCAATCTGGTGGTGCACCGGCGCCCCGGTAGCTCAGCCGGACAGAGCGGCGGTTTCCTAAGGCGGCGAGCCGCAACCCAACGGTCCTTGCCGCTCAATGCTCTCACGCCCATCCGTCCGTTCCTCCGTGCAACCGCGCCGCCCTCTGAGATTGTTCCGCCGCCCTTCGCAACGGAGAACCCGAACGAGAAACATCATACGCATCTGGAGGTACCGCCTCCCCGTCAGCTTGATGTACGGCACCTGGCGCTGACGCATCAGCGTGGCCAGAGTGCGAATCGAGACGCGCAGATAACGCGCGGCTTCGGTCCGCCGCAGGTAGCCGGTTGACACCCGCGACGTGACGGCATCCGTTCCACCTCGCACAGTTCCCCATCGGCGCGACGTATCAACACCGGACAGGGGGCCAGTACATTGAGCTGCGGCAGTTCGCCCCTGAAAGCCGCGCATTCAGCGATCAGCCGGGCGGTCGATTCGTTACAGACCCGAGCGGATTCCAAACCCTGCGAAATCCCAAGGCCTGGAAATCCTTCACGTTGCGCGTGGCGAAATCCGTGACGCCGTGGTGACCGTCGGCGCTTCGCGCACGATGCCGCGCTCCCGGTTCAACTCGAAGCGCCAGTCCGGTTTTTCAAAGAACCGATTGAACCTTGAACTTCCGCTTCCCGTCCGGATCCGCCTGGCGCGCGGCGCCTTCGGGCGGTCATCCGCCCACGGCCCCCTGCGCGAAGGCGAGGGATTCCTCGAGCCAGTTATCCATCCGCAGGACTTCCCGCCTCTGCTTGAACGCCCGGCGCTCCGCGGTCCGCTGGGCCTGGCGGAACAGGAGGCGGGAGAAACGGCCCGCGGCCGGGGCGCCGGCCGCCAGCATCAACGCGGCCTGGCGGCGGACGGAGGCGGGGGCGTAGCGGAGCACGAGTTCGTCCTCGAGACTGGCGAACGTGACCGCCGTGCCGGGATCGCCCTGCCGGCCGCTGCGGCCGTACAACTGGCGGTCGACGCGGCCGGCCTCGTGGAACTCCGTGGCGAGGATGTGGAGCCCGCCCCGCTCGGCGAGACCCTTGCCCAGCTTGATGTCCGTCCCGCGGCCCGCCATGTTCGTGGCGATGGTGATGCGCCCCTCGCCGCCCGCCTCGGTGACGATCTGGGCCTCCTCCGCGTGGCGTACGGCGTTGAGGACATTGTGCGGCAGGCCGGCCGCCGTCAGCAGTCCCGACAGGCGTTCGCTCCGGCCCACCGAACGGACGCCGACCAGCACGGGGCGGCCGGTCCCGTGATTCTCGCGGATGGACTCGACGACGGCCGTCCACTTGTCCTCCTCCCGCGCGAAGAAACGCGGGGATTCGTGCACGCGGATCACCGGCCGGTGCGGCGGGATGCACACGACGCCCAGCCGGTAGATCTGCCAGAACTCGTCGGCCGCCTCGCGCGCCGTGCCGGTCATGCCGGACAGCTTCCGGAAGAAGCGGAAGAACCGCTGGAAGCTCAGCCGCATGGAGGTCTCGGAGAGGTCGGACATCGGGAGGCCCTCCTTGGCCTCGATCGCCTGGTGCAGGCCCTCCCGCCACGTGCGCTGGGGCATCAGGCGGCCCGTGAACTCGTCCACGATCACCAGCTTGCCGTCCTGCACGACGTACTGCTTGCCGTTCTCGTAGAGGTGCCGGGCCGTGAGCGCCTGCACCACCAGCTCGCGGCTGCGGCGCGCGGCCTTCCACAGGCCGGGCATGCCGGCGGCCATCTCGTCGACGCGCCGCTTCCCCTCCGGCGTCAGTTCCACGGCGCGGTAGCTGGCGTCGATCGTGAAATCCCCGCGCGGCTCCAGCCGTTCCGCGAGACCCCGCGCCTCGGCGCAGGCGGCCTGGAAAACCTCGTTGGGATGTGGACTGGAGATGATGACCGGCGTGACGGACTCGTCGATCAGGATGTGGTCGGCCTCGTCCACGATCGCGGTGTGCAGGCCCCGCATGACCGGCCCGCGGCGCGCCACGAGGTCGTCGCGGACGAGTCCCGGCACGCGGCGCGCCTCGAAGTGCTGCAGCCGGCCCAGCCGCAGGCGGTCGCGGAGGAAATCGGCCACGAGTTCCTTGCCGGTGGCGTAGGTAACGGCCCGCGCGTAGGCCGCTCTCCGTTCGGGCGGCTCCTGCTCCTGCCCGACGAATCCCGCGTCGATCCCGCAGAAGCGGTAGAGCGGCCCCATCCACCCGGCATCGCGGCGGGCCAGGTAGTCGTTAGCCGTCACGATGTGGCAGGGGCGGCCGGACCAGGCGGCCAGAGTCGCCGCGAGCGCGGCCGACAGGGTCTTCCCCTCGCCCGTCGCCAGTTCCGCGAGGTAGCCGCGGTGCAGGGCGAGGGCGCCGGCCAGCTGAACGGACCGCGCATGCAGGCCGAGCGTCCGGCGGCCGGCCTCGCGGACCAGGGCCAGCGCGGCGTCGAGCGCCTCGTCGCCGGGATCCGGCCGGCGGCGGAACCGCTCGCGGCTTTCGGCCAGCCGGTCCCGCAGGCGGGCGTCGGAGAGGTTCGCGTGCTCCGGCTCCCGCGCCTCGATCCGGCCGGCTTCCTCCAGCAGGTCCCGCACGATGCTCCCGCGCCGGCGGTAGTGACCCGCCGCCCGCGCGACCAGCGCATCGAGCCCCCCGGGGATGACCGGCTCCTCGCGGAGCTCCGTCAACCATCGGTCCTGGGTGGGTTTAAGCATGGAAAGAAGTTTCAAGTTTCACGTTCCGGGTTTCAACTTGGAACTTGAAACTTCACAGCCTGTACCTCGCCTGCAGGAACTGCCTCGCTTTCCGCGACCACTGGTTCCACAGGGTATCAGCGGGAAGTTCGAAGCGGATCCGGCCGGCCAACCCGTGCCGGAGCGTCGCGCCGGGCGCGGCGCCGACGCGGGCCGCGACCTCGAAGAACGGTTCCGCCGACACCGCGCCGGAGGCGGAGCGCGGGTCGGTGCGGACCTCGCCCCCCGCCTGCCAGCCGAGAACTTCCGAGGGCAGTTCGCGGCGCTCGGCGGGGATCACGTCGTACGCCGCGACCGCGACGACCACCCCGGCCTGGCCGACGAACCGGAGTTCCGCCCGGAGGATCTGCCGGTTGAACAGCCGCGACGCTTCCGACTCCGACACGACGGCGCGGAAGACGAAGGGCGGCCCCGACACGAGGAGCCCCAGTTCCTCGCCCTTGTTCAGCCACATGCCGATCCGCGGCGCGAGCTCTTCCCCGCCCCACCGCCCGTCCTGCGGCGCGAGGACGGTCAGTTCCTTCTTCCGCCGGAGCAGCTGCCCCCGCTGCCCCTCGATCGACGCCCGCAGCGCGCGAAGGGGCGCGAGGTCCGCCGCGCTCTCCTGCAGGGCCCGACGCTCGTAGGCGTCCAGTTCCGCCAGCCGCGCCTCCGCGGCGCAGAGCTCGAAGTCGAGCTCGGGATTCCGCAGTTCGGCGACGACGGCCCCCTTCGCGACCGGCGCGCCCGGCGCGAGGCCGGCGGCGGCGAGAAAGCCCGGCGCCTCCGCGTAGACGCGCGAGAACGGATCGCCCTCGAGCACGCCCGGCGCCTGGAACGTCTGCGGGAACGGGATGATGCGGACGAGGAGCACGATCGCGGCCAGGATCGCGGCTGACACGGCGAAGGCCCGCCCGCGCCGCCGCCCCAGTTCCGGGGCCGAGGCGAGGTAGTGGAGGAACCGGACGACCGGCACGACGACCCACGCGAGGAAGAACCCCGCCGCGAGGAGCATCCCCAGCACCAGCATCCGGTCGGCCACGAACAGGATCACCGAGCCGAAGACGGCGATGCGGTAGGAGAGGCTGAGCACGGCGTAGACGAACGCCTGCGTGGCCTCGGACCGCGACCGGGCGAGCGAGCGGGCCTCTTTCACGCCGAAGAGGTAGCGTTCCATGACGAACCGGACCTGCCGCATCGACCGCTCGTGGAGGTTCGGGATGTCGAGCAGGTCGGAGAGGATGTAGTAGCCGTCGAACCGCAGCAGGGGGTTGCCGTTGAAGATCAGCGTGGAGACCGACGCGATGAACATCACGTTGTAGCACAGGCTGTGCAGGAGCCCCGGTGCGGTGCGGCTCCACACCAGCGCGGCGACGGCGGCCAGGAACAGCTCGACGAGCATGCCCGCCGCGCCGACGAGCGCCCGGCTCCGGCGCGACCGCAGGGACCACGCGGCGGTGGCGTCGACGAACGGCAGGGGCGTGAAGATCAGGAACATCACGCCCATGCGGTGGACCTCGCCCCCCGCGCGGCGGCAGGCGTAGGCGTGGCCGAACTCGTGCAGGACCTTCACGAGGACCAGCGCGAGGTAGAGCCACGCCCAGTTGCCCGGCGCCAACAGCGCCTGGCCCTGGTCCACCAGCTCGCCGAACCCGTCCACGGCCGCCTTGGCGCCCAGCGCCACGACCGCCAGCCACAACAGCGCGCCGCCCCAGCCGAACAGCCACCGCACCCACGGCATCGTGACCGCGAGGAACCGGTCGGGATCGAGCAGCGTGATGCGCGGGAACATGAAGCTCACCAGCCGCGACCGGATCTCGCGCTCGCGCTGGCGCTCGAACCGCTTGAACAGCACGAGGCTGTCCTCGGAGCCGGTGTAGGCCAGCAGGTTCGCGTGGTAGAGCTGGGCCAGCAGGCGGATCACCTCCTCCTGGCCGGGCGCCTCCTCGGGGTTCAGCCGGAGGCACTCCTTCCAGGCGTCCTCGACGGTCCGGGTCCGGCCGAGCCGGGCGACGAACTCCCAGGCGGCGGGGCGCAGGCGGAAGAACTGGTTGTTGTAGGGGTCGTGGAGGACGTACCACTTCTCGCCGCGGAAGAACTGCCGGTGCGCCTTGAGGCCGCCGCGCAGCGACAGCGATTGGTTCGCGATGCGGTACCACGACTCGCTGAAGGTGCTGGACGCCTCGGCCATCTCACCACCACCACTTCAACCGCAGGACGTCCATCGTGCGGTGCCCGAAAATCCACCACAGCGGCCGGACGCCGGCGTCGATCTTCGCCACGCCGTTCATGCCCGGCCGCCACCAGTCGCGGAGCGCGCCCTCAAACTCGGCGCGGGCCGCGAAAACGGGGCCGGCGGGACCGGCCGCGGCGGCGGGCTCGATCCGCGAGATCCGCACCGGGTAGCGGACGCGCGGGTCGCTGGCGAAGGCGATCCGCACGGGCATGTCCTCCCGCACGCGGGCGATGTCCGCGCCGCCGATCTCGATCTCCGCGTAGAGCCGGTCGAGCTGCGCCACGGTCAGGAGCCGCTCGCCCTGCCGGACCGACGCGTTGATCTTCTGCTTCCACTCGCCCGCGACCACCACGCCGTCGAACGGGGCGCGGACGACCGACTGCTCCAGGCGGTAGCCGACGAGCTCGAGCCGGGCTTTCGTCTGCTCGATCAGCGCCTCGTTGATGCGCATGTCGGCCAGCTTGTCCTCGGCCCAGCGCTTCTCCGCCTCCCGATGGTAGCGCTGGAGGTCGGCCATCGCGGACAGCCGTTCCATCTGCAGGGTGCGGCGGTCGAAGGCGATCAGTTCCTGGCCCGCCTTGACGCGGTCGCCCACCTCGTAGGAGACCTTCTCCACGAAACCGTCGACCGGCGAGGAGAGTTCCGCCATCACGCTCGCCTTCACGCGGAACGGCGCCTCGATGCGGTAGGTCGCGCGGCCGAACGCCAGCGCCGCCAGTCCGGCAGCGACGACGATGCCGGCGACCTTGGCCCACGTGTGCTCCACCCCGACCAGCTTCGACAACCCTCGGCGCAGGCCGTTCCAGGCCCGCACGACGGCCCAGCGGTCCCGCCGCCGCAGATCCTCCAGTCGCTCGGCCAGCAGTTCGCCGGCCAGGCTGACCTGCCGGACCTGCGTGTCGGACAGCGCGCCGGCGACCCGCTCACAGCAGACCACCGCCACCACCTCCGCGCCTTTCCGGAGGGGGATGCAGACCACCTGCACCAACCCGTTCTGCCGGGCGTACTGCTCGTGCTGGCGCGTGATGCACGCGGCGCCCGCGGGGGCCGGCCAGATGACTTCCTCCTGCTGGTCGGCCGCCTCCTCCATCACGCCCTCCAGCGCCCGCACGAGCGCGGATCGCCGGTCGAAGCGGGCGCTCCGGCTGATGGCCTGGAGCCGCACGTAACGGCGTTCGACAAGGAAGCCGAGGCTGACCTGTTCGCAGTCGAACCGACGCGCGAGCTCGTTGCAGAACGTGAAGCAGGAGGCGACGAACCGGTCCCGCCCGTAGACGGCCGTCACGGTCTCGAGCACCTCGCGGTAGGCGCCCGCCTCGGCGCGCGCCTGTACGGCCGACCGGTTTTCCGCGTACAGCCCGGCCACGCCGGCCGCCAGCCGCAGTTCGCGCACGACCCGGTCGCGCTCCTCCGGCCGGGCCGTCGGCAGACGCAGGATCGCCGCCACCCGCTGTCCCTCGTCGGGGATGTCGATCCGGACCGCCACCACCGACGCGGCACGGTCGAGCGGCGTCCCGGCGCGACCGGCCGCCGCCGCTTCCTCCGCGAGGGTTTGCACCGAGGGACCGAACAGCGACGCGACCTGCTCGGGGCGGACCTCCCCGGCCGGCCAGCCGGCCATCATCCGCCAGGCCGGATCCCCGGTCGGCGCCCGGAGCAGAAGCGCCGCCTCGGCGCCGGCCAACCGACCGAGCGCGTCCAGCAGGCGCCGCCAGAACTCCGCCGGCTCGATGGCCGCGGCGCCCAGCTCGCGGAGTTCGTTCAACAACGGGTTGAACCGGTCGGTCGTGTCGGGAATAAAGGGCATGGGGCGTCTACTTCAGGATGACAAAGCCCTTCTCGCCGGGACTGACGGCATGGTCGCGGTTGACGAAGCGCAGGCGGATCTCGCGCAGGCCGCTGGCGGGATCCACGACGGGCGCCCGGTACACGATCCGCCCCTCGACCGGCAGCGGACCGGCCGGCAAACCGAACTCCACGGGAAGGGTTTCCGCCTTCTCGAAGCGGCGCGACGCGTCCGCAGGCACGTTGCAGGTGAAGTAGCACTCGTCGATGTTCACCAACCGCATCACGGGCTGCTGGGCGACGACGTATTCGCCCTTTTCGACGTAGAGTTTCGTGACGATGCCGTCCGCCGGCGCGCGGACCCGGCGCCGGTCCAGCGCGTCGGTCGCCATCCGGAGCTCGATCTCCTCGCGCGCCTCCGCGACCTCGAGCCGCTTGACGTCCGCTTCCGAAAGCAGGAACTCGAGTTCGCGCTTTTCCAGTTCCTCGCGGCTGACCGAGCGGGACGTCTCGAAGAGCGTGTGGGTCACCTCGAGATCGCGTTTCAAGGTGTCCCGTTTCTTCTGCGCCGCTTCCAACTCGGTCCGGTCCTTCGACACGAGCGTCCGCCGCTCCACCTCGAGCTTTTCGGCGGAATCCTCCAGCTCCAACAGCACGTCGTCCGTCCTGACACGGTCGCCGGGTTGAACGCGCAGGGCCTTGACCAGGCCGGGCAGGCTGATGCCGAGCGCCGCGTCGAACGTCGCGGAGGCGATGCCGGGAAGCCGCGCCGCCTCCGCCTCCGCGGAATACACGGCCGGCGCCGCCAGGACAGCGCACAGGGACAGGAGGGCGACCGGCGCCCGATACGCGATGCCGCCGCCCCTCATGGGGCCTCCGCCCGTTTCTCCACGGGCGCCGCGTCGGCGGCCGGCTCGCCCTCGACGCCGTGCCGCTTGAGCATGTCGCCGTTGGTCATGTCCAGTTCCACCAGCACGCGACGCAGGTTAGCCGCCGCCAGCACCTGGTCGACCTTCGCGTTCGAAAGATCCTCCTCGAGTTCCAGCACGCGGCGGCTGGTGCTCTTGCCGTTTTCCAGCAGAACCTTCTCGGCGTCCAGCGCCGCGCGGGTGACGCCCACCTCGCGGTCGAGCGCGGCAAGCGTGTCTCGCACGAGACGGACCCGGTCCAGCGTGGACTTCAAGCCGTTGGCGAGGTCGGATTCCGTCGCCTTGTAGTTGACCAGCGCATGCTCCTTCCGCAGTTTCGCCTGCCGCTGCTGGGCCCCGGCCTTGCGGCCGCCGCCGAGCGGCACGCGCAGGTTGAGCGAAACCGCCCAACTGACGTACTCGCCGTCGGACAGGTAGTTCCACGACTCGTTCATGTCGTCGCCCAACCCGTTCAACCCGTAACTGCCCACGAGATCCAACTGCGGCCAGCGCTGGTTCTTCGCCACGGCAAGACGCAGGTCCTCCACCTCGATCTCCTTCTTGCGGATCAGCATGTCGGGATGGGCTTCGAGAGCGCGGTTCATGACGGCGTCGAACTCGGGCAGGGCCACCTCCGTGTCGGGTTTCGCATCGGGATCCACATCGACGACCGGTTCGCCGGGAGCCCAGCCGACGACGGACAGCAGCCCGCGGGCCGCCTCCCGCTGCTGGGTCCGCGCCTCCAGCCAGCGGCGCTCGCGCAGGGCGACGCCCGCCTTGGCCTGCTCCACCTCGATCTCCGACATGCGTCCCTGTTTCTGCCTCTTCTCGTTGTCCTCGAGCAGGGCGCGGGCGATGCCAAGCGACTGCTCCCGGAGGGCCACCGACTGGTGGGACTGCCACAGTCCCCAGTAGGCAAGTTCCGCGCGCCCGATGGTCAGCATCTGCCGCCGCCGCAGCTCCTGGGCGGCGATTTCCCACCGGAGCCTCGCGTTCTCCAGCTGGCTCTTCGTCACGCGGGGCCCGAAGCCGCGGAGCAGCGGCTGCGTCAGCGTGACCCCGGCGAACGACACGAACTCGCTCTCGAAGACGTCCCGCTGGCGGTAGGTGAGATTGGTGAGGTTGTTCTTGAGGTCGTCGAGCGTATACCCCAGCCGCCACCTGGCGCCGCTCGCGAGGGCGCCTTCGACGCCGGCCGAGTATCCCCAGTTCCGCTCCTCGAACACGGGGGAGAACTGGCTCAGTTCCTGTTGAACCGTGTTCTGCCTCTTGTTTTCCTCCTTCTTGCCCGACGCCGTGAACTCCGGCTCCCAGTAATACTCCTCCGCCTCCACACCCCGCTCGGCGATTTCCCGGCTGATGGCTTCGGCCTTGAGGTCGGGATTGTTCTTCAACGCCAGCGCCACGAAATCCTCGAGACTCATTACCGTCGCGACGGGTTCCGGATCGGCCCCCGAGACCGGAGCTGTCCACGTCATGCAGGCGCCGATGAATATGACCGGCAGCCCGGTCATCCCGATTCGCTTCATGTTCATGACACCTTCGCTTCACTAGGCCAGGGGTGATTCGAAATCCCGTCGGCCATATGTTGTTGCGATCTTTGCTTGAAATATATGAACACGTCAAACGACTTGTGAAGCGAAAACCACGAACCACGAATTGGTGTTCGGCTGCCGCGCCGCCGGTTTTCGGACAGGCTCTTAACGGAACATCGGCCCCGATCATTGCGAGCCTTCTGACGGCCCGCCACCGGGAAGATGCCTGACTCCGGTGTCCAGCCCGGAACCGCCATGGCGCCCCGATCCGCCCCCGGCGCCCCTATCATCCAAGCCAAGCAGCCACCCGATCTCGCGCAGCACCACGGTGAGAAGATCCATGCGGCCGGCCGCGGGATCCGACGTTGCCACCAGCTCGCCATTCGCGGCCGCCGCGAACTCGCTGCTCTCGAATGGCGTGGGATCTACAAACCAGCCGTGCCCTCCGGCATCTCTGTCGATCAGGATCGCACCCGTTGCGGACGTCCCCGCCAATTCCGCACCGGGAAGATCGGCAACCTGGAAGGCCGTCTTTCGCGCCGCATCCAGCAGCTTGGGATCGGCGCCCGCGGCCTGCCACAGAGAGAGAGCCGCTTCAACCGTAGCATCCAGCATCTCCTGCGTCAGAACAGTGCTGCTTTCAGCGTCCCACGGCCAGTCGCCGCCCGTCATCCGCCGGGCCTTCCACACGTCAAAGTTCGCCCCGGCCCATACCTGCACGATGGTCATTCCCCCGTGCCCGTGGATGGCATACCAGAGCTCGCCATTCCTGTTCGCCGCGATGATGCCACTCCAGTCGGTGCTGCCCGGACCACCGTATTCTGTCATGGCAATCTGCAGAATGGCGCTTTCCGGGATACCGATCGGGTGCAGCGGACCGGTGACGTCCAGGATGCTCGCCAGGTCGTCGAAGAGCGCGCCGTTGTCGGCCGTCATTGGAAGCGACATCCTGGCATAGCCCAGGACCAGGTACATGGGCGCGAAGCCGTCGCGCCCCATGCCCCATATGGTCGTATCGCCAGGGAATTGCCTCGGACGGGGCTTCCTGACGACGGTTATAACGGCGGCGGAGACGTTGCGCGCGTAGCAGCCGTCAACGATCACACCGACCGCATACCGGGCGAAAGCGCCAGTCCCGATATCCGTACTCCAATTGAAGGCTGCCATTCCCGTCTGCAGATTGACCGCGCTCACGGACATCACGGGCACACCCGACGCTATGACGGCGCCGGTGTTGCGATTGATGAAAGTGACCGTTGCCATGCGGATATCGCCCGGGTAGCCGTCGGCCGTTGGCGTTGCGGCACTGATGTCCCAGACCATCGCGCGCAAGGTCACCGTCGCAGCGCCCGACGTCTGCGACGCGGTATAGACGAAGACGGCGCCGGTATAGACCACGAGCGCATCTTCCGGCCTGACCTCAAGTTGGGCGTCCAGTCTCGTCTGCCCGCCGTCTTTGTCCGTCACAATGAAGCGTATCGTATACAGGCCGGGCTCCAGGTCCGAGACGCCCGACAAGGTCCAGGCGGCACTCCCGGCGCCACCCGCCCCGGCCAGGGCGAGGCCCCCTGCCAGGGTTCCCAAGTCAGGCAGACCATCCGTGAAGTCGCCACCGTCCTTCGACCATTGCGTGGCGATCGACAGCGTGTCCAGCGGTGCATCGGTCGCCGTAACGGTAACCGTTGTGACGGGGTCGCTGTACTGCACAGCCTGTGTTGTCACATCGACCGCTACCTCCGGCGTCAGGTTGAGGACCGTGATCGTCAGCGTGTCGCTCGACACAGCGCCGTCGTCATCGGTCACGGTCAGCGTGACGGTGTAACTGCCGTTGTCGGCGTAGACGTGCGTCGGCGTCAGCGTGCCGGTGGCCGTGCCGCCGTCGCCGAAGTCCCAGGCGATCGTGTGCGTGTCGATCGGGCCGGCGTCGGTGAACGATCCGCTGAAGCTGACCGTCTGGCCTTCGTCCACCGCCCGGTCGCCGCCCGCATCCACCACCGGAGCCACGTTGGCGATGGTGACCGTCAGCGTGTCGCTCGTCGCCGCACCGTCGTCGTCCGTCACGGTCAGC
>CAZSUU010000033.1:0-52330 GCA_964610105.1 uncultured Verrucomicrobiota bacterium | reverse complement strand
TCGCGCTCGGCGGCATCGTCCAGCGCAACGCCATCATCCTGATCGATTTCATCCGGACCTCGGTCGCGCGCGGCATGGCGCTCCGCGAGGCCATCCTCCATTCCGGCGCGGTCCGGCTGCGCCCGATCGTTCTGACCGCCGGCACCACGCTCCTCGGCGCGTGGCCGATCACCCTCGATCCCATCTTCAGCGGCCTGGCGTGGTCGATCATCTTCGGCCTGTTCGTGTCGACGGCCTTCACCCTGGTGGTGATCCCGGTGATCTACAACCTGATCTATCGGTCCAAGACGGCCGCGGAGGGGAATCGTCCATGAAGATGCTGATGATCGTGTGCCCCGAGGGGCGCGAGGAGGAAGTCCGCCAGATCATCGCCCGGCACGACGTGCACGCCTACAGCGAGCTGCGCGACATCGCCGGCGAGGGCCAGACCGGCCTGCACATGGGCACGCGCATCTTCCCCGGCAGCTCGGCGATCATCTTCACCATCGTGCCGACGGAGAAGAAGGAAGAGCTGCTCGCCGCCCTGCGCGACTTCGCCAGGACCCTCTATGCCTCCGAGGGGCTCCGCGCGTTCGTCCTGCCGGTGGAAGAGATGATCTGAGTACAGGAGACGAGTATGTGGCAGGTGTTGGTCGGATTGGCCGCGGGCGTGGCCCTTACCCTCGTGGCGGTGGGCGCCCTGATCCCGCGGATGATGCTGCAGGAGCGGTCCAGCCCGCGGGGACTGACGGAGACGGTGGACGCGGTGACCCGGGCCGCCCTGGCGGCGGGGTGGGTGGTGCAGGGCGTGCTTCCTCTCGACGAGAACGTCCGCAAACACGGCGGCGATCCCGGCCGGCCCGTGCGGCTGGTCAACCTCTGCCACGCCGGGCATGCCGGCGAGATCCTGCGGGACGACGGGGCGCGCGTGGTCTCCACCCTCATGCCGTGCACGATCGCCGTGTACGAGAAGAATGACGGCCGGACGTATGTCGGCGCCATGAATCCCGGTCTCCTGGCGCGGTTCTTCGGCGGTACGGTTGCACGGGTCATGGGCGGCCCCGTGGCCGCCGCCCAGGTGGAGTTCCTCCGCGCCGCCCGGCGTCAGGGCGCGACCGACACCCGGGGACCGAGCCCTGAATCCCGATCCTGAACGCTGGACTCCCGCCAACCGGCCCCTTCAACATGGAAAGGCGAACGACATGACAGTGAACAACGGCGTGCGCGTGATGGCGGGCGGCTTCGTGCTGATCAGCCTGGCTCTCGGGCTGTGGGTCAGCCGCTACTGGTTCCTGTTCACGGCCTTCGTCGGCGTGAACCTGATCCAGTCGGCCTTCACGGGGTTCTGCCCCGCGGAGAAGATGCTGAGGGCGGTCGGTCTGAAGGAAACCGCGGGAGCGGCTGGCGTACGGGCGAAGGTGTGCTAAACTGAGCGAGATTCATGGGAGAAGATGACATGGCTGCTGGACTGATCGATCTGGATACGGCGGGTTTCGACGCGCAGGTGAAGAGCGGGATCACGCTCGTGGACTTCTGGGCCCCATGGTGCGGCCCGTGCCGGATGCAGACGCCGATCCTGGAACGGCTGGCCCCGCAGGTCGCCGGGCGGGCGGTGATTGCCAAGGTGAACGTGGACGAGAACCAGGACCTGGCCGTGCGGTTCAACGTGATGAGCATCCCGACCATCCTCCTGTTCAAGGACGGCAAGCTGGTGCAGCAGTTCGTCGCCGTTCAGCCCGAGGCGAAGCTGCTCTCGGCGATTGAATCGGCGGAGGCGATGTAGTCCGGGGTGGCCATGCCGATTTTCGAGTACACGTGCGCGGAATGCGGGCGGACCGCGGAGATCCTGCAGAGACGCCGGAACGAACGTCCTGCCTGCCCGGAATGCGGATCCCGCAGGATGAGGAAGCAGATCTCGGCCTTCTCGGCCGGCGCGGCCCGCGCGCCGTCGCCCTGCGCCTCGGGCGCATGCAGCCTGGCCGGGGGCGGATGCCCTTCCGCCGGCGCATGCCCCGGCGGGATGTGCGGCCTGAGCTAGCGCCGTTCCTGACGGCGGGCGCGCTTCTGTTGCAGATGCGGTTGCGGGGATTCGCTCCGAAGACGGTGGAGGGCTGCCTCCATGCGATGGAGCAACTGTGGGACTTCCACAGCGCCCCGCGCAAAGCGGCCTGTGAGCCGGCGTGGCCGAAGGCGAAGACGGCTCCGTTCAACACATTCTATCCCTCATGAGGCTCGGTTCCCCCTTGCCTCCCAGTCCCATCGTATTAGCCTCGCCTCACGTGGGATAAGACGTTATTCGTTGGGCCAAGAGAAGCATGACAACACTCTGGATGATCATGGCGGTCGTCGTGCTCGTGGGCATCCTCCTATTCAAGAAATGGGTGGACTGGCAACCGGACCTCACTCCTGGGCAGGTGGCTGACGTGATAGATAGATTTGTGGACGGCAACGACAGCGATGATTGTGCTTACGAATGGGACGACTACATCCACATCCCATCTCGAAATCCAACCCTTGAACAGATTCGGCGGGAATGTGCGGAGGTCCGAGACAACTTCCCGCCAGAGAAGGAAACGGAATGGTGCAATTCCGGAGGGCGGGTTGAACTGAAACGCCTTGCTCAGAAGGCAAGAGAACTTGCCCAACAAAGCCCTGCACCGCTACCTCGTGGCCGCGGCGGGCACTCGGACGGTGAGGGCTGACGTTCGCACAGGGAGGCGCCGGACAGTTCCCGCCGCGAAGAGCGCGAAGGGCCACGAAGGATGGAATGGCCTGTCGTCGTGCTGGTCATTGTGGGCGCGCGGTCTATAATCGGCGGCCATGAAGCTGATTTTCGAGAAGTCGGTGGCGGGGCGCCGGGGCGTGCGGGTGCCGGAGGCGCGGCGGACCGCGGCGATCGAGGCCCACCGCGCGCTGTGTCGGGCCGAATCGGCGCGGCTGCCTGAATTGTCCGAGCTGGGCGTCGTGCGGCACTTCACGGAGCTGTCGCGGCGCAACTTCTCCGTCGACACGCATTTCTACCCGCTCGGTTCGTGCACGATGAAGTACAACCCGCGGGCCTGCGAGGCGGCGGCGGCCCTGGAGGGTTTCGCCCAGGTGCACCCGATCCTGCCCCAGATGCGCCACGGCGGGCGCTTCACGCAGGGCGCCCTTCAGCTGCTGTACGAGCTGGAGCGCATGCTGTCCGAGATCTGCGGGATGGCGGAGTTCACCCTCCAGCCGCTCGCCGGCGCCCATGGCGAGCTGACCGGCGTGATGCTCATGGCGGCCTATCACCGCGACCGCGGCAACCGGAAGACGCACATCCTCATCCCGGATTCCGCGCACGGCACCAATCCGGCCAGTGCCCGCCTGGGCGGCTATGACGTGATCGCGATTCCGTCCCGCAAGGACCTGTCGATGGATGTCGACGCGATCATCGCCGCCGTCAAGCCCGACACGGCGGGCGTCATGCTGACCAACCCGGACACGCTGGGCCTGTTTCAGACGCGGGTTGGGGAGATCGCCGACGCGGTGCACGCGGTGGACGGGCTCATGTACTACGACGGCGCGAATCTCAACGGGATCCTCGGCCGCTGCAAGCCGGGCCTGATCGGGTTCGACCTCTGCCATGTCAACGTGCACAAGACCTTCTCGACGCCCCACGGCGGCGGCGGACCCGGCGCGGGGCCGGTCGGGGTGGTGGAGCGCGTGCGTCCGTTTCTGCCGGTCGCCCGTGTCGTCAGGCGCGCGGAGGGCACGTTCGGCCTGGACTGCGACGCGCCGAAGTCCATCGGGTCCATCGCGCCCTTCTACGGCAACTTCGCCATCCTCGTCCGGGCCTACGCCTACCTCCGTCTGCTGGGCCGGCAGGGATTGCGCGAGACGAGCGACATGGCCGTGCTCAACGCCAACTACGTTCAGGAGCGGTTGCGGCCCCATCTGGACGCGGCGACCGCCGGCCGGTGCATGCACGAGTGCGTGTTCAGCGGCCGGCGGCTGGGGGCCCACGGGCTGCACACGCTCGACCTTGCCAAGGGGCTTCTCGAACGGGGATTCCATCCTCCGACGGTCTACTTCCCGCTCAACGTCCCCGAGGCGATCATGATCGAGCCCACCGAATCCGAGGCGAAGGAGACCCTCGACGGCTTCTGCGACGCGGTGATCGAGATCGTGCGGCAGGCGGAGCAGGATCCGGACGCGCTCCACTCCGCCCCGACCCACGCCCCGGTGGGGCGGCTGGACGAAGTGGCGGCGGCCAAGAACATGGACCTGGCGTTCGGCGGCTGAGCGGTCCCGCGGTCCGCGCGCCCCGGCCGCAGACCCGCCGCGCGTCGCCCGGGCCCGCGCCCTTCTCAATCCGCTTGCCGCCGGGGCGGGCTGTGGTATCTTGCACCGCATCCTGAGGCGAGGACGGCGGTCTGAACCCGAGGGACGGAAGAAGCGGCGCGGCAGACAGGTTCTGCATCACCGCTCGAATCCTCCCCGTGTATCCCGCCGGAACGACCATGGAGAAACGGCTGGGATTCGTGGGTATCATCGTCGAGGACCGACCGCATGCGGCCGGTCCGGTGAACCGCGTGCTTTCCGAACACGCGTCTCTCATCGTCGCCCGCACCGGTCTCCCCTACGAGAAGCGCGGTGTGAGCATCATCACCCTCATTGTCGACGCCTCCACCGACGAGCTGGGGGACCTCACCGGCCGCCTGGGCCGCATCCCGGGTGTGTCGGTGAAGTCGGCGCTGAGCAAACCGGGCGCCGGGACCCCGGGCGGCTGATCGGACCATGGAGACACGCGTCGAGACCGACCTGCTGGGAACGATCGAGGTTCCCTCCGACGCCCTGTGGGGGGCGCACACCGCGCGGGCGGTGGCGAACTTCCCGCTGTCGGGGCGCCGCATCCGCCGGTCCCTTGTGCGCGCGCTGGCGATGGTGAAGAAGGCCGCCTGCCGGGCGAACGCGGAACTCGGGTATCTTCCCCCCGAGCTCTCGGGCGCCATCGAGCGGGCGTGCGACGAGATCATCGACGGCGGCCTGTGCGGCCAGTTCCCGGTCGACGCCTTGCAGGGCGGCGCCGGCACCTCGGCGAACATGAACCTGAACGAGGTCATCGCCAACCGCGCCCTGGAGCACCTCGGCGCCCCGCGGGGAAGCTACGATCGCATCCACCCGATCGAAACCGTCAACCTGCACCAGTCCACGAACGACGTCTTCCCGACCGCCGTCAAGGTGGCTGCGATCCTCGGCCTCCGGACGCTGAGCGCGGCCATCGCCCTCCTGCAGGGCGCCTTCCAGCGGCGCGAACGGGACTTCGCGGGCATCGTGAAGATGGGCCGCACCGAGCTGCAGGAGGCGGTGCCGCTGACGCTCGGCGCCGAGTTTTCCGCCTTCGCCGAGGCTTTCGCACGCGACCGGTGGCGGACGTTCAAGTGCGAGGAGCGCCTGCGCGTCGTGAACCTGGGGGGCACGGCGATCGGCACCGGGCTGACGGCCCCGCGCGCCTACATCTTCCGGGCGGTCGAGCGCCTGCGCGACCTCTCGGGGCTCGGTCTCACCCGCGCGGAGAACCTCGTCGAGCAGACGGCCAACGCCGACGTCTTCGCCGAGGCGTCGGGGATGCTGGAGGCGTGCGCGTGCGACTTTGTCAAGGTCGCGGGCGATCTCCGCCTGCTGCACCTGCTCGGCGAGATCCGGTTGCCGGCCTGCCAGGCGGGTTCGTCGGTCATGCCGGGCAAGGTCAACCCGGTGGTCATGGAGGCGGTGATCCAGGGCGGCCTCCGCGTGCGCGCGAACCATGGCGCGCTGGCGGAGGCGGTGTCGCGGGGTTCGCTTCAGATCAACGAATTCCTGCCCCTGATCGCGGACAGCCTGCTCGACTCCATCGACCTTCTCACGGCGATGGCGGGCATGATGCAGCGCCAGGTGGAGTCGATCGAGGCGGACCGCGAGGCCTGCCGGCTGCACGCCGATCGCAGCGTGACGCTCGTCACCGCCTTTCTGCCCTCGATCGGATACGAGCGGGCGGAGGCGCTGGTGAAGGAGTTCCGGGCGGGCGGGGGGCGGGATGTCCGCGCCTTCCTCGCCGAGCGGTTGGGACGGGACGCGGTCGAACAGGCGCTGACCCCTGCCGCGCTGATGGCCCTGGGGCACGGGAGGGGGGAGTGAGGAGCGGCATGCAGACGACCCCCAAGTCCCTGCGGTTGCAGATCGGCCTCTTCGGACGGACGAACGTCGGGAAGTCGAGTTTCCTGAACCTGGTCGCCGGGCAGGACGTCGCCATCACCTCGCCCGTGCCCGGCACCACGACGGACGTGGTGGAGAAACCGATGGAGCTGCTGCCGATCGGACCGGTGGTGTTTCTCGACACCGCGGGGGTGGATGACGTGTCGGAGCTGTCCGGGAAGCGGCTGCAGCGGACCGCCGGCGTGTTCGATCGCGCGGACGTCGTGGTGCTGGTCACGGAGCCCGACCGGTGGACCGCGTTCGAGGACCGCGTGCTGGGGGAGGCGGAGCGGCGGAAGGTGCCCTCGATCGTGGTCGTGACCAAGACCGACCTCGCGGCGCCGTCCGACGCGTTCCGCGAGAAGCTGCGGACGCGCGCGCCGCTCGCGCTCGAGTGCTCCTGCCTCGACGCGGCCGGGCGGGACCGCCACGTGCACGCCTTCAAGGAGCGCCTGCTGCGGGCCTGCCCGGAGGAGTACCTGCGCACCCCCTCGCTGGCGGGCGACCTGCTGCCGGCGGGCGGCCTGGCGGTGCTGATCGTGCCGATCGACCTGCAGGCGCCGAAGGGGCGGCTGATCCTGCCGCAGGCGCAGACGATCCGCGACGCGCTCGACAACGACGCGGCGGCGCTGGTGGTGAAGGAACGCGAGTACGCCGCGCTGCTCACCCGCCTCACCCGTCCGCCGGACCTGGTGGTCTGCGACTCCCAGGTCGTGCTCAAGATGGTCGCCGACACCCCGCCGGGCGTTCCGTGCACGACCTTCTCGATCCTCTTCGCGCGGTTCAAGGGCGACCTGGTGGAGCTGGCCCGGGGGGCGGCCGCGATCCACGGCCTGCAGTCCGGGGACCGCGTGCTCATCGGCGAGGCGTGCACGCACCACGCGCTCGAGGACGACATCGGCCGCGTGAAGATCCCCCGGTGGCTGCGCCAGTTCGCGGGGGCGGATCTCCGGGCCGACACGTGCGCCGGACGCGATTACCCCGCCGACCTGTCGGACTACCGCCTCGTCGTGCATTGCGGCGCCTGCATGCTCACGCGGCGCGAGATGCTCGGCCGCATCCAGCGCGCCCGCGAGGCGGGGGTGCCGCTGACGAACTACGGCCTGGCGATCTCGGTCACGCAGGGCGTGATCGAGCGCGTGCTCTCACCCTTTCCGGCGGCCCTGGAGGCCTACCGGGACGAAATGCGGAAACGGAGAAAGAAGACATGACCACGGCTACGGCGGAATCGGCGCGGACCTCCTGGGCCTCCGGGCGCATCCGGATGGAGGAGGTGGACAAATACATGACCGGCGGGAAGGACTTCATCCCCGACGCCGAGATCGAGGACCGGCTCGCGGAGGCGCGCACCCGGCCTCCGGACGCCGCGCGCGTGCGCGCGATCCTCGCCAAGTCGCGCGCGGTGGAGACGCTCGCGCCCGACGAGCTGGCGGTGCTGATGCACGTGCGGGATCCCGACCTCTGGGCCGAGATGCGCCAGGCGGCGGCGGAGATCAAGCGCAAGGTCTACGACAACCGGATCGTCACCTTCGCCCCGCTCTACATCGCCAACCGCTGCGTCAACAACTGTCTGTACTGCGGCCTGCGGTGCGAGAACGACCGCATGGAGCGCCGGGTGCTGACGATGGAGGAGCTCCGCGGCGAGTGCGAGATCCTCGCCGGCCGGATCGGACACAAACGGCTGATCATCGTCTTCGGCGAGCATCCTTCGAGCGGCGTCGACTACATGGGCGAGTGCGTTCGCACGATTTACTCGGTCAAGGTCAAGGCGCGCATCGGCTACGGCGCCATCCGGCGCGTGAACGTCAATGCGCCGCCCCTGCGGACGGACGAGCTGCGCCTCCTGCAGGAAGCCGGGCTCGGCACCTACCAGGTGTTCCAGGAGACCTACCACAAGGCCACCTACGCCCGCGTGCACCCCGCCGGATTCAAGTCGAACTACCCGTGGCGGCTGTACGTCATGCACCGCGCGATGGAGGCGGGCATCGACGACGTCGGGCTCGGCGCGCTGTTCGGGCTCTACGACTGGCGGTTCGAGCTGATGGGCCTGCTGCACCACGCCATCGAGCTGGAACGCGCCATGGGCATCGGCCCGCACACGATCTCGTTCCCGCGGATCGAGCCGGCGGCGGAGGCGCCGTACGTGCAGGACACCCAGTGGAAGGTCAGCGACGCCGACATGGAGAGGATCGTCGTGCTCATCCGCCTGGCCGTGCCCTATACCGGGATGATCCTCACCGCGCGGGAGAACGCGGAGATGCGGCGGAGGCTGCTCCCGCTGGGGGTGACCCAGACGGACGCCTCGTCGAACATCGGCGTCGGCGGATACCGCCGCGCGTCGGAGGCGGTCGGCGACGGTCTCCAGCACGGCGAGCGTCAGCAGTTCTACCTGGGCGACACGCGGAGCCTCGACACCCTCGTGCGCGAGCTGGCGGGCATGGGGCACATCACCTCCTTCTGCACCGCCGGCTACCGCTGCGGCCGCACGGGGCAGTGCATCATGGACCTCCTCCGGACCGGCGCCGAGGGGAAGTTCTGCAAGCTCAACGCGATCCTGACGTACCGGGAATGGCTGGACGATTTCGCCAGCCCCGAGACCATCGCCGCCGGCGAACCGGTCATCGCGAAGGAGATCGAGGAGGTCCGGACCCGGATGCCGCGGGTGTTCCCGGCCTTCCTGGAATCCTACACGCGCACGGCAAGGGGAGAGAGGGACCTGTATTTCTGAAGCGGGACGGGGGAGGGGCAGGGGGACGGGGGAGAACCGCAAACCTGAAACCTGAAACCTGAAACCGGAAACCCACAACCGGAGACCTGAGACCTGAAATCCGGTCGGGCGGGGTGCTGGAGTGTGTGACGTGAGACTTGGATCTTCCGTGCTCGATTCGCAGGTGCTTGGCGGTTTGCGGTCGTTGCGCGATGCCGTGGAGGCCGCCGCACCGGGCGTGATCGCCGTGCCGGCGCGGATCTTCGGCGGCAAGCGGTGGGCCGCCCTCCCCGAGATCCCGCCGTCCGGGGAACTGCCTCTCGCCGCCTCCCACCGCATTCCGCTCGGCCCGGCGTTCGGGCTGATCCTCTACGGCTGGTCCGCTCTGCCGGCCGAGACCCGGAGGCAGGTCGAACGGATCTGCGCCGCCGGGCTCTGAGGCCGTTTCCACCGTCCTGCACGCCTTCCCTTGGCGTCTCTCGCCGCCTCAGATGGTGCCGCCGCGACAGGATAGGCAAATGCGTACGATGTTCTCCATGGGGTTCCTTCGTGGGAGACGGCGGCGGAACCATCTCGGACGGCGGCGCGGTTGCACGGAGGAACGGAAAGAACGCAGTCGGCGCACTGAGCGACCCGGACTCTTGGATTGCGGCTCGCCGCCTTAGGGATTCTGGCCCGGCTTCATGAGCCCGGTGGTCTCGGGGAGACCGAACACGATGTTCATGTTCTGCAGCGCGTTGCCGGCCTGGCCTTTGACAAGGTTGTCGATGTAGGAGATCACCCGCAGCGTGCGGGTGCGCTCGTCGACGTCGACGGTGAGATTGCAGAAGTTCGAGCCCCGGACGTGGATGGTGCCGATCTGGGCCTTGCGGTCGAAGACGCGCACGAATGGATGCTTCGCGTGATACGCCCGGTAGAGGTCGACCGCCCCGGCGGGCGAGAGGGGCTCGATCAGTTCGCCGTAGAGGCAGGACATGATGCCCCGGCACATGGGGACCACCTGCGCGGTGAAGACGATCTTGAAGTCCTCGCCCGAGATCCGCTTCAGCTCCTGCTCCGCCTCGCACACGTGCTGGTGTCCCGCGAGCTTGTAGGCATTCATGTTCTCGTGGCGCGCGGGATAGTGATAGGTCGCGCTGGGCTTCTTGCCCGCGCCCGAGATGGCGGTCTTGCAGTCGGCGATCACCCGGTCCGGCCGGATCAGCCCCGCCTTCGCGGCCGGGGCGAGGCCGAGCAGCGCGCTGACGGCGAAGCAGCCGGCGTTGGCCACGAGCTTCGCGTCGGCGTTGAGCCGCGGATTCTCCAGTTCGGCGAGGCCGTAGACGGTCTGGGACAGCAGGTGGGGCGACTGGTGCTCGATCTCCTTGCCCGCGCGCTTCGCGTACTCGCGGTAGGCCTCAAGCGAGGGGAAGCGAAAATCGCCGCTGAAGTCGATGATCTTCGCCCCCCGCTTCATCTCCTCCTCGGCGAACCGCATCCCGACGCCGTCGGGGGTGGCGAAGAATACGACGTCCGCGGGTTCCCGCGCGCGCGGGTCGTCGTAGGCGAGGATCATCCGGTCGCAGAATCCCTTCAGATGCGGCCAGAGGTCGCTCATCGCGATGCCCACGTCCGCCGAGGCCGCGAGGCCGCAGATCTCCGCCTCCGGATGTCCGAGCAGGAACTCCACGATACCCACGCCGCCGTACCCGCCGGCGCCCACGACTTTCGCCTTGATCATGATGTCAGGTTCTCCGGTTGCCGACGGGGAGTATAGAGGGTTCCGCCGAAAGATGACACGCAGATGCGTATGATGTTCCCCGCGGGGCCTTCGGCGGCGAGCCGGGGGGAGGCGGGCCGACTACGGCGGCGCCAGGCGGGCCTTGGTGACGGCGCAGGCGTAGTCGGCCACGCCGCGCGCGATGCCGTCGGCGATCCGGTCGCGGTGCGCGGGATCCGCCAGCTGCCTCGCCTCGTCGGGACTGGAGAGGAACCCGCCCTCGACCAGCACCGCCGCGCAGGGCGCCTGCCGGAGCACGGCGAACCGCGCGTGTCGGAGTCCGCGGTCCTCGGCCCCGGCGGTTTCCACCATCCGCCGCTGGACGAAGAACCCGAGCACGGCGCTCGCGGCGTCATGGCGGTTTCCGCCGCTCGGCCGATACCGGCTCGACGGCCGCTGATCGTCCGCATTGGTCGACGCGAACCCGGCCTTGCTCAGCACGTACGTCTCCACCCCGCGCGACGCCGGGTCGGCGGAGGAGTTCAGGTGGATGCTGACGAACACGTCGGCCCCCCAGGCGGCGGCCCGGGCGCTCCGCTCGTCGAGCTCCAGGAACTCGTCGCTCTCCCGCGTCATGCGCACCTCGAATCCCTCCTCCGCCAGGCGCCCGCGGACGCGCCGGGCGAGATCGAGATTGAGCGTCTTTTCCATCACCCCGTCCGGGCCGGCGGTGCCGCCGTCCCTGCCGCCGTGCCCCGCGTCGATCGCGACGAGCGCCGCGCGCCGGCTGTAGAGCCAGAAGGTCGGGCGGACGATCGGGTCCACCAGCCCGTCGAAGTCCGCCCGGTTCACCGCCCATCGGCCGCGGGCGCGGGTGAGCGGGTGTTGGAGCCAGACCTGGACGCCGAGGATCGACGCGCGCCGGCCGTCGGGCTCGAAGGCAAGGCGTCGCCCGTTCTGGCGGAGGATGAATTCGACCGGCCCCCGCTCGGCCCGCATGCCGTAGAACCGGGCGGCGTCGGAGAGCGAGACATACGTGTGCCCCTCCCACGCGTAGGGGCGGAGGGCGCGGGGCGCGCCGCAGCAGGTCGTGGCCGCGGCGAGAATGACCGAGCCCGCGGCCGTCAGGACTCCGCGGGCCCACGCCTGTCTGGAGGGCATCCACCTCATAGCCGGGAAAGCGCAAAACATAACCTGCAAAACGAAACCTGTTGCAAGATAATTCGCCATTCCATAGCATAATGGGATCTTGAACCTGTTTTCCCCGCCCGGCGTACCGGTGAGGCGCGGGAAGGAGATATCGATCATGGCTGAAGTGACATTGGAGCAAGTGCCCCGCAAGACGCGCGAAGTCTTCGAGAAGGCGGCCTCGGCACTGGAGCGCGGCAACTTTGACTACGCGATGGACATGTTCGCCTCGCTCCTGGAGGTCGAACCGCGCCTGCTTCAGGCACGCAAACTCCTGCGGGCGGCGCAGATCAAGAAGTTCCGCGAGTCGGGATCGGCCTCATCCACCCGGCACCTGATGGCCTCCCTGGGCGGTCTGGGCGGGCTGGTGGGCGCGCAGATGGCCATCAAGACGAAGCCGCACAAGGCGCTGGCGATGGCGGAGAAGCTGATGCGGAAGGACCCGCTGAATCCCTCGTTCTACCGCCTGCTGGCCAGGGCGGCCGAGGCGGCCGACATGCCGGAGACGGCGATCCACACGCTGGAGTTCGCGCTGGAGGCCGCTCCCGAGGACGTCTCGCTGCTGCGCTGGCTCGGCAACCTGTACAAGCAGACCGGCGACACCGCGAAGGCGCGGGAGTGCTTCGACCGCGTGTTCCGCATGAAGCCCAACGACCCGCGCGCCATCAAGGACGTCAAGGACGCGCAGGCGATGGACACGATGAAGCAGGGCAAATGGACCGAGGCCCAGTCCTACCGCGACGTGATCAAGGACCAGGAGGAGGCCAAGCGCCTCGAGAAACAGGCGAAGGCCGTGGCGACGGAAACCGACGTGGAGGAGCTGATCGCGGAGCACCTGAAGAAGATCGAGGCGGAGCCGCAGAACATCAACTACCGGCGCGCCCTCGCCGATCTCTACGCGCGGGCGGACCGGTTCGACGAGGCCCTCGCCGCCCTCGCGGTTGCCACCGAGATCACCGGAGGCGGCGACCCCCAGGTGGACCGCGCGATCACCGGCATCCGGGTCCGCCAGTACGACGTCCGGATCGAGGGGCTCCGCGCCGCCGGGAAGGAGGCCGAGGCGGAGGCGGTGGAACAGGAGAAGACGGCGTTCATTTACAGCGACGCCGAGGAGCGCGTGAAGCGGTACCCGAACGACCTGCAGTTCAAGTACGAGTACGGCGTCCTGCTGTTCGATCGGGGGCAGATCAACGAGGCCGTCCAGCAGTTCCAGCTCGCGCAGCGCAATCCGCAGCGGCGCATCCGGGCGCTCTACTACCTCGCCCGCTGCTTCGAACAGAAGGGCCAGTACGACATCGCCGCCGAACAGCTCGAGAAGGCCGTGTTGGAGCTGTCGACCATGGACAACAACAAGAAGGACGTGCTGTACGAGCTCGGCCTCGTGCACGAGAAGATGGGCCAGCAGGAGAAGGCGAACGACTTCTTCAAGCAGATCTACGCGGTCGATATTTCGTACAAGGATGTCGCGAGCCGCATCGAGAAGTCCTACAAGCGCTGAGCCGTCCGTGCCCCGGGCCGCATGGGAGGGCGCCCGGCTGGCGGGGCTCGTGCTCCTCGTCGCCGCCGGCTGTGCCCGCGAGGGGCAGGTCCCCCGGGAGCCGGTCTTCGGGCGCGTGGACGGCGAGTTCACCCTGGCATCGTGGAACCTGGACCGTTACGGTCTGGCCGACCGCAACGGGGACGGCCGGGCGCTGGAGCCCAAGCCCGCCGTGGAACGTGCGGCGGTCGCCGGCTTTCTCGCGCGGCTCCGGCCGGATGTGCTCGCGGTGCAGGAGATCGGGAATCCCGCCGTGTTCGCGGAGTTCGTGCAGTCGCTCGAGCGGGCCGGGCTTCGCTACGAGCACTCCGAGTACGTGCGGCGCGGCGAATCCGAGCTGCACCTCGCCGTGCTGAGCCGGTTTCCCATCGTCGCCCGCCACCCGCGCGTCGACGACCGCTACCGGATCGGCGGCGACGAGTTCCCCGTGGAGAGCGGCATCCTCGACGTCGAGATCGAACCGGCCGCGGGGTACCGCTTCCGCCTGCTGACGGCGCGCCTGAAGGACAAGGTGTTCCACCCCGCGAGCCAGACCGAGATGCGCCGCAACGAGGCCCGCCTGCTCGGCAACCACGTGCGCCGCATCCTGCGCGACGAACCGGCGGTCAACCTGGTCGTGGCGGGGGACTTCTGCGACACCAGGGACTCCGCCCCCCTGCGTGAGATCGCCGGCGAACGATGGGAACACCTCGACGACCTGCGTCCCCCGGACCTCTACGGCGCGGCCTGGACCTGGCGGGACGCGGCCGACGACACCTGCGAGCGGCGCGATTACCTCCTCGTCAGCCGCGGAATGAAGCCGGAATGGGTGGCGGAGCGCTCGCGGGCGGTCGCCGACCGCGAGGCGATGGCGGCCTCGTCGCATCGCCCCCTCGCCGCCGTCTTCCGCGCCGCGGAGCATCCGTGAACCCGGCGGCGTCACCCCTACCGGCGCCGGCCGCCGCCGTCTTCGACTTCGACGGCACGCTGTTCGACGCCTCCGACGCGATCTGCCACTCGCTCAATGCCGCCCTGGTCGCCCACGGCCGCGCCCCGCTCGCCCGCGGCGAGATTCTTCCGAGGATCGGACGGCCGCTGTACGAGATCTTCCAGGCCCTGGAACCCGGCGCCAGCCCCGCGCGCGTGCAGGGGCTCATCCAGGCCTATCGCGAGGCCTTCTGGCCGGTCTGCGTGCAGATGACGCGGCCGCTGCCGGGGCTGCGCGAGTGCCTGGACCGCCTGCGGTCCGCGGGCACGCGCCTCGCCATCGCCACGAACCGCTCGGAACGCGGCGCGCGGTTCATCCTGGAGGGGTTCGGCCTGGGCGGACACTTCGAGGCCATCGTGGCGCTGGAACACGTCACCCGCGTGAAGCCCGATCCCCAGGCGATCCACCTGGCCGTGGGGCATCTCGGTCTGGCCGCGGAGCAGGCGTGGATGGTGGGCGACACGCCCGACGACATGCGGGCGGGCAGGGCGGCGGGGGCCCTGTCGATCGGCGTGACCACGGGCGCGCATTCCGGCGTCGTCCTGCGGGAGGCCGGCGCGACGCTCATCGTGGCGTCGCTGGCGGAGCTCGCCGACCGCTGCCGATGAATCCCATAGAAGGGCAGCTCGAACTGGTCGTCAAACGCCCGCGTCTGATCGGAGCCGCCCGGTCTCGTCCCGCCGAAGCTGCAGTTCCGGTGCCTTGTTCATCTCATCTCTCTGGGTCGAACCGGTCACAGGCGATGGGGCGTGTTTCGCGGACGCCCGCGCCGGACCGTGGTCGGCGCCCGTCCGAAGTGGCGCCGGAAGACGGTGGCGAAATACTGGCTGCTCGAGAAACCGAGGTCCAGGGCCACGTCGGTGACCGATCCCCCCGCGGCCTGTCGCATGCGCCCCGCCGCCGCCTCGAGACGCAGCCGCCTCAGGTGCTCCATGGGCGTTCGGTTCGTGATCTCCCGGCAGTAGTGCACGAACCGCGTGACGCCGAGCCGGCAGGCGGAGGCCATGGAGGGGAGCGTCCACGGCTCCGCGAGGCTGGAAGGAAGGCCGCGAAGGAACAGTTCGACGCTCCGCCGGGCGGCGGTCAGCGACCTCTGCAGCCTCGGCCGGCGTTGGCGGAAGAGGTCCAGCAGATTCACCAGCGTTTCGTTGATGAGCAGTTCCAGGCGCGTGCAGGGGATCGGTTCCGACGCGCCGGGGATCGACCGCCCCAACTTTCGGAACGCAGCGGCGAGATCGGGGGTCGCGTCCCATACCGGTTGCTCATTCTGCCGCAGATATCGCGACAGCTCGTCCTTCTCCTCTCTCGCCAGCAGCAGCCAGTCCGGCCAGCGCCAGGCCTGGTGCGGCTGACGGACGCCGACGTCGAGAATGAGCCAGACCAGACGGCCGGCCTCGATGTGCGGATGGCCGAGGCGGTGGGGCTGCCAGGGACGCGTAATGGTCACCTGGCCCGGGCGCAGTCGGTGCCACGCGCCGCCGAGCCTGAACGCCAGGCGCCCCGATTCGAGCATCGTGAGCTCGATGCCTTCGTTGCGGTGCCAGTCGAGACCCCACGCCTGGTTGGCCGGGGCGTCCCAGACCCCCAGACTGCGCAGCCCCGGCAGCGCTCCGGCGCCCAGGCGTCCGCCCGGGTACGCGCCGCGGCCCAGGGCGCGCAGGAGAAGGTGCCCCTCGCGCGCGGCGTTCACCAGCGGCGCGCAGTTGTCCGCGTGGTACGTGCGACCGTGCTCGCGGTAGATCGGCAGTGGCTCGCGCCCCATGCGTCCCTCGTAGCGCGGCCTTCGGAGCGCGTCAACCCCGATGTTCGATTCTCTTCACTGAACGGCGTCGAACGACACCCGCCGTCCGGCGCGGCATAGTGGCGTCCGGAAGACAGGATTCCGCCGGCCGGCGGAGAAGGGACGCGCTATGAAGATCGGATGTTTCGCGCTGGTGGAACCGTTCTGCACCATGCCGCGCCAGTTCCAGGCGATCCGGGAGATGGGCCTGCGATACGCGGACCTCACCGACAACCACAACGGCGGGATGCTCGGGGTCGAATATGGGTTCGCCGCGTCGGTGAGCCTGGACAGCCATCCGGCGACGATCCGCGCCATGGCCGAGGCCGCGGGCATCACGCTCACGGCCTTCTGCGCCCATGCGAATCTGCTCGATCCGCCGGCGCCGGACGTGTACGGGACGAACGAGATCGTCAAGGCGATCCGCCTCGCCGCGCTGCTCGGGATCAAGGACGTGATCACCACGGAGGGCGATCCGAAGACCGCGTTCGGTCACCGGCTGTCTCCGGCGGAGCGCCTCTTCGCCATTGTGGAGAAACTGCAGGCCCCGGTGCAGTGGGCGGCGGAGCTGGGCGTGAAGCTGCTGATCGAGCCGCACGGCATCGTGACCGACTCGCTGGACGGGATGGCGGCGATCCTGGGCGCGCTCGGCCACGAGGAGACGGTGGGCGTCTGCCTGGACACGGGCAACAGCTGGCTGGGCGGGGCGGATCCGCTCGACTTCGTGAAGGCCTTTGGGTCGCGCATCGGCCACGTGCACTGGAAGGACATGCCGGCGGACATGGAAGGAAAGCGGGGCGCGCTGTACGGCTGCGGCATGGCCGTCATCCCGCTCGGGGACGGCGTGGTCGGCGTGCCGGCGATCGTGAAGGCGCTGAAGAAGTCGGGCTTCAACGGCGCCACGACACTGGAGATCGCCGGCCCCGACAATATCCGCACGTCCGTGGAACGTCTGAAGAAATGGTGGAAGGAGGCCCGATGATCCCCGTCAACCCTCAACCCTCAGCCTTCAACCGGCAACCCTCAGCCGTGCGACCGATTTCACGGCGGTCATTCCTCAGGAAAGCGGCGGCGGGCCTCGGCCTGCCGGCGATCGTGCCATCGAGTGTCCTCGGACGCCTGGCGCCGTCGAACAAGGTGGCCGTGGCGCACATCGGCGTCGGGGGCCAGGGCACGAGCCTGCTGCAGAACGTACTGGGCCTCGACCAGGCGCGCGTCGTGGCCGTGTGCGACGCGTTTGCCGGCCGCCGCGAGCGCGCGGCCGCGCTGGTGAACGAGGCGAACCATGACACCGGCTGCGCGACATATCCCGATCTGCGCGAGATGCTGGCAAGGCCGGATATCGACGCGGTGGTCATCGCGACGCCGGACCACTGGCACGTTCCGGCGGCGATGCTGGCCGTGACGCAGGGCAAGGACGTGTACGTGGAGAAGCCGCTGGGCATCAGCGTGGAGCAGGGCCAGGCGTTGCGCGCGGCGTGCCGGCGGCACGCCGCGGTGTTCCAGTACGGCACGCAGCAGCGATCGAGCCGCCATATCCGGCACGGATGCGAACTGGTGCTCAACGGCCGCATCGGGAAGATCACGTCGGTCGAGGTCGTCAGCCCCGCCAGCAGCGCGGGCGGCAGCACCGTCCCCATCCCGGTGCCCGAGGGCTTCGACTATGACCAGTGGCTCGGGCCCGCGCCGTGGGCGCCGTACACGAAGGACCGGTGCACGAATTCCGGCGCGTGGTTCGTCTCCGACTACGCCCTGGGCTTCATCGCGGGGTGGGGCGCGCACCCGCTCGACGTGATGCTGTGGGCGCTCGGCGACCGGCCGGAGGGGGTGCCGGTGGAGTACGAGGGCACCGGTACGTTCCCGACGCAGGGGCTCTTCGACACCGCGACCGCATGGGACGTCCGCGGGCGCTTCGGTGACGGCGCCGAGTTCATCTTCCGCGGCCCCGGCGAGAACCTGACGGTGTTCACCGGCGAGAGGGGAAAGGTGTCGATCAGCCGCGGATGGCTCAAGACCGAGCCGGAGTCCCTCCAGCACGAGACCATCGGCGCCGGGGAGATCCGGCTGGAGTCGAGCACGCACCACCAGAGGAATTTCATCGAGGCGGTGCGCTCCCGGCGGCCGGCCATCAGCCCGATCCACTCCGCCGTGCTGTCCGACACCGTGAGCCACCTGAGCGACATCGCGATCCGCACAGGCCGCCGGATTGCCTGGGATCCGGTGCGCGAGGCGCTCGTTGGCGATGAATGGGCATCGCGGTGCCTTCATCGCCCGATGCGTGCGCCGTGGACACTGTGACGAGGTGAACCATGCGAATCCGCCTTGCCGCCTTTCAGACGTTGGACAAGCATCTGCGCCGCGCAGCGGCGTGGCTACACACCCTGGGTTGCGCGCATCCGCTCGCCCCATCGTTCCTTGCGATGGCCGCGGTGTCGTGTACGTCGTTGACGGCGTCTGGCCAGAGCAGCGACGAGTGGGCGGCGCTGCGGGCGTACCGCGAGGGCGCGGACAACCGGGCGCTCGTGTCGATCGAACGGCAGGTCGAACGGGCGGCCCCGGCCGAACGTCCGGGGCTCGAAGAGAAGCTGCTGGAGACGGTCCAACATCCGGAAGCCGGCGCGGCCGCCCGGGATTTCTCGTGCCGGATGCTGCGCCGGGTGGGATCGGACGCCTGCGTCGAACCGCTGGCGCGCCTGCTGGGTGACGAGCGGCTCGGCCCGATGGCGTTGTACGCGCTGGAAGGCGTGCCGGGCGCGGGGGCCGATCGCGCGATCCGCGGGGCCATGGAGACGACGCCGGACCGGGTCCGGCTGACCGCGATCCGCCTGGCGGGAGTCCGGCGCGACGCCGCGGCCGTGCCGGCGCTCCAACGGCTGGCCGGCGCCGCGGACGCGCGGGTTGCGGCGACCGCGGTGGCGGCATTGGGGGCGCTGGGCACGGGGGAGGCGGCCGATGTCCTGGAGCGGTTGCGGCTGGCGGAAGGGGCGCGCGCCGCCTGCGACCGGGCGCTGCTGGAGTGCGCAGCGCGAATGGGGCCGGAGGCCGGAGAACGGTCCAGGGCGCAGTCGATCTGCGTGGCGATTCGCGTGTCGCCGGGGATCGAACTGCCCGCGGTCCAGACCGCGTTGAGGATCGGCCATCCCGAGGCCACCGGATGGCTTCTGGGTTTGATGAAGCGCGACGACGACCTGGCGATCCGCGCGGCGGGCCTCGTGACGGAATTGCGCGATGAGAAGCGGGCACGAGAAATCGCGCGCGCGCTGCCCTCGCTGCCCCCGACCGTGCAGGCGGTGGCACTCATGCGCCTCGCCCCGGAGGCCCGCGGGGTGGCCCTGGCGGCCGCCCGGCAGGCATTGACCGCGGATGCCCCGGAGGTCAAGGCGGCGGCGGTGTCCGTCCTCGGGCGGTGGGGCGACGCGGCGAGCGCACCGGTACTCATCCGGTTGCTGGCGAGCGGGGAACCGACCGCCGCGGTGGCGGCCGCCGCCCTTGCCGATCTGCGGGGGGAGGGGGTGTCGGCCGCATTGCGCGACGCCGCGGCCGCCCAGCCTGCCGCCGTGCGCGCGCGCATGGCCGGAATCGTCGGGGCGCGGGCGGATCCGGAGGCCGGCGCCGTGCTGCTCGCGTGGCTGAAGGATGGCGACGCGACGGTGCGAGCCAGTGCGGTGAAGGCGCTGAAGAACGTCATCGGGGAGGGGGACCTGCCCGCCGCGGTCGCCCACCTCACCGGAGTGCCGGCCGTCGACGACCCGGCGGAATGGGCCTCGATCCTGGCGGCCCCGGCGAAGCGCGGGGCCGACCCCGCGGCCGTCGCGGAGAGGCTCGGGGCGGCGCTGGGACGGTCGGCGGCGGCCGACGCGGTGCTGGTTGCGGCGCTGGGCCAGGTGGGCGGCGTCCGGGCGCTGGCATTCGTCGTCCCGCGGCTTCGCGACGAGCGGCCGGCCGTGCGCGCCGACGCCGTACGCGCCCTGTCGCAGTGGCCCGACAACGCGGCGATGGACGCGCTGACCGGCGTGGCGGCTTCCGAGCCGGACACGACGCTGCGGGTGCTTGCGGTCCGTGGCGCGTTGCGGCTGGCCGAGCAGGCGGGGGACCGGCCGGCGGGCGACCGTCTCGGCGTGTACCGTCGCATCCTGGAGACCAGGCCGCGAGCGGAGGAGGCGCGCCAGGCCATCGCCGCGCTGGGCGGCGTTCCGGGCGCCGGGAGTGTGCACCTGCTCGCGCCGTACCTGGACGATGCCGCGCTGGCCGACGACGCGGCCGCCGCGATCGCGCAGGCGGGCCGGGACCTGGATTCCGAAGCACAACGCGGGCTGGCGGCCGTTCTCGCCAGGGCCTCCGCCCGGCTGGGCGCCGGCCACCTGCGGTCGATCGACTGCGGCGGGACGGCCGACAGCGGTTTCGAAGGGGGCCAGGTGTATCGCACGGAGGCGGCGGTGGAGGGCGCGGGGCCGGCGGCGTCCGCGCTGCAGAACCAGCGCTACGGCCCCGTGGTTCGGTACAGGATCGCGGTCGAGAACGGCCGGTATGATGTCGCCCTGCACTTCGCCGAGCTCTACTTCGATGCGGGCGGTCAACGTGTGTTCGACATCGCGGTCGAGGGGAAGACGGTGGAGACCGGGCTCGACGTGTGGTCCGCCGCGGGCGGCAGGAACAAGGCGCTGCGCAGGGCGGCGTCCGGTGTGGACGTGAGCGACGGCGCGATCGACGTCGAGCTGAAGGCCACGGTCAACAACGCCATCGTGAACCTGATCCAGGTCGACAAGGCTGCCCGCCGTTGACGCTCTCGAAACGGTTGGCGTCGGCCAGTGCGCTGGGGCTGCTCTCACGCCGGGAAGCAGGTTGAAGACAAGGTGAGGCGTCTTCCCAGGTCGCGGAGTAGATCCGCCCGCCATTGAGGGTGCCGGCGCTTCTGAAGAAGCGCGCCGGGACATCCGTTTGCCCCGAGGCTGGAGAGTCCTTGACTTCCGTATCGGAGCGAACATGATCGGACTATCACTGCAGGGACGCTCAGGAGAGGTCCCTGATGTGGGCCTGTGAGTGCCGCGTTGCAGCGTCGGCGCCGGTGGGCGGATGGCCCGGCGACGCGGACTTGGAGCACGGGAGAGAAACATGAAGCTCGCGGAAGCCCTGCTGTTGCGGGGCGACATGCAGAAGAAGGTGGCATCGCTGCGTGAACGCATTGTGCGCAACGCGTTGTACCAGGAAGGCAGCAAGCCCCCCGAGGATCCCAATGCCTTGCTTGTGGACGCGAGTGTCGTCATCGATGAGCTGGAGAAACTGGTCACCCGAATCAATACCGTAAACCTGGTCAGCAAGTTGCCGGACGGCGGTTCGCTGACCGAAGCCATCGCTCATCGCGACAGTCTCGCACAGAGACACTCGCTCATACAGGCGGCGATCGGCGCCACCCAGAAGGAGCCCGAGCGCTACAGCGTGCGAGAGATCAAGTGGATTGCGGCCGTTGACGTGGTGAAGCTGCAGAAGCAGTCGGAGGACCTCGCGCGGCAGATCCGTGAATTGAACGCGCGGATCCAGGAGACGAATTGGAAGGTGGAACTGTGATGATGGGGGCGCCGGGCGGGCGTGAGACCCCGGCTCGGGCCCGGGGGGTCGAAAACATACCGAGCCCGATCATAAGCGCGGTGGGCCGCGCACCAAGTTACCGTGCAGCCCATCAAGGTGCACCACTGACTCGGCATGCGGCACCTTGCACTACCACGCGCTGACGGCGCCCCTTGCCTGCCCGGCACCCGTGTCCGGAGGAGGGTAGGATTCGCCAACCGTGCGGGACGCGGAGGCCATGCGTGTCTCCCGTCCTCCGCTGAATCCCAGCCTTGAGGGACGGCCCGCTCCGAGCAGAAGCCGCTCCCGAGCCTCCGTCGGGCGAAAAAACGTCTTTACAAAATCTCCTTTTTCTTGAACATCCCGCACCCTGTATTGTCCAAAGGCCGTATTCGGTCACTAACCGGCGTCGGCCCCGGCCGCGATCGGGAGGAGTGGATATGATCAAAGTCGAGAATCTGGTGAAGAAATTCGGCGCCCGGCCCGCCGTGAACGGCGTGTCCTTCGATGCGAAGAAAGGCGAAGTCCTTGGCTTCCTCGGTCCCAACGGGGCGGGGAAGACGACGACGATGCGCATGATCACCGGCTTCCTGCCCCCGACCTCGGGCCGTTCGGTCGTGAACGGTTTCGATGTGGCCGAGAAACCGATCGAGGCCCGCCGCGCGATCGGCTACCTGCCCGAGAACGCCCCGGTTTACTTCGACATGACCGTGGAGGAGTTCCTGCGGTTCATCGCGGAGATGCGGGGGTTCGAGGGCAAGGCGAAACAGGAACGCGTCGAAGGGGCGCTCGACAAGTGCCTGCTGAAGCCGGTGCGCCACCAGACGATCGAGACGCTGTCCAAGGGCTATCGCCAGCGGACCTGCTTCGCGCAGGCGATCCTGCACGATCCCCCGGCGCTGATCCTCGACGAACCGACCGAGGGCCTGGATCCCAACCAGAAGCACGTTGTGCGCGACATGATCCGCCAGATGGGCCGCGAGAAGGTCATCATCCTCTCCACGCACATCCTGGAGGAGGTCGAGGCGATCTGCTCGCGGGCGATCATCATCAGCGGGGGCGCCGTGGTGGCGGACGACACGCCCGCCGCGCTGAAACGGCGCAGTCGCTCGTTCAACGCCGTGACGCTCCGCGTCAACGCGCCGGCGAAGGAGACCGCGGCCGCCCTGCGGGAGGTCCCGAAGGTGGCGCGGGTCGAGACCCTGGGCGAGGCGGACGGTACGGCGTCGCTGCGGATCCTGCCCGACCACGGGGCGCCCATCCTCGACGGCGTGCTGACCTGCGCGCGGGCGAAGCAGTGGACGGTGACCGATGTGCAGACCGACGACGGGCGCCTGGACGACGTGTTCCGCACGCTGACCACCACGGCGGACGTCGGCGAATCGGCCAAGGCGTGAGCGCGATCGATCGCAGGGGAGCTGAACCTATGAACAACAGTGGCTGGACAACCATGCGGGCCGTGGCGAAGCGGGAGTGGGGCGCCTACTTCAACTCGCCGGTGGCCTACATCTTCATCATCATCTTCCTGGCGCTCGCCGGGTTCTTCACCTTCTCCGTCAGCCGCTTCTACGAGGCGGGGCAGGCGGACCTGCGGCCGTTCTTCTTCTGGCATCCGTGGCTCTACCTCATCCTGGTGCCCGCGGTCGCGATGCGGCTCTGGGCCGAGGAGCGGCGCACGGGGACGGTGGAGCTGCTCCTCACGCTGCCGGTGACGCCGATGCAGGCGATTCTCGGCAAGTTCCTCGCCGCGTGGGGATTTCTGATCCTGGCCCTGGCGTTGACCTTCCCGGTGGTCGCGAGCGCCTACTTCCTCGGGCGGCCGGACGCGGGCGTGATCGCCACCGGCTACGTCGGGAGCGCGCTGCTGGCGGGCGGCTACGTGGCGGTGGGCATGATGACCTCCGCCCTCACCCGCAACCAGGTGATCGCCTTCGTGCTGGCCGTCATCATCGGCCTGTTCCTCATGCTCGCGGGCTTCCCGCCGGTCACGGGTTTCCTCGGCAACCACGCGCCGATGTTCGCGGACGCGATGGCGGCGCTGAGTTTCATCAGCCATTTCGAGGCCATGCAGCGAGGGATCATCGATCTGCGCGACGTGCTCTACTTCGCCAGCCTGATCGCGTTCATGCTGTTCACCACGCAGGTCGTGCTGCACGGCCGAACCGGGAAATAAGGGAGATCCGCGATGAGCCAGACCATCTCTTCTCGCAGACTGCAGGGCGCGGCCGGGGTCGCGCTGTTCGCCGGCATCCTCGTGGCGCTCAACTATCTCGCCGGGGGGGTGCCCGCGCGCGTGGACCTGACCGAGGACCGCATGTACTCGCTGTCCGACGCGACGCGGGAGATCCTCAAGGGCCTGCCGCGCGACGTGACGCTCAAATTCTACTTCACGAAGAGCCTCGAGGGACCGGCCGGCGTGCAGATCAAGCCGTTCGCCCAGCGCATCGAGGACCTCCTGCGCGAGTACCAGCTCAAGAGCGGGGGCCGGGTGGTGCTGGAGACCTACGATCCGAAGCCGGATTCGGACGAGGAGGAATGGGCGCAGCGCTACGGGCTGACCGGCCGCGCGCTGGACATGCTGGGCGGCGGACCCTCGCTGTACCTCGGTCTCGTCGCGGTCTGCGGGGCGCGCGAGGCGGCGATCCCGTTCATCTCCCCCGACCAGGAGCCGCAGCTCGAGTACCAGGTCACGCGGATGATCCACGAGGTCACGCAGGAGAAGAAGCCGAAGGTCGCGGTCCTCAGCTCGCTGCCGGTGATGGGCATGGGCGGGATGCCGATGGACATGATGGGCATGAACCGCCGGAGCCAGCCGCCCTGGATCGCCATCAGCCAGCTGCAGCAGCTCTACGATGTCGTCACGATGACCCCGGACGCGGAGGAGGTGCCGGCCGACACGAGCGTGCTGCTCCTGATCCACCCGCAGAACCTCGGCGAGAAGACCCAGTTCGCGATCGACCAGTTCGTCCTGAAGGGCGGCCGGGTGCTCGCGTTCCTGGATCCGCAGTGCATCACCCAGAGCGAGATGATGGGCCCGCAGCAGATGGGCATGATGATGGGCAGCGCGTCGGACCTGAACGCCCTCACCAAGGCGTGGGGCGTGGAGATGACCGCCGGCAAGCTGGCGGCGGACTACCGCAACGCCACCCGCATCCGCGTGTCCGAGGACCGCGCGGAGCGCATCCCGGCGTGGCTCTCGCTGCGCAAGGAGAACGTGGCCGCCGACGAGGTGGCCACCGGTTCGCTGGAGTTCCTGATGCTGCCCTTCGCGGGCAGTTTCACCGGGAATGCCGCCGACGGCCTCAAGCTGACGACGCTCGTGCAGACCAGCGACGACGCGGGCGAGATGGACGCGATGAGCTTCATGATGCCCGACCGCGGGGCCGGCGCGGACTTCACCAAGGTCCACCGCGCGCTCCCGCTGGCCGTGCGCCTGCAGGGCAAGTTCAAGACCGCCTTTCCGGCGGGACGGCCGAAGGATCCGGCGGATACCAACGCGGCCCCGGCCGCGGCCGCGGCCCTGAGCCAGGCGGAGAAGGAGAGCGCGGTGGTGCTCGTCGCCGATGCCGACATGCTGGCCGACCGATTCTGCGTGGAGACGGCCAATTTCTTCGGACAGGAGATCGCGCAGGTGGCCAACGACAACATCAACTTCCTGCTGAACATGGTCGAGCAACTGACCGGCAGCGTGAAGCTGGTCGGGCTGCGCAGCCGGGGGACCTTCGACCGCACCTTCGACCGCGTCCTGGCCATGGAGGAGAAGGCGCAGGCGCAGTGGAAGGAGGAGGAGATGAAGATCCAGGAGAAGCTGCGGCAGACCCAGCAGCGCCTGAGCGAGCTTCAGAGTTCCAAGGACGCCGAACAGAAGATGATCCTCAGCAAGGAGCAGAAGGCGGAGATCGAGAAGTTCCGCGAGGACCAGTTCCGGTTCCAGCAGGAGCTGAAGCGGGTCCGCAAGGAATTCCGTCGCGGGATCGAGAACCTGGGCCTGGCGCTCAAGGTCATCAACATGGCGGCGGTGCCGCTGCTGGTGGGCCTCTTCGGCCTGTGGCGGGGCATGAGCCGTCGCATGGGCTGAGCGGGAACGTCCGATCGGAGAACGGCGATGAACACCAAGACACTCACGATGCTGGTTGTGGTCCTGGCCGTGCTGGCGGGGCTGGTGGCACTGAACCGCGCCAGGAGGCCGGCGCGCCCCGCGGCGGCCGGGGCGGGTGGGGCGAGGGGGGCGAAGGAGCGGGTGCTGCCCGCCCTGGACGTCAATGCCGTCGCGCGGCTCGTCGTGGCGGGCAGCAAGACCTCGGAGCTCGCCCGCGCCGAGGGACGGTGGACCGCCGCCTCGCTGTACGGCTATCCGGCCGACTTCGAGAAGATCGTCCGCGCCCTGCGCTCCCTTGAAGATCTGAAGGTTGGGCAGGTGGTCCGCGAGGGCGAGAAGTACCTGGCCGACTTCGGGCTCGTGCCGCCGGCGGACACCAATGCCCCGGCGGGCGATCGGCGGACGGTCCGGTGCCTCGACGAGGGGGGCAAGGAGTTGGCGTCGCTGACGATCGGAAACGCCTACGCTCCTCCGCGCAGCGCCGGCGGATTCGGCGGCGGGGGCAACTACGTCCGGGCGGGCGACGGGCCGGTCGCGATCGTGAGCGAATCGCTCTACGACCTCTCCGTCAACGGCACCGACTGGGTCAAGCGGGAGCTCACCTCCGTGCCGTCGACCGATCTCACCAACCTTTCCATCAGCGTGTCGAACGAGACGGTGGAACTGACGGTCGCCGGCTACGACAACTACCAGGCGGCCGGACTGGCGGCGGACGAGGAGATCGTCAAGGAAGCGGCCAACAAGGCGGCCGGGGCGCTCGCCTACCTGAGCTTCAGCCAGGTCGCCGACCCGTCGAAGAAGGCGGAGGAGCTCGGCCTCGACGGCGCGGCGCGATACACGGCGGTGACCAGGGACGGACGGACCTACACCGTGACCGTCGGGGCGGAGACGGCCGACAAGGACGGCCGGTACGCAAAGCTCGCCGTGTCCTATCAGAAGCCCCCGCCTCCGCCCCCGCCGGCGGCCCCCGCCGTCACGAACGACGCCGCGTCGGCCACGAACGCCGCCGCCGGGAGCGCGACGAACGAGGCGGCCCGGATCCTGAAGGAGTACGAGGAGAACACCGCCAAGACGGCCAAGGTCGTCGACGACCAGAAGGCCCTCTTCGAGCGATGGACGTATGTGCTGGTCAAGTACGACTGCGAGAACCTGCTGCAGAGCCGCGCGCAGGTGATCAAGAAGAAGGAGACGCCCCAGCCGGAGGCCTCCACCAACGCGCCTCCCGCGGTGGCCGCGCCGCCCGAGCCTCCGCCGGTTCCTCCCGCGGCGGCGACGAACGAGCCGGCCCCCGCCGTCACCAACGCCCCGCCCGGTGTCGGGCCGGCGGCTGCCGGCGGCCCCCCGGCGTCGCCCTGAGGCGGCGGGCCGCGATTCCCCGTTTCCACCGGAAACTGCAGGAACACCGGGAACGGGACGGGCCGCGGCCGCGCGGGCCGCGATCGGTTCGCATCCCGGATTCCGATGGGTACGCCCGGCCACGTTCGCACGCGCATCTTTCGCCCCGTCCGGCGTTTGCTTGCCATTGTCGCGCCGGCCGTCTACAGTGTCGGCACTTTCATCCGGCGGACAGCGGCGGGCGGTGACGATGGAACCGAAGAAACCGTTTGAATCGAGCATTCAGGACCTCGTGTACAATATCGACACGGGGGTGGGGCTGCGCATCGTCCAGTTCAGCCTCGGCTTTCTCGCGCTGTTGGTCCTGATCCTGCTTTTCCAGACCGCGCAGTTTCATGGCCTGAAGGACTCGGAGGCGATGGACAGCGCGCAGGTGGCGCGCAATCTGGCGTTCAGGGGCCGGTTCGTCACGCGGACCGTCCGTCCCGCCTCGATGGAGTACCTGCGGCTGAAGCGCGGGAACGCGCAGATCGAGCAGCATCCGGATCTCTTCCACGCCCCGCTGTATCCCGCCGTCCTGGCGGCCGGCTTCAAGGTCTTCCCCGGCGCCTTCGCCCCGGAGCGCTTCAAGGGCATCTTCACGCCCGAGCAGTGGATCATCATGCCGATCAACCACCTGTTCGTCCTGATGACGGGCGCCTTCGTCTTCCTCATCGGCAAGCGTCTGTTCACCCAGCGGACCGCCCTGCTCGGCACCGTGGTCTACTTCCTTGGGCGGGGGGTGTGGGACGACAGCATCGGCGGTACGGGATTGACCATGGTCTGTTTCTTCGGGGCGGGCGCCTTCTACTTCGCGCTGCGCACGGCGGAACGGGTCCAGGCGGGCGCGCCGTTCCTGACGTGGTTCACCCGCTTCGCGCTGTCCGCGGCCTTCGCGACGGCCGCGGGTCTGACCCGCTATTCCGCCCTGCTGATCATCCCCGGCCTGCTCCTCTACATGGGTTTCGCCTTCCGCCGGCGTTCGTGGTTCTGGTTGAGCGTCTTCCTCATCCTCGTCGTGGCGGGCATGGCCCCGTGGGCGGTCCGGAACATCAAGGCCTGCGGCGCGCCCTTCGGCATGGCGCCGTTCACCATGCTCAATGACTCGCCCGTGTCGGAAGAGGACGACTGGCAGCGCAGCCTGACCCTCCCGCAGGGGGCGGGCAACGTGATCCACGCCGTGCAGTCCAAGATGATGCGGAACGCCGGCGAGTTCTACCGCAGCGCGCTGCCGCGTCTCGGCGAGGGCCTGGTGCTCTTTGCCTTCTTCATCGCCACCTTCTTTTTCCGCTTCGCCCGCCAGGAGGTGCAGCTCTACCGATGGGGGGTGCTGCTCTCCATGATGACCGTGTTCATCGGCGCCACGATGGTCGGCGAACGCGCGTGGCGGCTGATGGCGATCTTCTGGCCGATCATCCTCCTCTACGGCCTGGGCTTCTTCTTCCTGCTGCTCGACCGTCTGCAGCTCCGCGTGCGGCTGGCCAACCTCGCCGTGACCGGTCTCGTCATCGTGCTGACCGCCTTGCCGACGGTCTTCGCGCTGCTGCCGCCGAGAACGGGCCGGCCCTATCCTCCTTACTACCCTCCGCACATCATGCTCGTATCGAGTTTTCTGACCCCCGCGGAGGTGATGTGCACGGATATGCCCTGGGCGACGGCCTGGTACGGCGACCGGACCTCGATCTACGTCCCCCGGACGCTGGACGAGTTCTACCAGATCAACGATTACCACCGCGCCGTCAAGGGGCTCTACTTCACCACCCTCACGCGCGACAAGCCGTTCGTCCGGGTGCTGCGCACCGGCGTCTACAAGTCCTGGTTCCCCATCCTCGAGGGGCGCCTGCCCGGCGACTTCCCGCTCACCTATGCCTTCCCCCTCAACAACATCGACCAGCTCTTCTTCTCCGACCGTCCCCGCTGGCAGGAGATGCAGAAGGGGCCGTGACGGCCGGGCGTCCGCCGGGACGCCGATCGACGGCTTCGAGACGTCTTCGCCGCCCGCCCGGACGTCGCGTCGTACGCGCGCCATGCATGCCGTCGAAAGGGAGGACCGCCCGCGGGGCAGGGCGAGGCCGGCCGTTCCGCGACCGGTCGGATCGCGCGCCGGAGGGCGCCACCGCTCCGGAACGGCGCTGGTGATCGTCCTGGCCATCCTTACCGTGGCCGCCGCGCTGGCCCTCCACTACCTCGGCGCGGCCTCGGCCTCGCTCGGCGAGGCCCGGGCCGTCTTGCGCGACGAGACGCTGCACGCCGCCGCCGGCGACGCCGTCCGGCGCGCGCTGCAGCGCCTGGCGGACGACGAGGATCTGGTGTGCGACAGCCTCGAGGAGCCGTGGGCTGTGCCGGAGGACGTGGTGAGCCCGACGGGCGTGCGGGTGGTCACTCGCGTGGTCGATGCCGGACGCCTCTTCGATCTGAACAACCTTGCCATCGAGGACGACGAGGGCGCGCGCCGCATGGCCGGGGAGCTGCTTTCCAACGTCCTCGCGGTGAGGGGCGATTTCGCGCCGACGCCGCGCGTCGCCGCGGTGCGCGACTGGACCGACCCCGACCGCGACGGCCCCTGGGAGGATGACTACTACGCCGACCTGAAACCGCCCTACGCGGCCGCCGACCGGCCGCTCCAGTCGCGCCATGACTGGGCCCGCGTGGCCGGTTTTCCGCGCGAGTTCCTGGTGGAGGTTCCGCCGGAAGATATCGAACTGGGCATCCGGGTCGGCCTGCTGGACCTGGTGACCATCGTGCCGGCCGGCCGTCGGGAGCCCGTTCCGGTCAACCTCAACACCGCGTCGCAGAGCGTGCTGCTGGCGCTGTTCGGCCGCTCGCGCCGCGGGCTGGTGTCCAGCATCGTGTCGCTGCGCGAGGCCGCGCCGCTGCGCTCCATCGAGCCGGTGGCGGTGCTGGTGGATCCGCTGGTCATGGACCACGTGAGGCCCTTCGTGGACGTGCGCAGCCGCCACTTCTTCATCCATGCCGAGGCCGGGCAGGCCGGCGTGCGCGCGCGCAAGCTCGCGCTGGCGGCGCGCGATGCCGGAGGGAACGTCGGCGTCCTTCGGTGGGTGAACTGACTCCGGCTACCCGCCGGACCGGTTGAACTCCGCGACCGCCTCGTACATCGCCGTGATGTTCTCCGGGGGAACCTCGGGCAGGATGTTGTGGACGGTGTTGAAGACGAAGCCGCCGCCGGGGGTGAAGACGGCAAGCCGGCCGAGGACGTGGCGGCGCACCTCCGCCTCGGTGCCGCGGTTGAGCACCCGCCGCGTGTCGCACCCGCCGCCCCAGAAGGTCACGTGCCGTCCGAATTCGCGCTTCAGCCGTTCGGGCTCCATGCCGCGGCAGCTCGTCTGCACGGGGTTGATGACGTCGTACCCCGCCTCGATCAGGTCCGGCATGAGTTGATACAGCGATCCGCAGGAGTGCAGGAACGTCTTCATCCGGCTGTGGCGCCGGACGTATGCGCAGAGCTGCGTGTGGCGGGGTTTGAAGAAGCGGCGGTAGAGCTCCGGCGGCATGAACGGGCCGCTGTCCATGCCCAGGTCGTCGCCGAATCGCAGGATGTCGCACACGTCGCCCACGGCGCGGCAGACCTTCTCCAGCGCCGCCAGGTGCTGGACCATCAGCGCATCGAGCAACGCCTCCACCTTCGCCGGTTCGGTGTAGAGATCCATGAGGAAGTTGTCCATGCGCCGCAGGAACGTGCCCCACTCGAACAGGTTACAGCCGCAGGCGATCAGGATCGCCCGGTCGGTCGAGGCGCGCAGCGCCAGCGCGCGCGCGCGGAGCTCGGACCAGAAGTCCGGCTCGCCCGCGTGATCCCACGGGCTGTGGACCAGCGCGGCCCACAGGATCTTCGCCATGTCCCCGGGCAGGTCGCGGAAATCCGTCGGGTACCCGTCGAGATACGGGAAACAGGTCTGGTCGAAGAACGTGCCCCCGGCCGGCATCCGGGCGATGTCTGTCCCGTCGGGCAGGCGCGCGAGGAAGGCGCCGTCGGCCTGCGGCTCCGGATGAAACCAGGCGGGGTACTGCGCGGCCTGGCCGTCCGCCAGTCCGACGTCGTACCAGTCGCTGTCCTCGGTGTTGAAGGCGCGGCCGACGTCGACCGCGTCGATGCCGAACCAGTCGAGGATCGCATGGTCCGGCTGGGCCAGCTGCTGCACCACGTCGTACACCCGCGTGCGAGCCCCGGGGCGGCCGAGGTGGCGGTTCAGCCGGCCGTAGGCGATCGCGGAGATGCCCGAGCTCGGCGTGGCGCCGAGGTCCACGGGCACCCGGTCGGGTTCGCGGTGCTCGATGGCGGCGAGGATGCGTTCGCGGGAGGTCATGGCGGGCCTACCTGAGGATCTCGATCTCGTCAATCGTGGGGCCGTCCGTCGCATCGAGGATGTTCAGACGCACGATGCGCGCGGTGACGGCCGGGAAGGTGTTCGTGAACGCTTCCCCCACGGTGGCGCCCTCGAGAATCGTCTTCCACTGCGGCGCGTCCTTCGTCTCCTTGCTCTCGAGGGCGAACCGGCGGATGCGCTTGTCGTCGCCCGCCCACTCGTGAATGACGATCCGCGTGAAGGTCTGCGCCGCGCCGAGATCGATTTCGATCCACGCCTGCCGCGTGCCGGCGTCGGTGGCCCAGCGGGTCTCCATGTCGCCATCCACGGCCTTGCCGGCGGCGTAGTGGCTGTTCCGCTGGAAGACGTTGGATGCCGTGGCCCGGGCGCCTTCGGCCAGCGACGCGCCGCCGCGGACGGCGAGGGGCGCGAGTTCCATCGCCGGCCGGTCGAGTTCGAGCGCGATGAGCGTGTCGATCGGATCCTGGTCCGCCTTCGGGACCGTGAGGGTGATCGCCGTCTCGTCCTGTTTCAGCCCGGCCTTCCCGCCGGTGAGAACGCGCGCCGACTGCACCTTCGCGGGCACCGCCGGGAGCTTGAGTTCCTCCCCTTCGAACGCGAAAACGTGGAGGTAAACCGTGTTGCCCTTACGGGTGCTGGCGCCCCACTTCCCGGGCTTCCACGGGCCCCCGCGTGTGGCGTAGATGCTGTCGCCATGCCGCTGCATCCACGCGCCCATCTCCTTCAGGCGCTCGACCTGCCGGGGCTCGATCCGCCCGTCGGGCATCGGGCCGACGTTGAAGAGCAGGTTGCCGTCGCCGCCGGCGGTGCGGATCAAGGTCTGAAGGCACTGCTGGAGCGACTTCATGGTGTCATCCGGCTTCCACGCCCACTGGCGGCAGATCGTCATGCAGGTCTCCCACGGACGGTCCATGTTGAAGCCGCCGACGCGCTGCTCGGGCGTGTCGTAGTCGCCGGGCGTGCCGCCGGCGCGGTTGTTGATCAGGAGGTCCGGCTGCATCTTGCGCAGCATCAGGATCGTCGGGATGCTGCGGTCGGCGCCCATGTCCTGCGGTACGTCGAACCACACCGTCGAGAGCGGACCGTAGTTCTTCACCAGCTCCGTCACCTGCGCCCGCAGGTACTCGGTGTAGCGGTCCAGATTCGGATTCGGTTTCTGCGTCCGGCCGCCGGGGCTGCCGCGCGGGAAGTCGGGGTGATGCCAGTCGCAGGTGGAGTAGTAGGTGCCGAACCGCAGGCCTGCCTTCCGCACCGCCGCCGACAGCTCCTTCACCACGTCGCGGGCGAACGGCGAGCGCACGATGTTGAAGTCGGTCTGCTTCGTGTCCCACAGGCAGAAGCCGTCGTGGTGCTTCGTCGTCAGCACGACGTACTTCATACCGGCGGCCTTCGCCGTCGCCGCCCATTCGTCGGCATTGAACCGCGTCGGATCGAACCGCTTGTAGAGGTTGTCGTATTCCTCGATCGGCGTCTGCGCCCCGCGCGACCAGCCGATCTCCTGCCCGGTGAGGCTCACCGGTCCCCAGTGGATGAACAGGCCGAACCGCATGTCCTGCCAGCTCCGGACAGCGGCCGGCGGCGCGCCGGGATCCTTGGACGCGGGGGGGGCGGGGGCGTCGGCGGCCCGCGCGGCGACACCGGAGGCGAGAGCGGCGGTCAGAAGGAACAATGCGCGTTTCATGGTCCTACTCCTGCTTTGCCAATGCCGGGCGATCTCTATATCATCCGCGGCGCGGCCGATCGTCCAGAATCGCCCGGCGCTCAAAATCGAACATGGCGGCGATCCCTCCCATCTACCATGCCGGGCCGCGGGTGTACGGGATTGACACCTGCGTCCCCCAGCGCCGCGCCATCGAGGCCGGGAAGATCGAGTTCCACGCCCTGACGCACGGGCACTACCCGGGCCGGCCCATCCCGCGGCGCCTGCTGCCGGGCCTGAACAGCATCGGCCACTGGAGTGCGGTGGGGGCGCAGGACTGGGGCCTGGAACCGCACCGCAACGAGGGCATCGAGTTCGTGTGGCTCGAGACCGGCGCCATGGTGTTCACGGTCGATGGCCGGCGTCACCGGCTGCAGGCCGGCGATCTGACGATCACGAGGCCGTGGCAGTTGCACTGCCTCGGCCATCCGAACATCGGCCCTGGCCGGCTTCACTGGCTGATCGTCGACGTCGGGGTCCGCCGGCCCAACCAGGAGTGGCGATGGCCGTCCTGGCTGGCGATCACGCCGGCGGACCGCAAGGAACTCGCCGCCCGGCTGCGCGGCAACGAGCATCCCGTGTGGCGGGCCACGCTGGACCTCCGCCACGCCTTCGCCGAACTCGGGCGGTGCGTGGAGGCGTTCGACCCGGCGCAGGTGAGCCGCATGATCGTCCACCTGAACCACCTCCTGCTGGGCATCCTCGACGCGCTACGGGCGCAGGCGCCCCGGCCCGATCCGGCCGTGAACACGCGCCGCAGGACCGTGGAGCTCTTCCTCCGGGATCTGGAAAACAACCCCGACAGCCTTTCCGAGCCCTGGACGGTCGCCTCGATGGCCGGACACTGCGGCATGGGCGCGACCTCCTTCAGCGGGCACTGCCGCGACCTGGTCAACGCCAGTCCCGCCGGCTACCTCGCGCATTGCCGTGTCGAGCGGGCCGCGAATCTCCTGCGGCTCGAGAGAGAACGGTCGGTGACCGATATCGCCGTCGCCTGCGGGTTCAACACCAGTCAGTACTTCGCCACCTGCTTCCGCCGCCGCAAGGGCTGCTCGCCGCGGGAGTGGCGGACGCGCTCGCCGTCGTGACACGCCCCGCCAACGCCAACTCCAACTCCCGCCCTCATCCGGGATTCAGGTATCGGGTGTTGGCTCTCGGACTCGCACTCGCAATGGAATCGAGTTCAAATAAGAGAAGGGCGTATATTGGCGCATGGCATCGACTTTCCAGGGATGGGTGCCCCGAGTCAGTCCGGCGGCTTTCGCCCTGTTGTGTGTGATCGCCGCGGCGGACGAGTCCATCTTCGATGACCGACTGTCGGACGGGTGGGAGGACTGGAGCTGGGCGACGGTGGACTGGACGGTCGCGTCGCCGGTGCGATCCGGCGCCAATGCCGTCTCCGTGACGGCCGCCGCGTGGGACGGTTTCTATCTTCACCACGCCGCCATGAACACCGCGGGCTTCACGAACCTGGCGTTCTGGATCCACGGCGGCGCGGCGGGCGGTCAACGGCTGCTGGTGCAGGCGATCCGGGGCACGAATGAGCAGCCGGTCTGTTCGATCCCGGCGCTGGCCGCGGACTGGCAACAGATCTCGATTCCCCTTGCCACCCTGGGCGTGTCGAACGTCGTTGACTTCACCGGCTTCTGGATCCAGGACCGCAGCGGCACGGCCCAGCCCGTCTTCTACCTGGACGACCTCGCGCTCCTCGGCGCCGGCGGTGGGGCGGTCACGTGTGCCGAAATCCGGATACGCATCGACGCGGCGGCCGGCCGCCATCCCATCGATCCCCGCATCTACGGCGTCGCGTTCGCCACGAGTTCCGAGCTCGCGCGCCTCAACGCGCCGCTCAACCGGTCCGGCGGCAACTCCGAGACGCGGTACAGCTGGCAGATCAACGCCCACAACCACGCCGCCGACTGGTATTTCGAGAGCCTGCCCGATGACTCCGCGACGGCCGGCGCCGCGGCCGATGCGTTCGTGCGCGCCTCGCGCGGGGGCGGGGCGGAGCCGATGCTTACGATTCCGATGATCGGATGGGCGCCGAAACTGGGCGCGGGGCGACAGCGGCTGGCGAGTTACTCGATTGCGAAATACGGCCCGCAGACGGACCGCGACTGGAGCTGGTTCCCCGACGCGGGCAACGGCATGAGCGTCACCAACAACACGCCCATCACATGGAACGATCCGGACGACGCCAACACACCGGTCGGGGTGACGTTCCAGAGCAACTGGGTGCAGCACCTGCTGGCCGCGTGGGGGCCTTCGACAAATGGCGGCGTGCGTTACTATTTCCTCGATAACGAGCACAGCCTCTGGCACTCGACGCACCGCGACGTCCATCCCGTCGGCGCGACGATGGAGGAGATCCGCGATCGCATGGCCGAGTACGCCGCGATGATCAAGTCGTCCGATCCCTCGGCGGTCGTGCTCGGACCGGAGGAATGGGGGTGGAGCGGCTACCTGTACAGCGGATATGACCAGCAGTACGGTGCGGCCCACGGCTGGAGCAGCTTCCCCGACCGCGAGGCGCACGGGGGCGCGGACTACCTCCCGTGGCTTCTCGATCAGATGCGGCAGCGCAGCGTGGCGGCCGGCCGGCGGCTGCTGGATGTGTTCACCGTGCACTACTACCCGCAGGGCGGCGAGTTTGGAACGAACGTCGGGGAGACCATGCAACTCCAGCGGAACCGTTCGACGCGTTCGTTGTGGGATACGAACTACGTCGACGAGTCCTGGATCAACGCGCCGGTGGGGCTGATCCCGCGGCTGAAACGGTGGGTGGCGGAGAGCTATCCGGGGACGCCGGTCGGCATCACGGAGTACAACTGGGGCGCGGAGGACCACATCAACGGCGCGACGGCACAGGCCGACATCCTGGGGATCTTCGGTCGCGAGGGGCTCGACATGGCCAATCGGTGGACCACGCCCGACTCCTCGTCGCCGGCCTTCCTGGCGATCTGCATGTACCGGAACTACGACGGGGCCAGGTCGACGTTCGGCGACACGTCGGTGCGCGCAACGGGCGGCGACCCGGATGCCTGCGCGGTCTTCGCCTCCGAGCGGTCGGTCGATGGCGCGTTGACGATCATGGCGGTGAACAAGTCGTTCGACGCCATCACCTCCGCCGTGTTCGCCGTCACGAATTTCATCGCCGCCGGAACGGCGCAGGTCTGGCGGTTGTCGTCCTTGACGAATGCGATCGTACGGCAGTCTGATCTGGCCGTGACCCACGGCGCGGTCAGCACGTCCCTGCCGGCGCAGAGCATTACGCTGATGGTCCTGCCGGCGGGCGACCGGGTGCCCCGCTTCGGTGCGATTGCGCGGCAGCCGGGCGGGACGATCGAAGCCAGACTCGACGGCTTGCCGGGGCGGCGCTATGCGCTGGAGGCGTCCGCGGGTGACGGCGAATGGGGTGCGGTCGCCACGAACCAGCAGAGCGCCGTGTCCGTGTGGATCCCGCTGCCGGCCACAAATGACCCCGTCCGCCTCTACCGTGCGCTCGAGCTGCCGTGAAGGCGGCCAGGGCGTGCTGTGAGGGAGCGACGGGAACACGGTACGGCGAGGGCGCGCCCGCCGACCAACCGGCGGTCGCCTCCGTTTCGGCGGTCTCATCCCGCGCTCCGGTGTCACGGGCGGCCCCCCGGTGCCCATGACGGTTGCAGAAGCAAGCCATGCTGGTTTCCGAACGAAACGTGGTACTATCTGCCCGTCCACCGGAGCGTCTCTTCGTGAGCGGCCCACCGGGGACGCGCGCGCATGGAGGATCAAGGGATGAAGAAGATGAGCGTCGGGAAGAGGGTCGCGGTCCTCGTCATGGCGATGGGGCTTGCGGGATGTTCGACGGTCACGCCGTACAGCAAGGACATCGCCAAGGAGAGCCCGCGATTCGGCGCGCTCACCCGGGCGGAGGCGGCGCAGATCATCAGGTCGCAGGCCGACGTCAGCGGTGAGATCGCCGACTACGGCAGCTTCGTGGTGGATGAGGAGGGGTTCAGTTTCAGGAAGACCACGGAGGAAGAGAAGACCGAGTGGAAGGGGAAGAAGCCGACCACGCGCAAATGGACGAGCACGACCACGCGCAACATCCCGTGGGACGCCATAACGGAGATCAGTCCGTACATGGAGGAATACAAGGCGCCCTTCCACCACATCCGCTACCGGATCGAGCTCGACTTCGAAACGATCGCGCTGGAGAACGGCAGCCGCGTGAGGGAGAGGGAAGACCTCGTCCTGAACTGCAGGTCGTACCAGGCGCTGGTCGACGTCACCGCGGCGCTGAAGGTCCTGACGCGCCGGTGACGCTGCGAGCGACCGGCGCATCGGAGAAGACCCGCGCGCAGGGGAAGCCGCCCGTGTCCGGCCGGCTGTTCGACACTTCCCTCCGCGATCGTGCGCCCGTTCGTGCGGATCACGGCGGCGTCCCGATGAGTCGTGAAGCCCCGCTCGTTCTCGTCCGCCCTCTTCAGTCCTCGACCGTGAGCCGGTGGGCGGACGGGCCGGCGCGCAGGTGACGGATCTCGAACGAGCGGGAGACGGCGGCGTGGGTCACGGTCAACCGGTAGCGCCCGAAGAAGCCCCGAAAACGCGCCCGCCCGTCCGCGTCGGTTCGGGTCTCCGCCGCCGTCTTCCACTCGCGGTTGATCAGGTCGTCCAGCGCGCGGTAGGCGGCCTTCGGTTTCAGGTCCCCGTCCACCAGGCCTCCCTTCGCCTCGTTCTCGCCTTTGACCGCCGTGCCGTCTCCGAGATTCCACCACGTGATCCCCGCCATCCGCGGTGCGCTGAACCACACCCGGTAATGGTCTCTGACCACCTCTGCCTGCAGCTCCTCGCCACCTTCGCCGGCCGAGGGGATCGTGATCTCGGTGATGAACAGCGGCAGGTTGAATTCACCGAACGCTTCATACACATCCAGCATCCGGGCCGGATCGCACGAGGCGGAGACGAGGAATGCGTCGAGATTCTGGCGGCGGAAGTAGTGGTACTGGAAGCCGATGCCCCGGATCGGCGCCCCTTGTGCGAGAAGCGATTTCACCTGCGCAAAGTAGGGATTCCTGTCCGCCGGCAGGAAGTTGAAGGGGGAAGTGACCTCGTTGATCATCATGGTGTTGTTCGTCGGGAAGAGCGGGACGGCCTCGGCGAAGGCCCATCGCACGTACGCGCGGTCCTTGGTGAACAGGGGGTAGTCTGTTGGGCAGACCAGCGACTCGTTCACGACGTCCCAGATCGGGATCTTCTCGCCGAAGCGGCCGGCGATCTCCCGGAAGCGCTTGCGGTAGAGTTCGCGCAGTTCGTCCGCGTTCTTCGGCAGCCAGGCTGGATTGTATGCATGCCAGAGCAGCGGGTGGCCCTTGAGCGTGATGCCGGTCTTCTCCGCCCAGGTCACGAACCGCTCGGGCGGCGGCCGGCGCCAGATGTCGCGGGCGGGTTCGGCGTAGCGCAGCTCGCCGCGCGCCGGCTCGGTCGCCTCCCAGTAGAACGGGACGGTCGCGAAATTGAACAGGTTCGTGAAGGCCTCCTCGTAGCGATGGTTCATCTCCGGCGTGGCGAGCTGGCCAAGGACAAAGGCATTGCACCCGAAAAGGAACTCATGGCCGGTCTGCTGCGCGCGGATCGTCGCGTCCGCCACCGGTCTGCCGGAGCGGTCGACCAACTCAAGCACGACATCGCCCTTGCGGTGCTTCTCGATGCCCGACGCGATGCGCTGCTCAACGGCCGGATCGCGCCAGCGGGCGCGGTACGTTTCGGGCGCCGCGGCCGGCGACAGACAGGCCGTCGCGGACAGCCACAGCACGGCCGTCAGGACTCTCGTGACCTTCATGCCCTATCCTCCATCGGATCCCGGCCGCGACAATGCGGGGCTCCTCACGGATCCATCGCGGACATCTCTAAGGCGGCGAGCCGCATCCCAACGGTCCTGGTCGCGCCATGCGCCGACCGCGTTTCTTGCGTTCCTCCGTGCAACCGCGCCGCCTTCCGAGGGTGTTCCGCGGCCCTTTCCACGGAGGAACCTCACGGCGAACATCCTGCGCATCTGTGTGTCATCTTCCGGCGAACGATCCATCTGTCCCACAGTCTTCGCGGAGCGTCCATCTCCGCGGGCTCGCGGTGGCTTGCCCCGCCATCCCGTGCGTTCATCTCGCGCATGAAGGGCCGAGCTGTGCGAGGCCGGTCGTCGCGTCATGATCCACATGCGGCCCCTGCTACTGCATCCGGAAATCGATCGCCCGCGGCGGGGGACACGTCCGGATGATCTCCTGTTTCTCGTCATCCGTCAGCGCCCGCCCGTGGCGGCGTTCGGCCTCTCTCGTGTACGACAAGAACCACAGATCGGTCAGGCTCACTTCCCCCTCGCGGATGGTGCAGAACTCGCGCTGCAACAACCGGCGGACGGTGGGAGAGTCGCCCTCTTCGAGCGCCAGGCGAGCCCTCATCAGTACGATTCGCTCGTGCGCCGCGGTCTGGGGAGGCAGGGATTGAACAAAGGCGGAGAAGTCCGCGTGGCGCTTGTGCCGGAAGAGGAAGTCGCAGATCTCGACGGCGAGATTCCCGTCGTTGCCGCACCGTCGCCAGGCACACTCGTAGGCGGCCCGGGCGGCATCGACCCCGCCATCGCGCTCGTGCAGCAGCGCGAGATCCCGGTGGGCGTGCGCGTTGTCCTTCAGCGCCAGCGACGCGCGCAAGCGCTGACGGGCCTCGTCGAACCGGCCCGCCTCGAGTGCCGCGACGCCGAGGTGCAGGGGGTGCAGCCACGTTTCTCCGCGCACCTGCGCCGACTCGCGCAGGACGGCGACCCAACCCGGCGAGACGTTGAAACTGCGCGGAGACTCGGCCAGCGTCCGTGCGGAGAAGGTGCCGTCGGCCAGCAGTTCCGCCCAGGGCCGCTCTTCCTCGGCCGGTTGGCACTCGAAGAGGAGGCCGGGACTGATCCGCCGACCGGTGCGCCTTTCATGCAACCAGCCCCAGCCGGGGCCGCGGTGGAGCAGCGTCGTGACTGGCGCACATGCCTGGGAAACAAGGAACGCGTCCGTCTCCTTCAGCGCGGTGCCCGGCACGCGTGCGTCGATGACTCCATTCGCCGCGGCGCAGGCCGCCGCGTAGTCCGGGGCGTGCGCCGCCCGTGCATCCATCGCGCACGGGCTGATGCATTCGGTCCATTCAAGGCTCCCGCCGGCGGCCAGCGGACGGTCCTGGAGTTGCGTGGGAGTGACCCCGCCCTGGATTTCGATGTAATCGCCGCGCCCCTCTTCGGAGAGGAAGTCCATCCAGCGCCGGCCGCCGCGCGTCGTCCCCCAGGTGAAGAACTTGCGTCCCGACAGCACGCGCGTGGAGACGTGGGCCAGACCGACGCCGCCCGCATTGACGCAGACGGACCACGGCTTGGGTTGGCCGGGTTTGCGGAAGAAGATCGAATCGGCGTAAGGGTAGCTGAACGGGTAGCTGCCATCGAAGCCGTCGAAGACCGGGAACGGGCGGCGCGAATTGCCGGCCGCGCCGTGCGACAGCGCATAGTCCGCCGGCGAGAGCACGCGCGTCCTGTCGGTCAGCGGTACGGCGATGTTGGTCCACCAGTAGAAGCGAACCTCGTGCGCGTTCGGGTTGATCGCCTTGATGTGGACCCACAGCTTGTCTTCACCTGCGGGGAGGAAGAGATCCACCTGCCAGGTCGTCTCCCGCGCGCGGTCGAATTCGTACAGCCGCAGGATCGGTCCGCGCGACGTGTCCACGACGGCGGCGAAGACCGGGCTGCACGTCAGGAGGCTGTGGCCGTAAAGGGGGCCGTTCCACTCGACGCCGCCGGAAAACCACGCGTCGCGGATGGCGAGGTTCGCGAACTGGAGGACCGGATTGTCGAACAGCAGCTCGCGGCGGGCGCGCTTGTCGTACAGCGACATCATCCGCCCGCCGAGCGAGGGATACACGATGGCGCGGAGCGCCGCGTTCTCCATCTGTACGGTCGGTACGGAGGCGGGCCGCCGCTCCCGCGAGTAGTTGTTCTGCATGAGGTAGGGCAGGGGGGATACGACGGCGTTCGTGAAGAGCCCGGCGCGGTCTTCCTCGCCGAGATCGGCGGCGGCGCGCACGGGTGAATCGCGGAGCTGGAAGCGGAAACGCGGCCAGGGATCGGGCGGTCCCAGCGGCGCTGCGGGGAGCGTTCGCGAACCGGCGGTCACGCGCGTCGCATCCGCCGCCGGGGCGGCGGCGTCGGCCATGCGGGGCGCGTCATGGCCGCACAGCCAGAGGAGGGGCAACAACGGAACCCAGCGGGCGTGGCGAAGGCACATCATGACCCGCTATTGAGCGCGGCCGGAAGGAACGGGGCAAGGACAATCTCCGAACATCGAACGCCGAACTCCGAACACCGAACACTGAACACCGAACACCGAACACTGAACACTGAACACCGAACTCCGAACACCGAACTCCGAGCTCAGGGGTGCGGTGTTCATGGCGTTCCGTCTTGTTCCCGCGTCTCGCGGTCCGTGGGCGGCTGGCCTCACTTCCCGCGTGCGGGCGCCAGGGCGGGGTCGTCAAGGTCGAGCCGGTAGAGCACCTGGTTGTAGTCATGCCGGGGCGTCGGCCGCTTGTTGTCGCTGAAGGTCATGGTGTAGGTGCCCTCGAAGAACAGCATCGGCGAGCCCTCGGGCGTGAATTCCGGATGGAGCCGCGGGTTGTAGAAGGTGTAGTTCTCGTGCGTGAGGACCTTGACCGCCGGCCCCCACGGCCCTTGCGGCGCGTCGGCCTCGGCATACCAGAGTTCGCCGAACGGCGTTGGTTTGCCGAAGTGCTGCATGAAGACCGTGACCCATCGCCTGCGCCACGGGTGCCACGCGATCGAGCCGCTGTGAGGCTTCACGGGCGCGTTGTCCCCCGCGGATGGCACGGTGTCCTGGGGCTTGAGGACCTCCCAGGTCGAGGCGTCCTGCCAGGCTTCGAACGTCGCCGGACAGCGCAGCGTCGGAAGGTTGATGCCGAAGTACGCCCACTCGCGGCCGTCCGCGTCCTTCCACATGGCCGGCTGTCCCTCCGGGAACGGCGGGGGTTTCGGGGACGCGTCGGACTTGGTCCACAGGATGCGCAGGAGATCGAACTTCCGCGCCTCGTCGTTCCACACGGCGAGCCCCGCCTGGTAGGCCTCCAGCGGCGGCTTGATCTTCACGAAAGAGGCGACCAGCCGCGGGACGCCGGATGTGTCGGGCAGGCTCACATAACTGCTGGCCCACGTCGGTCCGCTTCCGGGCATCTCGCAGACCCCGCGCGGCAGGCCCTTGTCGTTGGTGAAGTAGTCGAACTTCAGCCTCAGGGGCGGCTCGAAGGCGGTCAGGGGCTGCACCGCCGTGGTGGCGCTGCTCATGTGGAATATGCCGAGGGGGTAATGCGCCAGCGTGGTGTCCCCCCAGGCCCAGAACAGCCGGCCGCGATGCACGGCGTTCTGGACGCTGTCGCAGCCGAGCACGCCGGATTCCCGCCAGTCGCGGTCGCATCCGAGTTTCTGGCTCTCGGCGAAAAGGCCACCGCCGGTCAACCGTCCCATGCGACGGGCCAGGATGGTCCGCTTCACCTCGACCCGCAGCGTCCTGCCCGGCTCCGGCGTCAGCCGCACGCCGCGCATGCCGAAGCCGTCGGCGGGAACCTCGTACCCGTGCCCGATCACGTCAAACCACGTCGGTCGTTCCATCAGCTCGGGCAGGTCGAAGGCGATCACGCCGGCGTTGTCGCTGACGAACCGGACCTGGTGCGTCGTGCGCAGCTCCACCATCGCCACCGGCCACCCGCTGCCCTTCTCGACCACCTCGATGCGGCACAGGCCCGCGTCCTCCGCGGCCGGCGGGGCGTTTGCCGGGGGCTCCGGCGCGGCGTTGGCGAGGAAGGTCGCGCCCATCACGAGCGACGACAAGAAACGCACCCATGACTTCATCGCTTCACCTCCCAGGCCGCCTTGATCCACTCCACCGTCCGATCCACGAGAATCTGCCCGCCCTCCGGGCCGACCATCCCGCTCTCCACCACGGCGCTGTAGCCGCCTCCGGCGACCGCCCGCCGCGTCGGCAGGTACCGGCCCCAGCCGCCGGTCAACTCGATGACCAGCGTCTGGAGCGCCGGGCTCCGGCCCTGCACTTGTACGCCATAGTCGCCGAAGAGCTCAAAGGGATTCGTGGCGATTGCGACATCGCCGATGCGCAGGACGTGGATCTCGACGGGGAATGTGGAGTCGCGGTCCTGCGTCCGGTGACGGTCGACCGTGGCCTGGAACCAGGCCGTACGATGGGTCGCATCCCCCTTTTTCGTCATCGCTTCGACCTCGGACCGGGCCTGTGCCGCCTCCGCGTCCGTCACCCTGCGCACGGGCAGGACGAGGTCTTCGACGCGATGCGAGAACTCCACGTCGGCGCGGGTCTCGCGCCGGGCCAGGCCGCACAGATCGACCGTCTCGCGCGCGATGCGGCGGCCGATCTCCTGTGTCGCGGTCAGACCGCGCAGTTTCAACATGCGGTCCTCGGCCGCCTTGAAGTACATCCGGTGCGGCGAGATATCCCCGGCGGCGCCGGGCCAGCCCAGGACGGCAAGGTCGTTCGTCAGCGCCGCGCGCACCTGCTGCCGGACGTCGTGCCAGAAGTCCGCATTGATCGTCGAGCGGGATTCGACCTCCTGCGACGGACACGCGAGGTTGATGCCCACCGCGATGGGCTCGCCGTCGCGGTTCCAGAAGAAGAGCGTCTGCAGCCCGTGATCTGCGCCCCCCTCAAGCCCGCGGAAGTCGTCCCGGCTCGTGGCGCCGTACATCTGGGCCGTGCCGTCGGCATACACCGCCCGGCGATTCTGTCCCACCACCGCGTGTCCCAGCGCCCAGCTGACGCTCCCCGCCTGGCGCTGGGTCCAGGCGTTGACGATCACGTCGGCCAGCCGTTCGGTCAGGAAGGGGACGTACTCGGCCGGCCGCATTACGCCGTTCGTCGGGATCGCGTACGTGCCTTCCTGGGTGACCGGCGCGGTGTGCGTGTGCGTGGCGGTCAGGATCACCTTCCGCGGATCCACCTCCGGCAGCCTCCCGCGCAGGCGGTCGCGCAGGGGCGGCGGGACCGGCGGGCGGAAGACCACGAGGTCGCACGAGACGAAGACCGCGTGATCGACGGCGCCGCCCTTGTCGCGGGCCTCGATCGCCACCGCGGTGGCGGTGATCGGGTTGTCGACGCCCCGTGAAACGCGGGTGTGGAACTGGCCGTCGAGCGCCACCGGCCTGTCCGGCGTGATGTCGATGGTCGCGGCGCCGATCCATAGTTCGGCGGCCGGGGCCGCGGCGGCGACGAGCCCGAAGACGGCTCCGGCCAGCCGTGCCGGGAGCGGCCGCGGGGAGGGGCGTTCCCCCAGGCGGCGAGCCGCAATCTGAGGGTTCCGGTCGTGCAGTGTGTTCACTCCATTCACTCCGTTCCTGCGCGCATCTCGTCGGAAGGGGATCAGAGTCTCCAGCCGTTGTGCATTTCACGAATCATCATCCTGTTCGCGGTGTCGTGGCCCGCGAAGGACTCCGTCTTCGGATCCCATTTCAACTTCTGCTCCAGTCGCGCGGCGAGGTCGGCGATCAGGCCGAGGTACGAGGCGACGTGCGTCGCATCGACATTGGAGACCGGATCGCGGCGCGTGCGCACGGAGTTCAGGAAATCCTCGCCGTGGTTGGTCGATTTCTGAAGACGGATCTTGCAGTCCTTGAGATCGGCCTTCAGCATGGACTCCGGTTCCGCCAAGATGCCGGCGCGGTCGATGTGCACCCACCCCCTGTCGCCGATGAACCGGGTGCCCGTCTTCTGCCGGTTCTGATCGGTGAACACCATCTTCAGGCCGCCCGCAAACGTGAACGTCGCATTCCAGCCTTCCACGTTGTCGGTCCATCCCTTCTTGCGGTACTCGGCCTTGCACTCCACCTCGAACGGCTCCGTGGCGAGCTCCGGGCAGCCCCACAAGGCGATGTCGAGATGATGCACGCCCCAGTTGCAGATGAAACCGGCGCAGTAGTCCCAGATCAGGTACCAGTCCGGCCACGCGACGCGTCCCGGGTTGTAGGGTTGGGCCGGCGCGGGGCCTCGCCAGCGTTCCCAGTCGAAGCCGGCGGGCACCGGCTGGGGATCGAGCGGGCCGGTGTACTTCGGCTGGTACTCGGGTCCCGGCGCGGACACCTGGACGGTGTGGATCTTCCCGACGTATCCATTGCGGGCCAGCTCGCACGCCTGGCGGAACTTCGCCTGCGAGCGTTGCCACGTGCCGGCCTGGAAGACCCGTTGGCCGTCGCGGACGGCCCTGAGAATCCGCCGGCCGTCGTCGATGCAGACCCCCATGGGCTTCTCGCAGTACAGGTCCTTTCCCGCGCCGGCCGCGGCGGTGGCGATCAGGGAGTGCCAGTGGTCCTGAACCGCGATCATGACGGCGTCGATGTCCGTGCGCGCCAGGACATCCCGGAAGTCGCCGTACGCCCCGCAACCCCGGTCGCCGTAGTGCCGGTCCACCTGCTCCTTCGCCTTCCGGCGGCGGTCCTCATAGGTGTCGCACACGGCCACGACGCGGCAGCCGTCGAGCGCGAGGAAGTTGTTCATGTTTCCCGTGCCCATGCCGCCGACGCCGATGCAGCCGATGGCGATCTTGTCGCCGGCCCCGAAGGCGGCCGAGGGGACGACGGTGGGAAAACCGGACGCCGCGAGGACGGCGGCCGAGCCTCTCAGGAAAGAACGGCGCGTGAGAGCGGTGTTCACGGCGGCACCTCGTCTGTTGGAGTCATGGCCGGTTGCGGTGCGCATGGCGTGGGCGATGGCGATGTCGGCGTTCGGCGCCCTGCGGCCCTTCACGCCGGCGATGACGTTCCGGCCGTGCACGCGGCGCCCGCCCAGGGCGCCCACGCTGCGCGGGAGTCCGGGATCCCCCATCGCCATCAAGGCCAGGTCGATCGGGTGGATCCCGTCGTCGTTCTGTCGTTGTCTTCATCCAGCCGCGCCATGTCTCCGGAGTGTCCGGCGGACCGGCGGCCGGGGCGATCGGCGCCTCATCCCTCCGTCGGCCCGTCCCGGTCCCCGCCATGGAGGGCAGGGTACGACGTTCCCCGCCTCCGTGCAAAACCTCAAGCATCCCGATTTCGCTTTTCCACCGCCCCGCGGCTACGTAATCTTCCGCGCGTCCCAATGCCCAGACATGCACAAGCCCTCCTCCTGGTCGCGTGGGTTTCCGTGGCATCCGCGGAATCCCCGGCCACGTTCGCCCCGGCCGGCTATCGGCTGGTGTGGCGGGACGAGTTCGACGGCCGCCAGCTCGACACGACGAAATGGCAGCATGCGTTCACGGGCTGGGAGCGAAACGAGGCCCGTTTCGACCCGTCCTGCGCGGAGCTGGACGGGGCGGGCCACCTGCGCCTGCGGGTGCAGATGGCCGACGGGGAGCTGCGCTGCGGCCGCGTGAGCACGCAGGCGCTCTTCGAGCAGCGGTACGGCTACTTCGAGGCCCGCCTGCAGCCGCAGGCGTCCGCGGGCCTGCGGGGGGCGTGGTGGCTCATGTCCACGGGAATGGGTCGGTCCGAGAATCCCTCGACCGCCGGCGCCGAGGTGATGATCATGGCCTACCTGGGGGATGCGCACGGCGATCGCCGCCTGGCGCAGGGGGTTTACTGGAACGCGTACAAGGGGACCCGTCCGACGCACGTCACCAACGAGGACCGGTCGGTGACGACCGAGACGCCGCCCGCGTTGCAGGTGAGCGGCGCGACGATCGACCTGGCCCGCCTGGTGCCCGGCGCGGCGCGGGGGCTGAGCGCCGACTTCCACGTGCTCGGCCTCACGTGGACCCCGGACCGCTACGTGTTCCACATCGACGGACACGAGACCTTCCGGACACATCGCGGGGTGTCTCGCCGCGGCCAGTTCATGCAGTTCGCGCTGATGCCCGAGGATCCGCACGAGCGCGGCCGGGAGGTCCCGACCCTGCCGGCGGAGATGCGGGTGGACTACGTCCGGGTGTACGCGATGGAGGAGGAGGCGGCTCCGCCGTCCCGGGAGGAGGCCCCGTGAGACCTCGCCGTCCCGTGACGCTGCTGATCGTGGGCGCCGGCGACCGGGGCGCCACGTACGCCGGCCACATCGCCGGCCAGCCGGGCCGCGCGAGGGTCGTGGGCGTGGCCGAGCCGCGGGACGTCCACCGGCGCCGGATCGCCGCGGCGCACGGCCTTCCGCCGGCGAACGTGTGGACGGACTGGCGGCCGGCGGTGGAGCGGGGGCGGCTGGCGGACGCGGTGATCATCGCCACGCCGGACGCGGAGCACGAGGCCCCGGCGGTCGCGTTCGCCGACCTGGGCTATCACATCCTGCTGGAGAAACCGATGGCGCCGACCGCGGCGGCCTGCCGCCGCATCCACGCCGCGGTGAAGAGGGCGGGCGTGCTGTTCAGCGTCGGCCACGTCCTCCGCTACACGTCCTACACCCGGCGGCTCAAGGCCCTTTTGGACGCGGGCGCGGTGGGCGAGATCGGGTCGGTGCAGCACCTGGAGCCCGTGGGCTACTGGCACCAGGCGCACTCCTTCGTCCGCGGCAGCTGGCGCAACGAACGGGAGTCCTCCTTCATGCTCCTCGCCAAGTCCTGCCACGATCTGGACTGGCTGCGCTACGTGGTCGGCCGGCCGATGCGGCGGGTCTCGTCGTTCGGGTCGCTCCTGCATTTCCGACCGGAATGCCGTCCCGCGGGTGCGGCGGACCGCTGCCTCGATTGCCGGGTCGAGGGGGAGTGCCCGTACTCGGCGCCGCGGATCTACCTCGGGCTCCTGCGCCGGGGCGTGCGGGGATGGCCGGTGACCGTCGTGGCGCCGGAGGGCACGCGGCGCGGCGTGCTCGACGCGCTGCGCGAGGGGCCGTACGGCCGGTGCGTGTATGCGTGCGACAACGACGTCGTGGACCACCAGGTGGTGAGCGTCGAGTTCGAGGGCGGCGCGACCGCCTCGTTCACGATGACCGCGTTCACCTCGATGCGGTACGGGCGCACCACGCGCATCTTCGGCACGCGCGGCGAGGTGTGGGGCGACAGCGAGCGCCTCGTGCATGACGACTTCCGCACGGGACGGCGGCGGGAGCTTCGGCCGCCGCGGCGGGCGGCGGGCGGGGGGCACGGCGGGGGCGACGGGGCGCTGGTCGACGCCTTCATCGAGGCGGTGGCCACCGGCGAGGCGCGGCGCATCCTCACCGGTCCCGACGAGTCGCTGGAAACGCACCTGGCGGTCTTTGCCGCGGAGCGCGCGCGGCGGACGGGGCGGGTCGTGGAGGTGAGGGTCTGATGCCGCACAAGGTGTTCAACCTGAACGAGGCGGCATACTACCTGCACATGCCGCCGGCGGATCTGGAGGATCTGGCTCGAAGGGGCGAAGTCCCCTGCGTGCGGGCGGGCGAGCGGCTGGTCTTCCGCCGCCGCGAAATCGACGCGTGGGCCTCGCAACGCATCTTCGGTTTCACCCGGCGGCGCCTCGAGGACTACCACCGCGCGACGAGTGTCAAGTACCACGACCTGTCGCAGGAGCGTGCGATCATCCCGGAGCTTCTCCGCCCCGCGTGGTGCGAGCCTGCGCTGCCGGCGCGCACGCGCCCTTCCGTGGTGCGCGAAATGGTGGCACTGGCCGGCCACACCGGCCTCCTGCTGCTGGAAGACGACCTGCTCCGCAGCCTCGAGGAGCGCGAGCGGCTGATGAGCACCGCGCTGTCAGGAGGAGTGGCGATGCTGCACCCGGCGCACCACGATCCGTACCTGTTCGACGATTCCTTCCTGACGGTTGCCCGGGGCGTCCAGCCGATCCCCTTCGGCTCTCCGGACGGTCGGACGACGGACGTGTTCTTCCTCATCTGCTGCCAGGACGACCGGATTCACCTGCACGTGTTGGCGAGGCTCTGCATGGTGTGCTTCCACACCGACGCTCTCGAACGGCTGCGGGAGGCGACGGCGCCGGAGGACATGTACCGCGCCCTGCTGGAGTCCGAGGCGGAGGTCCTGCGGGGCATGTGACGGACCGCGCCTCCGGCATTGCGGTGTCGGCGGGATCGAGTACACTGGACCCCATCAGACGGTTCACCGTTCGGAGATCGAGCATGATCAGAATGCGCAGGATCCTGGTGGCGGCGGCGGCGGCGAGCGCGGCCTGGGGCGCGGGGCGCGCGGCCGCGCCCGTCATCGAACACACGCCGATCTCGGTGGCCGTCCGGGGCCAGCCGCTCATCGTCCGCGCCCGCGTGCAGGACACGCAGCGCGCCGTGAGGTCGGTGATGCTCTACTACAGCACCTCGCGCGACGCCGCCCCATTCGAGGTGAAGATGGAGGCCACCGGCCCCGAGGCGTACCTGGGCACGATCCCCGACAACGTGCTGGCGGCCCTGAGCCAGTTGACGTACTACATCGCCGCCGAGAACGACCAGGGGGCGACGACCGAAACGAAGTGGTTCAACGTCAAGATCGAATCGCCGCGGGGCGGCGCCCCGGCCACGGCCGGCGGCGAGCGGCCGAAATGGGTCGTGCCGGCCCTCGTCGCCGGCGGCGTCGCGCTGGCGGCCGGCGGCGCCCTGATCGCCGCCAATTCCGGCGATGACGGGGGCGGGGGAGGCGGAGGGACACCGTCTCCCGACGTGGAGGGGACGTACACCGGCACGTCGACGATCTACACGGAGTCCGGCGCCTCGTCGTCGATCACCAACTCCTCCTTCCGCCTGACGATCTCCAGCAGCGGGGGCGTGAGCGCGAAGGACCTTCGACCGGGATCCTCGCTGAGCGGGCAGATGTCCGGCAGCAACTTCGTCCTCACCGAGCCGGTCCAGGAGGGCGATCTCAGCGGCGAAATCCAGTACGTCGGCACCGTGGTCGACGGCCGGGTCGTCGGCCAGATCCAGGGCTCGGCCGGCTCGCCGTCCGCATCCGTCCGCTACACCGGGACCTTCAGCGGGGTCAGGCAATAGCCGCCTCCAGTGCGGGGCGTATCCATGGATGAGAAAGGGGCCAGGATGAAGCGCGTGGCGATGAGGGGTTTCGGCGACGGCGCCGGCCAGGGACGATGCCTGGCCGTGGCGGCGTTGGCGTGCGGTCTCGCGGTCGGCTGTCCGCCGGCCGCGCGGGCGGACAGCCCGGCCGACGGATCGACCGTACTGTTCAACGGCAAGGATCTCGCCGGCTGGGAGGCCCGGGCCGGCTCGGGCAAGACCAACCGGTGGGTGGCGGGCAGGGCGAAGGTCTCGGCGGAGAACCCGAAGCTGCTGGAGAAGGCCGAGGGGACGGGCGAGCTGATCAACCTGACGCCGGCCCACGGCGGGAGCCAGGATCTCTATTCGCAGGCGAAGTTCGGCGATGGCCGCATCGAGGTCGAGGTCATGGTGCCGCGCGACTCGAATTCGGGCATCTACGTGATGGGGGAATACGAGGTCCAGGTGCTGGACAGCCATGGCAAGACCGCGATGGGCAGCGGCGACATGGGCGCCATCTACGGCGGATTCTCCCCGCCGGTCAACGCGTCGAAGAAGCCCGGCGAATGGCAGCAGTACGTGATCGACTGGCGCGCTCCCCGGTTCGACGAGAACGGCAAGAAGACGCAGAACGCCATGTTCCTGAAGGTCGAGCTCAATGGGCAGGTGCTGCACCGGAACCTGGAGATGCCCGGCCCGACCCCCGGCGGCGTGACCGGCAAAGAGGCGGCTACCGGCCCCCTGATGTTCCAGGGCAACCACGGCCCCGTCGCCTACCGCAACATCGTCGTCAAGCCCCTGCCGAAGTAGGCGCGGAATCCGGTCACTTGGCGAAGCCGTCAGCCTCGGCGCGGAGGCGGGCGCCGTCCCATCGCCCCGGGTGGACGATGACCCGGTAGCGCAGGGTGAAGGACTCGCCGGCCTTCACCGAGAAGGGTTCTCGCTGCACGAAGGCGGCGTTCATGAACCAGAAGCTGGGCTTCGGATCGATCACGTGGTACCAGCGGCCCGGCGCCCGCGGCGTCGTCGGATGCTCCAGCATGCACATGCCGAACTCGCGGTCGCCGGCGCGGCCGTTGACCTCGGACGCGCGCCCGGTGAAGTTGATCCGGTTGTTCGCCACCGGCCCCGGATCGCCCTCGGCCGCCACGCGGATGTCCTGCAGTGCCCTCGCGAACCGGCATCCGAGCCCCGCATACCCGCCGGACGGCGAGCCGTCCGGCATCTTCGTCGGCTGCGTCCGGTCGAGCGTGACCGGCTCCCGCCCGGCGCGGAACGCCATCGTCCAGTCGATCGAGACCGTTCCGTCGGCCGCCGGCCTGGACACCGCGATCTCCCGTTCCTCCGTGAGCACGGCCTCCGCGGCGCCGGCCGGTCGGTAGTCGAGGCGCAGGGCGATGCGCGCGGAATGATCGTCCCGCGTTTCGACGCGCACGTCGCGCCACGTCGTCCGCCCGGCGCAGAGCCCCGTCGCCTTGTCCGACTCCCAGTAGTTGACCTTGTTGATGTACTTCCACGAGAACCACAGGCCGTGGTGCCAGACGTGGTCCGACGGGCTGTTCCAGGTGAGCGAAGGCCCGCCCGGCACGCCGAGCGGATCGAAGTACGGCTTCGGGAGGTTCGTCGCGCAGTTGAAGCGCCAGACCGGTTTCCCGCCGGCGGCCAGCTCCACGAATCCGTCGCCCTTCCTCCACTCGTACGCGGGGTCCGCGCCCGCCGCGCCCGCCGCGGTTGTTCCGACGATCACGGCCGTGGTCGCCAGAGCTCCAATCCCACCAGTCCAGACTGATGTGTGCCTCTTCATGTCGGTCTCCTTCTGTATCTTCTAGCCTTTTTTCGCGCGTTATGCACGGTTTTGCGTAAGGTCCTTGCTGGCGATGCGCCTCCCGTTTCCCATCGGCGTCGGGGTCGGTATCGGTATCGGGGGTCGATCCCTGTTTTCGTTCCGTCTCCCGACGCTATCGCGAAGGCATTCGATACCGACCCCGATCCCGATGGTTCTCCCGCCAACCCCGCGGCTCGTCCACACTCCCATCGCGAAACCGCCTGCCTGATCCGAACTCCAACGGGACTGGTCTTACGTCTACCCGCTACACGAACCCGGATATGGCCGCAAAAGCATTCCAGCACCGGCATCTGCCCATGAGCCTCGCGATTCTGAAGGCCAGAATTCTATAGAAGGCGCCTCGTCCCCTGCGCAAGGGGGTCGCCGACATCCCGCTGCGCGCCCA
>CAZSUU010000032.1:0-53016 GCA_964610105.1 uncultured Verrucomicrobiota bacterium | reverse complement strand
CCTTGGGTTGTGGGCGTAGCCCGCGTTGAATTGTTCCGCCCAGTCATGATACGCAGATGCGTAGGATGTTTCTCGTTCGGGTTCTCCGTTGCGAAGGGCGGCGGAACCATCTCAAAAGGTGGCGCGGTTGTACGGAGGAACGGACGGATTGGAGCGGAAACGTTGAGCGGCCAGGCCCATTGGGTTGCGGCTCGCCGCCTTAGGAAGAAGACAAGCATCGACTGCGCGCTGATGGTCCTCGTTGCGGCGGGAGCCACTGATCCTGAGACCAAGGCGAGTGTCGGCCAGGCAGAAAGTCCGGACGTGTACCTTGCGGAGACAAGGGGCAAGCGGTTCGTGGCGAAGACACCGGAGGAGTTCGATTACGACGCGGACGGCAACCCGCCCGCCCTCCGTAGCCTTGGCGAAGGAGGGACGAGCGACGGCCGCTGGACCAACCGGTGGGACGCCGAGAATCGGCTGATCTCGATGGAAACTCTCGAGGATGTAGTCGCCGCTGACGTGCCCTACCGCTGCATCGAGTTCTCGTACGATGCCAGCTCCTGGATCATCACTCCGCCAGGCGTATGAAGCATATACCGCGATGCTTATCCTCTTCTGTGGCACAGGAGTCGCATCGCACCGTTGAAGAACGTCGCAGCGAACAATATGAAACCACTTCTCACTGTCTGGACGGTGCTCCTTCTCAGCATGTTGGCGCATCTCACGGGTGCGTGTGCATCTGACGAGTCTTATCTGAAGACAATGTGCTTGGATGAGACCGACCTCGTGCTGACGTTGAGCAGCAATCACAGGGTGATGGGAGATTTGGGTGTGACAAATGCGCAGTACAACCGCATTCTCATTGTTCGTACCCAAGCTTGGGACAGAGCGATTGTGGACGCCAAGAAGAGTGTACTCAAAGAAACTGGCCGAAATGATGCCAACAGTCTGTTTGAGGCCATGGCTCGTGCACAGCGAGATTGTGCCAAGACTGTGATCGGGCAGCTTACTGAGCACCAGCAACGGCGGTTCTGGCAGATTGTGAGGCAGACCAGGGGGCTGGACTTCATCTACGCTCATCAAGGGGTGATGGATGAACTCGGGCTGACAGTCTTACAGCGTCAAAGACTAACGCGAATATGCACGGCCTACGCCAACAAAATGGAGCCTTTGGCGCGGCAAATCGGCCGCGAAAGAATCGCCGGTCTCGGCCGAGGCGAGACCATAGCTTCCCGGATTGTTCGAATTGGCGATTCAGCTGGGCGATTTGAGGGTCTGCGAGCGGCCCGAGACAAAGAGATCAGGGCCGTTCTTTCGCAGCAACAGCGCGAACAAGTGACACAAATGCTGGGTAAACCTTTTGTCTTTGAGAAGACAGGGCGGCCGATACTTTTGCTCACATCTGGTTCAGGGCGGGAAGGGCCGTCCGCTCTAAACGGTGCCCCGGGGTTAGGTCCGGGGTAACAGTTTGGCCCCTTTGGGGCGGGCGCGGGGGGGATCAGGAGGTGTCGGGCGGGTTGCGGTAGAGGGCGGCGTGGGCGGTGGCGGAGTCGGCGGTGTCGTGGGGCCATCTCGCCGATCGGGCGTGAGGACGATTGCCTCAAAAAATGCAGGAAATCGCAAGAAGACATGCCTGGCCTTTCAAGACGAATCGGTATCGGTTCAGTGTTGCGTCTTTTGCGGCTTTTTGAGTTTCTTGTGGCCATTGCCTTCGGCGCCGGCGGAGCGTCTTGTGGTCAACCAGCTCCACCTGAACACCTGGAAGCATTACGGGCAGTCGATATGTACAAAACATCATCTCGCGCCAAGACGCCAAGGCGCCAAGGTCGAACAGAGAGCAGCGCCCACCCTTCCCTTGGCGGACTTTGCGCCTTCGCGCGAGGCGATCGGGACGGGAACGGGACGGCAAGTGTCTGTCCCCAGTCGCATCGACGGCAAACTGCGCGGGCAGGATTGCCCGCGGTACGGGTCCTGGGCGTACCGCGCGCAATCCTGCGCGCGATCAGTCCGACGGCGCGTCAGGATGCCGCGCCCCACCCGTCGACGACTCGATGCGCAAGGTAGAGCGGGGCCTCCGGACCCGCCGTCTTGCGGGAGGGTGCGGTTACGGTGTTCTATCGGCGGGGCGCTGGGCGCGATCGGATCCGCTGGGAAAACGGCGGAACTACAGCGTGCCGAGCGTCTCTGGGTCAGGTCCGGAAATTGAATTCCGATCGCCTTTGAACTCCCGCGCGCGGCCGGTTATGATGCGGCACGATCATGGGGCGGAACCTGGTCATCCTGTTCCTCGCGGCCCTGGTGGTCGCGTTGCCGTTCGTGGCGCGCGAGCGCGGGGGCGAGGCGGGATCGTCGCCGGTCTCCGGCCGGCCGGTGCTGACGATCGTCAGCCCGCACAACGAGGCCATCCGCTACGAATTCGGCCGCGCCTTCTCGGAATGGCATGCGCGGGCGCACGGGACACCGGTGGACGTCCAGTGGATCGCCATCGGCGGCACGACGGAGATCGCGCGGTACCTCGATGCGCAGTACGTGGCCGCCGTCCGCGCATGGTGGCAGGGGCGGGGCCGCCCGTGGCCGGCGGGCGCGTCGGAGGCGCTGCTCGACCGCAAGTTCGACACGAAGAACCCGCCGCGCCTCGAACCGCGCGAGGGCGAGGGACCGGAAGCGCTGGCACACCGCCGGGCGGAGGCGGAGGGCCGATGGAAGGAGCTGGCGGAGCTGCACACGGCCTACCGCGCGACCGACGATCCGGCGCAGTTCACGAGCCGCGTGGATGTGTTCTTCGGCGGGGGAGAGTACGACCACCAGAAGGCGGCCGGCGCCGGTTGCATCGTGCCGCCGTGGCCGGCGGGGCGGGAGCCGCCGGGTCTGCTCCGCGCGGCCGACGGCACCGAGCTGATCCCCGAGCGGGTCAGCGGGGAGAACTGGCGCACGCCCTATCTCTTCGGGAACGCGGTCAGCACCTTCGGGATTTCCTACAACGTCGATCGTCTGCGCGACCTCGGCATCCCCACGCCGCCCGCGGGGTGGGACGATCTCGCGGCGCCCGCCTACTTCCGGACGCTCGCGCTGACGGATCCCACCAAGAGCGCCAGTGTAGCCAAGACCTACGAGGTGGTCATCCAGCAGAAATGCGGCGCCGCCGTGCGCGCGGCAGGATTCGGCGAGGCGGCGATCGAGCGGTACGAGAAGGCGATCGCGGCGGCGAAACTGCCCCCGGGGATGATGCCGCCCGAGGTGCCCGCCGCCTACCAGCGGGCAGTCGAGGACGGGTGGCTCGGGGGCGTGCGGCTCATCCAGCGCATCGGCGCCAACGCGCGCTACTTCTCCGACACGTCGACCAAACTGCCGCTCGACGTGGCGGCCGGGGCGGCGGCGGCGGGCATCGGCATCGACTTCCTCTCGCGCTTCCAGGCGGAGTACAGCCGCGGACCGGATGGCCGGGAGCGCCTGGTCTTCGTCAATCCGGCCGGCGGCTCGATCGTCAACGCGGATCCCGTCAGCCTGATGCGGGGCGCGGAACACCGTGAGCTTGCCGTGCGGTTCATCGAGTTCGTCCTGGGCGAGGAAGGGCAGAAGACCTGGTGCTATCGCGCCGGCGCGCCCGGCGGACCGCACAAGTTCTCGCTGCGCCGCCTGCCCATCCGCCGCGAGTTCTACCCCTCGACCAACACCCTCCTGCAGGCCGCCTACGAGCGGCATCGGGCGCACGCGGCCGATGACCTGTCGCGGCCGGACATCAACCCGTACATCCTCGCCGATCTGTTCGTGTACCGCCCGCGCTGGACCGGCGCGCATTTCGGCCTCCTGCGCGATTTCGTCCGCGCGATGTGCCTGGACTCGCAGGAGGAGCTGCAGGCGGCGTGGGAGGCCGTCATCGCCCACGGAGGCCCCGCGCGCCAGCCGGAGGCGATGGCGCAGCTCGGGCGCCTGCCGGGCGAGCCGGACCCGCTGACCTGGAGGACGATCCTCGAGCAGACCGCGCGGCGCGACCGTCTGGAGTACCTCCGGGAATGGACCGCCCATTTCCGCGCCAGTTACCGTCGGGCGCAGGCGATCGCCACACGCGGCGCGTCGTGATGTGGAGGGATGGAGGACTGGAACAGAAGGAAACGGAGGGCGAGGACAGGATGGCTCTGTCATCGCTGTTACCTCCTGTTCGCGCACCCACCGGATTGTGCTTGCCCGGCCGGTGTGTCGTGGTAGCAGTTAAGCCGGTGCGGACACGGTACGGTGCGGGACGAGGCATCCCGGCGCCACGGCTGCCGATGGGGGAGAGGGTATGGACAGCGAGCCGGAACGGATGATCGAGAACGCCCGGGACGGGACACGGCTGGCGCTGATTCCAGGGGGAACTTTCCTGGCGGGGAAGGAGCGTTTCCCGGTCGAACTGCCCCCCTTCTACCTCGCGGTCCATCCGGTCACCAACGCGCAGTACAAGCGGTTCGTGGACGACACGGGGCATCGGCCGCCGGACAGGGCGAACTGGGGGACGCCGGTCTGGCAGGGGACGTCGTTCCCTCCGGAGAAGGCGGATCACCCGGTGGTTTGCGTGAGCTGGGACGATGCGCAGGCGTACTGCGCGTGGGCCGGCCTGAGACTGCCCACCGAGCTGGAGTGGGAGAAGGGGGCGCGCGGGACCGACGGGCGCGAATTCCCGTGGGGCAAGGAATGGGACGTCGCGAAGTGCCGGAACGACGCGAACCGGGCGCACGGAACCACGTGCAGCGTGTGGGACTTCCCGGAGGGGCGCAGCCCGTGGGGCCTGTACCAGATGGCGGGGAACGTGTGGGAGTGGTGTGCCGACGGGTACGAGGCCGATGCCTTCGGGCGGTACGAGCGTGGAAACCTGCGCCCGCCCCCGAGCGGAGAATACAGGGTCGTGCGGGGCGGCGCGTGGCGCAGCGCCCGCTCCGATCGCTTCCGGTGCGCCAACCGGGATCGCAACGCCCCCGGCTTCCGCGCCAGCAAACGCGGTTTCCGCGCCGCCCGGGACGCCCATGTGTAGCGCCGCCCGGGCGCGCCGCGGACCGCGGAGGGCGGAGTGCCGGCCCGACGCCACGCGCGGAGCGAAACAGGGCCGCTGCCCGGCGAATCTGCCGTCGGCGAATTTGCCTGCCCCCGGCGGAAGGTCTGGTGTACACTCCACCCCCATGAAACCGAACGATACGAACGCGACGATCGCCGTGTTCCTTGATCTCGAGAACATCGCCCTCGGCGCCCGCGACGCCCATTACCCGCGGTTCGACATCCGCAAGGTCCTCGAGCGGCTGCTGCTCAAGGGGCATATCGTGGTCAAGAAGGCCTACTGCGACTTCGAGCGCTACAAGGAGTTCAAGCGCGATCTGCACGAGGCGGCGTTCGAGCTGATCGAGATCCCGCATGTGCGCCAGTCGGGCAAGAACTCCGCCGACATCCGGATGGTCGTCGATGCCCTCGACCTCTGCTACACGAAGGGGCACGTGGACACGTTCGCCATCATCAGTGGAGACTCGGATTTCTCGCCGCTCGTGAGCAAGCTGCGCGAGAATGCGAAGACGGTGATCGGGATCGGGGTGAAGAACTCAACCTCCGATCTGTTTATCTCCAATTGCGACGAGTTCCTGTACTACGACGATTTCGTCCGGGCGGAGGCGTCGAAGAGCCGTCACCGGGGCGCCGCGGCCGCCGCGCCGGCCAAGGTGGCCAAGACCGGGGGCGCCGGGCCGACCGGCGACGATGCCCTGGCGCAGGTCGCGGAGACGCTGGAGGCGCTGGCCGAGGAGCGCGGACCCGACGAGCCGATCTGGGGTTCCATGATCAAGCAGGCGCTCAAGCGCCGCAACCCCGGGTTCAGCGAACGGGCCCACGGCTTCAGGTCGTTCAAGGCGGTCCTGCTCGAGGCGGAGAAACGCGGACTGTTGAAGCTGGAGGCCGACGAGAAGTCCGGCGACTATTCGGTCCACGTGGCGGAATGACCGGCCGGGCGGGGTTTCGGAAGGCGGCGGGCCATGCCGTCGCGCGCCGCGTCGGTCCGGCCCGTCCGGCGGAAATAGTTCGGAACAAAAATATTTCGACTTCCAAACTGTTATCCGCTATATGCCTTCTTCCATGGCGCGACGGAGAATCCTGGAACAGCGGGCGGTCGAGCTGGTCGGCCACATGGACGCCCTCGTGCGGCGGTTCATGTCCCGCCCGGGCGGCGAGGCCCGGGAGGACGTGCCGCTGACGCGGCAGGAGATGCAGGTCATCCTCACCCTCGGCGGCGGGGATGTGAGCATGGGGGAGCTGGCAGGGCGGATGGCGCGGGCCGTGAGCACGCTGACGGGGGTGGTGGACCGCCTGGTGCGGCAGTCGCTGGTCCGGCGGGCGCACGACGAGTCGGACCGCCGCGTGGTGCGCGTGGGGCTGACGGCCGCGGGGCGCCGGCTCCACGGCCAGCTGCGGCAGCGGCGGCTGGAGCTGGCGCACGGCGTGCTCGCGGCGCTCGACGAACGGGAGCAGAACCTGTTTCTTTCCCTGATTCGGAAGATGTCGGCGCCCGTTCTTCCGGGCGTTGGAACGGCGCGGGGGGCGACGGCCCCGGCACGCGCGGGGAGGAGTGTATGAATCCGACGCGCGGGCGGCCGCCGGTCCGCCGCGGTGTGCTGCGTTGCGCGGCCCTCTCGGGCCTGCTCCTGGCCGGCCTGGGCGCGACGGGGTGCGCGACGGTTCGCCGGGCGCGCGAGGCGCAGAAGCCGGAGACCGCCGTGCCCGGCGAGCGGACGGCCACGGCGGCGGAGGTCGGGCTGTCCTCCAACACGGTGCTCGGCCGGGTCGAGGCCGAGCGGATCGCACTCGCCGTGCAGCCGTCGGTGGTCCGCGCCCGGCGCGGTCTGGAGGTCGCCGAGGCGCAGGTGACGACCGCGCGGTCAGCCTACGGGCCGTCGGTGGGCGCCGGCGCCGGGTACAGCCGCCGCACCTCCAACAGCGAGCTGCGCCGCGGAAGCTCCGAGAACGATCCCAGCTACAGCGCGTCGGCCGACCTGGACCTCCTGATCTACGACTTCGGCCGCACGCCCGCGACGGTGCGGCAGGCGGTGGAGCGGCGCCTGGCGGCGGAACAGGACCTGCGCACGGCGCGCATCGATGCGGTCTACGCCGTGCGCTCCGCCTTCTTCGACCTGGCCAAGGCGCAGGAGCTGCGGGCGGTGGCGGAGGAGGCGGTGCGGCAGTTCCGGGTCCGGCTGGACCAGGTGCGCTCGTTCGCCGAGGTCGGCCAGCGCACGCGGTACGACGTGACGAAGGCGGAGCTCGATCTCGGAAACGCCCGGCTGAACCTCATCGACGCGCGCAACGCGGAGGCCGCGGCGCGGGCGACGCTGAACCGCAGCCTCGGGCTGGCGGAGGAGCCGGGCTACCGTCTCGGAGAGGGCGGCGGCCTGGCGGTGGAGGGGGAGGCGGCGGTGCTCATGGCCCGGGCCCGCGAGAGCCACCCCGAGCTGCGCTCGCTGCGCGCCCTGGAGCGGGCGGCCTCGGCCGCGGTCGACGCGGCTATCGCCGAGCTCTACCCGGACCTCTCGTTGCGGGCCAGCTATGCCTTCAGCGGCGGAGCGTTCCCGCTCGTGTGGAACTGGTCGGCCGCCCTGCAGTCGGCGCTGACGGTCTTCGACCGCGGCCGGCGGACGGCGGGCATCGACTCGGCGGTGGCGCAGATGCAGTCCGCCCGGACGCGGGTGGCGGACCGCGAACAGCAGATCTATCTCGATCTCACGCGGGCCCTGAATGCGCGCGACACGGCGCGGGAACGTCTAGGCCTGGCGGACCTCAACGTCCGCGTGGCGCGCGAGACGCTGGAACTGGTGGTCGAGCGGGACCGCCTCGGGAAGGCCACGGCGGTGGAGCTGACGGATGCGCAGGTGGCGCTGATCCAGGCGCAGGGCGACCAGGTGAAGGCGCGGTTCGATCACGAAACGGCGGCGGCGCAGATTCTCCACACGATAGGCGGCGAGGAGCCATGAAAAAGGCGCTGGTATTCCTGGTGGTGGTGTCGTTCCTGGGTGCGGGGGGGTGGATGTGGTGGAAACGCCGCGGCGTCGAGGGCGACGGCGGCTACCGGACCGCCCGCATCGAACGGGGCGACGTGGTCCAGACCGTCCGCGCCACCGGGACGGTGCAGCCGATCCGGCTGGTGCAGGTCGGAACCCAGGTGAACGGGCCGGTGCAGAAGCTGTACGTGGACTTCAACGATCCGGTGAAGGCCGGCGACCTGGTGGCGCAGATCGAGCCCACCGTGTACGAGGCGCGGCTGGCGCAGGACGAGGCCAACCGTGCGCAGAGCAGGGCGTCCGTGATACAGGCGGAGGCCAAGGTCGCGCAGGCGGAGAAGGAGCTGGTTCGGGCGAAGGAATTGGCCAAGCGCGACATGCTCTCGCAGGCCGAGCTCGACGCCGCGGTGGCCAACCGGGACACGCTGGCTGCTCAGCTGGAGGTGGCGAAGGCCGCGGTGGAGCAGGCGGAGGCGTCGCTGCGGCTCTCGAAGGCGAACCTCGGCTACACGACGATCCGCTCGCCGGTGGACGGCGTGGTCATCGAACGGAACGTGGACGAGGGGCAGACGGTGGTCGCCAGCATGTCGGCGCAGATGCTGTTCCGCATCGCCACCGACCTCCGGCAGATCCAGGTGGAGGCCAGCGTGCCGGAGGCGGATGTCGGCCGCATCAAGGCCGGGCAGACCGTGAGCTTCACCGTCGACGCGCACGACCAGGAGTTCACGGGGCGGGTGGACCAGGTCCGGCTCGCCGCGGCCACGGTCCAGAACGTCGTGACCTACCCCGTCGTCATCCTCGCCGACAATCCCGATCTGAAACTCTTCCCGGGCATGACGGCGAATATCACCTGCGAGGTCGCGCGCCGCGAGGGCGTGCTGAAGATTCCCAACGCGGCGCTGCGGTTCAAGCCGACGCTGAACGAGACACGCTCCGGCGAGGGGGGGGCGTCGGCCGGGAGCGGCACCGGCACGGTGGCGGCGTCGTCGTCTTCCCGCGGCGCCGGCGGAGACGAACGCGCGGGCTCGGGCCGGCGGCCGCCGGGCATGGCCGGGGAGGGCGGGCGGGGCGGTCCCCCCGGGATGCGGCGCGGCGGCGCGGGCGGGCAGCGGGTGTGGCTGCCGCCGGCGGACCCCAAGGGCGACCCCACTCCGATGCACGTGCGGGTGGGCATCACCGACGGGGCCTTCACCGAGATCATCGGCCCCGAGGAGGCCGCGGAAGGGAAAGAGATCATTGTCGGACTCGCCGAACTGGACGCGGATGCCCAGACCACGGTGAACCCCTTCGCCCCGCGCTTCCCGGGCTCCGGCGGCCGCAGGCGGTAGGAGAGGGGAACAGAACCTGAAACCTGAAACCTGACACCTGAGACATGAAGCCGGAAGCCTGGAATCCGAGTTTGACGACTCAAGACCCGGACACGAGACGCAAGACTCAGGACACGGGACGCGGAAGCCGATGCTGATCCGCTTGAACCAGATCGCGAAGATCTACCGGATGGGCGAGATTGAAATCCCCGCCCTGCGCGGCATGACGCTGGAGATCGACGGGGGCGAGTTCGTGGCGATCATGGGCGCCTCGGGATCGGGCAAGAGCACGCTCCTCAACGTGCTCGGCTGCCTGGACCGGCCGACCTCGGGCGAGTACTGGCTCGACGGCGCGCAGGTGAGCCGGATGAGCAACGACGCCCTCGCGCAGATCCGCAACCGCAAGATCGGATTCGTGTTCCAGAACTTCAACCTGCTCTCGCGCACCTCCGCGCTGGAGAATGTCGAACTGCCGCTGTACTACGGCCCGAAAATCAACGCGGCCGGCCGCCGGGAACGCGCCGCGAAGCTGCTGTCGCGCCTGGGGCTCGGCGAGCGGCTGCATCACCATCCCAGCCAGCTCTCCGGCGGCCAGCAGCAGCGGGTCGCCATCGCCCGCGCGCTGGTGAACCAGCCGCCGCTCATCCTGGCCGACGAACCGACGGGCAACCTCGACAGCCACGCCGGCGAAGAAATCATGGCGCTGTTCGAGACCCTGAACGCCGAGGGGATCACCATCGTCATGGTCACCCACGAGCATGACATCGCGGCCTTCGCGCAGCGGACGATCCACATGAAGGACGGGGCGGTCGTATGAACGGCCTCGTCACGCTCCGGATCGCGCTGCAGGCCCTGCGCCGCAACAAGGGGCGGTCGCTGCTCACCGCCCTGGGCATCATCATCGGCATCGCCGCGGTGATCGCCGTGGTCGCCGTCGGGCAGGGGGCCTCCATCAGCATGCGGGATCAGATCAACAGCATGGGCAGCAACCTGCTGGTCATCTTCCCCGGCAGCCTGCGCACCGGAGGATTCCGAAGCGGCCACGGCGGGGCGAGGACCCTGACCGCCGACGACGGCGAGGCGATCCTGCGCGAATGCCCGCTCGTCGCGGCGATGAGCCCGATGGTGCGCAGCGGCGCGCAGGTGGTCTACCGGGAGAACGACTGGGCGACGTCGGTGCAGGGCGTCGGGTTCGGCTACCTCGACGTGCGCAAGTGGGAGCTGCGGGACGGCGATTTCTTCAGCGACGGCGACGTGCGGAGCGGCGGGCGGGTGTGCGTGCTCGGCCTGACGGTGGTCGAGGAACTCTCCCTCGACGACGATCCGGTGGGGGCGATGATCCGCATCCGCGGCATGCCCTTCCGCGTGCTCGGGGTCATGACCCGCAAGGGCAGCGCGGCCTTCGGCCAGGACCAGGACGACACCATCATCGTTCCGTGGACCACCTGCCGCCGCGTCATCCAGAACTCGCCGTTCAACGACGTTCACCAGTTGTTGATCAGCCTCAAGTCGATGGAGCGGATGGCGCGGGCCAAGGAGGAGATTGCCGGCATCCTCCGCCAGCGACACCGCATCGCGCCAGGCGAGGAGGACGATTTCACCATCACCGACATGACCGAGGTCACGCAGATGATCACGCAGGTGTCGCGGCTGATGACGCTCCTGCTCACGGTCATCGCGTCGATCTCGCTGGTGGTCGGCGGGATCGGCATCATGAACATCATGCTCGTGTCGGTGACCGAGCGGACCCGCGAGATCGGTCTGCGCATGGCCGTCGGCGCCCGTCGGCGCGACATCCTCCTGCAATTCCTCGTCGAGGCCATCGCCCTGGCCGGCGCGGGCGGAGTCCTTGGCATAGCGCTGGGCATCGGCGCCGCCCGCGGCGTGGCGTATGCGAACAACTGGCCCGTGATCGTCACGCTCAACTCGGTCGTCCTTGCACTCGGTTTCTCCGCCGCCGTGGGCATCTTCTTCGGCTTCTACCCCGCCTGGCGCGCCGCCCGCCTCAGCCCGATCGAAAGCCTGCGGCACGAGTGACCGTTGACGGCTCGTTCAACGCGGGGGAAACGCCTTGGCCCCAATGCGTTCGGAATCTGACTCAAGCGACACAATTTGCCTCAACGCGTCATGCGCCCTTTCCTTCGTGTTCTTTTCATCTGGCGGAGGTAGTGCTACAAGTGGAGCCATGAGACGAATGACGACGGCGTGTGTCGTTGTGCCGGCCATATGTCTTGCGTCATTCGCCATGGCAGGCGACGTTCCTCTTCGGGACGGATCGTTACATGGAACGCCTCGCGAAGAAGTCGCAATCGCGCAGCAAGGGCAATGGACGGGTTCGCCAGATACGAATCTCTGTAACTTCAGCTACAACGACGCACCGCTGACATGTGTCGTTGAGAATATGGCGAGAGTCGCGCGCGTCAACATTGTCGCGAACCCTGAAATGCTCCGGGGCCGCGTCACTGCAAACCTGAAGCAAGTGTCATGGAGGGTGGCTCTCGAAGAAATCCTGTCTCAGAGCGATCTGTGCGTCCTGGAACACGCTCCGGACTCGCGCGTGTTCGTGATTTGCCCCAAGGTCGATCCGGGGACACTGAGATGCCTCGTCTATCAGCCCTCGTCAGAGACCTCCACGATATCGAGGACCATGTCCTTCTCGATCCAGAATGCGACCTGGCAGGAAGTCCTCGTGGCATTCGCACAGGAGGCGCGGTTGAATCTGGCGTATGAACCCGTTCCTCTGACGAACAGGCCGAGATACGACATCTCTCTGCGGGACGTCGGTCGCGAACAGGCGCTGCAAGAGATAGCCGATATCTGCGATTTGCATCTCTACTCGTGGAGAGAGTTCTATCTCGTGGTGCCCTCCGGTGGGGGATGGCCCGGCAGTCGAGCGAAGGAATGGAATAGCGGAGGTCTGAAAGACAGTGCGATGTTAAAGGATTTCAGTTTCCGACTGGGGCTCATGATAATCATTCTGCCGCTTCTGATGGCGTTCTTCCTGGGTGCGGGAATCGGTTTTCTACTGGCGAGGAGGACAGTCCCACGGCCGGGAAAGCCGTTGGGACAACAACGGTAGGAGACGACGTGAAGCGGTAGTCAGATTCATCCTCCTCTCCACCATGTCCGTCCTACCTGTCCCTTGTCCTGTCCCTTGTCCTGCCATGCTTGTTGGCGGGCCGGCGTTGTGGCAGATTCCCGTCATGAGACCGCCTTCTCAGGCCGGACTCGACGAGTATGTGTCCGAGCCGCCCCGGAGGCAATCCCCCCTTGCATCGGCCGCCCGCCGCCAGGGGCGGTTAGTTTGGCCCGCTATGGGGGTTCTCATCGGTGTGCTGGTCTCGACGAATCCCGTCTATGCACCGCCCATTCCACTCCACGTGGGAATGGCGGTCTGGGGGGCCGCGATGGTGCTCGTGTTGGTTCTCTCCGCGCATCCAGTAGGAGCGCAAGTTGGAGCTCTCGTGGCCGGACTGCTCATGGCCGTCCCTTGTTTCCTGTGGGCATCTCCTCTGTCCCGCTTCCTGCTGATGTGCTTCATGGCCATGCCCCTGCTCGCAGCCGCGGCGCTGGTGCTCGCCCCGCCGATCCCCGGTTTCCGGGCGCGGCTCGCCTATCTGCGCTCGCCAACCTCTCTGAGGGGAGCGGCAATCAGCGGAGGGTGGGATCTTCGCGTTTTCATTGACGCTCGTATTTCAATCGGTGACCATTGACGGCCGGAAGGACCGAGGAAGCGGTGAAGACGGAGAGCGGTATGAGAGGTCAGCCAGTCATCGGCATCGACTGCCGCTTCGCGAGCGTGACAGCGGTTTCCCGCAAGGAAGCGAGGTGTTTGCCATGCGACGATGGGTTCCAGCGCTCATGGTGGTCCTGAGCCTTCTCCCGGCGCCCGCGTGGGCCATCCCTTCGGAACGGGCGTCTCGCATCGCGATCCCGACGCTGCACAAACTCAGCGGCATGGACTACGCCGCCGCCGTCAGGGAACTGGAAGGGATGAAGCCGGAACTCAGCAGCCAGTACGCTGTGGCGCTGGGGCAGATCTGGAATGAGAGGGGAGATCCCAAACTCGCCCGCGCCTACCTCGGCCTGGCCTTGTCCATTGCCCGCCAGAACAGGCTGAAGGAGAGGGAAGGGGAGGCGTTGATCCTCTGTGCGCTGCACGAGGACGCGCACGAACGGCTTGCGGAAGCGCTGACCCACATACGGGCGGCGGCCGTGATCCTCGAGACCGCAGGGGCGGCGGAGACGACGAAGCAGTGCTTCTCGGTGAAAGCCAATATCGAGCACCGGCGGGGGTTGTATGCCGACAGCATCAAGACGTATGGGAAACTGCTTGCCCTGTGTGAGGGCGGCGAAGACGACCTTTTGAAGGCGCATTCGATCGAAGAGATCGCTTTGCTGCAGTACAAGATGGGACAGGCCGGAGATGGCGAGAAGAAAGCACAGGAAGCCCTCGCCATCTTTGAGCGGAATCATCATCACAAGGGGATTGCCGACTGCCTGAAGCTCCTCGGCAATCTCGCCGCATCCAAGGGCCGAAGCGAAGAGGCCGTTGGCTACAGCCAACGGGCGTTGGAGAGCTACGCGGCAGCCCGGGACGTTCACGGCCAAGCCAATTGCCAGTATAACCTGGGCCTGTCGTACCGGGCGATGAAGCAATACGACAAGTCTGTCCTGTCGTTTCAGGAGGCTATCGCGAGCTACACGCGATCGTCTTCGGTTACAGGTGTCGGGATTGCGAACATGGAACTCGGGAACACCTATCTCACGATGGACGACCTCGCGAAGGCCGAGGCTTCGCTTCTTCTGGCGCGCAGTCTTCTGGCCACCGGCGGCAACATCGCGCGGCTGGCCCAGACCGATGAAAGCCTCGGTCGACTGAGGCTTGCGCAGGGGAAGAAGGAGGAGGCCGCCACACACTATGAAGAGGCGATCACCCATCATGAAAGCGTGAACATGCTGGACGACGCCAAACGGGTTCGCCAAACGCTGAATTCGATTCGGTCGGCGGACAGACCGGCGGCCCCGTGAATCGTCATCATGCCTCCGCTGATGTCCCCCTTCATGAAGGACAGCGGCTGCTGCTCCAGCGCTCTGCCGCCGGATTCCGATTCCGGATGAACGGCATCGAGGCTGGACGGAGGATGGGAACGATGAATCGCAGAACCATCGCGAAGCTCGCCGCGGCGGGGTTGACCCTCGGCGGAACGGGCCGGGCACAGTTCGGCGACGTGGCGCAGTATGTCGACCCCTTCATCGGGACGGCGGACCACGGGCATGTGTTCCCCGGCGCCTGCGTGCCGTTCGGGATGGTCCAGCTCAGCCCGGACAACGGCGTGTCCGGCTGGGACTGGTGCTCCGGTTATCACTACTCCACCAACACCATCGCCGGTTTCAGCCATACCCATCTCAGCGGCACCGGCTGCTTCGACCTCGCCGACGTGTCGGTGATGCCGACCACGAAGGAGCTGACCGACGCGATGTTCAAGGCGGGCGCCCCGCACGTCGCCGCGCTGGTGAGCCGGTTCTCGCACGCGGAGGAAAGCGCCTCTCCGGGCTACTACCGGGTCCGGCTGGCCGACGACGGCATCGACGCGGAGCTCACGGCCACCCTGCGCGCGGGCTACCACCGCTACACCTTCCCCGAGGGCAGGCCGAAACAGGTGGTCTTCGATCTCGGCTTCCGGCTCGGCGATGACCGGCCGGTGGATACGGGCATTCGCCGGGTGGCCCCGGACACCGTGGCCGGGTGGCGTCATTCCAGGGGCTGGGCGCCGTTCCAGAAGGTGTTCTTCGTCGCGCGCTTCTCGGAGCCGATCGGGGAGATGAAGACGTGGCTGGGCACGCCGAAGGGCGACGCCGTCACGGGGACGGAGGTCAAGGCGGCGTTGAGCTTCCCCGACGCGGGCCGCGAGCTCCGGATGCAGGTGGCGCTTTCGTCCGCGGACGAGGAAGGCGCCATGAACAACCTCAATTCCGAACCGGCCAACCCCGATTTCGACGGGATCAGGACGGCGGCGCGCATGGCGTGGTGCCGCGAGCTGGCGCGCATCAACGTGGAGACCGCCGACGAGGATCTGAAGAAGATCTTCTACACGGCCCTGTACCACGCCTTCTTCGCGCCGGCGGTGTTCTCCGATATCGACGGCCGGTACAAGGGCTACAAAGGCGATGTCGTCAAGGCCGAGGGCTACACCAAGTACCACATCCTCTCGCTCTGGGACACCTTCCGCGCGCTCAAGCCGCTGCTCGCGCTGCTTCGCCCCGACCTGACGAACGACATCGTCAAGTCCATGCTCGACCAGTACGGCCAGACCGGCCGGCTTCCGGTCTGGGAGCTCGCGGGCACGGACACGATGTGCATGATCGGCTATCCCTCGGTCCCGGTGATGGCCGACGCATGGTTAAAGAACATCGGCGATTTCGACCGGACCCTGGCCTACGAGGCGATGAAGGCGGCGGCGAACGACGACCTCCGCGGCCTGCCGTTCTTCCGCCGGCTTGGCTACATCCCCTGCGACCAGGAGACGGAGGCCGTGTCGAAGATGGTGGAGTACTGCTACGACGACTGGTGCATCGCGCAGGTCGCGCAGGCGCTGGGAAGGACGGACGACTACGACGAGTTCATGAAGCGCAGCCGCTACTACCGGAACATCTTCGAGCCGAAGACCGGCTTTCTGCGCGGCAAGCGGGCCGACGGCACGTGGGCGGAGCCGTTCGATCCGAAGTTCTCGGCGCACGGAACGCATTACTACACGGAGGGCAACGCCTGGCAGTGGCTGTGGTTCGTGCCGCACGACGTGGGCGGGCTGATGGATCTGCTCGGGGGGCCGGAGAAGTCCGCGGCCAAACTGGACCGGCTTTTCACCGAGAGCCCGGAGATCAAGGGCGAGCACGCGTCGGCCGACATCTCGGGCCTGATCGGCCAGTACGCGCACGGCAACGAGCCGAGCCACCACACCGCCTACCTGTACAACTACGCCGGGCAGCCGAGGAAGACCCAGGAACGCGTGCGGCAGATCTGCTCGACGCTCTACACCTCGAAGACCAACGGTCTGTGCGGCAACGACGACTGCGGGCAGATGTCGGCGTGGTACGTCTTCAGTGCGATCGGGTTCTACCCCGTCAATCCGGTGAGCGGGCGCTACGACCTCGGTTCACCCCTGTTCGACAAGGTCATGATGCGTGTCCCCAATGGCAGGGTGTTCACGGTCGTGGCGGAGAATGCCGGCCCGAAGAACGTCCATGTGGAGTCCGTGCGGCTGAACGGGCGGCTGCTCGACCGGCTCTACGTGACGTACGACGAAATCGTGCAGGGGGGCGAGCTGCGCTTCGAGATGGCCGCAGCGCCCGGAGAATGAGCATGGCGGCAAACTGGAACGTCACGGGCCCGCCGCCCCGCGGGCGGAGGCTCCGAAAGGCGCGGGACGCGTTGAGGTCCACGCGCTCCCCCATGGGTGGTTCCGCCGGAAGATGACCCGGAGATGCGCATGATGTTTTCTGCCAGATTCATCCGTGGAAACGTCGGCGGAACAATCCCAGAAGCCGGCGCGGTTGCACGGAGAAAAGGAAGGCACGGAGTGGGCGCATTGAACGGCCGAGACCTTTCGGTTGCGGCTCGCCGCCCTGGGAGATCGGACGTGCGAAGCGCGGTTGGCGGATGGGCCTTGGTCGTTGCGCTCACCGCGCTCGTTGCGGCCGGATGCCGGGCGCATCTCCAGGGTAGCGCGAAGGATGCCGCGGCCGCCGGCGTGCGCCACGCGATCGTCGGGGCGTGGACGCTGCCGCGCGACGGGAAGCCGGGATTCCGGCGCGTGTTCCGGCCGGACGGGACGGTGACCGTGTGGTGGCCGGATGGGCGGGTCGCCGCCGAGTCGCGGTTCGAGGTGATCGACGCGAAGACGGTTTCGGTGAAATACGCCAACGGCGACACCGATGTCGTGCGCATGATCCAGCCCGACGCGATCCGGATCGAGCGGGTCGAGTCCAACGGCTATCACTGGAAATACTACGCGCGGCGGGTAGAGTCGGACGGCCGGTCCGCGCCATGAGGTGACTCCTCGACCGGTCTTCGATGGGTGCGTTGACATGAATCTCGTGCAGCACTGTTCTTGCGTCATGAAGAACGTCACCATCACCCTCCAGGAAGACGTGGCCCGCTGGGCCAGGATATGGGCGGCGGAGCATGAGACCAGCGTATCGCGCGTGGTGGGCGACCTGCTCCAGGAGCGAATGCGAGACCTGTCGGAATACGACGTCGCGCGGCGAGTCGTGCAGGCTACTTCTGCGTCTCCACCGCGGCCGGCGGGGCCTTCGGGGCGGCCGTGCCCCTCATCAGCTTCGCGAGGCTCGAGTCCATGCCCGTGAACCCCAGGAAGGCGAGCGCGAGAAGGCCGGCCGTGATCAAGGTGATGCCCGGCCCCTGGAGCGGTTTCGGGACGTCGCAGTGCTCCAGCTCCTCGCGGATGCCCGCCATGATCACGATGGCGATCAGGAAGCCGATGCCGGCGAAGAAGGCGTAGATCAGGGCCTTGTCGAGTCCCCAGGGATCCGCCACCACCGTCCCGGGGGTCTGCACGTGTTTCATGATCTCCAGGCAGACGAAGAGGATGACGCAGTTGGTGGTGATCAGCGGCAGGAACACGCCGAAGGCCTTGTAGAGCGCCGGGAAGAACTTGCGGACGTACATCTCGACGAGCTGCACCGCCCAGGCGATGACGAAGATATAGGCGATGTAGTTCAGGATGCTCAGGTCCACCCCCGCGGCGGCCTCCTTGCCGTGGAAGAGCCCCCACAACCACGCGGTCAACGGCGCGCCGGGCGCGAGGACGAAGTAGGTGATGAGCCAGCTCAACAGCGCCGCGACGGTCACCACGAAGGTCACCGCGGCCCCCATCCCGAACGCCATGTCCAGCTTGCGGGACACGCCGATGAACGGGCACTGCCCCACGAAGAAGTGGAACACCATGTTGTTGATCAGCGCGGTCGAGATCGCCAGAAGTACGATGGAGGAGAGGTATTCCATGGCCATGCCTCACGCCTTTCCTGCCCTGGCCGCGCGGGCGTGTTCAATCCAGTTGGCCGCTCCCAGCAGGAGGCCGAGGGTGATGAACGCGCCGGGCGGAAGGATCATCACCACCCAGTTCGACCATACCTCGGCGGGGGCCGCGGGGATCACCGTCCAGCCGAGCCACTTCCCGAACCAGGTCCCGAAGCCGAGAATCTCGCGGACGGTCGCGATCGCCCCGAGCCCGAGGGCGAAGCCGAGCGACTGGCCCACGGCGTCGCTGAAGGCGGTGAACACGCCCTGCTTCGAGGCGCAGATCTCGCACCGCGCGATGATGATGCAGTTGACGATGATGAGGGGGATGTAGGGGCCGAGCTGCTTGCTCATGTCGTACATGAAGGCGGCCAGGAAACGGTCGGCGATCGTGACGAAGGTCGCGATCGTCATCGTGAACACCAGGATCCGCAGATGCGGCTTGAGCAGGTGGCGAATGAGGCTCGTCAGCACGTTGGCGCAGACGAGCACGAACATCACCGCCCCCGCCATGGTGAGGGCGCCCTCCATCGTGTTGGTCACGGCGAGGGTGGGGCAGATGCCGAGGATCTGGCGGAAGACGGGATTCTCCGGAAGAAGGCCTCCGATGAACCGTTCGAGGGGGGTGGGGCCGTTGTCGCTCATTCGCCGTTCTCCGTTACCGGGGGGCCGTGGCCAGGCTCGCGCGGAACCGGGCGAGGGCGGCGTTCAGGATCCCCGTCACGCTGTCCGACGAGATCGTGGCGCCGGTGATCGCCTCGATCTCGCCATCCGCCTCGGCCTTGCGTTTGACCACGACGAGGGGCCGGGCGAGGCTCTTGCCCTTGAACTGGCCCCGCCAGTTCTCCGTGGTGATGAAATCGCCCAGCCCCGGTGTCTCCTTCTGATCCAGCACGTACAGACCGGTCACGCGGCTGAGTTCGCGGTCCACCCCGATCAGCATCTCGATGATGTCGGCGAAGCCCTGGCCGCGGGCGGGCACGACCCATCCCACCGGCTGACCGGCCGCGTCCAGCGCGCGGTAGACCACGGTCCCGCCGGCTTCGGTTCGCTCGCCCTTCTCCGCGCCGGGGACGAGCCGGGGGATCTGGGTCAGGGTGTCGTTGAGTTTGTTCGCCTCGATCCTCGGTTTGAGGGCGGCCTGCACCCCCGCGAGGCCCGCGCCGAACGCGAGGGAGAGCACGATCACCAGCCACGCATCGACCAGGTAGTTCCGTTTCATTTTCGCTCCGGCACGGGGCCGCCGACCGGGACGGGGATCGTCCAGCGGTTGATCAGCGGGGTCAGCGCGTTCATCAGGAGCACCGCGAACATCACGCCTTCGGGGTATCCGCTCAGCTTCCGGATCATTAGCACGAGCGCGCCGTATCCCGCTCCGAAGATCCATTTGCCCTTCGGGGTCAGCGGGCTCGACACCGGGTCGGTGGCAATGAAGAACGCGCCGAACAGGAACGCGCCCGCGCTGAGGTGGTGAAAGACGGACCACGGCGCCGAGGGGTTGAGAAGGTTGGGGATGCCGGTGAACACGAGCACGGCGGCGATGGCGCCGGCGGGGATCTCCCACGACGCGGTCCGTCGCAGACAAAGGTATAGGCCGCCCAGCAGCGCGGCCAGGGCGCTGGTCTCGCCGATGGAGCCGTTCACCGTCCCGAGAAACAGGGGCCCCAGCGCCGTCGCCGCGCCCTCCATCTTCAGCGAGGTGAGCGGCGTCGCGTGCGTGAGAGCGTCGACGGTACTCGTCACGTCCACGTAGGCCGTGGCGCCGACCAGCGAGGGGAACGCGATCATCACGAAGGCCCGGCCGACCATGGCGGGATTGAAGATGTTCTGCCCGAGACCCCCGAAGATGATCTTGCCGATCCCGATGCCGACCATGGCGCCGACCGCGGCGACATACCACGGAGCCGTCGCCGGGAGGGAAAGCGCCAGGATGAGGCCCGTCACCGCGGCCGACCCGTCGGCGAGCGTCGGGCGGCGTCCGCGCATGAGAGTGAACGCCGCCTCGGCGGCGAGGGCGGCGGCGAGGCCGATGACCATCTGGAAGACCGCGCCGTCGCGGAAAACCCACAGCGCCATGGCCGCCAGCGGAACGAGGCCGATCAGCACGTCGTACATCATCCGCCGCGTCGTCAGCGCCCCGCTCTGAATATGCGGGCCCGGGGCGACGCCGAGCACCGGGGCGGGCGGAGGGGCAGAGGAGGGTGTTTCCATAGTCAGGCCTTCGAGCCGGTCTCCTTGAGCATCTGGGCTTTTCCCATGCGGATCAGCTGCACCAGCGGGATCGCGGCCGGGCAGACGTACGCGCAGCAGCCGCACTCCATGCAGGCGAGCATGTGGTAGCGCTGCGCCAGGGGCCAGTCCTTGTGCCGCGAGGCGAGGGCCATGCGGGAGGGGACCAGGTTGAGCGGGCAGACGTCCACGCACCGGCCGCACCGCACGCACGAGGTCTCGGCCGCGCGCTCCACGTCCGCGGCGGTAAGGACGACCACGCCGCTCGTACCCTTCGTGACCGGCACGTTGAACTCGCCGAGGGCGAAGCCCATCATGGGACCGCCGGCGACCGCCCGGACGGCCGCGGGCGTGAGCCCCCCGCAGTGGCGGATCAGATCGTCATAGCTCGCGCCGACCGGAACCAGCAGGTTCTTCGGCGTGGCGATGCCGGCGCCGGTGACGCTGACCACCCGGTGTGTGAGGGACTTGCCGCGCAGCACGGCGCGGGCGATGGCCGCGGCGGTGGCGACGTTGATCACCACGACCCCGACATCCAGCGGGAGCCCGCCGGTGGGGATCGTGCGCCCGAGCACCGCGCGCACCGTCTGCTTCTCGCCGCCCATGGGGTAACGCGTGTCGACGGCCATCACCTTCACGGCGCCGTCCGCCGCGTCCCGGAGGGCTTTCACCGCCTCGGGCTTGTTGTCTTCAATCGCGAAGCAGACCTTCCGGGCGCCGGCCGCGCGCGCCGCGATGAGGGCGCCGGTCACCATGGGCAGCGGCGCCTCGATCATGAGGCGGTAGTCGGAGGTCAGATAGGGCTCGCACTCGCAGCCGTTGACCAGCACGGTGTCGACCGGCTTCTTCTCGTTGCGCGCGAGTTTCACCGCCGTGGGGAAGGCGGCGCCGCCCTGTCCCACGATGCCGGCTTCGCGCACCGCGGCGGCGATCTGTTGCGGATCGAGCGCGTCGATCCCGTCGCGGGGCCACTCGCCGCCGAAAAGGTCCTTCCACAGCTCCTCGCGGGAAGGCTGTTCCGGCCCGGTCTGGATCGGGATGACCTTCACGTGACGGCCGTTGGGGAGGGTCGACACGGTCTCCTTCTGGACCACGCCGTTGACCGGGGAGTGCGCCGGCGCCGAGATCGCCCCCCTGGCCTCCGCGATCTTCTGCCCCCAGGCCACCGTATCCCTGGCCTTGACCACCGGCTCGCAGGGCGCGCCCGTGTGTTGCAGCACGGGCACCGTGACCTGCGGGGGGGCAGGCAGAATCTCGATGGGCACGTCGCGGGCGAGCTGTTTCCGGTCGGGGGGATGCACCCCCCGCGCGAATCGCCCCGGTCCCGGCCTTTCGATGGTCGCGGTCGTCATGGTTCTCTCGTTCTCCAGCGTCTGGTCGTCCGGGCGGCGGGTCCGCCGGCGGCGTCCGCGGTCGCCCGGTCCCGCCGGCCTCACGGCGGTGAAGCGCGCCCCGCCCGGCTCCGCCGGTACAGGAGATGCACGAGCACCCCCGTCCCCGCCAGGGCGGCCACCGCGGCCCCCGACTGGAGCACGCGGTGGCCTCTCCACGCCATGGCTGCGGCGATGGACGCCGCCAGCGGCGCGAAGAACGCGGCCGCCGACCATCCGACGAATCGCGCACCCGAGAGGCCGCGGCCCGCCGGCTCCACCGCCGCCGGGCAGCCCTGGCATGTGCTTCTCACCCCACAGGCGGCGTTGGGCGCCTGGTCACGCGAAATCACGAGGATGCACTATCGGGAATACGAGACGCAAAGACAAGAACAATGGGGGGTGGGTCGGCCCCGGGTCGCGGGCGGATTCCACGCGGGGTTGGCCTCATGCGCTATTCCGATGGCCTGCGGTTTCCTCCGCATCGTCGCCCCCCTGCCCGGAGGGGTGAAGCCGACGCAAGGCGCGGGAAACGGGCGTCTCGCTGACCGGAGGAAGAAGGTCCGAGCATGACACACACTTTACAAAGTGTGTTACATGCCTCACGCTCCGATCGGCGCGTCGGGGGGGTGCGTCTGTGCTTGTGCGCATCCGACGTGTCGATCGCGCCCGACGGCGGCGCGGCGCGTCGCCGGTCCGCGGCCCACTCGTGGAAGAACGGGCGAAAGAACGCACACGCACCGGGCTTGCCGCGGAGGCTTTCTTTGCGCTAGAAATCACCCCATGAACCTGCTGGGGTCGGCTGCATCGGCAGCGGTCGTTGGCGCCCGATTGGCCATGGCCGCTCCCGTCACCGGCTGGCAGTTCGACGAATACGGCGCCACCAACCTCCCTTGCGGCGCGTTTGAGACCGCATCGCCATGGGTCGGCGACGGTTCTTCGAAGAGCGCCGAGAGCAACGAAATCTGGGCAGCCTTCGCGCCGATCGAGCTGACGATGCAGGGGGACTCGATCATCCTGACCGGACAGGTGGCGATGGCGGACCTGTCCGACGATGCCGGAGATGAATTCCGGTTTGGCCTCTACGATTCCCGGGGCAACTCGGGCGTGGTCGGATGGTTCGGCTACTTCGCCAGCATGGGCGGCCAGGGGGCGAAGTCCCCCAAGAACGGCCTGCTCCGGAAGCGCGACAAACCCGGGGGCGGTTTCCCGCGCCAGGCGAACACGACGCGGCTGGCGGACTGCAAGCCGCCGGAACATCCGATCCCGGGCGGGACGGTGAACTTCATGTTCTCGATAGAGCGCACCGCCGACGGGAAGGCCCGGCTCGTGGTGACCCTGTCGGGCGACCGGCAGGAACGCTGGCAACAACGAATGGAGGCGACCGACGCCAGTCCGCCGAGCTTCAGGTTCGATCGGGTCGGCATCCTGCACGGCTGGAGGCTGGGCGCCAGCCGCATGGCCTACCGCAACATGGATGTTCGACCCCCGTCGGCCGGCGGCGCCCCGGACGCCGCGCCGGCGAATCGGTACCTGATGGACTTCTAGGGCGGCGCTTCGAAACCCAACGGTCTCGGCCGCTCCATGCGCCGACCGCGTTTCTTCCGTTCCTCCGTGCAACCGCGGTGCCTTCTGAGATTGTTCCGCCGCCCTCTCCACGGAGGAACCTCACGGGAAACACCCTGCGCATCTGCGTGTCATGTCCTGGCGGGACAATCCAAGGCGGCGACGGGCGTCTCGCCTCGGTCGGAGACCTCGCGCCATGCGGTCTTGTTGTTCCGATTCCATCTCTCGGCGGAGCCATCAGGAGCGCTACACCGCCGCGGGTGTGGCGTTTCGCAACCGTCCCACGAAGGCCCCCAGGCGCCGGATGGCTTCCTGGATGTCGTCCATCGCCGTGGCGTACGAGCAGCGCAGGTATCCCTCTCCGCAGGCGCCGAACGCGGACCCCGGAACGGCGGCCACCTTCTCCTCCTCCAGCAGCCGCAGGGCGAACTCCTTCGACGACAGGCCGAACCGGCCGATGAAGGGGAAGATGTAGAACGCGCCGCGCGGGGCGGCGCAGGGCAGGTCCATCTCCGCGAACGCGTGGACGAGCAGGTTCCTGCGCCGGGCGTACTCCTCCCGCATCTCCTCCACGTCGCGGTCGGGCTGTCGCAGGGCCTCGACGGCCGCCTCCTGGCTGAGCACCGGCGCGCACAGCATGGTGTACTGGTGGATCTTCATCATGGCCTCGACCAGCGGGGGCGGGGCGCAGACGTACCCGAGGCGGAAGCCGGTCATCGCCCACGCCTTCGAGAATCCGTGCAGGAAGACCGTGCGTTCGCGCATGCCGGGCAGCGACGCGATGCTGACGTGGCGGCCCTCGTAGGTGAGCTCCGCGTAAATCTCGTCCGAGAGCACGATCAGGTCGTGCGCCCGCGCGAAGGCGGCGATCTCCTCCACGTGCGCGCGGGACAGCGCGGCGCCGGTCGGATTGTTGGGGTAGTTCAGCAGGAGCAGGCGGGTGCGCGGGGTCACATGCCGCTCGAGCGCCGCGCGGCTGAGCCGGAATCCCTCCTCGCGCGTGAGGCCGACGGGGACCGGCACGCCGTGGACCATGCGGATGATCGGGTTGTACGACACGTAGCAGGGCTCGTGGTAGAGCACCTCGTCGCCGGGATTCACCAGCGCGCGGATCGCGAGGTCCATCGCCTCGCTCACCCCGACCGTGACCAGGATCTCGTCCTGCGGGTCGTAGCCGGCGCCGAAGAACCCCTCCACGTAGCGGGCGATGGCCTGCCGCAGTTTCAGCAGGCCGAGGTTGGAGGTGTAGTGCGTGGCGCCACGCTCGAGGGCGAAGATCGCCGATTCGCGCACGTGCCAGGGCGTGTCGAAATCGGGCTCGCCGATCCCGAGGCTGACAACGTCGCGCATGGTGCTGACAATGTCGAAGAAGTCGCGGATGCCCGAACGCGGGAGATCCACGATATGACGCGCAATGCGGTCGGAGATATTCATGGCATGGGATCCGGAAACGCGCCGCTCGCGACCCGAGGCGGCGGCGCAGGCCGGGGCTCAGGGCGAAACCTTCAGCCGCTCGTATTCGTCGGGGGACTCCATCAGGAAACCGTGGTTCTTGTACGTCTTGAGCATGAAGGAGGTCGCCGTGGCGGTCACGCCCTGGATCGGCGAGAGCTTCTCGCTGACGAACGACGCCACCTCCTTGAGGTTTGCGCCTTCGACAAAGAGCAGCAGGTCGGCCTGCCCGGAAACGAGGAACGCGGCCCTGACTTCGGGGAACCGCGCGATGCGGAGGGCGAGGTGGTTGAAGCCCCCCTCGCGCTCCGGCGTGACCTTCACCTCGATGATGGCCGTCACCTGGTCGGGCTCCAGCGTGTCCTCATCCAGCACGGCCTGGTACCCGCGGATCACCCCCCGCCGTTCGTACTCCGCCATGCGGGCGCGCACCTCGTCGACCGGCAGGCCGAGCATCACGGCCAGGCTCTCCACCGGTTCGCGACCGCGGGTCTTCAGCAACTTGAGCAATGCATCCATAGTGCCACCTTGAATCCTCGAATCCTTCGCAACGAGCGGCTGACCGGCCGGCGGCCCGCGTCAGACGCGCGGCCGGAAAAAAAGAACCGCGGCCTTCCGACCGCGGTTCCCTTTCCGGCGAAAGCACTGTTATTTCTTCGCGCCGAGGACCGCGTCCTTCGCGGCCTTGGCCACGCGGAACTTGAGCACGCGTTTGGCCGGGATCCTGATCTGCGCGCCGGTCTGCGGATTGCGGCCCATGCGGGCCTTCCGGTTCACCAGCACCAGCTTCCCGAGTCCCGGGATCATGAACCCGTCCCTCGCGTTCTTGTACGCGAGGGCCACGAGGGCGTCGACGGCGGCGACGGCCTGTTTCTTCGAAATCCCCGTCTTGTCTGCCACCGCAGCCATTGTCGCCGACTTCGTCAGCTTCGCCATAGTCTTCCTGCTCCTTCTCTCTGTTTCGGACGGCCGCCCACGGCCGTCCCCCTGTTTGATGGGCGATACCATGACGCATCGCCCGCGCAAATGCAAACGGAAAACGCCGGAAAACAAGGGTTTTCTCGCGCCCTCACGCGAACCATGCGTGCAGGGCAAGGGCGACGAGGACGCCGGTGATCATCCCGACGAAGACCTCCATGCGCGTGTGGCCGAGCAGCTCGGCGAGCTTCTGTTCCGAGAGGTGATGCGCCTTGAAGAGCTCGTCGACGATCTGATTGAGCAGCCTCGCCTGCTGGCCCGCGGCCCGGCGCACGCTCTGCGCGTCGAACATCACCACGCCGGCGAAGGCGACGGCCAGCGCGAAGATGGGCGTGTCGAAGCCCTCCATGAGCCCGACCGAGGTGGCCAGCGCGCACACCATCGCGGTGTGGGCGCTCGGCATGCCGCCGGTGCTCACGAAGACGCGGAAGTCGATCTGGCGCGTCGCGGCGAAGCGGCCGGCCAGCTTGACCGACTGCGCCAGCATCCAGGCGGCGAAACCGGACCAGAAGCAGAGATTGGCAGCCAATGACCCAGAAGAATCCATAACGGGCAATCGGCCTCTGTAGCCCGAAAGGCGGCAGAAGTCCATTGTTTTCGGCCGCATCGCCCCCGTCGGGTGCCGCGCAGGCGTTCGAGCGCGAGGACGGGCAGGCCGCTGTTGCGCGGAAGCGTGCCGAATGTCCGGGCGCCCCTCCGACCGCGGCCGCCGCTGCGCTTGCCGTCCGGCGGGGCCGGCGGCATATTGGCGGGCATGCCGGACCTTAGAGCGAGCTTGCGGGAGCATCTTCGACACGCCGGCCGCGATTTCCTGCACTACAGCATCTGTGGAATCGGGGCGGTTGCGGCCGACTACGCCGCGTTCGGTCTCCTGAACCGCGGGGCGGGGTGGGGGGCGGTGGCGGCACAGCTGGTCAGCCGTCCGACCGGCGGGGTGGTCAGTTTCCTCGCCAACCGGTTCTGGACCTTCCGCCACCGCCAGGGGGCCGCGCTGCCGATCCAGTTCGCGCGCTATGCAGCCGTGTGGATCGTCGCCTACGCCCTGTCCGTTGCCGCGATCTGGGGCTACCTGCGGATCCTGCCCGGGTGGCCTTTCGCGGCCAAGGTGCTCGCGGACGGCACCGTCATGATCGTCACCTTCCTCGCCAACCGGCACTGGACCTTCCGCGCGACGCCACGCATCTGAACACAGGCGCGCGGAGCGGCGCGGAGAACGGCCCTCCTTCGCGCGGTCTCCCGGCGATCCCCGCGCCCCGTGTTCCGAATCCGCGGGATTCTCACCTCCCCTTCGGACCGGTGGCGGTTTCGGTCGGCTCCGTACAATAATGCCCCCCTGGTTCCGTTCTTGCGGGAGGCACGGGGCAGAGGAGACGCGCATGAAAACCGGAACGGTCCGAACATCGCTCGTGGCGGTCTGGGCCGCCGCATGGCTGGGCGCCGCGGGGGCGCCGGCGGCCGACAAGCCCAACTTCGTCTTCATCCTCACCGACGACCAGCGGTGGGACGCGCTGGGGGTGGTGCAGCGGGAGCAGGGCGAGCGGGCGCGTTTCCCGTGGTTCAAGACGCCGAACCTCGACCGCCTGGCCGCCGAAGGGGTGCGGTTCCGGAACGCCTTCGTCGTGAACTCGCTCTGCGCGCCCAGCCGCGCGACGTTCCTGACGGGCCAGTACGGGCATCGGAACGGCATCGTCAACAACCACACGCCCTTCCCCCTCGACAACGTCACGCACGCCGGCCTGCTGAAGAGGGCGGGCTATGCGACCGGCTACGTCGGGAAATGGCACATGGGATCCCAGCCGGAGCGGCCGGGCTTCGACTTCTCGGCCAGCTTCACGGGCCAGGGGGTCTACTTCGACTGTCCAATCCTCGTAAACGGCGAGCGAACGCCGTCCAAGGGCTGGATCGACGACGTCTCTACCGGCTATGCCGAGCAGTTCATCCGCGGGCACACGAACACGCCCTTCCTCCTCTGCATCGGCTACAAGGCGACGCATGGGCCGTTCACGCCGCCACCCCGCCGGGCGGGCGATTTCGAGAACGAGACGGCGCGGCCCGTTCCGAACCTGGGCGTGCCCGCGATCTACCGCGCCGGACCCGGGGCCATGGCGCCCCGCCGCGCGGGGGAGACGAACGCCGTGCGCACGAACCTGGGCTACTTCCGATGCCTGGCGGCGATGGACGACAACGTCGGGCGCGTGCTGAACCTGCTCGACGAGCTCGGCCTGGCGGACCGCACCATGGTCGTGTTCGCCGGCGACAACGGCTACTACCTGGGCGAGCACCAGCTCGGGGACAAGCGTTCGGCCTACGACGAGAGCCTGCGCATCCCGCTCCTGCTGCGCTATCCCCCGCTGGGCCTGAAGGGCCGGGTCATCGACCAGATGGCCCTGAACGTGGACCTCGCTCCAACGTTTCTCGACTACGCCGGCGCACCCGTGCCCGGGGAGATGCACGGCCGGAGCTGGCGGCCGCTGCTCGAGGGCAGGCCGGACGGCTGGAGGACCTCGTACCTGTACGGCTACTTCTACGAGCGCGGTTTCACCACGCCGCTCACCACGGCCGTGCGGACCGAGACCGCCAAGTTGATCCGGTACCCGGGGCACGACGAATGGACCGAGGTGTTCGATCTCGCGAAGGATCCCTACGAGCTGAAGAACCTGGCCCGAGATCCGGGCGCCGCGGAGTTGCGCAAGGCGCTGGAGGCGGAATACGAGCGGCAGGCGGCGGTCCTCGGCTTCAGCATCCCCGCCTTCGCGGACAGTCTGACGAACGGGCCGCCCTCTCCGGTCTCGTCGCCGCTCAACAAGTGGGTACTGGAATACCGGTTCGACAGGGACGACGGCGACCGCGTGGTCGATGCCTCCGGCCTGGACAATCACGGGACGGCCCGCGCGGCGCCGCTGGCGCGGGGACACGAGGGACGCCGGGCGCGACGGTTCGGCGGCGAGGCGCACATCGACCTGCCGAGGACCCGCAGCCTGAATCCCGCCCTCGGTCCGCTGGTCGCGGAGATCGTCTTCAACGCGGACAAGCCGGACGGCGTCCTGTTCGCCTCCGGCGGCAGGACACTCGGGTACTGTCTCGCACTCCAGGCGGGCAAAGCGGTACTGACCGTCAACGCCCGCAACGGTGCGTCGCGGGTCGAGGGCGCAGCGGTGCCGACCGGCGAATGGGTGTCGGTCAGGGCACAGATCGAATCCGGGGGCGGACTGGCGATTTCCGTCAACGGCGGCCATCCGGCGCGCGGCAGATTGAAGGGCCGGATTGACCGGGAGCCCAACGACGCCGCGCAGATCGGGGCGGACCTGCGAAGCCCCGTCATGCAGCCGCCGCAGCCGCCGGCGTTCACCGGCCTCATCGAGAGCGTGCGGATCTTCAGCGGCGAACCCGGCCCGTAGCGCCGGATTGTCGTTGATCTCTCCGTTGCCTCCCGTTCAATCCGAACCGGGCTGCGGCCCGCTGCCCTGGGACTTGCGGAAACAGTAGAGGTGCTTCTCGCCGCGCAGGTAGAGGTCCCGTCCGGCGGCGGCGGGCGAGGCGTCGAATCCCTCGCTGAACTTGTTCACGGCCAGGAGTTCAAAGGTGTCGCCGTCCTTCACCACGGCCACCGTCCCCTCGCGCCCCGCGAAGTACAGGCGGCCGTCGACGGCCAGCGGCGACGCATACACGTTCTTGATATCCGCCATCGCCGGCACGGTGTAGAGCACGCGCCCGGTGAGCGCGTCGCGACAGGTGAGGTTCGCCCTCGTGCCGTCGAAACAGTAGATCCGCTTGCCGTAGAGCGTGGGCGAGGAGACATACGGCGTGCGTTCCTTGGCCTGCCAGCGGATGGCATCCGTGCCGGTCAGTTCCCCCGTGCGCCCGAGTTCGATCGCCAGGATCGCATTCCCGCGGAATCCGCTGGCGCAGAAGACCAGCCCGTGGCCGGCGACGGGGGTCGGGATGACGTTGCCCGTCTGGCCGGCGCACTGCCAGATCGCCTCGCCGGTCTGCGCGTCGTAACTCCGCGTCCGGTTGGCGCCGTTGACGATGATCTGCCGTCTCCCGCCGTGTTCGACCACCAGCGGCGTGGTCCAGGACGACGTTTCCTCTCGCGATTTGCGCCAGAGATCCTTGCCGGTCTCCCGGTCCAGGGCCACGAGGAAGGAATCCCCCTCGTGATCCACCAGCACGATCACGGCCTTCGGCGTCAGGGCGGGCGAGCTGCCCTCGCCGAAACTCATCCGCATCCTCAGCCTTCCGAGATCGCGGCTCCACCGAATCTCGCCGTCCATGGTCAGGCAATGCACGCCCCGCGACCCGAAGGAGGCCCACACGTGCCGGCCGTCGGTCACCGGGGAATACGAGGCGAAGCCGTGGTCCCGGTGATGTCCCTCGTGGGGCACTTCGGTGCGGACCGCCTTGCGCCACAGGGTCTTTCCGGTCTGCCGGTCGAAACACAGCACCTCGAACGCCCGGGCCGCGCCGGGCTTGCGGACGCCGAACATGCCCTCGGCCGGCCCGTCGGTCGGACCCCCATCGGGCGCCGGCGTCGCGGCGAGCAGGAACAGGCGGTCTCCCCAGATGACCGGCGTGGATTCTCCGTGGCCCGGAACTTCGACCTTCCAGCGGAGGTTCCGGGTCTCGCTGAAGGTGACGGGCAGGTCCGCCCCGTCGGCCACCCCCGTCATGCCCTCCCCGCGCCAGGCCGGCCAGTTCGTGGGTCCGGCCGCGGCCGCGGCCAGCGGGATGGCGGCAAGAAGAACGGCAAGGGCTACAGCATCTCGCACGGTTCGCATGTTCGTCGCTCCAGGACGCGGCGCCGCCGCATCCGGGTTCCACTGCAGGCACGATCCGCCGCATTCGCGCCGCCCGCCGCCGCCGCGGCACTCTAGCAGACACCCTTATCCGGGCGGAATACCAATCGACCTCGCAGTCGGAATCCTCAAGTCTCACGTCGCGAACCTCAACACCACGGGCGAAGCCCTCCACATGGGGCGGCGGGTCCGGAGGCCCTGCCCTACCTCGCGAATCGAGCCGACGGCGGCTAGCGCGCGGCATCCTGACGCGCCGTCGGCAGGGCAGGGGAGGCGGGCTGTGCCTGGTGGGGACGCGGTGCCCCCTCCCCGCGTCATTCTCGGCCCATTCAACCGCGGTGCGCTGGAAGGCCGATCGCGCCTCACGGCGCCCCTGCGAACCGCGTCGCGCACGGCCCAACCGGTTTGCAGCGTGCCCGTGAGGGCATGGGCACAAACCCACCGCTATCGTGCGTGCTGAGCGTATGGTGTGGCCGGAACCGGCCCGTCCCGGGCGGGTCGCGAAGAAGCGTGCGACGCGGCGACAGGTGCACTCAAGAACCCGCGTGCGGTCCGGAGAAGGTCTGAGTAGACTTGGCGGCCTGCGGCGAAGCCGCTCCGCCTCGACACGCAGCTACGCGGGCCGTTGTTTCACCGTCTACGAAGTTCAAGCACAACCGCCTGTTGCGGGGCGAGGCGAAGGGGCCATGCGTCGTCGTCGGCTTCGATCATCTTGTTCGACACAAGCTCGCATGCCGTCCAGTTCTTCGCGGCGCCTTCCAGCGGCGCGCGCAAACGGAGGCGGCCGGACTGCTCCGCCGCATCGTCGTTCAGCACCGTGAGACAGATCCCGCCCGCACCCTCGGTCCCATAGCGCTCGACCCGCATACGCGGGTTGTCGCAGACGGCGCCGGTGACGGGTTGCCAGCCGGCCTCGGCGACCCTGCGGACGAGAGGCAGGTATTTCTTGAACAGCGGCCGGTCGCGGTTGTACCAGCGGGGGCTCTTCCAGTAGGGATGGTCGGACGCGTTGTGGCTGAAAAATCCCGGCCACATGCCGTAGAAGAGCGCCCGCTGGAAGTAGGTCTCCACGTGCGGCGCGAAGGCGTCGTAGTCGGTGTTCATCAGGAGCAGGTAAGGTTTCCGCCCCGACATCGTCCGCCACAGGCTCATGGTCTCGTCGCCGGCCGGCTGGTAGCGCCCCTCGCGCAGCCAGTCGGTCTCCGTGCCGAGCACGTCGAGCCAGGGGCAGAGAAAGGCGAAGCGGTACGGCACGCCGTTGGCGAACATCAGTTTCTCCATCCGGTGCACATCCTCCGCGATCCAGCGGGTGAACTCATAGACCGCCAGCCCCTTGAACAGCACCGGACGCTTCGTGTCGGAGTCGAACGTGAGCGGCACGGTCGTGAACCGGAAGTGCTCGCGTCGGTAGTTGAAATCGGAGGTGACGTAGCCCTCGAGCGAATCGAGATACTCGCCGTCGCGCCGGCCCTTCGCCGCCTCGCCGTACAACCGCTCGCGGATCTCGTCGCTCCAGTGCACCGACGCGCCGTTGGGCCGCTGCGGAAGGTGCGGATTGGGATTGAGGCTCCACACCACGCCGTCGCACCACGGCGTGTCGTGGAACTGCAGACCGGGGCGTCCGTTCTCGTCGAACATCCCGGCGTGCACGGTCGCCTCGGCCAGCGCGCGCAGGTGCGCGTTGGAACCGCGGGCCATCTCGTCCCGCAGGCGCACCGCCGCCTCCTCCGTGCGCGGCGTTCCTTTCGGCATCGACATCCACCACGTCATCGGCTCGGTGTAGCGGAAGCTCAGGATCCCGTGCGCGTCGTCGAACGGCACGTTGTTGTCGCCTTCGTGGAACTTGAATCCGAAATCCTCCCATCCCTCCACCGTGCTCACGTCCGTGAACGGCATCCAGAGCCCCTGCTCCCTCGCGCGCACCGCGAAGGCGTCCGGGAAGATCCGCATGTACTTCTCCCATGCGGCGCGGAATCCCCAGGCCGGATCGGAGCGGAAGAGGACGAAGCGAAAACGCGCGGACGACGGGGACCGCCCGGTGTCCGGCACGAGGGCGAAGTCACAGGCCAGAACCAGGGCCCCGAGGCCGGCGTGGTGGAACAGGCGAACCTGCGCGGGGAAGCCCATGTCGATGCCGAGGCCCAGTCCGCACCTCTCATCGTGGATCGCCGCGAGCGGGAAGAGCGACATCGTTCCCGTCGCCCCGCAGCCTACGCGGACGGCGTGGGCGAACTCGCCGCGGCCTCCGATCGGACGGCTCCTCCGGATGTCATCGCCCCACCGCCAGCCGTCGCCTCCGGCGGGCAGGACGAAGTAGAGCGTCACGGCGCGGTCGCGCCCGGTGGTGTCGCTGACTTCGCCCTCGACGGCGATGTGATCTTCCCGGCCTTGGAACGCGGACGCGAGCTTGAGTCCAAGCGTTGGACACGCTCCCCGATCGAAGCGGTGCACGGCGGAATCGGCGGCGACATCGCGGGCCATGAATCCGCCCTCGAATCGGGCGGGCAGCGAGCGGTCGCCGACGCGGACCGCGGCGATCGTCGGGCCTTGCTGTTCCAGGGCGAGCCCGTCGCGGGTGGCCACCCGCGAAGAGGGAGCGGCGTCCGCGACCGGGCCGGCGGATACCCGCATCGGCCGGCCGTCGAACACCACCGCGCCTCCCTCGGCGCGGATCTCCGCCGCCGTGAAATCGTCGAACCACACCTTCCCGGCGTGACGGCGGAACAGCGCATGGACGGTCATCGACCGGACGGGTTTCTCCGGAACGATCACCACCTCGCGCCGCTCCCAGTCGTGGGTGCCGCAGTGGAACCGCGCGGTCTGTCCCCAGAGCGGCGTGCCGTCGGTGTGCTGCAGGTCGACGTAGACCGAGTAGTCATGGTCCGGCGCCCCGTCGACGCCCTCCGCGCGGCTCCAGCCGCTCACGACGATGGGAACGGCGTCGGTCTGATTCAGGGTGACGGTCTGACTCGCGCCGAAGCCGTCGCGGCGGTCGGGATTGACGCAGGCGATCCCTCGCGATCCCTCGCGGCCGGCTCCAGCCGTCCCCTGATATCCCTCCTTGTAGGGCGGCCAGTGTCCGGCCCGCGCCGCGTCCGCTTCCTCGAATCCGCCGTTGGCGAGCACCGGCCGTGCGCCCGTATCCGTGAGCGGTTCGAGGACCGGCAGGGCGGGGTCCGGCGCGGCCCCAGCGGGCAGGGCCGTCCACAGGGCGGCGAGGGTGGCGAGGGCACGGGCGATGGAACTCATGGCGCATGTCTCCTCGGCCCGCGATCGCACCGGGCCGGTCGGGTTCGACTGTAGCACCGCGGGAAAGGAAGTGCCCGATATTTGCGCCGTGGAAGGGAAGGCCACCGTGCGGAGTATCGAGAATCCGTTGCGAAAGGCGGCGCGATTGCACGGAGGAACGGACGAATTGGAGTGAGAGCATTGCGCGGCCAGGACCGTTGGGTTGAGACTCGCCGCCTTAGAACAAACGATTGTGCTTTTTTCGTTGACTTTTGTTAGGGGCTCTTATTACATGGGCTCCCATCGAGAACAAAGGTTTGTTCTATTTTGGCCTGAGGCCGGACGGGCGGGGATTGAATCGATGGCGGGGGCGACGCATACCACGTTGCAGCGCATGGCGGAGCAGCTCGGCGTTTCGGTGTCCACCGTCTCGCGCGTGTTGAGCGGGCAGGCCCGCCGCTACCGCATCAGCCGTACGCGCGAGATCGCGATTCAGACGCTGGCCCGCGAGTTCAATTTCGTGCCGAATCAGCTGGCGCGGGGACTCCGGTTGAAGAGGACGCAGACGATCGGCCTGGTGATCCCGGACATCTCGAATCCCTTCTTCGCCGGCATCGCCCGCCAGGTGGCGCTGGGGACACGCAAGCACGGGTACTCGATCATTCTGTGCGACAGCGAGGAGGATACGGAGCGGGAGCGCCAGTCGGTCGCCCTGCTGCAGAGCCGGCACGTCGAGGGGATGGTGATCTGCCCCGTCGGCCAGTCGGCGGACCACCTGCTCGCCCTGGAGGCCGCCCGGCTGCCGGTGGTGCTGGTGGATCGGTTCTTCCCGGACGTGTCGCTTCCGTATGTCGGCTCCGACAACCGGGCGGGCGCGCGGGAGGCGACCGCGTTCCTGATCGGCCAGGGTCACCGGTGCATCGCCTGCCTGCAGGGCCTGCACGGGACGGCGCCGAACGAGCTCCGGATCCGCGGCTACCGCGAGGCGCTCGCGGCGCACGGGATCGCGATCGACGAGACGCTGATCGCCGGCGAGAATTTCGGCGAGCAGGGCGGCTACATCGAAACCCGGCTGCTCCTCCATCGGCGCCGCGATGTCACCGCGATCCTCGCGCTGGGCAACCTCCTCGCGCTCGGCGCCCTGCGCGCGCTCGCGGAGGAGAACGTGCGCGTTCCGGACGACCTTTCGCTCATCGCGTTCGATGATCAGCCCTACAGCGCGTATCTGGCGACGCCCCTCACGACCGTCGCCCAGCCGTGCGTCGAGATGGGCGATGTGGCGGTGAAGCTCCTCTTCGACCAGATCGGGGCGCCGTCGCGGACGCCGCACGCGGGCATCCTGCTTCCGACCACGCTGGTCGTGCGCAAGTCGGTGAAGCCGCTGGGGCGGCCGGCCCCGGAACCGATGGAGGCACACCCGTGAGCCGCACGCGGATCATCGTGATCGGCAGCTCGAATACGGACATGATCATCCGTCTGGACCGCATCCCCAGGCCCGGCGAGACGATCCTCGGCGGGGAGTTTGCCACCGCCGCCGGCGGCAAGGGCGCGAACCAGGCGGTCGGGGCGGCGCGGGCGGGGGGACGCGTGGCCTTCGTCGCGCGGGTGGGGCGCGACACGCTCGGCGATGCGGCGGTGGCGGGCTTCAGGAAGGACGGCATCGATGCGCGGGGGGTGGTCCGCGACGCCGCCCGGCCGTCGGGGGTCGCCTTCATCTTCGTCGCGCCCGACGGCGAGAACAGCATCGCCGTGGCCCCGGGCGCCAACGGCGCCCTCTCGCCCGCCGACGTGCGCAAGGCCCGGAGCCTGTTCCGAGGGGCCGCGGTCCTGTTGCTCCAGCTCGAGACGCCGCTGGAATCGACCCTCGCCGCGGCGGAGCTGGCGGGGCAGGCGGGGGCTCGCGTGATCCTGAATCCGGCGCCCGCCCGCCCGCTCCCGGATCGGCTCCTTCAGCTCGTTGACATCCTCACGCCGAATGCAGGCGAGGCGGGGCACCTGGCCGGCCTGGAGGTCGACGGCCCGGCGGCGGCCGCCCGGGCCGCCGATCGCCTGCGCGCGCGCGGGGTCGGGACCGTGATCGTCACCCTCGGCGCGCAGGGCGCCTTTGTAGCCTCGGCCGGGTTCCGCGGCCGCGTGCCCGGATTCAAGGTGAAGCCGGTCGACACGACGGGAGCGGGGGACTTCTTCAATGGCGCGCTGGCCGCGGCGCTGGCGGAGGGCCGGCCGCTGACCGATGCGGTGCGCTTCGCCCACGCCGCCGCCGCCCTCTCGGTCACGCGACCCGGCGCCCAGCCTTCCGCGCCCACGCGCGCCGAGATCGACCGGTTTCTGGCAGGATTCCGCACGCCTGGACGCCGGAGTCGCACGCGGCGCGGTGGCACGGAGGAACGGACGAACGGGAGCGGGTGCACGGCGCGGCCGGGACCGTTGGGTTGCGGCTCGCCGCCTTAGAGGGAAAGGAAGCGAGATGAAGACACGAGTGGGATGGTGGGGGATGGCGATGGCGGCTGCGGTGACGGCCGCCGGGCCGGCCGGGGCGCAGGACAACGTCCGGCGGCTCCCGGTCCGCGAGTACCGCGACAGGATGAAGGCCGGCTGGATCGGCCAGATCGCCGGCGTGTGCCTGGGGGCGCCGACGGAGTTCAGATACAAAGACCAGATCATGCCCGTCGACGCGGTGCCCGCGTGGCAGCCGGCGATGATCAACAACGCGTTCGGTCAGGACGACCTGTATGTCGAGATGACCTTCCTGCGGTCGATGGAGCTGTACGGACTGGATGTCCCGATCCGGCAGGCGGGCATCGACTTCGCCAACAGCGGCTACCCGCTCTGGTGCGCGAATAAGGCGGGCCGCACGAACCTGCGCCGGGGCATCGCGCCGCCCGATTCGGGTCATCCGCGTTTCAACAAGTGTCCCAACGACATCGATTACCAGATCGAGGCCGACTACTCCGGACTCATCGCGCCGGGCATGCCCAACGTCGCCATCGCCCTGGGCGAGAAGTTCGGCCGCCTGATGAACTACGGCGACGGCATGTACGCGGGCCAGTTCATGGGGGGCATGTACGCGGAGGCGTTCTTCGAGACCGACATCCCGAAGGTCATCGAGGCGGGCCTCAAGTGCATTCCGGCGGAGAGCCAGTACGCGGAGATGGTCCGCGACATGCTCGCCTGGTATCGGGCCGACCCCGGGAACTGGGAGAAGACCTGGGCGCGCTGCCAGGAGAAGTACCGCCGGAATCCGGAGTACCAGAAGGCCTCGAACGGCGGGATCGACTGCAAGATCAATGGCGCCTACGTGCTGCTGGGCCTTCTCCACGGCGGCGGCGACCTCGACCGGACGATGGTCATCTCGTGCCGGGGCGGGCAGGACTCCGACTGCAACCCGTCGAGCTCCGGGGGCGTGCTGTTCACGACGATCGGATTCTCGAAGCTGCCCGAGCGCTTCACGAAGGAGCTGGACGAGACGAAGGTGTTCAGCCACACGGCCTACCACTTCCCCGCGCTGCTCGATGTCTGCGAGAAGCTGGCGCGCCAGGCGGTGGTGAAGGAGGGAGGGCGCGTGGAGAAGGAACCCGGCGGCGCCGAGGTGTTCGTCATCCCGGTCCGGCCGCCGACGCCGTCCGCCCTCGAGCTGAGCTGGGCGCCGGGTCCCATCGCCCACAGCCTCTTCAGCGAGGCGGAGAAGGCGAAGATCACCGCCTCGGACGCGCCCCCGGGCATCGCGAAGGCGGTCGAGAAGTCCGCGCCGGGCTGGAAGGTCGCGCAGTGCGGTCCGGACATGGATCCCGGCCTGCGCGCGGAGGAACGCGGGCGGAAGAACGTGCTCGTGACCCATCCGCTCGAAGAGGGCACTCCCTGTATCCTCAGCCGCGGGGTGGACGTGCCCGCGGGGAAGAAGACGACCCTCCGGCTGGTCGTCGGGCATCATCCGCAGGGCGACTGGGATCTGATCGTGAAGGGGGACGGGAAAGAGCTGCTCCGCAAGCCCGTCGGCCGGGAGACGGCGACGGACGGGTGGATGGAAGTCGCCGTGGACCTGGCGCCGTTCGCCGGCCGGACCGTGAAGCTCGAGCTGCTGAATCAGCCCACCGGTTGGCAATACGAGGCGGGATACTGGGTGGTGATCGCGGTCGAGCATGCAGATTGAAGAGGGGAATGGACCATGAGAACCGATCGTGAGCCCCAGGAAGCGAAGCATCGCCGCGTCGCCCTCGTCGTCGCCGCCGCGGGTTTGTGCATGATGGCCGCGTGCGGGCAGCAGGGGTCGAAGCCGCCGCAGCCGGCGGCCGCCCCCGGGGCGGGCGGAGAACTCCCGCGGATCGCCCTCGTGATGAAGTCGCTGGCGAACGAGTTCTTCTCGACCATGGCCGAGGGGGCGCGGGCCCACCAGAAGGCGAACGCCGGCCGGTACGAGCTGATCGTCAACGGCATCAAGGACGAACGCGACCTCGGGCGGCAGGTCGCGCTGGTGGAGGAAATGGTGGCGCAGGGCGTGAAGGCGATCGTCATCGCCCCCGCGGATTCGAAGGCGCTGGTGCCCGTCCTCAAGCGCGCGCGGGATCAGGGCATCGTGGTCGTGAACATCGACAACAAGCTCGACGCCGACGTCCTTGCATCCACGGGGGTCCGCATTCCGTTCGTCGGTCCCGACAACCGCGCCGGCGCGCGGAAGGTGGGCGAGGCCGTGGCGGCCAGGCTCAAGGCGGGCGACGCCGTGCTGGTGCTGGAGGGCATCCGCACCTCCTTCAACGGCCAGCAGCGCCGCCTGGGTTTCGAGGACGCCGCGAAGGCGGCGGGGCTGGTCATCGCGGATTCCCAGTCCGCCCAGTGGGAGATGAACATCGCCAGCCAGGTGGCCTCGGCGATGCTGACCGCCCACCCGGAGGCCAGGGCGATCCTGGCCGCCAACGACAACATGGCCCTCGGGGCCCTGGCGGCGGTGCGCACGGGCGGCAAAGCGGGCGCCGTCCTGATCGCCGGGTTCGACAACATCCAGGCGGTCCGCCAGGCGATCCGCGCGGGCGACATCCTCGCGACCGCCGACCAGCACGCCGACCAGCTGGCCGTGTTCGGCATCGAGTACGCCCTGCAGATCCTCGCCGGACAGGCCGAGCCGGCCGACCGCGAGACACCGGTGGATCTGATCACGGTGGAGAAGGCAGAGTAAATCCGAAGAACGAATGTCGAAATCCGAATGCTCGACACGACGCGAAATCAAGAGCCCCGCCTCCGCACCGCCGGTCTCGGCAAACGCTACGCCGTGCCGGTGTTGGAGGGTGTGGATTTCGAGTGCCGGCCGGGCGAGGTGCACGCCCTGATCGGCGCCAACGGGGCGGGCAAGAGCACGCTGGCGAAGATCGTCTGCGGGCTCGTGCGGCCGGACGCGGGGACGATGGCGTTCGAAGGCTCGCCTTACGCCCCCGCCGGCAAGCCGGACGCCGAGGCGGCGGGCATTCACATCGTGCACCAGGAGCTCAACCTCATCGGCACCCTGTCCGTCGCGGAGAACCTCTTTCTCTCCCGGCTGCCGCGGCGGTTCGGCGTCGTCGACCGCTCCCGCCTCCGCCGCGACGCGCGGGAGGCGCTGGCCCGCATGGACCTGGGCGATCTCGACCCCGACGCGCCGGTCGCACAGCTCGGCGTGGGCGTCCGCCAGCAGATCGAGATCGCCGCCGCCCTGTCGCGGCAATGCCGCCTGCTCATCCTCGACGAGCCGACGGCCGCCCTGACCGATCCCCAGATCGACCGTCTCTTCGTGCACCTCCGCCGTCTCCGCGCGGAAGGGGTGTCGGTGATCTACGTGAGCCACCGCATGGACGAGATCCGCCGCATCGCCGACCGCGTGTCGGTCCTGCGCGACGGCCGTCTGGTGGCCACGCGCGCGGCGTCGGATCTCGGCATGGACGAGGCGGTGCGCCTCATGGCCGGCCGCGATGTCGGGTCGGCCGCGGCGGCGCCCCGCACCCCCGGCCCCGTCCTGCTCCGCGTGCGGGGTCTCCGCCGAGGCAAGATAGTCCGCGACGTGTCGCTGGAGGCGCGCGGCGGCGCGATCCTCGGGATCGCCGGCCTGGTCGGATCGGGCCGCACCGAGCTGTTGCGCGCGATCTTCGGGGCCGACCGCGCCGAGGCCGGCGAGGTCCGCGTCGGAAGCGGCCCCGCGCGCCGGTTCCGCTCGCCGAAGGAGGCGGTGGCCGCCGGCCTGGCCATGATCCCGGAGGACCGGAAGGAGCAGGGGCTGCTTCTTCCACGCGCCATCCGCGTTAATGCGACCCTCTCGCGCCTCTCCGCGTTCCGCCGGCGGGGCGGGCGGATCGACCGGCGCGCGGAGCGGCGCGCCGTGGAGGAGACCGGCGCGGCGATGGACCTCCGCTGCCGGGGCCCCGAGCAGCCGGTGGCGGAGCTGAGCGGCGGGAACCAGCAGAAGGTGCTCATCGGGCGGTGGCTGATGCGCGAGGCCGACGTCTATCTCTTCGACGAGCCGACGCGCGGCATCGACGTGACCGCGAAGAGGACCATCTACCGCCTGCTCGACGATCTCGCGCGGAAGGGCAAGGCATGCGTCATCGTCTCCAGCGAAATGGAGGAGCTCATGGCGGTCTGCGACCGGATTGCGGTGATGTCCCAGGGCCGTCTCGTTCGCGCCTTCGACCGCGGCGAATGGAGCCATGAACGCCTGCTCGCCGCCGCCTTCGAGGGGCGGGCGGCGCCGGCGCGAGGGGAGGTCGCGTCATGAGCGACGGCGGTGGCGGCGCCATCCGGCCGCGCGGTTGGCTGGCGGACTACGTCGGCATGCTGGTCGTGCTCGCCGTGCTGGTGGCGCTCTTCTCGCTGCTGAGCGACACCTTCCTGGCGCCGCGGACGTTTGTCACCATCGCCAACCAGATCCCCGACCTCGTGGCCGTGGCGGTGGGCATGACGCTCGTCCTGATCGTGGCGGGGATCGACCTGTCGGTCGGCTCGACCCTGGCCTTCGGCGCGTCGGTGCTCGGCGTGGTGATGACGCGCTTCGGCTGGCCGCCGCTGCCCGCCGCCCTGCTGTGTGCCGCGGTGGGACTCGCGTGCGGGACGCTGAACGGGATCATCTCCGTCGGGGCGGGCATCCCCTCGTTCATCGTGACCCTGGGCATGCTGGAGATTGCCCGGGGCTGCGCCTACCTGGTCGCCGACTCCCAGACGCAGTACATCGGCGCGGCCATCGAGGCCGTCGGCGCGCCCCTCGGCGCGCTGCGGCTCTCGCCCGCGTTCCTGATCGCGATCGGTCTGGTCGGCGCCGGCCAATTCGTGCTCTCGTGCACGGTCTTCGGCCGGCATCTCGTGGCGATCGGGACGAACGAGACCGCCGTGCGGCTGTCGGGCATCGATCCGCGTCCGCCGAAGATCGCGGTCTTCGCGCTCGCCGGCCTGCTGAGCGGCGTGGCGGGCGTCTTCCAGACGTCGCGGCTGTCCTCGGCCGATCCCAACGGCGGAGTCGGCATGGAGCTTTCCGCGATCGCCGCCGTCGTCATCGGCGGCACCAGCCTGATGGGCGGGCGCGGATCGGTCGTGAACAGCTTCTTCGGCGTGCTGATCATTGCGGTCCTGCAGACGGGGCTCGCGCAGGTCGGGGCGACGGAGCCTACGAAACGCGTCATCACCGGCGCCGTCATCGTCGCGGCGGTCCTGGCCGATGCGCTCCGGAACCGGTGGACGGGCGGCGCCCTGCGGCGGCGCTTCCTGTCCTTCTCCTCCGCGACCGCCGGGGACCGCACCCCGTGAGACCGCTCGGCCTCCCGGCGTTGACGCTGTCCGCGCTCGCCCCGATCTCCCGACGCGCGGCGCCGGATTCCGCGCCACGCTTTTCCCATGCAAACGCGCTGCATTTCGTGCATAGTCCTCCGTCCATCACCGAACTGAAAGGCCCGTGATATGGCAGACCCGGTCGATTCCGCGACCAACGAGGAACTGAAGCTCGATGCGGCCAACCTGTACCGCGAGGAGACGATCACCGACCTCAAGACGGGCTCGCTGCTCCGCCTGGTGCCCGTGCGGCCGGACGGCGGCGACGATTCGTCGCGTCCCCCGATGTTCGTCGCCCGCACGCAGATCATGACGCGCATGGGGGCGCTGCCGATCGAGGCGCCCCTGGCCGCCACCAGCCTGGCGGAGGCGATCGCGGCCTTCCCGCAGGCGATCGAAGGCGCGGTCGGCGAGCTGGCGAGACGGGTGGAGGAGCACCAGCGGGAGAGCGCGCGCCAGATCGTCACGCCCGACCAGCTTGCCGGCGGGCGGGGGGGCGGTCTGATCCTCTGACTCCGTGCCCTGGCGGCCCCCAGCGTGCATGAAAGAGAAGCAGGTTCATGCGGCGATCGAGGTGTGATGGAGGAGCGCCAGGTCCTCGAAACAGAGTGTTCCTGCCCGTACTCTCAGTGTCGTATTCCTGTGATCGTCCTCGTCCTTCGTCCTCGACAGCGTCTTGAATCCGGGGTGGTTATCGAGAACGAGGACGACGACAAGGGCGAGCCCATCTCACGTCATCGCACGTGCGACCGTGTGCACTCAGGCTTCCGGAGTCGCACCGTCGGGTGCGGCATCGTCAAGGGCCGTCTCGACGGGCGCGGAAGGGGGAGGCGCGCCGGTGTCGCGCGCCTGGCCCGAGCGGTGCCGGGGCACGGAGAGGGTGCCGTTGAAGAACTCGATCACGTGCCCCTTGTCCACCAGCCACCGGAGATGTCCGATGACGGCGGCCCGCTCGGGGTCGTTGTCTTCGCGGCCGGGGAAGAGGTCGTTGAGCATCTGATCCCGGGTGACCCCGGGATGATCCGCGAGGTACGTGAGGGCCGAGCGGATCGGCGCGATCGCGTGGTCGGGGTTGATCGCCGTCGGGGCCACCGCCGCGACGAACGAGACATTGTCGCCCGTCTTGAAGAGGTGCAGGCCCATGTGCCGCACGGCCGGCCGCAGCGCGATCATCAGGCTCATCGGGAAGCGGCTCTCGCGCGTCCAGGCGTCGCGCGCGGCGCGCCGGAGCTCCGGGTCCTCCAGCACGCTGGCCACGGTGGCGGGAATCACGGTGCGCCGGCAGTCGCGGATCAGCCCCGGCGCCAGCTCGTTGCGGAGCAGCGCCCGGGCCTCGATCCACTTCATCGGCGGCCGCTCGGGCTGTCCCTTGAGCCGGTAGACCCGCTGCTTCGCGTACTCCTGCTTCCACTGCTCGATCAGCTCCGGCTCGTGCGCCATCTCCAGGCTCCGGCGGTACTCGTCGAGCGGGATGTGCGAAAACCGCTCGCCGTGCAGTTCGAGCAGCGCCTCGTTGAACCCGTGATGGTTCGGCGGGCCCAGGAGCCGGCCGCTGTGACGGCAGCGCGCGACGCAGATGAACTGGCCGGCGGGGGGCTCGCTCCGGATCTCCTCGACGTCAAAGAACAGCTCGATGTGCCTGGCCGCCGCGTGCGCGACCATCGCCTCGCGGTCGAGCGAGACCACGTGGCACTCCTTGCACTCGTACAGGCGCAGGTCCGCCGTCGCCGACGGCGAGGAGAGCACCTCGAACTTGAGCAGGTAGAACTCCGGTTTGCCCAGGAAGAGATGGGCCAGCTCGGCCAGGGGATAGGCGCGGTGCGAGGCGTGAATCCGGTGCACCGCGGCGCCCAGCCGCTGGCGCTCGGGCAGGAAGGAGACATCCACGATCCGCGGCCGGGACTCGCGCCCCGTCCAGGGGCCTTCGCGGCGCGGGCGGTGCTCGGGCGCCGGGGCCGCGCCGGCCGGCGCCGGACGGGGCGAACCGCGGTCATCGCGGAAGTCGCGCCGGGGGCCGGGCGGTCCGCCCGGGCCGAAGCGCCGGTCCCGATCGCGACGGAAGCCCCGCTCGCCGCCCCGCCGCCGGTCGTCGCGGTCACGGAAGTCCCCACGTTCCCGGCCGCGGAGGCCCGTTTCCTCTCCGCCCCGCCAGGCCGCATAGGGATTCTCATCCGCCGGCTTCCGCGCCCACGTGGGCACGAAGTTCAGATCGAGCACCAGCTCGTCCACCCCCGGCGTTTTCGGATCGTCAGCCATGCATGCTCCCAGCGCGTCACCCGGCGTCCATACAGAACCCCAAGCAAATCGGATTTGGCCGGGGATGTAAAGCACTTTGCGGGCGCGTCGAGACGGCGGATTCCCGCGCGGCGGCCCGTCGTCGCCGCCATCGCTTCGGCGGTCACGGGTCGTGCGCGGACGGGGGTGCGGAGAGACGGCGGGCGAGCTCCCGCCCGACGATCCATGAGCCGCGCGGCGTGAAGTGACTGTCGTAGATCGCGTTGTACGGAAGCTGTCTCTCCTCGAGGGTGAAGCGGATCAGCGCCGGCGTCAGATCGATGAACCCGATCCCATGCCGATGACAGGACTCCGACATCACGTCCGGGAGATCCGTCGGCTGCCAGTCTCTCAGCGCGCCGGCGGCGCCGGCGGTGAACCTGACCCGGCCGTGAAGGACCCGGCGCTTGCAGGGCACGTAGGCCAGCCAGGCGGTGACCTGCCGCCGCCGTCCCCAGTCGGCGTATTGCCGGAAGAAGTCGTCGATCTGGCGGAGTGTCTCCGCGGAGAGGTCCGTCCGGCCCGGCGGGGCGTAGTTGAACGTCACCGGCGTGATGCCCTCGGAGGACCGGAAATACGCCGTGAGGGGATTCGACCCGCCGCGGCGTCGCGGTCCGCCCAGGGCCGCGCCGGCGATCTCGTGCAGGGCCCTCACGAACGACGGCTGCCGCTCGAATTCCCGGTAGCCGCGCCGTCCCGTCCGCTGCCACCGGACCCGTGCGCGGTGCTCCTCCGCCAGGTCCTTCAGGTCGTTGCCTTCGAAAAAGACGATCACGGCCTGCCGCATCCCCGGCGCCGTGCCGTAGTCGGCGAGATAGCTCAGCTGGGTGAGGGGGCCGGTGTAGCTGACGCCCAGGTTGAGGACGGCCGTGCCGAGTTCGCGGGCCATCACGGACGTGAACATCTGTTCCTGCGGGAGATACCCCAGCTCCGTGAATGAATCGCCCGCCACGGCGATGGTCCAGTCCGGCGGGGGATCCGGATTCCGGAACCCCTCGCGGTTGTACTCGACGGTGACCACGGGCTCGTCCGCGTAGGGATTCGGAACGATACCCCGCTGCTTCAGCACGGTGTGGAGCACCCGGCCCGTCCATCGCTCCGGCCCGGGACGCCTGAAGAAGACCTCCCCCGTGGGGACGGTGGGCTGCCGGTAAAACGGGGGCACCCGGCGCCACGCCCGCTCTTCGAGCGAGAAGTCAAGTCCCGCCATCCGGCAGACCGCCTCGCCCGCCGCGAGGAAGGTCAACAGGCTCAGCCACGAGAGGCAGAGGCGGGTCGACACGCGGGAGATCGCGGCCGTGTGCCGGGGGACCAGCCCGATGGCCATCAGCCCCAGCCCCAGCACGAGGCCCATGCGCTCCCCCGGCCCCCAGTGGCGGACCTGGCCGAGGAGGGCGTCCGCCAGCGCGGACACCAGCGCCAGCATCCCTCCGGCCAGCAGATGGAGGGCGGCCCGTGTCCGTTCGGAATCGGTCATCGACATCGGCGCCTCTTCACGCACCATGCGCGTCCGCACAGTATCCTTCGTTCGTGTCCGACTTCGCAAGCGCGAGGTGCGTTCGGCGGGCGCGATGCGGTGGAGACCGCAAGGGTCAGACTTGAAGCCGCACACTCCAAATCAGGGGGGTAGTGCCGGCACGGCGCGTGTGATAGACTGTTCCGCCAAGACATGATACGCGGATGCGAAGGGTGTTTTGCGTGACGGTTCTCCGTTGCGAAGGGCGGCGGAACAAGCTGGGAAGGCGGCGCGGTTGCACGGAGGAACAGACGGACTGGAGTGAGGGCATTGAGCGGCCAGGACCGTTGGGTTGCGGCTCGCCGCCTTGGATTTGACGCCGGAAAGGGAACATCATGCCGCAGCCGGTGCCGCAGAACCTGCTGGAAAAGTACTCCTCCGCGATCACCCTCTCGGACATGGAGATCTTCGTCTTCCCCGAGCTGCTGTACAGCCTGGTGCTGGCCAACCTGATGTCGCCGAAGATCTGGGCCTGGCGCGAGGATCCGTGGTTCGCGAAGATCGACCGCATGACGCCGTACCGGCGCGTCCTCCGGCTCAAGCAGTTCATCATCGACCACTACGAATTCAACCTCGACCTCGACACCTGGGGCCTGACGACCAAGGGCCGCGAGCTGCGGCGGTTTGCGCCGTTCATGGACCAGGCCGCGCTGGAGCGCAGCAACGCCCTCTTCGGCTACGAAGGCGACCGGTACTACTTCGACATCGACATCCGCCGGCACTTCGGCCTCGACAAGTACACGACCGACACCATCCCGTACTGGAAGACCGAGACCGTGGAGGCCATGGATGCCTTCCGGTTCAAGGACGGCTACCGGGTCGGCGCCGGCGAATGCGTGTCGCTCTCCACGCTGTATGCGGCGGCGATGTACATCATCGGCGGCATCCCGCTGCGCGACATCTTCCTCCTCGCGACCCCCCTCCACTCGCAGAACTTCGTGTTCACCGGCGACGGCGTGCTGACCAACAACCGGCGGCTGGTGACGAAGAACATGTGGTTCAACGGGACCGAGCTCACGAGCAAGGCCCAGCGGGCCCTCCGGCACGAACAGGTGACCATCGTCGCCCACTGCACCGGCCACATCCACTGCGTCCACCCCGAGGCCACCATCGCGCCGGCCGAGTACGAGCGGCTGCAGCAGGGGCTCCGCGCCTTCCTGACCACCGACATCACGATGGAGATCCTGGCGAACTACCTGCGCGAGAACCGCCGGCGCCAGGAGTGCTTCCAGATCCGGCACGAGCGGCACGGGCGCCCCCTCTTCATCCCGGCCGAGAACGTCTACCACTACGAGCACAGCAGCCCGTACAAGGTGAGCGATGCGACCCGCGAGAAGCTCCTGGCGGAGATCGACGAGGATGAGTTCTTCACCGCCCCCATCGAAGGGCGCGTGGTGCTGAACAGCCTGGAGGAGTTCTTCCGCCGGAACCGGGTCGCGCCGGGCGATGCGGCGGCGATGGCCGCGCTGATCGACGCGATCAGGTGCACCCATTTCCAGGCGCAGCGCGCGATCGAGGAGCTGATGGAGTTTGCGCAACTCGAGCCGCGGTTCCCGGACGCGGACGGATCCCGCCGGTTCGTGGCGTCGCCGGCGATCGACCTCGAGCCGGGTCTCGAGCGGGAGGCGCTCATCGGGCGCATCGAGGGCCTGCGCGCCACTCACCCGGTGGCCGACCTGGCCTTTCACGCGTACCGCGATCTCTCGCGCGTGGACTGGGCGCCGTTCCTGAAGGCGGCGATGGAGCGCAGCCCGGTGTCCGTGAAGGGGGCCGCGGAGCTCGGCGAGGCCGAGGTGGAAACGCGGTTGCGGAGCTGGCCCGACGAGTCGATCTACGACGGGACTCGCTGCGCCCAGCCGGACGAGGTGTGGAACTACCGCCGCGGCGACGGGTTCGAGAAGGCGCTCACGCTGGCCAATATCCTCCGCGCACGGCATGCGGAGCGGCCGCTCTCCCTCCAGGTCCAGCCCGGCGCGGCGATCCTGAAGTTGCACGACCGGGAGACCTCGTGGACGTCCGCCAAGGGGCTTGCGGGCGAGGCGGCGCTGTAACGGCCCCCTCGAAAGGAGATGCGCCGGGAACCGGGGCGGACGCCGTGGAACCTCACGTCCTCGTCGAACGCGCCTTCTTCGCGAATCTCGAGCGGGGCGACCAGGAGGCGGAGACCCTGCCGGGGGCTGAACCGCCAGGACGCCTCCACCCGGAAGACCGGATAGGGACCGTCGTCCAGGTCGCCGAGGTCGAAGCGCGTCCCCTCCGCGTCGTTGGGGATCCGGATCTCCATGCGGGCATTCCATGCGGCGCCGCCCTCCACGCTCAGCGCCCAGGGCTGCGTCCCCTGTCCCGCCGCCGCGGCTGTCAGCGCCAGGCCAAGCGCCGCCCCGGCCCACCCGCGTCGCTCGAACCGTACGCCCTTCACGTTCACCACCGGATCATGAAGCCGGCGTTGAACGCGAATCCGCCCACGTCGCCGTCGAACGTGCCGATGCCGTCGACCGAGACGTCGTCCACGGAGACCCCGCGGTAGAGGGCTTCCGCAAACAGCGTGATGCGCGTCGCCCCGAGGTCCGCCGCCTCCTCGATGACCGTCACCTCCAGACCGACGCCGCCGTAGTAGCCGATCTCTTCGCTGAAGTCCGCGTCCTGGCGGCCGCCGCCCGGCAGGGCAATGTCGCCCTCCATCTGGTAGTAGCCGAGTCCGCCGCACACATAGACATCGACGGGCTCCCACCCGCTCCGGATGGTCAGGCCGGCCTCCCAGGGAATGGCCTCCAGCTCAAGCGTCGCCCCGCCGTCGTCCGTCTCCAGATCCTCGAGCCACGTGCCGCGCAGGTCGAGCAGCGCGTTCGGCACGATCTCGAACGAGATCTTCGCGCCGACGCCCCCGGCGCCGTCCCAGTCGCCGGGCGTCCAGTACGCCCCGTAGATGCCCCACCCGTTGTCCGCGCGCGCGCCGGCGGCCAGCCCGACGGCGATCAGAACCGCTGCCATCCACTTCTTCATGGTCTCGCCCTCCGGAATGAGGACAAGGTACGAGCGCGCACCGGTGCTGTCAATTCGGCCGGTTTCCTCAAGGAAATCATTGCCCTCGGGTCCCGACACTGCTTCACTGGTCGGCCGTGAACCGATCCAACATCCGGAGCGTGCCATGACCCAGCCCCGCCCTTCCGTACCCCGCCTGTCCCGCCGCGCCTTCCTGAAGACCGCCGCCCTCGCGGGGGGCGGCATGACGCTCGGGGCGTGCGCGCTGCCGAACGCGCGGAAGGCGCGCATGCGCGCCGCCGCGGACCGGTTGAACATCGCCTTCATCGGGGCCTCGGGCCGGGCGCACGGGAACATCGAGGGCATCCTCCCGCTCGGCGAGAACATCGTGGCGATGTGCGACGTGGATCGGGGGAGGGCCGAGGCGGGCGCGAAACAGGTGGCCGGGAAGCACCCCAACGTCCGCCTGTACGCCGACTACCGCCGGTTGCTGGAGGAGGAGAAGGACCTGGACGCCGTGGTCGTCTCGACGCCGGACCACATGCACGCGCCGATCACGATGATGGCCCTCGACATGGGACTGCACGTGTATTGCGAGAAGCCGCTGACCCGCACGGTCTGGGAGGCGCGGCAGGTGCGCGAGCGGGTCCTCCGCCATGGGGCCGTGACGCAGATGGGCAACCAGGGCAGCGCCGGCGACGGCCTGCGGCGGTCGATCGAGATCCTTCGCGCCGGCGCGATCGGCCACGTGCGCGAGGCGCACATCTGGACCAACCGGCCCATCTGGCCGCAGGGCTTGGCCCGCCCCGAGGGCAGCGATCCCGTCCCGGAGGGCCTCGACTGGGACACGTGGCTCGGCGTCGCCCCCGTGCGGCCGTTCAAGAACGACGTCTACCTGCCCTTCAAGTGGCGGGGTTGGCATGACTTCGGCACCGGCGCGGTCGGCGACATCGCCTGCCACACCTGCAACATGACCTACCAGGCGTTGCACCTGGCCGATCCGGTGGAGGTCGAGGCGGAGGTGTCCGACACCATGCCGGAGACGTTCCCCGCGAGCTCCCACGTCCGGATGCAGTTCCCCGCCCGCGAAGGCCTGCCCCCGGTGACGCTCCACTGGTACGACGGCGGACGCATGCCGGGGGGCGAAATCAGGGAGGACATCGTCCGGAACCGCGGAGAGATGCCCGAGGGAGGCGAGTACCTGGTCGGCGACAAGGGCGTGCTCTTCGGGGGCTTCGTGCGCATGAAGGACGAGACGAAGTTCAAGGGACTCGACCACCACGAGGCGTGCAAGGCAGTGCCGCAGACCCTGCCGCGCGTGGCGGGGGCGCATCACAAGGAGTGGATCGACGGCATCAAGGGCGGACCGGCGCCGTTCTCCAATTTCGACATCGCGTCCCGGCTGACGGCGTCCATGCTCCTCGGGGCCATCGCGCAGCGGCTGGGCGGGCGGAAGCTCCAGTGGGATGCGGTCCGTGCGCAGTTTGTCGGCGCCCCCGACGCCAATGCGCTGCTGAAACCGACCTACCGGCCGGGGTGGACGGTCTGAGAAACCATCCGGCGATCGTGATCCGTGTGGGGCTGGTGTAACTCGCCCCTCCATTTCGCGGAAACCCGGCCGAACCTAGTGCCGCACCGGGGCCTTGGCAATGGGATTCTTGGTTTCCAGCGTCGCGAGGTCGCCGAGGGCTTTCCTGAATCCGCCTTCGCGCAGCCAGGCGCGGGCTTTCGGATCGTCGCGCAGGAAGGCGTTCCAGAACTGCAGGCTGGCGCGGGCGACGAGATCCCGCGTGCGTTCATCGGCGGCGCGGTCGCGCCCCGGCGCCGAGCGTCCCGAGAACACCATGTGGTCCGCCCCCTTGAAGATCACGAGGAGCTGGTTGCTCGCGGAAATGGCGTCATAGGGAATGCGCCGCTGCTCCGGCGTGGTGTCGTTGATCGGGCTGCGGTCCTCCGTCCCCGTCACGTGCAGGCAGGGCACGGCGAACGCGGCGTAGGATTCCTTCTCCGCGGGGGTGCCGCGGGCGGGCGGACTGAGCGCGATGCACGCGCGGATGCGCGGGTCGTGCAGATCGATGGTCTTACCGCCGAGAGGACTCTTCATCGCGCGTCCGGCGGCGGCGAGCGCGGTGTAGGCGCCGAACGAATGCCCCGACACGCCCACGCGATGGAGGTCCAGCCGTCCGCACAGCGGTGAATTCGTGTCGAGGTTGACCTTGACCAGACAGTCGAGCGCGAAGGCCACGTCGCGCGGACGGTTCACGATCTCGGCTGGATCAGCCGCCGCCGCGCGCATCGTCTGCATGGGACGGCTCTTCCCGCGCCACACGGACTCGTCGCTGCCCGTGTGCTGAAGAAAGACCGCGACATACCCGTTCGAGGCCCAGCAGTCACCCAGGTAGGACGCCCCTTCGCGCGTGCCGCCCAGCCCGTGGGAGAAGATCACCACGGGGCAGGCGCCGGTGGCCGCCGGTGAGAAGTACACCTTGGCGGGGACCGTGCGCCCGCGGGCGTCGTCCCGCCACTCGAGCGACAGTGTGCGGATCGTCGGATCGGCCGGCGCTTCGCCGCCGCCCGCGGTGCGGAGCAGCGGCAGGATGAGACAGGTGTGCCACCAGGACAGGGCGTTCACTTGGGATCCTCCGGGGTCTCGGGTGCGAATCGACCGTTGCGCAGAAAATGGAGGGTCTGCCGGATGACCTCATCCGTCCGCATGATAAACGGGTGCGAGGCGTGCACCACCAGGAAATCGCGCATGCCGTCGACGCGGGTGCGGTCCACGGCGACTTTGCCGTCATCGAGGCCCGGAATGAGGGGTGAGAACCATGGATCGAGGGAGCGGTCGCCGGCGATCACACCCAGCTCGAAGTCCACGGCCGGCAGACGGGCGGGCAGTGAGTTGCTGTCCGTCCCCAGCACCTGGCCCGCCGGACCCGTGGCCGTGCGGAAAAGGGTGTTGCTGCGGAGGGTGTCGACCACCTCGCTTCCCTGGTTTGGAGGACTCAGCATCACCACCCTTCCAAGGTCCGGAAACGGATGGCGGAGCACGTAGAGCCGCACCAGGATGCCGCCCAGCGAGTGGGTGACGAAATGGATGCGCCGGGCGCCGTTCGTGCGGCAGGCGGCGATCGCGTCCCCGACGGAGTCGTCGGCGAGGCGGTCGATGGGCGCGCGGTTGGAGGCGTACGACTCGTTGACGACGAAGAAACCCGCTTCCCGCAGGGCCGCCTCCATCGGACGCATCGAGCGGTGCGTGCGCCCGAGACCGTGAAGGAGGATCACCGCCTCCGGCGCGGCGGGCGCGGGGGCGACGGCCCCGGGCTCGGCCGGAGCCGGCGCCACGGCCAACGCCAGCAAGGCCACGCCGAGCGGGCGCCCTCTGCGCCAGGGCAGCATCATCGTCCCATCCTACTCCGATTCCGCCGTCGTGGCGACCCGGTCGCCCTTGCGCTCGCATCCCTCCGGAGACGCGCTGCGCCGCGTGAGGACGCGGTTCCCTGTTGGGGAGGCGGCGCCCTCACCGCGTTCCTCACGGGCCTCGTTGCGGCCCGTCCGCATCCGCCCCCAGCCACTCGAAACCGTCGCGAAGCAGGGCCTCGACGGTCTCGCGGGAGGGGCGGTCGTGCGGGCTGTCGAACCAGTGAAGGTCCTTCGGCGGGCCGGCGGCACCGTACAGGGCTTCGACGGCCGAGCGGGGGAAGATCTCGTCCCGGGTCGCATTCTGGAGCAGCACGGGACGGGGCGCGATCCGCCCGATGTGGCGGATCGGGTCAAAGGGGCGGAACATCTCGGCGACGGCCAGGGCGGCCACGCGCTCCCATGCCTTCGCGTCCGGCCGCCGCAGGTGGGGCGAGTGCTTCGCGATCTCGGCGAGGTCTCCGCCGGCGGCGGTGAAGATGCCGCCCGCGATCCGGCGGTCGTACGCCACAACGGAGCAGCCGGTCATCGCCCCGAGGCTCACCCCCCACAGATAGATGCGGTCGGGGTCGACATCGGGTCGGTCCGCGAGGATATCCATCAGGCGGCGCGTCTCCAGCACCGTCAGCGCCAGGCGGCGCCGGATCGTCAGGATCTGCAGGGGCAGGGCGCGCTTGGCGACCTTGCGCTGGCCGCGGCCGTATTGCTCGGGCACGAAGACGGCGTGGCCGGAGTCCGTCAGCGCCTTCGCGATGTCCGGCGAGAAGTCCATCTTCATGCCGATGCCGTAGAGGAAGATAATGGCGGGATGCCGCCCGGCGGGGGCAGTGGGCACCACGCCCATGACCGGCACACGCTCGCCGGGCACGCCCTCGAACGAGAACCGGTGGAGCGTGAAGCCGTCAAACGTCTCCACGGGCTCCGTCTCCATCCGCAGCGGCGTCGCCGCCGGCGGAGCGCGGAGGGTACGTTCCACCATCCGGTCGCCGATCCGCTTCGCGGCGCACATCAGAACGACGGCCAGCGCCGCATAGCCGGCGGCGCGCCGGAGTCGCCTTCCTCGCGCGCGGCCGCTCGAAGAAGGCACGTTCACG
>CAZSUU010000031.1:0-55835 GCA_964610105.1 uncultured Verrucomicrobiota bacterium | reverse complement strand
ACAACTCGTTGCTTATGAACAGCCCGAATCTTGAAACTGTAGAAGATGGGTCAGACTTCATTCCGAGGGGAGGCAAGCTGCATCTCGGTACGCGGGTGGGACTGCCCGCGGTACGGCGCGCGATGACGGCGTGGGTGCCTTACGGCTTCTTCTCCGCCGGCGTGATCCGGATCGGCTCGATCGTCAGTTGGTCCCTCGACGGCAGGGGGGGGAAGGCGGCGTGCGGCTCGGTCTGGTACCAGAAGGCCACGGAAGAAATGTCGTCCTCGAGCGGCAGGTAGCGGCCCTCCGACTGCCAGCCGAGGGCTTGAATCGTGACCCTCAGGTCCTTCCCGAAACGGATCGGATCGGGGATGTGCCAGCGGTAGAGCCCGAAACGCTGACCGGGCACGTACGCGATGTCCGGCGGCAGCACGGGCATCAGGCCCGTGTACGGCGTGGTAAACGGCTGGTAGAGCTTGGTCGCGCGGTTCTCGAAGTTGTAGGAGCCGCAGAAGTAGTCCTCGGTGCCCGTGCCGCAGAGGGTGGGGAACTCGCCGTCGCCGTCGAGGTAGAACTTGATCTCGCCCTCGCCCCACCAGCCCGGGCTGTGCACCTCCCATGCCATGTAGGTGCCGACGTAGTGCCCGCGCCCCTTGACGCCGTCGAGGATCGTGTACACGTCCTTCGCCTTCAGGGGATTCGTGCGGCGGAACTGGGCATGCAGGTACGCGGCATCCGCCGGCACGGTCGTCAGGGCATAGTCCACCTGGTAGTAGAGCCGCATGTCCTTGGCGTCGAGGTTTTCCATCGTGATCCGCGCCCGCCTGCGAAAGGGCATGCTCCAGTAGCAGTTGAAGGCGCTGCCGGGATTCACGCACACCGCGAGAGAGTCGATCTGGCCGAACGTGCCCCAGCCGCACGCGAAGAAGTCCGACATCGGCGCCTCGATGGAAGGCTCGGTCTCGCCGTCCCAGTAGAAGCGGAGGATGTAGAGCCGCGTCTTGTCCAGCGGCGCCGGCGTCATCCAGATGTGCTGGATCGCCCCCGGTCCCTCGATGTCGGCCAGCGTGAACGTCTCGCCGGCCTTGATGCTGACCGACGGCGAGACCTTCCACCCGCGGCCCAGCTCGCGGGCGGCATTCCTGCCCGTGCCTTCGGTCGCCCTCGCCGCCATCCCCTTGGCGCCGGTGAAGCTCTCGGGGCAGATTGAGCGCGATTGGGCGTCCGATAGCCGGGACAGCGTGCCCAGGTTCATGTCGAGGCCGTCAAAGACGGGCCGGGTCATGCACCCGCCCGCCAGCCACCCGGCGACCGCCGCGACCGCGAGGCAGGGGATCCGTCCATTGTGTCGTGACTCCATGTCTCTGTCCTCCCGTTGTGTCTCTGCGCCATGGTTCAGGCCCCAGGCGGCGACCCGCACCCCAGCAATCCTCGCCGCTCAACCCTTCCGCTTCAATCCGTCCGTTCCTCCGTGCAACCGCGCCGCTCCTCAGATCCGCAACCCGCCATCCCCCATCCGCCATTCCGCTCACCCCTTCGCCGCACCGGCGGACTCGCGATCGAGCTCCTCGCCGCTGCGGATGAGGCGTCCGCTGTTGAAGATGACGATGATCGAGCCAAAGTTGTGCAGGAGGGCGGCGACGATGGGGTTGAGCAGACCGGCGCCGGAGAGGAAGAGGCCGCCGACAATGAACAGCAGGCCGGTGGCGAGGTTCTGGAACACGACGCCGCGCGTCTGGCGCGACAGGCGGACGAGGAACGGCACGCGACGGAGGTCGTTACTCATCAGCGCGATGGTGGCGCTGTGGATGGCCACGTCGCTGCCCGCGGCGCCCATGGCGATCCCCGTGTCGCCGGCCGCGAGGGCGGGGGCGTCGTTGACGCCGTCGCCGATGACGGCGACGCGGTAGCGGCCTTCGCGGACCTCGTTGACGAACGCCACCTTTCCGTCCGGCAGGCACTCGGAACGGAACTCCGGGCACGCGACTTCCGCGGCGACCCGCTCGGCGACCGCGCGCCGGTCGCCGGTGAACATCGCGATCCGGCGTATGCCGAGCTCGCGCAGGTCGCGGAGCGTTCCGGCGGCCTCGGGTCGGACCTCGTCGCGCAACCCGATCCATCCCAGGTAGCGGCCGCCGCGGGCGACGTAGATGGCGCTGAGACCTTCTCCGCCCGCCGCCTCGTCGCGGTCGAGAACCGCGTCGGCCAGGCCCCCCTCGCGCAGCCAGCCCGCCCGTCCGCAGAGCACCGGCTCGCCGCCGACCTGCGCCCGCACGCCACGGCCGTGCTCCTCGTGCACGTCGGCCGGCTCCGGCGGCTCAAGGCCCCCCTCCTGCGCCAGCCGCAGGATGGCCTTCGCCGCGGGGTGGTTGCTGAACCGCTCCGCGCCCGCGGCCGCGGCCAGGAGGTCCGACGGCCTCACGCCATCCGCCGGCGCCAGGCGTGCCACGCCCAGCCGGCCGGAGGTCAGGGTGCCGGTCTTGTCGAAGATCATCGCGGTCACACGGGAGACGGATTCCAGATCGGCGACGTGTTTGACCAGGATGCCCATCCGCGCCGCGGCCGAGAGGGCCGCCACCATCGCCGTCGGGGTGGCGAGGATCAGGGCGCAGGGGCAGGCGACCACCAGCACCGACACGACGCGCGACCAGTCGCCGGTGAAGAACCACACCAGCGCCGCGATGGTCAGCACCAGCGGCGTGTAGAAGTGGACGTAACGATCGATCAGGCGCGTGAAGGGCAGGCGGGTCTGCTCCGCGGCGATGATCAGCGAGCGGACGCGCCCGATCGTGGTGTCCTCGCCGGCGCGCGTGACGAGGACCTCCACGGCGCCGGTGAGGTTGTTCGTCCCGGCAAAGACGTCGTCCTCCTCCCCCTTCTCGGCCGGCAGGGACTCGCCGGTGACCGTTGCCTCGTTGAGCGTCGTGCGGCCGGACGCGATGCGGCCGTCGGCGGGGACGTTCTCGCCGGGCAGGATGCGGATGCGGTCGCCGGCCTTCAGATCGGAGGCGGCGACATCGGACTCGCCCCCGTCGGCCTCCAGCCGCCGCGCGCGCACGGGCGTCAGGCGCACGAGGGCCTCGATGGCGGCGTGCGCGCCCTCGGCGGTGCGGGTCTCGATGACGACGGAGACGAGCATGAAGAAGGCGATCACCCCGGCCGTGTGGAAGTCGCCCTGCGCCATGGAGGCGAGCACGGCCAGCGCCACGAGCTCATCCATGTGCACGTGTCCCCGCACGAGGTCGCGCAGGACATTCCGGAAGATCGGAGCGGCGAGCATGAGGGCGCCGATCGCCGCGCTCACGTCGGCGGCGATCGGATTGTCGGGCTGCAGCCACCGGGCCGCGTAGCCGGTCACGACGAAGGCGGTGGCCGGCAGCACCCATCCCAGCAGCCGGGCCGCCTGGCGTCCGTGCGCGTGATCAAGGTCACAGCATCCTCGTGCACCCGTTTGCATCAACTCCCCGCGCGCCCGGTCTGCTGGGTCTGGTCCCCGGCCCCCGTCCCCGGCAGGGACGGCCTCTTCGCCTCCGGCCCCAGCCAGAGCCGCAGTTCCTGCTCTCCGTCGGGATTGCGGTGTAGCAGGTACTTCTCCGTCACCTTCTCCAGCGAGCGCCGGATCGCATCCTGCCGGAGCACGCGCGCGATCACGTCGGGCTGGGCGCGGTACTGGGGCAGGATCTTCCGGAAGTACTCCGCGTCGGCCCGCGTCTCGGCGACGAGCCGGACCTTGTAGGCCTCCGCTTCCGCCCGGATCTCGGCCGCCCTTCCGGCGGCCTCGTTGAGCCGGCGGGTGGCCTGGGCGCGCGCATCGCTGATCCGGTCGCTGCGCTGGTTCTCCGCCTGGACGACCTCGTTGAACGCATCGTCCACGGGCCGCGGCGGTTTGACGGTGACGAGCTCGACCCGTTCGATGCGCACGCCCAGTCCCACCTGGCTGCAGCGGTTGCGGACCTCGTCTTCGACCGCCGCGCGGTAGACCTCGAGGTCCGTCCGCTGGGCGCGATCCACGTCGAAGCGCGCGGTCTGCCGCGTCACCGCCCGCTCCGCCTCGGCCGCCAGCACGCGGTCGGCCGCACTGAACTGGAACAGCCAGGCCTCGGGGTCGGCGACCGTGTAGCGGACGATCCAGTGGGCGCGGATGAGGTTGGCGTCGCCCGTGAGCAGGTACCGCTTCCACTCCGCGGCATCCGGCGCCGGCGGAGGCATGCCGGGCGCCTCGGGGAGGGGCAGGGGGGCCAGCTCAATCGCCTGCACGCGGCCGGCGTCGAGCTTAACGATCTCCGCGAAGGGGCGCGGCCAGCTCCAATGCAGCCCGGGCTGCCACACCCGCGCGTCGCCCTCGCCCCGGATACGCCCGAACACCAGCACCATCGTGCGCTGATGCTGCCGGACGATGGTCACGCCCGACAGCAGATACAGCGGCAGGAGAAGGACGATCGCCGCCTTGAGCACAAGGAAGGCGAGGGCCAGGGCGTCCCTCAGCGCCTCGCTGCCCCGTTCCGCGGGATCTGGACGGAGCTCGATCATGGCGTGACGGGTGTGGACCAGCCGGTCGCGGGGACGGACGCGCCGCTGCCGAGCAGATCGAACGGTTCCGTCTCCGGGCCGAGCACGACGGTCGACTTCTCGTTGAGCGTCTGCTCCAGCACCTCGAGCTTGCGCAGGAACATGGCGAGCTCGGGATCCTCCTCGAAGATCTTGTAGTACTCGGCGGCGGCGGCGTCGCCCTCGGCCCGCACGCGGCGCGCGTCGGCCTCCGCCGCGGCGATCTTCTGCTCGCGGAGGCTGTCCGCCTGGGCGCGGATGCGCAGGGCCTCGGCGTCGCCCTCGGAGAGATAGCGCTCGGCGACCGCCTTCCGCTCCTGCCGCATGCGCGCGAAGACCTTTTCGGTGATCGCCTCGGGAAGGCTGATCTTCCGCAGGCCCACGCGGACCAGCTCCACGCCGTAGCGCTCCCGCGCGGCCGGCGCGGCGGCGGCGAGGATATCCGCCTCGATGCGCTCGAACTGGAGCTGCGCGGGATCGGTGCTGACCAGCGCGGAGAACGGATGCTGCCCGATCACGGCGTTCCGGGCGTTGCTCAGCAGGCCGTTGAGGTTGCGGCGCGCCTGTTGGACGCTGCCGACGCGTTCGAGGAAGCGGATCGGGTCGGAGATGCGCCACCCGGCGTAGAGCGTGGCGACCAGCGTCCGGCCGTCGCGGGTGAGCGTCTGTTCGAACGATCCGTCGAGCATCTGCACGCGGGTGTCGAAGCGGTAGGGCTTCTGGATCGGGGCGGGCCAGCGCAGGTAGAGGCCGGCCCTGGTGAGGGCCGGCGATTCGGGCCGGCCGAAGGTGGTACGGACCACCGCCTCGCCCTCGCGGACGACCAGCAACACCTGCGTCATCACGAAGGTGGCGGCCAGGACGAGGCCGAGGACGACCATCCAGGCGGTTCGCTTGTTCATGGTTTCTTCTTCTCCGGCGCGACCGGCGGCGAGGCCGTCGCACTCCAGTCAAACAGGCCGGAAGGGATCTTCTCCTCGAAATTGAACTGGATCACCTCCGACGGGACATCGGCGGCGACGACGTACAGCCGCACGCCGCGCAGGGCGTCCCGGAGGGTCATCGTCTGATACCGGTTGCGGAAGACCGCTGGCGAGACGGCCGCCGTGCGTCGCCGGCTCCGGAACTGCACCGTCTCGGCCTCGGCGGAGAGCCGCCGCCGGGCCGCATAGGCCTCGGCCTCGAAGAGGGCCTTGGCCGCCCCGGCCTCGGCAGCCGGCACCTGCCGGGCTTCGTGGGCGCGGGCGCCCAGGATCGCCGATTCCTTCTCCTCGGTGGCGCCGATGACCGATTCGAACGCGTCGGCGATGGTGATCGGGGGGTGGACCCCCTGCAGCCCGACGAAGAGCACGTCGATGCCCAGTCCGATCCGGTCGGCCTCGTCCTGGAGCCGCGACCGCACCGCGCCGGCCATCGTCTCCTGCCCTTCACCGAGTATGTCGAACAGGTCGCGACCGGCGGTTTCGCGCGTGAGCGAACGGTAGGCGAGGTGGCGGACCGTCCCCGCCGGGTCGGCGTGGCCGTAGGCATAGGCGCGGAGATCGCGGATCCGGTATTCGATGGGGACGCTGAAGCTGAGCAGGTTGACCGGCACCGCGGCGTCCGGCGTGGCGTTCGTGTCGGCGCCTTCGCGGCTGGGCGTGAGGAACATGTCCTCCTGCCTGAAATGCGCGCGGGTCCAGAGCAGCTCGGCCGGCATCTCGTCGCCATCTGAGGTGAAGCCGACCGCCGTCGTCAGCACGCGGCCGGCCGGGTAGCGGCGGACCTGTTCGAACGGCCAGGGCCATTTCACGTGCGCGCCCGGATCCAGCCGCCACCCGCCCGCCGCCTCGGCGCGCGGTCTGCCGAACCGCTCGAGGATGCCGGCCTCGTCCGGGCCGATAAACACGAGGCAGGTGAGCAGCCAGATCACCAGGGCCTGGAAGACCGTGAAGGGCAGGAGGGCGTTCTCGAGGAAGCGGTAAAACCACGTCTCCGAAACCTTGAACCCGAACTGGTAGTTCAGCGAGGACGCCGCGCCCCGCAGCCAGCCGCCCGGCTGGGCCAGCCAGGCGCCCAGGCCGCTCTCGTACGGCGCCCGCGCCTCGTCGTCGGGCCGGCGGGGCCGGTAGATCTCCATCACGAAGCGGGCGAGGCCCTCCGCCGCGAGCAGGGCCAGCAGGCCCGCCAGCGCAAGGGCCCCCACACGCGGCGCCCAGGCGAGGCCGGCCTGCGCGCCGAGCGCGGCGGCGGCGCCGACCAGACCGGCGGCGGCGAAGAGCGAAAGGGCGCCCGCCGGCCCGCGAAGCAGCCGGTGGGAACGCTCGCGGGCCAGGCCGGCCAGGTAGCGTCCGAAGATCAGAAGGACGAAACCCTGGCCCGCGAGCCAGGCGGCCGAACCGAGGGGGTGGAGGGGCGCGTCCAGCGACCAGCGGGCCGACTGCATCAGGAGGGCGGCGGCCGCGGATCCGAGCAGCAGGGCCGCGACCAGCGGCGCGGCGGGCACGGCGAATCGCTCGAACTGGGCGCGGGTGCGCGCGATGGAGAACGGTTCCTCCTCGGGCGGGGGGGGGCTGAAAAGGGCGGCGCCGGGCTGCTCGCGCCGCTCCAGCTCGGCCGCCTGCCGCTCCTCCTCGGCCCGGCGGGCCAGGCGCGCTCGGATCGTCGCCCACAACGCCACCCATGCACTCCATCCCCCCGCGACGGCGAGGGGGAGCAGCAGACCCAGACGGGTGGCCGTCAGACCGACGGCGGCCGCCATCGCGCATCCCAGCGACAGAACCGCCGCCAGCGCGCTGAGCCTCTCGTTCAGACGGTCCATCAGCTCTTGATTTCCACGTGGCGGAACGAAACGATACCGAGCGCCAGAATGCCGATCAAGTAGAACAGGGCGTACAGTGCCACCCCGCGGACGTAGGCCATGGGCACCGGTTGGTCAAGGTGCAGCGCGTCCACGACCCAGAAATGCTGCCAGTTCGGGAAGATGGCGTAGAGCGCGGCGGCCGCTCGGCTCGTGGCGGCATGACGGCCCAGGAGGTAGTCCGACATCAGCCCGCCCAGGAACAGCAGGCTGCAGATGGATACGGTTGGAACCAGCGTCAGGCGGGTGGCCAGGGCGGTGGCGATGGCGGCCAGGACCAACAGCCCCATGGCCACCAGGGCGTTGACCGGCACCAGGCCCCACCGGAAGGCCGAGCCGAAACCGGCCGTCCACTCGCCTTCGCGCGAGACGAAGCTGGAGAGGGTGAAGGCCGCCATCACGCCGATCAGCAGGAACATCGCGGCGTCGGAATTGAACGGCCGGCGCGTGAAGTAGTTGACCAGGCCGGCCCCCAGGTAGGCCAGTACGATCGCCCCCGCCAGCGGGCCGACACCCCACCAGTCGATCTGGAACGCCTCGGCCGCCGCGCGCGCGGAGAGCATGGAAGAGATCGTGGCGAGGGCGGAGAAGTACAGCATGACCATCGCCACCCCCGCGAACTTGGCGAGAAGAAACAACTCGCGTCCGACCGGCTTGCTCAGGACGGTCGCCGCGGTGCCGCGGCGGATCTCGTGCGTCAGCGACTGGCACGCGGCGATGCCCGCCAGCAGCAGGCCGAAGAAGAAATGGAAGGCCAGCGCGCCGTCGGCGATCATCTGGGCGGACTCGCCGAGCGTCTGGGTGGTGATCAGCGGAAGGAGCGTCATGCCGACGACGCCGGAGGTCGCCAGCAACAGCGTCAGGGGCTGGCGCAGGTTCTCCAGCGCGGTCAGCACGGCCAGGGTGATGAACTGTCGGATCACACGTCTCATCAACCTTTATCATAGCACGGATGCCATTCCGGCGGAGGAAAAAGGACGGACGGACCGCTCTTCCCGACGCAGCCCGGTTTGCCGGCCCTCCACGCGCCATCCGGCCGGCGAACACAGGGCCGTTGGGTTGCGGCTCGCTGCCTTCGAGTCAGAGCATGGAGCAGACCGGGCGATGGGGCTCCAGTTCGCAATCCTACGGAACGCGATGAACGGTCCACCGTTGCTCCCGGCCGGCCGCGAGGCGTACGGGCAGACCCTCCCGCAGCTCCTTTCCGCGCAGGAGGGTCGGGGCGCCGTCCGGCCCCCGCACCTCGTATCGGTCGCCGGCCTCCACCGTGAACCACTCGGGGAACTGGTTGATCCGGGGATAGTCCATGGGAAGGCGGAGGTGGGATCGGTGACGGGGGATGTCGAAGATGAGGCGGCCGGTCCAAGGATCGTCGGCTGACAGGCTGATGAAAAGCCGGTCCCCCTCACGCACCGCGCCCGCCCGCACGTCCGCCCTCCACGGTTCGACGTGTGTCCCCTGCGTCTTCCACAGCGCGTACATGAGCGTCGTGCGCGCGAAGTTCCCATCGCCGTGCCAGCCTTCGATCACGCCGTCGGCCTGCTGCTTCGCCCACAGGGTGCGGATCTCGGAGTCCATCCACTCGCCCGCGGATTCGATCGGCTCGCGGTTGAAGAGCGTGATCGCCCCTTCAATGGAGTCGGCATAGCCGTCGGCGCTGCCGCCCTGCCAGACCTGCCCCGTGTAGTGAGGCTTCAGGTGGCCGAGCACCCGGCGGACCGCCTCGAGGTAGGCGGCGGTGCCGTCGACCAGCCCTGCCGTATAGATACCGTCGTAGTTGTAGCCCCAGTTGTCGGTCAGTCCGCCGCTGTGCGCTCCCGTGCGGGTGTTCACGCGCCCGTACATGAGCCCATGCTCGTTGCAGCCGATGGCGAGGACGCGGTCGTACAGCTCGTGCAGGGGTCCGCGGTAGGCCTCGCGCTTCTCCGGCGCGACACGCGCGACGGCGACATAGAGCTCCGACAGACCGTTGATCACCTCGCACGAGTGATCGCCCAGCGCGAGGTGCTCCGCGTCGCGGGTCGGATGGTTCGTGCCAAGCAGGTAGTAGTCGCCCAGCCGGATCGCCCAGTCCAGGTACGTGCGATCGCCGGTGAACCAGAACAGGCGCGAGCAGGCCTGCAGCAAGTCGCCGTTGACCTCGAAGTTGAGTGTGGGGATCCGTCCGAAGGGCGTTTCGATCGAGGCGTCTTTCCAGATGTCGTCAACGATGCCGACCATGCGGTCCGACCAGGGGGTGGGACCGAGCCACTCGGTGATCGGCAGCAGGCCGTCCTTCACGTATTCCGCGCCGTCGAAGATCGCCGCATCGAGGTTGAACTCCTCTCGTCGCCAACCCCTCTTTGAGAACGAGTAGTCGTCGGGCAGTCGGCCGCGGCGGGCGGTCAGGCGCGCCTCGGTGCGAAGGATGTCCAGGAGACGGCTCTCCATCAGCGGCCGGTCCGTGAGGGCGGCTGTGAGGACCATGAAGGGATAGTTGTCGGCGCCGGAGTCGCGCCCGTTCCAGAAGTCGCGGCTTTCCCGGAGGTTGCGTGGAATCAGGCCCGATTCGGGGTCGGCGTGCGCCAGCCAGCCGTCCACATAGCGGCGGCAGCGATACAACCCTTCGGCGGCGACGCGGGCATTCTGCTCGGCCCGACGGAAGATCGCCTCCACACCGGTGGGCGGTGAGGCAGGCGGTGGCGGGGCGCGGTCCCACAGGGCGCGCATCCCGGGGAACGCCTCGATGGGGGCGGACGCGGCGTACGTCGCCCTCGGCGCGACCATCACCGTTGCGAGATGAGCGGCCGCGCTCGGGTGCGGCGGGCGGCCTTCCGGCGGGATGGGGCCGCTGAGGCGGATCTCGCCGAAGAAGGCGGCGCGGCCACTTCCGCGTCGGAGCGAGAGTCTGAGACAGTCGCTGGTGGTCCCGGTGGGGACAGGCACCCTGAGCCACCTGAAGCCGTCGTAGCCGCCGTGGCGGAGCGCCGGAAGGTCGCGCCCGTTGACCGTCAGAAGCCCCTCGCGCTGGTCACCCTTCGCCCCCCACAGCAGCTCCAGGACCTGGTCAGGCCGCGGCTTCACGGCGAACATCACCTGCAGATCGCCGTCACCCAGGAAACGGTACTTCGTGCCCCTGTAGGCCTGCGCGGCGTCATCGAAGCGGACCCACGCGATCACCGGCGGATTCGTGGTTGACGATCCGTCGCCCGGCGCCGTCGCGCTTCCGATGGCCAGGAGAGCCGCCGTGAATCCGATCCCCGACACCCGCCCACACTGCCGGCTCCGCATGTCGTGTACTCCCCACGGCGGGAGCGGCCGCAGAAGGCATCGCCGCTCCCCTGTGCACTATACCGGACACCGCGCGGGGATGGCAACTTGCGGCTTGGCACCGCCGCATCGCGTCGGCCAATATGCGCCATGCAACCGCACCACGTCCGGGACCGCCTCCTCGGCGAGGACCAGATCCGGCAGCGCGTCGAGGGGCTGGCGGCCGCGATCGCGGCCGACGTCTGGCCGGCCGGGGGGCCGCCGCTGCTGATGATCGGGATCCTGCGCGGCAGCTTCATCTTCCTGGCGGATCTCGTCCGCGCCCTCCACCGGCGGGGCGTGCCGGTGCGCATCGATTTCATGGTGCTGGAGAGCTACGGCGCCGGCACGGAGTCGTCGGGCGACGTGCGGGTGCGGAAGGACTTCTCCATGGACGTGGCCGGGGCGTCGGTGGTGATTGTGGATGACATCCTCGACACCGGCCGCACCCTCGCCTTCGCCCGGCGGCATGTGCTCGACCGCGGCGCGGCGACCGTCCGCACATGCGCGCTCCTCGACAAGCCCTCGCGCCGGGTGGTGCCTTTCGAGGCCGATCACGTGGGTTTCACCGTGCCCGACGTGTTCGTGGTCGGCTACGGCCTCGACTACGATCACCGCTACCGCGAACTGCCATGGATCGCGAAGGTGACGTTCGAGCGGGGTGAAGGCGGGGGCGAGGCGCCCCTGTAGCTCCGGAGGTTTGGCCTCAAGGGCGCGCAGAGCGAAGGCGGCTCCGTCGCCGGAAAATCGCACACAAACTCGGGGACGCGCCAATCGGCGGAGCCCTTGAGAACTTCCATTTGCCGGGCAACGTGATAGATTGCGCGCATGAGAAGGGCGCTGGGTGTTGATTTCGGCGGCACGTCGGTGAAGGCCGGCGTGGTGAACGAGCAAGGGGCGATCGAGGCCCGCGACGAGTTCCCGACCGAGGGGTTGACCTCGCACGAGTGCTGGATGGAGGCGGTGGAGAGATCGGCCCGGCGGATGGGGCTTCCGGCGGGTCTCCGGGGCGGTGTGGAAGGCATCGGCGTCGGCGTGCCCGGCTTCGTCGACTTCGGCCGGGGGTTCATTCACGATCTGACCAATGTGCCCGGCTGGACGCACGTGCCGTTGGCCGATCTCCTGCAACGGCGCTTCGGGTTGCCCGCCATCGTGGACAACGATGCGAACGCGATGGCCCTCGGCGAATGCCGTTTCGGCGCGGGCCGCGAGTACCGCTACGCGGTGTTCGCGACGCTCGGGACGGGGGTGGGGGGCGGTCTCGTGCTCGATGGCCGCCTCTACCGCGGCGCGCACAGCATGGCGGGTGAAATCGGGCACATCACCATCGACCGCCTGGGTGTGAAGTATCCGCAGGGGCGCGGGGGTCTCGAATGCTACGTCGGCAACCGGCGGCTGGTCGAGCGATGTGTGAAGGCGCTGCGCAGAGGGCGCGCCTCGCGGCTGACCGATATGGTCGGCGGGGAGTACGGCAAGATCACCGTGCGGCTGATCGCCGAGGCGGCGGGGCAGGGGGACGAGCTTTCGCTGGAGGTCTTCGACTACATGGCCGACTGCCTGGCGGCCGCTTTCTCGACACTGACCTACGTGCTGCAACCCGAGGTTTTCATCATCGGCGGCGGTGTCGCCGCGGCCGGTGACATTCTGTTCGGCCCTCTCCGGCGCCATCTCGACGCGCGGCTGAGCCCGCACTTCTCCAAGCGCATCGACGTTCGGCCCGCTGCGCTGGGCAACGACGCCGGCATGGTCGGCGCCGCCGCGCTGGTATTCGAGCAGACGTGAACCGGTTCGCTGTGCACGTGTACCCCTCAAGGCCAACGTCGAGCGGGTGACACTCAAAGGCGTCCGGAAGGCGTCCGGGGTCGGGCCACAAGTTTGTCTAGCCCGACTTCGCCGATTCGAGCAAACGGATGATGAGTTTGGCCCGTTTTCCGCATTTTTATCCCGAAGGTCTTCACTACATCGGCGTATGCGGAATGAGCTCCTTCTGGCGGCGTGCGGGGTCGGACCACAAGTTTGTCTAGCGCATCAATGTGTTATGGAGAAGAAACGGGTGTTTTTTGGCGCTTGCAGGATCTTTTTTGGTCGCAAGAAACGGCTGCAAGGGACAAGATCCAGCGCATGCCAAGGGCGAATCGGTACATCATTCCGGGACAGATTTATCATGTCACGCATCGCTGCCATGACCATGCGTTTCTACTGAAATTCGCACGCGATCGCGATCTCTACCGTACCATGTTGCGGGAGCGGTTGAAGCGCTTCCCGATATCCTTGCTCGGCTACTGTCTCACATCGAATCACACCCACCTGTTGCTCAAGGTCGGGAACGGGGAAACCGGCGTTCTGGCGCGTTTCATGCAGAGTCTCGAGGGTGATTTCGCGCAAGCGTACAACCTGCGCAAGAAACGGTTCGGCGCCTACTGGTGCGACCGCTATCACGCCGTCATGGTCGAGCAGGGCGAGTACCTGTGGCGCTGCCTGCGGTACATCGACTTGAATATGGTTCGTGCGGGTGTGGTCCGAACACCGACCGATTGGCCCTGGTGCGGGTACCAGGAGATGGCGGGCAAGCGGCTTCGCTACCGGTTGTTGGATCGTGAAGCGCTGGCCAGCGAGTTGGCTCCGGTGCGGTGCGGAGAGGAAATCGTCAGGCATTATCTTCAAACGGTCGATGATGCCTTGCGGGAAGAACCGTTGGTGCGCGAGCCGTGTTGGACGGGAAGCCTGGCGGTTGGCAGCGAGGGATATGTGAGAGCCATCGGAGCCCGCATCCCGAACCGCATGAAGGTGGAGATCCGTCAACAGGACAATGTATGGGTGGTGCGGGAGCCCCCCAGTCCCTACGGGGATTTTTCGGGCCGAAAAGACGATCCCAAGACCCCCAGAACAGCCTGTTGGCATGCATAAGTCTTTGATGTTCTTTGAAAACCTGTGGTCCGACCCTGATGAGCTGCTGATGAGCTGATGCATGCAAACCATCCAAGGGGCGCCTTGAGTAAGCGCCACTCTGGTCCGACCCTGATGCCCGATGACCTGAAGACCCTGATGTCTCCTGATGTTGACGCATCCTCGCGGGGGCAGCCATCTTCCTTGCCGGAACCTGCTCGTTTTAGTATAGGCGCGACAGGACACGAACAGAATGAACAACCCGATCCTGGGCGTGCTGTCACTCATTCTTCTCGCCCCTCATGGCCATGCGGAAGAAGCCGACATTTTCTACCCGCTGCCCCCGAACGCGATCCGCCTTTCCGGGTATCTGGAAGAGCCGATTCGTCGGTCAATCCACAACTGGAACAAGGGTCAAGTTCCTTACGAGAAGTTCGTGGAGATGTTCCGCAGCGGCCGAAAACAGTTTGCACTGGGAGAGATGTGGGGGAAGGCTGTTCGTTCCGGTTGCATGTTTTACCGGTACACGCAGGATCCCGAGTTGAAGAGGATCCTGACCGCAACCGTGCAGGATCTGCTGACCACGCAACGGCCCAACGGTACGTTCAGTTGCGTGCCGCCCGAGAAGCAGCCCGATGGCGCGGGCGGAGATCTGTGGGAGCGCAAGTATGTGCTGCTGGGGCTGGAGGGGTATTACGATCACGTGGAGAAGGATCCGGCGGTCCTCAAGGCCATCCGGGCCCAGGCCGACGGAGTGCTTCAGCAGATCCACCTCCTGGGGAAGGTCAAGCGCATCGTCGATTTCGGCTGGAGCCCGAACAACATCGAGTCCAGCACGCTGCTGGAACCGGTCATGTGGCTGTACCAGCGGACGAGGGAGCAGAAGTACCTCGATTTCTGCAGTTACATCATGGCCGAAGGAGGCGCGAAGGGATTCAATCTGTTCGATCAGGCCTACCAGAACGTCGAGCCGATGCGGATGGGTGGTTCGTATCCCAAGGCCTATGAAATGACCTCTCTCTTCGAAGGGGTGGCCGACTACTACCGGGAATACCGCACGGAGTATCTCAAGCAGGTCGTCATCAACTATTACCAGAATGTCCGGGAGAAGGAGATCACCATCATCGGGAACGGTGGCGGAGACCAGCCTTATCACCCGTACGTGGCCGGCGAGGCGTGGGATAACACGGCGGTTGAACAGGCCAATCCTCGAATGACCCGCATGATGGAGACCTGCACCGGCGTGACTTGGATGAAATACTGCAGCCATATCCTGCGGCTGACCGGCCGTTGTTCCGCCGCGGATGACATCGAGAAATACGTTTACAACGGCCTGCTGGGAGCCATGAAACCTGCCGGGGATGGTTTCAGCTACGTGAATCTCCTCAACGGCCTGAAGACCACCAACCAGGGTTGGGGGTGGGACTTCGACGGTCTGCGGGTGACCTGCTGCAACCTCAACGGTCCCATGGGCCTGGCCTATATTCCCTACATTGCGGTCATGGATTCGAAACAAGGGCCGGTGATCAACCTCTTCAATGCCGCCTCGGTCGATATGATGACTCCAGGCCAACAACCCCTGAAACTCGAAATCGACACCGCGTTCCCCAAGTCGGACAAGGTGGTCATGTCCGTGAATCCTTCCCGTGCGGAGAAGTTTCTCATTCGGGTGCGCATCCCCGAGTGGAGCGCCCGCTCGATCCTCAAGGTGAACGGGAAGACGGTGAGGGTCAAGGCGGGCACGTATGCCGAGATGCAGAGGGTTTGGCAGGCCGGCGATAAGATCGAGCTGACGCTGGATATGGTCTGCCGCGTGGTGGCCGCGCCGCGCGGGGTCAATCGCGAAGCGGGCAACAAGCAGGCGCTGATCTGGGGGCCGATGGTCCTGGCGCGCGACGAGAATATCGATCCCGAGTACGACCAACCGGTCTCCCTGGTGAGCCAGGAGGGGATCGTCGCGGTGAAAATGGAGCCGCCGTCGCGGAGCGGCACCCGTCTCCAGTTCCAGGTGCCAACCCGCAATGGCGTCATTCACATGGTGGACTATTCGTCGGTAGACAGCTGGGATGGCAAACGGGTGTGCACTTGGATGCCCGAGGGGGATTGACGACGACACGGCCGCGCTTCGTGATGGTGTAGGTCGCGTGATGCCCGGCTTCGCGTCGCCGGATCCGTCCCTCGTCCGGATCGCCCCGCGTCGTTGTAGCCGCGGCGCCCCGCACGCCATTGTTCGTCCCGGATCGGACGCATGCTCACAGGCCCAGCGGCACGCCCAGTCCAAGGTGGCCGGCGCGTTCGAGCACGAGCGCCGCCAGGGCCGCATCCTGCACGGCGGTTCCGACGGACTTGAACAGCGTGATCTCCCGCGCATCCCTGCGGCCCGGCTTGTCGCCGGCGGCGATCTCGCCGATCTCGGCGTCGATGGGGTCCGGCGGCAGCAGCCCCTTGCGAAGAGGAATCACGATGTCGCCGGCCTCCGCCAGGCACGCCTCGCGCTGGTCCGCTACCCGCCGCGCCGCGGTCACCGTGTCCTCCGGGATCTCGCGGTCGGTCGGCTTGTAGGCCCCGATGGCGTTGATATGAGCGCCTGGCTTGACATTCGCATGCGCGAACACCGGTTCGGCCGACGTGGTTGCGGTGCAGATCACGTCGGCCTCGCGCAGCGCGGCGGGCGACTCCGCCGGCGCGACGTCGATCCTGAGGCGCTCCCGCATCTCGCGGCAAAACACGGCCGCGCGGGCGCCGTCCGGATCGAATACGAGGCTGCGGCGGATCGGCCTGACCGCGCAGACCGCCTCCAGCAGCGCTCGCCCCTGGACGCCGGCGCCGAATACCGCGCAGACGGATGCGGCGGGCACGGCCAGCAGCTCCGTGGCGAGCCCGCCGGCGGCGGCGGTCCGGAGTGCCGTCAGCCGTTCGCCGTCCATCACCGCCACCGGCCGCCCCGTGGCCGCGTCATTCACCACGACCAGTGCGTGGATGAGCGGCAACCCGGCCGCCGGATTGCGTTGGAACGTCGATACGACCTTCACGGCCAGCACCCCGCGGATCGGGAGGTGCGACGGCATGTAGAGGACGGTCCCGTCACGGTCGGCGACATCGATCCGGGTGCGCGGGGGGACGCGGGCCCGCCCGGCGGAGAGATCCACAAAGGCCTCGCGCACCCGCGCGATGGCGTCCGCCATCGAAACGGCGCGGGCGACGTCGCCGGCCGAGAAGAACCGAAGGACTGCCGGATCGGGCGGCGGGGCGGGAGGGAAGGGCGGTATCGCAGGCATCTCAGCGCCTCTCCGGGCGGTGTGTTCGTGTCGTGACACTTTGCGCGCGCGCGAGCCTTCGCGCGACGGCGCGCGAGGCGGGGGTGACCGAGAGGCCGCCGAGCGCCGTGCAACGCAGTTCCCGCGACATCCGCTGCCCGGCGTCGCGGGCGGCCCGGATCGTCTCGTCGAGCGGGATGACCGGATCGTATCCGGCGAGCGCCATGTTCGCGCATGCGAATGCGTTGGCCGCGGCCGCCACGTTCCGGCCGAGACATGGAACCTCCACGCGATTGGCCACGGGATCGCAGACGAGGCCGATCGTGTTCTGGAGCGCCATCGACGCGGCGGCGAGGGTCTGCGGCAGGGTGCCGTCCGCGAGCGTGACCAGCGCGGTCGCGGCCATGGCGCCCGCGGCGCCACACTCGGCCTGGCAGCCGCCGACCTCGGCCGCGAAGGTCCAGTCCGTGGCGATGAACACGCCGACGAGCCCCGCCGCCAGCAGGGCCTTCGCCATCGCCTCCTCGTCCAGGCCCATCGCCTCCGCCGTCGCAATCACGGCGCCGGGCAGCGCGGCGCAGGCGCCCGCCGTGGGAGCCGCGACGATTACCCCCATCGAGCTCTTCGCCTCCATCAGGGCGGTGACGTACAGCACGGCGCGGTCGAGCGCGCCGCCGGGGAGCAATCGTCCCGCGTCCATGCGTGCCGCGAAGCGGCCGCACTGGTGACCGAGGATGCGGTCGGGGTAGCGCGTGCCCGCGAGGCCGGCGACGATCGACCGGCGCAGCAGGCGGACCATGCCCGCCATCCGCGCGATCACCTCGGCCCTTCCCAGGTCGCCGCGCGCCTGCTCGTACGCGACGGCCATCCGCCATAACCGCGCGGGGCGCCCGCGGATGCGTCGCAACATCTCCCGGTACGTGGTGAAGGGAACGGTTGTGCCTTCATGCGACAACACCGGCAGCACCGGCGCGAGCCGGCGGGCGCAGCGGATGCCGGGGAACCCCCGGAGCGCCGCGTCGTCAACGGGGCGGAGAGTCCGGACCTCGAGCAGTCTGCGCCGGGCGGACACATGGCACAGGACCTCGTCGGCGCGGAGTCGGTCGCGCAGCGTCCGCGTGCTCGCACCCTCCGGCCCGTCCAGCCAGAGCAGCGCCACGTGGCAATCGCCGCGCATGGAAACCGCGAAATCGTCGATGGCGATGACCTCGATCATCCCTCCACCGGTTGAGACCGCCCGCAGGGAGTGGATGCCGCCCGCGCCGCGCAGGGCGAGGCGGTAGGTGTTCGGGTGCGGGTCGCCGGCATCGATTGTCCGGAAGTCGAGGCGAATGCCCGCCTCGCGCAACGCCTTCGGCGAGCCCGGCAGGCGCTCGTCGTCGGCGTCCCAGCCCAGGAGGCCGCCGCAGAGGCCCATGTCCGAACCCTGGGAGGCATGGGTGGTCGGCAGCGATCCCCGTCGGTCGAACTCGACGAGCACCTCGGAGAACTCCCCGTCCATGAGGTCGCGGGCCAGGCGGCCAATGCGGAGCGCGGCGGCGCAGTGCGAGCTGGACGGACCGCGCATGACCGGGCCGATGACGTCGTTGAAGATGCTGACCGGCGGTCTCCTGCCTCGCGAAGCTCGGTTCACCATGCATCCACTCTACCGACCCTGTCGCGGAGAGTCGATGCACAGGAATCGTGGGAGGTGGGTGAGGGCGCGGACGGTTCCCGCTTCGCGCGGACGCTACGCAGGGCGACCATGCGGCGCCGGGGCGCGGGGTGGGGGGGGGAGTCTCCACCACCTGCGCGACAGCGGTTCCGCCGATCCACGTCGTGCGCACGCCGTCCGGCCGAGGCACGGACGATGCCTCGTTGCCGTCGCGACCCTTGCCGCCCAACCGGACACGCTTCCATCGCGGACTCATTGCCGGCGATCCCGACTTCGCGGCAGTCGACGAAGAGATCCAGGTCCGGCGATTCATGTGAACGCACGGGGACAGAAAGGGGGTGACCCGTCGTCGGCGAGGCGGTAGCATCGGTCCATGCATTCACTGACGATCGGCGTGGCGGGGATGGTGTTGGGCATTGGCATTCCGGGGGCGCGCGCGGAGAAGCCCGGGGCCAATCTCGCGCTGGTGGCGGAGGCATCGACCTCCTTCGTGTCGGGTCACGAGAACCTGGGGGCGTTGAACGACGGGGCGGAGCCCGCGCACTCGGACGACAAGCGGCGCGGCGCGTATGGCAACTGGCCGCGCACGGGGACGCAGTGGGTCGAATACACCTGGAGCCAGCCGGTTGCGACACGGCGGATGGACGTGTACTGGTTCGACGACCAGCGCGGCGTGCGTCTGCCCGCGGCCTGCCGGCTGAGGTACTGGGACGGCCGGGACTACGTCGCGGTGCCGGGCGTCGAAGGGATGGGGTTGGAGAAGAACCGATTCAACACCACCACCTACCCGGAGATCACCACCACGCGGCTGCGGCTGGAGTTCGACGGCGTGGAGAAGTCCTCGACCGGTCTGCTCGAATGGCGTGTCTACGACTCGGGTTCGTCGCCGAACTTCCCGCCGACGGTCAGCGCCGGCGCGGAGCGGGTCGTCGTCCTGCCGGGGCGGACGCATCTTGACGCAACGGCGCGCGACGACGGCAAGCCGGCGGCGGGCCTGAAGGTCCGATGGGTCAAGGAGAGCGGACCCGGCCGCGTGTCCTTCGAGGCTGACGACCGGCTGTCGACGTCCGCCCGCTTCTCCGAGCCCGGGGTGTATGGGGTGCGCCTCATCGCCGACGACGGCGCGGCCTCCGCGACCGGGACCGTCCGGGTGACCGTCGATCCGCCGCCGCCCCGTTCGTCCCTGCGGCCGGTTCCGGTGACGCGCTACCGGGTCACGAGCCCGTTGTGGAAGGGCCGGATCAAGGCCCTCATCACGAATTGGATCCCGCACTGCATCCGGAAGATCGAGGATCCGGCGACGCCGGAGGGCGGGATCGGGAACTTCGTCGAGGCCGGCCGGAAACTCACCGGGCAGGCGGGCGCGAAGCACACGGGCCCGGTGTTCGCCAATGCGTGGGTCTACAACACGCTCGAGTCCATCTGCCTGGCGCTGCAGGTCGATCCGGCGGGGGACCCGGAGATCGCCGCCGCCCAGGCCGCCATGCGCAAGACCATGGACGACTGGATATGGAAGATCCTCTCGGCCCAGGAGCCGGACGGCTACCTGCACACGATGTATACGATCGAGGGGCGCCCGCGCTGGTCGAACAAGCACGATCACGAGGACTACCAGGCCGGCTACTTCATCGAAGCGGCGATCGCGCACGACCGCCTGACCGGCGGCACGGACCTCCGGATGTACGAGGCCGCGAAACGGCTGGCGGACTGCTGGCGCCGGAACATCGGGCCGGCGCCGAAGCGGGCGTGGTATCCGGGCCACCAGGCGATGGAAATGGCGCTGGCGCGGCTGGCCGGCTACGTCGAGGAATCCGAGGGCCGTGGCCGCGGCCGGCCGTACGTCGAGATGGCGAAGTTCCTGCTCGATTCGCGTCGCGACGGCGAGGAATACGACCAGAGCCATCTGCCCGTCACGCGTCAGTACGAAGCCGTCGGACACGCCGTCCGCGCCGTGTACTCGTATGCCGGCATGGCGGATGTGGCCATGGAGACGGACGACGCCGACTACCTCAGCGCGAGCAGGTCGCTCTGGCACAGCGTCGTCAACCGCAAGTACTACGTCACCGGCGGTGTCGGCAGCGGCGAGACCTCCGAGGGCTTTGGCAAGGAGTTCTCGCTGCCGAACAACGCATACTGCGAATCGTGCGCCGGGTGCGGCGAGATCTTCTTCCAGCACCGGCTCCTTCGGGCCTTCGCCGACGCGCGGTATGCCGACCTGTACGAGGAGACGCTCTACAATGCGGTGCTCGGCAGCATCGACCTGGAGGGGCGGAACTTCACCTACACGAACCCGCTGGACTCCGACGCGAAGCGCTACCCGTGGCACGGCTGCCCGTGCTGCGTGGGCAACATCCCGCGCACGTTGCTGAGCCTGCCGTCCTGGGTGTATGCGGCCGACGACGGCGGCCTGTTCGTGAACCTGTATGCCGGCTGCGCGGTCACGATCGACGGCGTGGCGGGTCGCCGCGTGGAGGTGGCGCAGGAGACGGATTACCCGTGGAGCGGCCGCGTGTCGATCTCGGTGACGCCCGACAAGGCGGCGCGGTTTGCCGTCCGCCTCCGCGCCCCGAACCGCCGCCCCAGTGCGCTGTACGCCACGGATGCCGCCGGCGACGGGATCGCCTCGATCAAGGTCAACGGGGAGGAGGCGAAACCGGCCATCGAGCGGGGGTACGCGGTACTGAAGCGGACGTGGAAGGCGGGGGATCGGATCGAGTTGGAGCTGCCGCTGCCGGTGCAGCGGGTGACGGCGGACGAGCGCATTGCCGCCACGCGCGGTCGCGTGGCCCTGCGGCGCGGACCGCTCGTCTACAACATCGAGAGCGTGGATCAGAACGTCGATTCCGTTCTTCCGCCGGCGGCCGTGCTGTCCGGCGAGTGGCAGCCGGATCTGCTGGGCGGCGTCGTGGTGGTCAAGGGCGCCTTCGCCGATGGGTCGCCGCTGCTCGCCGTCCCCAATTTTGCGCGCCTCAACCGGGGCGGACGCTCCCTCGTGTGGATTCGCGACCGGTGAGATCCGGCCCCGCGGCATCCGTCGATGCGGCGGGCGGATCACGGTCCGCGGATGCCGGTCGGGCTCCGGCCCGTGCACACAGATCCGCTGACGCGGCAAGGGTGCGGAACTCGACCATCCCTTGTTCTCCCGCCCCATCGCTCGCGCGCAGGATCGCGTGCGGTACCGGTCCCGCCGTCTTGGGCTACTCCGACGCCGGTCCGTTCGTGCCCCGTACCGCGGGCAATCCTGCCCGCGCATCCGGTTGGCGACCAGAGGCGCATGCGCACCCGAATGGGATTGAGGGCGGGGCGCCGCCCGGCGCACGGGCGCTTCAACCCTTCGGCCGCAGCCCGGCGTGATAGGCCTGCAGCGCCTTGACGTCGCCGCGACCCGCGGCGCACGCGGCAATGCCCTTCACGGCGGCGCGGGCGGCGGCCAGGGTGGTGATGTACGGCACGCGGTGCTTGATCGCGGCCTTCCGGATGTACGAATCATCGGTCGCTCCGCGACGGCCGATGGGGGTATTGACCACCAGATGGATCCGCCGGTTGGTGATCTCATCGACAATGTTCGGCCGGCCCTCCGTCAACTTGAAAATCGGCTCCGTCGCCAGGCCGTGGCTGGCCAGGTAGTCGTGCGTCCCCTGCGTCGCGCGGATGGTGAAGCCCATCCGAGCGAATTCGCGGGCGACCTCGGCCATCGGCCGGGTCTTCTCGGCGACGCTCAGCAGGACGGTCCCGCGGGTCGGCAGCTCGGGTTTGGCGGCCTCCTCGGCCTTGAAGAAGGCCATGCCGAACGAGTCCGCCAGCCCCAGCACCTCGCCGGTGGACCGCATCTCGGGGCCGAGCACCGGGTCCACCTCGGGATACATGTTGAACGGGAACACCGATTCCTTGACCCCGTAGTGGGGGATTTTCGACAGCCGGAGGTCCAGGTCGCGGATCCTGCGTCCCATCATCAGGTCCGTCGCGATGCGGGCCATGGAGACCCCGCAGACCTTGGACACCAGCGGGACGGTGCGGGATGCGCGCGGATTGGCTTCGAGGACGTAGAGCCGGTCGTTCTCAATCGCGTACTGGATGTTCAGCAGGCCCACCACTTCCAGGCGTTGGGCGATGCGCTTCGAGTACTCCACGATCGCCTCGTAGTGTTTCTTCGGGATCGAGACCGGCGGGATGACGCACGCCGAGTCGCCGGAATGGATGCCCGCCTCCTCGATGTGCTCCATCACCGACGGGACGAACACCTCCTCGCCGTCGGCGAGGGCATCGGCCTCGCACTCGAGCGCGTTCTGCAGGAACCGATCGATCAGGATCGGGCGCTCCGGTGTGACATCCACGGCGCGGGTGACGTACTCGCGCAGCATCTCCTCGTCATGGACCACCTCCATCCCGCGGCCGCCGAGCACGTAGGATGGCCGCACCATCAGCGGGTAGCCGATGCGACGGGCGATCACGATGGCTTCGTCGAGCGAGGACGCCATGCCGGACTCCGGCATCGGGATCTCCAGATCCTCCATGGTCCTGCGGAACAGATCCCGGTCCTCCGCCAGGGCGATGCTGGCGACGCTCGTCCCGAGGATGCGGACCCCCGCCTCCTCCAGTTCCGCCGCGATGTTCAGCGGCGTCTGTCCGCCGAACTGCACGATCACGCCCTCGGGCCTCTCCTTCTCGTAGATGCCCAACACGTCTTCCACGGTCAGCGGCTCGAAGTACAGCTTGTCGGAGGTGTCGTAGTCGGTGGAGACGGTCTCGGGGTTGCAGTTGACCATGATGGTCTCGATGCCGAGATCGCGCAGCGCGAAGGCCGCGTGCACGCAGCAGTAGTCGAACTCGATACCCTGGCCGATGCGGTTCGGTCCGCCGCCGAGGATCATGACCTTCCGGCGGTCGCTGGCCGTGGTCACATCGGGGGCGTTGTAGGTCGAGTAGTAGTAGGCCGCCTCCTTCACCCCGCTCACCGGCACCGGATGCCACCCCTGCACGACGCCGATGCGCTTGCGCTGCTCGCGGATCTCGCGCTCCGGCACGCCGAGGAGCCTCGCGAGGTAGCGGTCGGCAAAGCCGTCGCGCTTCGCCCGCCGCAGGAGCTCGGTCGGGAGGGCCTGCCCCTTGAACCGCAGGATCTCCTCCTCGAGATCCACCAGTTCCTTCATCTGCCGGATGAACCACGGCTTGAGGTAGGTCAGGCGGTACAGATCCTCGACGTCCGCGCCCTTGCGCAGCGCCTCGTACATCAGGAACTGGCGTTCGCTGGTCGGCTCCTTCAGCCGTTCCATCAGCTCGGGCAGCGACAGGGCGTTGAAGTCCCTGGCGAACCCCAGGCCGGAGCGGCCGATCTCGAGGGAGCGGATGGACTTCTGCAGCGCCTCCTTGTAGTGCCTGCCGATGCTCATCACCTCGCCGACGGCGCGCATCTGCGTGCCGAGCCGGTCGACGGATCCGCGGAACTTCTCGAAGGCCCAGCGGGCGAACTTGATCACCACATAGTCACCGGAGGGCGTGTACCTCTCCAGCGTCCCGTCGCGCCAGTACGGGATCTCGTCGAGGGCGAGCCCGGCCGCCAGCAGCGTCGATACGCGCGCGATCGGGAAGCCCGTCGCCTTCGACGCCAGCGCCGAGGAGCGCGAGGTGCGGGGGTTGATCTCGATGGCGACCACGCGATCCGTCTTCGGATCGTGCGCGAACTGGATGTTCGTGCCGCCGATGACCTGGATCGCCTCGACGATATCGTACGAGTACTTCTGCAGCCGGCGCTGGAGCGCCGCGTCGATCGTCAGCATCGGCGCGGCGCAGAAGGAGTCGCCCGTGTGCACGCCCATCGCGTCGATGTTCTCGATGAAGCACACGGTGATCATCTGGTTTTTCGCGTCGCGCACGACCTCGAGTTCGAGCTCCTCCCAGCCGAGCACGGACTCCTCGATCAGCACCTGGCCGACCATGCTGGCCGCCAGGCCGCGCGCCGCGATCATGCGAAGCTCCTCGACGTTGTACACCAGGCCGCCGCCGGTCCCTCCGAGCGTGTACGCGGGGCGCACGACCACCGGGTAGCCCAGGTCGGCGGCGATCCGTTCCGCCTCGTCGACCGTGAAGGCGGGCGCGCTACGGGGAATCGGGATGTTGAGACGGTTCATCGTCTCCTTGAACGCGATGCGGTCCTCGCCGCGCTCGATCGCGTCCACCTGCACCCCGATCACCTTCACGCCGTACTGCTCCAGCACCCCGGCGCGGGCCAGTTCGGACGTCAGGTTCAGGCCGGTCTGCCCGCCGAGATTGGGCAGGATCGCGTCGGGTCTCTCCTTCGCGATGATCTGCGCCAGCCGCTCCACGGTCAGGGGCTCGATGTACGTCACGTCGGCCATGCCCGGGTCCGTCATGATCGTCGCGGGATTTGAGTTCGCGAGCACGATCCGGTAGCCCAGCCCGCGGAGCGCCTTGCAGGCCTGCGTGCCGGAGTAGTCGAACTCGCACGCCTGGCCGATCACGATGGGACCGGACCCGATGATCATCACCGTCCGGATGTCTTCACGACGCGGCATGGGAGCCTCCAGGGATTGCGGATTGCGGATTGCGGATTGACGGTTGGACATGGGCGTCTCTGCGGATGTCTTGCACACTATGGCATGGCCTTCATGGCGCCGGCGCTCCGCCGCGGGAATGCCCGGTCGTTCTCCGCCGACGGCACGGCGGCGGAACTACACGTATTCGACGGTGGCTGGCGGCTTGGGCGTCAGGTCGTAGAGGCAGCGGTTCACACCGGGGATCGCGGTGATCCGCGCGCAGATGCGCTCCAGTTTCTTCCACGGGATGTGCGTGGCGGTCGCCGTGCGGGCGTCGACGCTCTCGATGCAGCGCACGACGATGATCTGGCCGAACTCCCGGCGGTTGTCTCGGATGCCGGTCGCGCAGTCATTCAACAGCGCGGCGAGATACTGGAACGCCTTGGTCCGGCGGAGCTCCTCCTCGACGATGGCCGTGGCCGCGCGCACCGTCGCCAGCCGCTCCTCGGTCACCTCGCCCACGATGCGGGCGGCGAGGGCGGGGCCGGGGAAGGGGATGCGATGGGCGATCTCGTCGGGCAGTCCGACGAGGCGCGCCACCTCGCGCACGCCGTCCTTGCGCAGCGTCTTCAGGGGCTCGAGCACCTGGTAGCCGTACTCCTTCTCCGGATCGATGCCGAGCTGCGCCAGGATGTTGTGCTGGCGCTTGATGCCGGCGACGGTCTCCTCGATGTCGGTGAGGATCGTGCCGTGGACGAGGAACTTCGCGCCGGTCTCGCGGACGAGACGGCCGAACACCTTCCTGTAGAACGTGTCGGTGATCGCCTGCCGCTTCAGTTCCGGATCCGTGACGCCCCTGAGCGCGCCCAGGAAATCGGCGCGCGCGTCGACGAGGTCGACGGGAATGCCCATGGATCCGAAGAGGTCGACCACCCGTTGCGGTTCGCCTTCCCGCATGAGGGCGTTGTCGATGAAGACCGTCTTGAGCTGATCGCCCAGCGCCCGGTGTCCGAGCGCCGTGCAGACCGAGCTGTCCACGCCGCCGCTCAGGGCGTTGATCGCTAGGCCGCTTCCCACCGCCCGACGCAATTCCGCCACCTGCTCCTCAATGAACGTTCCGTAGTCCATAGGTCCCCTCCGGAGACGCCCGCCCGCCCGTGCTGTCCCCCAGGACCACACCGGCGCCGGCGCGCGCTCCGGGCGGGACAGTAGAAGAAAAGCGCCCGGTTGGTCAAATGCGTTGTCCTGGATTGTTCCACCGCCCTCCGAGGAAGAACCCGCCGCTGAGCGCTCTATCCGTCTGCGCATCAAGGCATTGTGGAACAGTGCAAGGCGAGCGTGCGCCCGCAACCAAGGGCTGTGGCCACGTCGCCGTGCGGCGTGCGAAGTCTCGGCGCAAGTTGCCTGCTCCTGAACGCGATGCTGATCAAAGCTGGAGCGGTCGGCATGAGGATTCAGGCATGAGCGGGTCCGGCTACGGCGTGACCTTGAGCCGGCGGCGGAACGATCGAAGAAGGCGGCGCGGTTGCTTCATGCCAGAGGCGGGCCTGGAGCGGCAGCGAGGGATGAGGTGTCGCCGTTTCACGGGAGCTCTCCCGAGTGCGAAGAAGCGGATTCGCCGCGGCGGCGCCGACGGAATAGAGAACCGATGAGGACGCCCGCCAGCAGGATGACCAGCGTTCCGATGACCGTGATCATAAAACTGTGGAACGGCGCACGGAACCGGCCCAGGGCTTCGGGCCACCCGGTCGAGACGGTCAACCACGCGATGAGAAAAACGCCCACCATCGTCGCGGCGGCGGCCGCCGCGTTGTCGACCCGCGAGAGAATGCCGAGCAGGAACAGGCCCAGCATGCCGCCGCTGCAGATGCTGGAAATCGCCCACCACGCGTCCAGGGCGCTTTCCACTCCGATCATGGCCAGCGCCGTCAACGTGCCGCCTGCTCCGAACACCAGTGTTGCGCCGCGCAGGACGCGCATCGATTCCCGCTCGCCCGCCTGCGGTCGCACGTACCGCCGATACAAATCGCACAGCGTCAGCGTGGCGGAGCAGTTGATGGAACTGGAGAGCGTCGACTGGGCGGCCGCGAAAATGGCTGCCACCACCAGTCCGCCCAGACCGATGGGCAGACCGGTGGCGATGAAGTGCGGGAAGACGTGGTCGGGCTTCGTCGCGGCCGGGAGCAGTTCCGGCCGGGCGAGGTAATAGGCGAAGAGCTGCGTGCCGATCAGGAAGAAGAGGGCGGAGATCGGCACGTAGAGCAGGGCCCCCAGCCACACGCTGCGGCGCGCCTCGCGGTCGTTCCGCGCCGTGGCGTACCGCTGCACGTAGCTCTGGTCGATCCCGAAGTTCTGAAGGTTGATGAACAGCCCGTTGAGCAGCACGACCCAGAAGGTCGCCCGGGCGAAATCCACGTCGAATGCGCCCAGACTGAACTTGTGATGCGAAACGGCGGTGTCGACGAACTGGGCCACGCCCCGCGGCATCCCGATCGCCAGCACGACGACGCAGGCAAGCGCCCCCACGATGAAGACGATGCTCTGCACCACGTCGGTCCAGATCACCGCCTCCATCCCGCCGACGAGCGTGTAGACGATCACGATCGCGCCGGTCAGGACGATCAGCGACGGGATGTCCCAGTCGGTCATGGACTGGAGCGCCACGGCCAGCAGGTACATGATCGTGCCCATGCGGCCGAGCTGCGTGAGCAGGTAACACACCACCGCGTACGTCCGGGCCCATCGGCCGAAGCGCTTCTCGAGGTGCTCGTACGCGGAGATCTCGCCGCTGCGCCGGTAGAACGGAACGAACCACTTCGCGGCAATCCACGTAGCGAGCGGAATGGCCAGGCTGAAGACAAAGGGATTCCAATTCGTCGCATAGGCCTTGCCCGGCAGGGCGAGGAAGCTGATGCTGCTGACATAGGTCCCAAAAATCGAGAGCCCGACCGCCCAGCCGGGAATCGTGCCGCCCGCCTTCATGAACCGGTCCGGCGTGCGGCTCCGGCGGCCGAACCACACCCCCATGGCCACCATCGCGGCGAGGTACGCCACAAGGACAACCAGGTCGACGGCGGGCAGGCGGGCGCTCATTCCCTCTCCGGCGGGATCAGCACAATCGTCCCCGTCCACCCGCCCTGCGGGATCGCCAGTTCTTCCCCGGACTTCAAGTCACGGCTGAAAACGACCAACGCCGTGTGCCCTCCGTCGGTGTACGAGAAGCCGGCTTCCGTCTTCCTCCAACCCTTCAGGAGCCGGTCGCCCTGCGCCGCCGCCGCGGCGACACGGAGGGTCGTGTCGCGCCTGGCCTTCACCGAGAGGACGGCGGTCTCGCCTCCGCGGGTCTGTGTGAACCGTCCGCCGCGATGCGCCGCGGGAACGCCCTGCCAGACATAGGCGCGATTCCCGAAGGCCTGCGCGCCGTCGTCCAGCGGCGCGAGGGCGAAGCCCGAGCCCGTGATCACAAGGTCGGCGGTCTCATGCCGCGCCTGCGGAGGGCCCTCCGGAACGGGAACGGAATCGGCCGGCGTCCTGGACCGGAAATCCGCGACGCGGTGGAAGGTCAGGTAGTTGGCATCGTGGTTGTTGTGCGCCCCGCCCTCGGCGTCATCGAAGGCGGTGCGGCAGACGGCGATGATGTCGTCGCCCTCGACGAGCCAATCGATGTATTGAAATCCGTGCCTCGCGATGTCGGGGTGGTGGAGCAGGATGCAGCGTGGGCTCCAGCGCGTGAGGTCGGGCGAACACACCAGCGCGAGGGTGTTGCGCACGCCGGCGGGCTTCCGCGTCCCGGCCCCCTCGCGCACCGCGTCGGGCACGAGCGTCGCCAGCGACCAGTAGAGACCGCTCTTCGCGTCGCGGCGGATGGCGAATTTCTTGGCGCCGCCCGGGAAGTCGATGAATCCCGTGGCCGGGTCGAAGGTCATTTCCTTTCCGTCGGGGCTCACCGCGACCACCGCCGCCTTCTCCGGGTAGCCGGCCGTGTCGACGCGCAGGATGTCGACGAGCTTCCCGTCCGGTGCGACCACCGCGTTGCCCTCGAGCCAGCCCCCGAACGTGCCGTCCAGCCACGCCCGGTTGCCCGGCAGGAAACGGCTGAACGTCCACGTCGTCGCGTCGAGAAGGTCCGCATCGACGGGCGCGGACAACATGCCGGCGCAGTACGTGATGCCCCAGCCGGTCGGGGGGTCGCGTCGCTCCATCCCCCGCCAGAGCCGTCCCTCGTGCTCGATCACCGGCATCGGCGCGCAGTGGTACTGGCCGTTGTCACGCAGCAGGCCGGTGGCGGCGTTGGTGGGCGAGGTCCAGGTGGCGCCTCCGTCGCGGGACCGGCGGACGATCGCGTTGCCGTGGTGGCGGTCGGTCCCGATCAGGTACAGCGCACCGCGGTGCACGAAGAGCGTCGACCAGAACTGGCCGGCCACCGTGCAGGCGGGCCTCCACGTCGCGCCACGGTCGGTGGAGCGGAACACCCGTGTGGTGGCGCATTGCTGCTCCGCCGATCGGGGACCGAAGAGATCGTGCGATGCAACGTAGGATCCGTCGGGCAGGACGGCGAGACTGGGCGAGCCCACGTACAGGCCGGAAGAGGCCGGAACATGGTCGATCACCACGCCCGGCACCGCCGGCGGAGGGGACCTCTGGGCACCGGCTGCCCCGGCGAGAAGGACGGCCGCGCCGAACGCCCGGAGCGCGGCCGGAGCGGACGGACGGCCGCCGCTCATGGCCCGCATCCACGCCCCCATACGGCGCGCGCGTCGTTCGGCGCCACGGCGGCCGCCGCCGCGCCGGGCCGCCTCCGACACGTCGAAAGGACCCGAATCCACCGGTCGCGGATACGTGTTCATCCATCCTCCACTTCAGCGATGAATATCTGGTCGAAGATGCCCTGCGGACATTCGACCGGCTTCATGTAGGCGATGCGACGGCCGTCCGGGGAGAACACGCACGCGTGAGGGGTGGGGCCGCGCCCCTCGGGAGCGCGCGGTGTCAGGCGGCGCTCGCGGCCCGAGCCGATGTCGGCCACGAAGATGCTCCGATCCCTGGCGAAGGCGATGGAACGGCCGTCCGCCCTCCACGAGAAGGCCGACGTCACACCCGAGTCGCCGCGGGTGACCTGCAGGGGCGGACCCCCGGTGGGGCAGACGGTCCAGACCTGGACGATTCCGGCGTCGTCCTTCATCAGGAGGGCGATGCGCGATCCGTCCGGCGAACTGCGCAGCCAATGGCGTGGACCCTGGAGGCCGGGGTGGCGGCGGTCGGCGGTGAACGTCAGACGTCGCTGCGCGACGCCGGCGGGGGCGGCCGGACGGCGCGTGGCGGTGCCGGCGAGCGAGCCCGCGTCGCCGGGCAGGGTCAGGTTGTCGGGCAAATCCGCGACGAAGACCTCGGCGATGTCCCTCCCGGCCGGCGTCTTCACGAGTCCCTGAAAGGCCAGGGCCCGCTTTTGGCGGGCGCCGTCGGTGCGGAGGTAGCCGTGGGTGCCGATCCACGCCTCCTCGGAAGCGCGGGCGATCTCGGCGGATCCCGGACGCGGCCGATTCACGGTGCGGGTGACGACTACGGTGAAGAAGTCGCCGTCATGATTCCGCGGGTGGTCGCGTCCGACACGGACGGGTCCGGCGGGGATGGAGACGGCCAGATTGCGCTGGTTCAGATCGCCGCGGGCGGGATCGGTGTTCAAGGCCAGCAGGTGGTCCTCATAGGTGGACACCACCCATTGCCCGTCGCCACTGAAGGCATGCAGATGGGTTCCACCGCGAAGGGCACCGGGGGTGAAAGGCGGGGTGAGATCGCGGGCGTCGAGGGGGATGCCGTCGCCGGGCCGCGAGGCGGACACGATGACGCCCCGGCGGTGACAGGCACGGTAGGACCACTCGGGGGTGGGATGCTCGGGGCCGAGGATGAAGACCACCCGGTCATCGACGGGGCTGCAGGTGGGCACCCCGCAGGCGGCGCTATTCGTGGACGTGTACAGCGTCTGGATCATGCCGGACGAGGCATGCGCGCGCTCGATTCGGGCGCCGTCGAACGTCTCTTCGCGAATCCGCCGGTCGAAGACGATCCACTGGCCGTCGGGTGACCAGACCCCGGTATTGGCGAGAATATGTCCCGCCGGATCAGAGGTGATCTGTCGTTCGGCGGCCTGCCCATGGGGACAGGCACTTGCGGTACCGGCCAGCGCAAGCACCCTGAGGGTGTGCGTGGCGCAGAGGGCTCGCGCGACGGCATTCACGGGATCGACATTATGGTCAACAGTCTCGCCTTGTGAAATCCCGGAATGTGGCTGCCGTGGTCGTGGCGTCATGGCCGATGTGCGCAGACGCCGTCCTCAGTAGGCATTTCACTGGAATACGACAGCCTGCGGTCTGCGAACTCGGCTGTCCAAAACCATGGAAGTGCCGCGCAGGACGAGATGCAGATGCCCGCGAGGGTCCTCTGTTGCGAAGGGCGGCGGGACCATCGCTGGAGGCGGCGCGGTTGCGCGGAGGAACGGACGGATTGGAGTGGGAGCACTGAGCGGCCAGGACCGTCGGGTCGCGGCTCGCCGCCTCAGGAACGAGCCTGACCGCGATGGATGCGGCCGTCAGAAACCTGGAAGGGGAGAGCACCGGGCAGGGGGCGGCGGTGAGGAAAGCAGGGCCGCGACGGGGCGGAAGGATCGACGGTGCTGGACGCAGGGGCCGAGACACCGAAGCGCCTCGCGATGAGCGGCGGTGCCGTAGCCCTTATGCCGGGCGAATCCGTAGCCGGGAAAGGCCCGGTCTAGCGCGCACATCAGCCGGTCCCGTGTCACCTTGGCGATGACGCTGGCGGCGGCGATGGACAGGCTCTTCGCGTCTCCCTTCACGATCGCCCGTGAAGGGCAGGGGAGGCCGGGTACGGGCCGGCCGTCGACGAGGAGGAGGTCCGGGGATCGGGCGAGGGCGGTCACGGCGCGGGCCATGGCCAGGTGAGTGGCCCGGAGGATGTTCAGCCGGTCGATCTCATCGACTTCCACGACGCCCACGCCGTGTGCCAAACCGGGGGCGCACATCAGGAGGTCGAAGAAATGCTCGCGCCGGGCGGCGGTGAGCTGCTTGGAATCCTTCAGCCCGCGCAGGGCGCCCCCCTCCTCCCGCCGCAGGTACGCGGCATCGAAGCAGGCGCATGCGGCCACCACGGGGCCGGCCCACGGCCCGCGTCCCGCCTCGTCCAGCCCCGCCACGTTGAGGCGGCCGTCGGCCCAAGCCTCCTGTTCGTAGCGGAGCACGGCGGGCAAGATCAGTCCGCGGCGGTCTCGACGCGCGCGGACTTGCCGGAGCGCTTGCGCAGGTAGTAGAGCTTCGCCCGCCGTGTGCGGCCGCGGGTCTCAATGTCAACCCGGGTGACATTCGGCGAATGGAGGGGGAACACCCGCTCGATCCCCTCGCCGAACGAAATGCGCCGAACGGTGAAGGTCTCGGTGGAGCCCCGGCCGTCGCGTGCGATGACCGTCCCGGCGAAGACCTGGATGCGCTCCTTGTCGCCTTCCTTGATCCTCACGTGCACACGAACCGAATCGCCGATCCTGAACTCCGGCAGCGCTTCCTTGCGAAGGCCTTCCGCGTCGATCTTCTCCAGAATCTTGCCTTTCATGTCCCTTCACCTTCCCTAGGATGTACCGCCCGGTTCGCCGGGCCTTCGCCTTCCCGCGGCGCCAGCAGGTCCGGCCGCCGCGCCGCCGTCCGCCGCCTCGCCTGTTCCGACCGCCAGTCCCGGATCGTCGCATGGTCGCCGGACAGCAGGACGTCCGGCACCCGCATGCCCCGGAACTCGGGCGGTCGCGTGTACTGCGGATACTCAAGCAGTCCGGCGCTGAACGACTCCTCCTCGGCCGCGCCTTCGCCGCCCAGCACGCCCGGCCTCAACCGCACGACCGCATCGATCACCACCGCCGCCGGCAGCACGCCATTGGTCAGCACGTAGTCGCCGATCGAGATCTCGTCGTTCGCCAGCGTCGCGCGCACCCGCTCGTCCACACCCTCGTAGTGGCCGCACACGAACACCAGGTGCGTCTCACCCGCCAGTTCCCGCGCCACGGCCTGCGTGAACCGGCGCCCCTGCGGCGTCATCAGGATCACGCGCGCCGACGGACTCCGCACCGACTCCACGGCTGCAAACAGCGGTCCCGGTTTCATCACCATCCCCGGACCGCCGCCGTAGGGCCGGTCGTCCGTGGTCCGGTGCTTGTCGGTCGTGAAATCGCGCAGGTTCACCAGGCGGAACCGGACCGCCCCCGCCCGGGCCGCGCGCTTGAGCATGCTCTCCCCGAGGAAGCCTTCCAGCATTCCCGGGAAGATCGTGATGACGTCGATCTGGAGGATGCCCTCCATCCGGTCATTCGACGACTTCCAGCATCGCGCGTCGGCCCTGCCGCGCCGCGACCGTGCTCAGCAGCATCCGGACCGCGCCGACCGTCTTGCCGTTCTTGCCGATCACCTTGCCGATGTCCTCGGCATGGCATCGCAACTCGAAGATCACCGTCTTCTCGCCATCCACCTCGGTGATGCGGACATCATCGGGGTGGTCCACCAGAAGCCGGACGATGTATTCCAGCAGGTCCTTCATGGCCTGTCCTTCTCCGGTCAGGCCGGTTTGGGGGCAACCGCCGCACGGGCCTTGCGCACCATGGAGCGTACGGTGTCGGAGCACTGGGCCCCGCAGCCTTCCCAGTAGGCGACGCGGTCGAGGCTGATCTGGAAGTTGGTGCCCCGGCGTTTGGGATCGTACCAGCCGATGTTCTCCAGGAAGCGTCCGCTGGTGGAGAATCGGTCGTCCGTTGCTACAATGCGGAAGGACGGGTTCTTGTTGCTCCCCGTCCGCCGCAGTCTGATCGTCACTGCCATGTCTGTACTCGTTCCTTACACCCGGCAGATCCAGGAACGGAGGCCCCGCCGGGCGTCGGGGTTTCCGTAATGAGCGCGCCTATATACCCAAACGTCCCGGCGTCATCAACCTTTTTCGCTGGCCTTTCATCCGCTTCATCATCTTCCGCATCTGCGCGAACTTGCGCAGGAGGTCGTTGACGTCGCTCACGGCGGTGCCGCTGCCGCGGGCGATGCGGGCGCGGCGGCTGCCGTTGATGACGTCCGGATGGCGCCGCTCGCGCCGGGTCATGCTCTGGATGATGGCCTCGGTCTTTTTCATCTCCGCGCCGGAATGGGCGCGAAGTTGCTCGCGCGTCCCGTCCGGCAGGCGGCCCAGCCCCGGAATCATCTCCAGCAGGTTCTCCAGGGGGCCCATCTTCTTCATCTGGCGGATCTGGACCAGGAAGGCATCGAGGTCGAGCGCGTCGCGGCGCATCTGCTCGCCGAGCGCGCGGACGTCCTCCTCGGTGACCGACTTCTGCGCGTGCTCGACCAGGCTGACGATGTCGCCCATGCCGAGGATGCGCGAGGCCATGCGGTCGGGATGGAACGGTTCGAGGTTCTCCGCCTTCTCGCCCGTCCCGACGAGCAGGATGGGGCAGCCGGTGACGGCATGGACGGAGAGGGCCGCGCCGCCGCGGGCGTCGCCGTCGAGCTTGGTCAGAATCAGACCCGTCAGCCCGACCTCGCGGTGGAAGGTCTGGGCGACGTTGACCGACTCCTGGCCGATGGCGGCGTCGATGACCAGCACGACGTTGCCGGGGCGGACGCTTTCCCGGAGCTCGCGGAGTTCACCCACGAGATCCGGATCGATCTGGAATCGTCCCCCCGTGTCGAACACGACGACGTCATATCCGCCGCGCCGGGCGGCGTCGAGCGCCCGGCGGCCGACGGTGGGAACCGTGTCGCCCGGCTCGGGTCCGATCATGTCCACGCCCACCTGTCCCGCGAGCACCCGGAGCTGGTCCACCGCGGCGGGCCGCTTGAGGTCGCACGCGGCCAGCAGCACCTTCTTGCCGTCGGCCTTCCAGCGCCGGGCGAGCTTGGCCGCCGTGGTGGTCTTGCCCGCGCCGTGCAGCCCGAGGAGCAGGACGGCCGTCGGCCACGCGGAGAAGTCGAAGTCGCGCCGGGCGCGACCCAGCAGATCCACGAGCTCCTCGTGGATGCGCGCGATGATCTGCTGACCCGGGGTGATGCTGTCGAGGACCTTCTCTCCGAGGCACTTCTCCTTGACCCGCGCCACGAAGTCGCGGGCGACCTGGAACTGGACGTCCGCTTCAAGGAGCGCAAGCCGGACCTCCCGCAGCGCGTCCTGCACGTTCCGGTCGGTCAGGCTGCCGTAGCCGCGAAGCGTCTTGAACACCTTCTGCAGCGAATTCGATAGCGAGTCGAACACCGTCGCTCTCCGAAAGAGCAGCGAATGTAGCCCAAGGCGGACGGAGCCGCAATCAATACCCGACGGGCGGCGCCCGGCCCTCCAGCCCCCCGTGTCCAGGGTCACGCGATGATCGGCCCGGAACGGGTGGGACGCGCCGTCCCCGGCGAGCCGCCACGCCCGCGGCTCGGCCCGCGGCTCGATTGGAGACCTCGCCTTACCCGCGCGGCGTCGAGCCGCGACGGAGCGGGCGGGCCGCCAACCCGCATGCGGTGCGCACCCCGTCGGGCAGGACGGACAGGTCGCGGGCGATCCAGTCCGGGGCGCAGGCGGCCAGGCGCCGCCGGGGGAGGGTGGTGTGAAGCGCCAGCGTCCGCATGCCCGCCGCCCGCGCGGCGGCGAGCCCGCTGGGCGAGTCCTCCACGGCCAGGCAGTCCGGAGGCGACACCGCGAGCCGGTCCGCCGCCAGGAGGAAGATCTCCGGATCGGGCTTGTTGCGGTGGATATCCTCCGCCGCAATCAGCGCGTCGAAGGCGCCGTGGTCGAGTCCCATCTCGTGGAGATTGCCATCGAGCTTGAGACGGTTCGCGCTCGTGGCCACCGCCGTCCGGAGGCCCCTGCAACGCAGTGCACTGATGAGATCCTGCACTCCCGGCAGTGGCCTGAGCCGGCCGCGGATCAGGTCAAGATAATGCCGGTACGCCAGGTCCTTGGCCGCGTCGAGGTCCAATGTCACTCCGAAACGGCGAGCGACGCCACCGAAATAGCCGGCCGGGCCGGTGCCCACGAAGTCATGAAAGTCCTCGGGCGCGATCGCCAGGCCGTACAGTTGGCGGAACATCGTGATCGAAGCTGCCGCCATGAAGGGCTCCGAGTCGCAGAGCACGCCATCCATGTCGAAGACAACGGCGCGGACGGCGGGCGCTGTGCTCAGGAGAGAGGCATCCATGAAATCCGAATGTCGAATGTCGAAACCCAAGGGAATATGGAATGCAGATCAGTCACGGGCGCCTGCCTGGCGCCGGGACCATCGGCGGTCCGAGATGAGGCCGCGTGATGGCCGCGCGGATCTTGTACCCCTCCGCGTTCTGGTGCAGGCGATCGGGGACGAAGATGTCCTCGCGCGGCGTGCCGTCCGGACCGAGGAACGCGTCGTAGAGATCGATGTAGTCCATGTTCTCCGCCGCGGCGACGTACTCCCGGATGAGGCGGTTGGCCTCGCGCTGCCGGTCCGCTTCCGCCCACCGGGCGGGACTCGGGTTGATGGACATGAAGGCGATGCGGACCTCAGGCAGGGCGCCGCGCACCTTGGCCACGAAGGCCTTGAAATCCTCGAAGACCTGCGTCGGCGTCTTGCCGGCGTGGATGTCGTTGTTGCCCGCGTGCAGCACGATCATGCGCGGCCGGCAGGGGATCACAATGCGGTCGGCGAACTGGGTGGCGTCGGCGATCTGCGACCCGCCGAATCCGCGGTTGATCACGCGGTGCCCGGGGAAATCCCCGGCCAGGGTCTTCCAGAGCCGGATGCTGGATGAACCGATGAACAGGATCGCGTCGCGCGGAGGCGGGTTCGTCCGATCGGCCTCCTCGAACGCCCGGATGTCCTTCTCCCATCTCGAAACCGCGACGTCGTTCGTCGCCTCCGCCGTCCGCCCGTCCGGCGCCATCCCCAGGACAACAACCGCCGAACAGAGCGCCATCCGCCACGCCATGGACTGTCCTGTCATGGTTCCACTCCCGGTCACGATCGGTTCTTCGCGTTCGTTTCCGCGCGATTATGCACGGAACGCCTCCGAGCGCCAGTCTCGGAGCGCGTGGGCGCGGAGCGTGCGACGGGGGGGGAGGGGGAGGGCCGCGTACCGGGCCCGAAAATGCGCCTTGTCATGCGCGCCGAATCGGGTTATCAGGCGGGCCGATGTTATTTGGCGCGCTGCCGGAGGGCCGCGCGAGGCTTCCGCGGCCGACGGCGGGGTGGCGCGCGGGGGCCGAGGCGCTGGGTTTTTCAGCCGGGAGGGTGGAGACGATGAGTGTGAGTGCCAGAGGGGGGCCGTGGAGGGCTGCGCCCTGCATCAGGCTCTTGAGCCGCAGGGAGGTCCTGGGCCTCGCGGTGGGTATCGGAGGGGGCCTCGGTCTCGCGGGGTGCGCGATATCGCGTCGGCCGACGGACCGCGCCGATGTCCGGGAGGCCGGGGCGCACGCGTGGAAACGGATCGATCTCGCGGGGCACCCCGGCCAGAACCCTGCCTACACGGCCGCATCCGTGACCGGCGGTCTTCTGCTCTACGTGCTGCGGTTCGGTTCCCCGCCGCTGGCCTACCTGCTCAACGCCTCCGCGCGCGAGATCTGGCGGCTGTGTGACGGCCGGACCTCCGATGCCGACGTGGCGAAGGCGTATGCGCAGCGGTCGGGCCGGGCGGAGGAGGAAGCGAGGCGGTTTCTGGCCGATCTTCTGGAGCGGAGGCTCGTCCTGCGCGGAGGGTACGTGCGCGCCCCGCTGAACTATCCGGATGGCGGAGGCCGGCCGGCCCGGTATCAGCGGCGCCTGAGGCTGGAGGATCCGGTGATCGGCTAGGCTATGGGAGGCCGGATCGAAAAATCCAAGCTCTTCCTCCTGGGAGATCCCGGGGAGCCCTACCTTCTCTACGCCCCGTTGTCGGGTTTGGCCGTCGAGATGAATGCGGCGGCGGCGCAACGCCTGTCGCGCGCCGTGGCCGACGGCGAGACGGTCTGTCCCGATGCCGCCGTGGACCCGGCCTGGCGGCGCCTCCTGGACGCGGGCACGGGCGAGGAGCCGCCGATCCAGGATGTGAACCGGCCGTTCTGCCCGGACCGCCTCACGGTCTTCCCCACCAACACCTGCAACCTGGGCTGCTCGTACTGCTATGCGGAAGCGGGCGAATGGGCGCCGATGCGGATCAGCACCGATTTCTGCGACGCGGCGATCGACCTGGTGGCTCGCGTTCCCCGGCCTCCCGCGATGCCGCTTCCGATCAACTTCCACGGGGGCGGAGAGCCCACGCTGGGGTGGGAAGAGATCGTGCATTGCGTGGACTACGCCCGTCGCGCCGTCGGCGGCGACGGGAAGGGCGCCGTGTTCTCCCTGGCGACCAACGGCGTGCTGACCCGGGACAAGGTCGCGTACCTGGCGGAGAACTTCGAACACGTGAATCTCTCGCTGGACGGGCCGGCCGACATCCAGAACCGGCAGCGCCCCATGCGGGATGGAAGCCCGTCGTTCGACGCGGTGATGGCGACGGTCGAGCTGTTCCACGGGTGCGGCGTGCGGTTTTCCGTGCGCGTCACGGTCACCGCCGAGTCCGCCCCCCGGATGCGCGAGATCTGCGATTTCCTGATTCACACGGTCCGATGCAAGGCGATCCACCTCGAACCCGTGTTCGAGTGCGGCCGATGCCGCCTGGGACGTGCCAGGGCGCCGGATCCGGCCCTGTTCAGCCGGCACTTCAAGGAAGGTTTCGAGTTCGGTGCGGCGCATGGGGCCTACGTGCGGTACTCGGGAGCCCGGATCGGCATCCAGACCAGCAGCTTCTGCGGGGTCAGCCAGGACAGTTTCAGCCTCACGCCCGACGGATACGTGACCGCGTGCTACGAGGTGAGCCACGCGGGGCATCCGCTGGCCTCCCAGTTCATCTACGGGCGATATGATGTCGAACACGCGCGGATCGTCATCGACCGGGAGCGCCTGGCCGCCCTCCGGAGCCTGGTGGTCACCAACAAGCCGCTCTGCAACCGGTGCTTCTGTCGCTGGCATTGCGCGGGCGACTGCCCGGTCAAGGCGCGCACGATGGAAGTCGAGTTTCAGACGGCCGGCGATCGGTGCGCGATGAACCAGACCCTCACCCGGTACATGATCCGTTCCGCGATAAGGAGCCGGGATGGCCACCCTCGGGCATGACATCTTCCTGGTCCCGGCGGGCGACGTGTTCGTCCTGTATGCCCCCCGCCACGGGCTGGCGGCCGAGATGAACGCCGGGGCGGCTCTCGCCGTGCGACGGTCGCTCGCCGTTCCGGCGGAGTCGGAGGTCGTCGAGCCGGGCCTCGCTGGCCTGATCCGGGCGCTTCGGGCCGAGCCCGCCGCCCGTCCGTCGCCCAGGTCGGGCGAGTTTCGTCCGGCCCAGGTCGGCCTCCTTCTGACGAACCGATGCAACATGCGATGCACGTACTGCTACGCCGCGGCCGGCGACCGGCCGCCGATCGACATGCCCCTGGAGATGGCGGTCGATGCCCTGGAGTTCTACGCGCAGCGGCTCCGTCCGGGTCAGCCGCTGTTCGAGGTGTATCTGCATGGCGGGGAGCCGTTCCTCGTGCCGTCCTTCGCGCGGGCGGTGTGCGAGCACGCCCGCGCCGCGGCCGACCGCGCGGGCCGCGCCTTGCGGTTGTCCGCCTCGACCAACGGCGCGATGCCGGCCAAGACCGCCCGCTGGGTCGCCCGCCATTTCGCGCACGTCACCCTCTCCTTCGACGGCCCCCCCCGGTTCCAGAATGCGCAGCGGCCGGCGCCGGACGGCGGCGCCACGTTCGATCGCGTCGATCGGACGGCGCGGATCCTGCGGGATGAGGGATGCGCCTTCGTCCCACGGAGCACGGTCACGCGGGACAACGTCAGGGACCTGCCGGAGATCGTGGAGTTCTTCTGCCGGGACTACGGCGTGAAGGAGGTGAGCGTGGAACCCGTCACCCCCTGCGGGCGGTCCAGCGCCGCGCTCGTTCCCGCGCCCGCGGACCTGGTGGAGGCCGTCGTCCTCGCCGGGGCCGCGGCGCGGGCGTATGGCGCGCGGCTGAGGACCTCGATGTGCATGACGGAGGCCTTGATGCGCGCGCCGTGCCCCGTCTGCTACGACGCCTTCGTCGTCACGCCCGACGGCCTTGTCTCCGCGTGCCACAGCGTCAACCGGCGCGGCGCGGACGGCGCCGAGTGGCTGGCCCTCGGGGAGTACGAGGCGGAGCGGCGGACCTTCCGCATCGACACGGCCCGGTTGCAGCGGGTGCGCGAGTGGGGGGTGGAGCGCATCCCGCATTGCGCGGCCTGCCACGCCAGGTGGCGCTGTGGCGCGGGATGCCGCCTGGTCCACACCCTGCAGCTGGGCAGCCGGCCGGCGGAGGAGATGTGCCGGGTGATCCGGGCGCTGACGACCTGGATGCTCTTGTGCGAAATGGGAGACTACGCGCGTGCGGACTCGGTGCGCATCTCTGCGGTTTGATACGCCGGAGGCCGGCGACGTCTTCGTCCTTCGGCGGGGGGAGGCGTATCTGCTCTTCGCGCCGTCCGCGGGGGTGATCGCGGAGGGCAATGCCGCCACGGCCGCCCGCGTGCAGGCCGCGCGCGCGGGCGGGGCCGCGCGGCGTGTCGGGCCTCCCGCGATCCGGTCCTTCCCCCCGCGGGAGATCACCATCGTGCCCTGCGCCCGGTGCGCGTTGCGGTGCGTGTACTGCCCCAATCGCATCGAGCGCTGGACGGAGGCCCTGATCGACCCGGCGTTCGTTCGCCGCGCCTGCCGGCTCGTGGCGCGGCATGCCGCGGCCGCGGGCGGGGCAGTGTACCGCGCGTCGTTTCACGGGTCGGGTGAACCCACGCTCGACTGGGACCGGTTCACGGCCTGCGTCGAGGCCGCGGAGGCGGCGGCCGCGGAGGCGGGGGTGCGTTGCGAGAAGATGGTGTGCACCGCCGGTCAGCTGGAGGAATGGCAGGCGGAGTACCTCGCCGCCTCCTTCCAGGAGGTGCAGGTCTCCATCGACGGCGCGCCCGACGTCCATCGCGCCCTGCGGCCGCGGGCGGACGGCGGCGACTCGTGGACGCCGGCCGTCCGGACCGCGCGGGTGGTCTCCGCCGCAGGCCTCATCCCGAAGATCAACGTGACCGTGACGGCCGACACGACGGGGCGGATGGCCGAGCTGACCGAGTTGATGGCCGCCGAGGTGGGTCGGTGCACGATGAACTTCGACGCGCTCTGCCCGGTGCGGGGCCTGCCCCCGGGCGCGGGTGAGGCGCCCGAGGCGGAGCGGTTCGTGGAGGGTTTCGCCGCGGCCATGGAGGCGGGGAAGCGGCGGGGCGTGACGGTGGCCCATGCCTCGATCCACGTGGGCGCCCTGGTGCGGACCGAGCCGCCGCACCTGCCCATGTGCATCCTGCCGGGGGGATGCGTGATTGCGTTCTACGATTTCTCCGGGGGCCTGGGCGAATCGAAGCTGGACGGGGTCTACGGCCGCGACGACCCCGCCGCCGATTCGATCCGCTGGGATGAGGAGCGAGTGCGCGAGCTCGCGGGGGCGCCCCTGCCGGCCGCCTGCGGACGATGTGCCTGCGCGCGGATCTGCAACGGCGCCGGCGCCCTCCGCGGGCGGATGAGTTCCTGGGAGGAGGCGGCGGGCAACGCATGCCGCACCTACGTGGGGGTCCTCGCGCTGCTGCTGGAACGGAGACTGAGAGAACCAGGCCCGACGGCCGCCGCGGCGCCCGATCGGACGGAACACCGAGGAGCATGCGTACCATGAGCGATGAGCAGAACCCGGAACGGCCGGCGCCGGCGGATGCGCCGGATCACACCATCGAGTCCGCGCGGATCGAACCCGACGGGGAGCCGCCCCGCGTGTTCGCCGTGGCCGACCTGAAGGCCTACCTGAAGCCGGAGATGGCGGAGGAGCTCTCGTCCTCCACCGGTGGCGCGGCCGAGCCCGGCACCCCGATGGTCTGCCGGTGTGTCCCGGTCGAGCTGTGCGCGTGCGACACCGTTTCGTACAGCCAGGGATCCAATCCCTGTCCCTCGAACTGCTCCTGCGTGGGCGATACGTGTTACTCCTGCCGGTACTGGCATCCCTACTGAGACAGGGCGCGGGAACCGTGCGGGATCGGAGACGGGGCGCGGAGGAGGCGGGGCATGACAAGACGAATGTGGGCGTGGGTGGCGTGGGCCTGTGCGGCGGGCTGGCCGGCGGCGCGCGGCGATCACGCGGCGGCGGTGACGGCGGTGAACGGCGGCAACACGGCGTACTTCGCCGGCGACTACGCCGCGGCGGCGAGCAACTTCACCGTGGCCGTCACCAACGAGGACACGTGGGCCGTGCCGTACAACAACCGCGGTCTCGCGCGGTTCCGGCTCGGCGACCTCTCGGGCGCCGAGGTCGATTTCAACGCGGCCGCCTCGATGTCCAACACGTACGTGGCCCCGCGGCTGAACCTGGGCAAGTGCCTGGCGGCGCAGAAGCGCCTCGCGGAGGCGGCCGCGGCGCTCCAGGCCGGACTGGCGATCGATTCGAACAGCGTTCCCCTGCTCTACAACCTGGGCTGGGTGCGCGACGAACAGGGGCAGTACGCCGAGGCGGAAAGCCACTACGTCGCCGCGCTCGCCCTGAGCTCGAACTACCACCGGGCGCGGGCGGCCCTGGCGGTGACGTGGGCGAAGCAGGGGCAGACCAGCAACGCGGTGGACGGGTTCTACTCCGTCATCCGCGGCGTGACGAACGATTCGATCGGGGCCTTGTGCGCCTACGATCTGCAGCTGCTGCGGGGGCCGGGCGTGGATTTCGACAGCGATACCGCGGCCGACGAGTACCGCGAGGGGATGTTCCAACTCGCCGCGCAACAGTACACGAACGCGACGGCGCGCTTCGACGCGGCGCGGGCGGCGGAGGCGGACGTGCCCGAGATCCCCTGGATGGCGTCGTGGGCCTGTGCCATGAACCGCGAGACCAACCGCGCCAACGCGTATCTCGCGGCGGCGGCGCCCCTCATGCCCGGCGTGCGACTGGACACGTTCGGACCGTCCGCCAGCCTGCTGGTCGACGGCTGGCCGCGGGGCGCTTCGCCGCGGCAGGTCCCGCTCTTCGCCAGCGAGTACGATCTGTTCGCCCGCTCGCAGGTCTCCACGCAGACGTACGAATGGGTCGGCCGGTTGTACACCGACGGCACCCCCGGCGGGACGAACGTCGTCAAGGTCAACCCCATGGCGGTCCCCCACTACACCGCGTTCGGACCGATCGCCGATGCCGACCGCGACTGGCTGGCGGACGACTGGGAGATGCACTGGTTCTCCAGCGCCGACGGCGGGCCCGCGAGCGACGAGACGGACCATGACGGCCTGGCGAACCTCCGCGAGCACTGGTATTCGAGCAATCCGACCGCGGCCGATTCGGACGGCGACGGGGTGCCCGACCTCGACGAGGTGACGATCTTCAACTCGGATCCCGCGCGCTCGAATGCCTTCTACTACGTCAACGACGCCACGACCACGAACGATGCCTGGTGCACGGCGGCGGGCGATGACGCCCAGACGGGGCTCGATCCGGCGCACCCCAAGGCGACCGTGCAGGCGATTCTCGCCGCCTACGACCTGGAAGGCGGCGATGTGGTCGTCATCGACACCGGCGCCTACGCGCTCACGAGCAACATCACGGTCGCCGCGGCCGACAGCGGTCGGCCGGGGGCCACGGTCAACTTCCTCGCCTCGCCCTACGGCGTCGCCTTCAACCGCGGGAGCACCAGCTCGGGGCACTGCGCATGGGACATCCAGGGTTCGAACGTCTGGCTGGCGACGGCTTCCAGCACCCGTTACCCGTCCCTTCCGCAGTCCTGGATGCGGCTCACGGGGGGCTACTACGGCGCCGTGTTCACGGGCAACGGCTCACGGGTGTCGCGGATCACGGCCTGGGGGAATTACGCGGCGGGTCTGCGGCCGGGCGGGTCCGTGACCGCGGAGAACTGCCTGGCGGGAGGCAGCACGCGCCCCGGCGAGGGGGCCGGCATCTCCATCGCGTCGGGCCTGCCGGTGATCCGCAACTGCACGATCGCGGGCAACGCGGTGTACGGCGTGCGCATGAACGATTCCGGGGGCGTCCTGAAGAACAACATCGTCGTCGCGGACGGTTCCGGCGACTACGCGATCCACCGGAACTGGACCGGCTCCAGCCTCACGTCGGATCACAACCTGCTGTTCGCGACCAACGGCGCGTCGGTGGGCTACTCGGGCGGCGCCTGCAGGACGCTCAGGGAATGGCGACAGGCGACCGCGCAGGATGCGAACAGCCGCGAATCGGATCCGCTGTTCGTCGACCCCGCCGGGGCGGACTACCACGTCCGCAGCACCGCCGGCAGCTACCACGGCGGGGCGTGGACCGCGGATGCGGCGAGCAGTCCCGCGATCGACGCGGGGATCGGGGACGCCGGCGCGGAGCCGGAGCCCAACCTGACGCCGGGCGCGGGCGCCGACCTCGGGCGGAGAAACCTGGGGGCCTACGGCGGAACCGAGCAGGGATCGAAGACGCCGCTGGAACGTTCGCTGTGGCTGGTGGCCCCCGTCGGAGGCGAGAACTTCCTCGATCAGGGACGGGCGGTGACCGCCCGGTGGAGCTGGGCGGGAACAAGCTGGCAGAGCAACGACACGATCCGGATCGAGTACTCCGCGAACGGCGGCGCCACCTGGAACATCGTGGCGGGGGCCGCCGCGCTCGGCGTCTTGAACGGCATGTTCGCGTGGGACATCTCGGGGCTTCCCGCCGGACCGCTCTACCTGCTGCGCGTGGTCGACAACCAGGACGGGGCGGGCAGCCAGACGGCCGCCCGCTTCCGCATCGGCGCGAACCTGGTCTTCTACGTCAACGACGGCGCGGCGACGAACGACAACTGGTGCACGGCGACCGGAGACGATGCGAACACGGGCCTGGACGAGGCCCATCCGAAGGCCACGGTGCAGGCGGTTCTGGCGGAGTACGACCTTGAAGGAGGCGACGTGGTCCGGATCGACACCGGCCTTTACGGGCTGACCAACAACATCGAGGTGACCGCGGTGGACGGCGGCGAATCCAACGCGCCGGTGGCGTTCGAGGCATCGCCCTACGGGGTCACGTTCAACCGCGGCAACACGGCCGGCGGGAGCTACGCGTGGTCGATCGCCGCAGGCCACGTGTGGCTGTCCACGGTGGGGAGCTCGCGGTATCCGGCTCTTGCCCAAACGTGGTTGAAGATCTCCGGCGCCGCGTACGGCGTCTATGCCACCGGCGCGGGCAGCCGGTTATGCCGGGTGGATGCGTGCGACAACCATCTGGGCGGCGTCTGGCTCTCGGGATCGGTGGTCATGGAGAACTGCCTGGCGCGCGGCAGCGGCCATCCGACCGAGGGAGCGGGGGTGTACATATCGGCCGGCACGCCGGTGGTCAGCAACTGCACGATCGCGGGCAACGCGGCCTTCGGTGTGCGGTTCTACAACGCCGGGGGCGTGCTGGGGAACAACATCATCGCCGCCGACGCCGCCGGAGCCTACGCCATCTACCGCGGTTCGACCGGCTATGCCGTCAGTTCGGACGGCAATCTCCTGTCGGTCGCCAGCGGCGCCTCCGCCGGCTACTCCGGCGGCGTGCGCGCGACGCTCCGCGACTGGCAGCGCGCGACCGGGCAGGACGCCAACAGCCTCAGCCGGAACCCGCTCTTCGTCGATCCGGCGGCGGGCGACTTTCACGTCCAGAGCACGGCCGGCAGCTACCACGGAGGGGCGTGGACGGCCGATGCGGCGGACAGTCCCGCGATCGACGCGGGCCTCGGGGATGCGGGCGCGGAGCCGGCGCCCAACTTCACGCCGGCATGGGGCCCGGATTGGGGGCGGAGGAACCTCGGGGCCTACGGAGGGACCGACCAGGGATCGAAGACGCCCACCGGGCGATGCGTGCGGATCTACAGCCCGTTGGAGGGGGACAACTACCTGGACCTCTCGGCGCCGGTGACCTGCCGGTGGGCGTGGGCGGGAGGGGCATGGCAGGGCGATGACACGGTGCGGCTGGAGTACTCGACCGACGGCGGAGGCTCGTGGCAAGCGATGGGGGACGGCCACGCCGTTGCCGCGACCAACGGGTGGTACGGGTGGGATGTCGCCGGAGCCGTGACGAGTCCGTTCTACCGGGTCCGCATCACCTGCAACCAGGACGCCACGGCCACCGACCAGAGTCCGGACAACTTCCGGATGGGCCCGGGTCTCATCTTCTACGTGAACGACGACTCCACGGCCGACGACGAATGGTGCTCGGCCGCGGGCGACGACGCGAACGCGGGGATCGATCCCTCCGGTCCGAAGGCCACCGTGCAGGCGGTCCTGAACGCCTATGACCTGGAGCCCGGCGACACCGTGCGCATCGACACCGGCTGGTATGACCTGACGGGCAATCTCACGGTCGGACTGGCGGACGGCGGAACCAACGGCACCCCCGTGGTCTTCCAGGCGTCGCCCTACGGCGTGGTCTTCAATCGGAACAACATGGACAGCGGGTGCTACGGGTGGGAGGTGGCGGCCGACTACGTGCGGCTTACCACGGTCACGAGCGCGAAGTACCCGGCCCTGCCGCAGGCCTGGATGGAGGTGGTCGGCGCCTACTACGGCGTGAGCGTCTCCGGCGGCTACTGCCAGTTGTCCCGCGTCGACGCCTGGTTCAACTACTCCGCGGGCTTCTACCTGAACGGAACCGGCGCGGGGGTCGAGAACTGCCTCGCGCGGAACAGCACCTCGGGGTCGTCGGGGGCGGGTATCTATGTCGCGTCGGGCTATCCGGCGATCAGCAACTGCACGGTCTGGGCGAACGGCAAGTACGGCATCTACTTCCGGTACGTGGGAGGCACCCTGCGAAACAACGTGATCGGGGCCAACGGCAGCGGCGACTACGGCATCTACCGATACTCGACGGGCTACATCCTGAATTCCGATTACAACCTGTTCGCGGTGACCAACGGCGCGATCCTCGGCGGCTCGGGCGGCGACCGGCCGACCTTGTCCGCCTGGCAGGCGGCGACCGGTCTGGACGCGAACAGCCTGGAGGGGGAGCCGCGATTCGTGAACGCCACGCGGGCCGACTACCACCTGCAGAGCACGATGGGGAGTTACCACGGGGGGATGTGGACGGCGGACCCGGCGGACAGCCCCGGCCTCGACATGGGCGCGCCCGGCAGCCCGTGCGCGGCGGAACCCTTCCCCAACGGCGGCTGCGTCAATCTCGGGGCCTATGGCAACACGGAACAGGCCAGCAAGTCGCGCGATACGGATGGCGACGGATTGTCGGACGCGTTCGAGAGCGGCCGCTCGGGGTCGAGTCCGCTCCTGCGCGACACCGATGGCGATCGGGCCGGGGACGGGGACGAGGTGACGGCCGGAACCAGCCCGACCAATGCCGCCTCGGTGTTTGCCATCGACCACGCGATCCGCATCGATCCGGCCCATTTCGCCATCTGGTGGTACAGCGTGTCGAACCGGACGTACGCCATCGAAAGGGCGACCTCGCTGGCTCCGGGGGATTTCACGGCCGTGACGAACAACCTACCGGCGACGCCGCCGGTCAACGTCTACACGGACACCGTGGACGAGGCCTCCGGCGCCTGCTTCTACCGGGCGCGCACGCAGCGATAGGCGCGAGGGGCGGTCAGCGCGCCGGCGGCCGCCGGCGATCCCGGACGAGCGCCTCGAGGCTCCGGTCCCAGGTCGCTTCGCCCTCCGCCGTGAAAAAGCAGCCGGGGAGCTCGCCGCAGCGCCGGTGGTACTCCATGCATTCGCAGCACTTGCCGTGGCGCGGGCATCCCGGGTACGTGCACGTGCATCTCACCCTGGTGTGTTCACAGGCCATGGCGCCCTTCCTCCGACCGGGTTTCGTCCGCGTCCCCTTCAGCCGCCGTCCGCGGCGCGGCCGGGCGCCCCGCCCGCGGCAGCCGCTGCGTCGATGCGGTCAGATCGCGCAGACGACGCTGAATTTCCTTCGTGACCTGTTCGCATCGGAATCGCCACTGCCAGTTGCCCCAGGCGGTGCCGGGCAGGTTCATCCGTGCCTCGGACCCGAGGCCGAGGACATCCTGCAACGGCGCGACGGCCATGCGGGCGGGCGAACGCCAGGCCAGGCGGATGAAGGCCCAGGGGATGTCGTCGTCGCGCACATCGCCCAGGTAGGCCCGCCACAGGCGGCGCTCCTCCTCCAGCTCCTCCTCCGCCTTCGTGTTGCCCGTTCCGGGAGGGCTGGTGAACCAGCCGCGGATGGTGTCGTTGTCGTGCGTGCCGGTGTAGATGATCCGGTTCACCCGACACCGTTCGGGCCGCCGCGGCCGCTTGCGCTTCAACTCGTGGGTGGCGAATTGGAGAATCCTCATCCCGGGCAGGCGGAAGCCGTCGCGCAGGGCCTCGACCTCGGGCGTGATGATGCCCAGGTCCTCCGCGATGATCGGCAGTCCGCCCAGCGCGGTCTTCACCGCCGACAGGAATCCGGCGCCCGGCCCCTCCACCCAGCGCCCCCGGGCCGCGGTGGGCTCGGAGACCGGGACCTCCCAGTACTTCTCGAAGCCGCGGAAATGATCGAGGCGGACAAGGTCCACGAACTCCAGGGTCCGGCGGAGCCGGGCGATCCACCACCGGTAGCCGTCGGCGCGGTGGACCTCCCATCGATAGAGCGGATTGCCCCAGCGCTGGCCGGTGGCGCTGAAGTAGTCCGGCGGCACGCCGGCGACCACCGTGGGCTGCCCCGCCTCGTCGAGGTGGAACAGGGCAGGGCGGGCCCACACGTCGGCGCTGTCGTGCGCGACGAAAATCGGCACGTCACCGATGAAGCGCACCCCCTGCCGGCGGGCGTAGGCCCGCAGCCGGGCCCACTGCCGCGCGAAGAGGAACTGCAGGATCTTCACGCGGCGTGTGAGATCCGCCAACTCCGCGCGGGCGGCCTCCAGGGCGGCCGGCTCCCGCCGCGCCAGCGCCGGATCCCACTCCGTCCACGGGCGGGCGTCATGGCGGTGTTTGAGCGCCATGAAGAGCGACATATCCTCCAGCCAGCCGGCCTCGCGGGCGCAGAACGCGTCGAACGCGCGCCGCTGCGCCGGATCCGCCTGCGCGGCGAAGCGGTCGGCGGCGGCGCGTAGAACGCGGGCGCGCGCGCCGATGGCGGCGCCGAAATCGACGCGATCGTCGGGCAGGGGGGGGAAACCCGCCAGGTCGGAAAGGTCGAGCAGCCCATCCGCCAGAAGATCGTCAAAGGCGAGCAGCAGCGGATTGCCCGCGAAGGACGACAGCGACTGATAGGGCGAGTCGCCGTAGCCCGTCGGCCCGAGCGGCAGGACCTGCCACAACGACTGGCCCATCGCGGCGAGCCGGTCCACGAACGCGCGCGCGGCGGCGCCGATCTCGCCCATGCCGAACGGCCCGGGCAGGGAAGTCGGGTGCAGGAGAATGCCGCTTTGACGCCGGTAGCTCATGCGCGCAGCGTATAGCGTCTTTTCCTCCGCGATGCACGCCTTTGCGTTCTCACGGCGCGAACACCGAGAGGTCCCACTCGTCCCGCCACCGCAGGACCGGCCTGTCGCCCTCCCACTCGATCGGCAGCCAGACGTACCGGCCGTCGATGGCGTTGACCGGGCGCCAGCGGTCGGCCATGAAGATGAAGGCGTCCCGGCGGCCCGCCACCGGCAGCACGAAGGTGGATTGCGACTCGAACGTGGTCGCGTTCTGTTTGTCGGTGCCGCGGCAGGGATTGCCGAGCGGGGTGTAGGGCCCCCAGATCGAGTCCGCCACGGCCGAGCGCGCGGCGTTGGGCGTCCAGCCGGTGCAGCCCGACGAGATCAGGTAGTACTTGCCCTTTCGCTTGAAGAGGGCGGGGGCCTCGTGGAACTCGCCGGGGAACAGGCGGACATACCGGCCGCTGGTCTCCAGGTAGTCGTCGGTGAGTTGCGAGAGGTGCAACGTCCCGTTCTCCTCCGAGGCGGCCACCAGGTAGGCCTTCGCATCGTCGTCGACGAAGAGCGTCATGTCGCGCGCCATCTGACCGCCGGCGAAGTCGCGCCGGAAGATCAGGTCGACGGTTCCCGGCGGCCACTCGCCGCCGCTGAAGCGATGCCGCCGCAGGAGCGCGGTCTCCTGTTCGCTCAACGGTCGCCGGAGATCGGCCGTCGCGTTCTCGGGCCACGCCTCCGCGTCGTTGCGATGCGAGGCGAGGAACCGGTAGGGACCGGCGACCGTGTCGGACACGGCCACGCCGCTGCGCGCGCCGCGATACCCCAGGCCCTTCGGCTCGAGATGGAACCACATCACGAACTTCCCGGTCTTCGCATGGCGAATGACCTTCGGACGTTCAAGGATGCAGCCCCGGGCGATGTCGTTGGTCGGGTTGTCCGATACGCGCAGGGCGATGCCCTCGTCCTTCCAGTTGTACAGGTCGCGTGACGAGTACACGTGGACGCCGACGTGCGCGACGTTGCCCGCTCCGCCCGCGATCTTGTGCTCGCCGAACCAGTAGTAGCGCCCGTCGTGCCACAGGACGCCGCCCCCGTGCGCGTTGACGTGGACGCCCTGGTCGTCCGGCCAGATCTCGCCCGGCCGAAACGAGCGCAGCGCCGCGGCGTCCTGTGCCGCGGGCGCCGAGAGGGCAATGGCCAGCCCTGCGGCGGCGAGTCGCGCGCCGCGGGCAGAAGTTTGATGCTGCATGATCGGACCCTCGACTGCCCGGGAAACTAAAGGCAGAGCCCGGCCCCGTCAACTCCAAGCGGCCGGCGAAAGCAACGCGCAAAAAAGGGCCAACCTGAACCCCGTGCGCTTGACCCCGCGCCGGTGGCGGGGGAACATCGGGCGGACACCCGATGAGGGCGCGACATGCGAACCGACGCCGTGAACTCGAAACGAAGCGCAATCGGCACTGGCCTTCGGCGCCTTGTTCAGTGGGCCGCGGTGCTGGCGGCGGCGTGTGGAGGGACACCGAGGGCCGGCTCCGCCCCCGCGCGGCCGAACGTCCTGGTGGTTCTGTGCGATGACCTTCGCTGGGATTGTCTGGGCTGCGCCGGCCATCCGCACCTCCGCACGCCGAACATCGACCGGCTGGCCGCCGAGGGGGTGTGGTTCCGGAACGCGTTCTGCACGACCTCGCTGTGCTCGCCCAGCCGGGCGTCGATCCTCAGCGGCCGCTATGCTCACACCCACCGGGTGTTCGACAACTTCACCGAGCTTCCCGACGCCCTCCCGACTTTCCCCAAGGCCCTGCAGGCCGCGGGATACGAGACCGCCTACATCGGCAAATGGCACATGGGCGAGGACAACGATGCGAAGCGGCCCGGATTCGACTACTGGGTCTCGCATCGCGGGCAGGGCAAGTACTACGGCACCGAGTTCAATATCGACGGTCGGCGGGAAGCGCGCCCCGGCTACTACACGACGGAAGTGACGCATTTCGCGGTGGACTGGCTTCGACGCCCGCACGCCCGCCCATGGATGCTGATGCTCGGGCACAAGGCGCCGCACAGCTTCTACATCCCCGAGCCGAAGTACTCGAACGTCTTCGACCGGGTGCGGATCGATTATCCCGACACCGCCTTTCATCTCGAGGGCAAGCCGGAATGGATCCGCCAGCGGCTCCGAACCTGGCACGGGATTTACGGCCCGCTGTTCGACTGGCGCAAGAAGTTCCCGGACGACCGGCCTGAGGCGGTGAAGGATTTTGCGGCGATGACCCGCGCTTACTGGGGCGTCATCCAGAGTGTGGACGACAGCATGGGGGGGGTGGTCCGAACCTTGGAAGGCCTGGGGCAGCTCGATCGGACGATCGTGCTGTTCCTCGGCGACAATGGCCTGCTGAACGGAGAGCACGGCATGGTCGACAAGCGCACGATGCACGAGCCGAGCATCCGCATCCCGATGGTCGCCCGCTATCCGGGGCTTGTGCCGACGAACCGGGCGACGGCAGTGGACAAGCTCGTTCTGACGATCGACGTGGCGCCCAGCCTCCTCGACCTGTGCGGATTGCCGCCTCTCCCCGGCGCCCAGGGCCGGTCGTGGGTTGGCCTCGCCCGGGGGGAAGCTCCCGCATGGCGGCGGCAGTTCCTCTACGAATACAACTACGAGAAGCAGTTTCCCTACACGCCGAACGTCAGGGGCCTGCGCACGGAGGAGTGGGCCTTCATGCGGTATCCGACCGGCGACGGAGGACCGGACCGCCATCTCGCCGAAATGTACGATTTGCGCCAAGATCCCGAAGAGCGTCACAATCTCATCAACGCCCCGGCCTGTCAGGGTGTCCGCCGCGACCTTGAGACGCGGCTGGAGAAAGCGATGGAGGAAACGGGTCTTCGCGCCGATGACCTGCCCTTGGACGAGGGCATCAAGAGCGAGCTTCCGGATCAGAAGGTGCGGTGAGGTGAGCCTGCCCCCGTGACCAAGCCTTGTAGCCACGCCGCTGTGCGGCGTGTGGCGTGTGCGTCACGCAATGCCACGCCCAAAGGAACGGAAGAGCCCGTGTGGGGTCATGGAAGAAGGGGTCAGTCGCGTAATCGGAGCTGGAAGAAACCGCGGTCGCCCGCCGGCAGGGAGGGGTGCTGGAGGTTGATGTAGATGGTGCTGTCCCCCAGCCACCAGACGCCGCTCGGACAAGACGTCCAGTCCTGCAGATCGTCGGAGAACCAGACCTCGGCCGTGCCCTCCAGGCCCAGCGTGTCCATGATCATCAGAAGCGCGTCGGTGATGCGCGCGCTGACGAACAGCGGCGCGTCCGGCAGGCCGGGCGAGCCCATCAGCGCGCGACTCGGACGCCAGTTGTCGGGGGTGCTCCAGAGCCATTCCTCCGCGGCAAGGTCGACGGCCACCAGCGAACGCCCGGTGTCGCAGGTCTCGGGATACCAGAGGTTGGAGTAGGTGAAGGTCAGGATGTCGTTCGTCTGCGGCGTGACCAGCGAAAGCGTCTCGCCCGTGCGCGCGAGATCGCCGGCGGTCCAGGCCACGAGGGTGATCCCGTTGGTGGCGTGGCGCGTGGCGAAGGCCGCGGGATTCCTGGCCAGCACGAGGCGCGCGCCGGGCGCGAGGACGGAGGGCGCGAACGTGTGCGAGATGCCGGCGGCGAAACGCACGTCGTCCAGGTGGAGATCCTCGGTCCCGATGTTCCGCAGCTCGATCCACTCGAAGTCGCTCGTGCCATACGGGCTGCCCGCCTCGGGCGGGGCCGGCGCGTACATCAGTTCCGTCACGCGAAGCTGGGTGTAGTCCTGCGGGGGATGGCTGAGGGTGAGGGAGGTCTCCGCGATCGGGCTCCAGGACGTCCCGTCGTAGGATCGGGCGCGGATGACCGTCGCGGTGGTGACCGAAAGGAACGCCTGGTAGGGCGTGCCGGTGACCGCGATCGCATTCGGGTTGATCCCTCCGCCGAGGAGGCGCGGATCGGAACCGTCGGTGGTGTAGTAGAACCGGTTGGTCGCGGAGATCTGCACGATCTCGCCCGGCGGGACGGCCGCGTTGGTGACGGAGAAGGCGCACGGGCCGAGGTTCGGGAACCAGCCCCGGCCGCGGAACTGGCTGACGACGATGTCGCGCCGCTGCGCCAGGTAGGTGTTGACGACGCTCATGCAGGTCGGGAGCCAGTTGCCGTCGCGCGTCTTGCCGCGGCCCCAGCGGGCGGATTCACCGATGATCGCAAGGTCGATCTCGTTCATCCGGCTGAGAAAACGCAACTGCGCATTGGTGGGCGTGAGCGCCCCGTCGCCGTAGAGGTGCTTCTGCACGAGGTCGGCGAAGCGCATGCGGTAGTCCGGGTGCGCGCACAGGCGCTGGTGAAGCGTCGCCGGATTGAAATCGCCCTGCGCGGTGAAGTTCGAGCCGGCCCCGGTGGTGTTGCAGGTGTAGGGGTAGCCCGAGTGTGCGCCGAGGGAGTGTTCGGCATCGTGGCGCAGCCACTTGAATCCGGTGGGCGTGACGCGGTTGTAGAGCCCGTACATGTTATTGGGCATGCCGCCCCAGATGGACACGGGAGAGTCGGGGTCGCCGGTGTAGTACGCGGTCAGCATGTAGACGATCAGGTTGTCCTCGTCGAGGTAGATCCGGAAGGAGGGATTGCGGGTGCCGTCCGCGTTCAGGCCCTTGAGCCGAAAGTACAGGTAGGCATATATGCCGCTGAAGCCGTAGTTGATGGCGGCGTTGTGCAGCACATAGAACGCGTCGAAGTTGCCGTCGGAGGCCGTGGTCACGTACCCCGGCTGCGAGGTCTTGATGCAGTCCCAGTCGATATTGTCGCCCCCCAGGTACGTCTCCGCGAAGTCGGCATCCCCTCTCTCCTGGGTCTGGTAGAGGCCCCAGTACTGGCCGTTGATATAGAGGTGGTAGTAGCGGCTGCGGGTGTAGGGCATGCCCATGTCGCGCTGGGAGTCGCGCGAGAAGGTCTCGCGGATGAAGGTCTCCTGCGGGGAGTTCTCATAGGCCCACGAGTAGTTCTGCGAGCAGCGGAGATCGACCTTGTCGAACTCGGACGCGCCCTCGTCGCCGAAGAGCGGAAACCGGAGTTTTCCTTCGCCGTACTGCGAGCGGAAGAAGAGACGGAACGAGTGCTTGGGATTGCTGGAGGACCGGCTGAAGGCCCCCCGGATGCGCAGGCCGCCATCGATCTGGAACTCGTTCGTGCCGCCATGGACGGGGTCGATCAGCTCCACGGAAACCGGGCGTTCCCAGTCGATGCCGTCATTGCCCGGATTGACGTAGATGCCGGTCTGGGCGTTGAAGAGATGGGGGAGGTCGGTGACGAGGGAAATGGACGGGATGGCGTTGGTCATGCCGGCCCGCAGGCGGGCGAGATCGCCCGTGACGATGGCCTGCCGCATGCCGTACTCCATCTTGTGATTGTTCACCGCGTAACTCGCCGGCCAGCCCGGCGGGGGAGTGGAGCCCTGGTACAGGATGTCCCCGAGGAAGAGCCACGAGACGGTGGTGACGTTCTGCCGGACGCTCGTGGGTTCGACGACGGACGCGCGCAACGTGGTGGTGTTGGTGATGGAGAGGGGGGCCGTGTAGAGGGGGGAATTGGTGCCGGGGGTGCTGCCGTCGAGCGTGTACCGGATCTCGGCGCCGGCATTCGTGCAGGCGAGCGAAACGCTGAACGGGGCGGTCTTGTAGCCGCGGGGTTCGCTGACGGCGACAACCGGCGTGGGCGCCGTGTAGTAAGGCCCGTTGGCCTCGCCGGGCGTCGGCGTCCGGAAGAAGAAGGGCTGCTGCTGCGCGGTCCGCAGCACCAGGCGCGGCTGGATGAGGAAGTCCGGGTCGGCCACGGTGTCGTTCAGCGCGGTGATCGCCAGGGTGTTGGTGCCGGCGGCCAGCAGGGCGGCGGGAACGGAGAACGGCCGCCATTCCAGGATCTCCTCCATCGTGCGCTTGGCGGTGGCGGTGCTGTTCCACATCAGCCAGATCGGATCGTTGAGCGCGGCGACAGGCGTGCCGTTCAGGGAGGCGCGAAGGCCGTCCGCGCACCGCACGTACAGGGTGAGCGTGTCCTCCGGTTCGGGCAGCGTGTCGAGCGTGAACGACCACGTGGCGTCGAGCCGGGAGTTGATGTTCCGCATCTCCGGGCCCACGTCCGTCTCGACCAACGACCCGATCGCACCCGCGTGCATGACGCCGCCGGCCGGGTCGCCCGTCAGATGAAAGGTCGCGGTGGAGAAGCTGGCCTGATAGCCCTCGGCGACCGAGAACTCGAGCGTGGCGTCGCCGCCCCTCTCAAAGAAAATGAGCGACAGATCGTAGATGCCGGACACGGGAAAGGTGAAGGTGGCCAGCGTGTTGCCGAAGCCGCGCGGGGAGGGGTACTCCGACACGAAATTCTGGCCGTGGCCGCTGATGCGCAGCCGGAAGCCGTCATCGCTTCCTACG
>CAZSUU010000030.1:0-62021 GCA_964610105.1 uncultured Verrucomicrobiota bacterium | reverse complement strand
ACCGCCTCGACGGCCGGCGAGCAGGAGATCATCCGCGTCGCCCCCCGCGCGGGGGCGTGGATTGAAACGACACGTCCGAGTGGAAGACGGCCAGCAGGTCGAGTCGCCCCCCGCGCGGGGGCGTGGATTGAAACTGGTTCTCGGCCACGCTCGCCCCGTGGCCCTTAAGTCGCCCCCCGCGCGGGGGCGTGGATTGAAACGCATGGAATCTCGGGTCTTTGACGCACTCCCGACACGTCGCCCCCCGCGCGGGGGCGTGGATTGAAACGATCTTGCCGATGACGCGGCGTTGCATCTCGACTGGTCGCCCCCCGCGCGGGGGCGTGGATTGAAACACCGCTACTGCGTTGCGAGCGGTGAGACACCGGAGGTCGCCCCCCGCGCGGGGGCGTGGACTAGAATCTGAACCTCTGCGCGTTCGTGTTTGATATCGCCAACGCCGAGCGTTTTCCGAACGCCGGAAGTCCGGCGGATGGGTTCTTCCGAACGCTGGACGGCCACGCCGGCGTCGCCGTCCGCCGTCGGATTCGTATGCCTTCCGTGAAGAACCGGGGGGCGGAAGGCGTATAGTCTCAGGAAGACAGATGGAGAATGCCGATGAGAATCGCAGTGGCAAGAGGACTGGTTCTGCTGGGGGTGGCGGGCGGGTGTGCCGCCGCGGCGCCGGCGGGCGACTCGAAGGCCGGCGCCGAGGCGGCCAACCGTTTCGCGGCAAGAGTCTTCGAGAAGCTGGCGGCGGAGGCGAAGGGGAACCTGTTCTTCTCCCCCTACAGCATCCACGCCGCGCTGGCGATGGTGAACGAGGGCGCGCACGAGGAGACGGCCCGGCAGTTTCTCGACACGCTCGACCTGCCGGCGGATCCGGCCGCGCGCAGCACGATCCTCCTGGCGCTCCAGAGCCGGCTCGAGGAGGTCCGGAAGAAGGGCGAGGTGACCCTCGACATCGCCAACCGGGTCTGGAGTCAGAAATCCTACCCGCTTCTCGCCGACTTCACCGGCGTGATCGAGCGCACGTTCGGAGCGGGGTTCGTCGCCGCGGATTTTGCCGGCGATTTCGAGGGGGCTCGACGGGAGATCAACGCGTGGGTGGAGAAGCAGACGCGCGATCGGATCCGGGATCTGATCAAGCCGGGGCTGCTGAATGAACTCACCCGCATGGTGCTCGTCAACGCGATCTACTTCTACGGGAGCTGGCAGACGCCGTTCGCCGCGGAGGCGACGAAGGACCAGCCGTTCCACCTGGCCGACGGGCGTTCGGTGCCGGCGCCGCTCATGCACGCCCAGCTGGAGGGCCTCCCGTACGCCGAGATCGAAGGCGGGCAGGCCTGCGAGATTCCCTATCGCGGGCGCGACCTCGCGATGCTGGTCCTGCTACCGAAGCCCGGAGGGCTCGCCGGTCTGGAAGCGCGGGTGGCGAAGGACGGCGTCGACGCCGTGGCGCAAGGATTGCGCGGGCGGAAGGTCCGGCTCTACCTGCCGCGCTTCAAGGTCGAGCAGGAGTTCAAGCTCAATGACGCGCTGCAGGCCGTCGGCATCCGCGATGCCTTCGACGTCCGCCGCGCCGATTTCACCGGCATGACCGGAAACCGCGACCTTTACCTCTCCGCGGTCGTGCACAAGGCGTTCGTCGAGGTGAACGAGAAGGGCACCGAGGCCGCCGCCGCGACGGGTGCGATCATGGCCCTGCGCAGCGCTGCGCCGCGGCCCGAAGAGCCCGTCGAGTTCCGGGCCGACCGTCCGTTCGTGTTTGCGATCGTCGACCGCCGGTCGCGGGCCATCCTCTTTCTCGGCCGGGTCGCCGATCCGGGCGGACGGTAAGCGCGCGTCCAGGCAAGCGCAGACGCATGCGGGTTTGCGCAAACCGAGTCGGCCATGGCGTCTCGCGGCGCCGCTGCTCCGGGCTGGAGGGCGTCCCCGTTTGTAGCGTGCCCGTGAGGGCATACGCCCGGGACGCGGACGCGTCCAGTCGCGCATTGACAGGACGGTCTCCCTTGGCTACACACTCTTTTGGCAAAGGGGACTTTGCGAGGGAAAACGGGTCCGTGTGATGAGGCGTCCGGTTTGGCACGTCCACCCGCACGGGCCGTGGTCCGGAGGGCAGGCATGAGGCAGCAGGGAGACAGGGGCGGAACGGTTCTGCGGCGGGCGATTATAGCTGCGCTCTTTGTCGGTGGAGCGAATGGCGTTCTGGCGTCCGCGGGCGACGATGCGCCGCCGTGGTCGGTGATTTTGGGGGCCGAGCATCGCGACGACGAATTTGAAGGGTTCGGTGACATCATTGTCCCCCTGTTTACCCATGACACCGGTCTCCTGTTTCTCAACCCGCGCGCCTCGGGGACCGACAGTTCGGAGGAGGAAGGGAATCTCGGACTCGGCTACCGGGGCCTGGTGAATGACGGACGGTGGATCCTCGGCCTCAACACCTACCTCGACTACCGAACCACGGAACGGGACGCTGACTTCGGCCAGTGGGGGCTTGGGGTCGAGGCCCTCGGGCGCTGGGTGGACGTGCGCGCGAACTACTACCGGCCCTTCGATCGCCGCGAGCAGGTGGGAGAGGCGACCCTGAGCGAGACGCAGCAATGGTCGTCGGTAGAAGAGGGGTGGGGTGATCCGTACGCTACGGAGCACAGCATTCTCCAGGACTACCTGGTGCGTCGCGCGATCACGACCACGACCACCACACATTACTACGAGCAGTACGAGTACGCCCGCGAAGGGGTCGACGGGGAGATCGGATTGCGCCTTCCGATGCCGGAGCGCGCGCAGATCATCGAACCGCGCGTCTTCTTCGGCGGCTATTATTTCAACGGCGAGTACGGGCAGCCCGACGTGGAGGGATGGAAGGGCCGGTTGGAGGTGAGGGTGGGCCGCCATGTGTATCTCGACTTCCAGCTTTACGAAGACGATGAGCTCACGGGCAGCGACTACGCGGCAGGGCTCCGCGTGGCCTTCCCATTCGATCCGGTGGAGCTGGCCCACGGACGGAATCCGTTCCGCGCGCGGGCGGGGGCGGACGAAGGGCTGCGGCGTCGGCTGACCGACATGGTCATGCGCGATCCGCACATCCGCACGGCGCTGACCGACTACCGGGAGGACGTGGGCCGGCTGGAATCGCAGACCCGCCTGCGCATCCGCAACGAAGGCTTCACCGCCACGCTGGCGGACGACGTCATGTTCGTCGACGGGGATCGCGGCAGCGCGGGCGGAGACGGGACGGCCGAGCGTCCGCTCGGTGGGATCCAGGACGCGGCGAACCGGGCATTCGGCGCGAAAAACGTCTATGTTTTCACGGCCAGCCAACCCTACCGCGAGAATCTCCAGGTCCCTGACGGCGTTCGGCTCTGGGGCGGGATGATCTACGGCGCCGACGGGCGCTACTTCGGTCATCTGCCCAAACCGGTCATCCAGGCCGTGGGCGGCGGCCAGCCCGTTCAGTTCACCCGGAACGGCGTCGTCTCCGGCTTCCTGCTCGATTACGCCGACGGAACCCCGCTCTACGACACCATGAACCTCGTCAGCGAGAACGGCGTCCTCAGCCATCCGGACGTGATCCGGTTGCCGGGCGGAGGAGTGAGCCATGGGTGCATGCTCATGGTTGTCAACTGCTCGGACACGAGCTACGGGAGCACGCTGAGTCCCGGGACAGCCATTGGCAGTTTCTCTTTTCTCGATTCGTCGGATGGCGGCTGGGTTTTCGTGCCGCTGGGGGGAGAGATGTCCGGTATGTCCACTGATCTCAGTCTGGGCGACGTGTTCGCCATAACACCGGTGTCAACTCAACTGACTTGGACTAGTGGACTGGCATTGTCGTCATTCTCCTTGCCATCTTCACCAGTCTGGATCTCTCCGCTGACACCAGCGAGTGTTTCCTTCTCATATTCGTACCGGGGTCTCTCTCATGACACTTCTCCTCTCTATCTGACGGTCGGTCCGGCGGGATGGACTCCGTAGCCGGCAAAGATCCGCCGGCCGGCCGGCTGGACTGTGTGGCGTTGAGTCGCGACTTTCGTTTTCGGACGGCGGTGCCGCCGTTCCTCCTAGCCTGAGGCGCATCCAGAAACAGCCCTCCGCGGGAGACCAAGCGGGCCAGCCTGTGGAGGGGCGAGTTACACGAGCCCGTTGCGGGCCATGGCGTGCCGCGGGTGAGCACCGCGGGCCGGCGATGCGCGCGCAGGGGAGCGCGCCCGCACCGGCAGGAACACCGGGCATGGATGGGGCCGCGCCGCCCCCTGGCCTGTGAAGGCCGGGCGAAGCAGGCTCGGCGCGGTCGGGGGAACGCGCTCGAAGCAGCGCGACGGCGATGCGGCGGAACTCCGAAATGCGGAAGCTGGTGTTCGACATCCAGAACCAGCCGGCCGCCCTCTATGACCTGGACGCGGACCTGGCGGAGGCGAAGAACCTCATCGCCGACGCCGCGCAGAAGGACCGCGTGGAGCGCATGACGAAGCTCTACCGCGAGATCCGCGCCTCCACGCGCAGCACGCCGGCGATGTAGCGCCGGAAACCTCCGGTCTCGAACTCCACGGTTCAAGGGCGCGGTCGTCCGATCAGTGCGAATGACCCAGTCAACGGAGGCCGGCTGAGCCCTTGAAATCCGCCCTTTCAATCGTATGGTTCGGAGACACAGACCGAAGACGACAGCGGAAGGAGTGCCATATGGCGGTTGTGACATTCAAGGGACAAGCGGTTCCGCTGGCGGGTGAGTTCCCGCGGGCGGGTGCGAAAGCGCCGGCATTCAAGTTGACCGGCGGCGAAGCGGGCCTCGGGGGCCTGAGTGGCAAACAGGACGCGCGGGCAGGAGCGCGGTCTGGCGGTGCGGCCCACCCACGGCGGAGGGCCGAGCGGCGGTCTGGTGTACCGGCTTCAGCCGGCGATTCCGTCCTGTGCCGCCTTGGGCGGCGACGCCCGCTCGATCGTCCCGGAGCCCACGATCGCATCGCCGTCGTAGAAGACGGCCGTCTGGCCCGGCGTGATGGACATCTGCGGCTCGTCGAACGCGACGCGCGCGTCGTTCTCCGCGGCCCGCGCGAGGGTGGCGGGCGCCGCCGCGTGACGTTGCCGGATCTTGCAGGCGACGCGGAGGGGCTGCGCGGGCGCCGCCGCGATCGCGATCCAGTTGCACTCTCCGGCGGTGAACTCGCGCGAAAGAAGATCCTCCCGCCGGCCGACGACGATGCGGTTGGCGGCGACGTCGATGGCGGCGACGTAGTAGGGCTCACCGGCGCCGCCGATGCCGAGACCCTTCCGCTGGCCAACGGTGTAGTGAATGATGCCCCTGTGGCGTCCCATCACGCGGCCGGCCCTGTTCACCATGTCGCCCGGCGTCGTCTCGCCCTCCCCGAAAAGCACACCGTAGTGCCGGCTCTCGACGAAATCCTGGCTCTCCGGCCGCAGGGCGAGATCCGCGAATCCGGCCTCGCGCGCGAGCGCCTTGACCGCGCTCTTCCCCAGTGAGCCGAGCGGGAGGACGAGGCGGGACAACTGATCCTGGCGAAGGCCGGAGATGAAATACGACTGGTCCTTCGAGCGATCCCGCGCCCTCAGCAGCCGCCAGCGGCCGCCCGACGGTTCCCGATCGATTCGCGCGTAGTGTCCCGTCGCGAAGAAGTCGAAGGCGATGCCGAGCGCGCGCGCGCGCTCGAGCAGGAAGCCGAACTTCACGGTCCGGTTGCACTGCACGCAAGGATTGGGCGTGCGCCCGGCGCGGTACTCGCGCTTGAAGTACTCCAACACGGCTTCGCGATACTCCCCGGCCAGCGTCACGACATGATGGGGGACGCCGAGCCGCGAGGCGAAGGCGGCGGCGGCCTCGATGTCGCGGCGTTCGCCGGGACCGAAACAGCCGGAGCGGCCCTCGTCGGGCAGCGGCAGTGCGCGGTCCCAAATGGACATGGTGACGCCGACGACATCAAAACCGGCCTGCCTCAGCAGCCAGGCGGTCATCGACGAGTCCACGCCCCCGCTCAACCCGACCGCCACACGCGCGCCGCGGGGCAGGGCCGGATGCCACGAACCCGGATCGATCATGCGGCATCCTACCCCAGGCGCCGATCCCAACACCAACTCCAACTCCCGTTCGTGCCTCTCGCTCCTTCGCGCGAGCCCGGTTACTCTTCCGTGGGCTGGCCGCCCTCGCGGGCAGCGCCCTCGGTCTCATCACAAGCGGCTGCGGCGGCTGAACCTTTCCCCCCCCCCTTTCCGTCTCCGCGCCCGGGGAGCGATCCTCGGCGGTGAAGAAAAAAGCGCTGGCCCTACGGCGGCCGTCTTGTGGCATAGTGTCCCCATGAGCGGTCACGCGTTGCTCACGGTCGGGATCATGGCTGCGGTCGGGGCGCTGGGGTGGGCGACCCCTTCTCGCGCGGCCGTGGTGATCAACGAGCTGCACGTGGACCCCGATCCCAAGACCTCGCTCGTCGAGTTCATCGAGCTGCACAACACCGGCGCCGAGGCGGTGGATCTCACCGGCTGGTCGTTCAGCAGCGGCGTGTCCTACACGTTCCCTTCCGGCGCCATGCTGCCCGCGGGGGGCTATGGGGTGGTCGCCGGCGACACCAACGCCGTGGCCGCCCTCTTCGGACTGGGCCGCGTGTACGGTCCCTGGACCGGCGTGCTCTCGAACGAGGGCGAGACGCTGACCCTGCGCGATGCCAGGGGCAACCGGATGGACGAGGTGACCTACCAGATCGGCTTCCCGTGGCCGACGGTCGGCGACGCGCCGTCGTACTCCATGGAGCTGCTGAACCCGCAATTCGACAACGATCTCGGCGGGAACTGGAGACCCTCCACCGGCGTGCCGGTCAACGAGACCACCCTGCTGGCCGCCGGCGCATCCGACTGGAGGTACTGGAAGGGCACGGCCGAGCCCTCGACGCCCTCCAACCTCTGGAGGGCGGCGGAGTTCGACGACGCGGCCTGGACGCCCGCCACCTTGCCCATCGGCTATGGCGAAAGCGGAATCGCCACCCCGCTGTCCGACATGGCGGGCAGTTACACGACGGTGTACCTGCGGCGCGTTCTGACGGTCGCGGACGCCGGCCAGATCTCGCAGCTTCAGGCCCAGATCCGCTACGACGACGGCTTCAACCTGTGGATCAACGGCGTGCACGTGCTGTCGAACAACGTGGGCGCCGCGGAACTGCCGTATACCGGCACGGCCGTGGAGAACCGGGAGGACAACAGTACGATCGTGTTCTCCCTGCCCGCACCCTCCGGCTACCTGCGGACCGGCGCCAACGTCGTGGCGGTGCAGCTGCTCAACCAGAGGCTCGGCAGCGGCGACTGCTACCTCAACCTCGCGCTGGTCACCGGCGAGGGCGCGGAGTCCGGCCCCACGCCGGGCGCGCAGAACTCGGTGTACACCGCGCAGCCGCCGACCGCCCTGCGCCAGGTGCGGCATGCCCCGGAGCAGCCCGCCGCCGGCGACGTCGTGACCGTGACGGCCAAGGCCACGGATCCGGACGGGATCGCCGCCATGAGCCTGGAGTACCAGGTGGTGGATCCCGGCGCCTACATCCGCCGCACCGACGCCGCCTACACCCAGAGCGCCAACTGGACCGCGATTGCCATGTTCGACGACAGCACGGGCGGGGATACCGTGGCGGGCGACCACACCTACACCGCGCAGATCCCGGCCCCCGTCCAGACCCATCGCCGCCTGGTGCGCTACCGCATCCGCGCGACCGACGGCGGCGGCCGCGTCACCCCGGCGCCCCACGCCGATGATCCCGTGCCGAACTTCGCCTATTTCGTGTACAACGGCGTGCCCGACTGGCGGGGCGCGCTGCGGCCCGGCTACACGGCCGTCCGGACCTTCCCCGCCGCGGCGCTGACGAACATCCCCGTCTACCACCTGATCGCCGACGGGGCGGATGTCACGAACTGCCAGTACAACGGCGCGTACAACGACGATGTCTACCGCTGGTACGGAACGCTGGTGTACGACGGCGAGGTGTACGACCACGTCGGGTACCGCATCCGGGGCAGCGCCTCGATCTACAACACCGGCAAGAACAAATGGAAGTTCAAGTTCCGCACCGGCCACGACTTCAAGGCGCGGGACGCCGACGGCCGCGCCTACGCGTACCGGTGGGAGAACCTGACGCTGTCGGCGCTGATGTGCCCGTGGTGGAGGAACGATGCCTCCACCGGCGGCACGATCCTCAACGAACACGCCGCGATGCAGCTCTACCGCCTCGCGGGCGTCCCCTCGATCCGGTCGCACTTCTTCCATTACCGCGTGATCGACGAGGCCGAGGAGGCCTCGGCCTCCAGCCAGTACGTCGGGGACTTCTGGGGGCTCTACATCGCCATCGAGGAGACGGAGGCCGACTACCTCGACGCCAACGGCCTGCCCGACGGCAACGTGTACAACTGCAACGGCTCGGTCGGCGGCTCGATCAAGCGCAACCAGGGCGCCACCGCCGACCAGACCACCGCCGATTTCGCCGCGGAGATGAGTTACACCACCGGCCACCATCTGCCCAGCCCATACCAGCCCTACAGCTACTGGACGAACAACATCGCGCTGGACAACTACTACCGGTTCAACGCCATCAACCACCTCGTCAACAACACCGACATGTATCTCGGCAGCAGCTCGATCGAGCGCAACATGGTGTACTACCGCGACCCCTACACGGGCCTGTGGTGGACGCTGCCGTGGGACCTGGACCTGACCTTCGAGAGCGCGCCGCACTGGGGCCATCCCGACACCGAGTGGGAGCATTTCTGGTACGTCCTCTCCAACAGCGCCGCGCGCATCGCGTACGAGAACGTCATGCGCGAGGTGTCCGACCTGCTCGTCCGCAACGGCGACGCGCAGAAGGTCATCGACGTCGCCGCCGCGCGGCTGTGCGCCTTCACCAACGGCCTCCCCGTGGAAACCGACGCCTGGCCGCAGGCCAACCAGGCGATGTGGGATTACAACCCGAAGGCGGTCAAGCAGGGGATCTTCTACCGGAACATGACGCTGACGGAGACGAACTTCGTCGGTTACTTCCGGTACCTTCGGAATTACGTCACGCCCGGCGGCTACGGCGGGGCGGCGGTCGAGGCCAAGCTCAGCCTGGCCGGCGTGCCCGCCACGCCGACGGTGAGCTACACGGGCGCGGCGGGCTATCCGACCGATGACCTGCGGTTCCGGGTGAGCGCGTTCAGCGACACCGACGGCGGGACCTTCGCCGCCCTGCAGTGGCGCATCGCGGAGATCACCCCGACGAATGCGCCCGGGTATCCGCTGGTCGACGGCGGGCTGCGGTACGAGATCAACGCCGCCTGGACCCACGAGGCGGCGGCGTACGCGGCGGACATCCTGATTCCGTTCGAGATCGCCCACAGCGGGCACGTGTATCGCGTCCGCGCGCGGATGCGCGACCACACCGGCAACTGGAGCCGCTGGTCGGCGCCGGTGGAGTTCACCGCGACGGCGCCCTCCTACGTGCCCGCCTCCGCGGCGAATCTGCGCATCACGGAACTGCACTACAATCCCATCGACGACCTTCCGCTCGACTTCGTGGAGCTGTGCAATGTCGGCGGCGGACCGATCAATCTCGCCGGCGCGCAGTTCGACCGGGGCGTGACGTTCGTGTTCGGCGACCGGACCCTCCTGCCCGGCGAATACGTCCTGGTCGTGGCCGACCCCGCGGCCTTCGCGGCGTACTATGGCGCCGGGCGGCCCGTGGCGGGCGCGTACAGCGGCGGTCTGGATGGGAGCGGCGAACGCGTGCGCCTGCTGGACGCGTTCGGCGGCGCGATCGCGGACATCACCTACGACGACAAGGGCGAGTGGCCCGGCCGCTCCGACGGCGAGGGCAGCTCGCTCGAGCTGGTAGATCCGGCCGACCCGAACGACGGCCGCGCCTGGCGAAGCAGCAGCGAGTTCGGCGGATCGCCGGGATACGCGGGCGCGGGCCCCCGCGGCGACATCGTGATCAACGAGGTCCTCGCCCACACCGACCCGCCGCAGGTGGATTCCATCGAGCTGTTCAACACCACCGGCGCCCCCATCGACATCGGCGGGTGGTATCTCAGCGACACCCCCGAGGGCACCGTCACCTCCGACGACTACCAGCGATTCCGCGTCCCCGACTCCACGATCATACCGTCGCACGGCTATGTCGTGTTCGACGAATCGGATTTCAACAACCCCGGTTCGCCGACCGCCTTCGCGCTCAGCGAGTTCGGCGACGAAGTCCACCTGCTGGAAGCGGACGGCAGCGGGAGGCTGCTGCGCTTCGTGGACGCCGAGTCGTTCGGCGCCACGGCCAACGGCCGGGCGCTCGGCCGCTGGCCCAACGGGGGCGGAAGCCGCCTGTATCCCCTGAGCGCCCTCACGCTCACCAACGACAACGCGCCGCCGCTCGTCGGGCCGGTCGTCCTCAGCGAGATCCAGTACAACCCCGGCGCCGGCGGCGTCGAATTCCTCGAACTGTACAACCGGACCTCGTCGGACGTCGTGCTCACCCGCTGGACGCTCGACGGCGTGACGTACGCCTTTCCCGAACGCACGACCCTGGCCGCGCACGCCGCCGTCGTGATCGTCGGCTTCGATCCGGTTGCCGATCCCGCCAGCCTGGCCGCGTTCCAGGCCGCGTACGGCGACGTGGTCCCGGTCGGCCCGTGGACGAACGTGCTCGACAATGCGGGCGAGGCGGTGACCCTGAGGGAGGCGGGCGCATTCGATCCGGAACTCGGCGGCTATCCGCTGTGCGAGGTCGAGCGCGTCAAGTACTCGCCCGCCGCGCCGTGGCCCACCGCCGCCGACGGAACGGGCCGGTCGCTGCAGAGGGTCGATCCCGCCGCGTGGGGCGACGACCCGGCGAACTGGGTGGCCCTCTGGCCCTCCGCCGGGCGTTGGATCGCCGACCCCGCCCGCCAGGCCTGGCGCGAGCGGTATTTCAGCCGCGAGGAGCTCGCCAACGCCGCCCTCTCGGGCGACGACGCCGACCCGGACGGCGATGGCGTGACCAATGCCGGAGAATACGCGGGCGACACCAACCCGCGGGATGCGTTGTCATTCCTGTGGCTCGGCCTGGACCGCAGAGGCAACGGCGATGTGGCGGTGGGGTTCTTCTCTTCCGGCGACCGCCACTACTCCCTCGAGACCGCGACCCGACTCGATCTGCCCGACTGGACCGCCGGCGCCTCCGTGCGCGGCACTGGCGGCTGGATGGAATACACCGACAGCCTCGAAAGGCCCGCACGTTTCTACCGCGTCAGGTCCAGCCTGGACCCCTAAGGCGGCGAGCCGCAACCCAACGGCCCTGGCCGCTCAACGCTTCCACTTCAATCCGTCCGTTCCTCCGTGCAACCGCGCCGCCTTCTGAGATGGTTCCGTCGCCCTTCGCAGCGGAGAACCGTCACGCAAAACATCCTACGCATCTGCGTATCATGTCTGGGCGGAACAATCCAAGGCGGCGAGCCGCAACCGAAGAGTCTCGTATCTTGGGTGGTTATCGAGAACGAGGACGACGACGAGGACGAGCCCGTCTCACGTCACTGTATTTGTGACCGTGTGCACCTAGCGCCTCTCCTTCTCCCCGAACACCACCGCCTCGAAGACCTCGAAGGCGGCGCCTTCGCGCCACGCGTCGGCGGGCAGGCCGGCCTTCATGGAGAGATGGGCGAGCGTGGTCTCCACGTCCCACCCCTGCTCGGGCGCCACCTGCGGCAGGAACACGGACCGGCGGACCCCCTTGGAGAGCACGACCCCGTGCCGGCCGATGACGATGTCCTTCCAGGAGGACACCGGGCTGGGGGGCGCCAGCGCGGAGATCTCGATGTCCACCTCCGCCAGCTCGTCCTCGCGCAGCGGGGAAAAGCGCGGATCGCGGAAGGCGGAGTTGAGGGCGTGGTCCATCACCGCTTCGATCAGCGCCCGTTCGGGGAAGATCTCGCCGATGCAGCCGCGCAGGTCGCCCGCCTTGTGGAGGGTGACGAAGGCCCCGGCCTCCTGCCGCATGGCGGGCGTGACCGTGAAATCGAGCTCCTTGATCGTCGGTTTGCGCCGGTGGGCGAAATAGAACTCGATCGTACGGCGCACGAGGCCGAGCAGCGCCCTGCGGTCTTCCGCGGGGATCGGCAGGGGGGCGTCATCGGCGACGTCCTCCGAGTCCCCCGGCTGGCGCGCCCGCGCCGCGGGATCTTTCTTCCCATCCCAGCGCCCCGCGATCGCCGCGGCGACGTAGCTCACGCTGTTCTCCCAGTCGCCGGTCAGCCGGCCGGAGGTGTCGTACTCGAGGAGTTTCACCTCGGCCTCCGCCGGCAGCATGCCGAGCAGGATGGAGACCGGGTCGCGGCCGCAGATGGTGGCGCCGGTCTGGTCGAGGTAGTGCCGGAAGCCGCGGAGGTCCTTCTTCTGCACGAAGTCGAACGCGCCGAGATCGAGCCGCCGGAGGGCGGCGGGGATATCGTCGGAGAACGGCACGTAGTCGAAGCGCGGCCCGTAGTGCGTGAAGTCGGTGCTCGCGACCACGAGCGTCTCCGGGTCCACCTCCGCGCGCAACGCGGCGGCGGCCTCGTGGATCGCGTGGTCGTCGAGCTGCCCCACCACGAGCGGCACGAGCGTGAATTCGCCCAGCGCCACCTGCAGCAGCGGGAACTCCATCTCGATGCTGTGCTCGCCGGGCTGCGCGCGGCTCACGGTGCGGAAGAGGGGGTAACGGGCGAGCCGCCCCACGAACTCGGTGTCCACCGGCAGCGTGCCGAGGATCGTCCGGTAGTGCGTGGCGTCGGCGAGCGCGACGGCATTCGGCATGGCGACGCGGTGGCTGGGACCCATCACCACGACGCGACGGAAGGAACGGCCCTGGACCTGCCTCGCGGCGTGCGCGGCCACGCGGCCCGAATAGGTGTAGCCGGCGTGGGGCATGATGAGGGCGCACACGTGGGTCGCCGGCGGCGTCTGGACGTCGGCCAGGTAGCCGCGCAGCTCGCGGTCGAGCTCGGCGGGATCCCTCGTGTACCACGAGCCCGCCAGCTCCGATGCGAAGACCTTGGGCGTGCCATTCGTCTTCATGGTCGATTCCTCCCGTGCGGCGGGCGGAGGCGTCGCCGGCGCCGGGCCGCCGGCGGGCCGGTCGCGGCATCCCGCGACCCCCACCGCGACCGCCGCTGTCTGCGCGAGCATCCACCCTTTCATCGCCGCTCCGAATCCGGGCTGGCGCGGGTCATCCCGCCCCGCCTCTCGACCCCATCGTACGCCCGTCGGCGGAAAGGAACAACGGCCGCGGGTCCTCATTTCACCTCGACGATGCCGGCATCGATGACATAGGCGCCCTGGCTGTTGCGGCAGTAGACGGCGAGGACATTCCGGCCGTTCCGGAACTTGCCCGACGGGATGGGGATCAGCTTGTACTCCGGCGTCCAGCCGGGCAGGCGCGCGATCTCCTCCCCGTTCAGGTGCACCTCGGCGTCGTCGTCGTGCAGCACCTTCAGAAACAGTCCGTGCCCGAGCTCGCCGTCGATGTTCACCACCCGCCGGAGCCAGACCTCGGACGATCCCAGCTCGGTCGCCACGTACCTCGTGTGCGCGTCGCTCGCCTTCTGGCCGAAGGCGCCCGCCCCCTCGAGCCAGGCCGCATCGTCGAAGTCCACGCTTCTCCACTGTTCCGGCGGCGGGGTGGTCGTGTACCGCCAGGCGCTCTGCACGCCGTCGGCGGCGCAGGCGACGAGGGTTTGCATCGCGGGCGGAGGGCCGCGCATGGTCACGTTCAACGCGGTGATTCGATCCGCGGGGATCTTCATGACCTCGCGGTCGTAGGTGAGCAGGCCGCTCAGCTCCCCCTCGATGTCGCACCACATCAGGTAGACCGCGCCGGCCCAGCCCTGCGCGGCCGCCAGGCGCGCGCGGAGGATCGCGCCGGCGTAGCTCTTCTCGAGATCCTGCGAACCGGCGAGGTAGTCCCCCTTGCGGAGGGTGGCGCCCGGCCACACGCGTCCCGGCACCTCGAGGTTCAGCGCCCCGATGCCGCCGAGGAGCGAGGCGCGGCGGGATTCCGCCGCGGGCCGGTCGAGCGAACCCTGCTCCATCACCGCGTCGCCCAGGCCGGGAACCGTAGCGCCCACGTTCTGGCATACCAGCCGCCCGGGATCGCGTTCGCGGACGGCGTTCACCAACTCCTCCGGGGCGAACATGCCCCAGCCGGTGTTGAAGAGGTTCCAGAGCACGATCGAGGGGTGATTGCGGCGGGCATCGACGATGGCCTGCAGCTCCTTCCTGAACTGATTCTTCGCCGGGTCGTCGGGGTTGTTCCCGTTAGGTATATCCTGCCAGACCGCCAGGCCGAGGCGGTCGCACCAGTAGTACCACCGCTCCGGCTCCACCTTGACGTGTTTGCGGACGGTGTTGAAACCGACCTTCTTCATCTGCTCGAGTTCCGCGCGCACCGCTTCGTCGGACGGCGGCGTGTGAAGGCCGTCGGGCCAGAAGCCCTGGTCGAACACGCCGAAGGGGAACCAGGGCTCGCCGTTCAGGAACAGGCGCGGCTTTCCGTCGCTGCCGGGCCGCGTCTCGATCTTCCGCAGACCGAAGTAGCTGTCGACGATGTCGTCCCCCGCTCCGATCTTCAGCCCGTACAGGAACGGATCGTCGGGCGACCAGGGACGGGGGCTTGGAATCTTCATCTCGACGGGCTCGCCGGTCCTGCCCGTCGCCGTAGCGACCGTCTGCGTGCCCGCGTAGGCGGCCATGCGCACGTGGGCGGCGGCGGCGGCGTTCACGGTGACGCGCACGGCCCCGGCATCCAGGTCCGGCACGATGCGGACGGACTGGATGGGGTTCGCCGGCACTTCCTCGAGCCACACCGTGCCCCAGATGCCGCTGCTCGCCGTGAACCAGACGTCGCTCGGTTTCAGCGCCTGTTTGCCGCGCGGCTGCCCGCCGGAGTCGGTGGGATCCCAGGCACGGACGACGATTTCCTGCGGGCCGCTGGGTTTCAGCGCCGCCGTGACATCGAGGGCGAACGGATCGTAGCCGCCGAAGTGGGTGCCGACCTCGCGGCCGTTGACGTACACCGTGGCCTCCCAGTCCACCGCCTCGAAGTGCAGCAGCAGGCGGCAGCCGGGCCGGGGCACGGCCACGAACGTCCGCCGGTACCACAGGGCGCTCTCGGGAGGGACGGCCCGGTGCACTCCGCTCAGCGCCGACTCCGCCGGGAACGGGACGAGGATGGCGCCCTCGAATCCCGCGGGGCGCCCTTCGTCGCGCGGCCGGATCGCGTATTCCCACAGGCCGTTGAGGTTGAGCCACGTGCGGCGCGCCATCTGAGGCCGCGGGTGCTCCGGCCAGGCCGCCGCGGGTTGGACGGTCTTGCCCCACGACGTGAGCATCGCGCCGTTCGCCGGCTTCCATGCGTCCGCGGCGGCCGCGATCGAGGCCAGCGCGCACGCGGCCGCGGCCCACAGGGGACCATGCACAACGCCATGGTATGCGCGGATCATTTGATTTCCACGATTCCCACGTCGATGATGTGGCCGCCCTGCCCGTTATAGCAGTGGGCCGCCAGGAGGTTCTTTCCGTTTTTCAATCTGCCCGCCGGGGGCAGCGGCACGAGCTTGTACTCCCCGCCGCTGGTCCCCTTGGCGGCGAACACCTGCTCGCCATTGAGATAGACCTGCGCATCGTCGTCGTGGATCACGCGCAGATAGAGGCCCGCGGAAAACTCCCCGTCGATCACGAATTCCCGGCGGATCCAGAGGTCGCGCACGTCGAGCACCGTCGCGATGTACTTCGACGTCTTCGCCTCCGGCTTGCCGATCGCGCCGGGCGCCTCGGTCCACTTCGACGCGTCGAAGTCCGGGGATTTCCATCCGTCGGGCGGCGTCGCGGTCACATACCGCCATTGCGGCTGCTGGCCGTCGTACGCGCACCCCGCAAGGACCATCTCGAAGCTCGCCGGTTGGAAGAGCGGCCCGTTCAGCCGGGCGAGCGTCTCCACGGGCGCCTTGCACACCTCGCGGTCGTAGGTGACCAGGCCGATGGTCTCGTGCTCGGCGTCGCAGAAATGCACGAAGGAGGCGATGCCCGCGCCCCGGGTCTGCTGGATCCGCAGTTTGCCGATCTCATCCGCATAGCCGCTCAGCGTATCGGCGAGGTTGGTGTTCGTCTTGTCCGTCCGGGTGGCCGTGCTCCACGTGTGGCCGGGCACGTACACGCCGCGAATGCCGAACCGGTGATAGCACGCCGGGCCATCGGCGGCGGCCGCCTCCTCGTCCTTGGCGACCCCCCCGCGGATGTCGCCGATGCCCGCCGGGCTTCCGCCGCTCAGGTTGCTGATCAGGCGCCCGGGGTCGTAGCCGCGCAACCACGCCGTGACGCCCTCGGGATCGAACTGGCCCCAGTCGAGGTGGAACGGGCTCCAGATCAGGATCGAGGGATGGCCGCGAAGGGCGTCCACGACCTCCTGCATCTCCTGCCTGAAGGTCGTCTGCGCCTCGGGTTCGTCCTTGGTCTTGCGGCTGTCGGGCATCTCCTGCCACACGGCGATGCCCAGCCGGTCGCACCAGTAGTACCACCGGGCCGGCTCGATCTTCACGCACTGGAGCACCAGGTTGAAGCCCATCTTCCTGACCGTTTCGAGGTCGGAGCGAAGGGCCTCGTCCGTGGGCGCCGTGTACAGGCCGTCGGGCCAGAAGCCCTGCAGGAAGGGGCCGAAGAGGAACAGCGGTTTCCCGTTGAGGAATATGCGCCGGTGGCCGTCCTCCGCCGTGCGCACCTCGACGGTCCGCAGGCCGAAGTAGCCGGTGACCATGTCCTCGCCCGCGCCGACGCGGAGCCCGTATAGAGAAGGATCCTCCGGCGACCACGGCTGCAGCGGGGCGATCTTCAGGAAGAACGGTTCCCCGGACTTCCCGGTGGCGGCGCCGGCCGTCTTCTGCCCGTGGTAGACCGCCACCTTGACCGAGGGGGTGTCCGGGGCGTCGACCGTAATCCGCACCCCCCCCGCCGCCAGGTCCGATTCGAAGCGCAGCCCGCGGATGTACGCGGCCGGCACTTCCTCCGTCCAGACCGTCCCCCAGATCCCGCTGGAGCCTGTATAGCGCATGCCGCCCGGTTTCAGCGTTTGCTTGCCGCAGGGTTGGATGCCCTGGTCGCACGGGTCCCAGACCTTCACGACGAGTTCCTGCGTTCCGCCGGGAGCGAGATGGTCGGTGATATCGAAGGTGAACGGCGTGTATCCCCCCCGATGGGTTCCGATCGCCTGGCCGTTGAGCCAGACGGTGGCCTCCCAGTCCACCGCGCCGAAGTGCAGCAGCCGTCGCCGGCCGGGCTTCGCCGCCATCAGGAACTGTTTGCGGTACCAGAGCGCGTGCTCCGGCCCCGGTGTGCGGCCGACGCCGCTCAGGGCCGACTCCACCGGGAAGGGGACGAGGATCCTCCCCTCGAACTGCCCGGGACGCCCCTCGTCGCGCGGACGGATGGCGTACTCCCACAGGCCGTTGAGACTGGTCCACGAAGGGCGGACCATGTGGGGGCGAGGGTGCTCGGACAGCACGGCCGAAGGCTTCACCGCCTTCGCCCACTTCGTCATGATCTGTCCTTCCACCGGCTTCCACTCCTGCGCGGAAGCGGCGATCGCGCCGGCCAGTGCCGCCGCAGGCAGACCCACCCCTAACTTCATCATCGTCTCCTCCATGCGCCCGTTCGCCGATCGGGCGGGGCGTTGACGGCCTCGCGGAACGGCAAGACACCGCGCCCCGCGCGGCACCGCCGTCCCTCGCAACGGAGAGCCCTCACGGAAGACATCACACGCATCTGCGTGTCATCTTCCGGCGGAACAATCTACTTGATCTCCACGATGCCGATGTCGAGGATGTGCGCGCCGGTCCCGTTGTTGCAGTGGCCCGCGAGGATGTTCTTCCCGTTCTTCAGTTTCCCCGCCGCCAGCGGGACGAGCTTGTAGTCGCCCGCATACCCCTTCACCTCATAGACCTTCTCGCCGTTGAGATACACCTCCACATCGTCGTCGTGAATCAGCCGGAGGTAAAGACCCTTCGAGAACTCGCCGTCGATGACGAATTCCCGCCGGATCCACACGTCCCGCGCCTCGAACGTGGTGGCGATCCACTTGCTGAGTCCCGGATCGCGGTTGCCGAACGCCCCCGGGCCCTCGCCCCACTGCGAGGCGTCGAAATCGACCGCGAACCACTTCTCCGGCGGGGGTACGGTCGTGTAGCGCCACATCGTCTGCACGCCGTCGAAGGCGCAGCCCACCAGCGTCAACGTCGAGCCGGCCGGCTTGAGCAGGGGCTCGTTGAGGCCGGCCACCTCCTGGACCGACACCTTCATGACCTCGCGGTCGTACGTGACCAGGCCGTGGAGCTCCTCCTCGGTGTCGGCAAAATGCGTAAAGGCCTCGATGGCGACCCCGCTCATCTGGTGCGTGCGCAGTCTCCCCATCTCATCGGCATATTGGTTGGACACGTCCACGAGCTTGGTGGACATGTTCGCCGGGGGATTCTTGCTCCAGATATGCCCCGGGACATGGAGATCGCGGACGCCGAAGCGATTGAACAGCGCCGGCCCTTCTCCGGGGGCGGGAAACCGCCCGCCCAGCATGTCCAATCCCTGGATGTCGCCGACACCGGCCGGCGTGCCGCCCCCCATGTTGCTGACCAGCCGCGTCGGATCGTAGCTCCGCAGCCAGGCGGTGATCCCCTCGACGTCGAAGACCCCCCAGTCGCGGTGGAAGGGGCTCCAGATCGCGATCGACGGATGGTTGCGCAGGGCGTCGACGATCTCCTGCAGTTCCTGGCGGAAGTTCGTCTGGGCGTCCGGATCGTCTTTCGTCTTCCGGCTGTCGGGCAGCTCCTCCCAGACCACCAGGCCCAGGCGGTCGCACCAGTAATACCACCGCTGCGGCTCGACCTTCATGTGGGCCAGCACGAAGTTGAAGCCCATCTTCTTGATGGTCTCCAGGTCCCACCGCAGGGCGTCGTCGGTCGGCGCGGTGTAGAGGCCGTCCGGCCAGTACCCCTGGATGAACGGCCCGAGAAGGAAGATCGGCTGGTGGTTGAGGAACACGCGCGGATAGCCGTCGTCGGCCCGTTTGACCTCGATCTTCCGGAGGCCGAAGTACCCCGTGACCATGTCCTCGCCCGCCCCCACGCGCAGTCCGTAGAGGAACGGATCGGACGGCGACCACGGCTTCACCGGATTCACCTTGAGGAAGAACGGTTCGCCCGGCTTGCCCGTGCCCATGCCGGCCGTCTTCTGGCCGTCGTAGGCGGCCACCTTGACCAACGGCGCCCCCGGGGCATGCACCGTGATCCGCACCCCGCCCCCGTCGAGGTCGGGGACGATGGCGACCGATCGGATGTACACCGACGGGACGTCCTCCAGCCAGACCGTCCCCCAGATGCCGCTCGAACCCGTGTACCGCATGCCCTTGGGCTCGAGCGTCTGCTTGCCGCACGGGGGGATGCCCTTGTCGCAGGGATCCCAGACCTTCAGGATGAGATCCTGGCTTCCGCTGGGGACCAGCACGTCGGTGATGTCGAACGTGAACGGGGTGTAGCCGCCCCGGTGGGTCCCGATTTCCCGCCCGTTGAGCCAGACGGTGGTCTCCCAGTCGACGGCCGCGAAATGGAGCAGCCGGCGCCGGCCCGGCCTCGGACCCACCACGAACCGCCGCTTGTACCACAGCGCGTTGTCCGCCCCCGGCGTGCGGCCGACGCCGCTCAGGGCCGATTCCACGGGGAAGGGGACGAGGATCCTCCCGTCGAATTGCGCGGGACGCCCTTCGTCGCGCGGGCGGATCGAATACTCCCAGAGCCCGTTGAGGCTGATCCACGAGGGCCTCGCCATCATAGGCCGTGGATGCTCGGGCAGCGGCGCGGCCGGCTGCACGGCGGAGCTCCACCGCGTCGTCAGGCCCCCCTCGACCCGCTGCCACTCCGGCGCCGCTTCCGCCGCGCCCGCACCGACACATGCCGCGATCAGACCTGCCCAGCGCCTCATCTCTCCTCCTGCCACGACGCCCCCACCCGTCACACCCCGGCTCTTTTACCAGAAAGCCCTCCGCTCTCCAACCCCGCTCCGCGGGAAATACGGTCTCTCGCGCCGCGCCGCACCGCCGACCGCGGCCGGCCGCCCCCCGCCGGCCACCGCGGCCGGCGCTCAGTCGAGGGTCCGAATGCGGACGTTCCGATACGCGACCTCGTTCCCGTGGTCCTGAAGACCGATATGCCCCTCGCGTCTGAAGTCCTTGAGCGCCATCCGGAACTTGTTCTTCGAGCCGTCCGGATTCCTCTGCGGCTCGGTCCACCGGTCCAGGTTCATCTCGGTCACCTTCCCGCCGTTCAATTCGACCGTCAGCATGGGCCCCTTGGCCGTGATCGTGGCCCGGTTCCAGTCGTCGGCCTTGCCCGCGTTCCTGGAAGGCGCGACGAGGTCATAGAGTGCGCCGACGCTGTGCCGGTTCGGACCGCCGGGCTTGTCGACCTGGATCTCGATGCCCGTCTGAACGCAGTCGCGCGGGTTGTCCGTGCGGATGAAGATCCCGCTGTTGCCCGCGGCCTTGAACTCGATCTCCAGCACGAAGTCCCTGAACCGGTCCTTCGTCCAGATGTCGCCGCCCTTCGCGGCGCGCTTGAGCGCGCCAGCCTCGACCACCCAGTTCGTACCTGCGGGCGCACCGTCCGCCCGCATCCAGCCGTCGAGGTTCTTCCCGTTGAAGAGGACCTTCCACTCCCCGGCCTGCGCGGCCGCCGCGGCCGCGAGCGCCAGCACCCCTACCGTGATCGTGCGCATCGCATCCTCCGTGCCTGTCTGATGGGTTCGCTACGGATCGGTCAGGCGAAAAGGGATCGAACGAAATCGCCGTTCTTCTTCGCATCCGCCACCCCGTCCTTCGACGGGCTGGAGGTCTCCAGCACGATCCAGCCCTCGTACCGGATGTCCTGGATGGCCGCCGCGATCTTCTCGAAGAACCCGCGGTCGGCTTCAAGATACTGGTCGCCGTTCTTGAAGTGGATCTGCGACACCCGGTCCTTGAGCATCCGCAGCTCCGCCGGCACGTCGTAGCCCCTCGATCGGCCCGTGTTGTAGACGTCGTAGTAGATCCGCACGGCCTCGCTGCCGATCCGTTCGAGGATCTGCGCGTTCTGCCCGGCGCTGCAGAGATTCTCGATGGCGAGGAGGACGCCGGCCTCCTTCGCGCGGGGCGCGGCCGCCTTCAGGCGTTCGACGACGACCTCCACGTCCGCCTTCTTCAGTTCGTCGCCCGCCAGCAGGTCGCCCTGGCCGAAGAAGGCCACGAGGATGTTCTTCGCGCCGAGATCCTTCGCCGCGTCGATGCACTGCTCGAGCCATGCCGGTCCCCGCGGATCGGAGGCCAGGGGGTGGGTATTCAGAAGGCCCATCATGAGCGAGCAGATGGGAAGCCCCGTCCTCTGCATCTGCTCCTTGTACCGCGCGCGCGTCTCTGGCTTCGCGATGTCCAGCACATCCGCCGCGCCGCCCACCCACACCTCCACTCCGTCCAGCCCCGCCGCCTTCGCCTGGTCGAGACCCACGACGCAGGCGCCGACCCTGATCCTCGCCCGCGGGCGGTCCTCCGCCCGGGCCATCCGTCCGGGGATCGCCATCGACACCGCCGCCGCCCCCGCGGCCCGGGCCAGAAACTCCCGCCGGTCGATCTTCATGCTCTCCTCCGTTTCATGCCCTGCCACGCGGCGAACCGCGACACCGTCACCGCCAGCGCCAGACGCGATCCCGTGCATCCGTTCTCCGCCCCGCGCCGCGTGGCCGTCTGTCGCGCCGAAGGAGCGACGCCGCGGCCCCCACGCCTCTGCCCACGACCCCGCGGCGGGACCACCCGATGTACACGGCGCGCCTTTCTAGCACCAACGGGCGTGAAGCGCAATTCCTGTGAGCGCACGGCCGGCGAGGCCACGCCTCCGCGGGCCCCGCACAACGCCCCGGTGACGGCCCCGCGCGCAAACTTCCGTCCCTCTCCTCCCTCAGTCCCCCGCCCTCCTGACCGCGCCTTTATTTCTAACCATGACACGATCGTGTCAGACTTAGAAATAGTCTGGCGACGCCTGTTGGCCCTTTCGGGGCCTGCGGCGCTGATGCCGTTGATCGTCTGCCCCCGCGTGCAAACGGGCGGCAGGACGGAAGGCGGGTCAAAGGGATCTTGACGGGGGCGCGAAGAAGTACGTTCATGGTGCCGTTGCCAAGAGAGGGGAATGCCATGCCATTTCGACCGGTCTCATGGTCCCGGTTCCATCGACCCGGGTTCAGTGCGGTCCATTTCCGGCGCCGCCTGACGGAGGAACTCTTGGAGCTCATCGCCTTCTACGGAGCGGGCCTGTGCACCCGCGGGCGGTCCATGCTCTGGTTCGATCAACGGCGAACCCGTTACGCGGAAACGCTCGCCCGTTGGCGCCTGAAGAAGGCGGGATTGCTGGTCTCTCATCCGCGCCGCGAAGGGCCGCCGGTATTGGCCCTCGCGCCCGAATGGACGCCCCGTGAGATCCACCATCCCGACCGGCTTTGGAATCAGCGATGGTCGGGCGTATGGTTCATGCTCACCTACGACATCGCCGAACAGGACCGCCATCTGCGCGATCACCTTCGCCGCTTCCTGTCACGCCTTCGAATGGGCTGTTTCCAGAAGAGCGTCTGGGTAAGCGCCCGCGATGTCCGGCCAGAGTATGCCGACCTCGTGCGGACCACCGGCTTCGGTCTGTCCACCCACCTGGTCGAAGCGCGGACGACGATCGGATGCAGCGACGAGTCGATGGTCCGCCTGTCATGGGACTGGAGCCGCATGGGCGAGCGGCATCGCTGGTACCTCGACAACGCGGGCGAGCTGGCGGAGCCTCTGCGTCGGAATCGGTTTACCGACGCGGAATGCCGACGCCTCGCGAGGGAGGAGATGAACGCCTACGTGTTGGCCATGGAGATGGATCCGTTGCTCCCGGCGACCCTCCTGCCGGACGGGTACCTCGGACGCCAGGTCTTCAAGGCGCATCAGCGATTCCTCCGCAGACTGCGACCCGCCTTTGTCGGTTGAGATTATTTCAAAGTCTGACACGATCGTATCAGACTTTGAAATCATTGCGCCCGGGCCCGGGCGGCGGAGAGAAGGCGGCGGACGGAGGGTGAACGGGGCGGCGCCCAAGGAGGGGGGCGCCGGGGCCGCCAAGGCGCGGCGCCGCGCAGGGGCGGGGTCCGCTCAGCGGCCTCGCGCCCACAGATCGCGGAAGTAGCGGCCGGCCGCACTGAGCGAACCGTCCGGTTTCACCAGCCAGAATCCGCGGACCGCGCCGGCGTCGGTGACGGGCGCGGCCGACCGGGCCTCGTCGCGGCGCGCGAATTCGTTGCAGTACACCTGCCAGTAGGCGACATACCGGACGTCCGCCGCGAGGAAGACGCCCATCCACTCGTCGAGCCGCTCCGGGATGCGTTCCGGCTGGTCGTTCTCCGGAATACCGACCTCGCCAACATACAGCGCTCCCGGTCCGAAGAGCGGTCCCGTCTCGGCGTGCTTCCGGATCTCTTCAATGCACTTCCACAACCGCAGCGGGGTCGCGAGACCGTCGTACGCGCTGTAGGAGACGAGGTCGAGCCTGAGGCCCGGCAGGACATGACGGGTCATGGTCGGAATCCCTTCCCACGCATCGGCCACCCGGTTCACCTCCGCGGCATGCGCGACCACGCACCGCGCGCCCGCGCCCGACTCCTCGCGCCCACGGGTCACGCCCTCCTGTCGCGCCGCCAGCCAGCGCTTCATGCGCTCGCACCGCTCGCGCCAATCGTCGGGCGGGGTCTTCCACGAGCCGCCGGCGCTGCCCCGCAACAGCCAGTCGCCCTCCCAGTGTTGAAGCACGAAGGTCACCGCGCGATCGCGATACGTGCGGTACAGGTGGGCGGTGAACCCGTGGAATTCCCGCGTGACGGCGCGGTAGAAATCATCGCCGAGCCCCGCCCGCTGCCAACCGTCCTCCACCGGGGAGTGCGCCTCGAGCAGGAAAGTGGAGAACGGCAGGTCGAAGAGCGCCCGGAAGGCATCGGACCGGGCGAGTTCGACGAAGCCCCCGTAGCGGCCCCATGTGGTGTGGAAGGGATAGGAGCGGGCGGGACGAGCCGGCTCGAACCAGAACTTCCCGAGCCGGGCGCCCAGGTCGAGGAGTCGTTGCGCCCCCTCGATTAGAAACGGCTGCCCGGTGAGGCAGTACTTGCCGTCGACGTGAGCCGCCCCGACCCGTGCGTTGAAGTCGGACGGAAGCCGCGCCCCGCGGCCGGGCCGGTGCGCCTCGATGCGGGCCAGGATCTCCGCGTCGTCTGGCGAGGAGGCGGCCTCGGGTGCGCCCGCCACGCGGCGGGCGCCCGCCGCGGCCCCCGAGACCGCGGCGCATGTCCGCAGGAATGAGCGCCGGCTGATGGGATCGCCCGTTCTGTTCATCCCGCCATCCTCTTGCATCTCTCGCGTTCCGCGACATGCTTCATGTACACCGGCCCCCCGCCCGATGCCAATGCATTCGTCGCGTCGGGGCGGCTTGACGGATCGCCCGGCCGTCGTCACGATGTCGGACGTTGATGGCCTCCAACGGCTACAGGCTCAAGCGCGCGGAGAACCAGCCGGTTCCGCCGCCGGCTCCGTCGGTCCCGGCATCGCCGCCTCCCGCTTCCCCTCCTCCTCCGCCGCCGCCTCCTCCGCGGCGCGCGCCGCCTCCCGTTCCCCAGGCGGTTCCGTCCGAGTCCCGGACCTCACGGCGGTGGATGGTTCCGGTCCTGGGAACGGTCATCGTCCTGCTCGCGGCGGGGCTGGTGATCCGCCTCAATCCCGACATGCCGTGGCGCGAGTTTCTGCGGAATCCGCGGGCCGCGGTGGACGCCCTTCGCGCGGACGACGGCGGGGGGCCGGCGGGGGTGAATCGGGTCGATCCGCCGGTGGAACGGTGGACCGCGGAGGAACGGGCGGTCCGCGACCGGTTGCTGGAGGCGGCCCGCGCGGAGATGCCGGCCGACCGCGTGAACCTGAAGGATGGACGGAGTCTCAGCGGGAAGGTGCTGGAGGAAGGGCCGGACTTCCTGGTCTTCTCCGAGAACTACCACGACGCCGGCAGCATGTCGATCCGACTGCCGCGCTCGCGCATCGCCTCCGTCGAGAGACTCTCCGGCGCGCCGCCGGACATCACCCGCTCCGACGTGCGGTTCCATCTCGCGTTCCCCTCGCTTCATTTCTACAAGCGACCGCCGTACACCATTGCGAGCGACGAGCGGTTCTTCGACATCGAGAGGACCGTCCTGCACCTGCAGCGGCTGCACGCGTCTTTCCTGTCGGCCTTCGGCGAACTGGCCCTCCATTCCGGCCACCAGTCGATGCAGGTGCTGTTCTTCTCCAAGCGCGACGCCTTCGAAGCCTACCGCCGCAAATGCGCGCCGCATCTGGCGGGGGCGGATGGCTTCTACGATCTGAGGCGCGATCGCCTGGCGGTGTTCAACGTCCTCTCCGGACCCGAGGTGGCGCAGGCCCGGCAGGCGCTCCACCGGCAGGCGGAGGCGCTCGCCCGGGCCCACGACTCGCCGGAGGCCTCGCGGCAGATCAACGACCGGCGCGCGGCCCTCGAACGGCAGATCCAGGTCGCCGCCGAGGAGGAGACGCTCGCCGCGATCCGCCACGAGGCGGCCCATCAGCTCACCTACTCCCTCGGCATCCTCCCCGCCGATGGCGACGACATCGAATGGCTGTCCGAAGGATTGGCGGAATACTGCCGGACGCCCCGCTTCGGCGACCGCAACCCGCCGGCCCTCGAGCTGCTGCGCGAGGCGGCCGCGGCCCGGCGGCTGATCCCCTTGTCGGACCTGATGCGCTCCCATGGCAAGCGGGACTTCCTCATCTACGAGCACAAGGAACGGATACTCCTGGCCTACGCGGAGTCGTGGGCCCTCGTCCATTTCCTCATGGAACCCCAGCGGCAGGCGGCCCTGTTTGCCTACATCCGCGGAAGCCGGGAACCGGCCACGCTCAAGGCCTTCCGCGACAACTCCCTCTCCGTGCTCTGCCGGCTGCTCGAGCTTGACCCCGCCTCGCTGGAGCCGGCGTGGCAGGCCCACTTCCACTCCCTGTAGCGCCTTCTCTGGCATCATGCACGCTTCCGCGTGCCCCCCCTCCCGCTCGCCCCGGGTCGCTGCAGGTCGCAGACTCCGGCTCTGCGCACCGTCCCGCATGCGAGAGTTCAGAGTTCAGGGTTCAGTCACGCTTCGACTCGCGTTCGCGCAGCGCAGGAGAGGGCGGTTCCGCGCGGCAGGCTGCGCGGTCGCGATTCGACTTGCCTGCGGCCGCCGCCGGGGGCATGATCCGTCGCCGATGTCCATCCACACAGGAGAGGGAGAAGACCATGCACAGACATCGTTGGGGCATTGGATCGGCGGCCGTCATCACGCTGGCGCTTCTGACAGCCGGGTGCGCCCTGGTTCCCACGAGCCGCTTCTGCCTGCGGGTCAATGCGGGGGATGACAAGGCGTACACCGACAGGGCCGGGCAGACGTGGCAGGCCGGGAAGGAATACACCCAGGGCGGAGGCTTCGGCTTCGTCGGCGGAAGCACGGTGGACCGGGGCACGGACATGGCCATCGAGGGCACCGCGGAGGCCCGCATCTACCAGACCGAGCACTACGAGATGTCCGGGTTCAAGGCCGAGGTGCCGAACGGGAAATACACCGTGCGGCTGCACTTCGCCGAGACCTACGACGGCATCACCGGCGCGGGGGAACGGGTGTTCGACGTGACGCTGCAGGACAAGGAAGTGCTCAGGGATTTCGACGTATTCAAGACGGCGGGCGGGAGCCAGAAGGCCGTCGTGAAGGAGTTCAGGGGCATTGCGGTCAACGATGGCCTCCTTTCGATCGGCTTCGCGCAGAAGGTGCAACTGCCGGAAATCAACGGCATCGAGATCATCGCGGAGTGATTGGCGGAAGCCGTCCGGCCCGGGCTCGGACGAAGGACATCTGTCGATGCGCTGTTCATGGCTGGTCGTGCTCGCCGTGGCCGCCGTATCGCGGGCGCGCGCGGAGGAGCCCGGTTTCACGTATCCGCAGGGCGACGCCTTTCGGCAGGCCGTCGCCCAGTGGCGGGCGCGGGGACTGACCCTTACCGACTACCACATCCACATCCGCGGGGGGATGACGCCGGAGAAGGCGGCGGTCCGCGAGGAGAAGAGCGGCATCCGCAGCGCGGTTCTGGAGAACTTCGGCCGCGAGTGGCCGCTGGCGGACAACGCCGCGCTCAAGGCCTTCCTCGATGCCTGCGGGACGGCGCGGGCGGACGGGAAGCGACTCCCGGTCGGCATCCAGGTGAACGATCGGGACTGGTTCACGCGGATTGACCCGGCCCTGCTCAAGCGCCTGGATTTCGTGCTCGCCGACACGATGATCATGGGCGTGACCGCCGAGGGCAAGCCGCGCCGCCTGTGGCTGCCCGACGTGACCATTGCCGATCCGGAGGCGTGGATGCGCGAGTATCTGGCGCACACCCTCCGCATCCTGGACGAACCCATCGACATCCTCGCCAATCCCACCTATCTGCCGGCCTGCATCGCGGGCCGGTACGACGAGCTGTGGACCGAGGCCCGCATGCGGCAGGTGATCGCGAAGGCCGTGGAGAAGGGCGTGGCGCTGGAGATCCAGGCCGAATCGAACTATCCCCGCCTTTCGTTCCTCCGGCTGGCGAAGGCCATGGGCGCGAAGTTCTCCTTCGGGACGAACAACCACACCGACAAACCGAAGGACCTTTCGCGATGGGTCGAACTGATCGAGGCGCTCGATCTCAGACCGTCTGACCTCTGGGCGCCGAAAACTGGAGGGGAGCAGAAACCATGAAAACCGCATGGGCCGCGACCGCGGTGATGATGGCGGCGGCGGCTTGCGCCGCCGGGCCGCCGAAGCTCGGCAGGGGCGTCAAGCTCCAAGCCGGGGGCAAGGATATCGACGTGGAGATCGGTCACCTCGTCCCCTGTGTGGCCGACTGGAACGGGGACGGCCGGAAGGACCTGCTGGTCGGCCAGTTCAAGGAAGGCCGCATCCGTGTGTACCTGAACCGGGGGAAGAACGAAGCGCCCGAGTTCAAGGATTTCGAGCTGCTCGCCGCCGGCGGCCGCCCCATCCGTCTGGACGCAGGCTGATGCGTGGGCGCCTATCCACAGGTTGTGGATATCGACGAGGACGGGAAGCCGGACGTGGTCAGCGGCGATTCGAGCGGCAACGTATGGCTGTTCCGGAACGAGGGCAGCGCGACAGCGCCCAGACTGGCCGCGGGCGTCCGGATGGAGGCCGGCGGGAAACCCATCGAGGGGGTCCGGCCGCGGTATGAGAGGGGCGCCGACGGCCAATACCGAATGGTCCCGAACACGAAGGACATCAGCGGAATCTACTCCAAGATCCATGTGGGCGACTGGGATGGCGACGGCCTGCGCGACCTGATCGTGGGGCAGGACGGACCGGGCGGTCAGGGACTGGTCCTCTACCGGAACACGGGCTCGAAGGAGAGGATGGCGCTCGAGCGACCGGTCCCGATCCAGCTGCCGGGACCGGCCATGCCGCGCCCGTCGGTGTTCCTGGTCGATTGGGACGGCGACGGCAAGCGGGATGCGATCTGCGGAACCGAACGCGCGCAGGTCCTGTTCTTCCGCAACACGGGGGACGGGAAGGCTCCCCGGTTTGCCGAGGGGATCATCCTGCCGCTCGCGGGCGAGGGCTTCGAGAAGGGCTACCGGTGCCGCCCGTGCGTGACCGACTGGAACAACGACGGGAAGCTCGACCTGCTGGTCGGCAACTACAACGGGAAATCGGGCGGCCACATCTGGCTCTTCCCCGGCGAGTAGCGGCTCGCCGACCGAACTCGCTCGCGGCCCCGAGGCGGTTTCGCCCGGTGTCCGTCGCAGATTGACAGGCTTGGCGGCGGTCTCATAGTATCCCCCCCCAAGGCACCGGGCCGTCCGGTGTTCCCGAGATATGCCGACATACGAGTACAAGTGCCGGAAATGCGGGTGTCAGTTTGAGCGTTTCCAGAGCATCAAGGCGCCGCCCCTGCGCAAGTGCCCCCAATGCGGGGGGCGGCCGGAACGCCTGATCAGCGGGGGGGCGGGCCTGCTGTTCAAGGGGTCGGGGTTCCACATCACGGATTACCGCAGCGAAGGGTACAGGAAAGCGGCCAGGGCCGAGAGCAGCGCCCCCGCCGCCAGCGCAAGCGCTCCCGCCTCCGGGGCAGATGCCCCCGTGGCGGCCGAGAAGAAGGCGCACAAACACGACAAGCCGAAATCTGCCACAACCGGCAAGGGCTAGGAGTTCGATATGCCGATCAATCTGATCTGTCCGCAATGCGGATTCGAGAACAAGACGGCCGGTGTCTTCTGCAGCCGGTGCGGCGGGCGCATGGGCGCCCCCCAGGTCAAGGAGACCAAGGAGCCCATCCGCATCTTCCACATCCTGGGAGTCCTCCTGCGCTACGTCATCATCCTGGCCATCATCATCGGCATCGGACTGGTCTTCTGGCCTCAGTCCATTCCCGACCTCATGCCCGATCGGGCACATGCCGAGCGGTTCCAGCAGACGATCAAGAAACTGGCGGAGGCGGCCAAGCAGAAGACGCCCATGGTCCAGGTCATCGCCGACACGGACATTAACAACTACATCGCGTGGCGCGTGGCCGATTCCGCCAGCGCCCAGGACGGTTCGGGCGTCGTCATGGACCTCAAGGGACTGTACGTCACCACCACGCCCAGGGACATCCGGGTCGTCGCCCTGGGCGCGCTGGGCCCGATTAAGCTCAGCTACGAGGCGCGGGGCCGCCCCGTGGTGGGCCGGGGGAGATTTGCGCTGGATGTGCGCGGGACGAAGATCGGGCATTTCGCCCTGCCGGGACCGGCCTCGGGCTTCGTTCTGGGCCGCATCGAGGGCATCGTCGGGGGGCTTACGGACGAGCGGGCGGCTCTGGACGGCATCGCCGCGGCCGAGCTCGGTGAGGGCAAGGTGAGGGTTACGATCGGGCGCTGAGAGGCGCTTCTGGAGAGGCGGTTTGGGATGAGAGACAAACGCGAGTTCGACGGCATTCTGCGGAGCATCCGCGGGGGCGAACCGGCCGAGTACGACAAGCTGGTGGGGGATTTCGATTTCACCCGATTCGTGCTGCACAGCCTGCGCATCGGCGCGACGGCCGAGAGCACGGATACGCTCTTCGTCCTTCATGTGCCCCAGTTGATCGCGGGTTTCCCCGCCGAACTCCACAAGACGCCGATCCGCCGCACGGCGCTCGAGGACCTGCTGGCCCGCAAGGTGGCCGCGGCCATCGACGCCCGCGCGGGGCGCATGGGCGATGCCCGGTCGCGCTCGGTGTTCATCGCGCGTCCGGGGCCCCAGATCCTGCCCCGCTCGTCGATTGTGGTGGCCCAGGACTTCGTCGAGGCCCGTATCATCGTGCGGCTTCCGCTGCGCGACGGATGCGTCCATTCCGACGAGGCCCGCTGCATCTTCTTCGAGGACATCCCGACGATCGTCAACGACGCCCTGATCTACTGCAACCTGGACGAGGAGGAGGTGGATCGGTTCATCCGGACGATGGAAGACGCGGATCAGATCCGCCAGTCGCTGCTGAAGCGGGGCCTGGTCAGCTTCGCCTCCCGCGGCGCGAAGCTCTGCGCCGACAGCGCGGGCCTCGCGCTGGACGTGGCGGATGAGGATGCCGTCGCGCTGGACCTGCCGCACGCCGGAACGGTGCGCGGCGTCGGCATTCCCGCGGGCATCACCGTGATCGTCGGCGATCCCTACTCCGGACGCAGCGAGCTGATCCGCGCCATGGCCTACGGCATCTACAACCACGCCCCCGGCGCGGGTCGCGAGATGGTGGTGTCGGTCCCCGATGCCGTGGAGGTCCTGGCCCGGAAGGGCCGGTCCGTCCGGCGGGTGGATGTCAGCCCCTTCCTCGGCCCGCGGCCCGGCAGGAACGTGAAGGAGTTCACCACCGATTCGGCCACCGCCGCGGAGTCGCAGATGGCCTCCGTGGTCGAGGCCGTGCAGGCGGGAGCGCAGGTCCTTCTTCTCGACGAGGCTTCGAGCGACCCCGCCTTCCTCGCCGCCGACATCCGTCTCAGCCTTTCCGACCCCGCCGCGCCGCAGCCGGTGATTCCGCTGGCCGCCCGGGCCCGCCAGATCGCCGACGAGTGGCGGGTGTCGCTGGTCATCGGCGCCTGCGCGTGCGCGGAGGAGTTCGTTCCGGCCGCGGACACCGTGCTGTTGATCGAGAACGGCCGCGTGAGGAACATGACCAAGAAGGCGAAGGAGATGTTCGGCAGCGCTGAGTCGGTCAGCGGGCGCCTCCCCGCGCTCCCCAGCCTGAGCGAGCGCAAGCGCGGGGTGGTGCCCAGCAGCATCGATCCGAGCTGCGGCCGCGAGGACGCCGTGATCGAGGCCCTGGGGGTGCGGCGGCTTCGCTTCGGGCGGCACGTCATCGACCTCAGCGACGTTCCGCAGGTGGTGGACGAGAGCCAGACCATGACGATCGGCCTCCTGCTCTACTACGCGAAACTGCACTATCTCGACGAGGGGCGGACGGTCGTCGAGGTGCTCGACCAGATCGACCAGGATCTCTCTTCCGAAGGACTCGATGCCCTTTCGCGCGAGATGCGCGGCGACCTGGCCCGTCCGCGTCGCTTCGAGGTGGCGGCCGCCCTGAACCGGCTGGAGAGCCTGCGCATCGCCGCGGCCTCCCGCGCGGGTTCCTGATGCGGGCGGTCATTCAGCGGGTGCGTTCGGCCTCCGTGGAGACCGGGGGGTCTGCGGTGGCGAGCATCGGCGTCGGCGCCGTGGTCCTGCTCGGCGTGGCGCGCGGCGATACGGTCGAGGACGCGGAATACCTAGCGGGGAAGACCTCGCGGCTGCGCGTGTTCGACGACGCGGCGGGGCGCATGAACCTGGCCGCCGGCGACGTGGGCGGGGCGTTCATTGTGGTCAGCCAGTTCACCCTTCTGGCGGACACGCGCAAGGGCAACCGCCCCAGTTATCTTGACGCCGCGCCGCCGGAGGAGGCCGTGCCGCTCTACGAGGCCTATGTGGCGGGGTTGCGCGCCGCCGGACATCCGGTCCAGACGGGCGTCTTTCGCGCCATGATGAGGGTGAAGATCGAGAATGACGGGCCCGTCACCATTGTCCTCGACAGCCGTATGCGCTGACGCCGTTGTCGTGCGGCTCATGCAGGCCGCCAGGATCGCCCTGCTGGCCGCGGGCCTCACGGTGACCGGCTACGGCGCTCCGGATGCCCCGGCCCGACCACCGGAACCCGCGGACCGGAGCGCCGCGGCCGGAGCCCCGCCGGAGGAGGGCGACCGCCGCACCATCACCAGCGCCAGCCGCAGATTCTCCGCCTCCGGACCGGACACACGGGTCCTGGTCCCGCTGCTCAACTGGGCCGACGATGTCTGCGTCCGCCTCGAACGGATGTTCGGCGAACCCCTGCCCGCCCTCTCGCCCGCTCCGATCCGGTTCGAGTGCGTCGATGACCCCGATCTGACCCATGCCGTCGTGCGGCGGCGTCTGGCGGTGAACGAGTGGGGCGTGAATCCCGTCCTGGTCGTCGTGAATCTCGATCGTGCCGATCCGGCGGAGGTGCTGACGGCGATGGCCTCCCTGATGCTGTCCTGTTATGCCGGCGCGCGACAGTCGTCGGAGGAGCGACAGAACCGGCCGGCGGTGGCGCCGGACTGGCTGGCCGCCGGCGCAAGCCGCCTGGCGTACCCGCGGTCGAGGGCGGACGATTTTCGATCGGTGCTCGAATCCTGGCGGAAGGGGGACGAGGTTTCGTTCCGGCGCATCCTGGCGCTGGACGTCCTGCCGTCCGGCGCCGGGGAGGAACGGGCCATGTGCACCCTGCTGGTGTGCTGGCTGCGCTCCCGCCCCGACTTCCGGCGGGTCTCCTCCGCGCTGTTCGAGACGTGCGCCCGCGGGGAGAAGATGGACGAGGAGCGCCTCGTACGGCTGCTGGGATCCGGCCTTGCGACGCGCGAGCTTCGGCAGTCGTGGGACCTCTGGCTGGCCGCCCAGCAGCAGATCGAGATGCCGTGGAACCTGACGGCGACGGAAGCCGTCGAACGTCTGCGCCGCGCCCTGGAGATGCCGACGGCCCTTGTCCCCGTCGAGTTGCCGCCGGGGCTGCCCGACACGCTCACGCCCCCGCTGCTCGCGCGGCATCGCGAGGAACCGTGGGCCGGTCGCGTCGCCGCCGCCATCGAGAGCGCGGTATGGACGGTGCCGCTGGGCCCCCATCCCGACCTCGCCGCCGCCGCCGACCTGTACCGGCAGGCGCTGGAGCAGATCCGCCGTCCAGCCCCCTCCATCCCCTGGCGATGGTTCACCTGGGGATGGCGGCCGCACGAGATCGAGGCCCGGCTCGAGGCGGCCGACCGGCGGGTGGCCGATTTCCTCGTCCTGGCCGAGGCCCGCCGCGAGGCGGCCCTGGTCCTGGCGGCCGAGAGCGGGAACCGCCCGGCGGATCCCGACGCGGAGGCCGACCAGGAAGCGCAGCGCCTGATCTTCCGGGACGCCGTCCACCCCCCGAAATGAATACCGTCACGGGATCATCCGGAACCGTCACGCCCGCGCGGGCGGCGGCGACACGGTACGCGGTTGTCTCCGACATCCACGCGAACTGGCCGGCGTGGTGCGCGGTGCGCGATGACCTCCTCGCCCAGGCCCCGGACGCCGTCATCTGCCTCGGCGACGTGATTGGCTACGGCCCCAGCCCGGCCGAGGTGCTGGCGGACGTCCGCGCCCACTGCGACAACTGCGTGCTCGGCAATCACGAGGCGGGCGCCATCGGGCGTCTCGACCTGTCCATCTTCAGCGCGGAGGCGCGCCGGTCGGCCGAATGGACGCGGAGGCAGTTGGATCCGGAGGCCCGACGGTTCCTCCGCAAGCTCCCCCTGGTCCTGGTCGACGACGATGCCGTCTTCGTGCACGCGGAGACGCCCGCGCCGGAGGACTTCGGCTACGTGGAGGCGGCGGATGAGGTGGACGCCTGCTTCGCCGCCACGGACGCCCGGTTCATCTTCCTCGGCCATACCCATCAGCCGGCCGTGTTCGTCCTGACGGCCGACGGCGAATTGCTGCGCAAGGGCCGCACGGAGGTCCCGATCGAGCCCGGGGCGCGCTACCTGGTGAACGCCGGCTCGGTGGGCGATCCGCGCGACGGCACGACCGCCGCCCGCTATGCCCTCTTCGACCGGGGGGCCGGCATGATCAGCCTGCGGTCCGTGCCTTTCGACATCGACGCCTTCCTGGCCGATGTGCAGCGCCATCCGGAATTCGGCATCCCGTGGTTCCTTCGCAAGGAAGCCGTGAAACCGCTCCCCGAGCACGCCATCAGGACGAAGAAGGTGACCCGCACGTCCCGGCGCGGCGCCGCCAACCGCGCGGCCACGCGCATCCGGGCGAAGGCCCGGAGCGCAGCCGCGCCCGCTTCGGCCCGGTCCGGCCCCGGGGCCCGCGGCGGTGCGGCGGCCGCCTCGCCCGACGCAGCGGCGGCGCGCGCCATCCCTTCCCGCCGGCTTCGCCGAACGGCCGCGATCGTGCTGGGGATCTCGCTCCTCGCGATGGCGGGACTGCTGGCGGCCCGGTTGTTCACCGGCCGGACGGTCCCGCTCGCCCCCGCGGCGCCGGACGCCGTGGCGCCGGCCCGGGAGGTGCAGCGTCCGCCGCCGCCGCCGACCATCGTGCTGCGGGCCCAGGACGCGCAGTGCACGCCGGGGCTCAGGATCGAGACGTACCAGGACACGCCCAGCATCGGCTACTGGAACGACCTCTCCGACTTCGTGTCGTGGCCGATCCGGACCACGGACGGCGGCACGTACGCGGTGGCGATGGACTACGCCCTCGATCCGAGTTCATCCGGATCCGAGATCCTGATCGAGTGCGGGGAGTCGCGACTCGTGGCGAAACTCAAACAGACATCGGGATGGGACTCCTTCGCCACCGGCGTGCACCTGGGTTCGATCGAGATCCCCGCCGGCGAATCCACCCTCGTCGTCCGCGGCGCCGCCAAGAGCCAGAAACGCGGCAGCGCGCTGGTGAACCTGCGCTCCGTGACCCTCCGGCCTTCCATTCGATGAAGACGCGACGACGCGCCACACTCCGGGTGTCAGGTCGTGGCGCCCGAAGGGCGGACTCTGGTTTCCGGTTTCCGGTCTCAGATGCCAGTCGGATTTGTATTTTTCGCGGGCGCGATTGCTGGTAAGAGAGCACCGGCAACGGGAGGACTGACGACATGGGCGCCGCGCGACGCGTACGGAAGACCACGGTGGGCACCATCGACGAAGCCGTGCTGGCATTCACGGCCGGCCGCGACCTGGAGCTCGACCGCTCCCTCGTCGCGCCCGACTGCCTCGGCACCGCCGCGCACGCGGTGATGCTCTCCCGGATGCGCGTGCGGCCGCCGGTGCTCCCCCCCACGGATGCCCGCCGCGTGGTCGCGGTCCTTCGCGAGATCCTCGCCGCCGCGCAGACCGGCCGGTTCGTAATCCGCCCGGAGGATCAGGACTGTCACCTGGCCATTGAACGCACGCTCACCGAGCGTCTCGGCGACCTCGGCAAGCGGGTCCACACCGCCCGCAGCCGCAATGACCAGGTCGCCACCGCCCTCCGGCTGTTCGGCAAGGAACAGCTGCTCGGCGCCCTGGCCGAAACCGCGGCGCTGGCGCGCGGTCTGATCGAGTTCGGCGAGCGCCACGCCCACCTGCCCATGGTGGGGCGGACGCACATGCAGCCGGCGATGCCGTCCTCGGTCGGGCTCTGGGCCACGGCCTGGGCCGAGGATCTGCTCGACGACGCGGTGCTGCTCATCGACGCCTACGAGTTGAACGATCAGTGTCCCCTCGGCTCGGCCGCAAGCTATGGCGTGCCGCTGCCTATCGACCGGCGGCTGACGGCGAGGCTGCTGGGCTTCAGCCGGGCGACGCACAACGTGCTGTACGCAAACCACAGCCGCGGCAAGATCGAGAGCGTCATTCTCGGCGCGCTCGGGCAGGTGATGATCACCCTTTCGCGGCTGGCGCAGGACCTGATCCTGTTTTCCCTGCCCGAGTTCGGGTGGTTCATCCTCCCGCGGCCGTTCTGCACCGGCAGCAGCATCATGCCGCAGAAGAGCAATCCCGACGTCCTGGAGCTCGTGCGGGCGCGCGCCGCGCGGGTGCTGGCGTTCGGCGCGGCCGTGCGGGAGATCCTCCGGGCCGCGCCGTCGGGCTACAACCGCGATCTGCAGGAGACCAAGGAGCCGTTCCTCGAGGGGCTCGCCGTCACGCGCGCCGCCCTGCGCATCCTGGCCCCGCTGATCGCGGACACCCGGCCCGACGCCGAGGCGCTCCGCGCGGGCTTCACGCCTGACGTGTTCGCCACCGACCGCGCCCTGGAGATGGTCGCGGCCGGCGTGCCGTTCCGCGATGCCTATCATCACGTCAAGGAACACCTCGACGACCTGCGCGCGGTCGACCCGGCGGTCGCGCTGGCGAAGAAGACCCACCTCGGCGCCCCGGCCGGCATCGACTTCGCGGCCCTGCGGGCGCGCGTCGAGGAAGCGGAGGCGATCGGCGCATCCGAGCGCGCGGACTACGAGCGCGCGATCTCCCGGCTGATGGGGATGGCGTATCGGATCGGGTGAGAAACCGGTGCGCTGACCCCAAGGCGGCGAGCCGCAACCCAACGGCCCTGGCCGCTCAATACGCCGTGGACCGATAGAAGACGCACACGTTCACGGCGGCGGGGCCTCCGTAGCGTCTTGCGCGGAGGAAGGCCATGGGGACAGAGACTTCCCCTCCCGTTCCCGCCCCGATCGTCTCGCGCAAAGCCGCGAAGTCGCCACGAGAAGGGCCGGCGCTGCTCTCTGTTCGAACTTGGCGCCTTAGCGTCTTGGCGCGAGATGATGTCTTGTACACATCGACTGTCCATGCTGTTCCCGCGCGTGGGTGGAGGCAAACAGTGCCAGACGACTCCCGTCGGTCTTGTTCTGTCGGCCGCGTTTGCCCTCCTGGAAAACAAACGAGGGCGCGTGCAGGCTGGAACGACCGCATCAATCAACGCCAGCACAGTTTCTCCAAGGGAGGTTCCCCAACTCTTTGCTTTCCAAGCAGTTGATACTCGCCACGAATTGCCCCAGAGCACCACCCAAAGCACAAAGCACTTCCGCCTGCTCCCAGGACATCCTTACTGCGTCCCCACCCCCCGGCAGATTGAATGCGCCCCCCCGGCTCCGCCGGGGGCGCGTTCCGTTTGTCAATCGACGCCCCACTGTCTGAATCGCTGCGACAGACGAAGATTGCCAGAGATCATGCGTTCACTAGGGTATACTGCACGCCGAATACAGCAGATGGGCTATGCACAACGAATTCACAGCGATTGTCGAACGCGATGGCCGTTGGTTTATCGCCTATTGCCCCGAGATTCCGGGGGCCAACGGACAGGGACGCACGAAGAAGGCGTGCCTGGAGAACTTGGCAGCGGCGATTGAGTTGATCCTGGAAGACCGCCGCGAAGATGCTCTTCGCGGAGTCCCTCCAGGTGCGGCGCGGGAACTGCTGACGGTCGGGCGAAACAGAAAGAGCTTCTGCGGCACCTGAGGCGACATGGTTGCTGCCTTAAACGTCAAGGGGCTTCACACTCGCTATGCCAGCCCGTTGAACCGGTGGCCCACGACCCGACTCACACCCACGCCCGTCGCCGCGCCTCCCGCGGGGACACGCCCTGGTGCTGTTTCACCCGACGGGAGAAGTGAAAGGGATTCTTGAAGCCGCACTTGAAGGCGATTTCCGCGACCGTCAGGCCGGTCTCCGCCAGCAGCGCCAGCCCCTTCTCCGTCCGCAGCCGCCACAGGTAGCGCGCCGGCGTGACTCCGACGGCTTCCGTGAACTTGTAGATGAGGGCGTTGCGGGAGCATCCCGCCGCCCGCTGCGTCTCCACGAGGCAATGCTCCTCGCCGAAATGCTCCTCCATGTACCGCAGCGCCCGCTGGAAGCACGCCGACCCGGACGCGCCTCCCGTGGCGCTGCGCGCCGAATCCAGGTATTCGGCGAGGAGGGCCAGACCGAGATGGTCGACCACGCGCGCCCCCGCCGCGTCGCGGACGGCGCCGATCAGGAAGGCCGTTGAGAGGATGCGGTCAAACAGCTCCGTGCACGGCGCTTCGAGAGGCGCCGCGGCCAGCTCCCGGCGCAGCGCGTCGGAGAGGAAGCCCGGCCGGATCGAGCACCAGGAGTGGTGCGTCTCCTGGTCGGCGGAGAACCGGAACAGCTCGCGATGCCGCGGCAGGAACAGCCACGCATGCCCCGTCGCGAGCACCCGCCGCGCGCGGTCCACCCGCGCCTCGCACCCGCCCGAGTGCAGCACCACCAGCTCGTAGTCCTGCTGCACGCGCGGCCCGCAGTAGCCGCCCGGCTGATAACGCACGCGACCGAAACTGACGTTGTGCGAGCGGATGCTCCGGTGGTCCCACCCGATCCGCATGCCGTCGTAGTTGGGCACCAGGCGAGTCATAGAAAGAGGCAAATCCGAAATCCGAATATCGAAGCACGAAAGAAATCCACGACCCGAATCCTCCAATCCAATCGCGTTCTTCGGGCTTCATTCGCGCTTCGAGCTTTCATTCCTTCCCTCGGATTTCGAGATTCGGATCTGGAGTCTCCGCCGCGCCCTTCCGCGCGGTCACATCCTGCCCTCCCCCGCCGCGGCGGGCAAGCGGGATTGTGACGGGAGATAGCTTAATTGTGATCGCGGTCATTGCGCCGGGGGCGAATTCCGTGGCATCAATACCCGTCGACGATCGGGAGCTCGGGGGGACGGACATGAATGGCAGGGAACGACTGGCCGCCGCACTGGCTCACCGCACGGCGGACCGGGTGCCGGTGGATTTCGGCGCGTCCGCGGTGACCGGGATGCACGTCAGCGCCGTGCACCGCCTCCGGCAGGCGGTGACCGGAGACATGAACTACCGCGTCAAGGTTGTGGAACCCTACCAGATGCTCGGCGAGATCGATCCGGTGCTCGCCGACACCCTCGGGATCGACGTCGCCGGCCTCATGGGTCGCAAGACGCTCTTCGGATTCGAGAACACGGGATGGAAACCGATCACCCTGTTCGACGGGACGGAGGCGCTCGTGCCGGAGGACTTCCGCATCACGGTCGACCGCAACGGGGACTGGCTCATCCACCCGGAGGGCGATCCTGACGCGCCGCCGAGCGGCCGCATGCCGAAGGGCTATTACTTCTTCGACACGATCGTCCGGCAGCCGCCGATCGACGAGGAGCGGCTCGACCCGGCCGACAACACGGAGGAGTTCGCGCTGCTGGGGGACGACGACACGCGGTGGTATGAACAGCGCATCGGCGAGCTGTACGAGGGCGCCGACCGGGGCATCCTCCTGTCGATGCCCGGCACGGCCTTCGGGGACATCGCGCTGGTGCCGGCGCCGTGGATGAAGCGCCCGAGGGGCATCCGGGACATCGAGGAATGGTACGTCTCCACCGTCGCCCGCCGCGATTACGTCCTCGCGGTCTTCGAGCGGCAGTGCGAGATCGGCCTCAAGAATGCCGGGACCCTGATCGACCTGCTCGGCGACCGCGTCCAGGCGGTCTTCCTGACGGGGACGGACTTCGGCACGCAGCGCGGGTTGTTCATCTCCGTTCAGTCTTACCGCGACCTGTTCAAGCCGTTCCACAGGCGGATCAACGATTTCATCCATGCGCACTCGGGCTGGAAGACCTTCATTCACTCCTGCGGATCGGTGCGGGAGATGATCCCGGAGTTCATCGAGGCGGGGTTCGACATCCTGAATCCCGTGCAGTGCTCCGCCGCGGGCATGGACGCGCGCGAGCTGAAGCGCGAGTTCGGGCGGGACCTCGTGTTCTGGGGCGGCGGCGCCAACACGCAGCAGACGCTGCAGTTCGGCACGCCGGAGGAGGTGTACCGCGAAGTCCGTGACCGCATCGACATCTTCGGCGAGGGCGGCGGATTCGTGTTCGATGCCGTGCACAACGTCCAGGCCCCCACCCCCACGGAGAACCTGGTGGCCCTGTTCAAGGCCATCGGCGACAGCGGCGGCTGAAGAGGAGGGAAGCACGCGTGCGACGCAGCCGATGGATTCCGTTGATGGTCGCCGGGGCGTTCTCGGCGCGAGCCGGGGCGCCGGTCGACTTTGGGTTCGCCCCGCCCGAGTGGCAGACGGCCATCTGCCTGCCCGACGATCCCTGCAAGTCGCTGGTCGACAAGAGCGGTGAGCTGCTCTACCACTTCGGCTCAGGCCGACGCGAATTCGCCACGCGAGTGTCCATCGAGGTGGCCCGCCACGCCCTCTGGCAGAAGCAGGAGCTCCACTCGCCACGGGTGCCGATCGCCAGGACCTTCCGGACGGCGGAGGGTCTGCGAATCGTCGAGGAGGCCTTTGCCGTGACCGATCTCCCGCGGGCCGCCGGGCCGCCGCCCATCCTGCGACGGCTGGACGGCGATGCATGGAACGAGGACTGGGCGCATCCCGAGGGCGACATCGACGCCGCGCTCAGAGACATCGCCCTTCACAACGGAGGCTCACTCCTGTTTGAGGCAGAGGGCACGGCCTACCGTGTCGCGCTGGCGTTGTGCGAGGGCTACTGGGATCAGCCGGGCAAGCGCGTGCAGGTCCTGCGCGTCGAAGGGGCGGAGCCGAAGACGGTGGACACCGTTGCGGACATCGGCAGGAACAAGGCCGCGCTCTTCTGGTTTGACGCGAAAGACGCCGACGGCGACGGGAAGATCCGGATCGCGGTGGATCCGGCCGACCGCTCGGCCGACAGAAACACGATCCTCAACGGCCTCTGGCTGTTCGCGGAGGGGACCGCCGTGGACGAGGCCGGCCTGCTGTCCGGCCAGCCGACGGCCGAGGCCCTCGCCCGCATGTCGCCGCTCCTCTGGGGCGGTCCTCCGCGGAACGACCTGATTCTGGTCCGCGTCACGAACACGGCGGACGGGACGCGGACGATCGCGCCGCGCCTGATCGTGGACACGACGCGCGGATGCCGGTTGGACGGGCAGCGCGCGAGGCTCGGCGGGGGCGAGACGATCATCGCCTCGCTGGACATGCGCGACCTGTCGAAGGAATCCCCCACGCTGTACGCGATCCAGCTCGCGCCCGTTTCGATGCGGCCCGGCGAGGCCGTGGAGTTCGCCGCGGTCTATTGCGGCGGCGGTGCGACCGTCGCCGAACCGTCCACCGTGGCCGGGGCGCGGGCGGCGCGGGAACGGGCCATCCGCTACTGGGAGCGGGCGCCGCTGCCGTACGGGCGGATCGAGGTGCCCGATGCGGGCATCCAGGCGCTCCTCGATTCGTCCATCCGCAACATCTGGCAGGCACGCGAGATCAAGAAGGACCTCCCCGTGTTCCAGGTGGGGCCGACCTGCTACCGCGGCCTGTGGATCGTGGACGGCGCGTTCCTGCTCGAGGCGGCGACGATGCTCGGCGCCGGCGACCAGGCGCGCAGCGGCGTGGCCTATGAGCTGACCCACCAGCAGCCGGACGGCCGCATCGAGGTCATGAACGACTACCCCAAGGAGAACGGCATCGTCCTCTGGACCTGCGTCCGCCACGCGCGGCTCACGCAGGACAGGCCGTGGCTCGAGTCCGTCTGGCCCCGACTGACGCGGATCGCGGAACACATCCGGACGCTCCGCCGGCAGACGCTGAGGAACGACTCCGCGCTCGACGACGGCCTGATCCCGCCCGGTTTCCCCGACGGGGGCATCGGGGGGGTGCACTACGAGTACACGAATCCCTACTGGAGTCTCGCGGGGCTGCGCTCGTGGGTCGAGGCCGCACGGTGGCTGGGCAGACCGGAGGAGGCCGCCGAGTGGCAGAGGGAGTACGACGAGTTCATGGCCGCGTTCCGCCGGGCGGCCGCGCGCGACATGCGAAAGGACGCGCACGGGAATCCGTTCCTGCCGATCCTGATGGGCGAGGCCGGCGTCACGGAACTCCCGCAGCGGAGCCAATGGGCGTTCTGCCACGCCGTCTACCCCGGCCAGCTCTTTGCCAGGGACGATCCGCTGGTCGCCGGCAACATGGCCATGCTCGAAGCCACCGAGCGGGAGGGCATGGTCCATGGCACCGGCTGGGACGCCGACGGCATCTGGAACTACTTCGCCTCGTTCTACGGCCACGCATGGCTGTGGCAGGGCCAGGGCCGCAAGGCCGCACGGGTCCTCTATGCCTATGCCAACCACGCCGCGCCGGTGCTCGTGTGGCGCGAGGAGCAGTCGCTGAAGGGCGAGCGGTTCAGGAAGGTCGGCGACATGCCGCACAACTGGGCAAGCGCGGAGTTCATCCGGCTGGCGATTCACCTGCTCGCGCTCGACCGGGGCGACGAGCTGCACCTCCTCGAAGGCCTGCCGTCCGAGTGGACACGGCCCGGGAGCGTGACCCGGCTGGCCGGCATTGCCACCCCCTTCGGCCCGTTGTCGATGGAGCTGGAGATCGACGGCGAGGGGACGTCGGCGCGCCTCCGCGTCGAACCCCTCGCCGACGCCGCATGCAGGAGAGTCGTTGTCCATCTGTCCGGCTGGGCCACGGACGACCGCGACGCCGTCATCGAACTCGATCCGGGACGGCGGACCGACCGGGCGATTCCGCTCCGGCCCGCCGGGGGCGGCCGGCAACCGGGAAAGGGCTGAGACATGAAGACGAGGGTCTGTGCATTCATGACCTCCGCCGCCCTTGCGGCCGCCACGGGCGCCGCCGAGTACCACGTGTCGGTGCGGGGCCGCGACACCAACCGGGGGGCGCGGTGGGCCCCGCTCCGGACGATCCAGCGCGCCGCCGATCTCGCGCAGCCGGGCGACACGATCACCGTGCACGAGGGGATCTACCGCGAGCGCGTCAATCCGCCCCGCGGGGGCGAGTCGGACCGGAAGCGCATCGTCTACCGCGCCGCCCGGGGCGCGACGGCGGAGATCAGGGGTTCGGAGGTCGTGACCAACTGGGTCAAGGCCGGGGGCGACGCGTGGATGGCGGTTCTTCCGAACGCCTTCTTCGGCGAGTTCAATCCGTACGGCGACCGGATCCAGGGCGACTGGTTCAATCCGAAAGGCCGCGAGCACCACACCGGCGCCGTCTATCTCAACGGCGACTGGCTGGTCGAGGCCGCCCGCCTGGAGGACGTGCTCAGCCCCACCGGCTCGACCACGAGGGCGGACGCCGGAGGCTGCCTGTTGAACGTGGCCTGGTTTCGTCCCGCCACGGGGGGCGATCCCGCCCGCGTGCCCGCCGCCGCCTACGCGGCGCAGGACGGCGTGCAGAAGGCGCCCTGCTCGGAGGGGGGCGAGTGCGTCGGGTGGATCGAGGACGGCGACTGGGTTCGGTACGAGGGGGTGGATCTCGGCCGCCGCGCGGAGCGCGTGGAAATCCGCGCCGCCTCCGAGACCGCGGGGGGACGGATCGAGCTGCGGCTCGACGCTCCGGACGGAGATCTGCTCGGCTCGTGCGTGGTGCCGAACACGGGCGGATGGCAGTCCTGGGTCTCGTTCGCGGCCCACATCAAGCCGCTCGGCGGCGTCAGGACGATCTGCCTCGTATTCCGACACGCCCACGCGGGCGCCATGGATCATCGCCTGTGGTTTGCCCGGGTGGACGGGTCCAACACCACGATCTGGGCGCAGTTCAAGGGGGTGAATCCCAATGAGGAGCTCGTGGAGATCAATGTCCGCCAGACCGTCTTCTATCCGGACAAGCCGGGGCGCAACTTCATCACCGTCCGCGGGTTCGCGATGCGGCACGCCGCCACCCCCTGGGCGCCGCCCACCGCCGAGCAGATCGGGCTGATCGGCACGCATTGGAGCAGGGGGTGGATCATCGAAGACAACGTCGTCAGCCACTCGGTCTGTTCCGGCATCGCCCTCGGGAAGCACGGCGACGAGTTCGACAACACCTCGGCCGACACCGCGGAGGGCTACGTCAAGACGATCGAACGCGCCCATGCCCACGCGATCCCCTGGACCCGGCAAAACATCGGCCACCACCTCGTCCGCCACAACACGATTTCGCACTGCGAACAGGCGGGCATCGTCGGCAGCCTGGGGCCCGCCTTCAGCGTGGTCACCGGCAACACCATCCACGACATCCACGTCCGGCGGCTGTTCACCGGCGCCGAGATGGCCGGCATCAAGTTCCACGCCGCCATCGACGTCGAGATCAGCCGCAATCACATCTACCGGACCTGCCGCGGGCTGTGGATGGACTGGATGGCCCAGGGCACCCGGATCACGGGGAACCTCTGCCATGACAACAGCGGCGAGGACCTCTTCGTAGAAGTCGACCACGGCCCGTTCCTGGTGGACAACAACCTGTTCCTGTCCGGCGTCAGCCTCCTGGATATGTCGCAAGGCGGGGCCTACGCGCACAACCTGTGGACCGGCAGGATCGTCAGCACGGAGGAGCCCGGGCGCGAGACGCCGTACCACCCGGCGCATTCGACGACGGTCGCCGGCCTGAAGTCCATCAGGGGCGGCGACAACCGCTACTACAACAACGTCCTGGTGGGCACCGGCGCGGCCGCGATCGAAGCCCCCCGCAAGGAGGACCGTCACCGCCGCACCGCGGGATACGGGTTGCACGTCTATGACCAGAGGGAACTCCTCCTGCACACGGGCGGCAATGTCTACTACCGAGGCGCGCGGCCCTACCTGGCCGAGACGGACGCGGTCGTGCGGCCGGACGGCGATCCCCGGGTCAGCCTCGTGGAGGAGAACGGGCGGTTCTTCATTCACCTGGTCGTCGGGCCGGAGCTGGAAGCTGCCGCCACCCGGCTCGTCACGACCGACCTCCTCGGAAAGGCCGCGATCCCCCAGCTTGCGTACGAGAGCGCCGACGGCTCGCCCCTGTCGGTCGACCGCGATTTCATCGGCAGAAGGCGCGACCGCACCCGGCCCGCGCCCGGTCCGTTCGAGGATCCGGGACGCGGGGAGGTGAAGCTCAGAGTACGGTGAGAACCATGATGAGGACAGAGAACGACCGCAGGCATCGCGGCGTGCGATGCGGGCCGCCGACCGGTGGCGATCGACGCCGTGGGCGGGCTGCCCTGCGGCCCGCGGAGGGGATCCCGCGATGACTACCGAAGCGAACCACGCGGGCGCCGGTGACGGCAACCGGTCCTACCTCTGGTCCATCTGTCTCGTGGCCACGCTGGGAGGCCTGCTGTTCGGTTACGACACGGCGGTGATCTCGGGCGGCATCGGGTTCCTCAAGCAGCATTTCGCGCTCAACGACTGGCAGGAAGGGTGGGCGGCCTCGTCGGCCCTGCTCGGATGCGTGATCGGCGTGAGCGTGGCGGGCGAGCTCAGCGACCGGATGGGGCGCCGCACGTCGCTCATGATCGCCGCCCTCGCGTTCCTCGTGTCCGCGATCGGAACCGCCCTGCCGCGGACCCTGGCGGAGTTCGTGGCCTATCGCGCCCTCGGCGGCGTCGGCGTGGGGATCGCCTCGATGCTCTCCCCGATGTATATCGCGGAGGTCGCGCCGGCCGGGATGCGCGGCCGCCTGGTCTCCTTCAACCAGATCGCCATCGTGACGGGAATGCTCGTGGTGTACTTCGTCAATTTCTTCATTGCCCGCGGCCGGCCGGATGCCTGGAACGTCGCGTACGGCTGGCGCTGGATGTTCGGCTCGGAGTCCCTGCCCTGCGTGCTCTTTCTCGGCCTGCTGTTCCTCGTGCCGGAAAGCCCCCGCTGGCTCGCGGCGCGCGGACGGCGGGATCGCGCGCTGGCCGTGCTGCGCCGCGTGGGCGGTGAGGCGCACGCGGAGCGCGAGATGGCGGAGATCGAAGCGGCGCTCCGCGAGGAGCCGGTCTCCCTCGCCCAGCTGCTTCAGCCCGGCCTGTTCCGCGTCCTCGTCATCGGCGTCGTGCTCGCCGTTCTCCAGCAGGTCACGGGCATCAATGTCATCCTCTACTACGCCCCCAAGATCTTCGCGACGCTGGGGGCGACGACCGATGCGGCGCTGCTCAACACGGTGGTCGTGGGCGCGTCGATGGTGGCCTTCACGTTCGTCGCCATCGGCGCGGTCGACCGCTGGGGCCGGCGCCCGCTGCTGCTGCTGGCCTCGGCGGGCATGGGGATCTGCCTCTTCGCTTTCAGTTTCGTGGCCTTCGCGCAGAAGACCGGCCCGTGGGCCCTGGTCTTCATCGTCGGCTACATCGCGAGTTTCTCGATCGCCATGGGGCCGGTCGTGTGGGTGGTGCTCTCCGAGATCTTCCCCAACCGCGTGCGCGGCCGGGCGATGTCGGTGGCCACCTTCTTCCTCTGGACCGCCAACTTCGTCGTCTCGCAGACGTTCCCCGTGCTCAACGATCATCCGGCGCTGGTCGAGCGCTTCCACCACGCGTTCCCCTTCTGGGTCTACGGCCTGCTGTGCGCGGGCGCCCTGTGGTTCATTTATCGTTTCATCCCCGAGACGAAGGGGCGCACGCTGGAGGAGATCGAGCGCGGATGGCGCCGCCGGGTTTGAACGGGGAAGAAGGTGCATGCCATGAGCCGATATGTAGCGGACCTTTTTGCGACAGCCGCGCGGGCGGCTCGCAGCCGCGGAGCAGTCCCGACCGCCGGACGGGCGCAGGCGTGCCGTCTGGCCATGGGCCTCCTTGTGCCGGCCGTGTTCGCGGCGGACGATACTGTGCATACCCGGCTCGTTGCCGCCCCGCCTCCCGCCAGCGGCATCCTGCGGTGGGCCGACGATCCGCCCCCCGGATGCCCCTTCCCTCCGTCGACCGATTTCGCGGGCCTGCTGTTCACCGGCCGGCACGCCGAGTACACCGGCGCCGACACGTGGTACCCGTCGTGGGCGGCGGACGGGCATCTCTACTCGCCGTGGACCGACGGGCGCGTCGGCGATCTCTCGTCGGGTTCCGGCGGCCGCGACGCGACCACGGGGCACGCGAAGATCGTCGGCGACGACCCCCTGAACCTGCAGGTCGTCGACGCCGGCGTGTACAAGTCCGACCCCTCGCCCTACGCCGGCCGGTATCCGTGCGGAAGCCTGGTGCACGACGGGGTCTGGTACTACGGAACCTACTGCCTTCATCCCTCCGGCAGGGTCCCGCACAACGGCATCGACTACAACTGGCCGTGGCTCGGCCCGTTCGTCGGCTTCCGCTGGTCCACCGACCTGGGCAAGACCTGGACCCAGACGCCGTGCACGCCCGCGCAGCCGCTCTTCGGCGAGTCGGCGCTGAACGGCGAGCCGGTGAAGATCGGCGCGCCGCACTTCGTGGACTTCGGCCGCGACATGGAGCATGCGCCCGGCGGTCAGGCCCACCTGGTCGCCCACGGCGCCTCCGACGGCGGGAACCGCCGGTTCGGCTTCAACAGTTGGATCACCGGCGACGAGATCTACCTCGCGCGCGTCACGCCCTCGATCGCGAACATGAACGACGCGTCGAAATACGAGTTCTTCGCCGGCCGCGATGAAGGGGGCGCGGATCGCTGGACCGCGAGACTGGCGGACGCGCGGCCCATCGCCGCGTGGCGCGATCACATGGGGTGCGTGACGATGACCTGGATTGCGCCACTGAAGCGGTACGCGATGTGCGTCACCGACGGCGGCAACACGGTGGCGCAGTATGACACCTATCTGCTCGAATCCTCCTCCCTCACCGGGCCCTGGAAATTGCTCGCCTACCTGCGGCACTTCGGCGAGCAGTCGTACTTCGTCAACATCCCCTCGAAATTCGTCGGCGCCGACGGCCGCACGCTGTGGCTGTGCTACGCGGCGAACTTCAGTCTCGGCTGGAACAACGTGCGCTGGAGCGCACGGCCGAAGGGAAGCCGGTACGCGATGTGCCTGCAGGAGGTGCGGCTGCCGCGGCCCGGAGACGACGCGCCTGCCCCGGGGCCGCTGGAGACGGAGGACAATGTGGCGCGCCAGGCGAAGGTGACCGTGAGCTCGGTGCACGCGGACTACAGGGTTGAGGGCGTGGTCGACGGCACCGTCGACGGATTCCCGCGCGACATCGCCCGCGAGTGGGCGACGGCCGGCGAGGGATGCACCGCCGTGCTCCGGCTGACGTGGGAGCAGGAGCAAACGATCGACCGCGTCTGGCTGTTCGACCGGCCGAACGACCTCGATCAGGTGCGAAGCGGCGTTCTGCTGTTCAGCGATGGGACGACCCTCCGCACCGGGGCGTTGCCCGACGACGCGCGGCAGGGCCTGGAGATCCGCTTTGCCGCCCGCAAGGTCCGGTGGCTGGTCTTCGCCGTGGACGAGGTGAAGCCCAACTCGCCGAACATCGGCCTGGCGGAGATCGCCGTCTTCCGCGCCGGCAGGGGGCCGAAGTCGGAGGCGGCACGGGAATAGGGGTCCACTCGAACAGGGCCGCACGCGTGACAGGGCGATGGCGCGGCGCGGACCGCGCATGGAGGGGATCCCGAAACACGAATGGCGAGATCGGGAGGAAGTCGGAATGGCGAATGGACGGAAATACAGAGGAAGAAGATGAAACTTCCGGCGATGGTGGCTCGCCGCCTTCCCTGCGCGCGATGGTTCGGCAGGGCGCGGCATCCTGACGCGCCGTCGGCACTGATCGTGCGCAGGATTGCGCGCGGTACGCCCAGCACCTGTACCGCGGGCAATCCTGCCCGCCACCCTGTTCAATCCGCATCGGGTTGCGGGCGCGGGCCCGCCCTGCGGCTCGTCTGTCTGCTGGCGGGTTTCCTGGCGCTCGGCGGCCACGTCGCGGCGGGTGTCACGGTCGTCCATCCGCCCGACGCGTCGCCGGCGGAACGGCTGGGCGCGCGGGAGGTGGCCCGCTACCTGTATCTGCGCACGGGCACGCTTCCCGCGGTGCAGGCGGGCCTGGGCGCCCCGCGGAGCGGAGGCCTCGTCGTCGCGCGCCGGGACCGAGCCGGCCTTCCCGCCGACATCGCCACGGCGGCCGCGAGGCTCGGCCGCGAACAGTACCTGCTGCGCACGGTCACGAAAGGTCATCTCAGGATCTTGTGGATCATTGGCGGAGATGATTCAGGGGTTCTCTACGGTGCGTACCGCTTCGCCGAGCGGCTGGGCGTCCGGTTCTATCTCCACGGCGACGTGGTGCCCGACCATCGAATCGCGCACGCGCTCCCGGATCTCAATGAGATCGGCCGCCCGATCTTCGACGTGCGGGGCATTCAGCCTTTCCACGATTTCCCGGAGGGGCCGGACTGGTGGAACACCGACGACCATCTCGCGTATGTCGGCCAGCTCGCGAAGATGCGCATGAACTTCCTCGGCCTCCACTGCTACCCCGAGGGCGGGGTCGGACCGGAGCCGCTGGTCTGGATTGGACGGCTCGCCGATCTCGACGAACGGGGACGGCCCGTCTTCAGTTACCCGTCCCGCTGGGCCGACACGCGCCGCGATCTGCCGTGGGGTTACGCCGCCATGAAGACGTCGGAGTTCGTCGGCGGCGCCGAGCGTCTCTTCGCGGGAGACGACCACGGCCCCGACGTCCATGGCGAATTCCTCGCGACCAACGGTTCGCCGGTCGAGGTCTGCAACGCGGTCTTCAACCGCACGGCCGCGATACTCCATCGCGTCTTCGGCTTCGCCCGCGCGGTGGGGGTGAAGACCTGTATCGGGACCGAGACACCGCTGACCATTCCGAAGGCCGTCCAGGACCGGCTCCGCGCGGGGGGAAAGGACCCCAACGATCCCACCGTGGTCCGCGAGGTGTACGAGGGCATGTTCCGCCGCATCGCGCTGGTCCATCCCTTGGACTACTACTGGCTCTGGACTCCCGAGGGGTGGACGTGGGGCGGCAACAAGCCCGAGCAGTTCGAAGCGGCGCGGCGGGACCTTGAGGCGGCGCTGGGCGCGCTGGATGCGCTCGGCAAGCCGTTTACACTGGCTTCGTGCGGCTGGGTGCTCGGCCCTCAGCACGACCGCGCCGCGCTGGACGCCGTGCTGCCCAAGGACTGCCCGATGAGCTGCATCAACCGCGACGTCGGGCACGCGCCGGTGGAGCGCGGATTCGCGAATGTGACCGGACGACCGAAGTGGGCCATTCCGTGGATGGAGAACGACCCCAACCTGGTCGCGCCCCAGCCGTGGGTCGGCCGCATGCGGCAGGATGCGGTGGATGCCCGCCGCCTCGGCTGCACGGGGCTGCTCGGCATCCACTGGCGGACCAAGATCCTGTCGATGAACATCGCCGCGCTTGCGGGAGCGGCGTGGGATCAGTCGTGGGTGCCTTCGGGCACGGACGTATCCCCGATCCCGCCCGGCGCGCCTCCGACCGACTACAGGAGGGGGACGCCGGCGGCGTTCACGGCCCCCGTCGAGGGCACGGAAGAGGATCCGGTGTACCAGACGGTCCGGTATGACGTGGATGCGTACCGGCTCCCGGCGCCGAACGGCACGTACCGCGTTGTTCTCAAGTTCAACGAGCCCCATTACGGCGAGGCGGGGAAACGCGTCTTCGGCGTGCGGGTGCAGGGACGGCAGGCGATCGAGCACCTGGATCTCTTCGCCCGGGCCGGCAAGAACCGGGCTCTCGACCTCACGTTCGACGGCGTCGCGGTCACCCATGGAAGCCTGGTGATCGACTTCACCCGCGAGGTGGAATACCCCTGTATCGCGGCGATTGCCGCGACCAGGAGCGACAGGGGGCAACCGTTCGCCTGCAAGATCAACTGCGGCGGCCCGCGCTGGCGGGACTACGCGGCGGACGACGGGCCGGCGGACAGGCACGAGGTGAGCGGGAAAGATCGGTCCATGCCGGTGGAGGCCTTCTACATCGACTTCGCCCTTGCCCATTTCGGGCCGGAGGTCGCGGAATCCGCGGGGCGGGTCTTTGCCCGCATCGACGGCCTCCATCTCCCCGAGCCATCCACGTGGATCGACGGTCCGGGTGGCATCCGGGTGAATGGGGAAGCGTGGGACGCGGTGGCGAAGCGCTACGGGTTTGTCCGCGAGCTCGAGAACCTCCGCGATGCGGTCCGGGGGTCGGGCAATCTTGAACGGTACGATTACTGGCTCAACACCTACCGCATGATGGCGGCGATGGCGGAGCTCGGCTGCCGGCGCGGCGAGCTGGACCGGCTGGCCGGGGAGATGAAGAAGGAGGCGGACGCCGCGAAGAAGAGGGAGTTCGCGCAGAGGGGCGTCGCCGTCCGCGAGCGGATGGCGCGGCTGTGGGAACGCATGATCCGCCTGCAGGTGGCGGCGACGGACACACCCGGGGAGCTGGGCACCCTCGCCAATCTCGAGCAGCACAACCGCAAGAAACTGGCGTTTCTCACCGCCCACGATACCGTATTGGCGGCAGCCCTCGGCGCCGCACTCCCGCTATCCTGCACGCCATCCGAGGTTTATGAAGGGCCTGCGCGGATCATCGTGCCCGCGGTGCGCACCCATGCCGCACCGGGTGAAGCGGTCCGATTGCGAGCCATGGTGATCGCTCCCGACGACCAGGTGGTCTCCGACGTGCGGCTGTTCTGGCGCGAGATGGGCCGGGGATGGCGATACCACCGGGTCGCATTCCGGCCGGTCGGCCGTGCCGTATTTGAGGTGGAGCTGCCTGTTCCGACAAACGCCGGGGCGTTGGAGTACTACGTCACCGCCACCGCCGGCCGCCAGCGTCTTGTCTGGCCCGCCACCGCGCCGAAGCTGAACCAGACCGTGGTGGTGACGCCGCTGGCCGCAGCGCCGACACTGGAAGCCGCCTTCCCTCGCACCGCTTCGTTTTCACGCCCGGGACGGTGGTGAAAACAGACGCCTACCGCAGTCTGAGAGACCGGTCGAGCGGCGGAATCCAGTCCGGGTTGACGGTCGGTTCGATGGCGCGGGCCTGATGGGGAACTCGCCGGATGAAAGCGGGGAACTTACCCTGCGGGCGGGTGGGGCTGCCCGGTGGATGGGTCCGCCGCTCTTGCAGTGCCGTGGGCGTTTTCAGTCTCGCGATCGCCTCATCGGTGGTTTCCAGCGCAAGCTCCATGGCCTTCGTGGCCTCAATCGGCGTTCCCTCCGCGATGGTTTCATCCTCAATAACGGCGCGCAGCCCGGCGCCGGCCTCGACGACACCTTCATCTTCCATCTCCGGGCCCGCCCCGATTTCCCGGCGTCACTTCGTTTCCGGCTTTGACGGGACGGGCGCGAGGGAAAGCCAGGACGCCAGAGTGTCATCCGCGCCGGTGTTCCCGGTTACGCCAACTCGCTGGAGCGCCTCCAGGGTTTCGCTTAGCGAGAGCTCCATGCGCTGCGCCACTTCGCGCAGCGTCAGCCGCCCCGCCCGGTATTGTTCCGCCAGGAATAGACCATATCCCATGCGCAGGAGTTTCCGCATGGCCGTGGCCTCCTCGACCTGCTCGGCCTGACCGAGTTCACGCACCGCGTCCAACAGGCTGTCCGGCAATCGCAGGGTCTTTGTCGTCACGATTCGATTCCTCCCGATATCATCAATACGGCTGCCGCATGTTGGTCTGGACTGATATGAGGCCGCAACGCCCTCAGCGCCTCGACCGCCCGGTCCGCCGTCATGCTCCCATCGCGGCACAGCCGCACAACGATGACGGCGGGGACCGCATACGGAACCCCCAGGCCGCGCAACTGCCTGATGAAGCGGGCGTCATCGCTGGCCACGGCATCGAAACCGCCGCCTCGATACAGACGCAACGCCGCCTCCTCGCCTTTCGCTGCGCCACCGCGCGTCTCGTTCACGGCGAGGGGGGCGGCGGGGCCGGGGAAGGAGCGGATGGGGTGGAGCGGAAGCGTTGAGCGGCCATGGCCGATGGGTCGCGGCTCGCCGCCTTGCGGTGTCGTTTTGCGGTGTCGTTTTGCGGTTGCCCGAGCGGGGGCGTCGTGCTACCGTGACACGCTTTTTTGCCACCGGGGGAGTGGGCGCCCCGATGGACCGCGCGAGTGCGCGGATAGGCCGGTGATCGCCCGGAATCCAGACAAACAAGAACATGGAAAAAGCAACCAAGCAGAAGAAGGGCGCGGCGGGTGCGCGCCCGGCGGAAACCGACGCGAGGGCCGCCATGACCCGGATGTACGAGGATACCCTCAGGGATTTCGCCGAGGGTTCGATCGTGATGGGCCGTGTGCTGTCGGTGCGTCCTTCCGAGGTGCTGGTCGATATCGGCTACAAGTCCGAGGGCGTGCTGCCTGCCTCCGAGTTCAAGGACCTCGAGCAGGTGAAGCCTGGCGACCAGTTCGAGGTGCTCCTCGAGAAGCTCGAGGATGACGAGGGCATGGTGGTCCTCAGCAAGACGCGCGCGGAGCAGCAGCGCAAGTGGGAGAACGTCGTCCAGAACTGCAACGAGGGCAGCACCGTCGTCGGCGAGGTCAAGGGCCGCGTGAAGGGCGGCCTGATCGTGGATATCGGCGTCGACGCCTTCCTGCCCGGTTCCCAGGTGGACCTTGCGCCCGTTCGCAATCCCGACGATCTGGTCAACCAGTCGCTGGAGTTCAAGATCATCAAGATCAACAAGGAGCGCCGCAACGTGGTGCTCTCGCGGCGCGAGCTGCTGGAAGACCGCCGGCGCGAGGCCAAGCGCGAGCTGCTGAAGGAGATCAAGGCCGGCCAGATCCGCAGCGGCATGGTGAAGAACATCACCGACTTCGGCGCCTTCATCGACCTCAACGGCATGGACGGTCTCCTGCACATCACCGACATGAGCTGGGGCCGCCTCGGCCACCCGAGCGAGATGGTCGCCGTCGGCCAGGAGCTCGAAGTCGTCGTCCTGGAGGTCGATCTCGAGAAGGAGCGCATCTCCCTCGGCATCAAGCAGAAGACGCCGAATCCATGGGAGGGCATCGAGTCGCGCTATCCGGTCAACAGCCGCGTGCGCGGCCGGGTGGTCAATCTGGTTCCCTACGGCGCGTTCGTGGAAATCGAGGAGGGCGTCGAGGGCCTGGTGCACGTGTCCGAGCTGTCGTGGACCAAGCGCGTGGCGAAGGCGTCCGACGTGCTCAAGGTCGGCGACATCGTGGAGGCGGTGGTGCTGGGCGTGAATCCCCAGGACCAGAAGATCTCCCTGGGCATCCGCCAGACCGAGGCCAACCCGTGGGACACCGTTCTCGACCGCTACCCGATCGGCACGCGCGTGCAGGGCAAGGTCCGCAACTTCACGACGTACGGGGCGTTCGTCGAGCTGGAGGAAGGCGTGGACGGCATGATCCACGTGTCCGACATGTCGTGGACGCGCAAGGTGAACCACCCCTCCGAGGTGCTGAAGAAGGCCGACGAAGTGGAGTGCGTGGTGCTGGAGGTGGACCCGGCGCAGCAGCGGATCAGCCTGGGCCTGAAGCAGGCGCAGGAGGACCCGTGGGCGGGCATCAGCGGCCATTTCCGCATCGGCCAGCTCGTCAAGGGCAAGGTGTCGAAGGTCGCGTCTTTCGGCGCGTTCGTGCAGATCGAGGACGGGATCGACGGCCTGGTGCACATCAGCCAGATCAGCGACGAGCGCGTGCAGAAGGTCCGCGACGTCCTGCAGCCCGGCCAGGAGGTCGAGGCGCGGGTGATCAAGATCGACGGCGTCGAGCGCAAGATCGGCCTCAGCATCAAGGCGGCCAAGCTGCCCGAAGAGAACTTCGTGGTCAGCGACGACATGCTGCAGGGGCTGCGGCCCGGCGAGGATTTGGTGGATCTCGCGGGCGCGTTTGACGAGGCGTTCGGGGCCGCGGCGGAGAAATCCGGCGAAGAGTGGCATCCGGGCGAGTCGAACAAGACCTGAGTTTCCGTTGAACGGCGGACGGGCGGCGCCGGTCGCATCCATGACCGGCGCCCCCGGTCTGACCTCCCCCCATGGAACAGGAACTGAAACGCCAGATCGAGGTGCTGCGGGCCCGCCTCGTGGATTGGGTCTCGCCCGACGAGCTGGAGGCCCGGCTCCGGCGCTCGCGGGCCGAGGGCCGGCCGCTGCGGGTGAAGTACGGGGCCGACCCATCAGCGCCGGATCTTCATCTGGGGCACGTGGTGGGGCTGAACAAGCTGCGGGAGTTCCAGGATCTCGGACATACCGTGGTCTTCATCATCGGCGACTTCACGGGCATGATCGGCGACCCCTCCGGCCGTTCCCAGACGCGCAAGCCGCTCTCCGCCGAGCAGGTCAAAGCCAACGCGATCACCTACCAGGAGCAGGTCTTCAAGGTTCTCGATCCCGCTCGCACCGAGATCCGTTTCAACAGCGAGTGGTTCGCCGGGATGAACTTCGCGGACGTGATCCGCCTCTCCGCGCACGTCACGGTGGCGCAGATGCTGGCGCGCGACGATTTCGCCAAGCGCCACGCGGCCAATCAGCCGATCTCGCTGGTGGAATTCCTGTATCCGCTCGTCCAGGCCTACGACTCCGTCATGGTCCGTGCGGACGTCGAGATCGGCGGCACCGACCAGTTGTTCAATCTCCTCCTGGGACGCGAGCTGCAGAAGGCGCTGGGCCAGGAGCCGCAGGTCGTCCTGACGCTGCCGCTCCTCGAGGGCCTCGACGGCGTGCAGAAGATGAGCAAGAGCCTGGGCAATTACATCGGCGTCAGCGAGCCGGCCCGGGAGATCTTCGGCAAGGTGATGTCGGTGAGCGACGAGCTGATGTGGCGCTACTTCTCCCTCGTCCTCGCCCTGCCCGATGCGGATGTCGAGGCGGTGCGGGCCGACGTGGCGGCGGGGCGGCGGCATCCGCGGGCCGTGAAGGACGATCTGGGCCGGCGGATCGTCGCCCGCTTCCACGGCGCGGAGGCGGCCCGGGCGGCCGCCGAGGAGTTCGCGCGGGTGTTCTCGAAGAAGGAACTGCCCGACGAGATGACGGAGCTTGAACTGACCCCGGCCGAGCGCGAGGAGGGCGCGAAGATCGTCGCGCTTCTCGTGCGGGCGGGGTGCGCGGCGAGCAACGGCGAGGCGAGGCGCCTCGTGCGGCAGGGCGCCGTGCGGATCGACGACACACGGGTATCGGACCCGAACGCCGTGGTGCGACTTCAGGCCGGGGCGGTGATCCGCGCGGGAAGACGGGGTTTCGTGCGCATCCGATAGGGTCACCCGCCGCCGCACGGGAGGCGGGCAGACCGCAGTGAGGGAACGAGCATGTCCAGCCTCAACACGGTCCTGATCGGCGCCCAGTGGGGCGACGAGGGCAAGGGCAAGATCATCGACGTGCTCACCGAGCACGCCGACTGGGTGGTCCGATACCAGGGCGGCAGCAATGCCGGCCACACGGTCGAGATCGGCGGGGTGCGCTACGTGCTGCACCTGGTGCCGTCGGGCATCTTCCGGCGCCGGACGCGCAATGTCATCGGGAACGGCGTGGTGGTCGATCCCCTCGAGCTGGTGAAGGAGCTGCGGGACATCCGGCGCGCCCGCCTGCCCCTGCGGGGGCGGTTCTTCCTGAGCGACCGGGCGCATCTGGTCATGCCCTGGCACCGCGTGCTGGACGCCTCGCGCGAAAGCAAGCTGGGCGTCGGGAAGAAGATCGGAACCACCCAGCGCGGCATCGGGCCGGCCTATACGGACAAGGCGCAGCGGGCGGGGCTGCGCGCCCATGCGCTGTGCGCGGCGGACCTGCCGGACCTGCTCCGCGACCGGTTCGCCGAGGCCAACCGCATTCTGAAGGGCCACGGGCTGCCCGTCCTGCCCGCCCGCGCGCTGACGCGGGAACTGCTGTCGGCCGCCCGCATGCTGGCCCCTTATGTGTGCGACTCGACGGTGCTGCTCAACGACGCGATCGCCCGCGGCGAATCGGTGGTCTTCGAGGGGGCCCAGGGCACGATGCTCGACGTCGACTTCGGGACGTATCCATTCGTCACCTCCTCCAACGCCACCGCCGGCGGCGCCTGCGTGGGGACCGGCGTTCCGCCCCACCGCATCGACCGCGTGATCGGCGTCGTCAAGGCCTACACCACGCGGGTTGGCGAGGGACCCTTCCCCACGGAACTCACCGATGCCACGGGCCGGAGGCTGAGGGACGTCGGCCGCGAGTACGGCGCGACGACGGGGCGGCCGCGGCGCTGCGGATGGTTCGACGCCGTCGTGGCGCGCCACGCCGCACGGATCAATGGGGTGGATGCCTGGGCGCTGACGAAGCTGGACGTCCTGGACGGTTTCGAGACCGTGCGCGTGTGCGTGGGCTACCGGGTCGGGAAGCGCGTGTGGGACCACGTCCCGGCCGACGTCCGCCGGTACGAGCTGTGCCGGCCGGTGTACGAGGAGATCCCCGGCTGGAAAGGCACCGTCCGCGGCGCGAAGCGCTGGACCGATCTGCCCGCGGGCGCGCGGGCCTACATTCGGCGCCTGGAACGCCTGACGGGCGTGCCCGTGGGCATTCTCTCGATCGGACCGGGACGGGAGAACACGCTGGTGCTCGACCGGCGCCGGGCCCATCCGCCATCCGCCCCGCGGCCCCGGGGCTTCCTGCCTCGCGCAGGCGCTTCCCGCTCCGACGGGAGGATTCGCCGCACCGGTCCCGGAACGAGTCGCGGAGCAGGCCATCCGCCATCCGCCATCCGCCATCCGCAATCCTGATGTCCCCTCCCGCCTACATCCCCCGGCACGTGGCCGTGATCATGGACGGCAACGGCCGCTGGGCCCAGGAGCGGGGCTGGCCGCGGCTGCGCGGCCACGAGGAGGGCGCCGAGTCGGTGATCGCCGTCATCCGCGCCTGCCGCGACATCGGCGTCCGGTACCTGACCCTGTACGCCTTCAGCGTGGAGAACTGGGTCCGTCCGCGGGCGGAGGTCGCCGGTCTCATGCAGCTCCTGCGCGTCTTTCTCCGGCGGCGCGAGCGCGATCTGCACGAGAACCGGGTGCGTCTGCGCGTGATGGGCCGGCTCCAGGACCTGCCGGACGACCTGCGGGGAGAACTGCGCCGCGTGCAGCGGGAGACCGAGGCGTATGCCGACCGGCACCTCGTGCTGGCGCTCAGCTACGGCGCGCGCACCGAGATCGCCGAGGCGTGCCGCGCCATCGCCCGCGAGGCCGCCGACGGCCGGCTGCGCCCCGAGGACATCACCGAGCAGACCGTGGCCGGCCATCTCTACCTGCCGGACGTGCCGGACCCCGACCTCCTGATCCGCACCAGCGGCGAGCTGCGGCTCAGCAATTTCCTCCTCTGGCAGATCTCCTACGCGGAGTTCTACTTCACGGAGGTGCGCTGGCCCGAGTTCCGCGAGGCCCAGTTCCGCGCCGCCATCGAGGAGTACGGCCGACGCCACCGGCGGTTCGGCGATGTCCAATGAGCCCCCTCGTCCCCATGTTGCGCGACCGCGTGCGCAGCGGCGCCCTGCTCGGCGGCGCGCTGTTCGTCGCCGCCTTCTTCGCGCCGCCGTGGGCGGCCATGCTCATCCTGCTGGCGCTGACCGCCCTGGGCCTGTGGGAATTCTACAGCCTCCTCGACGCCGCCCGGATCCCGAACTTCAGGATCCTCGGCACCCTCTGCGGCGCGTTCGGACTGGTCGTCGTCTGGTACTCCTACGATTCCGCGCGGCCCGACGCCGAATGCGATTTCGGCCTGCTGGCCCTCGCCGTCGGTTTCTTCGCCGTGTTCGCCCGGCAGTTCCGCGAGAAGAACAATCCCCGCCCCCTGGAAACGATGGCCGGCACGCTGATGGGGCTGCTCTACATCGGGTTCATGATCACGTTCTTCGCCCGCATCCTGCGCGCGTGGGGCGGCATGGACGGACGGTGGCTGTTGATCTACATGATCGCCGTGGTGAAATTCGGCGATATCGGCGCGTACTTCATCGGATGCAGCATCGGCCGGCACAAGCTGATCCCGCGCATCTCCCCCGGCAAGTCGTGGGAGGGCGTGATCGGCGGGGTGCTGGTGGCGGCGGGCGTCAGCGTGGCCACGTGGCTCTTTACGCGCGGGCGCATCGGGCCGGTGTATCTGGAGTGGTACGACGCGGCGCAGCTCGGCCTGCTCCTCGCCGTGAGCGGCGTGCTGGGCGACCTGGCCGAATCCCTGCTCAAGCGCGCGGCGGGCGTGAAGGACTCCGGACGCCTCATCGCCGGCATGGGCGGGCTTCTCGATGTGCTCGACAGCCTGCTGCCGGCGGCGCCGATCCTGTATTTCTATGCGCGGTACTTCCTGGAGCCCGTGGGTGTGCACTGAAGGACAAATCAAGACAAGGTGTGACGCATGTTTCTCGAGAGCGTACTGAGCGTCCTGGTCATCGTGCTGCTGTTCGGCCTGACGATCTTCGTGCATGAGCTGGGGCACTTCCTGGTCGCCCGCTGGTGCGGTCTGGTCATCGAGACCTTCTCCATCGGCTTCGGCCCGGCCGTCTGGCAGCGGAAGAGCGGCGGGATCGTGTACAAGATCGGATGCCTCCCGTTCGGCGGCTATGTCGCCCTGCCCCAGATGGACCCGACGGGGGAGTCGTCCAAGCCCGAGGAAGGCAGCGGCAAGGCCGCGCCTCCGCCCGCCGCCTGGTGGAAACGCGTGCTGGTGTCGCTGGCCGGGGCGTCGATGAACTTCGCGCTGGCCGTCGCCATCGCCGCCTTCGTGTACGCGCGCAGCGGGACCGTCTTCTCCGCGCAACCGACGGCGGTGGGGTACGTGGAGACCGACACGCCCGCCTTCAAGGCCGGGCTTCGGGCCGGGGACCGGATCGCCGCCGTCAACGGTCAGACCATCCGCCGGTGGGGCGAGTATGCCGTCGCCTGCGCCCTGACGCGGGAGGCCTCGCTGGACGTCGTGTCGCCCTCCGGAGAGCGGCGGACCCTGACCGTCGCGACCGACCCGTTCCCGATCGCCGGCGGACGCTACCTGCGGGGGGTGAGCAAGTATGAACCCCTCCAGGTGATCGTGGTGGAGCCCGACACCCCGGCGGCCCGAGGCGGGCTCCGGCGCGGCGACATCATCACGGGCGCCGACGGTGCGCCCGTGTACAGCTTCGAGCACCTCTTCGACCGACTCCTCGGCAGCGGTGCGACCGGATCCGTGCTGACGGTGCGGCGCGACGGACAGGATCTTCCGCTGGCGGTCGTCCCGGACGTCGAGAAGTACTCCTCCTGCCATATCACGCAGGTGACCAGAGGCATGCCCGCGGCGCGGGCGGGACTCAAGGCGGGCGACCTCGTGCTGGAGATCGAGGGCCGCCGGATCAGCGGTTCGGCCAGTCTCGTCCGCGAGATCGCCACGCGCGGGGGCGTGGAGACCCGCCTCAAGGTGGAGCGGGAGGGGCGGGTGCTTGAACTGAGCGTGACCCCGGAGTTCAACCCGGCGATGGGCGAGGCCAAGATCGGGGTCACGCTGGAGAGCGGAGGTCCGCTGAAGCTCCTCGGGGTCGAGTTCAGCCCGTACGACATGACCCTCTCGACCCGCGACCGCCTGGCGGAGTGGACGCTCCCGGTGTTTCGCGTCCTCAAGGCCCTCGTCACCCCGAGGGAGGCGGGCAGGGCGTTCGACTCGCTGAGCGGGCCGGTCGGGATCTTCCGCATGTACTGGTGGGCGGCGCAGACGAGCTTCCTGCTGGCCCTGCTTTTCACCGGCATGCTCAATGTCAACCTCGCCATCCTGAACCTGCTGCCGATCCCGATCCTGGACGGCGGCCACATCGTGCTCGCCGTCGCGGAGGGGATCACGCGGCGGACGCCGAGTCCGAGCCTGGTCGGCTGGCTGCACCGTGTCTTTGCCGCCCTGCTGATCGGCCTGTTCCTTCTCATCACCGTGCGCGACATCAGGTATCTCCTGCCGGGAAGGGGGAACGGCGGGGCAAAAACACCGGAAGCCGTCTCAACCAACGCACCCCCAGCGGCCCCCGCCGGGACGAACGCCGCGCCGGCACGGTAGGTCCATTTGGGCCGGCCGTGAAGACGATGGGGATCCGGCGCTCCGCCGCCGGACATCCCGGCGGCGGGCGCCGCGACGGATCATCCGCCCCCGAAATCCACCTCCGTGCGCATCGACGCATTGCCGCGGATGTCGTCTTCAAGCAGACGGTTGAGGAAGGCCTGCGCCGGCCCGGGGACGCCGGCGCCGACCGGGCGGCCGTCGAGGCTCACGACCGCCGTCACGTCGGGCGTGGTGCCGAAGACCAGGAGTTCCGCGGCCGACTCGACCGAGGCCCGCGGAACATCCCCCACCTCGACGCCCCGCAGCCGCCCGGCCGCCACCGCCGCCGGCGCGAGGGCGCGCACGCGCTGCATGGTGATGCCGTCGAGAATCCGGTCCGCCCGCGGAAGCCGGAGCGCGCCGTCCGGGCTGACGATACCCAGGTTCTCCGTCGCCCCCTCCGCCAGGCAGCCCCGCTCGTCATACGCGAGCGGGAAATGCGCGCCGGCGTCCGCCGCCGCCTTCTTCATGAGGGCGTTCGGCAGGTAGTTGCACGTCTTCACCGTCGCGAGGAAACCGGGCTTCAGCGGCACGTCCACCGTCACCGCGCGGGCCCCCTCCGGATGCAGGCGCATGAACGGCGGACTCAGGCGATAGGCGGTGATGTAGAGTTGCGGCTCGGGGCAGTCGTGCGGATTCACCCCGTAGCTGCCGGGACCGCGGGACATCAGCACGCGCACCAGCGCGTCGGGCCGCCGCCCGGCCCGCAGGGTCTGGAGCACGAGGGCGGCCAGGTCGTCCTCGTCCCATCGGGACCGCAGGCCGATGCGGGTCGCGGATGCCTCCAGCCGGGCCAGGTGCCGGGCCAGGGCGTACACCGCGCCCCCCGTGCACTTGATCGTCTCGAATACGCCGTCGCCGCGGTGCACCACGTGGTCGTCGGCCGGCACCAGCATGAGCGCCGCGTCCGTAACCACCCCGCCCCACAGGCTCGAGTACATCGCGTAGTACCCGTCGTGCCACGGGCGCCGCGTGCCATCGAGAACGTCCAGCCAGGCGGACCGGTCGAGGACAGGAATAGGATTCATGCGGACATATATGACACAGAGGGCCGGCCCAGGAAAGACCGTACGGATGGGGACGGACCGCCGGGCTCGGGACGCGGACAGCCCGATCTCCCATCAACCATCTCCCATCCGCCCTCTTGCCTCCACCATCCTCCCGTCCTCTCTGTAATTCAGACAGTGGGGAGGCGGCTGCGTAGGAGGGCGTAGAGCGGGCGTT
>CAZSUU010000029.1:0-63841 GCA_964610105.1 uncultured Verrucomicrobiota bacterium | reverse complement strand
TCCCAATCACAACCTCTTTCTTCGCTTCTGCAGAAATCCGTCATGCACCCAGGCGTCGGGAGACGCGCGGATCTGCATCGCCCCCGCTCGCGATCCGTCGTAGATTCCCCGGATGCAGTTCCGCTTTCATCTGGTCGGCGTCGGCGGGGTCGGCATGAGCGCCCTCGCGCAGGCGCTGATGGACCGCGGTCACACGGTCACCGGCTCCGACCGCCATCTCGACCAGGGCCACGACATCGAGGTCCTGAGGACCCTCCGGGCCGCCGGGGTCCTGCTCGTGCCGCAGGACGGATCGGGCGTGACGCAGGCCACGGATGCCCTCGTGGTCAGCACGGCCGTGGAGAAGGGGAATCCGGACCTCGAGGCCGCGCGGCGGCTCGACATCCCCGTCCGCCATCGGGCGCAGGTGCTGGCCGAGCTCGTCGCCGGCGCCGACGTCATCGCCGTGGCCGGCACCTGCGGCAAGACCACGGTCACGGGCCTGCTCGGATGGCTGATGGAGCGGGGAGGGCTCGATCCGACGGTCATCAACGGGGGCGCCGTGGTCAACTGGATCGCCGGGACCCGATTGGGCAGCGTGCGCCGCGGCTCGTCCGCCCGGGCGGTGATCGAGGTCGACGAGAGCGACCGCTCGCTTCTGCGGTTTCGCCCCGCGCGCGCGATCGTGACGAACATCTCCAAGGACCACTTCGAGCTGGCGGAGGTGGAGGACCTGTTCCGGCAGTTCGCCGGTCAGGTCACGGGCGACGTCGTCGCGGGACCGTCGGCCGCCGGCCTTCTCTCGGCCGTGGTGTCCGCGGATCGCCTTCACGTGCCGGCCTTCGACTCGCCGCCGGAGGTGACCGCCGCCGGTGTCGCCTTCGGCTACGGCGGCCGCCGTTTCGACCTCGCGCTCCCCGGCCGGCACAACGCGGAAAACGCGCTGCTGGCGATCGCGATGGCGGAGTGGCTCGGCCTTGCGCGGGGGGACGTGCGGGACGCGCTTCGGGACTTCCGGGGCATCGCCCGGCGGCTGGAGCGCATGGGCGGTCCGCCGGGCGCGCCGGTCTTCGACGATTACGCGCACAATCCCGAGAAGATCCGGGCGGCGTGGACGGCGGTCGCGGGCGCCGGCGTGCGCGTGATCGGCGTCTGGCGACCGCACGGGTTCAAGCCGCTCACGCTGATGCTGGAGGAGCTGGCCGGCGTATTCGCCGCGGTCCAACGCCCGGGCGACCGCCTGTACCTGCTGCCGGTGTACTATGCGGGCGGCACGGCGAAGGGGAGCGCGACCTCCGAGGATCTGGCGGCCGCGATTCGGGCGCGCGGCGGCGCGGTGGAAGTCGTGCCCGACTACAACGCCCTCACGGCGGCCGTGCGCGGGGGCCGGCGGGAGGGGGGCGCGCTGCTCGTCATGGGCGCGCGCGATCCCGGCCTGCCGCTCTTCGCGCGGCGGATGGCGGAGCAGGCATAGCCCCATGGATCCCCCCGCCATCCCCCATCCGCCCTCCGCGATTCCTCCCGAGTCTCCCGGCGGCTATCGCGAGCTCTGGCGCGTCGCGCTCCCCCTCATCATCAGCACGGGGTCGCTCACCCTCATGCAGTTCTGCGACCGCATGTTCCTGGCGCAGTACAGCGGCGTCTCCATCCGGGCCGCCCTGCCGGCCGGGATCCTGTCGTTCACGATGATCTGCGGATTCTATGCCCTCGCCGGCTACGCCAACACCTTCGTGGCCCAGTACCACGGGGCCGGCGATCGCGCCGGCTGCGCGCGGTCGGTCGCGCAGGCCACGTGGCTCGCGCTTCTCTCCTGGCCCCTGGTGCTGATGCTCATCCCCGCCGGCTGGTGGATCCTGCGGATCAGCGGCCACGGCGCCGACGTGCTGCGGGAGGAGCTGGAGTATTTCACCATCCTCATGGCGGGGAGCCTGCCGTCGCTGCTGAGTTCCGCCGTCGCCGGGTTCTTCAGCGGCCGGGGCGACACGCGCACGACCATGTGGGCCTACATGACGGGCAATCTGCTCAACATCCCGCTCGACTACCTCCTGATCTTCGGGAAGGGGGGCTGCCCCGAGCTGGGCATTCGCGGCGCCGCGGTCGCCACCGTGATCGCCGGCGTCATTCCCGCCGTGATCCTCTACACCCTGTTCCTGTCGCCCCGCTTCCACCGCGCGTTCGAAACGCGGCGCCATTTCCGATTCGACGGCCCGCTGTTCCGGCGCCTGTTGCGCTTCGGTCTTCCGGCCGGCATCCAGCTCGCGCTCGATCTCACGTCGTTCACCGTGTTCGTGCTCCTGACCGGGCGGTTCGGCGAGGTCGCCCACGCGGCCAGCAACATCGCGCTCAGCATCAACACCCTCGCCTTCATGCCCATGATCGGCCTCGGCATCGCCGCCGGGATCGTGGTGGGGCAGTACCAGGGCCGGCGCGAGTGGCGCCACGCGCAGCGCGCCGGCTGGACGGCGCTGAAGATGGGGGCGGCGTACATGGTGACCGTCGGCCTCACCTACCTCCTCTTCCCGGCGTTCTACGTGTCGCTCTTCACCGGCACGCACGAGGGCAGCTTCACCGTGGAGGAGATCCTGCCGGTGGCGCGGGTGCTGCTGGTCATGCTTACGATCTGGGGGGCGGCGGACGCGTGCGACATGATCCTGGCCGGCGCGCTCAAGGGGGCGGGGGACACCCGGTTCGTGATGTGGTACTCGCTGGCGATGGCGTGGGGCCTGTTCGTCGCGGGCCTGGTCGTGCTGGTGTTCGTGCTCGACCGCGGCATCTACGCGTGCTGGGCATGGACCACGTTCTACATCATCGCGCTCGGCGTCGGCTACCTGCGGCGGTTCGCGCGCGGGCGATGGAAGGACATCGACCTGCTCGGGCGCGAGGGCGTGGAGATCCTGCCGCCGCCCGGCCGGCCCGGCGGCGACGGGCTGGCGGTCGAGTGAGGCGCGGCGCTTCCTCCGCATGGCGCCGCGGGTTGCGGAGCACGCATTCGAGCATGGGAAGGGCCAGGGACGAGCAAGACGATACCGCGCAGAAGCGTGCATGGCGCTCGAAAAAGGGCTATAGCGATTGTGGTTTGGAACCTGGGACTTGGGATTCAGATTGGGATTGAGATGGGGATTGGAATACAGAGCACGGGCTGCGGCTCGTCGGGCGGGGGGCGTCTGCGTGCGATGCGATAGAGGAAGGCTGATCATCATCCCGCGGCTGGCGGGCTTCGCCCTCCTGCTCACGGGATGCCAGCGCCCCGCCGGCGAACCGTCGCCGCGGTTCGACCCGGCGGCCATCGACGGCCGGCGAGCGCGGGCGGAGGTGGCCGCCTTCGTGGCGCTGGGCCCCCGCGACAGCGGTACGCCGGGCGCGCAGAAGGCGGCGGAATGGATCGCTGCCCGCGTGGGGGAGACCGGTCTCGAGACGCGGATCGACGAATTCCAGGAACAGACGCCGCGCGGCCCGATGACCTTCCGCAACGTCATCGCCACCCGCGCCGGCGACCGGCGCGACCTGGTCATCGTCGGCGCGCACTACGACACCAAGTCGGGCATCCCCGGTTTCCAGGGCGCCAACGACTCGGGCTCCGGCGTGGGCCTGTTGATCGAGATCGCGCGCGCCCTGGCCGCCGCGCCGGCGGGCGGCCCCGAGATCCGCCTGGCGTTCTTCGACGGCGAGGAGTGCCGCGACCACTACGGGCCCGGCGACGGTCTCCACGGAAGCCGGCGGATGGCGCTGGAGCTGGCGCGGTCGGACCGCGCGGGCGACGTGAAGGCCGTGCTCGTGCTCGACATGATCGGCGACCGCCATCTCACGGTCACCCTCCCGCGGAACGGCGCGCCGCCCCTCTTCACGGCGGTCTTCGATGCGGCGCGCGCCGAAGGGGTCCGGAACAGCTTCCGCTTCTACGAAGGGCCCATCCTCGACGACCATGAGCCGTTCCGCGTCGCGGGATTCCCCGTGGTTGACCTCATCGACTTCGAATACGGCAGCGCGCCGGGGCGCAATGACTACTGGCACACCCCGCAGGATTCGCTCGACAAGCTCTCCGCCGAAAGCCTCGCCATCGTCGGCCGGGTGACGATCAGGGTCCTCAACACCTTCCAACCGAAGGGGCCGGCGGAATAGCCGTCTTCGGTGTCCAGTCGATCCATTCCACGCGCATCCGGGCAAAGCGCGACTCCATCACGCGCAAGGCCTCCGCGTTGTTGTCGATCAGGATGCACCGGCGTCCCAGCGCGACGGCGGATTCCCCGAAGGCGCCGCTCCCCGCGAAGAAATCGAGGAGCCGGTCGCCCGGACGGGAATGCACCTTGACGATGCGGTCCAGGATCCCGCGCGGCTTCTGGGTCGGATAGCCGGTCTTCTCGCGCCCGGTCGGGCTGACAATGGTGTGCCACCAGGTGTCGGTCGGGGTCTTCCCCCGGGCCGCCTTCTCCGGTCCGACGAGGCCGGGCGCCATGTAGGGGATGCGGTCGCATGCCTCCAGGTGAAACTGATAGCGCCGCGGGTCCTTCGCGTACCAGAGGATGTTGTCGTGCTTCGCGGGCCATCGCGTCTTCGAGCGGCCGCCGTAGTCGTACGCCCAGATGATCTCGTTCCGAAACGAGGCGCGGCCGAATATCGTGTCGACCAGCACCTTGACGTAGTGCACCTCGCGGTAGTCGATGTGGATGAACAGGCTCCCGTCGTCCTTCAAGACCCGCCGCGCCTCCGAGAGACGCGGTTCGAGGAAGCCGAGGTAGTCGTCGAACACGTCCGCGTATTCCTTCGTGCCGAGCTTGAGGGTCCGGTATCGCCTTCCATGGAATCCGGTCCTGTCGCCGTTCTCGTCGCGAACGGTGGAAAGACGCGTCCGGCTCTGCCGCCGGCCCGTGTTGAACGGGGGATCGATGTAGATCAGGTCGGCCAGGCCGGAAGGCAGCCGCCGCAAGATCGGCAGGTTGTCGCCGAAGTAGACCGTCAGTTCCGCCATGGGCTGTCGTTCCTTTCCCTCAGGCGGAATAGCGCCTTTCCCGACGTTATGCACGGTTTTTGCGCGGCGTCTTCTCGCATGTCCCTCGTCGTTCTCGCACGCCAATGCGTGCTCGGCACCTCGCGGTCGATGCGAGTGGGGCCGCGAGGGAGAAACATCCGGCTTCACGTCACAAACTCCGGCGCCCGCCGACGGCGCGTCAGGAGGCCGCGTCCTGCCCACCGTCGGTTCTCTGCGCTCTCAGCGCTTTGTGTTGAAATGGATTTGGATTGCGGCCCGCCGCCTCAGGGCGTATGCGGGACGAAGAACGGAGGCATGCATGAACGAGACAACGGGTGTGAAGCGCTATGGCAGGGTGATCATGGTCAAGGAGGAGAAGCTGGCGGAGTACCTGCGGCTGCACGCGGCGGTCTGGCCGGGTGTGAATGCGATGATCCACGAGTGCAACATGCACAACTTCACCATCTTCCACCGCAGGTTCCCGGACGGGAAGCACTACCTGTTCATGTACTTCGAGTACGTCGGCACGGACATGGAAGCGGACATGAAGAAAATGGCCGCCGACCCGACCACGCAGGAGTGGTGGAAGCACACCGACCCCTGCCAGGAGCCGCTCCCGGACCGCAAACCGGGCGAATGGTGGTCGGACATGCAGGAGGTTTGCCACAATCCGTAGGGCGGCGGTTCCCTTCGGCGTCGGGGTCGGTATCGGTATCGGTCCGATTCGTCGAGTACTCTCCCGATTCCTCGTGCCCGAAGGCCGTCTCCGCTTCCTTTCGATTCCGACCCCGACCGATTCCTCCATCCCGTCGCTCCCTTCCGTCGTCGACAAGCCCCACGTTCGTTCTTGTCGCGCTTTCACCGGTTTCCCTACCCGCGACGGCGATCGCCAATGCGCATGACGAGCCCTCCCGGTCGTTCTTTTGTGCTTTGCCCGTCGCGTGGCACGGCTTATACAGCGTTCCGGACGCCGGATACCCCGGCGCGACTCACGATCATGAACGAGCGGGATACCTATCTGGTGACCGGTGGATGCGGCTTTATCGGCTCGCACCTGGTGGAGACCCTGGCCGCGGAGGGGCAGTGTGTGAGGGTGTTCGACAACCTCTCCACCGGCCATGTCCGCAACCTCGAAGGGCTGCGCGGCGAGATCGAGCTGGTGGTCGGCGACGTCCGCAACCCGGATCAAGTCGAGGCCGCCATGGCGGGTGTCGATTTCGTCTTCCACGAGGCGGCCCTGGTGTCCGTCTTCGACTCCGTCAACCGTCCCGTTGACAACCATGACATCAATCTGTCCGGCACGCTTCACGTGCTCGAAGCCTGCCGGCGGCACAAGGTCCGGCGGATCGTGATGGCCAGCAGCGCGGCCGTGTACGGGAATGCGCTGGAGCTGCCCAAGCGGGAGGACATGCGGCCCGAGCCGGAGTCGCCCTATGCGATCGGGAAGATCGTCGGCGAGTACTACATCCGCGTCTATCGCCGGCTGTACGGGCTCGAGACCGCGGCTCTGCGATACTTCAACGTTTACGGACCGCGCCAGGATCCGTCGTCCATGTATTCGGGCGTCATCTCCCGTTTCAGCGACGTTCTCTGTGCCGGCGGGCGGCCGGTGATCTTCGGCGACGGGCAGCAGACGCGGGATTTCGTCTTCGTGAAGGACGTGGTGCAGGCGAACCTGAAGGCGATGCAGGCCCCGGCGGCGGGGCAGGGCGAGGTCTTCAACGTCGGTACCGGCGTCCGGTCGTCCCTTCTCGAACTGCTCGCGGCCCTCCAGGCGCTCGCGCGCGCCGCCGGCGCTCCGGAGTTTCGCGAAGCCCGCGCCGGGGACATCCGCGACTCCGTGGCCGACATCAGCCGCGCGCGCGAACGGCTGGCGTATGAACCGCAATGGAACCTCACGGCGGGCCTCGCGGAGCTGTGGGCGAGCCTGCAGAAGGACCGAAGACGAAACCTGAAACCTGAGACCGGAAACCTGAACACCGAACACTGAACACTGAACACCGAACACCGAACACTGAACACCGAACACCGAACACCGAACACCGACCCCCCGATGAACTCCTTCTACGTCACCACGCCGATCTACTATGTCAATGACCAGCCGCACATCGGCCATGCGTACACGACCATCCTGGCCGATGTCCTGTCGCGCTTTCACCGGCTGCTGGGGACGCCGACGTTCTTCCTCACGGGCACGGACGAGCATGGGCAGAAGGTCCAGCAGGCCGCCCAGAAGGCCGGCATGACGCCGCAGGAGCAGGCCGACCGCACCGTCGTCCGCTTCCAGGACCTGTGGAGGAAGCTCGAGATCACCCACGACGATTTCATCCGCACGACCGAGCCGCGGCACAAGGAGGTCGTGCAGGAGATCCTGCAGGACCTCTACGACCGCGGCGAGATCTACCGCGCCGAGTACGACGGCTGGTACTGCGTGCCGGACGAGCGCTTCTTCACGGAGAAGGACCTGGCCGAAGGGCGGTGTCCCCAGTGCGGCCGGCCGGTGGAACGCATCCGCGAGGCGAATTACTTCTTCCGGCAGGGCCGGCACCAGGACTGGCTGATCGAGTACATCGAGTCGCACCCCGACTTCATCCAGCCCGACTTCCGGCGCAACGAGACGCTCGGATTCCTGCGCAAGAAGCTCAACGACCTCTGCATCTCGCGCCCGAAGAGCCGCCTGTCGTGGGGCATCGAGCTGCCGTTCGACCGCGACTACGTCTGTTACGTCTGGTTCGACGCCCTCCTGAACTACATCACGGGCATCGGCTACCGGCGCGACGCGGCGACGTTCGCCCGCTGGTGGCCGGCGACCGTGCAGCTCATCGGAAAGGACATCCTGACCACCCATTCCGTGTACTGGCCGATCATGCTGAAGGCGATGGGCCTGCCCCTGCCGCGGACGATCTTCGCGCACGGCTGGTGGCTCACCGGCGAGGCCAAGATGAGCAAGTCGCTCGGGAATGTGGTGAATCCGATGGACATGGTCGAGAAGTACGGCGTCGATCCGTTCCGCTACTTCCTGATCGCGGAGATGACCCTCGGGCAGGATGCCAGCTTCTCCGAGGAGGCGTTCGTGCGCCGCTACAACGCCGACCTGGCCAATGACCTCGGCAACCTGCTCAGCCGCGTCATGAAGCTCGTGCAGAGCCACTGCGACGGGCGCATCCCGGAGCCCTCCGCCGCGGCGATGGAGCAGCCCGAGGAACACGCCCTGCGCGAGGCGGTGCTGGCCGCGGCGAACGGCCTCGAGGAAGGGGTGCGGACCCTGCGCCTGGACACCACCCTGGCGCGCGTGCTGGCCTCCGTGAAGGAGGTGAACCGCTACCTCGAAGTCCGTCAGCCGTGGACGCTGGCGAAGCAGGCGGACCGCGGACCGTTCAACACAACCATGTACATGGCGGCCGAGGCGCTGCGCATCGCAGCCGCGCTGTTCCAGCCGGTCATGCCGGCGCGCATGGAGCAGATGCGGCGGGCGTTGGGCCTTCCGACCAGCGCGCCGGACATCGCCCAGGCGCGCCGCTGGGGCGGGCTGGTCCCCGGAACGGCCATCGCCCCCTCCGCGCCCCTGTTCCCGCGCATCCAGGAGCCGGCGCCGACGCCGGCGCAGGCCGGGCCCGCCGCGCCGGCGGCCCCGAAGAAGAAGACGGCGCCCGTCGGACCGGCCGAGAGCGTCACCTACGACGAGTTCGCGCGGCTTGACCTGCGGACCGCGCGGGTGCTCAAGGCCGAGAAGGTCCCGGAGGCCGACAAGCTGCTGCGGCTCGAGATCGAGGTGGGCGGCGAGCCGCGCCAGATTGTCGCGGGCATCGCGAAACACTATGCGCCGGAACAACTGGTCGGCCGCACGATCGTGATCGTCGCCAACCTCGCGCGGGCGAAGATCCGCGGCATCGAATCGCGGGGCATGCTGCTCGCGGCCTCGGCGGGCGAGGTGATGCGGCTGGTCACCGTCGACGGCGAGCTTCCCTCGGGAGCCCGCACGAAGTGAGAGGGGGCGAGGCGGCAGAAGCCTGTCCGATGGCCTCGCCGTGGCCCGGCCCTCCAGACGGCGCTGGTCTGCGCAATGGAGGGGCGAGTTACACGAACCTGCGGGCGACCCCGCGGACGCCGTTCGTGCGGCGGAAGGGATCACCATGAGAATGTCCAAGCCTGCTCTTGCGTCGGCCGTGTTCCTGGCCTGCATCGTCTCTGCGTCGAGCGCGTCTCAGGGCGACTGGCCGCGTTGGCGCGGGCCGGATGACAACGGGGTCGCGCCGGTCGGCGACTACCCGATTGCCTGGAGCACAACATCGAACGTCCTCTGGAAGGCGCCGCTGCCCGGCAAGGGATGCTCGACGCCCATTGTCTGGAATCGGCACATCTTCCTCACGGCGCCGGTGGAAGGGAAAGACGCGGTCCTCGCCTTCGACGAGTCGGGCCGGCCGCTGTGGCGGGCGGTGTTCGGCCCCGAGCATCCGGGGAGGAACAAGGCTGGTTCCGGCTGCAACCCATCGGCGGTTACGGACGGACGCACCCTTTTCGCCTACTTCAAGAGCAGCACACTCGCCGCGATGAACCTTGACGGCAAAGTCCTTTGGAGGACCAACCTCGAAGAACGATATGGGCCGATCGAGATGATCTGGGACATCGGCACGTCGCCGGTGCTGACGGAGAAGGACGTGGTGGTCGCTGTCATGCACGGCGGCAAGTCCTATATCGTCGCCTTCGACAAGCTCACGGGCGAGGTCCATTGGAGGGTCGACCGCAACTACACGGTGTCCTACGAGGCCGACCACGCATACACCACGCCGATGGTCTTCCGCCACCGGGGGCGCGAGTCGCTCCTCGTGTGGGGCGCGGAACACCTGACGATCCACGACGCCGCCGACGGCCGGACGACTTGGGATTGCGGCCAATTCAACCCGGAGGCCAAACGTAATTGGCCGCCGGTGGCGTCGCCGGTCATCGCCGGCGACATCGCCGTCGTGCCGTACGGGCGCGGGGCGCGGCTCCACGGAGTCCGCCTTGAGGGAAGCGGCGACATGACGGCGACGAAGCGGCTCTGGATGCGCGAGGACTCGGGAAGCTATGTGCCGACGCCGGTCGCGTACCAGGGGCGGGTTTATGTCCTGCGCGACCGCGAACGCATCGGCATCGACTGCATTGAACCCGCGACGGGAAAGACCCTCTGGTTCGGCGAGCTTCCCAAAGGCGGCGGCGCCTTCTACGCGTCGCCCATCATCGCCGGGGGGAACCTGTATGCCACCCGCGAGGACGGCGTCATCTTCGTGGCGCCGGCGGAGGGCGAGTTCCGGATCCTCGCCGAGAATCGCATGGAGGAACCCGTCATCGCCACGCCCGCGCCGATGTCCGGCCGGCTGCTGATCCGGGGCGAGAAGAACCTCTTCTGCATCGGCTCCGCGCGGTGAGGCGCCATGCATATCGCGTCCATGAACCTGTCGGTGCGTCCACGGTCAGCGGCCCCGTCGGATTTGCCTGCCGGATTTGCCTTGCAGGACACGATCGCCCTGTTACCTTCATGCGCTCGTGAGAGCATGGTTGACCCTAGTGACGGCCGCGGCTTGCGCGTGGCACGCGACGGAGGGCGCGGTCTCGGATAACGGGACCGTGACCCTGGACGGCTACGCGGCGACCGTGAACGGCGAGGTGATCACCGTCGGCGACGTCCTGATGGCCGCCCAGCCGCTCAACCAGCAGGCGCAGCTCAGCCTGAGCGGCGCGGCGATGGAGGCGAAGGTCGCGGAGAACTACCGGCGGGCGCTGGACCTGCTGGTCGAGCAGACGCTGATGCGGGAGGAGATCAAGCGCCGGCTGGCCGACAAGCCGGAGCTGGAGCTCCCCGATCGCGTCATCGAGGACCAGATTGCCGCCATGGTGCGGGAACGGTTCGACGGCAACCGGGATCTCTTTCTCGCCGCCATGGCGCGCGACGGGGTGACGCTGTCCGAATTCCGCGAGCAGACCCGCGACCGGCTGAACGTCATGCGCATGCAGCGCGACGAGATCTACGACCGCATCTTCGTTCCTCCCTCCGCCGTGCGCGAAGCCTACAAGCGGAGGCGGACCGATTTCCAGACGCCGGAGGAGATCCGCCTGCGCGCGATCGTGCTGCAGAAGGGCACGGGCGACGAGCAGGCGGTGAAACGCGCCCTGGCCGACAAGACGCACGCCCGGCTCGTGGCGGGCGAGAACTTCGCCGCCCTGGCCACGCAGGTGTCCGAGGGCCCGAAGGTGGCGCAGGGCGGAGACCTGGGATGGATGAAGACCGCGGAGCTCCGCACGGAGTTGGCCCAGGCCACCGCCGACCTCAAGCCCGGCGCCTTCACGCCCGTGATCGACACGGGCACCGAGTTCTACATCGTGCAGGTGGAGGGCCGGAAGACGGCGGGCGCCAAGGCCTTTGAGGAGGTGCGGAGCGAACTGGAGAGGGAGCTCCGCCGCGCGGAGGAGGAGAAGCTCCGCCGCGAGTGGATGGAACGGCTCCGCAACCGCCACATCGTGCGCGTCCTCCAGCCGGAGCCGCCGGACTGACCGGAAGGACGGCGGGCGCCATGGCGCGAATCGGCATCACCCTCGGGGACGTCAACGGCATCGGTCCCGAAGTCGTTCTGAAGGCCCTTGGCGATCGCCGGTGCGACCGGCGCGCCGGGTACGTGCTGATCGGCGCGGCGGAGTCCCTCAGGCCCCAGGCCCGCGCGCTGGGTCTGCCGATGCCTCCGCTCCTCGATGACCCTCATGCGCGCACCGGCGCAAAGGTCTGCCTCTGGGAGCCCGCGGGCGTGCCCGCGCCCTCGTGGCGGCCGGGCCGCGTGCGCGCGGACGCGGCGCGAGCGGCCCACGCCTGGCTGCTGGCCGGGATCGACGCCTGCCGCGCCGGTTGCCTCGACGCGCTGGTGACGGCCCCCATTTCGAAGGAGGGATTTCACCGCGCCCGCCTGCCTTCGCAGGGGCACACCGAGATCCTGGCCGCGCGAACGGGAACGCGGCGGTTCGCGATGATGCTGGTCGGCGGAGGGCTGCGCGTGGTACTGGCCACGCGGCATGTGCCGCTGGCCGCCGTGCCGCGGGCCATCACGCCCGCCCTGCTGGCGGAGACGTTCGCATTGACGGCGACCGCCCTGCCCTGGCTTGGCATGCGGCGCGGCCGCATCGGCGTCTGCGGGCTGAACCCGCACGCGGGCGACGGCGGCGCCCTCGGCCGCGAGGAATTGAGCGTGATCGCCCCCGCCGTGCGTGCGGCCCGGCGGCGCGGGCTGCCGATCGAGGGGCCGCTGCCCGGCGACACCGTCTTCCACGAGGCCCTGCGGGGCCGCTACGCGGCCGTCGTCGCCATGTACCACGACCAGGGACTCGCGCCGCTCAAGGCCGTCGCCTTCGAGAGCGGCGTGAATGTCACCCTCGGCCTTCCGATCGTCCGCACCTCGCCGGATCACGGCACGGCCTACGGGATGGCCGGCCAGGGGCGCGCTGATCCCTCCAGCATGATCGCGGCGATCCATCTCGCGGTTCGGCTGGCGCGCCGGCCGAATCCCTGGGCGCGCGGGGCGCCATGAAGCTCACGAGTCTCTCCGACCTTCGACGGCTGCTGGCGGAATACGGCGTGCGGCCCTCGCGCGCGCTCGGACAGAACTTCCTCATCGACACCAACATCCTCCGCATCATCGTCGAGACGGCGGAACTGCAGCCGGCGGACCGGGTGCTGGAGGTGGGCGCCGGGGCGGGGATCCTGACCGAGCCCCTGCTCGACCGCGTCGCGTCGGTCACGGCCGTGGAAAAGGACCACCGGCTCTGCGCGCTGCTGCGGGCCCGCCTGGCCGGCCGCGCCAACCTGGAACTGATCGAATCCGACGCGTTGGACTGCGATCTGCAGGGCATTCTCGATCGCGGGGTGCGCAAGGTCGTGTCGAACCTGCCGTATTCCGCCGGCACGCGCATTCTGATCGAACTGGTGCACGCCCGCTGCCCCCCCGACCGCCTGGTGGTGACCCTGCAGACCGACGTCGCCGCGCGCCTGATGGCCCCGCCCGGCGGCTCCGCCTATGGCCTGCTGGCCGTGTGGGCGCAGCGGCTCTACGAGATCGAGCTGCGCAAGCGCATCGCGCCCGGCTGCTTCTACCCGGCGCCCGAGGTGCAGTCGGCGCTGGTGGTGCTCCGGCGGCGCGACACGCCCCTGGCCGAGGTCCGATCCCTCGCGGGCTTTGTCGCCCTGACGCGCCAGGCCTTCATGCATCGCCGGAAGATGATGCAGAAGATCCTGCAGGGGATCGGGCCCGACTGCGGCCGGTTGCCGGGCGATCCCGCCTCCGCGCTTCGCTCCCTCGGCCTCGATCCGGCGGCGCGCCCGGAGAACCTCGGCGTGACCGACTGGGCCCGCCTCGCCAACGCCTTGCACCGCGCGGCGCGGGGCGAGGAACGGGAGCACTGAACACTGAACACTGAACACTGAACACTGAAACCTGAACACTGAAACCTGACTCAGAAACGGGGTTGGACGACTGCGATCCCGATGGGGGTGTCCGCCCCCTGATCTCTCATGATGGGACCTGTTCATGCTGACGGATTCCCACGCTCATCTCGACGGCTTCCGCGGCGAGGCGGAGGTGGAGGCCATGCTGGAGCGCGCGCGGGCGGCCGGCGTGGCGCGGGTGGTCGCCATCGGCGGGCATGCGGCGGCGAACGAGTGGGCGGCGGAGGTGGCCGGACGCTTCCCCGATGCCGTGGCCGCGGCCGTGGGATTCGACCGCGACCAGGCGGTCTCCGCGCCGGACGCGGATTCGCTCCGCCCCTTGCTTGCCCGGCCGGGCGTGGTCGCGCTCGGCGAGGCGGGCCTCGACTATCACTACTCGCCCGGGACGGCGGCGGCCCAGCGGTCCCTGTTGGGCCGGATGGCCGCGCTGTCGGCGGAGACGGGGCGTCCGCTGGTCGTGCATACGCGCGAAGCGGACGCCGACACGCTGGCGGTCCTGCGCGAACACGCCGCCACGTGGCGCGGCGACCCGGCCGCGGCCGCCGTCCTGCACTGCTTCACGGGATCGTATGCGCTGGCCCGGTCGGCCATCGACCTCGGCGCGCTGATCGGCATCAGCGGGATCGTCACGTTCCGCAGCGCGGGCGACCTCCGGGAGATCGTGAAGAAGCTGCCGGCCGATCGCCTGCTCGTCGAGACCGACACACCCTACCTCTCCCCCGTCCCCCTTCGCGGCCGCTCGAACGAGCCCGCGCACCTCGTGCACACCGCCGCCGCCCTCGCGGACCTGCTGGGGATGCCGGCGGAGCGCCTGGCCGCCCTCACGTCGCAGAACGCCGCGCGGCTGTTCCGATGGCCCTTCGCCCTCTGAGCGCGGCCCGGCGGAGCAGGCCGCCCGCAGCCCGAACGTCTGCGGTCTGGAGTCTGAAACTCCGCGGTCGAGCGGGGCCCTGAGGCCGACGACATCCACAGCCATGCTCATTATGGCGCGGGGACCCTCGGCGTCGGAGTCGAGATCGGTATCGGTGGAACCAAGGGAATCTCGCTCCCGATTCCGATACCGACCCCGCGGGCGCAATCGCCTCATACTGCGAATGGCCGCGACGTTCACCGGCCGCATTGAAACTCGCCGGCCTCGCGCGTAGAGTCCAATCGGGCCGCGTATGAAGGTCGTTCACCTCACGCCGGGCAGCGGGGATTCCTTTTATTGTCAGAACTGCGTCCGCGATCTCTCCCTCGTGCGCGCCCTGGGACGGCTGGGCGTCGATGTGACCCTGGCGCCCATGTATCTGCCCCTCAACGTCGCCCCCGACCCGGTGATCCACCGCACCCCGGTGTTCTACGGCGCGATCAACGTCTACCTCGACCAGAAGCTTCCAGGCCTTGGACGGCTGAGAAGGGCGCTTCACCGATGGTTGGACGCCCGGCCGCTGCTCGAATTCGCCTCGCGCCGGGCCGGTTCGACCGACGCCGAAGGGCTGGAGGACATGACCGCCTCCATGCTGCGGGGCGAGGAGGGGCGGCAGGCGGACGAGCTGGACCGGCTGGTCGCCTGGCTGCGCGAGGACGGTCCGCCGGACGTCGTGCACCTCTCCAACGCGCTTCTGCTGGGCGTCGCACGGCGGCTGCGGTCGGATCTGGGTTGCGCCGTCGTCTGCAGCCTGCAGGACGAAGACGTGTGGCTCGATGCGATGGAGCCGTCCGCCGCCGCCCGCCTCTGGACGCTGCTGGCGGACCGGGCGCGCGAGGTCGACCTGTTCATCGCGGTCAGCCGCTACTTCGCCGGCTTCATGGCGGAGCGCGTGCGGCGGCCAGCGGAGCATGTGCGCGTCGTGTATCCGGGTGTAGTCGCGGCCGACGCGCCCGTGCCCCTTCCGAGCGCCCGGCCCGCGATCGGCTACTTCGCCCGGATGTCGCCGGGCATCGGCCTCGATGTGCTTGCGGACGCCTTCCTCCTTCTGCGCGGACATCCGCGGTTCAGCCGCTTGCGGCTGCGGGCGGCGGGCGGCTGCACCTCCCGTGACCGGGCGTTCGTGGACGGCGTGCGGCGGAAGGCGGACGCCGCCGGCGCAGGGGCGGAGATGGACATCATCGAAGAGTTCCGACCCGCCGCACGCGCGGAGTTCCTGCGGTCGCTGTCCGTCCTCTCCGTGCCGTCCATGATCGAAGACGGCGGCGGCCTCTACCTCCTCGAGGCCCTGGCGCAGGGGGTTCCGGTCGTGCAGCCGCGCCGCGGGGCGTTTTCCGAGATCGTGGAAGACACGGGCGGCGGGATCCTCTACGAGGGCGACACTCCCGAGGCCCTGGCCGGGGCGCTGGCGGAACTGCTCGACGCGCCGGATCGCCTTCGTGCGCTCGGCCGCGCGGGCCATGCGTCCGTGCGCGAACGCTACCGGCCGGAGGATTCGGCGCGGGCGACCCTGGCGGCCTACCAGGCGGCCCTGGAGCTCCGAACCGGCCGTGCGCCCGTCAGTTCGCACACCTTTCCCGACGTCCGGCGCGGTTCTGCGTGACCTCGCTCACGCGCGCTCGTCGTCGCAGGCGCGTCGTGCATGCGAAGGGTGCGATCCGTTCGGCCCATCCGTATCGCACCCGAAGGCTGCACACCCTGCGCCGGGTGAAGCGCGCGAGCAGGAAATGCCGCGCACAAGCGCGCAGAACGCACGAAGCGGCGCTAGGGCAGAAGCCGCGCGCGATCCCCCCACATCACTTCGCCAGGCCGGCGGCGGCGAGATCGAAGAAGGCGACGCACTTCGGCACGTTCTGCATGAGGTCATCCACGCTGCCGACTTCGTATTCGATCATCACGTAGCCCTTGAATCCCTGCCGCCGCATCTCCTCGAGCATGCCCTTGGCGTTGCACTCCCCGGTGCCCCAGGGCTGGTCATCATAGCCGTCCTTGCCGGCGGGCTTCGCGACGTCCTTGAAGTGCATCGACACGACGCGCCCTTTCAACTTCCGCAGCGTTTCGAGCGGATCGAGGCCGCGCCGTTTCCAGTGTCCCGTGTCGGCGCAGGAACCGACGCGGGCGCTCATCCCCTCGCACGCGGCCAGGACCTCCTCCGGAGGCCAGGAATTCGGGTGATTGTGCAACGCGATCCCGATGCCGAATTCCCCGCTCAACCTGTCGAGCAGCGGCGTGGGCTTGGTCTCGGTCACGAGGACCTCGATGCCCATGGCCTTGGCCCACGTGAAGTGCTTCCGGGCCGCGGCTTCATCGGTCGGAATGCCCGACACGCCGAAACTGGCCCACTTCACCCCCGCCTCGGACAACTTGGCCTTCGTGGCGGCGATATCCTCCGCGCTCATCTCCGGCCCCGTCTTCGCGTCGGATCCGGGCTTGAGCGTCTGGCCGGGGTAGGCCTCGACGTACTTCAGCCCCATCTGCTTCGCCCGGTCGACCGTCTCGAAGAACGTCAGTTGCCTGAACGTCCAGCACTGGAGGCCCAGCTTCCAGCCGAGCTTCTCCGCCGCCGCGTCATCGCGCGCCGGCGCCATGCCCGCCAGGGCCAGGGCGCCGAGCACCGCCGCCGTCATCGCCTTCTTCACGGATGTGTCCTCCCGCGGAATCGCGCATCACGTCCCGTCGCCGCGCCGTCAGGCCTCTTCGCCCGGGACGGCCGGGACGTCGTCCTTCGGCGCCGTGACGGCGCCCTTCTCGAAATCGGCGGCCGCGGGGGCGAGCGTGAGATTGAAGAACGGCGAATCCTGCCGCGTCATCACGTCGGCCCATTGCACCATCTTGCCCGTATAGGCCGCGATGCGGCCCATGATCGCCGTCAGGGTCGCCTCCGCCACGGCCTTGGCGTCGTTGATCGGTGTCCCGGCCAGGATGCTCCGGAAGAGCTGGCAGTGCTCGTTGACGTAGGGGTTGTCGTGGTCGACCTTGATCTCCGGCAGCGACACCGCCTTGCCCTTGACCCGGCCGCCGCCGGGGACCTCGCCGTCGGTTCCGATGAAGAACTCGCGCACCCCGCCGTCCGTGCCGTTGATCTGCCGGCACATGCTGTGAATGTGCACCCCGTCGCCGTAATCGAGGTCGAGGCTGAAGAAATCGAACTGGTTGCCCGTCTTGCGCCGGGCGCGACCGCCGAATCCGAGGGCCGAGCGCGGCGCGCGGCCGAGGAACCAGTTGGCGATGTCGAGGTTGTGCACGTGCTGTTCGACGATGTGATCGCCCGACATCTCGGTGAAGCTGACCCAGTTCTTCACCAGGTACATCGCATCGCTGTCATTCTGTTCCTTGTTCCTCTTCCACAGCGCCCCGCCGCACCAGTACACCTGGCCGCCGAGGATGCGGCCGACGGCGCCCGCCTTGATGGCCGCGGCGTTCTCCAGGTAGCCTTTCTGGTAGCGCCGCTGCGTGCCGGCGACGATGGAGAGGCCCTTCTGCGCGGCCTGTTCGCCGACGGCGATGAACTTGCGGGCGCCCGGCGGATCGACCGCCACGGGCTTCTCGGTGAACACGTGCTTTCCGGCCTGGATGGCGGCTTCGAGATGAAGGGGACGGAAGTTCGGCGAGGTGGCGAGAATCACCATGTCGACGCCGCTATCGACGACCTTGCGGTATCCGTCGAAACCGGTGAAGCATCGCTCGGCCGGGACCCCGTACTTCTTCGCCTGGCCCTGCGCGCGATCGGCCTGCACATCGGTGAAGGCGTGCGGGATCAATTCCACGCCGACGATCTTCGCCGCCTCGAGGCAGTTCTCCAGCGCCCCGCCGCCGCGGCCGCCGCAGCCGATCAGGCCGACCTTCAGCTTCTTGCCCGCTCCCTGGCCGCGGGCGGTCAGGATGTTCAATCCCCCGGTGGCCACACCCGCCACCGCAAGACCCTTCACGAAGTCCCTTCTCGAAACGCCGCTGATGCCGTTCATTTCATTATCTCCAATGGTATGGCCGGACATGGCCTGATTGCGCCGAGGATACGCAAACGCCCCCGCCCGGTTCAAGGGTGGAAGTCGCAAAAATGCATGGCCGGATCGCCGACGGTGCGGCGAGGGCCCGTCACGCGGGCGCAGAAAACGCTTGGCCTTGCCGTCGCAATGGCGCAGTCTGATTGACACGCGACGCCGGCGGCGCCTGGTGGCCCGCGGGTCCGGCGTCCTGATCACAGGTACCTGCTGGAAGGGAATGCGCAATGGCGAAGCCGAATTACCAGTTTGCCAAGCGGCAGAGAGATCTGGCGAAGAAGAAGAAGAAGGAAGAGAAGAGACTCCGCAAGTTGGAGGAGAAGAAGGCGAAGGCCGAGGGGCGCGCCGTCCAGCCGGCCGAGAGCGAGGCGACCCCGCCTCCCGAGCCGCCTCCCGCGGGGTGAATCCCCCGGCCGGGCGACGGATCGGCTGCCCGTGTGCCGGACCGTCGCCCGGGAGTCGAGGGTGGCGCAGCGGCGCGGATGCATGCCCGTGCCGCGGCCGGAAGTTGTGCGGCGGGCAATCCTGCCCGCGCATCCTGTTTTCCCGACCTATCGCTCGCGCACAGGATTGTGCGCGGCGCCGTCATCGGCTGTACTGCGGGCGCGCCGCCCCGGTGAATCGGACCGGGCGAGGACGACCGCGCCACACGGGGGAGGGTGTGGCGCCGGAGATACGGGTGTGGCGTCGGCGCCACAGTATCGCCCATACACGGCGAGCGAACAGCACGCCGCATCCTCTTCGCCTGCAATAAAAAGCATGAATTCCTTCCTGTTGGCCCGCCTCCTGCTAAAGCCGGGAGCCGAGGGCATTGATCATGGTTTCAGTGCAGGACACAAGCTTGTGGACGTACCTGGTGGACATCGGCAGCATGCCCCGCCTTACGGCCGCGGAGGAACGCGCGCTGGGCCGCCGGGTCAGGGCCGGCGATGAGGCGGCGCGGGAGGAGATGATCCGCTGCAACCTCAAGCTGGTGGTCCACGTCGCCCGCCAGTTCCTGAACCGCGGACTGGATCTGCCCGACCTGGTGGCGGAGGGGAACCTGGGGCTCATCAAGGGCGTCGAGCGTTTCGATCCGGAACGCGGGGTGCGGTTCAGCACGTTCGCCGCGTGGTGGATCCGGCAATCGATCCAGCGCGCCTTGCTGCAGTACGCCCGCATGATCCGCCTGCCGGCGCGCATGCACCAGCAGTTGACCCGAATGGAGAGGACCTCCCGCCGCATGGCCTCGGACCTGGGCCGCGAGCCCGACGAAAGGGAACTCGCCTCGGAACTCGGTGTCAGCGAGGCGCGCCTCTCGGCCTGGAAGCGCGCGCCGACGATCACGCTCGCCCTGGAATCCAACGGGCGTTCCGAGGAGGGGCTCTCGCCCATCGATACCCTCGCCGATGAACGGGCCGCGTCGCCGTACGAGACGTGCAGCGAACGGCAGATGGCGGACTGGGTGAAGGGCATGATGCGCCGGCTCGACGACCGCACGAGGTCCGTGCTCTACTGGCGTTTCGGCCTGGACGGCCGGGGCGGGCGGTCGCTGAAGGAGATCGGTTCGTACCTCAAGATCACCAAGGAGCGCGTCCGCCAGATCGAGGCGGCCGGCCTCTCCTACCTCCGCGAGCAGTTCGGCACGAGCTGAGACGCGGCGGCCGAATCGGATTCCACCTCAAGCCCGGAGGTTGTTCCGCCCCCCTTTCCACGGAGACACCTCACGGAGAACATCCTGCGCATCTGCGTATCAGGTCTCGGCGGAACCATCCAGGACCGCCGGCTTTGCCGTTCGCCGCGCCGCGCGATGTCGTCTATACTGCCGCTTTTGGACGGCGGGCGCAGAGCATGGCGACAGACCTCATCAGCATCGTCGGGGCGAGGGAGCACAACCTCAAGAACGTCACCGTCCGCATCCCGCGCAACCGGCTGACGGTGATCACGGGGCTCAGCGGGTCCGGCAAGTCCTCGCTCGCGTTCGACACGCTCTTCGCCGAGGGGCAGCGCAAGTACGTCGAGAGCCTCTCCGCCTACGCCCGCCAGTTCCTCGAGCAGATGCAGAAACCGGACGTGGACTACATCGAGGGGCTGTCGCCCGCCATCTCCATCGAGCAGCGCTCGGCCGGCGCCAATCCGCGGTCCATCGTGGCGACCACCACGGAGATCCACGACTACCTCCGCCTGCTCTTCGCGCATGTCGGCCGTCCTCACTGCTGGAAGTGCGGCCGACCCGTGTCCGGGCAGAGCGCCGAGGAGATTGCGGATCAGCTCCTCCGCCATCCCGAGGGCACGAAGATCGTGCTGCTGGCGCCGCGGGTCGAGGGTCGCAAAGGACGGCACGAAGAGGTCCTGGACGACCTGCGGAAACAGGGGTTCGTCCGCGTCCGCCTCGACGGATCCATCCATGACCTCGACGCCGTGCCGTCGCTCGACCAGCGGCGGAAGCACTCGATCGAGGCGGTGGTCGACCGCCTCGCGGTCGGACCGTCCGTGCGGTCCCGCCTGACCGATTCGGTCGAGCTGGCCCTCCGGACCGGCGAGGGCGTTCTGCGTTGCCTGGCGCAGCCGCCGGACGGGGAGGGGAGCGAGCGGCTCTTTTCGGAGAAGAACGCGTGTCCCTCGTGCGGGCTCAGCTTCGACGACCTGACCCCGGGGAGCTTCTCCTTCAACAGCCCGTACGGCGCCTGTCCGACCTGCCACGGCCTCGGCACGATGGAGGTATTCGATGAAGGACGGGTGGTGCCGGATCCCGCGCTGTCGCTCGAAGGGGGAGCGATCCAGCCTTGGCGACGCGGCGGCCGGCGGCTGATCCTGTACTACCGGCATCTGCTGCGCGCGGTGGCGAAGCACTACGGCGTCGATCCCGCGACCCCCTTCCGCGATCTTCCGGGGTCGTTCCGCGAGGTCCTGCTGCACGGCAGCGGGCGCGAGGAGATCGAATTCGGCTTCTGGCGGAGCGGGGCGTGGCGCCGGTATCACAAGCCGTTCGAGGGCGTGATGCCCAACCTGGAGCGGAGACTTCGCGAGACCGAGAGCGACTACATGCGCGAGCGGCTTCGCGGCTACATGAGCCGGCAGCCCTGCAGCGCGTGCCGCGGCGCCCGGCTGCGCCCGGAGAGCCTCGCCTGCACGCTCGGCGGCCGTTCGATCATGGAGGTGATCGGCCTCTCCGTGGTCGGGGCCGACCGTTTCCTCGCCGGCCTGGAGCTCACCCCGCAGCAGCGGGCGATCGCGGGCGAGGTGATCAAGGAGATCCGCCAGCGCCTCCGGTTCATGGCGGACGTGGGGCTCGACTATCTGACGCTCGACCGCGAGAGCGGCACGCTCTCGGGGGGCGAGGCGCAACGGATCCGCCTCGCCACGCAGATCGGCGCCGGGCTGGTGGGCGTGCTCTACGTCCTCGACGAACCCAGCATCGGACTGCACCATCGGGACAACCGGCGGCTGATCGAGACCCTCCGGGGGCTGCGCGACCTGGGCAATACCGTCGTCGTGGTCGAGCACGACGAGCAGACCATTCGCGAGGCCGACCACGTCATCGATCTCGGCCCCGGCGCGGGCCGGCACGGCGGGGAGGTCGTCTTCCAGGGCCCCGTGCAGGATCTGCTTCGCTGCGACCGTTCGCTGACGGGCCGATACCTGCGGGGCGAGGCATCCATCGACGTGCCGAACCGCCGCCACGCGCCGGGGGCCGCGTGGCTGGAGATTGTCGGCGCCGCGGAGAACAACCTCCGGGACGTCACCGCCCGCCTTCCCCTGGGGCTGCTCGTCTGCGTCACCGGCGTCTCCGGCAGCGGGAAGAGCACGCTGGTCGACGACACCCTCCGCCGGGCGCTCGAGCGCCATTTCCACGGCGCCCGGGAGCGGCCGGGACGGCACCGTCGAATCGCGGGGATCGAGCACCTCGACAAGGTCATCGTCGTCGATCAGTCGCCGATCGGCCGCACGCCGCGGTCCAATCCCGCCACCTACACCGGCGCGTTCTCGCTCATCCGCGATCTGTTCGCGCACCTGCCGGCCTCCAGGGTTCGCGGGTACGGTCCCGGCCGCTTCAGCTTCAACGTCAAGGGCGGCCGGTGCGAGGCGTGCAAGGGCGACGGCATCCTGCGGGTCGAGATGCACTTCCTGCCCGATGTGCGCGTGACGTGCGAACAGTGCCGCGGCCGGCGCTACAACCGCGAGACGCTGGAGATCCGGTTCCACGGGCGCAGCATCGCCGACGTGCTGGATCTCACCATCGACGAGGCGCGCGATTTCTTCGCCGCCATTCCCGCCATCGAGCGCAAGATCCGCACGCTGTCGGAGGTCGGGCTGGGCTATCTTCATCTCGGGCAGCCGGCGACCACGCTCTCCGGCGGAGAGGCGCAGCGGGTCAAGCTCTCGGCGGAACTGAGCCGTCGCGACACGGGTCGGACGCTGTACATCCTCGACGAACCGACGACCGGCCTGCACTTCGCGGACATTCAACGCCTGCTGCAGGTCCTCGAACGGCTGCGGGACGCGGGCAACACGGTGCTGGTGATCGAGCATCAGCTCGACGTGATCAAGCGGGCGGACTGGGTCCTCGATCTGGGTCCCGAGGGCGGCGACGGCGGCGGCCGCATCGTCGCGGAGGGGACGCCCGAAGAGGTGGCCGCCGTTTCGGCATCTCACACGGGTCGGGCCTTGCAGGAGGTTCTCGGGCAGGCTAAAACCTCCCCGGCGTGATGCGCACGGGTCTCATAGCGGCCTTCGCTCTGGCCGTCGGTCTGGCGGGCGGGTCGTCCCCCGCGGCCGAGCCTGCGCCGGTGTCGTCCACGAACGCGGTGGCCCCGCCCTCCGCGGAGGCGAGGTCCGATGCCGAGCGGCGGGGACGCGCGGCGCTCCAGGACGAGCTGTACCCCCTGGCGGAGCGGCGGTTCCGGGAGGCGCTGGAGCTGGCCTACAGCCCCGCGGAGAGGACGGCGAGCGCCGTCTGGCTGGCCCGCACCCTCCTGGCCCAGGGCCGCGCGCCCGAGGCGGTGCAGCTGCTGCAGGGCCTGTCGTCCGCCGCCAACGCGGCGGAGGCGGGGCTGCACTTCTGGCTCGCCCAGGCGCAGTTCGAGTCGGGCGATCCCGACGCCACGCTGCTCACCCTCGCGGGCCCGGGCATTCCCGTCGACTTCGACTCCGTCTCGCTGCTGGCGCGGACCTGCGCCCGCACCGGCCGGTATGACGAGGCCTTCGCCGCGTGTGCGGCCGCCGAAGAGCGATTCCCGGATGCGGCGGGCCTCCCGGCGCTGATGCTGGACTGGGCCCGATGGCTGCGCGAGCAGGGGACGCCCCTGGAGGCCGCCGCCGTGCTCGACCGGCTGCTGGCCCGCCGACCGGCCGATCCGGCCGTGTCCGCGGCCCGTCTCATGCTGGGACGGCTGCGCCACGAGTCCGGCGATATCGCGGGGGCCGAGACGATCCTCCGTTCGCTCGCGGAGGATCCCGACTGCCGGACCGACGAGCGCGCGCAGGCCTGGCTTTCGCTGGCCGCGGTCGCCGAGGCGCGCACCAACGCCCCCGCCGCCCTGGCGGCGCTGGATCGGGGCATCGAGCTCGGCCGCGCGACGCCGTGGGCGTCGCGGCTGGGCGTGGCCAAGGCGCGGCTGTTGATCCGGACGGGGGACTGGGAGCGCGGCCGCGCCCTGCTGCGCGAGCAGATCGCGCGGACCCGCGCCGACCCTCAGGCCGCCGAGGCCCAGCTCTTTCTCGCGCGCCACCTCCTGGATCGCGAGCGCTTCGCCGAGGCGGCGACCGAGTACCAGAACTACCTCGAGGCGTTCGAGGATCCGGCGGGTCTCGGCGAGGCCCATCTGGGCAAGGGCTGGAGCCTGGCCGCGCTGAAGCGGCATGCCGAGTCCGCGGCGGAGTTCGAGAAGGCGGCGGACACCCATCCCGATCCGGCGCAGGCCGCTCTGGCGAGATTCAAGGCCGGCGATGCCTGGTTCGCCGACGGCAAGTACGAGCTGGCCCGCGCCCAGTACCGCCGCTTCGCCGATCGGTATCCGGGCGACGACCGCGCGCCGCAGGCGTCCTACCAGGCCGCCGAGTGCCTGTGGCTGCTGAAGCGCGGGGCCGAGGCGGCGGTGGAGTTCCAGGGTTTCGAGCAGCGCTGGCCGCGCCACCCCCTGGCCGGTTCGGCGGCCCTGCGGCGGATCCGCGTGACCGAGGAGGAGGGGAAGTGGACCGCGGCCCGCGACGCGTATGACGAGGTGGCCGCCCGGTACACCAACGCCGCGGTGCGTTCGCGGGCCCTGCTCGCCCGCGGTCTGGTCCTCTACCGCCTGGGCGAATTCCCCGCGGCGGAGGCCGGCTTCTCCCGCGTGGTCAAGGAGCATCCGGGCACGCCCTCGGCCGAGCAGGCCTTCTTCATGCGCGGCTGGTGCCTCTACCTCATGGGGCGGGACGCCGAGGCCGTGCGCGTGTGCCGCGAGTTCATCGCCCGGTTCCCCGCGTCGTCGTGGGCGCCCGACGTCCAGTTCTGGCTGGGCGAACACGCGTTCAACCGCGGCGAGTTCAAGGACGCGGAGACCGCCTTCGCGGAGCTCGCCCGCGCCTATCCGACCAGTCCCCTCGCCGCCCAGTCGCTCTTCTGGGCCGGCCGCTCGGCCGCCGGCGCGAAGGAGTACCTGCGGGCGATCGAGTACTTCAACCGGCTCGCCAAGGCGTACCCCGAGAGCGCCCATCTGTCCGAGGCGCGCTTCGCGCAGGGCGACGCCCTGAGCGAACTCGGCCAGTTCGCGGCCGCCATCCTCGCGTTCGAGGAGATCGTCAAACGCGAGCCCGACAGCTACCTGGCGCTCCTGGCCTGGGGCCGCAAGGGCGATTGCCATTTCACCCTCGGCGCCGACGACCCCGCGCGCTACGACCTGGCCGTGCAGGCCTACCGGACGGTGCGCGAGAACGGGGCCGCGCCCCAGGAGCTGCAGCTCCAGGCGGAGTACAAGATCGGACGGTGCCTGGAGAAGATGGAGAAGACCGGCGAGGCCTTCGAGCGCTACATGAACGTCGTCTATGACCACCTTGCCGACCGCGAGAAGGGCGGGCTCGGGGCGCCGGTGTGGTTCGCTCGTGCGGCCTTCAATGCCGCCGCCCTCAAGGAGCGGCAGGAGGAATGGCGCGAGGCCGTGAACATCTACCGCCGCATCGTGGACGACGGCGGCTCGGCCGGCACGGAGGCGAGGGACCGGATCCAGAAGATCCGGCTTGAGAAATGGATGCTCTTCTGAGGCGGCGGGGCATGACGCGCGAATCGATGGCGAGGGCAGGGGCGATCGCGATGGCGACCGCCAGAACGATCTCGGGAGGAGCCTCCCGCGGGACCGCGCGGGCGGGGAGACGATGAGCCATGTTTGAGTTGATCCAACGAGGCGGGCCGCTGGTCTGGGTGATCCTGCTCGCGAGCCTGACGGCCGCGACCGTTTTCTTCGAACGTCTCTACCACCTGCACCGGGCGCAGATCCGCCCGCAGGATTTCCTCCAGGGCATCCTGAACGTGCTCAAACGCAACAACGTCGTCGAGGCGGTCGCCATCTGCGAAGAGACCCCGGGCCCCGTGGCCCGCATCGTGCGCGCCGCGCTCCTGCGCGTGGACGATGACCGCGCGGCCATTCGGGAGGCGATGGTCGAAGTGGGCCGCAGCGAGATCCCCCGGCTGGAGCGCCGCGTGGGCGTGCTCGACGTGGTGGCGCGGCTGACCCCGCTGCTGGGTCTGCTGGGGACGGTCCTGAGCCTGATCGAGGCGCTGCTGCGCATCGAACAGAAGGCGCCCCTGGTCCACATGGGAGATCTCTCCGGCGCGCTCTGGCGCGCCCTCCTGGCCACCGCCGCGGGGCTGGCCGTCTCCATCCCGAGCCATGCGGCCTACCATTTCCTGATCGGCCGCGTGGAGAGCGTGCTGTACGACATGGAACAGGTGACCGGCGAGATGCTGATCCAGATCGATCGCATCCGCCATCGCCGCAGCGTGACGCCATGAACGAGCGCGTCGAGAACATGGGCGAGCGCCGCGTCTTCTTCCCGCGGCTCTACTCCACGCGTCTGCGCCGCGGCCGCGGCCCGTTCGATGCCGTTCCGTTCCTCAACGTGCTGCTGCTTTTCGTCCTCTTTTACCTCGTCCAGGCCCCGTTCGTCCTGCGGCCGGGCGTGCGCCTCGACCTGCCGGAGGCCGCGTTCAGCGACGGCGTACCGTTCGACGCCATGGTCGTGACGGTCTCCCAGGAGGGCATGGTGTTCTTCAACGACCAGCGGACGACCCTCGACGGCCTTCAGACCGCCTTCCGGCAGGCGGCCTACGGTCGCGCGGACCCCATGGTGGTGATTCAGGCCGACGGCCGCGTGGTCCACCGCACACTGATCGACATCTACAATAAGGCCATGGCCGCGGGCATCCGGCGCATATCGCTTGCCACGCGCCTCGCCGCGCCGACGGAAGAGCCTTCCCCGTGAACACGGCGAGCGGGACCGGCGAGGCGGCGGGACGACGGGCCCTGGCGTGGGGCGCCGGGGTCGCCATCGCCTGGCACATGGCGATCTTCGCGGTCCTTGACCCCTCCTGGCCGAATCGCCGCGTGGAGGCTCCGCGCGCCCCGGCGGTACGATACCTGCCCCTGAACGTCGCCGACGCCGGTGCGGCGGCGGCGATCGAAACGCGATGGTCCCCCCTGCTCTTCTCGCTGCCTTCGCCGCTGGGATTCAGCCGGGCCCGCGGAATCCAGGACGCGATCCGGCCCCCGGTCGATCTGCCGGACGATCCGGTGGGCTACCTGCCGCGTCCGGTCGGAGGCCCCTCCGACACCGCCGTTCATCCGCCGCCCCTGCCGCCGCCGCGCTCCACCCGCCCCGGCGTTTCGCCCCCCGCGAAGGACCGGGATCGTCCGGCCCGGCATGCGATGACCTGGATACAGGGCGCCCGTGGCGTCGGACCGCCCCCGTGGGCGTTCCCCGCGTCCGCGGCCGCCTGCGGGAACCGGGCATGGTCGGCCGTGCTGCATGTCGGGTTCGACGACGACGGGCTGCCGCGACGGGTGCTTCTGGATCCGTCGGATGCGCCGCCCGAGGTGGCGATGGAGGTCGTGCGGGGGGCATGGAAATGGCGCAACGAGGACGGCGCGCGGGATGTCCGCCTGCAGCTCCGATTCGAGCCGGCCGTGTCCGCGGCGGAGCCGGAGGGGAAGGAGATCGGTCCATGATGCCGGTCTCCGTCTACGGCGCCTTCTTCGCACCCGTCGTCCTCTGCCTCGCCATCATCGCCATGCTGTGGTTTCATTATGAGCGTGTGAGACGGGTGCGCCGGCGTGACCGGCGGCGGCCGTCGATCTACCGCTGCGCGGCGTGCGGCTGCGTGTACGAGGATTCGCGAAACGTCCCGCTGTCCGCCTGCGGCCACTGCGGCATGCTCAACGAGTCCGTCCGCCGCTGAGGCCGGCCGGTCTGGAGAAGAGATATGCGCATCAGCATCGTGGACATTCGGTCGGGCCGCGAACCCCGCGCGCTCGACGCGTTCCTGCGGGCGCCGGCGGTCGATCCCGCCGCCGAACGCGTCGCCCGCCGCGCCCTGGAACAGGTGCGCCGGGGAGGCGATCGCGCCGTGGCCCTGCTCACCGCGCGTTTCAACCGCACGCGCCTCGCGCCACGCGCGTTCAGGGTGCCGGCGGCGGAGATCAAGGCGGCCAACGCGATCGTGGAGCCTTCGTTCCGCCGCGCCGTGGCGCGTGTGCTGACCAACGTGCGGCGCTTCGCGCGCGCCGGATTGCGCGCCGACTGGCACATCGATACCCCCGGCGGCGGTCGGATCGGCGAACGCTTCGTGCCGCTCGGACGGGTGGGCGTGTACGTGCCGGGCGGGGTCTCTCCCCTCGCGTCCACCGCGCTCATGACGGTTCCCCTGGCGGCTGTCGCCGGTGTTCGGGAGATAGTGGCCTGCACGCCGACGGGGCCGGACGGCCGCGTGGATCCGCACATCCTCTTCGCCCTCGACCGGGCCGGCGCGACCGAGATCTACCGCCTCGGCGGCATCCAGGCGATCGGCGCCATGGCCTTCGGCACGGAGACCATCCGCGGGGTGGACAAGATCGTCGGCCCCGGCGGCCCTTTCGTCACCGCCGCCAAACGCCTCGCGTACGGGCGCGTGGCGTTGGACATGGTCGCGGGCCCGAGCGAGATCGCCGTGCTCGCTGACGGCTCCGCGCGGGCGGCCCATGTCGCGGCCGACCTGCTCTCGCAGGCCGAGCACGGCACGGGACACGAGCGCACCCTGTGCGTGACGACCTCCGCGGCCCTGGCCGGGGCGGTCCGGAAAGAGCTGGAACGGCAGGCGGCCGAGCTGCCGCGGACGGACGCGATACGGAGGGTTCTCGAACGGCGGTCGCTGATCGTCGTCGTCCGCGACCTGGCGCAGGGAACGGACATCGTCAACCGCTTCGCCCCCGAGCACCTGGAGATCCTGGCGCGCAGGGCCTCGCGGCTGGTTCCGGAGATCCGCTGCGCGGGCGCCGTCTTCATCGGTCCCTGGACGCCCGAGAGCGCGGGCGATTTCGTCGCCGGCCCGAGCCATGTGCTGCCGACCGGCGGGTCCGCGCGGTACTTCTCCGGCCTCACGGTCGAGGATTTCCGGCGCCGCATGAGCGTGCTCGAACTCGGGAGGCGGGATCTCGCCGACATGCTGCCGGCGATCCGCGAGTTCAGCCGCGTCGAATCGCTCCCCGCCCACAGCCGCTCCGCCGAACGGCGGTTGGAGTGACGCACGTCCCGCCACCGCGGCTCCCGCTCTGAGTCCCACGCGCCGACGTCCACCGCGCGCTTGACGCGACCACGGCAAATTGCTTTCCTGCCCGCACTTGGAAGGGGCAAGAGCAAGGCGAGAAAAGCTGTTTGACACGACAGGTATCAATTGATACCTTGCCCCAGTGAAAGCGTACAATGGCGGATCCAATTCCGAGGGAATGGAGGGATGCGGTAGGCAAGATACTGACCGCGCGCGCGCCCAATACCATCCACGTCACCCGGCAGGCAGCTGCCGACTGGCTATCGCTCTTCCCGCGGCTGTTCGTGGTGGACCTGTACGACGCTATCACCCGGTATCTGCGCCAGGATGAGGCGCTGGGAAGTCGCGTCGACACGATGGACGAACCCGGAACCACATACTGGTTCATCATGATGGTCGAAGAACGTCCGGTCTACACCAAGCTGTGTCTGCGAGCAGGCGGGAAGATCATACTCCTCTACTCCGCACACAGACCGAGGAAATAGCGAGCCGCTCAGGAGGAGCAGCATGAAGGCGAAAATGGAACGGATTAAGATCCAAGTGCCCATCCCCACCCTGAGCGGTGAGGGTGTCGATCGCACGGTCACCGTAGAGGTACCCGCGATCTTCGATGCCGCCATCGGGGACTACATACTCGGCGATGAAGCCCAGGAAGCCATTGACCGAACCAAGGCGCGACACATGGGCCTTCTCGCTCCCGACGAGATTCGCCAACTCCGCCAAGCCCTTGAACTCACGCAGGCCGAGATGTCTGACCTGCTCCAGCTCGGCCGAAAGACCTATACCCGATGGGAGAGCGGACGCGAACGGCCCTCGAGATCTCTGAACATCCTCCTGCGGAGCCTGTGGGACGGGAAGGTGACCGCCGCCTACCTTCGCGAGATCCAACTGGTACAACATGCCCACGATCCGGCATGTTCGACCCCGCTTCGGTTCACCCGGCCGATGGCATGGGTAAAGATCGAGACTCCCGTGGAGCCTACACATGAATCTGTCACCGCTGCAGCTTGACAGCTACTTCCTGAAGAAGGTGCACTTCGAGGTCTCGGATGCATACGATCCGAAGAAACCACCGAATGTTCGCCTGAGCGATATTGAGGTTGATACCGGGGCCACGCCCGTCGCGGCCGACCGGCGGGAGTGGCGGGTCGATGTCGTGGTCCGCGAGACTCCCTCGCCGGGCGTCAATACGCCCTATTCGTTTCACCTCCACTTGATCGGTCAGTTCCGAGTCCACCCCAAATACCCTGACGAGAAGGTCGAGACCCTTGTTTGGGTCAACGCGGTCAGTGTCCTCTACAGCACCGCCCGCGAAGTTCTCCGTTCCTTGCTGTCGCAGGGACCCTTCGGAACCATGCTGCTGCCTACCGTGAGTTTTCCACCGCCCCCCGTCCCCTCAGAACAAGCGCCACCCACCGTCGCCGAGGCGGCTCCCGCCGCCACGCCGCCTGTCGCCGCCGCGGCTCCGCCAACGGCACGGCCCTCCCGCCGGACCGCCAAGCGAAAGTGACCGTCGCCCCTCTGGCTCTCCCTGATGTAGGCGCGATGCCTCACACCGGCGGCAGCCATGAACGATGGGGCCACGGCGTCGTGGCAGGCGGTCAGGGTCCGAATCCGCCTTCCTTCGCTTCCAGGCGCCAGAAGCGGCGCGGGCCAGCGGCGCCGCCGGGGTGCGCGAGGTGCGTGACGCCGCCGGTGCCGGGGAGCGTGAGGACGCCGTCCCAGGACGCGAGGTTCGTGCTGGCGTCGAGACGGTAGGCCCATCCGGGCTGCGCGCGGAAGGAGAGCCACGCATCGCCCGACGCGGTGAGGGCGTCGAGCGAGAGCTCGGGCGCGTGGGCGAAATAGGCCGCGGTATCCCACTCCAGCACCCCGATCTCCGAGGCCGTGTTGGAAGGAGGCGTGTATCCCTGTCCACTCGTCGGCTGGTACACGATGCTGAGCACGTTGTCGCGGTCCCACCGCGCGAGGTCGATCACGGGCTCGTAGTTCCCGAGGTTGGCGGTGGTCAGGTCAAACGCGGTCCACGCCAGCCGGTCGGGATCGATCGCGCGCGGCAGACTGTGAACCACGGTGAGCCCGTTGCTGCCTTCGTTGTCGCGGTAGAGGACGATGAGACGGTCGTCGCGATCCGCCACGATCACCGGCCGGCCCAGGTCGCGCACCTCCGACTCGGGCTTCTTGTCGCCGGCCGCGTCGATCGTGCGCCCGCTCACCTGGCGGGTCACCCAACCGTTCGTCCCCGGGAAGGCGACCATGTACTGGCGCCGATGGTCATTCGTGCCGGCGCCGGGCGCCCACCAGGCGGCGAGGACGGGTTTCCCCGTGCGATCAAGACACATCCCGGCCTGGTTGATCAGGCTCCAGCCCTCGGGGATGGAGAGGATCTTCTCGGCCATGGTGTTCGTCCCCGCCTCGCCGCGTTCCGTGATCGGCAGCGTGTAGGCCGAGCCGTCCGACCGCCGCCACGTGACGCCGCCGTCGGGCGACAGGCCATAGTCGAAATCGTGGTTGGTCTGGTATCCCGCCTCCCCCGCGGGCGAATCGGAGTTGTAGCGCCAGGTCCAGATGAGGAAGAGGTTGCCCGCGCCGTCCAGGCAGGGCAGGTTCCAATACGCGTTGTAGTTCGGCGTCCAGCCCGTGCCCTTGATGAACGGCGTCTGGCTGCCTCCGCCGCGGTGGACGTTCGTCCATGTTCCCGATGCCCGCAGGTAGCGGTTGAGGTAGAGGTCGCCGTTCCCCGATCCGCCTTCGCGGAAGAGGTACAGCAGATCCCCGTCGGGCAGCGGGATGAACTGCGGGTAGGTGACCGCGTTCTCGCTGCCGGTCATGGTGCGGTCGGGGCCGAACTCGACCGGATCGGTTCCGGTCACCGGATGGGTCGTGCAGGCGTAGTGGTACGCGTCGCCGTGCATGCCCCACGAGATGTGCATGAAGCCGTCGCCGTCGATCCCGAAGCTCACCACATCGTGGCCGTCCGCGATGTTGTTGGCCGTGAACGAGGTGCGGAAGACCTCCCAGACGTTCGCGGCCAGGTCGCGGCGAGCGACGGCGATCTTGTTGTTATGGGCACAGGTCGGGTCGGTGGCGTGCCGGCCGTAGTAGACGAGGAACTGGCGATCGCCGACCGTCCGCAACCCGGAACAGATGAAGGAGACCGCGTTGATGCTGGAGGATCCGGCGTAGCCGAACTCGCTGGTCTCCGGATCGCCGTCTTCGACCGGGATGTACCGCGCGTGCGGCACGGCCGACACGACCCCCGAAGCAACCGGCGGAGTCCCGGCCTGGTACTCCTGCAGGTTCGACCGGCCGTCGCCGTCCGGATCGTCCGCCGGTCCCTGCGCCAGCGAGCCGAACCAGTGGAGCTCCCATGCATCGGGCAGGCCGTCGGCATCCGTGTCCGACGGATTCGACGCCGGATCGGACGGAACGGTGCCGGCGAGATATTCCTCCAGGTTGCCCGGCCCGTCGCCGTCGGGATCGTCCCCCGCTCCCCAGGTCGCGATCGTCGGGAAATACGTCGTCTCCCATGAGTCGGGAAGACCGTCGCCGTCCGCGTCGACGACGAAAAGGAAGTCCGTCGGGGAACGCGCGATGCCGCTGAGGCGCACCTCGTCGATCAGGCCGACCCAGTTCCCGTCCGACCCCCCGGTCGCCCGTCCTTCATTGCCGATCGTCCAGTCGGCGGGTCCGGCCGGCAGGTTGTGGGTCATGCACAGCGAGGCCAGCAGATCCGCCCGCGTGCGGTTCGTCTCCACCCGCGTCCAGTAGAGCCTCAGATTGTCCGCGGTGTTCGACTGGCCGTTGTAGGCGACCGCGACGTGGTACCACCAGCCCTGCGCCAGGGCGTTCGAGCCGGCGAGGGGGAGGGTGGCGACGAGGTTCTGGATGCCGGCCGCGGAGATATTGACGAACTGCAATTCCGGCGTCGGGTCGTTCGCCGTGTTCCACAGGATCCGGAACTGCATCACGCGCTCCGTCGAGTCGCCGTCGGCCGAGAGGATCTGCATGTACCGGCTGGTGTCGGGCGCCACCGCCAGGTTGGTCGGGCCGAAGTCCGCCCGCACAAGGGCCTCGAACGTGAACGCCCCGTCGGCGCCCGTGCAGGTGAGCGCGACGTTGTCCCCCGAACCATTGACGAGGGGCAGGGGGGCGAGGTAGGCGTCGCGGCCGGGCACGCCGCTCGGATTGGCCGCGAGCGTGGCGTCGGGGCCGGCGTCGTAGGTGCTGGCGGCCGAGGCGAAGCCCGTGAACGAGGGGTTGCCCAGGGTGGCGCCGTTGGCGATCGCGGTCAGCCCGACGCCGCCCGGAACGGCATCGTCGACCGCGGCGGCCTCCGCGGATTCATCGAAGCGCCACAGATGCAGCGTCGGGCCGTCGACGCCGTACGGGAGGACGGCGCCATCGACCGCCGCCGCCCCGCACAGAAGGAGCGCGGCCGACAGGCTCGCCTTGTGCGCCGCATTCATGCGCTTTGTGACACGGGGATCATAGCGCAAGACGGTGAGCCGAAACCAAATCGAAATCGCTATCCGGATCGGGGTCGGAATCGCGATCGGCCATGGGACCGCCGTGGGAGGCCTGTGCTTCGCTCACCGTTCTGCGCCTCTGTGTTCGTTCTCCCAGGCGGCGAGCCGCAACCCAACGGTCCTGGCCGCTCCATCCGCATCGCAACGTGGACGGCGGAACAGGCATTCGAGGACGCGAAGGAAGATACCGCGCAGAGCCGTGCGCCGTGTGGGGGGACGCACGGAGATGATGTCACACTTTGAAAAGTGTGCTTCGGCCTTTCCATTGAAACAGTCAAAGACGGCCGTGAGACAATGCAGAGTGCGTGCTCGGGACGATGCATCGAATGCGGCCACACTTTTCAAAGTGTGCCGATAGGCATCGGGTTGACGCCACACCTGGGCCGCGATCCGGTCGGCTCTGCATGCGAGACGCGCGGGGGAGGGCCTCAGCCGACGACGAGGCGGACGAAGGCGGCGAGGGTGGCGAGGGTGCAGACGGAGGCGGCGGAGGCCCAGAGGGGCAGACGGCCCCGGCCGCGGCGGGTCTCGCCTTCGATGAGAAATCCCATCACAACTCCGGCCGCGAGGCCGCCCGCGTGTGCGATGTTGTCGGCGCCCACCGCCAGCCCGAACACGAATCCATACGCGGCCCAGCGCACGAAGAAATCGCGCAACATGCGTCCCGCCGCGCCGCCGCGTCTGTGCCCGTACGCGGCGCCGAAACCGATGAGACCGAAAAGGGCGCCCGATGCGCCGGCGATGTGGACGGGCGAGGGACCACGCCACGCCACGTCCAGAAGGCCGGCGGCGACCAGCGTAAGCACATAGACCACCAGGAAGCGGAGACTGCCGATCTCCTTCTCGAGGAAGGGAGCCACCTGCGAGAGGGCCAGCATGTTGAAGATGAAGTGGATCGGTCCGATGTGCATGAATCCGTAGGTGAACACCTGGTGCCATGCCCCTCGCCATGCCTCCAGGGGCACAAGGGCGCCCAGCGCGCGCAACACCTCCGCCGACGGAAAGAACGTTTCAGCCGGCCCGAACCGGAGGACCCCGACACCCAGCACGGCCGTGCAGGCGAGCATCAGCAGGGCGGCGACCGGGTGCCATTCCGGGGCCACGAGACCCAGGACCCGCTGCATCCGGGCGGCGCGGGCCGACCTGATCCGTTCGCCGCAATAGGGGCACACGGAACCGGGTTCATCCACGATCGCGCGGCACGCGGGGCAGGGCCGGCGCGTCGCGGGGGTGCGTAATCGGCCCGGCGCATTCGCTTCGATGCGCTCCCGCCGCGCATCCGACCGCCGGCGCTCCCAGTCGTAGATTCGCCAGCGCAACCGCGTCGTGTTGATCCCCAGGGACTCCAGCAGTTTGAACCAGTCCATCCCCTCCATCATCCCAGACCCTTCGCCGGGCCGCAACTGAACTTCTCGGAGCCCTGCTCGGAGCCGGCTCGCGTCCGCCGCCCAGTTCCGCTCTGAACAGAAGCCTGGCACGGCCCCTTTCGACGTTCCAGTTGCCGCCAATCCCACGCCTGGCACACCAACACGGAAAGCTGCCGCCGACTGGCCCGAGGGTTTTGCGCGATGATCTGCCGGATCGAGGCGAGGTCGTGCGCGCGGATCGTGCGCCCCCGGTGACACAGCGGTTCGTTCATGCGCGCCAAGGCAGCAGTTGCCGGCGGCACACCCCGCCGAGGCCGTCGATGCCGTTGCGGAAGTCCACCGGCTCCACGGCCACCAAGATCCGCATCTGCGGCGCCAGGGCAGGCATCGCCGCCTGGGTTCCCAGAAACGCTTCCTTCAGCTTGCCCCCATCGACGGCCACCGTATCGCGCACGCAACTCCACCCGAACCTGCTCCAGCCCCACCGGCGCTCGCTCTGTATTCATCGGTCGCCATCTCCTTTCGTCGCGACCCATCTACGCCGGCCGGCCGAAGGAACGCGCACGCGCGCGCCGGAGCGGCGCGCGTGATGGTCGAGCGCGGCGGGCGGCGGCGGGCCCGTCGTAGCTCGTCGACGCAAGCGATGACGGGCGGAGCCGCCGCCGCGGCGGCTTACGCGGCCGGCTGCTTCTTCAGCGCCATCATGACGAAGCCGGCGGCGAAGGCCAAGGCGGCGAGGATGGCGACGAGGTGGATTCCCGTTGCGATCTTCCCGTAGGCCTGCGGCTGGAAACGCTGCGACACCATCAGGAAGACGCAGGCCGTGGAAATGAGGTGCATCAGGATGCCGAGCCCGCTGCCCGCGATCATCAAGACGGCCTCGATGCCGCGGCTCTTCCGCAGGTAGAGCACACAGCCGACGAAGACAATGAAGGGGGGGATCAGGCCGAACAACTGAGGCAGGATCACAAGAAAGGGCATCGCTTGACTGGCTTGCATCGACATCTCCCTCGGGCGGCACGCCGCACCCCGGCGGCCCTGACCGCTCAACGCTCCCACTCCGATCCGCCCGTTCCCCCGTGGAACGGCGTCGCGGCCTGCGCCGCTTTCGGCCGTGCAGCATAGCGGAGCCGGCCGACCGTGGCAAACCGTTCGCAGTCGTCCGCACGGCGGCGAGCCGCAACCCCATCGGACTTGAACGGGCGGTCAAGGAGGCAACAGACAGGACCAGACAGAGAACGCGGTGAACGAGCGGGAAGAACGCGGTGAGGGCGCCGCGTGCCCAACCACGACACCGTGTCCGCACCGGGGCCCGTGTAAAAGGACTCCAGGTCACGGCCGGCCGGCCGGCGACCGGCGTCTCCGCCATCGCGAAAGGGCGTAGCAGAGGTAGAACCATGTGAGGCCGACGAGGATGAGCGCGATGCCCACCGTGCGGGCGCCCTTGATGAAGAAGATGCCGCCGACCGCCCCCAGGGAGAGCATGGTCATGAAGGAGGCCGGAATGCCGGTTCTGGGTCCCATGGATCGCGATCCTACCCGGATCCCCCCTTCATCTCGAACTCAAATGCATGCGCGGCAACCGCGGTGCGGTGCGGATGGGGCCGCGAGGCAGCAACCTCGAGATTCAGAGGACACAAGCTCCAACCGGGCGATTGTCCGACTTCCGTGTTCCGATTCGCCGCGGTCTCTGCTAGCTTCTGTTCGAACCGAATCGGGTTGCGGCGGGCCGCCTGAAAACGACGGCGAGATAAGGAGCGGCAGCATGAAGCACAGCGAGAAACATACGATCATCGGCGTACACATCACCAACCGCGTGAAGCACGTGAAGCAGGTGCAGCAGGTGTTCACCGAGTTCGGCTGCATGATCAAGACGCGCATCGGCCTGCACGAGGCGGACGAGGACTTCTGCTCGCCCAACGGTCTCATCCTCCTCGAAGTGGTCGGCGCCGCCGCCGAGACCGCGAAGATGGTGAAGAAGCTCCAGGCGATCGTCGGCGTGCAGGTCAAGAAGATCGTGTTCCGCCACTGAGGCATCCGGCCGATGCAGGGTGAACCGGGCCGTACGAAACCGACATCAAGCGACAGACTCCAGACAGGACCCCAACAGCGCGCCTGGACTCCTTCGGTTCCCCTGTTGCCTCCTGTTGGATCAGAACTGGGTTGCGGCTCGCCGCGTTGGGCGTGATCAGAGAGGGCGGGCGTCGGCGAAGTTGTACAGGTAGCGTTTGATCTTTCCGGTGGAGGTTTTCTCGAATTCCTCGGCCCGGATGACCACTCGCCGGGGCCGCTTGTACTCGGCGATCTGCTGGACCCATACGCGGACCTCGGACCGCACGCGCTCCTCGCATTCCGCCTCGGTGAGGGGGCTGCCCCGGCGGTGTCCGAGTTCGTCCAGGGCCTGCTGATTCGGCACCACGATCACGCCGATCTTCTCGCCGGGTGCGCCCGGTTCGTGGTAGCCGATGACCAGCGCCTCGAGGATGAACGGGCTCCGGCCGAGAAGCTGCTCAACCTCCTCCGGGTAGATGTTCTTGCCCTCGCGGTTGACGATCAGCGCCTTCTTGCGCCCGGTGATGGCCAGGCGGCCTTCCGCATCGAGCAGCCCGAGGTCTCCGGTGGCGAACCAGCCGTCGCGCAGCACCTCCGCCGTCGCGGCCGGATTCCGCCAGTAGCCCTTCATCACGTTCGGGCCGCGTACCGCGATCTCGCCGACCCCGGCGCCGTCGGGATCCAGGATGCGCACTTCCACGCCCGGCAGCGCGCGTCCGACGGTGCCGGCGCGGGGGGAGGGAGGGAGGTTCAGCGACACGACAGGCGCGGTCTCCGTCAACCCGTAGCCTTCGATGGCCAGCACGCCCAGGCGGTGGAGCCCGGTCAACAGCTCCGGGTCGCACGGGGCCCCGCCGCTGGCGATCAGCCGCAGGGCCCCGCCGAGGCGTTCCGCAACCCGGCGTTTCACGGGGCCCATGATCCCCAGGGCCGACAGCAGGCGCGCCACCGCGTTCTCCTCGATGCCGGCGCGCAGCCGACGGTACAGCTTGTCGAGCAGCAGCGGCACCGCCATCAGCACGGTGGGGGAAACCTCGCGCATGTTCTCACCGACCGTCTTGAGGTTCTCCACGAACGAGATGCTCGCGCCGGCGGCGAGGGGGACGATGAGATTGGCCGTGAAGGCGAACGAGTGGAAGAGCGGCAGCGCCAGCAGGAAGTTGTCGTCGGGCCGGACGGTGATGGCCTCCGTGCAGCTCAGCGCGTTGGAGGTGAAGTTGCCGTGGGAGAGCATCGCTCCCTTCTGCCGCCCCGTGGTGCCCGAGGTGTAGATCAGGGAGGCGATGTCGTCGTCCGTCACCTCGACGCGATCCCACGCGCCCTCGCCGGAGGGGTGCGCCATCTCCGCGTTCCACGCCAGGCGGGGGATGCGGCCCGGACTGCGCGGCGGCGGATCGCCGTCGGTCAGGAGCGCCAGCCGCAGGTCGGACAGGCGGTCCTCGATCTCGCGCAGCAGCGGATGCGCGCGCGCCGCGGCCACGACGACACTCGTGCCGGAATCCGCCAGGATGTGCGCGACCTCCTGCTCCTTCAACCGCGGATCCACGGGCACGGCCATCGCGCCCGCGCCGACGATGCCGAAGTACAGCTCCGGCCAGTCGGGAGTGTTCTCGCGGATCAGGGCGACGCGGTCGCCCTTGCGCACGCCGTGCGCCGCCAGGCGGGCGGCCGCCGCCCGCGCCCGGCTCAGCAGTTCGGCATACGTGCGCACGCACCAGCGGTTCGCGGCCTTGAACCGGAGGGCCGGCCGCTCCGGGTACCGTCGCGCCGACTGCTCCAGCAGTTGCTTCAGGTTCATCTGTGCCTTCGACCCGTCGTGGGCTGCGCCCGCAATTCTACCTCCAACTCCGCCTCGAACTCCAACTCGAACTCGGGCGCCCAGGGCGGCGGGCCGCAACCCGCTCCCGCCCTGAACAGCCGGCAACGAAGAGCGCGGAGAGATGAGTCCCTTGTCTTCACCGGTCCCGCGGCGGCGCCGCCGCGGCGCGCTTGCGGTCCGGCGCGGGTGCGGTTACAGTGTGCCGTCAGCACCGAGAGGACACGATCATGCCAGATGCCGCCGAGTCAGCCGAGGTTGTCGATGCCCGCATCTTCGACGTGGTGAAGAAGCTTTTTGACGAGCAGATCAACCCGATGCTCAACATGCACGGCGGCTTTGCCCGGCTGGTGCGTGTCGAGGGTCGCCGCGTGCAGGTCGAGCTGGGGGGAGGCTGTCGCGGGTGTCCGGGCGCGCGGATGACGATGAAACGCGGCGTGGAGGCGATGATCCGCGAGGTGGCTCCCGAGGTGGACGAGGTGGCGGACGTGACCGACCACGGCCTGTAGGCGCGGCTGCGCTCGCGTCCTCCGCCGGGCCGCATCCCGCCGCTTGAACCGGAGGCGCCGCGGGCCTGCGGTGACAAACGCCGGGGCGCTGGGGGCCCCGCGGCGGCATCCAAGGCGCCCGACGAGGGGGTCGGGTACATGACGGCAAAGATTTTCGCGAAAACCGTTTGACGCTGGGGTGGGGCAAGGTGTCATATGGTGTCACAAAAGGTCAAGAAGAGTGGATCAGAGGGTTACAGAGGCAGGAGCCGGGGTGCCGGGCTTTTTCGTCACGCACCACCGGCATTCGCTGGATCCCAAGCGGCGCCTGACGATCCCGGCCGAGTGGCGGGAGATCGTCGGCGATCCGCCCCAGGTCTTCGTGATCCCGAGCGTGGGCGCGCGGCGCTATCTCAACGTGTTCCCCGCGCGGATCATGGGACCGCGCCTGCAGAACCTGCAGCGCGTGTCGATGGCGGACGAGAAGGCGCGCGACTGCCTGCGCATTCTCGGTTCGAGATCGGAGCTGCTGCGGTGGGACGTGCAGGGGCGGATCCGGATCCGCGAGGAGCTGCTGCGGCACGCGGGCATCCGGAACGAGGTGCTGATCACGGGCAATTTCGAGAACATCGAGATCTGGGCCCCGGAACAGTTCGCGAAGTTCGAACGCGCGACGGGCGAAGCGGATCTCGCCAAGATCATGCGGTCGATGGGCATCTGAGGCGGCGCGGCCGGCGGCGAGCCGGCGTGGGAGAGAACCATGTTGAGGATCGGACGATTTCTGGAAGTGAACCGCTCGCTGGACGGATCGTCGACCGGCGCTCGATGGTACCGGCTGCCGCTGTCGGACAAGCCGCACATCAGCCTGATGCAGCGGCGCCGCCTGTCGCCGGAGTACTTCACGGACGCGAAGTCGCAGACGCCCTCGGGCGCCGCGGGACACCGCGTGAGCGGGCGGATCCTCTTCTGAGCGGGGGGAAGGGCGCGATGCACCGGCCTGTGATGCTGCGCGAGGTGCTGGAGGGACTGGCCGTGCGGCCGGGGGGCGCCTACGTGGACGCGACGCTGGGCGGCGCGGGGCATGCGGAGGCCATCCTGGACGCCAGCGGGCCCGACGGGCGGCTGCTCGGGCTCGACGCGGATCCCGCCGCCGTGGGGCGCGCCCGGGTCCGGCTGGATCGTTTCGGCGGACGCGCCGCCGCCCGACACGCGCGCTTCGGACGCCTGGGCGACGTGGCCGACACCGCGGGCTTCCGTCCGGCGGACGGGGTGTTGATGGACCTGGGCGTGTCGTCGTTCCAGCTCGACGAGGCGGCGCGCGGATTCAGTTTCCAGCAGGACGGTCCGCTCGACATGCGCATGGATCCGACGGCGGGCCCCTCGGCCGCCGATCTGGTGAACACGCTGCCGGAGGCGGAGCTGGCCGACCTCCTGCGGCGATGGGGCGAGGAGCCGGACGCCCGGCGCATCGCCCGCCGCGTGGTCGCCCGCCGGGCGCACGCGCCGCTCGCCACCACGGGCGAACTGCGCGCGCTCGTGGCAGAGGCGAAGGGCGGCCGCCGCGGCGGACACCATCCGGCCACGCGGACCTTCCAGGCGCTGCGCATCGCCGTGAACCGCGAGATGGAAGAACTGGAAGCCGGGCTCGAGGCCGGGCTGGACCTGCTCCGGGTAGGCGGCCGGATGGCGGTGATCGCCTTCCACAGCCTGGAAGACCGGCTGGTGAAGCGGAGCTTCCGCGAGCACGCGGGCCGATACGAATCGCTCGCGGCGGGCGGGGAGCGGTGGGTGGGGCGCCGGCCGCCCGTGCGGGTGCTGACGCGCAAGCCGCTGCGGCCCTCGGCCGCCGAGGTGGCGGGGAACCCGCGGGCGCGATCAGCGCTCCTGCGGGTGGCGGAAAGGATCAGTGACGCCGATGTTCCGTAAACGGGTCAATACGAAGAGAAACGCGGGTTTCCTGTTCCCGCTGCCCCTGGCGGCGCTGCTGAGCACGGCCGCCCTGCTCTGCTTCGGGTACCTGTGGCTGAACGGCCGCTGCGAATCGCTCGCCCAGGACATCAAGCGCCTGGAGGAGTCCCGGGCCGAGGTCCGCCGCCGTGTGCTGAACGAGGAGTACAAGTGGTCCAACCTCTGCACCCTGCGCCGCGTCCGCGAGGCCTTGGTGCAGTTCCAGATCCCGATGGACTGGCCCGACAACGCGCGGGTCGTCCACCTGTCGCGGCCGCTCGACGCGGCCGAGATCGAGCCGGCGTCCCGGACGCAGGTCGCCCAGACTCGCCCGCCCGCCCGCCGCAAGTAGCGCCATGATCAACCGCCGCCAGATGGTGCGAATGATCCTGACCCTGGTCGTCCTCGGCGGCGCCTTCGGCGGGCTGGGGATGCGCCTCGGCTACCTGCATCTGGGCGCCAACGAGGACCTCCGTGCGCGGGTGCAGGCGGCGCGCAAGGTCGAGCGGCCGATCCTCGTCGGCCGGGGGCGCATCCTCGACCGCCGCGGGCAGATCCTCGCGATGGACCTGACGGTCTACCATGTCAATGCCGACCCCAAGATGCTGATCGAGGAGGGGCTTGTGCAGGCGGTGGGCGCGCACCTGGCGCGCGCGCTCGAGCTCGATCGCGCCGCGGTGACCGCGAAGCTGCAGCAGCCCGCCCGGCGCCAGGTCTACATCGCGCAGTACCTGCACGAGGACGACATGGAGCGGGTGAAGGCGCTGAAACTCCCGCACGTGTGGTTCGAACCGGTGTCGGCCCGCTACTATCCCCAGAACAACCTCATGGCGCACGTGATCGGGTTCTCCAACGCGGACGGGGTGGGCAGCGCGGGCGTGGAGATGCGGCTCGACCGCCATCTGAAAGGCGTGCCCGGCGTGCTGGTGGGCGTGCAGGACGGGCGCGGCCGCGAGCTGCCGGGCCGGCGGATCCTCGAGATCCGCCCGCAGGCGGGCGCCGATGTCCACCTCACGCTCGATGTCAACCTCGAGGCCATGGTCGAGGCGGCGCTGGACCGCGCCATGCAGCGGTACCAGGCCCTCGGCGCGTGGGCGGTCCTCGAGGAGGTGCGCACCGGCCGCATCCTCGCGATGAGCTCGCGTCCGGACTACGATCTGAACGAGTTCCGCCACGCGCGGCCCGACTACATGCTGGCCCGCCCGATCGGATTCTCCTACGAGCCCGGTTCGACCTTCAAGATGGCGGTCGTCGCCTCCGCGCTCAACGAAGGGCTCGTCAGACCGGAGACCACCTTCGACTGCGAGCATGGGACCTGGATCTACCGGAACCGGCCGCTGCGCGACTTTCATCCCTACGGCACGCTCTCGGTCGCCGACATCCTGAAGAAGTCGAGCAACATCGGCGCCGCCAAGATCGCCACCCTGCACCTCGGCGAGAACCGCCTCGACCGGTACCTGCGGGAGTTCGGGATCGGCCGGCGCACCGGGCTGGAGCTGCCCGGCGAGGAGCCGGGCTACCTCGCGGCCCGCGGGCAGTGGGATTCGCTGACCGCGTCGCGCGTGGCGATGGGCCACAGCGTCATGGTCACCGCGCTGCAGATGCTGAACATCGCGTGCGCGCTGGGGAACAACGGATTCCTGATGCGGTCCAGCGTCGTCGAGCGGATCACCGACCCCCGCGGCCATGTCCTGCATGAGTTCGAGCCGGCCGTGGTCTCGCGGCCGGTGCGCGAGGAGACCGCCCGCCTGATGTGCCGGCTCATGGCGCGCGTGACGGAGGAGGGCGGGACCGGCCGCCGCGCCGCGGTGCCGGGCTACTCCGTGGCCGGGAAGACGGGCACGGCCGTGAAGGTCGGCCCCAACGGGTATGATTCGGCCCGGAACATCGCCTCGTTCGTCGGCCTCGTGCCGGCCGAGGCGCCGCTGCTCGGTCTCATCGTCGTCGTCGATGAGCCCCAGCCGGAGCATACGGGCGGGGTCGTGGCCGCGCCGGTCTTCCAGGAGATCGCGAAGGAGGCCCTGCGGTATCTGGACATCGCCCCGTCGGGCAAGGCGGACGCCATCGATCCGGGTCGCGAGGAGGACATCCCCTCGGAGGAGGCTCCTTATGTTGCTTGGGCGGCTCTGTGACGAGACCATGAGAATCGAAAGCATACTCGAAGTGATCCAGCCGCTGACGGTCCAGGGCCCGCGGCAGACCGACATCCGCGGCATCGCGTGTGACTCGCGCCAGGTGAAACCCGGCTACCTGTTCGTCGCCGTTCGCGGCACGCACGAGGACGGGGTCCGGTACATCCAGGACGCGATCGCCCGCGGCGCCGTCGCGGTGGTCTCGGCGCAGGAGGGCTGGTCCCAGCGCGATGTCACCCACATCCACGTGGAAGACACCCGTCGCGCGATCGCCGAGATCTCCTGCGCCTACTTCGGGCATCCGTCGGCCCAGCTTCAGACGGTGGGCGTCACCGGCACCAACGGGAAGACCACCACGACGTACATGCTCCGCGACCTGCTGCAGGCCGCGGGCCGTCCGTGCGGCCTGATCGGCACCGTGGTGTACGAGATGCGCACCCGCGTGATCCCCGCCAACCGCACCACGCCCGAGGCCTGCGACCTCCAGTACATGCTCGACCAGATGGTCAAGGCGGGGTGCCGGAGCGCGGTGATGGAGGTGTCCTCGCACGCCCTGGATCAGAAGCGCGCATGGGGCATCGATTTCGACGTCGGGGTGTTCACCAACCTCACGCGCGATCACCTCGACTACCACGGCTCGATGGAGAACTACTTCGCCGCGAAGGCGATGCTGTTCCGCGGGCTCGGCCAGATGGAGAAACGCGCGTCCGCGGTGCTGAACCTCGACGATCCCTGGGGCCAGCAGCTCGCCAACATCGGCGGCTCGTGGGCGCAGACGGTCACCTACGGCTCGCACCCGGGGGCGGTGGTGTGCGCGGAGGAGGTGGAACCGGGGCCCGAAGGCTCGACCTTCCGCGTGCGCAGTCCGTGGGGCGCGGCGAAGGTGCACCTGCCGCTGCTCGGACGGTACAACGTGAGCAACGCCCTGGCCGCCATCGGGGCCGGCCTCTCGCTGGGTGTGCCCCTCGACCTCATGGCGGCGACGCTGGAGCGCTTCCATTCCGCCCCCGGCCGGCTGGAGCGCGTGCCCAATGCGCGGCGGTTCCGGGTGTATGTCGACTACGCCCACACCGACGACGCGCTGACGAACGTCCTCGGCACCCTGCGCGAGATCGCCCCCCGGCGCCTGATCGTCGTGTTCGGCTGCGGCGGCGATCGCGACCGCGCGAAACGCCCGCTCATGGCCGCCGCGGCGGCGCAGCTCTCGGACCATGCGATTGTCACGAGCGACAACCCGCGCAGCGAGGATCCGGCCTCGATCATCGAAGAGATCTGCGCGGGCTTCGGTCACTGGACCCGTTTCGAGAAGATCATCGATCGCGAGCAGGCGATCGCGCGCGCCATCGAGATGGCGCGCCCCGACGACATCGTTCTGATCGCCGGCAAGGGCCACGAGAACTACCAGGAATTCGCAAGGACGGTGATCCCCTTCGACGACCGAGACGTCGCCCGCCGGCACCTGGAGGCGTGAGGCCCGGCGGCCGCGCGGCGGCCCGGACCGGGCGCCGCCCTCCTCGGGCGCCGGCGCACCCGGCGGCGGGAGGATGCGAGCAAGGAAGAATCCCACACCGACTGACCATGCCCTTCTTCGATCCAGACGACGTCGTCCGCTGGACCGGCGGTCGATGGACGGCCCCCGCGCGGCCGGCGCGACGCGTCGTCCACGACTCCAGGGCGGTGACCGCGGGGGATCTCTTCGTCGCGATCCGCGGGGCGCGGTTCGATGGCCATGCCTACGCCGCCGAAGCCCTGGCGCGCGGGGCCGCCGGCGCGGTGGTCGAGGCGGACCGGGCGAATGCCGGGGCCGCGGGTCCGCTGCTCGTGGTCCGCGACACGCGGCGGGCGCTGCTGGACCTCGCCCGTGGGCATCGCGCGCGGATCCGCGGCGAGATCATCGCCGTCACCGGAAGCGTGGGCAAGTCGACCGTGAAGGAGATGATCGCCTCGGTCCTGGCGCAGGCCGGGTCCGTCGCCCGGAATCCCGGCAACTGGAACAACGACCTCGGCGTGCCGCTGAGCCTGCTCGCGATGGAGCCGGACACGCCCCTCGGCATCTTCGAGATCGGCATGAACCATCCCGGCGAGATCGCCCCCCTCTGCGATCTCCTGCGGCCGCGGTGGGGCGTGATGACGCGGATCGGGCCGGTCCACCTGGAGTTCTTCGCGGACGAGGCGGCCATCGCGGACGAGAAGGCGCTCCTGTTCCGCGCGCTGCCTCCCGACGGGACGGCGGTGGCCGCCGACGACGAGCCGTGGTGGGCGTCGATGCAGGGGGCCGCGCCCTGCCGCGTCGTCTCGGTGGCGCTGGACGGGCCGGCGGACTTCCGCGGGCGGCTTCGTGAAGGGCCCTCCGCCACGCTGGAGGTGACCGAGCCGGACGGCGCCTGTCACGCGTACCCGCTGGCTCTCGCCGCCGGCCACCTGGCGCGGAACGCCATGCGGGCGGTCGCCGTCGGCCGCCTGCGGGGACTCGCGGCGGAAGCGGTCGCCGCGGGTCTGTCCGCCTTCCGCCCCCCGCCGATGCGATGGGAGGAACTCGAATACGGGGGCCTGCGGTGGATCAACGACGCCTACAACTCGAGTCCCCTGAGCATGCAGGCCGCCCTCGACACGTTCGCGCGGATGGCCGTGAAAGGGGGGCGCTGGCTCGTGCTCGGCGGGATGCGGGAGATGGGGGCGTCGTCGCGCGAGACCCACCGGGCCCTGGGGCGGGAGATCGCGGGCGGACCCTGGACGGGGCTGATCGCCAAGGGCGAGCTGGCGGCCGATATCGCGGAGGGCGCGCGCGAGGCCGGGTGGGACGCCGGGCGCGCGGTCCGGTGCGCGGACGCGGCGTCGGCCGCGGCCGCCGTGGACGAACGGGTGCGCGAAGGGGACGCGGTGTTGCTCAAGGGATCGCGGGGCGAACAGATGGAGGAGGTGCTGGCGGAGTGGGGGCGGCGGCATGACCTGCCCCCTCCCGCCGGCGCCCACGGATAGATGGTTCCGCCGAAAGATGACACGCAGATGCGTACGATGTTCTTCGTGAGGGTTCTCCGCCGCGAAGGGCGGCGGAACCGTCTCGGAAGGCGGCGCGGTTGCACGGAGGAGCGGATGGACTGGAGCGGAAGCGTTGAGCGGTCAGGGCCGTCGGGTTGCGGCTCGCCGCCTTAGACGGACGGCCACGATGCTCTATTACCTGAACGAACTGACCGACTGGTTCTCCCCGCTCCGGGTGTTCCGCTACGTCACCTTCCGCGCCATGGGGGGCGCCGGCACCGCCTTCCTCCTGAGCCTCCTGCTCGGCCCGTGGCTCATCGAACGCCTGCGGCGCCTCAAGGTCGGCCAGCCGAGCCGGATGGGCGACGCGCCGAAACTGGACGCCCTGCACCGTCCCAAGGCCGGCACGCCGACCATGGGCGGGCTGCTCATCGTGCTGACGGTGACCCTCGCCGCCCTCCTGTGGGCCATTCCCACCAACGGCCACGTGTTGCTCTCGCTCGCGACCATGATCTTCATGGGCGCGATCGGGTTCTGGGACGACTTCCTCAAGGTCACGAAGCGGAACGCCAAGGGGCTGTCCGCGCGTCTCCGCCTGGCGATGCAGACGGTCTGGGCGGTGGCCGTGGTCGGCCTGCTGTGGGCGGACGGCTCCACCCGGTTCCTCGTCCGCGACCTGATGGTGCCGTTCTTCAAGGAGCCGATCCTCGCCCTGCCGCTTCCGGTCGCGATGGGGTATCTGTTCCTCGTCCTCGTCGGGTCGACGAACGCCGTGAACCTCACCGACGGGCTCGACGGACTCGCCATCGGGTGCACGAACGCGGTGGCGCTGGCCTATCTCATCTTCGCGTATGTCACCGGCCATGCGATCTTCGCGGACTACCTGCAGCTGCGGTTCGTGCCGGGGTCGAGCGAGCTGGCGGTGTTCTGCGGCTGCCTGCTGGGGGCGGGGCTGGGGTTCCTCTGGTACAACTGCCATCCGGCGCGCGTGTTCATGGGCGATACGGGAAGCCTGGCCCTCGGGGGCGCGATCGCCATGGTGGCCATCCTCGTGCAGCAGACGGTGACCCTCGTCTTCGTCGGCGGCGTGTTCGTGATGGAGGCCCTGAGCGTGCTGCTGCAGGTGGCGTACTTCAAGGCCACCGGCGGGCGCCGCATCTTCAAGTGCGCCCCGCTGCACCACCATTTCGAGATCCTGGAGAAGGAGCGGGCCGTGCGCGAGGGGCGCGACATGGAGGTGGTCGAGACCATGGTGACCATCCGGTTCTGGATTCTCTCGATCATCTTCGCGCTGCTCGGCGTGGCGACGCTGAAGATCAGATGAGGCGCGGATGAAGCACACCGACACGGCAACGAACGACCTGCGGCGCGCGCGCGTGATGCTCGCGATCGTGGCGTTCGGCCTCCTGGTGTCCGGCGTGACCATCTGGCCGGCGTCGTGGGAATTGCGGACCGGCATCCGCCTGCTCTGGGGCGGGGCCGAGCCCTCCGGGACGCTGCACGCCTTCGTGGTGCGCGTCCGCGACGCGTACGAGACGATCCGGGTCCGGCAGCCCTTCCTGCTCTACGGCTATGACTGGCTCGCCTTCGCCCACCTCGCGCTGGCGATCCTGTTCGCGGGCGCCGCCCGCGACCCGGTGCGGAATCTCTGGGTGATCGAATGCGGGCTGATCACGTGCGCCCTCGTGCCCGTCCTGGCGGGGGTGTGCATTCCGCTGCGCGGAATCCCGCCGGTGTGGTTCTGGTTCGATTTCGCCTTCGCCCCGGCGGCCGCGCTGCCCCTCTGGATCGCGCGGCGGAGCGTCCGGCGCATCGAGCATCGCACGAAGGCCGGGGAGGGCATGACCCATGGCGGCTGACCTCCACGCCGGTCCGTGCCTGGTTCTCGGCGCCGGCTTCAGCGGCGGCGCGGCGGCGCGGCTGTTGCGCGCGGAGGGGCGGGAGGTGACGGTCATCGACGCGGGCGCCGGACCGGAGCTGGAGGCCGCGGCCGCGGCGCTGCGGGCGGCGGGCTGCGACGTGCGGCTGGGGGTGGGCGACCTGCCGCCGGGGCCGTGGGCCTTGGCCATCGCAAGCCCGGGCGTCGCGCCGGCATCGCCCTGGATGCGCGCCCTCGCGGCGGCGGGGGTGCCCGTCGCGCCGGAATTCGAGCTGGGCTGGAGCCGGCGCGGCGCGGCGCGCGTGGTGGCGGTCACGGGATCGAACGGCAAGAGCTCGGCCGTGAAATGGCTGGCCGAGGCCCTCGTCGCGGCCGGGACCCGCGTGTCGATCGCCGGCAACTACGGACCCCCGGTGTGCGACGCGGCGCGGGCGCGGCGCGATGCCGAGTGGATGGTGATCGAGGCCAGCTCCTTCCAGCTCGAGACCGCGCGCGCCTTCCGGCCGGAGATCGGCGTGCTTCTGAACGTGCAGCCCAACCACCTCAACCGTCACGGCACGCTGGAAGAGTACCTGCGCGTCAAGGCGTCGATGTTCTCCCGCGCGCGGTCGGGCGATGTCGCCATCGTCCCGGCCGGACTCCTCGACGAGGTCAAGGCGCGGGTGGCGGGGACCGCGGCCGCGGTCCGGTGGATCACCTTCGGCGCGGAGGCGGGCGCGGACTACCGCTTCCGCGACGGCGCCGTCGCGCGGGGCGGGGTGGAGGCGGCGTCCGTGCGCGGCACCTACTTCGACAACGCGGTCCTCGGCCTGGCCGCCGCCGCGGTGGTCGCCGCCACCGAAGCGACCGGCCACGCGGCCGCGGCCGCGGCGGCGGCCGCCGTCGCGTTCCGGCCGCTGCCGCACCGGCTCGAGACGGTGCACGAGGCGGACGGCCTCCGCTGGATCGACGACTCGAAGGCCACGTCGCTCACCGCGATGATGGCGGCGTTGCGCATGCTCGACGCCCGCGGGCGGATCCGGCTGATCGCGGGCGGACGTCCCAAGGAGAAGGACTTCTCGGCGGCCAAAGAAGTGCTTTCCATTTATGCCGCCGGCATCTATCTTATCGGAGAGTGCGCGGAGGCGATGCGCTCCGCGTGGGCCGCGGCCGCGCCATGCCGCCTGTGCGGCACATTGGGCGCGGCGATAGAGATTGTCCGCGCGGAGGCGAAGGCGGGGGATATCGTCCTGCTGTCGCCGGCGTGCGCTAGCTTCGATCAGTTCAGGAATTTCGAGGAACGCGGTGACGCGTTTGCGCGGGGGGCCCGCGGATATTGAGGGGCCCGGCGATTGAGCACAGTCCAACCGAAGAGAAAGAGATACGGAAGATGAGGAGCAGGAAGATGAAGGCACCGGTGCTGGTAATCGTGGTGGTGCTGTTGCACGTGATGGCCATCGGAACCCTCGTGTTCGTCCAGGGCTGCGGGACGGTGCAGCCCCAGGCGCCGGCGGTCGAGCCGCCGCCCGCGCCGGTGATGCCGCCGCCCGCGGCGCCGATCCCGGCCGCCATGCCCTCGCTGAAACCCGCCACGCCGGCCGCGCCGGTCATCCCCGAGAAGCCGGCCGCGCCGGAGGTGAAGACGTACACGGTCCAGGCCGGCGACTCGCTCAGTCGCATCGCCAGCCGCCACGGCCTCAGCCAGCGCGAGCTGGCCGAGCTGAATGGCATCAAGGACCCGAACAAGCTGCGCGTCGGCCAGCAGATCGTCATTCCCGGCTATGCCGGCGCGGTGGCTCCGGCGCCGGTGAAGACCGTGAAGAAGCCCGCCCCAACGCCGGCCGCGCCCAGGGCGGCCGCCAAGCCGGCCGTCGCAGGGCCGGGCGAGTACATCGTCGAGTCCGGCGACTACCTCGGGAAGGTGGCGAAGAAGTTCGGCGTCAAGATCAAGGATCTCCGCGAGGCGAACGGTCTCAAGAGCGACATGATCCGCGTCGGCCAGAAGCTCAAGATCCCGGCCGGCGGCGCCGCCGGGGCCGTCGCTCCCGCCCCAGCGCCCGCGCCCGCGCCCGCGCCGGACGTGGTGGCCCCTCCGTCTTCGCCGGACCTCGCGGTCCCGCCTCCCATGCCGGAGATGCCTGCGGTGACCCCGCCTTCGGCGCCCGCGCCCGCCCCCGCGGGCGGCGGCGCGAGCAATCCGATCCGCTATCCGGTGAGCCAGGGCGAGTCGGTCGAGAGCATCGCGAAGGCCTTCCTCGTGACCCCCGAGGCCATCCTGAAGCTCAACAACCTTCCGGCGGGCGCCGAGTTGAAGCCCGGGCAGACGATCCTGATCCCGATTCCGGACTGAGCCCGCTGCGGCGCGGGAATGTGGAAGACGGCGTATACGCTCATCGCAATCGTGCTGATGCTGGTCACGCTTGGCGTGGTCATGCTGTACAGCACGAGCGCGGTGAGGGCTGAGACGGTCTACCACAACCCTCATTACTTCGTTACGCGGCAGGCGGTGTGGCTCCTGCTGGCCGCGATCGCGGGACTGACGCTGTCGCGCGTCGATTACCACCTGCTGAAGTGGGTGGCGGTTCCGCTGCTGGCGTTCACCGTCCTGCTGCTCGCGACCTGCCTCATCCCCGGAATCGGCCTGGAGATCAACGGCAGCCGGCGCTGGCTGAAAATCGGTCCCGCCAACTTCCAGCCTTCCGAGCTGGCGAAACTCGCGTCCATCATCTTCCTGGCCTGGTACCTGAAACGCACGGAGCGGCGCGCGGACGAGTTCGTGCGCGGTCTGGTGATCCCCGGGGGCGTGCTGGGCCTCGTGCTGGGGCTGATCTTCGTCGAGCCTGATTTCGGCACCACGATGCTGCTCGCGGCGGTCGGCGGCCTCATCCTGTTTCTCGGCGGCACCCGGCTGAGATACCTGGTCGTGGCGGCGGCGGGCGGGCTGGCGCTGTTCGCCTTCGCCGTGATGCAGGACGAGGTCCGCATGAAACGGATCCTCGCCTTCCTGAATCCCGAAGGTTATGCGAAAGACGAGGCCTTCCAGCTGCTCAATGCGCTCTATGCGTTCGTGGTCGGCGGCGTGGGCGGCGCCGGGCTGGGCAACAGCCTTCAGAAGCGTTTCTTCCTGCCCGAGTGTCACACCGACTTCATCCTGCCCATCATCGCCGAGGAGCTGGGCGTGACGGGATCGGTTGGCGTCCTGCTGCTCTTCCTCGGCTTCTGCGCATGCGGCGTGATCATCGCCTGGCGCGCGCCGGATGCCTTCGGGCGATTGCTGGCCTTCGGCATCACGATGCTGATCACCCTCCAGATGCTCATCAACGTGGGCGTGGTCACCGGATGTCTGCCGACCAAGGGGCTCGCCCTGCCTTTTATCAGCTACGGCGGATCGAGCCTGCTCGTCTCCGGCGCCATGGTCGGCATCCTCGTCAACATCGCCCTCCATGCGGGCGGGGCGATCGAGGACGACGAGTCGCGTCCGATCAAGGATTCGCTGCATTCGGTGTGAGAGCGGGCGTGCGCCTTGAGATGTTCCCGCGCCGGAGGCTGGACGGTCCGGGCGCGGCCCGCTATAGTCGGTCCGTGAGCGATACCGCGGAGAAACCCGGTCTGTACGATCGGGCAGAGGCCACCCCGGTGGTGAAGGTGAGGCGCAGGCACATGCGGCGCCGGCGGCTCAGCTCGCGGTCGGCGTATTCATCCAGCGCGTCGCGCGGGCAGGTCCGGCGCAGTCGGCGTCGGAGGTACAAGCGGGCCGCGTTCGTCGCGTTCATCTTCTTCCTGGTCGGATTCCTGGGATGGGCGATCTTCGAGGTGCGGCAACGCCAGGTCGGGGGCACCATGGCGATCTCCCCCGAACCGCGGGCCGAGAACCCGCTGGAATCGCGGAGCAGCAATCCTCTGTTGAAGCCCTGAGGCGAAGCGCCCGTCATGGGACTCGATCGATCACGCGGCATCCCACCCGGAGCGATCATGAAGGCACGCGAAGTCAAGAAGGGCATCTGGTGGACGGGGGTGGTGGATTGGAACCGGCGGCTTTTCGATGCCCTGATCCCGATCCCGGACGGCACCAGCTACAACGCCTACGTCGTCGCCGGATCGGAGAAGACGGCCCTGCTCGACACCGCCGACCCCGCGTTCGCGGAGCCGTTTCTGGACACGCTGACCGCGTTCCCTCGCCTGGACTACGTGATCGCCCACCATGCCGAACAGGATCATTCCGGCCTGCTGCCCGCCGTGCTGGCCCGCCACGCCGAGGCCGTGCTGCTCTGTTCTCCGAAGGCCAGGGCGATGTTGACGGATCTGCTCGACCTGCCGGAGCCGCGGATTCGCGCGGTCGAGGACGGCGAGGAGGTTCCGCTGGGCGGCCGGACGTTGCGCTTCGTGCACCTGCCCTGGGTGCACTGGCCAGAGACGATGGCCACCTGGATCGCCGAGGACCGGGCCCTGTTCTCCTGCGACTTCTTTGGATCGCACCTGGCGACGTCGAGGCTCTTCGCCGACGAGGATCCGCGGACACTGGACGCCGCGCGCCTCTACTACGCGCAGATCATGATGCCCTACGCGAATGTGGCCCGCAAAGACCTCGAGAAGGCGGTGGCGCTTGAGCCGGCTCTCATTGCGCCGAGCCACGGCCCCGTGCACCGGGATCCGGCGCCGATCCTGAACGCGTACGGCGAATGGCTGAACGGTCCGCTCACGCCGCGGGTGGTGATCGCCACCGTATCGATGCACGGCAGCACGCGGCGAATGTCGGACCACCTGATCGCGGAGCTGGTCCGGCTCGGCGTCGACGTCGTGCCGTTCGACCTGACCGCCCTGCCCCTCGACCGCTTCGCCTCGGCCCTCGTGGATGCGTCGACGCTGGTGTTCGCCGCGCCGGCCGTATGGAACGGACCGCATCCACTGGCCGTCATGGCCATGTACGTCACGGCGGGCCTGAAACCGAGGGTGAGGTGGATCTCGGCCATCGGGTCCTACGGCTGGGGCGTCAAGGCGCTGGAAGGCTTCGCCGAGCGCCTGCCGGGGCTCAAGGCGGAACTCCTTCCGCCGGTCCTGGCCCGCGGCGCTCCGAGGGCGGACACCTTCGCCGCGCTCACGCATCTCGCCGAGACCATCGCCGCGCGGCAGGCGGTCCCTGCCTGACGGGACGGACTTCGATCCTCTCATCCGCATCGGCTCACGGCGCTGCGCCCACCGCGCGGACCGGACCACCATCCCTGGGATGCATTGAACCCACCGATCCTCTTCTCACCACTCCGTGGCGCTCCGTCAAGGAAGAACGGGGGGAGAACGGTCGATGCCGGTCCCCGACGGGCACGCGGGGCATGACACACACTTTGTAAAGTGTGTGACACTCGCGGGCAGACATGATCCCGCAGGGGGCGGCATCGGTACCGCTCTTCCCGCGGCAGTCGGCTGCGGCAGCCAGGTCGCTCGGCTCGTTCACCGGTGGACGCGGGGACCGCCCCTTCCTGCTTCGACGGTGCCTTCTGCCGGGACCGCCGCGCGCCTGTCCGGCGGCGAACGTCCAGTCCGCGGACGGCGGGCACGTCCACCCTTCCGGGGTCCGGACGCCGAGCTGAAGTCAAGGGCAGCGCCCGTGTTTTTCGGGTGTGACCGTCGGCCCCGGCCTCTCCGAACTGGACATTGGCGGGTTAGACGGTATGATGAACCGCTCGGATGTCGTGGCTTGTTTCGCGGTACCGGAACGGATTGACCGGCGGTGCGCGTTCTGGCTGGGTGCCCTGATGACCGTCATGTGGCGTGTATGACGGACTGCTTCGTCGAAGCCGGTCCGGGTGATCCGTTGCGGTGGACGTGCGTTCGGACGCGGCCGCGGTGGGAGAAGAGGTTCGCAACGTGGCTGCTGCGAAAGGGATATGTCCACTTCCTGCCGACGGTCGAACGGGAGACGACAAGCGGGCGGCATCGGCGCGTTTCGCAGGTGGTTCTCTTTCCAGGCTACGTGTTTGTGGAAGGCGAATGGCGGAAGCAGGATTTCGCGCTCGAGGGTTCCGTGGTGCGGGTCATCAGGCCGGAGGGTCCCCAGCAGGTCCGACAGCTGCACGAGGAACTCTGGAACGTGTGGCGCGGAATGAGAAGCGGCGCCTACCTGAATCCCGTCATGGACCTGGCGCGGGGCGAGTGGTGTGAGATCCGCAAAGGCCCGCTGAGAGGCGTGCGGGGTCGGTATGAGAAGCCCGGGCATCAGGGGCGGGTCGTTCTCCAGGTGGAGATGCTGGGAGTTGGCGTGGCCGTAGAGGTGCCGGTGGCCATACTTGCGCCGGCGGACTGATTCGGTCTGGAAACCAGGATACGGAAGGTCATGCGGCGGGGGAAGCGAGGCCCCTTGCGGCGTGAGTTACCTGTGGTGTAGCATGGCGCGGTCTGGAGACGAACGATTGCAAACCATGGATCGAGCACCGTCGGGCCTCCGAGCGGGCCTCGCGTTTCTCAAGGCGGGGCTGACCGCCCTGGCCACGGCGCTTGTGGTGTCCGCGTGCACCATGGTGCGGCCCGGGACCGAGGCCGCGCCGGTACCGGCTGGCGACGAGAAACCGGCGTTGACGTTGCGGACCGACTCCGGCGGCACAATCGCACCTCCTTCCGCGGCGAAGGAAAGCCAGGCGGACAGGGAGAAGGAACGTCCGGCAACAGGCAAGGCGACGGTTGTCACAAACAACGTGGGGGCGGCAACCGCCCTTGTGCGGGCCGGACTGATCCTTCGGATCTCCGTCATGGTCGCGGGGAAGAAGGAGATCGAGGAAGCCGCCTTGCGGGTCTCCGACGAAGGCGACATCCGGCTGCCCTTTCTCGGCTCAGTCGCCGTGGGCGGCCTCCGGCTCTCCGAGGTCACGGATCTGCTGACTCAGCGCTACAGGTCATACTTCGTCAATCCCCAGCTCATCGTTGAATTCGCCGCGCAGCAGGCGGAGGGCGCGGCGCCGTGGGGGAAGGTGACGGTGCTCGGACGCGTCAAGAATCCCGGCAGCATTCCCCTGCCGCCGACGCGCGACCTCACCGTCAGCGCGGCCATCCAGACGGCGGGCGGATTCGATACGAGCGCCGATCAGGGCGACATCAAGGTCACGCGCCGGTCGGCCACCGGGGAACCGGTGACCGAGCGTGTCAATCTGAAGGCCGTGGGCGCCCGCGGCGAGGCGTCCCAGGACATGGTTCTCGAGGACGGGGATATCGTTTTTGTGCCAGAGCGAATCTTCTGAGGGCGCGCGGCAGATCTCTTCATCCAGACGGCATCGGCGGCCGGTTTCACAGGGCGGTGGGACTCCTGGTGACGGTTGGAGAGAAGGGCGCCTGCGGATGGGGATGACCGCATTCGTCTTACACCTTGACAAAGTCCTCGACGGGGCGATAATGACAAGACTCAAGAATCTGAGGTCGCGTGGCGTACCCGTGGCGGGTAACTTTGAGGGCTGATATGACAAGAGGGTGGGTGTGTGCGGTATGTCTCCTGGCGGCCTTTCCGCTTTTGACATGTCGGGGACAGACGGGCAGCCAGTCCGGCATGGGCAAGGGCATCAACTTCCCCGGGCTGGTTCTCCGTCCGTATCTCGACCTCCGGGGCACGTATGACTCGGACGTCTGGCTGTCGAACCCCAAGGGAAAATTCCGGTATTACCAGCCGCAGGAAGAATACGAGGAGGAGGATTACTACTTCCAGGGCACGGTCGGCCTCAACATGCGCAACCGGGCGGACGCCCTGCGGCTCTCGTTGGACGGATGGGGCGCCTGGAATCGCTACATGGAAGTCACCGATCGGGACAACGAGGAGTTCGGTGACCGGTTGAACGTCGGCTTCGGGACGCGCGACAACCTGGACGTCAACCTTTACCAGCGCTACTCGCTGGCGGACGAATACGACCACGGCCCCCGCGGCCGCGAAACGCTCGAGGCGGGTGAAGCCCTGCAGTTGAGCACCGATCCGCTTCTGCTCGACCGGCACGAGCTGACCCGCCGAACGATGCAGGACTACGGCGTCAAACTCGGGCGGCGCATGAGTGACAAGACCGATCTCGATGTGGCGTACATCTTCTCAACCACCGAGTTCGACCGGGATGAGCTGTACGACCGCGACGAGCACCGCCTCTCGGGCGAGGTGGGCTGGCGCGCCACCGAGAAGACCGCCTTGTTCCTCACCGTCGAGGGAGCGCTCCAGGGGAGCGAGGGATTTGCCGACAACGATGAGACCCTGGTGGCCCGCCTGGGGGCGACGACGCGCAGCACGGAGAAGCTGCGATTCCGGGCCGCGGTCGGCGCGTCGCGGTACAGCTACAACGGCTCGCTGGTGCCCACCGAGGTGGTTGAGCCCGACGATCCACGGGGCGAGGTGGATACCCGCTCGGACGAGACGACCCGGCTGGACTTTGAGGTGGGCGGTTTCTGGAAGCCGTCCGAGCGGTGGACGCTCGATCTCATCGCCCTTTCCGGGTATGCGCCTTCGGCCTATTACGCCGCGAACGAGGCCGCCCAGATGGTCTTCTCGGCGGCCCTCACCTACGAGGTCAACCGGAACTGGTCGCTGACCGGCCTCGGTTCGTTCCGCCGCGACGACTACCTCACGGAGGTGCTGGACGAAGTCGACAACGAGGTGATCGACAAGTACATCGATCTGTGGAGCGCGGGCCTGCGGGTCGCCTACAAGCCCGATTCGTTCTACACCACCTATGCCGAGGTCAAGTACACCGAGGCGGATTCCAACGACCCGGTCTCCGTCTACGACGTTCTGCAGGCGTTTGTGGGTCTTTCCGTGTGGTATTGAGGCGTTCGATTGCCCACTCCTTTGTGGCGGTGGAGACAGATGGAAATGAAGACAACGATCGTCCTGCTGCTGGCCCTGGTCGCGGGCGCGTGCACGGCCTCGGCGAAGCCCACCGACGACCAGATCGCGGCAACCGTCGCGGATCCGGCAAAGGTGGTCGACATCCTCAAGGCATCCGACACCGACCAGGAGGCCATCGATGCCGTGTTCGCGGTGATGGCGAAGGTGGGGGCCTCCACCCTCTCGGTGGACCAGAAGCGCGAACACGCGGCCCTGCTGGTGGCCCACATGATCATTGCCAATCCCGCGCGTTCCCCGGTGTTGATGGCCATTCTCGCGGGAAGGGTCGAGGCGGCCCTGTTGCCGCTGATCTCGGCGGCCTCTTCCCTCGCCTCGGGGGCCTACTCCAAGGTGGTCCTCGATGCCATCGTCGTGGCCGTCCAGGGCAGCGATGAGGCGGTGGCCGCGGTTCGCGAGGCGGCGCGCAATCCGGTGAAGGAACTCGGCGAGGATGTGGCGCGCAAGATCAAGGATCTGCCCATCCCCGTCGTGCCGCTGGATCCGGCGACGACCGGCATCACCATTCTGCCGGTCGCCAAGCCCATTCCCGAAGCGCCCGGCGAGGCCAAGCCTCCCCTGGGTCGCCGTTATCGCGGACAGTAGGGCGATAGTGCAGCGGCTTCGCTTGCGAGGCCTTCTTGGGTCTTGCCCATTCGGCGGGCGTCGACCAGCGACGCCCCTACTACGGCTTGGAAGGGCGAGCGAGCCGGATGGTTTCCACGTCGCGGCGGGTCCGGAGGCCCCGCTCTACCTGGGATAAAGACTATGTCCGATGTCTCCCACAAGAGACTCCCCCTTGCGGAAGCGCTTCTCGCGTCCGCCGTGTGGGCGATTGCCGCTTTCCCGGCGTGGTTCCGCGGCGGCACGCCGGCGGAAGTCCAGCCCCCGTTCTTCGTGGGCGGGATCGCACTGCTGTTGGCGGCGGGGATCCTGGGAAACCGCCGGGCGGCCGATCTGTCCGGTCGCCGCTGGGCGTGGCTCCGCGATCCGGTCTTCTATCTCGGACTGGTTTTCATCGCGCTGCTGATCCTGCAATGGTGGAATGCGGGGCGCGTGTGGTTCTTCGATCCGACGGCCGAGCGATGGGACTACACGCCGCTTCCCCACCCTGGGTGGCCCTGGGCGTTCAACAGGGAGGAAGCGGCGGAAATGCTGCGCTGGTTCGTGCCCGCCTGGGCCGTGGTCATGACCTTGCGGGGCAGCCTGCTTCGTGCATCGACGGTCTTGCGGCTCTGGCGAGGCCTGGCCGTGGCCGCGGCGGCTCTGGCGGTTGTCGCCATCGCGCAGAGGCTGCGGGGCGGGGCCTGGCTGTACGGTCTCAGGGAGTTGCAGGCCCTGAATTATCGGTTCTTCGCCGGCTTCGGCTACGAGAACCATGCGGCGTCGTTCTTTCTGCTGATGACCGCCCTGTCCGCGGGGCTGCTGATGCGCGATGCGGTGCGGTCGGAAGCCCGTGCGAAATGGAGACGGATCGTCGTGTCGTTGTTCGCCCTGCTGTTGAATCTCGCGGCCGTCTTCCTGTCCCTGAGCCGGGTGGGCATCACGCTGGCGGCGGTACTGGTCATCGCGGCCGTCGCCTACATGACCAGCTACTTCTGGCCGCGCGCGACGGCGCCCGCGCGCGTGAACCTCCTCAGCGGAGGTCTGGCGATCCTGGCCCTGGTGGCGATGGCCGTGGTCGCCTTCGGGCCGAGCAGTCTGCGAGGCGAGCTGAGAGTGATCGCGGGCATCGAGAGCGCGGACGCGATACCGAAGGCGCTCAAGGACCGGCGGCAATTTGCCGAGGCGGCGGTCAAGATCTGGAAACACGATCCGGCATTCGGCGTGGGCGGGTGGGGCTGCCGGTATCTCCTGTACCGGTATCTGCCGGCGCGCACCAAGGAAGGGGCTCTTCCCGTGGGATTCGCCAACCTCCACAACGACCCGCTGCAGTTCCTGGCGGAGTTCGGGGTGGTCGGCGGCGGGATCCTGGCGGCCGTGGCGTTGCTGCTGATCGCCCCCTGCTTCCGTCCGGTATGGGACAGGGGGAGGCGCGTTCCGTATGCCTGGGCGCGGCCGATCGTGTTCTTCGCGCTGATCGGGGTCGGGCTGGTGTTTGCCCACAGCCTGGTGGACCTTCCGTTCCGTTGCCCTGCCGTTCTGTGGTCCTGGTGCGCCGTGGCCGCAGGCGCGGGTCTGCTGTGTCGGCACGAGCATGAGTCTTCAAAGGCTCACGACACCGGTGAAACATGAGACGGGGGCAGAGGCGACAACCGGATTCCAGCCATTCTCATCATGGCGCGGGGACCATCGGCGTCGGAGTCGGAATCGGTATCGGTATCGGCAGAACCAAGGGACCTTCGATCGCGATTCCGATACCGACCCCGAAGGCGGCGCCGTTGCACGGAGGAACGGGAGCCCTGGAGAGGAAGCGTTGAGCGGCCAAAGCCGTTGGGTTGTGGCTCGCCGCCTTAGAGAAACCGTCTTGCACCTTTTTGCGGCCGAGGCGGCCTCGATGCCATGGGAGATCACATGAGCGAGTCTTCGGGAAGACCTTCGGGAAACGATAGGCGACCGACTGCGGCGGGACCGCCCGCGGACGGAGACGAGCCTTCCCGCCAGCGGGGCGGAGGGCACCGGCGGTCTCCGTACGGCGGCGAGCCGCCGTACGGGGCCTACGGCGGGTCCTATTACTACGGAGGAACGCCGTACTACGGTTCCGCCTACTATGGCGAATCGTCGAGCAGCCCCTTCTTCCTCGGAGAGATCAGCCCCCGGCGGCTCATGCGCGTCGCGCGCAAGAAGTGGCCGACCGTTGCCCTGGCCACCGCCTTCGCCTGCTGCGTGGCGGCCTTCTACCTGCGCATGACCGTCAGGGTCTACCGGGCCTCCAGCATCGTCGAAATGAGCGTGCGGCGTCCGAGGATCATGAGCGCCCAAAGCGCCGTGATCGACGACCAGTACTACGTCCAGGCGGACGAGGTGTTCAACACCCGGCTGGAGAAATTCCGCGGTCCCGCGATGAGTCAGACGATCCTGGAGAAGTTCAGGGCGCTGAGCAACGCCTCCTCCTTCGCGGAGTCCGACGCGCGCGCGGCGAGCGGGGCGGTGTCGTACGAGCTGATGCGCAAGACGCGGCTGGTCCGCATCAGCGTGGCCCACACGAATCCCGCCCTGGCCGCCGCCGTCGCCGACGCGGCCGCCATGGCCGCCGAGGCGGTGGTCATGGAGGAGAACCGCCTTCTCTCGGAGAACGCGGTCGCCTGGCTCAAGAGCCAGGGGGATAATCAGCGGAAGATCCTGGAGAAGGCGGATCAGGCCATCATCGATTTCCGCTCGAAGAACCAGATCGACGCCATCGAGACCCGCATCAAGGTGGTCGGCGAGTCGCTGTCGGGGATCAACGACAGCCTGGCCCAGATCGAGAGCAAACAGGTGTTGAACCGGGAGCTGCTGAAGGCGATGGAGAACATCGAGCTGTCGCCCGAGAACATCGGCAAGCTGCCCGGAGAGACCCCGCGCATCACGGACATCATGACCGCGGTGGGCAAGTTCACGGAGGCCGTGTCGGCGCGGGAGGCGATGAAGTCCCGCTATACCGACCAGCACCCGGAGGTCATCGCGGCCGGCCAGATCGTCGAGAACCTGCGGCGGCAGGCGATGGATGCGATCGCGCAGGCGCGCGAGACCGTGCTGACCAATGACCGACTTCTTGGCCAACAGGCCGAGGGCCTGCGGAAGCGGACCGGGGAGTTGAGCAAGGAGGCCTCTGAGCTCGAGGTGGAGGTGACCAAGGCGAAGACCGAGCTGGCGGCCCTGGAGCGGGAGCGCGAAGCGGCCGACATGAGCTACAAGGGGATCCTGAATCGTATCGAGGAGGCGCGTCTGTCGGCGGACGAAAACACCGCGACGGTCAAGATGTCGCGGCCCGCGTCCGTCCCCCGCGCGCCCGTATCGCCCAATCCCCGCCGCACGTTCATGCTGGCGATCCTGATCGGCCTGGCGGGCGGCTTCGGTCTGGCGCTGCTGAAGGACCTGCTCGAGGACTACCTGCACCACGACGACGATGCGGAGAGGTTCTTCCGCGTCAAGGTGCTGGGGATGGTGCCCCGCATCGAGCGGTCGGATCGGCAGGATGTCGCGTGGATGACCACGACCCACAAGTTCAGCCAGTTCGCCGAATCGTTCGCCAGCCTCCGCAGTGTGCTCGACTCGGGAGAGTACAAGGACTATGCGCGCGTGCTGCTGGTGACCAGCACGGCGCCCGGCGTGGGGAAGACCATCTGTTCCTGCAACCTGGCGATGGCCTTCGCGCAGCGGGGGGAGCGGACCCTCCTGATCGACTTCGACATGCGCCGCCCCCAGTTGCGGCGGGTCTTCAGCATCCCCGACGAACACGAGAGCCTTCTGCATGTCATGCATGCGCAGGACAGCGCCCGCTTCGCGAAGCTGCCCTTCGGGACGAAGGTGGAGGGGCTGGACGTGGTGTGCAGCCGGCGCGGCGGGGAGATCAGCGTCGCGGAGATCATCGGCGGGAAGACGGTGAAGGAGTTCATCGAATGGGCGCGCAGCCGGTATGACCGCGTGATCCTCGACTCTCCACCCTACGGGGTCGTCAGCGATGCGGCCGTGCTGGGAGGGATCGCCACGGGCATGCTGATGATCATCCGTCCCGAGGTGACCCGGAAGCACCCCACGCGCAATGCCATGCGGCATCTCGAGGAGCTCGGATCCACCCAGCTCGGCCTGGTCATCAACGGTCTCGACTTCCGCAAGGCCACGTACTTCAGCACCTACGATTACTACTACAGCCACTACCGGTACGGCTACGGCGACAAGTACCACGCGGAGGACAAGGCGAAGGAACAGGGCGCCTGAAGCGTCCAGCGCCCACTCCCCATCCCAATCGCAATCCCAATCCCAATCCCACTCGCACTCGCACTCGCAATCGAAACTCCAAACCACAAGTCTCAGACTCCAGACGGCCACAAAGAGGCGCAAGAAGAGGGCGGAAGAGAAGGCCGGCGCGGGGGGCGTTGCCTGCGAAGCCCGTCTTGATCACCGTCTTCTTGACAGCGGCATGGTCTTTTGATATGGGTACCCATGTGAAAACAACCATAGAGATAGCACCAGCAATTCTGGAGCGCAGCAAGCGGTTGGCGCGCGAGGAGCATGTAACCCTGCGTGCGCTGGTGGAGGAGGGCCTTCGCAGTGTCATTGCGGCGCGCGAGAAGAGGGCTTCGTTCAAGTTGCGCCCGATCGCGTTCACCGGAGGCGGCTTCCGCGAGGGTTTCGAGTCTCCATCATGGGACCGCGTGCGCGAGGCCATCTACAGCGGGCGGGGCGCGTGATCGCGGTGGACACCAATGTCCTGGTGGCGTTCCAGCGGCTGGAGTACCCGGCGCACGACCGGGCGGTTGAGGTGGTGACTCACCTGGCCGAAGGTCAGGAACCCTGGGCGCTGCCGGCGCCCTGTCTGCATGAGTTTCTCGCGGTCGTCACGCACCCGAGGATCTTCAAGACGCCCACGCCGATCGACCAGGCGCTTGGCGCCGTCTCCGCCCTCCTGGAGTCTCCGTCGGTGCAGGTGCTCACGGAGGGGCCGACGCACTGGGAAACGCTGTCGCGCCTGATCGCCGCCGGACACGTCGCAGGGCCGGCTGTGCATGACGCGCGCATCGCCGCCATCTGTCTGGATCATGGGGTGGGCGAGTTGTGGACGGCGGACCGGGACTTCTCGCGGTTTCCCGAGCTCAAGACGCGGAACCCGCTGGTGCCCTTGGTTGATCGGAAAGGGACCGGACGCATCCGGTCGCGGGATAAACCCGCTCCCACAGAATAGCCGCGGAATGCTGAAACCCTTCACGAGCCCGATCTACGTCACCAGGCCTTTTCTCCCGCCGCTGGAGGAATACAGGGCCGGCCTGGAGGAGATCTGGCGCAATGCGTGGCTGACCAACAACGGTCCGGTGCTCCAGCGATACACGCGACGCCTGGAGGCGCACTTCGGCACGAAAAACGTCTGCCTGTTCAGCAACGGCACGCTGGCGCTCCAGATAGGGCTCCAGGGTTTGAAGATCGAAGGGGAGGCCATCACCACGCCTTTCACCTTCGTCGCCACGTCTCATGCGCTGTATTGGAACCGGGTCCGTCCGGTCTTCGTCGACATCGAGCCTGACCATTACACGCTCGATCCTGCCGCCGTGGAGGCGGCCATCACGCCGCGGACTACCGCCATCGTCGCCGTTCATGTATTCGGGTATCCCTGCCGACACCGCGAACTGGCGGATATCGCCCGGCGTCACGGGCTGAAACTGATCTACGATGCGGCCCACGCCTTCGGCGTATCCGTGGACGGGCAGCCGATCGCGTCCTGGGGCGACTTGAGCATGTTCAGTTTCCATGCAACGAAGCTCTACCACTCGATCGAAGGGGGTGCGCTAACCTTCCAGGATGCGGGCCTGAAGAAGACCTTCGACTACCTCAAGAACTTCGGGTTCGAGAATGAGGTCGAAGTCGTCATGCCGGGCACGAACGCGAAGATGAACGAGTTTCAAGCGCTGATGGGGCTCCTGGTGCTCGACCACATGCGGGACCTGATGATCAGGCGAGCGGCGATCACGGAACTCTACCGGCAGCGCCTGGCATCCATTCCGGGTATCCGACTCCCCCCGCCGACTCCGCCGGAAGTCGCGTATAACCATGCCTACATGCCCGTGGAGATCGATTCCAGCTACCCCTTGAGCCGCAATGAAGTCTATGAACGGCTCAAG
>CAZSUU010000028.1:0-64412 GCA_964610105.1 uncultured Verrucomicrobiota bacterium | reverse complement strand
AACGCCCGCTCTACGCCCTCCTACGCAGCCGCCTCCCCACTGTCTGAATTACAGACGCCGACCCTGGAGCGGACCGTCGAAGACCGTCGGGACGGGCCGCATCTCCCGGTCCGCGCACGGAAAGCGTCATGGAAAACCCCGCGTCGCCGCCACACAGGGCGGGCCCGACGGCGGAACCGGTCGGCCGCGTGCCCGCGAGGGCATGGGCGCCCACTCGCGGATCCGCGCGCCTCGAAATGCCAGCCGAGAAATATGTTGCAATCCTTCGCGTCCCCGCTACATTGCCCGTGTTTTCGGGTGCGAGCGTAGCTCAGTGGTAGAGCTCCACCTTGCCAAGGTGGATGTCGTGGGTTCAAATCCCATCGCTCGCTCCAACCGCCCCCATGGCATGCGGCCCTGAACGCGCTGCCGACACTGCGATCGCGCGCGCTCCCCGACTTGGCGATGCGCCCGGCGTCCGTCCGCGCGCGGGATCGCAGAGGCGGCCGGTCACGGCGGTGACGCCGCGCCTCCTCGATGTCCGCGAAGCGAACCCGGATCAGCCTCGCATCCGGCGGCGGATCCACGCGACGGCCAGCAGACCGGCCATCAGCCAGAGACTCGCCGGCTCGGGGATGAGGGCAATCTGGTTGCCGGCGTAGGCATAGTCGATGGCATATCCGGACGGGAGATTCACCACCGAGCTGAACTGCGAACCGTTCAGGCTGCCGTAGGCGGCGAACACGTACACGTCGTCCAGCGCGGTCAGCGCCTGGAACTTCACGGTCGCGGCGGAGATGTCGAGCAGGCCGGACACGTTGAGCAGATCCACGCTGCCCAACCCCGTGCCATCCACTTCGACATGGAGCGTGCCGGCCAGCGAGAGGTCGCCGTTGACCGTGAACGTGCCGATCGATTCGCCCGGCGCCAGGGTGCCGCCGCTGTTTACCGTCACGGGGCCGACCGTCCCCCGGCCGCCCAGGGTGCCGTTGTTGACCGTGATCAGGCCGGCGCCCGTCTGGGTGCCGTTGATGCGCAGCTCGCCCCCTTCGACCACGGTGGGTCCCTCGTAGGTGTTGTCGCCTTCGAGCGTCAGTATCCCCGTCCCCTGCTTCGTCAGGGCCACCGTGCCCGCTCCCGCGACGAGCAGACCCGGGAACGTGCAGTCGGCGATGTTGCTGACGGTCAGCGTCGAGGTCGTGGCCGCCGCGGAGTTCGTGATCACCTGCCTTGCCTTCAGGGCGTCTTCCGTCACATTGGGATTGACCGACAGACCCGCGATCTCCTGGTCCTGGCCGTTCAGATCGAGCTGGCCGGCGAGCGAAAAACCGCTGGCTCCGAAACCCAACTGCACGGCGGTCGTGGTCGGCAATCGATCGTTGCCGCCGGCCAGCCGCAGGATGCCATGCCAGATTTCGGTGCCGCCGCCCCACGTGTTGGCCCCGCTCAGTTCAACCACCGCCGTCCCGGCCGCGTCGGGATTCCGGATCCGCAGCCCGTGGCCGGCGCCGCCGTCGCCGATCGCTCCGCTCACGACCAGCGTGGCGGCTGCATCGGCGCCGATGCGGGTCATGTCCGCTCCGAGCGTCACGTCGCCTCTCCATTCGTTCAAACCGGAGGCCGACTGGAGTGCGCCGAAGGAATTGCCGCCGTTGCCGACCAGGGCCAAAGCCTCGCCGACGACCGTGCATCCGCCCTCAAGAACCAACCGGCTGTTGTTGTTGACGATCGTGCCGCCCGCCGTCGTACCCAGGGCGTTCGGGTGCGCGATCCGCAGCTCGCCGCCGTTCACCGTGGTCGTGCCGTCATACGCATTGCCGCCGCCCAACGTCTGCGAGCCGGACCCGATCTTGAACAGGTTGACGATGCCGCTCGTGTTCTGCACCCGACCGGTGAACACCGCCGACGCATCGCCATCGCCGAGGGTCAGGTTGTAGCTCCCCACGTCCAGCGTGTTGTCGACGAGACCTCCGCCCGCGAGCCCGTTGACCGTGTCGCCGTACCCGCCCAGGTCGAGCATGCCGCCGTCGGCGAGGACGACGTTTCCTTTGCCGGCGCCATTCGGAATCCCGCTGTTGGCGCCCAGGCGAAGGGTCGCGTTGGAGATCGCCGTGGGGCCGGCGTAGCTGTTGTTGGCGCCGGCGCCGATGGTCAACACGCCGCCTCCGTACACCGTGAGGCCGCCGGCTCCGTTGCTGTTGATGAGGTAGCGGTTGATGCCGACGCTGTGGCCGGCCGTGTCGATCGCGGCCCCGTTGCCCGTGATGCGGACCGGCAGCCCGCTGCCCAGCCAGTCGGCGTTGTCCTGCGAGGCCCTGACCACGCCGCCGTCGAAGAAGAACGTGCCGACCCCTGCGCCCTTGACGAACGATCCCACCTCGAGCGTTCCGCCGGAGGCGAAGACGGCGCCCGTGGCCGTGCCGCTGTTATTGCCCATTTCGAGCTGCCGGATCCGCGCCCAGCCGTTGCTGACGGTGAATGTGGCATTCGCGCCGCTCCCATAACCGATCAGGAGTTGGGAGCCGGAAATCTCGTTGGTGCGAACGAACGTCCCTCCGTCGATGACCATGTGGGCGGCGCCGGCGTTGACGCACACGATGTCGGCCATGGTGCCGCGGGTCTCGAACAGGCCGCCGGTGATGCGGAGCGCCCCGCCCGGATAGATCAGGAGCGAACGGGGATTGCCCGTTCCCGCGGTGTTGTACACGGTGTCGCCATTGGCCGCGTCATAGATCAGTTCCGGCGCACCCACGCCGCGGATTTCCAGGCGAACGCTCGCCGTGACGCCCGTCGGCGCCATGGCCAGGTTTCGCCAGTTGTCCGCCGTGGCCCAGGACGTGGTGTTGCTGCCGTCCCAGTAGTGGGTCGCATACTGCGCATTCGCCGCGCTCCAGCCGGTCAGACAGGAAAGAACGGCAATCCCTGCGGCCCGCGCGGACATCTTCGTCGTCATATGATCCTCTCCCCCCCGACAGAAACAGGACCTCCCCGCTGGCCACAACGGTCCTGCCCCGCGGTCATTTCACAGCTCCGACGCGCCTGACTCTAGGACGGTCCCGCGTCCTGTCAACCTCGAATCGGCGTTCCGTGCGAACCGCCAGGGCGATGCGCGTGCCGTGCCTGCCTGCCGAAATCGCGGAGAAGCACACGTCGCCCTCGTTGCGCCACGGGCGCCGGCGCGGTCTGCGGTTCCCGGCGGGGCGGTCAGCGGGTCGGCATGCCGTACACCTCGACCTCGATATAGTGATTCAGACGGTCGGTGGAATTGCCGTTGCTGTACAGCCGGACGTAGCGAGCCGCGATGCCGCGGGCGGGGATCAGAAGGCCGCGGTGGGTCTCGAGGTACTCGTCGTCATGCCCTTCGCCGGCTCCCGAGGAATTGTCGCGGTCGTTGTTGAAGAGCGTCGTGCTTCCGGTGAAGGACGGGTTGCCCGAGACCATGACCCCCACGTCGTGGTAGAAGCGCGGCTCGGCGTGGTAGTGCCACACGGCGATGGCGTCGACGAGATGGTCGCCGAGCAGGTCGATCTGCACATACTGCCGCCCCGGCGTCAGCTCCACGTACGAGCCTTCGTAGCCCTGCTTGTCGCCGTCGGTGATCATCTGGAGCTCGCCCAGGACCGGTTCCGGATCGCTCGACGTGACCGGCTTCCCCCTGGAGATCAGGCTCGTACCGGAGGCGACGGCGATCGTGCCCTCGTACTCACGGGGATCCGCCGCGTCCAGGCCGAGCTCCGCGATCGAGCCGTCGAACAGCGGCGTCGGATAGTCGATGACGAGGGGCTTTCCGGCATCGGCTTCGACGGTGTCCGCGGGGGAGGGCGGCGGCCGCGCGACGGACTCCTCCGGGGGCGCTTCCTCCCCGGCCGTCCCCGTTGTGTCCGCCGTCGCAATGACGGGCCAGAGTCGCCCGTACGCCACGCGATGCCGGGATTCAGCGTCCGCCGCGCCGCCCGTCCGAATCCGCGCCCCCCGCGCCTCGTGCGGCGGCGGCCTGTCCGGCAGCATGCGAAGGAGGCAGACCGCCCCGGCGATGAGCGCCACCGTGCCCGCGATGACCGTCCCCGTTCTCACGGTCCCGCCCTCAACCGTTCCTCAGCAGCTCGAGCATCCGGCGGTCGAGCCGGTGTCCCCGGTGATCCTCGTAGGCGACGTCGGCCCGCTGGCTGTCGAGCACGCCGAAGCTCCCGCGGAGGTTCCACAGCGCCCAGCCGAAACCGGCCTCTTTCCAGTTGGCCAGGCAGTCCCGCATGAAGGACAGCGCGACCTCGTGCGGCGTGCGGTTGAAGACCCCCCATTCGCCGACCATCACGCCCACGCCGCGCCGGGCCAGGGCCACCCACGGCTCCACCCTTTCCTTCCGCAGCGTCTCGCGGCTCGCCTCGAAGCGCGGCGGGATCGTCTGTGCGGTTCCGGACTCCGTGATCTCGAAGGGCTCCTGTTTCCGGCCCCAGGAAGGCGTGGCGGCGAGGGTGACCGGCCGCCCGCCGCCGGCGGGCTGCACCGTGACCCGGCTGAACTCCGCCCAGTCGCCCTGATCGAGCGCGATCGCGACCTCCTTGGTTCCCGCGGGAAGGGCGGCGGCGAAATCCCGGTCGTAGTCGGCCTTCCACGTGTTGTACTGCGCCACGTGTTCCGAGGTCTTCCACTCGCCCGCTCCGGGGCCCGGCTTCATCTCGTGACGGTACACCTCCCGCCCGTCGGCGCGCATGACGAGGACGGCAAGGGAAGACACATTCCGGATGTGTACGGTGCATTCCGCCGGCGAAGGCAGCGCCCCCCGAAGCACCAGCGGGCTCTGCCATTCCTTCTTCCAGTCCCCGTACAGGATGCCGACCGGGGCGGCGGGGATCGGCCATGCCGAGGGCAGAGGCCACCGGTCGCCGTTCACCCAGGAGGCGCCATAGTGGGTGACCGCCATCGGATCGTAGCCGCGGGTGCACTGGGCCACCTTCAGGGGGATCAATTCCTCCGCCGGCTCGCGTCCCCAGCCCCGGCCGTCGGCGAGAATCAGACGATCCGGATCCTCCGAGCGGATCGCCTCCACCGCGGCACGGGCGGCGCGCTCGTACTTCGGCGGGGCGACCTCCGCCGGCTCGTTGAGGAGGTTGAAGGAGAGCTCCGCGGAGGGGATTCCGCGGTACCGCGCGGCGAACATCCGCCACTGACCGGCGAACTGGCGGCGCGCCTCCACGCCGTCGGGGCCGTCGGACCAGAGATCGAGCGTTTCCTTCGGCGAGGCGACGGTGTAACCGGGGCCGCGGTGGAGATTGAGGCTCACGTGGATGCCGCGGGCGCGCCCCCAGGCGACCGCCTGGTCGATGTCCTTCAACGGGGCCTCGCGGTACGTGTCCGGCGCGTCGGTCCAGATGCGGTAGTCCATCGGCAGCCGGACGAAGTCGAACCCCCAGCCGGCGATCGTGTCGAAGTCCCACTCCTGGTAGGCGCGGTTGCTGTCCCGGTTGTCGCGATGGAACTTCTCCAGCAGGTTGAACCCGCGCCATCGCGGCAGGCGGTCCCACGTGGCCGCCGGAAGAGGCCGCCCCTCCCGCGCGTCCGCGTGAGCCGCCTCCCAGAGGACCGCGCCCGCGGCGGCGGTCCGACGAATGAACGAACGTCGATTCATGGCATCCTCGCTCGCGTCGACCGTGGGTCTCCTTCGACAACATACTATCGCAGAAACAGCAGCGCCACACCCGCGACGGTCAGGAGCGCGCCCGCCACGGCCCGGCCGCTCACCCGTTCGCGGTATAGCATGACGGAGAAGGGGATGACCAGTACCGGCGTGGTCGCCACGAAGGTCTGGGCGAGGCCGGTGGGGATGCGCGCGATGGAGTACATCATGAGGGTCACGCCCGCGAAGGGCCCCGCGAGCGAACCCAGGGCGAGCAGGGCCATCGCCCGCGCGTCGCGCAGGCTGGCGACAATCCGCGGGTACCAGCCCACGCTCCCGGCGAAGATCGCGAAGGCCGCCAGTCCCGCGATCAATCGGATGGAGGTCGCGGCGAAGGGGGAGCCCGCCCCCGCGAGGCCCGGCTTGGCCAGCACCATCCCCGCCGCCTGGCCGACCGTGCCGAGGAGGGCCAGCCGTCCCCCCTTCCACGTGAACCGGTGGGCGGTGGCGCTCCCGTTTCGTTCGGGGGACTCGGTGATCACCCAGGCCACGCCCGCGAGGGTCAGGGCCATGCCGCAGAGGCCGGTGCGGCCTATGCGTTCACCCAGCGCCAGCCAGCCCATCACCGCCGTGACGGGGGGCGCCAGCGACATGATCAGCAGGGCGAGACGCGGACCGATGAGCACCAGGGCGCGGAAGAAGCAGAGATCGCCGATGAAAAAGCCCGCGATGCCCGACAACGACAACCACCGCCATGCCTCACGGGTCGCCGACAGGGGCACGGCCTCCCCGCGGGCGATCAATCCCCACACGACGAACATCGCCAGGGCCATGAACAGACGGACCACGTTGACCGCGAGCGATCCGATGCGGGCACCGGCCAGGGAGAAGCAGAGGGCGCTGACCGTCCAGCAGACGGCCGTCATCACGGCAGCCAACTCCCCCGCGTAGTACATTCGGACATTATGGGGCTTTCGCCCCGGGATGCGATCTTTTCGCGGTCCTCGCTCCTCGCGAAACGCACGACGCGGCGAGCCGCGGCCACGGTCGAGGGTTTGGCGGGAAGCGTAGGCGGCGGGTGCCGAAGCCGGAGGATAGGCGATGGCGTGGTGCGCCGGCGGATTGGCAAACGGCTGGCACGGGCGCGCGCCTGTCGGTGCCTGTCCCCAGAATCCGCAGAATCCGCCCAAGCGCCCGTCGCAGCACCAGTGTTTGTCCCAAGAATAGATAGGAGCCCGTCCGTGGAATTCATGAGTGCCTGTCCCCAATATCCAGAACCGGCTTCAGAATCAGCTTGGGGGACAACCTGTCGATTCGCACGATTGCGAGAGCCGAGGGGTGTGAGCCGGTGGTGAATCGATCTCGCGGGCCAGGCATCCGATCTTTGAGATGCCATATCTGCCTCGCATTGAGATTGATACGAATACACTACTGCGCCAACAAAATTTGAGTTGTTTTTCGTAGAGCCGATTTGCATGGTGCCTGCTTCGGGATTATGATGTCTTCATACCAAGATGGGCGGGAACAGACATCACGACGGGCGGGCATGGACCGTCAGTCCGGCGCGGAGGTGTGGGCGTTGCTATTTGTCTCGCCCTATCCTGCGCGGTTTGTTCTTGGGAGGTTCACTCGCTGCGTGGCTCGTTCCGACGCCGGGCATGGGGGCGGGCGGGAGTCAGCCGGCCACGAATGCGCCCTATCGGCTGACCGAGACGGTGATCAGCTCGGAGGCGAGTGGCGAGACCAAGTCGGCGGGCTACGTGCGCGTGGGTGACGAGACATTCTATATCTATCGCAAGCCGTCCACCGCGCAGCGGATTCAGAGGTCCTGGAGCAACACCTGGTCAGGCCTCCGTGCGCTGTACTCTCCGCAGACCTCTCCGAGCGCGAGATCGGGGACGGGCACCGCCGCGCTTACGAACGTGGCGACGGCGGCGGAGGCCCCCCTCGTCGGCGGGGATGTCCGGGAGACGCTCGCGGGCCATCTGTCCGCGTTCATGCGTCGGATCTGGAGAGGTCTGTCGGACGAGGAGTCGGACCCGTGGGTGAAGAGCGCGGTCGCCGGCGCCATTCTGGCGTGTGTGACGCTGCTGGTGTGGAACGTCTTGCGGCGTCGGCTCAGGTCCGCCGAAGGCCTGGTGAGCCGTGTCATTTCCCCGTGGCGGCAGCGGAGGCTGGCGCGTCGGCTGCAGGCGGCATCGGTCCCGGTTGCGCCGCCCGCGGTTGACGCCGTGGCCCCGCCTCCCGAGCCCCAATACGTTCCGGAGATGCCGATGCCGTCGGGCACTGCGAATGCGGCCCTGTCGGGATCCGTGGCATCCATCGCGCTCCCCGCGCTGATTCAGATGCTGAGCGCGGAGAGGAGCAACGGGACGCTGCACGTGGAGAAGCCCGATGGACGGATACTGGGGAGCATGGTCTTCGTCCGGGGGCGGTTGATTACGGCCTTCTGCCCGCCGACGGGAGAGGAAGGCCTCGATGCCCTCTGCGCCATGCTGCGGCTCCACCGTGGCACGTTCAGTTTCCGGCCGGACGAGATGCCGGTCTGCCACACGACCTTCGGCGATGATGTGACGGGTCTTCTCCTCGAAGCAACCCGACGGCTTGATGAGGCGGCGGCGCCGCCCGCCGCGTAGACGCCGCCGGCCTGCTCCTGCTCGTACGCGTCCCGCCAGGGCGGCGAGCCGGGCCCCGCGGGTTTGGGTCGTTTGATGCGCCGACTGCGTTCTTTCCGTTCCTCCGTGCGACCGCGCCCTCTTCAGGGATTGTTCCCCGGGGAGGGCGAGCCGCGGGTCCTGCGAAGGGGCTTCGCTTGCGTGGGGGCTTCGCTTGCGAAGCCTTTCGAAGCGCCCATCCAACCCCGCGGGCGTGGACAAGCGGGGTCTTCCAGCCCACGGCGATCTTGACGCGGCGCGCCGTCGCGGATAGCTTGACCCGCCTGTTGGATGGCCGCGCCGTGGAATGCGACGCGGACGCGCGTGGCGTCCCCGTGAGGTTCATCCGTTGCGAAGCGCGGCGGAACCATCTCTGACGGCGGCGTCCTGAAGGCGGCGCCGTCGCACGGGCGAACGCATGGATGGGAGCGGAAGCATGAAGCAGCCGGAGCCGCTGGGTTGCGGCTTGCCGCCATAGGCTACGGATGGCACCGACCATACAGATACTGCCGTCGCTGCTCGCCGCGGACTTCGGGCGCTTTCGGGAAGAGAGCCGCCGGGCCGAAGCGGCGGGCGCCGACGCCCTGCACCTGGACATCATGGACGGCCACTTCGTCCGAAACGTCAGTTTCGGTCCCGACGTGGTGCGCATGGCGCGGGGCGCGGTGAGGATGCCCCTGAGCGTGCACCTGATGATGGAGCGCCCGGACCTCTACGTCCGCGCCTTCGTCGATGCCGGCGCGAGCCTGCTTCTCATCCACCAGGAGGCCCCCTGCGATGTCGCCGGCACCCTGCGCGAGATCCGCAGCCTCGGCATCCCGCCCGGCCTGACGCTGAATCCCGAGACGCCCGCGGACCTGGCGTTCCCGCTCCTCGACGCGGGGCTCGCCGACGAGGTGCTGTGCATGACGGTCCATCCGGGATTCGGGGGGCAGTCGTTCCTCGCGACCGTCCTGCCCAAACTGGCGGTCCTGCGCCGCCGCTACCCCGTCCTCGATCTCTCCGTGGACGGCGGCATCGGCGTGGAGACCGCCGCGCGCGCCGCCGCCCACGGCGCCAATGCTTTCATCGCCGGCACGACGCTCTTCCGGGCGGCCGACATGCCGGGCGAGATCGCGCGCATACGCTCCGCCGCGCGCGAGGCGTACGGCACCGAGGTTCCCATGCCATGAGCGGAACCGATCTCTCGCTCATCCGGAATTTCTGCATCATCGCCCATATCGACCACGGGAAATCCACCCTGGCCGACCGGATGCTCGAGCTGACCGGCACGATCGAGCGGCGCGACATGGCCGCCCAGGTTCTCGATGCCATGGACCTCGAGCGGGAGCGCGGGATCACCATCAAGGCCCATCCGGTCACCATGTCCTACCGCGCGCCGGACGGGCGGACGTACCAGTTCAATCTCATCGACACGCCGGGGCACGTGGACTTCTCCTACGAGGTGGCCCGCAGCATCTCCGCGTGCGATGGCGCCCTCCTGGTCGTCGACGCGACGCAGGGCGTCGAGGCGCAGACCGTCGCCAACACCCACCTGGCGATGGAGCACGATCTGCGGATCATCCCCGTGCTCAACAAGATCGACCTGCCCAGCGCCAACATCCCGGAGGTCTCGAAGCAGATCGAGGACGTGCTGGCGATCCCGATGGACGAGGCCTTCATGGTCAGCGCGAAGACCGGCGCGGGCGTGCCGGAGCTGCTGGCCGCGATCGTGGAGCGCGTACCGCCGCCGCGCGCCGGCCTCCCCGGACAGACGCGCGCGCTGGTCTTCGATTCGACGTTCGATACCTTCCGCGGCGTCGTCTCCTACCTGCGCGTGTTCGACGGCGACATCCGCCCAGGGCATCGGATCCGGCTCATGAGCGCCGGCGCCGACTACGACGTGAAGGAGGTCGGCCAGTTCACCCCGAAGCCGATGCCGACCCCCAGCCTGGGGACGGGCGAGGTGGGCTACCTCATCGGCAACATCAAGCACCCTTCGGACATCTCCATCGGCGAGACGGTGACGCGCCCGGACCAGCCGGCCACGCAGCCGCTGCACGGCTTCCGGCGCATCCATCCCATGGTCTTCTGCGGCCTCTACCCGGTCAACAGCGCCGACTACGAGAAGCTCAAGGCCAGCCTGGAGCGGTTCAGCCTCAACGACAGCGCCATCCAGTTCCAGACCGAATCCTCGTCGGCCCTCGGTTTCGGGTTCCGCTGCGGCTTCCTGGGCCTGCTGCACATGGAGATCGTGCAGGAGAGGCTCCGGCGCGAGTACGACTGCGACATCATCGCGACCTATCCGAGCGTCGTGTACCATGTCTATCTCACCAGCGGAGAGATGCGCGAGATCGACAACCCGGTCTTCCTGCCCGACGAGACGCAGATCGAGCACGTGGAAGAGCCGATGATCGTCGCCCGCGTCATCTGCCACAACGAGCACATCGGCGAGATGATGCAGCTCGCGATGGACAAGCGCGGGACCCTGGAGAAGACCGAATCGCTCGACACCCGGCGGGTGATGCTGACCTGCCGCCTGCCGCTGACGGAGATCCTGGTCGATTTCCATGACCGGCTCAAGAGCCTGAGCCACGGCTACGCCTCCATGGATTACGAGCTGGCCGGCTACCAGCGGTCCGAGGTCGTCAAACTCGACATCCTCCTCTCCGGCGAAGTGGTGGACGCCTTCTCGTGCATCGTCCATCGCGACAAGGCGGAGGGGCGCGGCCGCCAGATGTGCAAGTCGCTCACCGACGTGATCCCGCGCCACCAGTTCGTCATCCCCGTGCAGGCGGCCATCGGCAGCAAGATCATCGCGCGGGAGACCATCCGGGCGTACCGCAAGGACGTCACGGCCAAGTGCTATGGCGGGGATATCACCCGCAAACGCAAGCTTCTCGAACGCCAGAAGGAAGGCAAGAAGCGGATGAAGCAGGTCGGTCAGGTCAGCATTCCGCAGGAGGCGTTCATCCAGGTGCTGAAGACGGAGTGAACGGATTGCCGATTGCCGATTGCCGATTGCCGATTGAAGATTGAAGATTGAAGATCACCGTCTGAGGGGCGGGCATGGACCTCTGAGAACTGAGGAGTCGAGATGACGGAGAGCGTGTCGTATTGGAAACGCCGGCGCCTGGCCAAGGAAGCCAAGGAGCTGGTGCATCATGCCCGGCATGTGCGCGCGATGCGCGAAGACGTGGCCGATCCCGCGGCCCTCGCGTCGCTGGACGCGGCGCGGGACGCCGTGGAGGCGGCGTGGAAGGCATGGGACCGGTCCGCGCTGGACGCCGCGGCGGAACGGCTCGGCGACGCCATTCAGGCGGTCGAGCCGCCGCGGCCGATGTCGGGGCTCCGCTCGAATGTCGAGGTGCTCGCGGTCACCGCCGCGATCGTCATGGCCATCCGGTGCTTCTTCGTCCAGCCCTTCCGCATCCCGACCGGTTCCATGCAGCCCACGCTGTACGGCGTGAAGATCGCGCGGCAGACCGAGCCGCGCTGGTATGACCGCCCCCCGCTCAGCTTCGTGAGCTGGGCCTTGTTCGGCGAGGGCTACGTGGAGGTGCGGGCGAAGACGACGGGCACTGTCTCGCCCTCGACGCGCGAGACGCCGGCGGGCGACGGGTACTACGTGTACGTCGACACCGTGCCGCACAAGGTCCGCGACGTCGCTCTCGATCAGGGCCACCTGCGCGTGAAGGGGGGCGATTTCGTAAAGCGGGGCGACGTGATGTGGTCGGGGCGCGTGACGCTGGGCGACTTCGTGCTCGTCAATCGCGTGGCCTACAACTTCCGCCGGCCCCGCCGCGGCGACATCATCGTCTTCGAGACCCGTGGGATTGCGGCGCAGATGCGCGGGGATTTCTACATCAAGCGCCTGGTCGGCCTGCCGGGGGAGAAGATCCGGATCGATCCGCCCCACCTGGTGGTCGACGGCCGTCGAATCGAGGAACCCTTTCCCTTTCGACGCCTTCTGCACGACCCCGACTACCACGGCTATGAATCCAACGGCCGGCTCATGTCACCCGCGTCTTCGATTGACCTGGCGGCGGACGAATTCCTGCCGTTCGGCGACAATACCCGCTCCAGCTTCGACGGCCGCTACTTCGGGGCCGTGAAGATCGAGAACCTCGTCGGCCCGTCCTTTGCCGTGTACTGGCCCTTCTCCAGGCGCTGGGGCGCCGCGCGATAGCGCCGGTCCGGGCGTTCTGCACGCGTGCTCGCGGCATCGTCCGCCCCCGCTCGCCGCCGCGCGCGCGTTCTAGAGGATCTTCATCCGCGGCAGGTCCTGCAGGTCGACCATGCCGACCAGGCGGTCGGCCTCGTCCACGATGACGAGGTCGTCGATGGCATGGCGTTCGAAGAAGGCCAGGACATCCACGGCGAGCCGGTCCTGCGGCAGCCGTTTCGGATTCGGCGTCATGACCTCGGCGATGGAGCGCTCCGTCAGGGGGCCGGGGTCCCCCAGATGCCGGCGCAGATCGCCGTCGGTGAAGATCCCCGCCACGCGTCCATCCTCCTCCGTGATCGCGACCGCCCCCGCGCGTGCGCGGGTCATGGCCATGACGGCGTCGCCCACCGTCGCGGTCCGCTTGACCGCCGCCAGCCGTTCGCCCGTGCGCATGATCTCGGCGACCCGCAGCAGCAGCGCGCGTCCGATGGCCCCGGCGGGGTGCAGCTTGGCGTAGTCCTCGCGGCCGAATCCCCGCGCCTCCAGCAGGACCATCGCCAGGGCGTCGCCCACCGCGAGGGTCGCCGTCGTGCTGGCGGTGGGGGCGATGTTGAACGGGCAGGCCTCGCGGCTGACGCGGACGATCAGGACGATGTCGCTCAGGCGGGCGAGGGGGCCGTCGGGATCGGCGGTGACGGCGACGATCGGGACGCCGAGGCGACGGATCGAGGGGATCAGGGCCATCAGCTCGTCGGATGCCCCGCTGTAGCTCAGCGCCAACACCACGTCGCGCTCCAGCACGAGGCCGAGGTCGCCGTGCAGGGCGTCGCTCGGGTGGAGCACGACGGCGGGAGAACCCGTGCTGGTGAGGGTGGAGGCGATCTTCTGCGCGATCGGCAGGTTCTTGCCCACGCCGGTCAGCACCACCTTGCCGCCCGCGTTCAGTTTCGCGAGGATCAGCTCCACCGCCTGCGAGAAGCCCCCGTCCAGGCTGTCGCGCACGCGCTGCAGCTCCGAGATCTCGATATCCAGGATGTCCTTCGCTCTCTCCGCGTAGTTCACGTGCCATCCCCCACCGGCGTCGTCCGGCAATCTATTCAGCCCAATCGAGTGCGTTTTGGCGAGCGGAAACACGCCCGGCCACAGGCGGCCGTTGTCCTGCCCAGGCCGTCCGGGCCTGCGATGCCATGTAACACACTTTGTAAAGTGTGGTACAGGGCCGATGCGGATGGGGCCGAATGGATCCGGCGGGATCTTGATCCGCCTCCGCCACGAGGCGTCGACGGCGAGTGTGCCGCGGAGGATCTCGCTCCGAGACGTGCATCCGCCTTGGAGAAGTGGTAAAGTGGCTTTGGACAACGCATACGCATCAGGAAGGAGAGGCCATGATGTCCTGCCGTGACGTTCGACTGGCCGCATGCGCCGCAGCGCTGATCGCCTGCGCGGGCTGCCAGACCATGTACTACAGCGCGATGGAGAAGGTGGGAATCCACAAGCGCGATCTCATGGTCGACCGGGTCAAGGGGGCGCAGAACAGCCAGAAGAAGGCCAAGGAGGAGTTCAAATCGGCCCTGGAGCAGTTCCGGTCGGTCGTGAACTTCAAGGGGGGGAACCTGGAGAAGCAGTACAACAAGCTCGCCGGGGTCCTCGAGGATTGCGAGTCGCGCGCGAAGGACGTCCGGGACCGGATCGATTCCATCGAGAACGTGTCCGATGCCCTCTTCCGCGAGTGGAAGGCCGAGCTGGGGCAGTACACCAACGCCGAGCTGCGGAGGTCCAGCGAGCAGAAGCTTCGGGAAACGAGAATGCGGTACGAGGAGCTCATCGCGGCGATGAAGAGGGCCGAGAGCCGCATGGACCCCGTCCTCAACGTGCTTCGCGACCAGGTGCTCTACCTCAAGCACAACCTCAACGCCCAGGCCGTCGCATCGCTCAAGGACGAACTGGCCACCGTCGAAACCAATGTTGAGCGGCTGGTCAAGGACATGGAGGCGGCCATCGGCGAGGCGGATGCCTTCATCCGGCAGATGGGGTCCACGGCCGGCTGAAAGCGGTGCGGCTGTGTGGAGGAGCGGAAGGAATACGGAGTGAAAGCGTTGAGCGGCCGGCGCCGTCTGGTTGCGGCTCGCCGCCTTAGGCAAGAATAGTTAAGAACACGATAAGAAAATCGGGGTTTTCAATTGACACATCTCTTCGGTTTTTCTATCTGTAGTCCAACGCAATGGGAAGAATGCAGAGAGGAGCGCGAACATGAGGTCGAACGGGCGTCGGAGTTGGGGGATCGGTGCAGCGCTGATTGTCTCCGCGGGGATGGCCTTGGGGCAGACCGGATACTTCCAAGCACCGCTGGGGCCCGGTGGAACTTGGAACGTCTACCAGATCAACTGGGATGACCATAGCTTTGCCGAGTACACCACCACGTATGCGCCCAATGCGCTCGACCCCGTCAACGGGACGCTTCCCGGCCATCTGGCGACCATGGCGTCGCAGACCGAGAACGACCTGATCTGGCGCTGGTCCAACGGAGAGGACACCTGGATCGGCCTGTGCGACCGGTTCGGTGTGGGGGCTGCGTCGGAATCCCGCATCACCGCTGACCCCCTTACCATGGGGTGGGCGTGGATCACGGGGGAAGCGTTCAGTTACAACCACTGGCCTGCTTCGGGAGAGCCCAATGACTGGAACGCGGGTGTCCCGGGCGAAGACGCCGCACATATCCGCAACGACGGCTTCTGGAACGACAACAAGTCCGGCTACGGACCGAATCTTCCCGCCGATCCCGGTGATGGCACCAACGGCGACGAGTCCGGCTCGCCCCTGAGGACGAATGGCGCCATCGAATGGGAGATCAACTCTCCGACCCCCATCGCGGGTATCCGCTCGGGCAGCGTCTTCGGTGATCTGCCGGGGGTCTATTCGGCGTTGCCGGGGCCGGCGGGCGGCGTGGGTACGTGGGGTATACGCGAGATCCGGAATCCAACTCAACTCCGACACGCTCTGGATGCAGTCGAACAGGCCCGCTCCGGCGCCGGGACGATCACCGATGGATCTTTCGGTTTTCTCGATACGACCGATCCCGACAGCAATGCGAACCCGGCCGGTTCCGTGCCCGGCTACGCTCAACCGTTCCTGACCGATACGGTGGGCGTGGGTGACGACAACATCATCACGGTGGCACACGGCAAGATCCAGGTCACCACCCCAGGTCAGTACACCTTCCAGGTGCGTTCTGACGACGGGTTCACCTTCCGCATTCCCGGCCAGAACATCCAGCAGGTTCATGGCGGCGGGCGCATCGATTTGGTGGACCCGCAGGCGGCGAATTTCTGGGGGGGCACGGGCGATGCCGATACCCGGATTGTGTACAACCTCGCTGCGGGTTCCTACGACGTTGAGTTCGTCCACTTCGAAATGGGTGGCGGTGCGTACTATGAGGTCACCTCCGCTCAGGGCGCCATCGCCAACAGTGCGGACGCGAGCTGGATCCGTCTCGGCGATGGCGCGACGTCGTATGCGCCCACCGGTTGGGATCCGGCGCAGCTCGCCGCGGATGTCACGTGGTACAAGTCGGATGTGGCCGGCATACCCGATCCGGGGATGCTGGCGGCGACGATCTCGACCATGGATGCCGCTGTCGCCGGCGGCACGTACACGTCCACCGGCACTCACCCGGACGCCTTCATCACCGAGGGCGATCTTCCCGACGCCGATGACAATTATTATCTCAGGGCCGACGGGGAGTTCACCGTTGATGACCGTGACGGCGTCGGCGGGGAGACGTTCCAGGTGACCTTCGGCCTGCGGTCGGACGATGGCTCCGCCATTCACATCGTCGGGCAGAATTTCACCGGCTTCGGCGGGAACGGCGCCGCCTGGGGCTTTGGCTCGGACACGGGTCTCGGCGCCGACATCTGGACGGGCGATGCCGCGGCCGTGGGGAGTCTGAGCCTGACCGAAGGCGTGACGTACAGTTTCCAGGCTTATCAGTTCGAGGGCGGTGGAGGAGCCGACATGGAAATCCAGGTAGCCCTGGGGGCTTGGAGCGTTGTGGAAGCCGCCAATCTGGTGTGGTTCCCCCTGGACCAGAGCGACACATCGTCCATTCGTCCGGCCAACGCCGGTCTGGCCCTCGTCCCCGAGCCGGCGACGGGTCTGATGGCGCTGCTCGGCCTGGCGCTCCTCGCCGGCCTCCGCCGCACGAAGTAGCCGCGACGGCAGCCCTGTTTGCAGAGCGCCTTTCCGGCAGCGGAAAGGCGCTTCTGTTTTCCCAAGGCGGCGAACCGCAGCCACGGGTGAGGGTCGATCAACGCCCCGACTCCAATCCTTCCGCTCCTGCGTGCAACCGCGCCGCCTTCAGAGGTTGTTGCGCCACCCTTTCCACGGAGAAACCACACAGAGAACATCATATGCACCTGCGCGTCATCTTCCGGCGCAACGATACGCGGCGAGCATGCGCGATGGCGATGCGGCTATCGCTCAACGGGCGACACGCAGGCCGAGCCGTCGGGTGGGCAAGGGCTTCGCCCCTTGGCGCGGTGGGACGCGGTTCGCGTGGGCGCGCCGCGCAACGGGAGGGCCGGCGGCCCCGCCGGCCGGGGGAAGCGAATGATGCGCAGGGCGGGAGAGGCCGGCGGACCGCGAGGCCGCGGTCCCTGCCCGCCTCGGTGCTCTTGCCGATGGAGGTGCGCTTTAGGGCCATCGCTCGCGCACAAGATTGTGCGCGCTGCGGACGCGGACCTGTACCGCGGGCAATCCTGCCCGCGTTGCCTGTTGTCCGCCTTGCGGCTCGCCGCGTTCAGAAACACGTCAAGAAAAACCCAAAAAGAATTTGACAACCGTTCCGCATTTCTGTGATGATGCGTCGGATCGAGGGAAAGAAGAGGACATGTGGCGCGAGGTGCGGGGTATCAGCAAGCGGCTAGTGGGCAAGGGAGTCCGTAGGCGCAATACAAGAGGGAAAGAGGTCAAAGGGATGAAAAGGAAAACAGGGATCGGTGTGGTGGTAGCGCTGGCGTTGGCCGGATCGGCGATGGCGCAGATCGGGAGCTTCACGGGCACGGCGAATATCAGTTCCGGCGACGGCAGCGATGCCGCCGCGGGAAGCGCGGCGTGGCTGGGCGGCACCAGCTACAACATCGTGGGCTGGGGGTCCGACTGGTGGGACAGCGCCGAGAACGGCCAGATCCTGTACAAGTCCATTACCGGCGACTTCCGCATCGAAGCCAACGTGACCTTCAACCAGGATCCCGTGAACGACTGGTGCAAGGCGGGGGTATTCTTCCGCAACGATATCGACATCGGGGACGGCAACCGGCAGGAAGTGAACGCGGTCGCCGCCTTCACGGATCCGTATCGGCCGGGATCGGCCGCGACGGAGCAGCGCGCCGCGTTTCAGTATCGCACGACCAGCGGCGGGGCGACCATGGGGAATGTCGAGCACTGGGGCGCCCAGCCGAACAACGGCACCGATCGCGTGGCGTTGCAACGGATGACCTACGGCAGCGACCAGGTGTTTGCGGCCTTTGTCGATCACGGCGGAGCCGGCTGGCAGCGGATGGGCTACCAGGTGCTGAACAACGCCAACAGCAGCGCTTACGGCGGTCTGTTTGTCACTTCGCATGACAATGCCAACAGCCTCTCGGTGGATTTCTCGAACGTGACAGAGACCTCTCCGGTCGATTATTTCGATTCGTCATGGCTCACCACTGCCCGCTCGCTGACGTACTCGCCTGGGCCGGGCGGCATGGGATACTTCGACGTAACCGAAGTCTATAATTATGTTCCTGCCAACAGCCCGCCCAATGGCGATCTGAATCCGCCCGGACAGGGTCTCGACAACCTTACCGAGACCATCAGCGCGATCGATGGCAATGCGCCCACCCGGTACTCCTATCAGACCGGTTTGATCAACATCTGGGATACGGACGACGGCGCACACGGGCATTTCACACCGGACAATCAGTTCTACGTGCGGTCCATCAACGGGAATCTGGAGGTGAACCAGATTGCCGTGGTGGCCGAGGGCCAGGTCCAGGTCGACACGGCCGGCGTCTACTCGTTCTGCGTGAACAGCGACGACGGTTTCGAACTCTCGATCGATGGCAAGGTTGTCATGGAGGCCGATTACGGCAAGGGTGCGAGCGACATCTTCGGCGCGGTGAATCTGGCCGCCGGTGTGCACGGCATGCGGTTGATCTACTGGGAAGGCGGCGGCGGAGCGGCGGTGGAATTGTCCGCGGCGCCGGGTATCAAGAGCGCCTATGACACCACATTCCGGCTTGTCGGCGATTCGGCCAACGGCGGTCTGGCGCTGGTTCCGGAGCCCGGCACCATGAGCCTGTTCGCGCTGTTCCTCGGCGCCATGTTCCTGGGCCGCCGGTTCAAGCGCTGACGGCTGACCGGAAGCGGACGATTTGAGGGCGCGGATCCCGCGGGGCCGCGCCCTCTTCGTTTGTTCAGTCCTCCGCCAACCGCCCCCGGTGTTCGGTTTGTCCCGGCAAGCAGCATGGGACAGAAAAAAAGAACGATAACGTCATTGACAAGGAATCTGCGTACGGGCTATTGCAGTAACGATGTGGCGGAAAGGCTACGAGATCAGGGCCAGCACTGCAGGTGAGTTCTTTGTGGGCTCAAGAATGAAGAGAGGGAGTCTGTCATGAGTCGTTTCTTTGCGTCCGTTGTGGTCGGAATGGCCCTGAGCGGGGCGACGTTTGCACCTGCAGATCAAACATGGACGTTGGGGGGCACCGGCGACTGGAATGTGCCGGGCAACTGGAGTGGCGGCGTCGTGCCGACCAACGAAGGGGTGACCGTCAGTAACGGCGGCACCGCGCAGGTCGGCGTCGGTTCCGCCGACGTAAACTGGCTCGACATCGTCGGCTCATGGGTCGAGATCAACAGCGGCGGTTCGATACGGATACACGACGACCTGAACTTTCAAGGGTCGGCGGGGACGCTCATCGTCAACAACAACGGTGTGTTCACGATGGGTGGAGCGGCGATTCGAACCGGCACTACGATCGTGAACGGCGGCGGCACGTTCAACTTCGGCGCCAGTGACGAATCGAGCTGGGGCCGTGTCGGAAACAACAACGCGGCGCTGACCCAGTTCGCCATCAACGGTGGCACCGTCAATGCGCAATACACCGAGGACGACGGCTTGGTGATCGGCGACTACCACCAGACCACCGTCTTCAACATGACCGCCGGCTCGAAGCTCAACATGTTCACCAAGAGCCTGAACATGGGGTGGTGGGATGAAGGACGCGCCTACGTGACCAACGACGGGGGCGATATCACCTTCACCGGCGGCGGCGGCCATTGCTGGATTGGCGCAAGCGGGAACGGCGCCACGGGAGTGCTGGTGTTGGCGAATGGGGCGACATTGACCCAGCAGAGCGGCGGCGGCGACTTCATGGTCGGTCACGCGCGCGGCAATACGGATCGTCGGCACTACGGCTACCTCGAAGTCTTGTCCGGTTCGACCCTGCAGTGGGCGGGCGACCGGTTTGTCGTGGGTGCCGATGGCGCTACAGGGAGCATGCTCATCGATGGGGCGGGCACGGTGGTCGACACCGGCAATAACGAGTTTCAGATCGGGAACTGGAATAGCTCAACGGGAACGGTGGTGGTTAACAACGGGGAGTTGCGCGTGCACAGTTGGTTTGCCGTGCAGCGGGATGGCGGCGGATACGGCCACCTCATTCTCAACGGAGGCAAGATCACGCAGGACACGGGCGGCTACCTGCAAATCAACGCCGGTGCAAAGATGGCCTCCGTCGCGGTCGTGGATCAGACTGGCGGTATCTTCGACAACAAGAGCGGCACCATCCGATTCCAGGACTGGGGCGGCACGGATAACACCCAGGAAGTCTGGGGCACCTACAACCTCAACGGCGGCCGGCTGATCGCCGCGGACATCGCGAGGGGCGGAGACAACCTTGCCAATAACCATGCGGTCTTCAACTTCAACGGCGGCATCCTTGAGTTGAATGATAATCGCACCATTCTCCATGATCTCGAGGCGGTCAACGTCAACGCCGATGCAATCATCGAAACAGCGGGCTTCCGTACATACGTGAATCAGGCCCTGCTCGACGGCGGCGGCGGGGGCGGGCTGGTCGTGCGGGGCAATGGGGTCTTTACGAGCGGGGTGAGCGACGAGAACATGGTGGTGCTGTCCAGTGTCGGGAACACGTTTGCCGGTGGCGTCGTGGTCAGCAATGCCGCGCACATCCGCATCGGCAACAACGCCAGCGGAACCAGCGATGGATCGCTGGGTGCCGGCACCAGCATCCTGCTCGACTACGGCGGCATCAAGAACAACGACGGTTCCACTCCGGTGATCGGCGCGGGCCGTACGATTACCCTGGGCAGCGGCGGCGGTTACTTCACGATCGGCTGGGGTGACATCGATATGACGGTCGAGAGCAGGATCACGGGTGTTGGCGCTCTGTTTGTGGGTCGCGATGGCGGGAACCTCGTCCTGTCGAACACGGGCAACGACTACGCCGGCAATACCCGCATCGGTGCCGATGGGCCGGGCCGCTGGGCGGACGGATACTCGGCGGGGCTGCACCTGGGGGCTTCGGAGGTCATTCCTGACGGGGCGGGCAAGGGCGACCTGCTGATCGACGGCGGCTACGGTGGCCACCTGAACATGAACGGGTACAGCGAGACCATCAACGGGCTGCAGGACATCAACGGCGGACGGATCTACAACTCGTCCGGCACGGACGGCACACTCACGGTGGGGAACAATAACGCCAACGGCTCGTACGCCGGCACGATCGAGAACAACGTCAACATCGTGAAGATCGGCAGCGGCATGCTCACGCTGGCCTATCGCGACGGCAATACCAACACCTACACAGGGACGACGGAGGTGCGGGAAGGGACGCTGCGGGTCAATGGAACCCATACCGGCGGCGGGCTGATCACCGTGGCCTCGGGAGCGACGCTGGATGGAACGGGCACGGCGGGTTCCGTGATGGTCAACAGCGGCGCGCATATGGCGCCGGGCAATTCGATCGGCACGTTCACGGTGGTCGGCGACCTGACGCTGAATGGCACGCTGGATGTCGAGGTGGATGGTGCGGGCCTGGGATTGGCGGACCTGCTGAACGTCTCCGGCGCGCTCGATATCAGCGCCGGCACGGTGAACTTCCAGGCGCTGGGCGTGCTGGACGATTACGTATACGTGATCGCTTCGTACGGAAGCCTGAGCGGTTCGGAGTTCAGCTCCGTCGTGAACCTGCCGTCCGGGTATTCCATTGACTACGCCTACGGGGGCAACCAGATCGCCCTCATCCCCGAACCGGCCTCCTTGAGCATGCTGGCGGTCCTGGCGGCCGTCCTGTGGATTCGTCGCCGGCTGCGGGGCTGATCAGGATCGGTTTCTTTTTTGGGGGGGTGCGGATCCCGCAGGGCCGTGCCCCCCTTTGCTTTATTCGCCCGCCAGCCGCGTCCCCTCCAGGTCCATGGTGGTCACGAAGCTTCTGGAGGCGATGCCGATGGTGTTGAACGTCAGGAGCATCTGTTGCTCGATGGCCCGCGCCTTGCCGGCGTTGTCGGTGATGGCGAACACCGTCGGCCCGGATCCGGAGATCGCCACGCCGTCGGCCCCGGCGCGCATCGCGTTGGCCTTGACCATGTCGAAGCCGCGGATGAGTTTCGCCCGCACCGGCTCGATCACCACATCGTTGAGGCTGCGGGCGAAGAGCGAGTAGTCGTTCTTCGCGAAGGCGGCCGTGATGAGGGCGGTGTTGGCCATGTTGAACACGAACCCGCGCAACGGCACCGTCGGCGGCAGGATGGCGCGCGCATCGCGCGTGAGCACGACGAGGTTGGGGGTGACAACGACCAGCTTCAGCCGGCGGATGTAGCCGATGCGGGTGACGTCGAGCGGCTCGCAGCAGCGCGTCAGCGTCGCGCCGCCGAGCAGCGCCGGCGCCGTGTTGTCGGCGAAGAAACCGCCCGACACCGCGGCCTCGGCCTTGGTGGCGGCGAGGATGAGCTGCTCGGTGGTCAGATGGTTCCCGTACAGGTAGTTCGCCGCGAAGGCGCCGGCGGCGGCCGACGCGGCGCTCGATCCGAGGCCGGACCCGATCGGCATGCCCTTGTGGATCTTCATCTCCAGGCCGCCGCTCTCGCCGATCAGCTCGAACACGTGGCGCGCGGCAAGGGCGGCGGTGTTCTTCGCGGGGTCCTTCGGGAGGCGGGCCGCGGAGGTGATGTCCAGGATCCGGATGCCCGGTTTGGCCACGCGGCGCGCCTCGACGGTGTCGCCGGCGCCGCAGATGGCCATGCCGAGGACGTCGAATCCCGGACCGATGTTGCCGATCGTGGCGGGCGAAAAGACCTTAACCCACTTCATGGCGCAGCAGGTACTCCTTCAAGGCCGCGTAATCGGCCGGCAGGTCCAGGGCGGCGCCGCCGCGCTCGAGCCGCCGGCGGAGCGCCTCCGGCGGCTCCGGATGCACGCCCAGCTCCTCTTCGATCGTCTCGGGGAACTTCGCGGGATGGGCCGTCTCGAGGCATACGGCGGGTTCCGGACCGCGCGGCACGCGCCCGAGCGCGGCGTATCCGACGGCGCCGTGCGGCTCGAGCACGATGCCGAGCCGGCGGTACACGTCGCGGATGGTCGCGCGCGTGTCCGCGTCCGACACGGACACCGACGCGATCGTCCGCCGCATCTCGTCGAGTCGAGGCTCCGCCCGCACCGTGCCGTCGCGCGTGACGGTGCCTCCGAACACCTCGAAGAAGCGGGCCAGGTTGCTGGGATTGCCCACGTTCATCGCGTTCGAAAGGCAGTTGCGCGAGGGCGACACGGGGCGGTAGGTCCCCTCCGCCAGCCACCGCGGCACCTCGTCGTTCTCGTTGACCGCGAGGATCAGGCGCGCGACGGGCAGCCCCATGCGGCGCGCCGCCTCGCATCCGAAGGAGTTTCCCAGGTTGCCGGAGGGCACGCAGAAGGTCACGGAGCCGCCGTCCGGGGCCACGCGCGACCACGCGTAGACGTAGTACACCGACTGCGGCAGGATGCGGCCGACGTTGATCGAGTTGGCGGAGGTCAGGTTGAGCCGCGCGAGATCCGGATCGAGGAACGCCTGCTTCACCATCGCCTGGCAGTGATCGAAGGTGCCGTCGATGGAAAGGGTCTGTACGTTGCCGCCGATGGCGTCCATCTGGCGTTTCTGGATCGAGCTGATCTCGCGGGCGGGGTAGAGGAGGAAGACGCGGATGTCGTCCAGGCCGTGGAAGGCGTCGCCCACGGCGCCCCCCGTGTCGCCGGAGGTCGCCACCAGCACGGTCATCGGCCGGCTGTCGGGCCGCAGGGCCTGCATGGCGCGGGCCATCCAGCGGGCGGCGAAGTCCTTGAACGACGCGGTGGGACCGCGGTCGAGCCGCAGGATCCACACGCCGGGATCGGCGGGCTCGAGCGGAACCTCGAAGTCATAGGCATCGTCGCAGATGCGCCGCAGGGTCTTGTCGTTCAACGTGTGGGTCGCAAAGGGCCGGAGCACCTCGCAGGCGATGTCCGCGTAGGAGCGCGCCGCGAACGTGCGGAGCAGCGCGGGGGAGAGCGAAGGCCATCGCTCCGGAAGGTACAGGCCGCCGTCGGGCGCGATGCCGGCGAAAAGGGCGTCGCGGAGCGACACCCCCGCCGTCGGCGCCGCGTCGTCGAGACGTCGGTTGGTAGAGTAGAAGACCATGGGTTTCATCACTGGCCATGAAGGATAGCGACTTTCCCGGCAAAGAACACCCTTTCTTGGCGTTGTCGCGCGGCTTGCGCTCGGAGCGCCGTGACGGGTATAGTGCAGACACCGTATGAAGTCGCGTGAGGAGGCTGGTGAGGTTAGCGCCGAGCGCGGCTCCGCGGCGGCGGTGGCGCAGGGACGCGTCCTGTCGCCTGCCCAGCTTCGCAGGGCGCTCGCCCGCATCGCGAAGTCCTCCGCCTCCGCGCAGGCCTCCACCGCGCCGCGGACCACCCTCTGGGTGAGCGCGGTGGCGCCGCGCCGGCTCCACGTGTCGTGGCGCATCGCGGCATCGGATCTGCGGGCGGCGGAGCGCGAGGTGCCCGCCGAACGGCCGCCGCTCGTTCTGCGGGTCTACAGCCTCGGCCCGGGCCCTGACCCCGAGAGATGGTTCGACTGCGTGCTGGACTGTTCGGAGGGGCAGCGGACGGTGGAGGTGCGGTGGGCCGGAGGCACATTGGCCGTCGAGATCGGCCTTCTGCGGCCCGACGGGCGGCTGCGACGGCTCTCGCTTGCCGGACCCGTGAACGGGATTGCGGAGGCGGAGAGCCCGCGCAGGCTCCGCCGGGTGATCGATCTGCGGGAACCGCCCGACCGGCCCGTCGCGATCGAGTCCGCGGCGGCACCCGCCGTGGATGTCGCGATGCGGCGCCTGACGTCGGGCCGGTTCAAGGCTCCCGTGGTCCGGCCGATCTCGCTGCGACGACAGGCGCGTCCGCCTGCCCCCGTCGCTCCCCCACTCGAAACGACGGCCCCCGCGGTGTCGCGGCCGGCGCGCACCGCTTCCGATGTCCTCCGCCCGACCGCGCCCTCCGCGGTGCTGCGACCGCCGCCGCCCTCGGCCTCGGGCGCCGGTTTCCTCCTCCCCGGCGCGGGATGGCCCCTGGCCTTGCGCGGGCGGAGTACGGCCCCGGCGCCGGAGCGGCGGGCATGAGCCGCATCGGCATCTGTCTCGTCCTGCACGCCCACCTGCCCTACATCCGGCACGCGGAGCACGCGCAGTTCCTCGAGGAGCGCTGGTTCTTCGAGGGGCTCATGGAGTGCTACCTCCCGCTCCTGCGGACGTTCGCGCGGCTGGCCGACGAGGGGATTCCCTACCGGCTGACCGTCTCGCTCTCGCCCACCCTGCTCGAGATGATGGCGGACCCGCTGCTCCAGACGCGCTTCCGCCGCCATCTCGACGCGCTGATCGCCCTTGCCGCGCGCGAAGAGCAGCGGCTGCGCGCCGATGCCCGGTTTCATCCGCTGGCCGCGCACTACCGGCGGGACCTGGAGCGGATGCGGGTGGACTACGACACGGTTCACCAGGGCAACCCGGCGGCCGGCTTCGCCGCCCTGCGCGAGGCGGGCCGGATCGAACTGATCACCACGGCGGCCACCCATGCCTACCTTCCGCTGCTGTCCGCCTGCCCGCCGGCGGTGCGCGCGCAGGTCGCGATCGGCGCCCGGCGATACCGGCAGGCGTTCGGGCACGGGCTCCCGGGATTCTGGCTGCCCGAGTGCGGTTATCGCCCGATGCTTGAAGAGGCGCTCGCGGCGGTCGGCGCCCGGTACTTCTTCGTCGAGAGCCACGGCCTGTTGAACGCCGCCGTCCAGCCCCGCGATGGGACGTTTGCGCCCGTCGCCTGCTCGAACGGCGTCATCGCATTCGCGCGCGACCCCGAGTGCACGCGCCGCGTCTGGAGCGCGACGGAGGGCTATCCCGGCGATCCGGAGTACCGCGAGTTCTACCGGGACATCGGGTTCGATCGGACCCCGGAGGAACTCGGCGACGCCGCCGCGCCGGCCGGGGTGCGCGCCTCGACGGGCCTCAAGTACTGGCGGGTGACCGGCGCGACCGACGACAAGCAGCCGTACCGCATGGAGGCCGCCGCCGCGCGCGCGCGCGAACATGCCGCTGACTTCCTGCGCCGCTGCGTGGAGCGCGGCCGCGCGGCCGCCACCGCCATGAGCCGCTCTCCGCTGATGACGGCGATGTTCGACGCGGAGCTCTTCGGGCACTGGTGGTACGAGGGGCCGCTGTGGATCGAGGAGGTCATCCGGCGGGCCGCCGGCTCGGGCGACGCGGAGCTGCTCACCCCGTCGGACTACCTGCACCGCCATCCGCGCGTGCAGGTCGCCCCGCCGGCCGAATCGAGCTGGGGGCTCGGTGGGAGCCACGAGCCGTGGTTGAACCCGTCCAACGCGTGGATGTGGCCGCGCCTGCTCGCCGCCTCGCAACGCATGTCGCATCTGGCCGCGGCCGTGGATCGCGGCCGCCCGTCGGATCGACGCCGCGCGGCCCGTCAGGCCGCCCGGCACCTGCTTCTGGCGCAGGCGTCGGACTGGGCGTTCATGATCCACTCCGGCACCACCAGCCAGTTTGCGCGCGCAGCGTTCGAAGATCAGATCGGCCGCTTCGAGTTCCTGGCGCACGCCCTGGAGACCGGTTCCGTGGCCCCCGACGCCCTCGACGCCCTGGAGCAGGCCGACCCGATCTTCCAGGACCTGGACCTGCGGGACTTCACCGCTTCCTGAGGCTGGAAGGCGCGGCTCCCGATCCGTCTCGCCATCGCGCCCCAGTGCGCCGGCGATGGTCCCTTGTCCGTGGGGGCACGGCAAGGCTCGCAACCGGAGAGCCGGGAAATCCGCCCGTCCGGTTCGAGGGAGGGGCGGCGCAACCCGATGCGCCATCCCGGTTCCTGTCGAAAGGCCCACACAGCGCCGCGTGCCGCCGAAAAGGGTGGAAGCACGGTTCGACAGCGCATAGACTGTTCCGCCGAAAGGCGACTCGCGCATGGGTGGGGCGCCTTCCCTGGACCATCTGCGTTGAGCAGGGCGGCGGGACAGTCACTGAAGACGGCGTCGCTGCGCGGATGCACGGATGGCCCGGTGGGAACATCGAGCAACGAACGCCATTCGGCTGCGGCTCGCCGCCGCGGGATGGCCGGTTCTGCGAGGCCTGCTTGCATGGCGCTGAGTGTTTTTGACCTGTTCAAGATCGGCATCGGGCCATCGAGCTCGCACACCGTCGGCCCCATGTGGGCGACCCTGCGCTTCGTTCGGACGCTGGAGGCGCGGGGCGTTCTCGCGCGCGTGAGGCGGGTGTGCATTGAGTTGTACGGATCGCTGGCGGCCACGGGCCGGGGACACGCCACCGACAAGGCGGTTCTGCTCGGCCTTTCGGGCGAGCGGCCCGATACGATCGATCCCGAGGCCATCGAACCCTTCCTCGAACGGGTCCGATCGCTCCGCACGCTCCCATTGGCGGGGCGGTTCACGGTCCCGTTCGACGAGGCCTCCGACCTGGTTTTCCGCGACGAGTCGCTTCCACGTCACCCCAATGGCCTGCGGATCAGCGCATTCGACGAGGCCGGCCTCCGATTGGAGGAGGGCGTGTACTACTCGGTGGGCGGAGGATTCGTGGTCAGCGAGGCCGAGGCGGAGGCCGGGCGCACGGGCGGAAACGAACCGGCCGGTTCCGTTCCGCACGAGTTCGGCTCGGCGGCCGAGCTGCTCGCGATCGGCCGGCGGACGGGGCTGTCGATCGCCGGGATCGTTCGGCAAAACGAGACCGCCTGGCGCGCGCCGGCCGAGACCGACGCGGGGCTGGACCGCATCTGGTCGGTCATGGAGCAGTGCATCGAGCGTGGCTGTCGGGCCGAGGGTCCCCTTCCGGGCGGGCTGAACGTCTGGCGTCGGGCTGCCCGTGTGTTCCGGGGTCTGCAGTCGCGGTCGCTGTCGGCGGACCCCCTGGCCCAACTCGACTGGGTCAGCCTGTTCGCCCTGGCGGTCAGCGAGGAGAACGCGGCCGGCGGCCGCGTGGTGACGGCCCCGACGAACGGGGCGGCGGGCGTCATCCCGGCCGTGCTCGCCTACTACCGGCGGTTTCTCCCGGGGGCCGACGCGGCGGGCGTGCGGACGTTCCTGCTGACCGCCGGCGCGGTCGGCATGCTGTACAAGCGCAACGCCTCGCTGTCGGCGGCCGAGATGGGCTGCCAGGGAGAGGTCGGCGTGGCCAGCTCCATGGCCGCCGCCGGCCTGGCCGCGGGGATGGGCGGCAGCAACGAGCAGGTCGAGAACGCGGCCGAGATCGGGATGGAGCACAGCCTGGGCCTGACGTGCGATCCGATCGGCGGACTGGTGCAGGTGCCGTGCATCGAGCGCAACACGATGGGGGCGGCGAAGGCGATCATCGCGGCTCGCCTGGCCGTCCTGCACGGCGACGGCACCCACCGGGTTCCCCTGGACCGCGTCATCGAGACGATGTGGCAGACCGGCCTGGACATGCAGGACAAGTACAAGGAGACCGCCAGGGGCGGGCTTGCCGTCAACGTGGTCAACTGCTGAAACCGGCCCCGCGGGCGGCTCGAAGGCCGGGCTCGTCTTTGACTTGAGGCGATGGGCTGTTCCGTCTAGCATGCGCGCCTGCCGGCGCCCACGGGGTCCGGCCGAATCCGGGAGAGAACCGATGACGAAGCGGGCGATGGCGAAGGGCGGGATTCCGATGGCGGCGTTGGCCGCGCTGCTCGCCGCATGGGACGCCGCGGCGGCCGGCGACTGGCCGCGATTCCGGGGTCCGAACGGCAACAGCATCGTGGAGGACAAGGCCTTCGATCCGGCCGCCCTGGCGGCGGGGAAGAAGATCTGGACCGCCGAGGTGGGCAAGGGATACTCGGCGATCTCGGTGGCGGACGGCCGTGCCATCACCATGGGCAACGACGGGGGCAGGGACACGGTCTTCTGTTTCGATGCGGCCTCCGGCAAGGAGCTCTGGCGTCACTCCTATCCCAGCGAGCCCGGCAACTACCCGGGGCCGCGGGCCTCGCCGTGGATCGAGAAGGACCGCGTGTACACCGTGGGCTACTGGGGCATCGTCTGCTGTCTGGAGACGGCGACGGGGAAGGTGGTCTGGCGCAACCAGTCGATCCGCAACCATTTCAGCAGCACCGTCCTGTTCGACGGCAGTCTGTACGGATGCGACGGCAACGCGGGCAGCGGGGATCTCACCTGCCTCGATCCCCTGACCGGCAAGGAGAAGTGGCGGCACAAGCTCGGCTTCGGATCGCTCATCGTCGTCAACGGACACATCGTGTTCTTCAATGAAAAGGGCGACGTGATCGCGGGGAAGCCCTCCGCGAGCGGCTTCCAGGAGGCGGGGCGCGCCAACCGCGTGGTCACGGGCGGGAAGGCATGGACCGCGCCGGTCTGTGCGGAGGGCCGCCTGTTCCTTCGCAACGACCAGGGTTCCATCGCCTGCCTCTCGGCGGGGAAGTGAGCGGACGTGCAGGCGACGGGAAATCGCGGGGTGTTCGTTCGGCGGGCCGGGGCGGGTCGCGCCCGCGGTCCGGGCGCCGGCCACGCCGCCGCGCGGCGGGTCCGGCGGAGGTGATTCCATGCCCTCGCCGCCGTTCATCGTCGTCTGTCGTTGCGCCTTCGAGGGGGTGTTTCCGGAGGACCGCGCGCAGGTCGTCATTCGCGCCCTGAAGGAGGCGGGCCTCGCCCCGGCGGTCGTGCCGGACCTCTGCGGCATGGCGGCGCGGCGCGAGGCCGCCCTCGCGGAATGGGCTCGGCGGCCGGGGCTGCGGATTGTGGCGTGCCATCCGCGCGCCGTGGCCGGGCTGTTCGAGGCCGCGGACCTCGCGCTCCCCGGCCGCGGCGCCGAGGTGATCAACCTGCGCGAGAAGACGCCCGCCGAGGCGCTCGAGGCGCTGGGCGTCGCGGGGGCGTCCCTCCGGCCTTGCGACGCCGGTCCGCCGGCCGCCGATTCCCCGCGTGCGGCCGACTGGTTCCCGTGGTTTCCCGTGATTGACCGCCGCCGTTGCACGGCCTGCCGGCAGTGCGCGGACTTCTGCCTTTTCGGCGTGTACGCGGTGGAGAGCGGCCGCGTCGAGGTGCGGAACCCGTCGAACTGCAAGACGCATTGTCCGGCCTGCGCGCGCATCTGCCCGCAGGCCGCCATCATGTTCCCGAAACACGGCGAGGCGCCGATCAACGGGGCGGAGATCACCGACGAGGAGGCCGAGCAGGCGCGGGTCCGCCACGACCTGCACGCCCTCCTGGGCGACGACATCGCGGCGGCGCTGGCGGAGCGGAAGCGCCGCGCCCGCGCGCGGCTGATCGATCCGGAGAAGCTGAGGCAGGCGCGCGCCGATCGCGTTCGCTTTGCCGCCCCCGCGCCGCGGGGGAATCCGGTCCGGACCTTGGAAGGGGAAGGGCCGACATGATCCTGGCCCTGGGAAGGCGCCTGCTGGGGGAGCCGGAGGCGCGGATCGTGCGGCGGTTCCTCGTGAATGCCGTCTGGAAGGGCTCGCGCGTCATCCGTCGTTTTCATCGGGAGAAGGCGGCGGGCGACTTCGTCCCGCCCTTCCTGTTCGTCTCGATCACCAACGAGTGCAACCTCGCCTGCCAGGGTTGCTGGGTCACGCCCACCGATCCGCCGCGCAGGCTGCCGCCCGAGATCCTGGACCGCGTCATCACCGAATCGCAGGCGCGCGGGGCCTCCTTCTTCGGTCTTCTGGGGGGCGAGCCGCTGCTGTATCCGGGGCTCTTCGAGATCCTCGCGCGCCATCCGGAAGCGTGTTTCCAGGTGTTCACCAACGGCCTCCGGCTGACGGACGAGGTGGCGGCGCGCCTGCGGGCGCTGGGGAACGTCACGCCGCTGGTGAGCATCGAGGGCAAGGGCGAGGCCGGCGACGAACGGCGGGGCGGGCATGGGATCTACGCCCAGGCGCTCGACGCCCTGGATCGCTGCCGGCGCCACCGTCTTCTGACCGGCGTGGCGACGAGCGTATGCCGCACCAACATGGCCGACCTGGCCTCGGAGGAATTCCTGCGCGAGATGGTGCGGCGCGGCGTGCATTACGCCTGGTACTACATCTACCGGCCGGTGGGGCCGAGGCCGTCGCCGGAGCTGGCGCTGTCGGCGGAGGAGATTCGCCGGTTGCGCGAGTTCCTGGTCGACGTCCGCCGCCGCGTGCCGATCCTGGTCGTCGACGCCTACTGGGACGCCGACGGACGCGCGCTGTGTCCGGCCGCCCTCGGCCTGAGCCACCACGTCAATCCCTCGGGCGACATCGAACCGTGCCCGGTGATCCAGTTCGCCGTCGACGGCCTCGGCGGGAAGGGCCGGGTGGACGACGTGATTCGCCAGTCCGCCTTTCTGGCCGCGACCCGGTCCCTGCTCGGCGAGGTGGGAGGGGGATGCATCCTCATGCGGCGCCCGGACCGGCTTCGCGCGTTCCTCGAGCGGGAGGGCGCCCGCGACACCACGGGACGCGGGACCGGGCTGGCGGAGCTGGCCGCGATGTCCGCGCGGCCGGATCACGACATGGGCGCCCAGGCCATCCCGGAGCGGCACTGGCTCTACCGGATGGCCAAGCGCAGGTTCTTCTTCGGCCTCGGCGCGTACGGGTGAGCGGTTCCGGGAGCGACACGGTCCGCCTCGTCGGGGCCGGCCGCCCGCGGGGGCACGGTCCTCCCCGCTCGGCCGCGGCGGGAACCTCCGGACGCGGCCGCCATCCCGCACTGGCGCCCTCGGGCGGGACGGTGTAGTTTGTCCGCACATGAGCGATCCCGTGCCAGTGCCCGCGGCGGTGCGGAAGGGAGACGGCCGGGTCCCTCCCCGCAAGGAGGACCGCGAGCGCCTTCGCGCCCTGGCCGCGGAGCACGTGAAGGAACGGGGCCTGGTGCCGCCCCTTTCGATGGAGGAGCTCCACACCCATGCCCGCCTGATCCTCGTGCGGCACGCCCTTCCCGTCGTGTGGAACGACTACCTCGCCGTGCTGGTCAGCAACGAGGTGTGGCGGGAGACGGTCGGGCGCGTCCCCTTCGATCGCCGGGTGATTCTGCTTCCCCAGTGCCTTCGCGACAAGGCCACCTGTCCCGCCTCCACCGACGCGATCGGCATCCTGTGCGAGCAGTGCGGGCGGTGCGATATCGGCCGCCTGCAGGAGATGGCGGAGGCGATGGGCTACGTCGTGCTGGTGGCCGAAGGCACGACGGTGGTGATGCGGCTGATCGAGAGCGGGAAGGTGGACGCCGTGATCGGCGTGAGCTGCCTGCCCGTCCTGGAGCAGGCCTTCCCCCATCTGGCGAAGGAGGCCATCCCGGGTCTGGCGATACCGTTGCTGCAGGACGGCTGCAACCGGACCGCCGTCGACGTGGAGTGGATCGAGCAGGCCATCCGCCTGCGTTCCGACGAGACCTGGCTTACGCGGGCCGACCTGGATCGCCTCCGCGAAGAGGTGCGGGGCTGGTTCACGCCCCTGGAACTCGACCGGCGCATGGGGATGCCCGCCTCGGCGGTCGAGCGGCTCGAACGCGAGTGGCTGCTGCGGGGCGGGAAACGCTGGCGGCCGTTCATGCTGGCGGCGGTGTGGCGCGCCCTGCGCGCCCCGGAGCGCGATATCCCCGAAAGCGTTCGCCATCTCGCCTGCGCCGTGGAGTGCTTCCACAAGGCGTCGCTTGTGCACGACGACATCGAGGACGAGGATGCGGAGCGCTACGGAACGGCCACCCTGCACCGCGAGCACGGCGTGCCGATCGCCCTGAATGTCGGCGATGCCCTGCTGGGCGAGGGCTATCGGTTGATCACCCGGAGCGGCGCGGTTCCGACCGCGCTGGCGGCCATGCTGGAGGTGGCGGCGGAGGGTCATCGGATGCTCTGCCTCGGACAGGGGGAGGAGCTGGCGTGGCTGAGGCATCCGGCGCCGATGTCGGTCGAGCGTCACGTGGACATCTTCCGGCATAAGACCGCGCCGGCCTTCGAGGTGTCCCTCCGGCTGGGCGCTCTCGCCGCGGAGGGCCCCCATCCCGGCGTCGAGAACGTGCTACGGGAGTTCAGCTCGGCGCTCGGCGTGGCTTACCAGATCCGGGACGACCTCGACGATCTTCACACGCCTCCGGATCGCGTGGCGCAACGGCCCCGGCTTTCCATCCTCAGCGCCCTGGCCCATGAGGCCGCGGCGGAATCCCAGCGCCCGGCCCTGGAGCGGGCGTGGCTTTCCCCCGACGCCGGAAGCCGGTCCTTCGATCTGCCGGGCTTCATCGTGCGGTCCGGCGGCGAGGACAAGGCGCTCCAGCTCATGGAACACCACAAGAACGCGGCCATCCGTTCGCTCGAACCCCTGCAGAACGTCCACCTGAAAACCCTCCTGCGCCGAATGGTCGGACGGCTCGTGCCGAGGCGCTGAAGCCCAGGGCGGCGGGTCCGGAGGTCCCGCCCCGAGTGCGAATGTCCGAAGGAAGGTGCAGCTCCGATCGCAGGGAATCGCGATCAGTGCCTTGCTCCACGCAAACGCTCCGCCTGCGGTCACCGTTCCGACCGTATCGCGTAGAGCGTCCGGCAGGTGGCGACGTACAGGACACCGTTGGCGGCGACCGGCGTCGTGTGGATCGGGCCGTCCAGCCGGTTGACGGCCAGGACCTCCTTCCCGCGGGAGGCGGCGAAGACCGTCACCTTGCCTTTGTCATCGCCCAGGTACACCTTGCCGTCCGCCGCCAGCGGCGAGCCGAACACGTTGCCGCCGAGTTCATGGGTCCAGTATTCCTGGCCGGTCACGGCGTCGAAACAGAAGACGTGGCCGGCATAGTCGGCGACGAACGCCAGACCGTCGTCGGTGACCGCTGCGCTGGAGAAACCGCGGCGGACGTCAAAGGACTGCCACCCCTTTCCCTTGCCGGTCAGGTCACCGGTTCCCGTGCCGGGATCGATGCATGAAAAGCAGCCGGGCCCATCGCCGTGGCGGCTGTCTTGGCCGACGCCCACGTACACGCGGTTGCTCCAGACCACGGGGGTGGCCATGATCTCGCTCGGCCCCTCGTGGTTCTTGTTGTAGGGCAGGGGACGCCCGTCGCGCAGCCGGTTATGCGGCGGGTTGCAGTCGAACCACCACACCTTCTTCAGCACGCCCGCCGCGCCGCGGACGCCCGGCTCGAAGCGGGCGTCGAACGCGTAGCAGAAGCCGTCGCCCCCGCCCCAGACGATGAGGCGGCGATCGCCGACGCGGAGCAGGGAAGGCGATGACCACTCGCCGTGGAAGATGGCCGTCCCGATGGGCGCGTCGTTCGTGGCCAACAGGCGGCCCGTGTGTTTGTCGAGGACGATCAGGTCCGGCGCATTCGGTGAGGGGACGTTCTTGTGGCTCTTGTCGACCCCGTTGGAGACGCAGACGACGAGCGTGTCGCCGACGACGAGGATCGAGCCGTCCACGGCGTCCTGCGGCCAGACGTCGAGTTCGCTCAGGAAGTCGTAGATCCAGACGATGTCGCCGTCCTCCCTGCCGATCTCGACCGGCGGATTCGGCTTGGGCGCCGTTGCCGGGTCGAATCGGCCCGGCTTGTCGGGCAGAACCGGCGTTCCGGCCAGATATGCGCCCTCCTCTCGAAAGGGGCCCTGGTTCCCGTCGGCCTGCCCCGCCGTGTCGAGGCAGAGCACTTCGCCGCGGCTGCTGACGATGTAGACCCGGTCGCCCTCGACGGCCGGAGAAGAGCAGATGCCCAGGGAGAGATCGTCGTAGTTGAACTGCTTGTTGGCCGTCTTGAGCCGCGGCACCGGCCATTGCCAGAGCCGCCGGCCCGTCGCCTCGTCCAGGCACAGGATCAGCCCGCCGCCGCTGCGCGGGAGTCGTGGGTCCGTGAGGCGTTGATCATTCGACGCCACAAACACGCGGCCGGCCGCCACCGCCGGCGTGCTGTACGTCTGGGTGCCCAGGGGCGCCGCCCACCTGATGTTCTTCGCGGCGGTGGCCACGGCGCCCGGCGCCAGGTTCGTGCCGCTGCCCCGATCGAATCCGGCGGGCAGCCCGGTTTCCGACGAGACGAAGTTCCGCTCATCGCGGCCGCCCCACTGCGGCCAGTCGGCGGCGAAGGCGGCCGAGGCGGCGAGGCCGCAAGCGAGCACGGGGGCTCGGAATAGCGTCATGCGCGGAACATCCACCACGGCTCGCGGGGCGTCAAGGTCCGACTCCGCGCTCGACTCTGCGCGGGATTTTCGGTCCAATCGCCGCGTGCCGAAGGGAGACGAGAGGCCCGGTGGCGCCGGCGTGGGCGCCCGCATGGCGCGGGCGGCGGGCGGGGCCGTGGGCGTGCTCGACGAGAAGACGTGCGCGGACCTGCGCGACTTCGTCCGCCGCATGCGGACCCCCGACGGCGGTTTCCGGGGGCGGGGGGAGGGCAGCGATCCCTACTACAGCGCCTTCGGCCTGGCCCTGTGGCGTCTGCTGGGTCAGGAACCCGATGAGGCGGTCCGCCGCTATGCCGATTCGCTCGGGGACGCGATGCGACCGGATCTGGTCCACACGGTTGCCGTCGTCCGCCTGCGGCTGCTGGCGGAGATGGGCGACGATCCGCTGCGGTGGACCGCCGCGATCGGCCGGTTTCGCGCGCCCGGCGGCGGGTATCGCGCATCGGCCGATGACGCGCGGGCGGCGGACGTCTACTCCTGCTTCCTGGCCATGCTGGCGCACGACGAGCTGGGCGTCGCGTGGTCCGATGAGGTCGGGATGCCGGCCTTGCTGGAAACCTTCCGCCGGCCCGGCGGCGGCTATGCGGGCGGGAGGGATGGCGTCCCGGTCGCAACGGTTACGGGCGCGGCGCTGGTGATGCTGGGGCGGGTGGGCCTCCCGGCGCCCGCGGACACCATTGCCTGGCTGTGGTCGTGCCTGGACCGGCGGAACGGCGGCTTCCGCGCCGCGCCGGAGACGCCGCTGCCCGATCTCCTTTCCACGGCGGTGTCGCTCTTCGCCCTCCGGGAACACGGCCAGGTGCCCGCGGACCTCATCGAACCGACCGCGGACTACGTGCAGGCCCTCTGGCGCGAGGGGGGCGGATTCGCCGGCCACGCGCGCGACGCCGTGGCCGACGTGGAATACACGTGGTACGGCCTGCTCGCGCTCGGCGGTCTGCTCTTCCCGTAAGGCGGCGAGCTGCACCCCAGGGGGCCGGGTCGCTCAATGCGCCGATGCGCCCCCGATTCCGCGGGCGCCGGACAATCGCTTGACACCGACCGGCGGCCGGGGGTCATATGAGCGGCCATATGAATGAGCAGGAGTGGAAGGTGAGGGAACCGGCGGGGGACTGCGCCCGGTGCCATCAGCCGCTGGCCGATGGCGCGCCGATGTGGTCGCGCCTGTTCTTCGTCGGCGAGGAGGGCTATCAGCGCCGCGACTTCTGCGCCGCCTGCGCGACCGGACTCGCGCGGGATGACGCCATCAGCGCCTGGCGGACGGTCTTCCACCGCGAGCCGCCCAAGGAGGAGACGGTGAGGAAGGAGACGGCCGAATCGCTGCTCAGGCAGATGATGGAGACCAGCGACCCCGCCCGTGAAGGCGCGATCTTCGTGCTCGCCGTCATGCTCGAGCGACGCCGCATCCTCGTCGAACGCGATGTGCAACTGCTGGAGGACGGCGGCAAGCGCCGGATCTACGAGCACCGCGGGACGGGCGAGACCTTCGTCATCACGGATCCCCAGCTCAAGCTTCGCGATCTGGAGCACGTCCAGCAGGAGGTCGTCGTCCTGCTGGGCGGCCGGCCGCCCGCCCCGGCGTCGCCGCCCGCGGCGCCGCCGCCGTCTCCGGAGGCCTGACGTGTTCGACCTCCTGATTCGTGGCGGCACCCTGTACGACGGCACCGGTGCGCCGGGCCGGCGCGCGGACGTCGGCCTGCGCGGCGGCCTCGTCGCGGAGGTGGGCGATCTGTCGGCCGCGGAGACGCGCGAAACGCTGGATGCGACGGCGCGATGCGTGTCGCCCGGATTCGTCGACGCCCATTCGCACTCGGACGCCTACCTGCTGGTCGAACCTTCGGCGCCGAGCAAGATCTTCCAGGGCATCACCACCGAGGTGGTCGGCAACTGCGGCGCCTCCGCGGCGCCCCGGCACGGGCCGGCCCGCATGCCGTCCGACTGGCAGGACAAGCCGCTTCCCGGCCGGTGGTCCTCGGTGGACGAATACCGCCGATTGCTGGAACAGGTCCGGCCGGCGCCGAACGTCGTGATGCTCGTGGGCCACAACAACGTACGCGCGAGTGTCATGGGCTATGAGAATCGGGCGCCGACGCCGGATGAACGGTCGGCGATGGAACGGCTGCTGGATCAGGCGCTGGCCGAGGGCGGCGCCGGCTTGAGCACGGGGCTGATCTACTCGCCGGGCATGTTCGCGGCGCGGGAGGAAGTGGTGACGTTGGCGCGTGTGGCGGCCGGGAGGGGCGGGATCTACACGTCCCACATGCGCAGCGAGGGCGGGCGACTCCTGGAGGCGATCGACGAGACCCTGGATGTCGGCCGCCGGGCGGGCATCCGTGTGGAGATCTCGCACCTGAAGACCTCGGGATCGCCGAACTGGGGCAAGATCGATGCGGCCCTCGAGCGCATCGATGCGGCGCGGGATCAGGGGGTGCAGGTGGCGGCCGACCGCTATCCCTACACGGCCTCGTCCACCGATCTCGATGTGATCCTCCCCCCGTGGGCGGCCGCGGGGGGCCGCGACGAAATGCTGGCGCGGCTGCGCGACAAGGCGACGCGGGCGCGGATACGGGAGGAGCTGCTGGCTCGTCGCGAAACCGCGGAGTGGGGCCGGATCACCATCGCGTCGACGCATCGCGCGGAGAACCGTCGATTCCAGGGGCAGCCCCTGGCCGACGTCGCCGCCGCGCTGGACATGGAACCGGTGGATGCGGCCCTGCACCTGATGGACACGGACGAGCTTTCGACCGGCGCGATCTTCTTCGGCATGAGCGAATCGAACCTGTGGCGCATTCTCGCGCAGCCGTGGGTGATGCTCGGCAGCGATGCGTCCCTGCGGGCCCCGGAGGGTCCCCTCAGCCACGACCACCCGCACCCGCGGAACTACGGCGCCTTCCCGCGGTTTCTCCGCGCCGCCCTGGACGGACGGACGGTGCCGGTGGAGGAGGCCGTGCGCAAGATGACCTCCCTGGCCGCCGATCAGTTCGGGCTGCGCGGGAGGGGACGGATCGTCCCCGGCGCCCACGCGGACGTGCTGGTGTGGGATCCCCGGGGCGTGCGGGATCGGTCCGATTTCGCGCGGCCCCATCAATTGGCCGACGGCATGAACGCGGTGATCGTCAACGGCATCGTGACGCTGGTCGATGGCCGGCTGACCGGGCGGCGCGCCGGCGCGTGGCTGGCTTGAGACGCCTCGGTGCCTTCTCACGCTTCAGAACACAAACCCCAAATCCGGCTCGCCAGGGATCCTGCAGAGCGCGTTGCCGCGCTGGCCTTTCGTGGGGGCGGCGCTTGCCGATGCCCGCGGGATTGGATGGGCTCGTCGAGAGGCTCCGCAAACGAAGCCCCTGCCGGCGGATCGAACCGACGGCGGGTAGGACGCGGTATCCCTGACGCGCCGCGGGCAGGGCAGGGGAGGCGGGTTGTGCCCCGTGGGGACGCGGTGTCCCCCCCCGCGCGATTCTCGGCCCATTCAACCGCTGTGCGCGGGAAGGCCGATAGCGCCTCACGGCGCCGGGGGGGACGCCCGTGTCCCCCTCGACCTCGGACCGGATCAGAAGGCGAAGTTCGCCGTGAGAATCAGGTTGCGGCCGGGCTCGTTGATGCCCGAGCCGTGGATCCGGTAGTCCTCGTCGAACACGTTCTCCAGGGCGACCGCGAGGTCCAGGCCGCTCACGATGCGCGTGCCGGTGCGGACGGTGCACACGGCATAGCCCGGCGTGCCGTCGGACGGAATGCGCTGGGTGTCGCGACGGTCGCCCGCCGAGAGCTGGTCGGCGTCGTCGGCCAGATCGCCCACGACCTCCGCCCACCAGCGCCCGCTGTCCGTCTCCCACCGCAGTCCGATCTGCCCCGTCGGGGGCATCAACCGCGACAGGTGGTCGCGCTGCGCCTCGGCTTCGGAGGTCGGATAGGCGTCCACCTCGCCGTCCATCCAGCACGCGGCCAGCCAGGTCGACCACCCGCCCCCCACGGTCCAGCGGCCGGACAACTCGACGCCCTGGACGTAGCCGTCGCCGGAGTTCCGCTTGGTCACCTCGTTGAGATCGTCGACCACGCGTCCGGTCGGGGTCCGCACGATCATCTGGTCGATCACGGTGTAGTAGTAGCCCAACTGCCAGGTCAGCCGTTCCGTGCGGCTCTTGAGGCCGATTTCGAAAGCAACGAACTGTTCGGGGTCCAGATCGGGCGACGGGGTCTCAATCTCCCCGCCCTCCGCCAAGTCGAACCGACTCAGGTCCGAGAGATTAGGCGCCCGGAACCCCTGGGACACGCCCCCGTAGGCGGCCAGACGCCGGTCCTCGGACAAGGACACCAGCATCCGCAGGGAGCCTGTGAGCGTATCCCACTCGTCGCTAACGGACATCGGCTTTCCGGAGACTGGATCCTTGACCCGGTCGGCGTCGGCCCCTGCGTACGTGTAACGAACGCCCGGAGTGATCTCGATGGCATCGCGGAGGGCCGGAATCGTATCCTGCACGAAAACGCCGACCGTATCGTAGGTGGCCTCGTCGGCGACCGGTCCTTGGATTTCCTTCCTCTCAAGGGTCCCATCGGCTTTGTACTTGCGACCATAGGTGTTCACGAGGTCCCGGTAGTACTCGGCGCCGTAGACCCAGCGGCCTGCCCAGCCTTCCGATTCCATCACGACGCTGCCGCCCCACGTCTCGACGTCGAATCCCTGTTTCTCCGCCTTGTCGTCCTTCTTCACCCGGTACAGATCCTCGGTCATGGCCTGCCGCGACAGGGTCCACTGCAAGCGGTCCACGAACCCGTCGATGTTCTCCACCTCCTGACGCAGGTACGTCAGATCGCGGCGCTGGTCGAAGGAGTGGACCTTGTCGTCGCCACTCTTCAGCCCCTCCCAGTCGATGCCGTAGGCGGTGCGGTGGGTGCGCCAGGCATCGTCCTGGACCACGGTCTGGTGGGCAAGGGTCAGGCGGGCGTCCTTGCTGAAGTGGTAGTCCAGTCGCCCGTCGTAGTCCTGCTCGTCGTAGCCGGTATGCTCCTGGCGTCCGACCTCGTCGCCGCCCTCCAGGTCGCCGAAGTCCTTCAGCGACACGCCGGCGACGAAGCCCCAGTGCTCGTCGGGCCGTCCGCCGACCTCGACGCGCCCGACGTTGGATCTCTCGGCCGTGGAGCCGCGGTAGAACACGCGCCGTCGCCAGGCGGGGGCGCCGTCATAGTCGGGTGGACGAACCGGGATCGCCGTCACCACCCCGCCGATCGCATCGCTCCCGTACAGGACCGATCCCGGTCCCAGGACCACTTCGCAGGTCCGGATCGTGAGCGGATCGATCGTGTTCCAGTACTGGTTGGGGCCGTCGCGGAACACGGAGTTGTTGAGGCGGATGCCGTCGACGAGGGCCAGCGTGCGGAATCCGGTGAAGCCGCGAAGGTAGGGCGAGCCCTGTCCCAGGGCCGTCTTCTGCACCATGACCGACGGGACGCCCTCCAGCAGGTCGGGTGTCGTCCTCGTCGCCGCGGCCGTCGTCTTCTGCTGTGCATCGATCCGATGCACGGCCGCGGGCTCCGATTGCGCGTCGCGCCCGGCCCGCGAGGCGGTGACCACGATCTCCTCGATCGCCGACCCGGCTTCGCCCGCGCCGGCGGGGTCCGCCACCGCCGCTTGCGTCCCGCCCCAGACGGCCAACACGCCGCAGATGACCTCGATGCAACCGATCCTTCTTCTCATTCCAATTCTCCTTCGGTTGTCTTTCCTCATGGGATGGGCTTGCCGATCAGAGTCCCTCCCCGTCGGGGCGGACGAAGCGGACGGGCAGGTTGGCCGTGCGCGGTTCATTCCCAGGCGGCGCTTCGAAGGGCGCGGCGGCGCGCACGGCCCGCAGGACGGCGACGACGAACACGGAGCGCGGATCCTGGGCGGGCGCGGCGAGTTCGGCCAGCTGCCCCCGGTGGTCGACGACGAGTCGGACAGTGACGTTGGTCTCGAGGGGGCCGTATCCGCGAAGCCGCGGGAAACGGAGCTCCTTCAGGATGGCGGACCGCACGCCCCGCCAGTAGGCCGTCAGATCCGGCGTCACGGGTCCGGGCCGCCCGGTCGCCGCCGGCTCCTCCTCGAAGAGGGCGATCTCCGCGGGCGTCCCCGCGTCCGGGGGAGGCGGGGGCGCGAACGCGAAGGAAACGGCGTCGATGACATCCGCGGGCGGCGGCGGCACGCGGAGCGGGGGAAGGTCCGGCGCGTGCGGCCGCTCGACCGGCGGCAGATCGGGGAGATCCTCCAGCAGCGGAGGGGGACGGTCCGGCGTGAGCATGACCGCGGCGGACTCGGCGGTGGCCACGCGGCGGGGCGGCGGCAGCGCCCGGGCGAAGAGCGCGACGGAACCGCCCGCGGCAAGGTGCAGCAAGAGCGACGCCGACCATCCCCAGGCAGAGGCGCAAGGCCGGCGGGCCGGCCGCGGCGGACGGGGCATGACGCGGGGCAGGCAGACCCGGCGCGGCGGTGCAGCGGCTCTCCACGCCGCGGGCACGTATGCGATTCTGCGTCGCTTGCCTGTCCCCATCTCTCGATCCGCCTTCTCCGGCCGGGTTGTCTCTTCCATCCGACACTCATGTTAACGATCCGATCCTCCGGAAAGTTCACCGCCCGTTTCCCGATTGCATGCCGGCGGCTGCCTGTGTGAGATTGACGCGTATGCGCGATCCCGGCCAGACCGAGATCCCCGAGGGGCGTCCTTCCGATGCCGCGGGGGACGAGAGCCTGATGGAGCAGGCTTGCCGGGGATGCCGGGAGTCCTTCGCCATCCTCGTCCGGCGGCATCAGTCGGCGCTGCTGAACTTTTTCCGGCGTCTGGGCGCTTATAATGACGCGGAAGACCTCGTGCAGGAGACGTTCGTGCGCCTCTACCGCTACCGCGACCGGTACCGGGTGAGGGCGAAGTTCACGACGTTTCTCTACACGATCGCGCGCCACGCGTGGATTGACCTCTGCCGGCGCGCATCGCGCCGCGACGAGGCCATGGACGAGCTGGCCGCGGAGTCGGCGGACGCTCGCGAGAGCGGCGTGGGGGCCGTGGCGGGACGGATGGATGTGGAGGCGGCCCTTGGGCGGCTGCCGGAGAAACTGCGGAGCGTGGTGGTGATGAGCGTGTACCAGGGGCTTCGCTACGAGCAGATCGCGTCGGCGCTGCGCGTTCCGCTGGGCACGGTGAAGTCGAGGATGTTCGTGGCGTTGCGGAGACTGCGGGAGTACATCGATGACCGGCCGCGAGACTGAGGAACGCGCGGGTTGTCGGCGCGCGGAGGACGTGCCGACCCTCCTGCTCGGCGAACTGACCGGCGCCGCGCGCGAGTCGATGTCGGCCCATGTGTCCGCCTGCCCCGAGTGTTCCCGCGTGGCCGCGGAGGTGGAGTCCACGCTCCGAATCCTGCGCAAGGCGCCGGGCGCGGAAGAGGGGCGGGATCTCACGCCGGAGATCATGGCCCGGTTGCCCGCCGCGCCATGGCCGGACGTCAGTACCGGTCACACGATTTGGTTGTGGCGGTCCCCCGTCTGGCTGCGCGCGGCTGCCGCGGTGGCGGTCCTCGCCGGGGGCCTTGCCCTGCTCGCCCTTCTTCACCCCGGCCGTGGTCCCGCGGCGGGGGAACGGGCGGGCCGGCCCGCCCCGGAGGCCGTGGTGGCGGCGACCGTCTCGCCGGCCCTCGAATGGCTGGCGCGCACGCAGGAGGCCGACGGCCGATGGTCGGGGGGGCGGACGGAGTACGACGTCGGGGTCTCGGCGCTGGCGCTGCTGGCCCTGGTCGATCCGCACGTGCAGGGGATCGGCGGAGGCCGGAGCGAGGCGATTCGGCGCGGCGCGGGATACCTCGTCGGCCAGCAGGACGCCTCCGGACTGATCGGCCCGAGGTTCTCGGCGGCGACTTACAATCATGGCCTCGCGACCCTGGCCCTGATCGAGGTCTGTGCGGTGGAGAGCAATGCGGCATGGGAGGCCGGGCTGGACAAGGCGCTGCGTTTCATCCGTTCCACCCAGACGCGGCGCGGCGGATGGGGCTACCTCGATGCGCAGGGCGGCGCGCCGAATACCGCCGCGACCGTCTGGCCGCTGCAGGCGCTCATCCGGGCCGAGGCGAAGGGCCGCGGGGGCCTCCGGCCGGACATCGAGCGGGGCCTCGCGTGGATGCTCAGCACGATCAACGGAGACGGCCTGATGGGCTACACCGCGGCGGGGGATTTCCCCTACGACCCGGCAGGCATGACCGCGGCGGGCGCCGTGTGCCTGCTGATGGAGGAGGGCGGCTGGCGACGGCGGGAGCTGCAGGCCATGCGGCGCATCCTGTGCAGCGCGGCCGACGACGCCGGCGCCTCGTTCGACCTCTACCGATCGTACTTCCGGACGCGCGCCGTGATCCTCGGCAACTGCCGGGAGGCCGCGGCCCGCCAGGCCGCGGACCGCGCGCGGATCGCCGGCCTCCAGAAGGGCTCCGGCGCGGACGCGGGGTGCTGGGACGTGAAGGATGCGTGGACCGAGGTCGGCGGCCGCGTCTACGCGACGGCCATGGCGACCCTGACCATGCAGTGCCGGTGAGCCGGGCAGGGAGATGCCGGTGCGCGACCGCGCCTGGCCGGAGTCGATCGCCTTCGCCGCGCGCCGGATCATGCGTCGAAGAGGAGGAACGAAGGACGCAGGGGAGGGCACTGCATTCCCATGGGCACAGGAGTCGCCGCGGGCGCCTTCAGCCTGCCTTCAGCTTGCCTTGCATGGCGGGTGCGGCCCGTGTAGAGTTTCGGTCAATCAGCCGTCCGGGCGGGCCGGACGCGGGAGGGCGCGATCATGGGCTTGATGGACTTCATTCGCGGCGAGCTGCTCGAGATCATCGAGTGGACGGACGATTCGCGGGACACGCTCAGTTTCCGTTTCCCCGACGACGACAAGGAGATCAAGCGCGGCGCGCAGCTGATCGTGCGGGAGTCGCAGATGGTCCAGTTCGTCTACCTCGGCGAGTTCGGCGACACGTTCGGGCCGGGCAAGCATACGCTCACGACGGACAACATCCCCCTCCTCACCACCCTCAAGTCGTGGAAGTACGGCTTCGAGTCGCCGTTCAAGGCCGATGTCTACTTTCTCACCACCCGTCTGTTCACCGGCAACAAGTGGGGGACGCAGAACCCGGTGATGATGCGCGACGCGGACTTCGGCATCGTGCGCGTGCGGGCCTTCGGTATCTACGACTTCCACATCACCGATCCGAAGCTCTTCCTCAGGGAGGTCGCCGGTTCCGACCACAACTTCCGGATCGAGGAGTTCGCGGAGACCATGCGTTCGCGGCTGGTGAGCGTCTTCAGCGAGGCGCTGGCGATGTCGAAGATCCCGGTGCTCGACGTCGCGATGCGCTACAGCGAGGTCGGTGCGGCCCTGCTGCCGTTGATCAATCCGGCCCTGCAGTCGAAGTACGGCATCGAGGTCACCTCGTTCGTCGTCGAGAACGTCAGCGTTCCGCCCGAGGTGGAGCAGGCGATCGACAAACGTTCCAGCATGGCCGCGGTCGGGAACCTGAACGACTACGTGAAGTTCCAGCTGGCGCAGGGCATGGAGAAGGGCGACGGCGCGGGCGGTGTCGCCGCGCAGATGGCCGTCGGCCTCGCGATGGCCCAGCAGATGATGCAGCAGCAGGGCGCGCCCGGCACGGCCGCGCCTCCCCCCATCCCCGGGATCGGCGCGCCCGCGGGCGCGCAGGCCGCGCCCGCCGCGGCGCCGGCGGCCGGCATGCTGCCCGAGCTGCTCTCGCCCGCCGATGCCGCGAAGGCGCTCGGGGTGACGGAGGCCGACGTGATCCAGACGATCGAATCCGGCGAGCTCAAGGGCCGCAAGATCGGCTCGACCTACCGCATCACGCGGGCGGCCCTGGAGGCCTTCCTGAACGCATGAGGCGACCGCGGCAGCTCTGACGATGGACGCACCCGCTCCGCCCCCACCGGACTCCGCCATCTCGGCGCGAACGAAATACCACTGCGCGGCCTGCGGCGCCGAGGCGGTGTGGACGCCCGCGAAACAGGCGCTCGTGTGCGCGTTCTGCGGCACCGTCTCGCCGGCCGAGCTGGCGGCCGACGGCCGCGGCATCCGGGAGCATGATCTCGCGACCGCGCTCCGCGAGCTGGGCGACGAGCGGCGGGGGTGGGCCGCCGAGAAGGTGTCGGTCCGCTGCCAGAGCTGCCGCGCGATCTCCGTGCTCGATCCGACGCGGGTCGCGCAACGGTGCGAGTTCTGCGGATCGGCGCAGGTGGTCGCCTACGAGCAGACGAAGGCGCCGATCCGGCCCGAGAGCCTGCTGCCCTGCAAGATCGCGGAGTCGCAGGTCCGCGAGAAGATCCGGTCCTGGTACGGCTCGCGCTGGTTCGCTCCGAACCGCCTGGCGCGCGCAGCGATGACCGACACGCTGCACGGCATCTATCTTCCCTACTGGACCTTCGACGCGCAGGTCGAGGCGGACTGGACGGCCGAGGCGGGGCACTACTACTACGAGACCGAGACCTTCCGCAACGCGCAGGGGAAGACCGAGACGCGGCAGGTCCGGCGCGTGCGGTGGGAACCGGCGGCGGGGCATGTCAGCCGGTTCTTCAACGACGAGCTGGTCCCCGCCTCCAAGGGCGTGAACCACGCGCTCCTGCGCGGAGTGGAGCCGTTTCCGACGGCCGAATTGGCGCCGTACGACCCGGGGTACGTGTCGGGGTGGGTGGTGGAGCAGTACCAGATCGACCTGATTGCCGCGGCGCAGCACGCGCGCGATGCGATGCAGCGCAAGACCGAGGCCGCCTGCGCGGCGGATGTGCCGGGCGACACCCACCGGAATCTGGACGTGGACGCCGACTTCTCGGCTCAAACCTTCAAGCACATCCTCGTCCCGGTCTGGCTGCTCACCTACAACTTCGGCGCCAAGACCTTCCCCGTCGCGGTGAACGGCTATACCGGCGCCATCTCCGGGAAGTATCCGCTGAGCTGGATCAAGATCCTCCTGACGGTGCTCGCCGCCCTCATCGGCGCCGGCATCCTGCTCTTCGTCATGCGCGCGGCGGGCTGAGCGGTCTGCGAGCCGGTTGCGACGCCGGCACCGCCGTTTGTCGAGGTTCCCCAAGGTCGCGAGCCGCCCCCCGATGCGGCTCCATTCGCGTCGCACCCTCCGGATGCACGACGCGCATGCGACGACGACCGCGCGCGCGAGCTGCTGTGCGGGGCAGAGGCGCCCCATGCACAACAGCCCATCTGAGGCTGGACACCGCTTTTGTTTCCTGCTTTGATGCAGAACCCATGAAGCAGTCACTCGTTGCCCTGGACATGGAGGGCGTGCTGACGCCTGAGATCTGGATTGCCATCGCCGACGCGACCGGCGTTCCGGACTTGCGTCGCACGACACGTGACGAGCCTGATTACGAGAAGCTGATGCGGGGCCGGCTGGAGCTGTTGAACCGGCACGGACTGGAGCTTCCCCGGATTCAAAAGGTGATCGGATCGTTGCGCCCCCTGGAGGGTGCGGTGGCCTTCCTCGACGATCTCCGGTCGATCACGCAGGTTATCCTCCTGTCCGACACCTTCGAGCAGTTCGCGACGCCGCTGCTGCGCCAGATGGGCTGGCCCACCCTGTTCTGTCACCGGCTCATGGTGGACAACGGCCGGATACACGGGTACCGCCTGCGCATACCCGGCCAGAAGGCCAAGGCGGTGAAGGCGCTGCAGGGGCTGAACTATCGCGTCATAGCGGCCGGCGATTCCTTCAACGACACCGAGATGCTCTCCCTGGCTGATCGCGGATTCCTGTTTCGCGCCCCCGAGGCCGTGAGGCGCCAGTTCCCGCAGTTCCCGGCGGTCGACGAATATGCGGACCTCATGGCCCTCATCCGAGACGCCATGCGCAATTCCGACCCCGCGTGACGGGCGATTCCTCCCATCGGGTCACTCGCCGACTCGACTCCACGTGGACCTCCCGCCCACGATTCCACGCCAGGTTCCAGATCGCAAACCCCAGGTCTCGGATCTCAGGCGGCAATGGGTCGACTCAAGGCGCGGGCGCGTCGGTGCCGGCCTGTTGCATGAGCCAGGCGCGGAACATGAGCCGTTCATCCTCCGGCGACGTGCGCAGCGCGGCGGGACGTTCCCCGAGCGTGGGCTGCAGGGTCAGGCTCTGTCCGCCGCGGAGAATCTGCATCGACACCTGGCGGCCCGGCGGCAGGGCGCCGACGGTGTTGCGGAAGGCATGGACATCGGCTTCCGGGCGCCACGTCTGGCCGGCCACGGACAGGATGGCGTCGCCGTTCCGCAACCCGGCGCGGGCGGCGGGGGAATCGGGCACCACGCTCAGGGCCACGAACAGCAGGCATCGCGTCCCCCGGTCGCCCACGGCATCGCCGGGCTGGGCCATGACGCCGAGGAATCCCTGGGGTCGGCTGGCTTCGTGGATCCGGTAGGCGATCCGGAGCACCTCTCCGAGCCGCGCGCGGATCTCCGGGTCCTCGCTGGCGATCCACATGCGCACGAGGGCCGGGATGCGCGCCTTGTCCGTGCACGCCTCGCGCTCCAGCGCCTCCTGCGCGGCCGCGCGCTGGGGGAAGGCGGCCGCGCCCAGGAGCCGGATCGCGTCATCCCACGAGAGGTCAGCGGGCGCGGTCGGGACGGCCCGTCGGCCTTCCGCCGCCGCGGCCGCCGATCCCGGAGGTTTCAGCGACCGGCAGCCGCCGCAGAAGACGAGGCCGGGGATCAGAACGATCCCCGTCCCGCACAGGATATGGCCGTGCCGCGTCATGAATCATGGCCGGGCGTCGCCGGTTCCGCCGCAAAGCGCCCCACAGATTCGTGTGTGGCGGGGGTCGCGTCAAGCCGCCAGACGCTGCGGTGTTGCCACCGAGGGCGCGGGGGCTATACTGGTCCGCGGAGGTTCGGACGATGAACGTGCAATGCAGAAGTCTCGGGGGAATGGTCTGTGCCCTTGCCCTGGCGTGGGCGGCCTCGGCGGCGGCGCCGACCGCGCGCGTGTGGCATTCGCAGTCGGGGGCCGAGGTGGAGGCGCAACTGGTGCAGGTCGCCGGCACGACGGTGATCCTGCGCCAGGCGGACGGGACGCTCGTGCGGATCCAGGTGTCGCAGCTGAGCGCGGAGGACCAGGCGTACGTGAGGAATCCCTCGGGCACCGCGCCCGCGGGCGGCCTCGTTCCCGCCGCCGCCGCGGCGCGGGGAGCGGCGTCGGAGGCGGGGACGAACAAGGTCGATCCGTCGATTCCCCTGGAGGCGGGGAAGACCTCGCCCGGCATCGCGTGCAGGAAGGACTCGCAGTGGTCCTACCACCTCTACACCCCCCGCACGTACGTGGCGGGCACACGCCGGCCGGTGGTGTTCATCATGAGCCCCAACGGCGGGGAGAATCCGACGACCCTCGACCGTTACATCAAGGGCGCCGACTTCAACGGCATGTTCGTCGCGCTCTCGGTTCAATCGAAGAACGGCTTCAAGGACAGCGAGAAGGCGATCCAGGCGATGTGGGACGATGTGCGGGAACGGCTCCCCGTGGACCACGGGCGGTGCTACGCGACCGGTTTCTCCGGCGGGGGCCGCCAAGCGATGGCGCTGGCCGGCCGGATGGGGAAGAAGATGGCGGGCGTGCTGCCCTGCGGGGCCGCGGACAGCTCGCCTCTGCCGTCGGACTCCACGCCCGTGTACGGCATTTGCGGGAACCGGTGCTTCAACCGCTGGGACATGGCAGTGACCATCCTCCGTCGCAAGAAGACCAACAACCGTCTCGTTTTCTTCAATGGGCTCCACGCGTGGGCGCCGTCGGAGCACATCGCCGACGGCCTGACCTGGCTGAATGCCGCCTGGCTGCGTGAGTACCGTCCGAAGAATCCCGCGCTGGCGGCGGAGTGCAACGATCTCGCCGCGCGGGTCCTGCTCGCGGCGACGGAGGAGTCCAAGACGCATCCGGAGCGCGCGTACGAACGGGTGGAGACGATCCGCACCCTGCCTGCCGACAACGAGGCGCCGCGCACGGCCGGGGCGCTCTTCGAACAGTGGCGCCGCGAGCCCAAGGTGGCGCACTACCTCGAGGCGAAGGCGGCGATGGAGAAGTTCGTCGACAAGCATTTCAAGACGGACATCATGGACTACGTCCACCGCAACGGCACCAAGGCGGCGGCGCAGGACGCCGAGGATCTGCTGAAGACGTACGGCGACACGATCCTGGCCGACCTCATCCGCGGCATGGGTCAGGAGTCGGCCAAACCGTAGCGTGGGCGCCAGGGGCTCGGCCCGTTCACGGCACGCGGCCCAGCAGGTCGAGCGTGTGGTCGCGGCTGGGGAGGGGGAGGTTGAGGTGGTAGCGCAGGAACGCGCCGGCGATGAGCAGCGCTTCGCTCCACTGGCGCGGGGTCGGGCGCGTTCGTTCCAGGTCCCCCGGCGTCTCGGCCCGCTGCCACGCGCCCAGCAACGCGAGGGCGTCGGGCGCGACCGGCCGCGGCGCCCTCTCGTCGGGGCCGGCGCACGCGTCGCACACCATGCCGCCGCGCGCGTTGGAGAAGAAGGCCGGGCGACCCTCCGCCGGCAGGTCCCTGCCGCAGCCGAGACAGGCCTGGAGGCGGGGGCGCAGGCCGAGGAGGTCCATGATCCGCAGCTCGAACCACGGCAGGGCGGGCCGCACGCGGTCCGGCACGGCGAGGTGGTCCAGCGCCGCGGTCAGCAGATGGAAGATGCCCGGGGCGGGGGAGTCATGGGGAAGGGCGCGCGCGGCGACGTCGGCGAGGTACGAGGCCACCGCGCAGGCCCTCCAGTCCCCGCGCAGGTAGTCGCGCGGCGCGAGCGGACAGCATTCGCGGGCCGTGTGCACGTTGTTCCATTCGCGGGCGTAGAAGACCAGGTCGCAGGTGTAGAACAGGTCGTACTGGCCGAGGAACCAGCTCTTGGGCCGCTGGGAGCCGCGGATGAGCGTCACGACCTTGCCGTGCTCCCGTGCAAGCCAGGTCACGAAGCGCGAGGTATTGGACCAGGGGGCGCAGCGCAGGACCACGGCCTCGTCATGGACCATCATGGATCGTCCCGCTTCCGGCCTCCGCCGCCGAGGAGGGCGAGGTCGAGTCCGGCGCGGCGCGCGCACCGCAGCCAGCGGCGTTCGCGGGCCAGCATGCGGGCGCGCTGCGCCGCGGTGCGGTCCGAGGCGCCGGCGAGGTGGTCGAGTCCGTGCGCGAGGTAGAGGGCCAGCTCGCCGCCGGGGGTGCGGCCCGTCCGTCGGCCCTCGGCGCAGGCGCGTTCCACGTTCACCAGGATCTCCCCGCGCCACCCGCCGCCGGCGGCGGCCGGCCGGTAGGCCAGGGAAATGGCGTCGGTGGATTCCGGGCGGCGGAAGACCCGTCCGTTGGCCTCCGCCATGCCGCGATCGTCGAGCAGCAGCACCGCGAGATCAGCCCATTTCCTCGGCCCTCTCGAGAATGCCGGGCGTTTCATCAGCCAGGCGATCAGGTCCCTCACGGCCGGCCGCCGGACCGGCCGGCGGCGCTGGCGGTTGACGAGATCGAGGTTCATCGGAGGGGTACTCCACGCGCGCGTGCATCATGCCGACAAGGGTGAACAGGAAGGACTTCTTCACGCGTTCCAGCTCGGCCAGGGTGAGGCCGCTGTTGCTGAGCTGGCCGTCGGCCAGCTTCCGGCTGACGATCTCGTTGATCAGGGCCTCCATGCGCGCCGGCGCCGTCTTCTTCATCGCGCGCGACGCCGCCTCCACGGCGTCGGCCAGGGCCAGGATCGCCATCTCGCGCGAATGGGGGCGGGGGCCGGGATAGCGGAAGTCCTGCTCCTCCACGGCCGGCCGCAGCAGGAGGCCGTCGGCCTGCTTCACGGCGCGATGGTAGAAGTACCGGATCAGGGAGGTCCCGTGGTGTTGCCGGATGGCCTCGACCACCGGGGCGGGCAGGCGGTACTGGCGCGCGAGGGCCTGCCCCTCCTTCACGTGGGAGAGGATCACCAGCGCGCTCATGTTGGGCGAGAGATCGTCGTGGGGATTGCGCTCGCTCTGCGAATTCTCGATGAAGTAGTCCGGCTTGCTCAGCTTCCCGATGTCGTGGAAGTACGCCCCCACGCGCACCAGCAGCGGGTGCGCCCCGATCTCGGCGGCGGCGGCCTGGGCGAGGTTGGCGACGACGAGGCTGTGGTGGTAGGTGCCCGGCGCCTCCATGGCGAGCCGCTGCAGGAGCGGGTGCGAGAGATCCGTGAACTCCAGGAGCCGGATGTCCGTGGTGAAGCCGAGCAGCATCTCCAGCAGGGGCGTCGCCAGCAGCGCGGCCAGGGCGGCGGCGAGGCCTCCGACGAGAGCGAATCCCGCCTGCGTGCCCAGGATCCGGCCGGGCTGCTGCAGCATCACCCCGAGGCACACCACACACGCGGCCTCGGCGGCGCCGATCCACAGCCCCGCCTCGAACACGCGCGCGCGGCGGCGCACGTTCCGGCCCGACCACGCCGCGGCGAACGTGGCGGCGATGCCGAGGGCCAGGACTTCGTAGCTGTTCCCGCACATCACCGAGGTGGCGACGGCGGTCCACAGGCCGACGATGAGGGCGAAGGGCGCCCCGATGAGCAGGACGGCGGTGAGGGGGGCGAACCCGAGCGGCAGGAGGAAGGGCACGACCGGGGCGGCCGGCTGGTCGCCGGTGACGTGCAGCAGGCCGCGCGTGGCGACCAGGGTGGCCGCCGTCAGGATCGCGAAGAGAATCGCGAGGCGCCGCTCGTGGAAGAAGTCCGGCGCGACCAGGGCGTATCCGAGGAGCGCGGCGGCGAGGGCGAGCAGGAGCAGACCGGCCTGTCCGCTCTGCAGCAGCAGGACGTCCACGGGGGAGACCCGCGCGTGCATCCGCAGGGCGTGCGCGCGCAGGGTCTCCACCGTCTGCGCCGTCGCCGCCTCGCCGGCCTCGACGAGGGTCGTGCCGGTTCGGACGGTCATCATCACCCGGGGCGTGCGGTCCGCCGCTTCCTGCCGGCGCTGATTGGTCAGGTTGTGCTCGTAGAGAAGGTTGGGGACGAAGCGCGTGCCCAGGAGGGCCCGCGGGATTTCGGGCGGAAGCGCGGCCAGCGCGGGCGCGGCCGCGGCCAGCGCCACCGCGTGCTCGGCCGCCAGCGCGGGCGTCAACAGATCGGCCACCTCCACGAGGCGAGCCGGCCGGCCGTCGCCGTGGTCGATCATCACCCGGCCGGAATGGGCAATCCCGCGCAACCCGCTGGTCTTGTCGTTCTGCGACACGATGCCCAGATCCCACGTCCTCGACAGCACCAGCTTCAGCGCATCCCCGATCGCGGACGACTGGGCATCCGGCATGATCTGCAGGGCCTCCTCGGGCTTGAGCGGGATGCCGAGCAGATCGAGGATCGAGCCGACCTCCTTGACGGACGGGGAGGCGCCGCCTCCCTCCGTCCGCAGGCTCCGCAGACGGTCGAACAGCTTGTCCATGTCGCGCCGGGCCTCGTCCAGCGGCGCCGTGCTGACCGAGAACACGGGGGGCACCATCTCCGACTGGCGGCGGCGCTCCAGCTCGGTCTTCGAAAGATCGGTGCATTCGAAATCCATCGCGGCGACGATGGTCACCGGCGACTTCTGACCGACCGTCAGCGCATCATGGAACCGGGGGCGGAGGCCGTGGAGGAGCAGGACGGCGACCAGAAACACGGTGAGCATGGCGAAGAACGGAACCAGGTCCGTCGGAGGCCGGTTGCGCGCGGCCGACATGCGCCGTTTGCGCCGATCCCTCTTCCTGGAGATGAGCTCAATCATGCGTACGGCTCCGGTTCACTCCACGCCCGCGCGGCGCGTCCGCGCGGAGCCCGCGCGCCGGCGTCCCCGCCGGTACGCCTGAATGATCTTCTGCACCAGCTCGTGGCGCACGACGTCGGAATCGTCGAGCTCGCGGATGGCGATGCCCTCGATGCCCTGCAGCGTGCGATAGGCCTCGAGCAGCCCCGATCCCTTCCGGGGCGGGAGGTCCACCTGGGTCAGGTCGCCCGTGACCACGCACTTCGAATCGAATCCCAGGCGCGTGAGGAACATCAGCATCTGCTCCTCGGTCGTGTTCTGCGCCTCGTCGAGGATCACGAACGCGTGGTTCAGGGTTCGCCCGCGCATGTAGGCCAGGGGGGCGACCTCGATCACGCCGCGCTCCGTGTGCCGCTCGATCTCCTCGGCGGGCATCATGTCGTACAGGGCGTCGCGCAGCGGCCGCAGGTAGGGAAAGACCTTCTGCTGCATGTCGCCCGGCAGGTAGCCCAGCGCCTCCCCCGCCTCGATGGCCGGCCGGGTGAGGATGATGCGGCTCACCTCGCCCCGCAGGAGGGTCGAGACCGCCATCGCCATGGCCAGGTAGGTCTTGCCGGTTCCCGCGGGCCCGATGCCGAAACAGATGTCGAACGACCGGATCGCCTCGACGTAACGATGCTGGCCGAAGGTGTGGGGGAAGACCGGGGGCATCCCGGCGGCAACGTCGATGCGGCAGGAGAACAGCCCCTCCAGGTCGGCCTCCCGCCCCTCCGCGAACTTGCGCAGGGCATAGGCGAGGCCCTGCTCGCGAAGCGCCATGCCCCGGTTGCGCGCACGGCGCACCGACTCGAAGAACCGGACGGCGGCGGCGACCCGTTCCGGCTCGCCCTCGATCCGGACCCACACGTCGCGGGCGGTGAGATGAACCCCCAGCGCCTCGGAGGCCTGCCCGAGGAGGCAGAATCCCCTTCCGGCGATGTCCTGGGCCTCGCGGGCATTGTCGAAGTGCAGCGTCTGTTCCATCTCAGCCGCATTTATCGCGCCGCAGGGGGGGGCGGGTCAAGCGGCACGGAGGGGTGGGGCGAAGCCTGACTCCCGGCTCCAGGCGGGACCGCGATGCGGCCATGGACCTGCGAGCGAAGTCGACTCGGCTCGGTCGGAGACCTCGCCCCGCCCGCGGTGGACCGACCCTCGGCGAGGAACCGCTGGCCGCGCCGCGCCGCATCCCTTGGATTGCGGCCCCGCCGCCGCCGCGCTAGATTGTCCCGCATGCCCAGGAATCCCAGGGACAAAATCGTGGACCGCGAGGCGATGGCGGCGGAACGCGCCCGGCTGAAGGCGGCCGGGCGGACGCTGGTGTTCACCAACGGGGCCTTCGACCTCCTGCATGCGGGCCATGCGACCTACCTCCAGTGGGCCCGGCAGCAGGGCGATGCGCTGGCGGTCGGTCTCAACTCCGATGCCTCTGTCCGCCGCTACAAGGGCGAACGGCGGCCAATCATCCCGCAGGACCAGCGGGCGCTGCTGCTGGCTTCCCTGGAATGCGTGGATTACGTCGTGGTTTTCGACGAGGATGAACCGCGCGAGCTGATCGCCGCTCTCCTGCCGGATGTGCTCGTGAAGGGATCCGATTGGGCGCACTACGTCAGCGGGCGCGACATCGTCGAGGCCCACGGCGGCCGGGTCGTGCTGGCGAACATGGTCGCGGGTCTCTCGACAACGAAGGTGATGGAGCGGGTGGTGGAGGCGTATGGCGCCACCCTGTCCTCAACCGCTCCCCGCTCCCAATCGCAATCCCAATCGCAATCGCCCTCGCCGACGCTGACGTCCTCGCGAACGCATGCCCCTTCACTTGTGATCCCGTCTCCCGGCTCATTCGGGCACGAGAAACTGCACGTCTATCGATTGGCTCAGGAATTCTTGGCATGGTCTTCGGCACTGTGGCGCGACTGCCCGACCGTGGTGCGCGATCTTCGCGACCAGCTTGACCGGGCGGCGCTTTCGATCGCGCTCAATACGGCCGAAGGAAACGGCAAGAGGGCGCGGCGCGTGCGCGCTCGGTTCTTCGATGACGCCCGGGGATCAGCTGCCGAGTGTGCGGCATGTCTCGACGCGATGGTTTCGAAGAGCTTGGTCTCGCTGGAACGTATCGCGGAGGGCAAGTCGCTGCTGGAGCGTGTTTCTGCGATGCTGACGCGGCTTGTCCGTCGGTTCGATGCGGAAGGCGCAGTGCGGGAAAAGGATCAGCCGTACAGCGTGAGCTCAGAGGACGACTGCGATTGAGAGTGCGATGGGGAGTGGGAGTGCGATAACGCGGAGAGCGTAACCACATGAACGAACGCATCATTGTCACGGGCGGGGCGGGATTCATCGGATCGAATCTCGTGGCGGCGCTGAACGAACGCGGCCAGCGGAACATCCTGGTCGTCGACGACCTGGGCACCGACGAGAAGTGGCGGAATCTGGTCGGCCTGGAGTACACGGACTACTGGGACAAGGACGATTTCCGTTTTGCCGTGCGCAACGACGCCCTCGGCGAGATTGACACCGTCTTCCACCTCGGCGCCTGCAGTTCCACCACCGAGCGCAACGCCGGTTTCCTGGCCGACAACAACTACCGGTTCTCGCGCGAGCTGTGCGAGTGGTGCGCGGTGCACGACGTGCGCTACATCTACGCGTCCAGCGCCGCCACATACGGCGACGGGACGGAGGGCTATTCCGACGACATGGAGCGCCTGACCCGCCTCGAGCCGCTGAACATGTACGGGTACTCGAAGCACATGTTCGACCTGTGGGCCGACCACCACGGCGCCTTCGACCGGATCGTCGGACTGAAGTACTTCAACGTCTATGGGCCCAACGAGGCCCACAAGGGCGAGATGCGGTCCGTCGTCCACAAGGCCTTCGGCCAGATCCGCGACACCGGCTGCGTGCGGCTCTTCAAGTCCTACCGGCCCGATTGCGCCGACGGGGAGCAGGTGCGCGACTTCATCTACGTGAAGGATGCCGTGAACGCGACGCTGTTCTTCTATGACCACCGCGACGTGAGCGGGCTCTTCAACTGCGGCACCGGAAAGGCGCGATCGTGGAACGACCTCGCGCGGGCGGTGTTCGCGGCGGTGGGACGCGATCCGCGGATCGAGTACATCGACATGCCCGAGACGCTGCGGGCCAGGTATCAGTACCGGACGGAGGCCGACGTGACGAGATTGCGGACGGCCGGTTTCACCGAGCCGTTCACCTCCCTTGAAGACGGCATCGAGGACTACGTCAGGAATCACCTGATGGCGGAGTGAAACGATTGCCGCGCGTCCGCGGCGGGCGTATACTGTTGCGCGAGGGCGACATGCCCGGGAGTTTTTCGGCATGAACGAGTTTCACAGGCGCGGGATGAGCGGCGGGCGGGCCGGTTTCACGATGATCGAGCTGCTGGCGGTGATCGCCGTGATCATCGCGCTCATTGGGCTGATCGTGGTGGGGGCGGGCGGGGCCATTCGCGCGGCTGACCGCAAGAAGGCCCTGCAGCAGATAGAGACGATCAAGCAGGCGATCGAGGAGTATCGAATAAAGGACCTGGGTTACTACCTGCACGTGCCCACCTTCACCGCGATGACCCAGCCCCAGTTCAAGGTGCTCACCAACCGTGTCCCGGACGTGTCGTTCATCGATCCGTGGGGCGGTCCGTATTACTACCAGCGCTCGGGAAAGATGAAGTACACGATCCTCTCCTACGGACCGGATGGCCAGTATCGGACGACCGACGACATCACGTCCGAGACCAGCGAGCGCTAGCGCGCCCCGGCGGCGCGGAAGGGCGCGATGGCGTCGCTGGGACGGTCGGGGGAGGAACGTGACCGCGGAGCAGGGGAGGCGGGAATGAGGGAACCACGGTCCCGGGAAGGACGCGGGACGTGGGGGTCCGGGGTGTTCCCGATCGCGGAGTCTTCATGAAAGCCGTCATCTTCGACATGGATGGGGTGCTGTGCGACTCGGAGCCCTTCATCGCCGAGGCGGCCTGCAGGATGTTCCTGGAACGGCACGGAGCGGCCGTCCAGCCGGGGGACTTCGTCCCTTTCGTGGGGACCGGCGAGGACCGGTATCTCGGCGGGGTGGCGGAGAAGCACGGCATCCGACTGGATATGCCGGGCGACAAGGTCCGCACCTACGAGATCTACCTCGACATCATCCGCGGCCGCTTGCCGCCCCTGCCCGGTGTGCATGCATTCGTCGCGGCCTGCCGTCGCCGGCGTCTGAAGCTGTCCGTGGCGACCAGCGCCGACCGCATGAAGATGGAAGGCAACCTGCGCGAGATCGGGTTGCCGCCGGATTCGTTCGATGCCTGCGTGATGGGCGAGATGATCGCTCGGAAGAAGCCGGCGCCCGACATCTTCCTCAAGGCGGCCGAACTGATGGAGGTGCCGCCGCTGGAGTGCATGGTGGTCGAGGATGCGCCCAGCGGCCTCCGGGCGGCGGTCGCCGCCGGCATGCGTCGCCTCGGATTGACGACCGGTTTCTCCGACGCCGAGCTCCGCGCCGCCGGGGCGGAATGGACGGCCGCTCACCTCGGCGAAGCGGAAGGCCGGCTGGACGAGTGGGTCGGGCACTCGGTCAGTACTTGAACGCCTTGCCGCCGGCGAGCACGTCCTGGGTCGTGTCGTCGGAGTAGAGCCAGAACAGGCGGTATTCGACGTACTTGCGGGGATCCCAGGGCTCCGGAGGGCGACTCGTCAAGAAGCGCTTCCAGTCCGTGTACGCGTCCCTGCCCGCCCGGACCGCCTCCACCGTGTGCAACGCGTGCTGGAAATCGGCCGTGCTGACGATGACGGCGTCGAGGTCCGTGACCTTGTCGTGCAGCTCCTCGGTGTTGGCGCAGGCCGTCACACCGACGCGATCTGCTCGGCCAGGGTCCGGCGGGCCACCGGCAGATCGTTCGCCAGGTTCTTCCACTTGCATTCCATGGAGAGGCCGCCGCGATAGCCGATCTGCTTCAGCGCCCGCAGGTAGGGCCGGAAATCGTCGCCCTTCGTGCCGGGCGAGGTCCGCTCCGCCTTCTCCGCCACGTGGCAGTGCCGCAGGCGGGCGCCGGCCTTCACGATCGATTCCGGTCCCTCGTCCTCGCGGAGCATGTGGTAGAAGTCCGCCAGTAACTGGAACCCGGGGTGGCCGACGGCGTCGACGACGCCGATGCCTTCGGCGACGCTGTTGACCAGGTTCGTCTCGCCGCGATTGAGCGGTTCGAGGACGACCGTCACCCCGCTGTCCCTGGCGACCGGCGCGATGCGCCTGGCGAAGTCGACGAACTGCGCCAGGGCCTTCTCCCTGTCGAAGCCCTCGGGCACCCGGCGTGCGCCGCCGCTTCCGAGCACGATGGCGCGGACGCCCGCCTTGCCCGCCCGGATGAGGGCCGTGGACGCGTATTTCACCGCATCGTCGTGGCGGGGCTCCGGGCCGACCAGCTTGAGATCGCCCGGTATGAAACCGTTGCAGTACCGGACCGGCAGCGCGGCCGTCTTCACGTCGGCCTGGCGGCGCGCGAAGGCTTCGTCGGGCTCCTTGGGCATCAGATAGCCGGACACGCCTTCTTCGAGATAGACGAATCCCGCCTCCTTCACCATCGCGGCATTCTTCGTCGACTGGCACACGCCCAGTTCAACCGCCCAATCCGCGGACGGCTCGGCCGCGTCCGAGCGACGGGCCCACCACCACCCGCACACGCCCGTCGCCGCTCCCGTCAGGAAACCGCGACGGTTCACCCCCTGGCCTCCGGCGCTCACAGAAGGCTTCACATCCGTATCCTCCGCATCTTCAGGCATCGGCCTCATCGTCCGCGGACTCGTCCGGCTCCGTGGCCGGCTTCACCTCGGGAACGCCGGCCTTGCGGGCCATGTGCTCCTCGCGGACCTCGCGCATCTCCGACTCGCGTTGACGGATCCGCATCTGCATGAAGTCGCTCCGAAGCGAAAGCAGCTCCGCCCGGCTGGCGGCCTTGCGCTCGACCACGCGGGCCACGATCAGCGAGTCGCCGGGCGTCTCGATGACTTCGGTCATCTCCCCGCTGTTGCAGAAAGGCACCGCCCGCATGACGTAGTCGGCGTTGGGATCGCCCTCGAAACCCTTGCGCAGGGTGAATTCCGGTGTCGTGACGGGCGTGAGGCCCATCGCCTGCGCCGCCTGGGCCAGCGAGCCGTCCGCCCGGCCCGCCGCCTCGCGCAGCGCGTCCGCCTTCTCGCGCAGGGCGCGGGCGAGGGCGTCCGCGCGCGCGTCCTTCTCGACCCGTTCGCGCACCTCATCGAGTGTCGGCTCGCGGGGGGCGATGCGTTCGACGAGGCCCAGGACGTAGACGCCGTTCTCGCCGCGGACGGGCGCGCTGAAATTCTCGTCGGGCGTCGGGCGCAGGCTGAAGGCGGCCTCCACGAAATCGTCACCGGCCGCTACGCCGGCGGGCTTCTCGTCGCTCGCGAAGGCCTCCGTGGTCTTCCCTTCAAGGTTCATCCGCGCGGCGGCTTCGGCGAACGCGACGGGTTTGCCGTCCCGATCGCCGGCCACCAGACTGACAAACTCGGTGGCCTGGCGCTCCGCGCGGTCCATGGCCAGTGCCCGGCGGTACTTCTGAGTGACGTCGTCCTTGACCTCCTCGAACGGCCTGATTCTGCGCACCATGGGCGGGGCGCCGTTGGTCGCGGCGGCGACCGCGTTGGAGGAGGTGTCCGGGACCATCTCGGTGTAGTCGTCGATGCGCTCCTCGTAGTAGTCCTCGGCGTCCTGGTCGGAGAAGGTGATGTCGGAGAGATGGGGGGCGTGGTCGAAATGGACATACTGGATCTTCACCTTTCGAGGCAGCTTGTATCGAGTCGGATCCTTCTCGAAGAACGCCTGCACCTGCTCCGGGGTGACCTGGACGGCCGATTCCACCAGCTTGGGTGTCAGCTCGACATACTCGACCTTGAACGTGTCGTTGAGCAGCGCGTGCATGCTCTCCAGATCCTGGGGGGGGGCCAGGACGGCCTGGTCGTACATCCGCCGAAGCTTGAAGAGCGTGATTTCCTGCCGCAGGTGCTCGCGGTAGTCGGCCTCCGTCGCGCCGAGGTCGCGCAGGAATCGCTGTACGAAGGCGGCAAAGGCATTGGGATTGAACTGATTCTCGTGCTGGAAGACCGGACTGCCCTGGATCTCCCGCTCGATCTCGTCGTCGGTCGCCTGGAGTCCGAGACGCCTGGCCTCGGCCAGCAGGGCCAGACGCCGCCACGCCGCCTGCTCAATCAGGGGACGCGCGCGATCGGGGAGGTTGGGCTTCCGTCCTGAGGACATGGCGATGCCGAGGTAGATGTGCTGATACGCCTCGTTGAACGCCTGTTTCGAGACCGGCTCGCCGTGAAGCGTGCCGGCGGAGCCGGAGGAATCCCGATCGCGATCGAAAAGGTAGGGCGTGCCCCAGACGACGAACGAAAGCACGATGATCACCAGGATGGCCGCCCAGAGCACGCGGTTCTGGATCATCCGGTGAAACGTCGAAATGACCATTGCCATAGCTGTCGTCTTCCTTTCCGTTGACCGTGAATCGGCGCACCATAGCGCGAGCCCCCCCTGCGGTCAAGTCACGCGACGGCCGCGCCGGCGCGGCCATGCCACCATGGCCCCGACATGCGGGGAGTCTCGGCGCGGCGAAGACGCGGTGAGGGCGCCGAACCCCCCGGATGGACCCGCGCTGCCCCCGGCGCGAAGGACGCCGTCGCAGGCAGAATCGCGCGCCCTGGCGGCGCGCCATCCGCGTGGTGTGCGGTGCCGGGCGCCGCGCCGACCGGCCCGTGCGCGTGAGCAAAGGATTGACCGGGGGCGAGAAATGCGTTATGCATACGCTGTCAGCATCAATGGGCCGGCAGCACATGGCGTAAGTTGCTTTTGTATAGATAGATGCGTATACCGATAACGAAGGATGGATGGCCGCTGATCCTCGGCGTCCCGGCTGGCGGGGCCGTCGCGGGGCTCATTGCGCTCGGAATCGGCTCCGACGCCGCGGCCTATGTCCTTTGGACGCTGGGATTCATCGGCGGCCTGTTCATGGCCTTCTTCTTCCGCGATCCCGAGCGGCATCCCCCGCCGGACTCGGATGCCCTGCTGGCGGGTGCGGACGGGTTGGTGCGGTCGGTGGAACGGATTCACGACGAGCGGTTCTTCCGCGGCGAGGCCGTGCGCGTGAGCGTCTTTCTCAGCCCGTTCAATGTGCACATCAACCGGAGCCCCGCCGCGGGACGGGTGCGGCACCTGAGTTACACGCCGGGCCGCCGGCTTCTGACCCTCGACAACCGGGCGTCGGAAGTCAATGAGCACAGCACCATCTTCATCGAGGGGCCGCTCGGCCCCTGCCTGGTGCGGCAGATCGTGGGGCCGGTGGTGCGGCGGGTGGTGTACTGGCTGCAGCCGGACCAGCACATCGAGCGGGGCGGCCGGATCGGCCTCATGAAGTTCGGCTCGCGTCTCGACATGTACTTCCCCGCGGCGGGCACCGAGGTGCTGGTGCGCAAGGGCGACCGCGTGCGGGGGGGCGTGAGCATCGTGGCCCGCCGGCGGGAGCAGACGCCATGATGATGTTCAGCCGGCGAACGCTTGTGCCGATGACCCTCACGATGGCGGCATTGATCGCCGGCTTCCTGAGCATTCTCCGCAGCGCGACGGGGAATTACGTCGAGGCGGCCCAGTTGATCCTCCTTTCGCTCGTTCTCGACGGACTCGACGGCAAGCTGGCGCGGGTGATGAGGGGGGAGTCGGCGATCGGCGCCGAGCTCGACACCTACGTGGATTTCTGCAGCTTCGGCGTGGCGCCGGCGGTGCTGATCTACCTGTCCGTGCTGCGCGACTTCGACATGTTCGGTCTCTTCGGGCCGGGCCTCGCGGGCTTCATGGTGCTCTCCGGCGGCCTGCGCCTGTCCCGCTTCCGCGTCATCGATCCCCACCGGGGCGAGCAGGGCTACGCGGGTCTGCCCATCACCGTCGCGGGCGGCTGGGCCGCCGTGTGGGTCTACCTGGAGGAATCCGGGGCGCTGCGCGGCGCCGAGATGACGATCGCGCAGGGTCCGCTGGCGGCGTTCGTGTGGGCCTGCACGCTCCTCTTCGTGAGCCTCCAGATCTCCCGCGTGCATTACCCGAAGGCCACCAAGGATGCGGTGGTCTTCGCGGGCGGCGTCCTGCTGGTCGTGGCGCTGCTCCTCGGGGTGCAGATGGGACCGGCCGCCGCCCTCGGCCTCGCCGCGTACGGCTTCTTCTACGCGTGCGTGACGCCGTTCCTTCTGCGGCGCCGCAATCCGGTCTCGCCGCCCGCCGAGGCGCGGGCGATCTCCGAGGCCGCGGACGCCGACGAGGAGGCGGAAGAGGAGGCGGAGGCGGACGAGGTCTTCCCCTTCCGCCGGCCGTGAGGCCCTCCGCCCGCGCGGCGTGGAGCGCCGCGCGCGGATGCGGCCATGGACCGGCTCGCGGCCGGCGCGACGCGCCGCGGGTCCCCGTAGCCGCTTCGCTTGCGTAGCGCCTGCGCTTGCGTGGGGGCTTCGCTTGCGAAGCCCTTCTTGGCCGCAATTCTCATCATCGCGCGGAGACCATCGGCGTCGGGCTCGAAATCGGTATCGGTATCGGCGGAACCGAGCGGATTTCGATCCCGATACCGACCCCGAAGGCGCACTCGCCCGATCATGCGAATGGCCGCCTTCCTGGAAAAACCCAGCCCCTCCCGCGGGCGGCCGAGCCTCACCCGCGCCGGTTCCAGCAGTAGGTGCAGACCGTGTCCGGCGGAAGGCCGATGGCGGCCAGCATGTCGTCCAGCCGCTGGTACTGCAGCGAGGTGAGTCCCAGCCGGTCGCGGATGCGCAGGCACATGGCCGCGTGCTTCGGATGGTCGGGGTCCGCGTACGGTTCGAGGTCGGCCTGGTCGCCCTCGAGCTCGCGCACCGCGCGCCGCGCCGCGAGGTCCATCTCCGACTTCGACCTCGAGAAATTGAGGTAGGGGCAGCCGTACATCAACGGCGGGCATGCCGGTCGCATATGCACTTCGCGGGCGCCGGCCTCGAACAGGCGCCCGATCGTGTCCTTCAACTGTGTGCCGCGGACGATCGAATCCTCGCAGAACAGCAGGCTTCGTCCCCGGATGAGCTCCTCGATCGGGATCAGCTTCATGCGGGCGACCAGGTCGCGCACGTGCTGGGTCTGCGGCATGAAGCTCCGCGGCCAGGTGGGCGTGTATTTCACGAACGGGCGGCGGTACGGTATGCCTCGCTCGCCGGCGTAGCCGAGGGCGTGGCCGATGCCGGAGTCCGGTATGCCGCACGCGACGTCCACTTCCACGCGGTCGCGCCTCGCCAGGCAGCGCCCGCACTCGTTGCGGACGTCCTCGACATTGCGCTTCTCGTAGGTGGAGGCGGGGTAGCCGTAGTAGATCCAGAGGAACGCGCAGATCTTCATCTCCGGCAGGGCGGATTTCACCGTCTCGAACCCGTCCGCCGTCATGCGCACCACCTCGCCGGGGCCGAGATCGCGCACCGCGCGGTACTCGAGGTTCGGCAGGGCGCAGGTCTCGAAGGTCACCGCGTACGCGTCGTCCCTTTCGGCGAGGATCACCGGCGTGCGGCCGCGCCGGTCGCGGGCGGCAAACACCGCGTCGCGGGTGAGCAGGAGAATGGAACATGAGCCCTCGATCTGCTCCTGCGCGAGGCGGATGCCGTCCTCGAACGTGCCCCCCTGGTTGATCAGCGTGGCGACGATCTCGGTGGGATTGATCTCGCCGTGGCTCATCTCGGAGAAGTGCGTCGTGCGCTTGTCGAAGGCCTGCCGCGTCAGCTGCGCGGCGTTGCGGACCACGCCGACCGTGGCGATCGCATAGGGTCCCAGGTGCGAGTTGATCAGCAGCGGCTGGTCCTCGTAGTCGCTGATCACCCCGATGCCCATGCGGCCGCGCATGCGCCCGATGTCGTCGCTGAACTTGCTCCGGAACTGCGCGTTGCGGATGTCGTGGATGTGGCGGACGAACCCGTCGCTGGCGAGCACGGCCAGGCCGCCGCGCTGCGTGCCGAGATGGGAGTGGTAGTCCGTCCCGTAGAAGAGGTCGGTCACGCAATCGCCCGTCGATGCCACTCCGAAGAATCCGCCCATGTTGGTTCCTTCCCGCGCTGGTGTTGCCGTGAATCGAGGCCGCATGCTAGCGCGCGCCCGCGTCGCAGGCAAGCGGCATGGCGGCCGAGCGCCTTCTCGCGCCGAGCATCGCATGGAGGAGCGACCGCATCGCGACGCAGATGCGGCGTCGCGCACATCCTCATCGGCACACTTCTCAAAGTGTGGCCGAACACCGTTCTATCGGTCGCGCGGCTGCCGGGTTGCGGCTCGCCGCCTCATGGCACCGTTGCTTCCACCCGGTAGAACCGCGCCGGTGCATCGGGCGGGGCGTTGGTGTCGTGCAGGTGGTCCAGGCCGCCGGTTCCAAGCCTCGGAACTTCGCCGGGGACGTCCGTCCAAGCCCCGGACACGAGGTCAGTCGAGCATCGGAGGAGATTCATACCCATCTTCTACAGTTTGCCGGAGCGAATGCGCGAGTTTCCTAGAAAACTCG
>CAZSUU010000027.1:0-64649 GCA_964610105.1 uncultured Verrucomicrobiota bacterium | reverse complement strand
TGAAAGCAGGAGTCAACCCCGCTTACATGGCTATCATTGCGACGGGGAGTTTAGGCTTCCATTCGACAGATAACAACGGCAAGGAGGCGCAGAACACGGGAGAAACGCATAGACACCCATGTTCATGCCGGCTCGCGGAAGCCCATCTCTTCGCCGAGTCGCAGGCACTCGGCCTGCGGCAGGATGCTCTCTGTGCAGGTGGGTTTGAAGAGGCTGGCGGCCGCGGCGCAGACGCCGAGGCGCAACCCTTCCGGCATCGGCCAGCCTTCGTGCAGCCCCAGCAGGACCCCCGCGGCAAAGGCATCTCCGGCGCCGGCCGCCCCGGCAATCCGTTCCGCGGGCACGCGCACGCTGCCCTGCACGTGTTCCGTTCCGTCTCGGTGCCGCGCAAGGGCGCCCTCGGGCGCGTGGACGATCACCCACTCGTGGACCCCGAGTTCGAGGAGGCGCGCGGCCGCGCGCGACACCAGGCGGAAATCCAGCGCTCCGCCCGTGTGGACGGCCATGCCGGTCGATCTCGACGCCTCGAACTCGTTGACGAAGAGATAGTCGGTGTGCGGCAACGCCGGCGTCACGACGACGGGAAAGCGATCGCTGTCCTCGCTCACCACATCCACGGCGGTTCTGAACCCCAGCTCGCGGGCCCGGCGCAGGACCCGCGACGCCCCGGTCGCGCCGTCCGTGCCCAGCCGGTCGAGTTCATCCAGCAGCAGCAGGTAGCCGAGCAGGAAGATCCGCGCCCGCGAGGTGGACAGGTCGATGTGCTCCTCCGCGAGCAGGCTGTTCGCGCCGCGGGAATGGAAGAACGTCCGGCGGCCCGTGGACTGGACGGTCATCACGTCCGTGTACGACGTCCCCGCCGCCTCGCTCGCGCGCAGGCGGGACGCATCAATGCCGAAAGCCCTGCAGTCGGCGAGGATCGTCTGCCCGTCCTCGTCATGGCCGACCAGCCCCGCCGCCTCCAGGGGAAAGGCCGCGCCGAGCTTCGCGAGTCCGACGAGCACGTTGTAGGGCGATCCGCCCGTGCCCCTCGACCGGCTCAGGATGCTCGCCAGCGTGTCCTGTTCCGGGAAGCGGTCGATGATCTTGACGTGGTCGATGATCCAGTTGCCCGCGGCCAGCAGGCCGGCGCGGTCATCGCTTTCGGTCATGTGTCCATCTCCGCATGGTCGATCCATCCGTGCTCGCCGCCGAACGACTCCTCTTCGGCGCGAATCCGCGCACAGGCCGTGGGGGCTTCGCTTGCGAAGCCCGGAACGGCGACATCCTATCGTGTGACATGGCGTCGGCGAGCGACGCCCCTGCGCACCTCGTCGGGTCGGGCGAAGGGCCCGCCGAGCCGCTCCGCCCTCCTCACCCCACCGGCACCCAGTGACCGCTGGCGGCGGAGGAGAGGACGGCGTCGCACACCTTCTGCGTCTGCAGGGCGTCGCGGAAGGTGGGGGCGGCCGACTCGCCCTTGGCCGCCGCGGCGAAGACGTCCGCCGCCTGGTGCACGAAGCTGTGCTCGTACCCGATCTGCAGCCCGGGCACCCACCACTTGCTCATGTACGGCTGGTCGCCGTCGCTGACGTGGATGTTCCGCCAGCCCCGCACGATGGAGTCGTCGCGGTGGTCGAAGTACTGCAGCCGGTGCAGGTCGTGCAGGTCCCACGCGATGGAGGCGTGCTCGCCGTTGATCTCGAACGTGTAGAGGGCCTTGTGGCCGCGCGCGTAGCGGGTCGATTCGAAGATCGCGAGCGATCCGTTCGCGAAGCGGGCGAGGAAGGCGCAGGCGTCGTCGATGCCGACCTTCTCCACCTTCCCGCTCAGCGTGTGCGTGCGCTCCTTGACGAACGTTTCCGTCATGGCGGTCACCGACGCGATCGGGCCGTTGATCCAGATCGCGGTGTCGATGCAGTGCGCCAGCAGGTCGCCCGTCACGCCGCTGCCGGCGGCCTTCACGTCCAGCCGCCACAGGCCCGTGCCGCCCTGCGGCAGGTCGGGCGAGATGGTCCAGTCCTGCAGGAAGTTCGCGCGGTAGTGGAAGATGCGCCCGAGCCGCCCTTCGTCCACCAGCTGCTTGGCCAGCGTCACCGCCGGCACGCGCCGGTAGTTGTACCAGACGGTGTTCAGCACGCCCGCCTGCTCCACGGCCTCGCACATCCGCACGCCCTCGGCGGTGTTGCGGGCGAGGGGCTTCTCGCAGAGGATCATCTTCCCGGCCTTGGCGGCGGCGAGGGCAATGTCGAGGTGCAGATCGTTCGGGACGCAGATGTCCACGGCGTCGATGTCCTCGCGCTCGACCAGTTTGCGCCAGTCGGTCTCGATCGACGCGTAGCCCCACGTGTCCGCGAAGGCCGCGATCTTGTCCGCGCTCCGCGCGCAGGCCGCCTGCAGCACCGGACGGTACTCCAGGTCGAAGAAGTTACACACCTTCCGGTAGGCATTCGAATGGGCCCGGCCCATGAAGCCATAGCCGATCATGCCGATGCGGATCTCTCTCTTTGCCTTCATTGCATGCCTCCTGCGACGTGCGTACCGGCCGGCGGCCGGCTACTCGTTCCACCCGTGCGCGCGGCGGACGTCGATCATCGCCGCCAGGATCGCGTTCCAGGTCTCCGACTTGTGCATGACCTCGTTGGGGAACATGCAGCCGTCCCAGCACAGGTGCCGGATCGCCCGCGTGGGCGCCCCGTCGGCGCCGCGCAGCCACTGGCCGGCGGCCCATACGATGTCCAGCTTCCCGTTCGGATCGCCCGGCAGGCAGTGCCGGCCGGTCTTGTCGTGGGTCCCCTGCCCCTTGACCGTCGCGTCGTTCTGGGCCACGTGGAAGTCGATCGTCCACGGGCGGAACGCCGTCGCCAGCTTCGTGTAGGCCGCGCGGAAGGTCTCCGAGTCGCCCCAGTCGAAATCCGCCGGCAGCAGGCGGTCCTCGGGCGCGTTGTAGCCGAGGAGGTAGAGCAGCGTATGGGCCATGTCGGCCTGGAAGCCGAGGATCTCGGGCCGTCCGACGCCCTCCAGCACGCGCAGCATCTCCCGCCACGAGTGCATGCCGCCCCAGCAGATCTCGCCCTCCGCCGCCAGCCGTTCGCCGTATTCCGCGGCGATCCCGCAGGCCCGGCTGAAGGTGCTGACGAGGCGCCGCGTGTTCTCCTCCGGATCCTTCGCCCAGTCGGCCACGCCGCAGGCGGAGTCGATGCGGATCACGCCGTCGGGCCGCACGCCCAGGTCGCGGAGCGCCCGCCCGATCTCGCAGGCCTTGCGCACCTGCGTGAGGAACTGGTTGCGTTCCTCGTCGGTTCCCATCGCCGATCCCCCGCCCGCGGGCGGCCATACCGGCGCCACGAGCGAGCCGGTGACCAGCTTCCGGGCGCGCAGTCTGTCCGCGAGCTTCGCGAGGTCGTCGGCCGTGGAATCGATGTCCACGTGCGGCGCGCAGAGGAACAGGTCGAGGCCGTCGAACTTCACCCCGTCGACCTCCGCCGCCGCGGTGAGGTCGATCATGGTGTCGAGCTCGATCAGCGGCTCGGGCGTGCCGGGACCCTTCCCGACCACGCCGGGCCACGCCGCGTTGTGCAGTTTAGGATACGTGTTCGTGGGCTCTGGAGTCATGGGGCGTCCTCCTGGCTTGTTGTTCTGTCGGGGCTTCAGTGTTCAGTGTTCAGTGTTCAGCGTTCAGCGTTCAGTGGTCAGCGTTCAGTGGTCAGCGTTCAGTGGTCAGCGTTCAGGAATTGGCATCTGCGGGCCATCCAGGGGCAGAAGACTCCTGGCAGGTCTCATACTTGTCTTCCGGCTCGGCGATGCGCCACCGACGGTCAGCCTCGGGAAGATGCCGCTCCAGCGACTTCTCAAGCCCGTTCAGCATTCTGATGCACTCTTTGTACCGATTCCTATATGAATCATATTGAGCGACACCCACGTATTCCTTCATCCTCGCCATATAGAGGTGGTGGACCGTCTCGGCGGCCTCGCCTCGACTGCGGTTCACACCCTCGATCTTGTTCCGCAGGTGGCGGTCATCGTTCTTCTCCGCCAACTGGGCAGCGGCGCTGTTCGAGGATCGCCGTATCTGGGATCCGAGTTCGTACCGTTCTTCCGCAGGCCATACGTGGCTGAGATCGCAAATCGCGATGTGCAACTCACAGAGCCGTCGATAGACATCCAGATCCTCAATGTCCAGGTACGTCTTTCCGCCACTTTCCTCGCTCATACCATTTTCCCCTGGACGCTGCTCTCTCTGAACACTGAACACTGAACACTGAACACCGAACATCTCTCCTCACGCGCCCACGTCCGGCGCCTCGGGATTCACCTCGGGGCCGAAGTACCGCAGCACCACCAGCGGTTCAGTGGCCGAGGTGTTCTCGAACTTCACGCCCTCCCGCGCGGCCTCGTCCGTGACGAACACCTCGTCCTCGGTCAGGTCGTGGAACCGGATCAGCTTCGGGCAGTTCAGGCGCACGCCATTGATGCGGCCCTCGCCCTGCACGGTGATCAGGCCGTACGCGCCGTTGTCGCGCACGGTGCAGCGGACGCCGGGATGGACGGTGAGCTCCTTGGCGGTGACGCATTGCCAGCCCTTGATGCGCCCGTAGCAGATCCACAGGTCGCGCCAGCCCGCGGCGGCCGTGTCGGCCACCGGGATCGGGACTAGGTGATGGTGCGCCTTGAACTGCGGATCGGTGTTCTGCTCCCAGTCGAGCATGTCCACCAGGTAGTCGAGGTCGCGATGCTTCTCCGGCGGCACATCCTTGACGAGGAGCGACCACGGGACCTCGCGCCCCTCGACCAGGCTCTGGTACATGCCGAAGACGTCCGACCCCCACTGCGGCTCGTACGTGCACAGCGAGCCCGGAGCGTGAAGCACGCACGGGGGCACGAGCCATCCGGTCCCCGTCTGGAGGCGGTAGGCCTGCGACAGGTCGAGGATCCCGTTGTCCCCCTTGTTCCAGTTCTCCAGGCAGCGCCGCACCTGCGCCTTGGTCGTGCCCGGACTCAATCCGAAGAAGGTATAGGGAAACGCGTTGCCGACGTTGTTGTGCTGGGCCGGGAAGTAGTAGCTCTCCGGCTTGCCCTCCTGCCCGACCAGGCCGGCCTGCTCGGCGTTCTGGTGCATGTGATGCGGGATCGGCCCCATGTTGTCGAAGAACTTGCTGTACACGGGCCAGCGCCGGTACTGCTTCCAGATCGCCGCGCCGACGATCGCCGGGCCGAGGGCGGCCACCACGTCGCGGAGCAGCACCCGCTTGTTCTCGAACACCACGTAGCTCAGCCCCTCGTCCGGGACGCGCCCTTCGTTGGCCGCCTCGGTGGTGGAGGCGAACCAGCGCTCGTCGATGCCGCCCCGGTTGAGCCCGTACGCGTAGAGGTCATCCGGGTGCAGCTTGAGCCGGCGCCCCGGATGGAGGAACGAGCGGGGCACCCAGCAGGGCGCCAGCCGCAGGACGCCCCGCCCCGCGTCGAGCGCCAAGGAGGCGACGGCGCGGATCTTCGTCTTGACGGTCTTCAGCTCGGTCACGGTCTTCGCTTGCATGCTCCACTCCTTCTTCACTTCCGTGCCTGTCCTATGCGGCCGCCAGGTGGCGCTTGAGAAAGGCCAGTCCGTCGCGTGCCAGTCCGTCGGCCGACCCGTAGATCGGCCGCCAGATGCACGCCGCGGCGCACAGACCCACGATGCCGGTCGCGAAACTCTCGATCGTCACCCACTCGCTGTACCCGATGTCGCGCAGCGCCCGGAACACGCCGTCCCACGCCACCTGACCGGTCCCCGGCACGCCGCGGTCGTTCTCCGACGCGTGAAAGTGTCCGACGAAGGAACCGGCCGCCCGGATGGCGGCGGCGGTGTCCTTCTCCTCGATGTGCGCGTGGAAGGTGTCGACGTGCACCTTCAGAGCGGGGCTTCCGACCTCCCGGCACATGCGCACCGCGTCGCCGATGGTGTTGATCACGTAGGTCTCGAACCGGTTCAGCGGTTCGATCGCCATGCGGACGCCCGCCCGTTCCGCGTGCGCCGCGCCCGCGGCCAGCACGTCACGGCATCGCTTCCACTCGTCTTCCGTGCACGCCTGGCCGGTGAGATGGCGCACGGGCGAATAGAGCGGCCCCGCGATGGCCTCGCCGCCCATCTCGCGCGTGAGATCGATCATGCGCTTCAGCCGCGCCTCGGCCGCCGCGCGCACCGCGGGGTCGGGGCTGCAGGGATTGGCGTCCTCCGGCATGACGCAGCAGGCCGTCATCCCCATGCCCGAGCGCTCCAGCGCCGCCCGCGTGGCGGCGGCGTCGAGGAAGTCGAGATCGCCGAACAGGATCTCGATGCCGTCATACCCCATCTCCTTGACCCGGGGAATGAGGTCCGTGTCGCGCTTCGTGAACGCCGCCGTGTAGACGAGCATGTTCAAGCCGAATCGGGGTTTCATATCGCCTCCCGCGAAGCGGCCGCCGGGGCTCCCGGCCCTCCCGTCGTCCGGGAGGGACCGCGGCCTCGCGGTCCGCATGTTCGATCGATGGTCATCGGCGGCTACCTGCCCGCGCGGACCGTCCGGATCTCGATCCGGCGGAGCTGGATCTTCATGCCCTTGAAACCATCCCCCCCGTGCACCTGTATGCCGATGCGGCCGCGGGCGAGGGTGTTGTCGCGGCAGCGGCCGACCTCCTTGCCGTTCAGGCGGAGGACCAGCTCGTCCCCGACGGCCCGGATCTCGCCCTCGTTCCAGCCGTCGCGGTTCTCCACCGCCTCGTTGAGGTTGGTGGTGATGAACATCTTCCCCGGGCAGTAGAGCGTGCCGCTGAAGGCGACCGGGTTGGGCCACTTGAGGATGTCGAACTGGTAGCCCTTGCCGCCGTCGAAGCGGAACCAGACGCCGCTGTTCGCCGGCCACGTGACCTTGTACGTGAACCGCAGCTCGAAGTGGTCGAACTGGTTCGTCGTGAAGAGGTCGCCGCCCTGCCCGTCGGTTTGCGTGCCGACCAGGCATCCGTTCTCGACCAGGAACACGCCCTTGCCGGTCTGCTCCCAGCCGGCGAGGTCCTTGCCGTTGAACAGGCTCGTCCAGGGCCCCCCCTCGTCCGCCGCGGCGGACCCCGCCGCGATTCCGAACACCCCCGCCAGCGCGACCGCGCCGAACCGCGGATTCATCCTCATGATGGCTCCTCCCGCATGGTTCTCAATTCTTCGGCCGCGCCTTGTCCGCCCGCTCCTGCAGGGCCTTCGCCTTCTCGGCGAGGGGGCCGCCGCCGGCCTGGACGGCCTTCATGGCCTCGGACACCTCGACCGGGTGGCGGTCGGCCAGTTTCTCGGCGATGGCCACCGCGGCCTGTCCGGCCTCTGCCTTCAGCGCGGCGTTGGCGAGGTGCGGCGCGATGGCCGCCAGCGCCGCGACGTCCTCGATCTGCCCCAGCCCGCCCAGCACCAGCTTCCGCTCGTCATCGCGCGCCGCGAGGCCGAGGGCGTCCTGCAGCGACTCCACCTTCTTCGCCGCGGGCGCGTTCTGTGTGCCGGCGAGGCGGATGTACCCGCGGAGGGCCAGGATCTTGAGGGTCGGATCCTCCGCGGAACGCGCGAGCGCGGACACATCGGGCAGGGCGTCGGCGTCGCGCCACTCGCACAGCGCCCGCCTGGCGGCCGTGCGGAACTCCGCGTCCGCGTGTCCCGCCGCCTTGCGCACGGTCTCCAGCGCCGCGGGACCGCCCACCGAACACAGGACGCGGAAGAGGGCCAGCCGTCCCGCGCCTTCGGCCGAACCGACGGCGGCCGAGAGCGCGGCGGCCCCGGCGGCGCGATCGGTGAGCCTGGAGGCGACGGCGCCCAGCGCGGCCTCGGCGTTCTTCAGGTCATCCGGCGACGGCGCGCGCGCCGTGAGCTCGATCAGCAGTCCCAGCTCGGCCGGGCCGCCCAGCTCCCGCAGGCCGCGGAATCCGCCGGCGCGGACCGCCCCGTCCGCGGCCTTCACGGCCTTGACCATGGCCGGCACGGCGGCGGCGGTCCGGCGCTGCGCCGCCAGCTGAAGGGCCAGCGTCTGCCTGGCGGGTTCGGGCGCCTCGGCCAGCCGGAGCGCCAGCGCGTCGACCGCCGCGCCGGGGAAGCTGATCAGCCCCGCCTCGGCGGCCTTCGCCGGCTCGCCGCCGGCCAACGCCAGATCGACCAGCAGCGGCAGCGCCTCTTCCGATCCGATCTGGACCAGGCTGGCGATCGCGGCCTTGCGGCAGGGATCGGGCCCCTCCTTCGCCGCGGCGATGAGCGCGGCAGCGGCGGCGGGATCGCGCCGGTTCCCCAGCGCCTCGAAGAGCAGCGGACGGCGCTCGGGTGGAACCGCGCCCGCGGTTTCCGCGAGGGCGCGGGTGAGCCCGGCGCCCGGCACGCTGTGCGCCGCGCGCAGGGCCGTCGCGAAGAGCATCGGGTCTTCGCTGCGGAGCAGCTCCTTCACGTCGTCCGCCGCCGGCTCGCCCTTCGCGCGGATCAGCCCCAGCCGGGCCGCCGCCGCCAGGTGCGCCGGCACGTCGGTCTTGCGCACGAGATCGAAGAGGTGGACGGCCTCCCCGGCGCGCCCGGCGGCGAGCCCGGCGTCGGCCGCGGCCAGGAGCGCCCCGGCGATGGGCGTCCGGCGGTCGGCCGCCGCCGCGGGCAGGGCCTTCGCCAGCGCCTCGCAGGCGGGCGCCGTCGCGATGCGGCCCAGGGACCCCGCCGCCGCGGCGGCCACCGCCGCATCGGCATCGGCGAGCCGCCGGGCCAACAGGTCCACCGCCCGCTCGTCGCGCCGGACGCCGAGCGAGTGGATCACGCCCACCAGCCGGTTCCCACCGAGCGCGGCCGCCGCTTCGCGCAGCGCGGCGCCGGCCGCCGGATCCGGGATCGCCTCCAGGGCATAGCGCGCCATGTGCGAGAGCTGCTCGTCGGGCAGGAGCGCGGCGAGCGCCGGCACGGCGGCCGCATCGCCCGTGCGCGCCAGCTCGCGGCACGCGTCCATCTTCTCCTTCACCCCCGCCCCGGAGCCCAGCACGGCGAGCGGCGACGGGGCCTGCGCCACGGCCGTCCGCGCGGCCGCGAGGAGAAAGAGGAGGAGGAAACCGGTCGATTTCAAGAAGGGATGTTTCATGTTTCTGCTCGCTTTCGTGCCCCGAAGCGGCGCGCCGCAAACCCGCGCGTCCGACCGCTCCATGCTCCCATTCCAGGCGGTATCATCTACATCACCCACGGCGCCCGCATCGCCCGCGATCGCAGCCGGTTGGCCTCGGGATCGCCGGCGAATTCTTCCTTCACGGGATCGTACTTCAGATTGCGCTTAAGCCACATGCAAATATTCGCGCAATGTACGGTGCTCATGGAGGCGTGCATCAGCTCCGGATTCGCGATGGCGGGCCGCCGGGTCCGGATCCCGTTGAACAGATCGCGCCCGTGGCCCAGCACGTGGCCCGTGCGGGCGACGTAGTCCCGGACCACCTTGTGGAAATCGGCCAGCAGCGCCGGCGAGGACACCTCGGGGCGGGAGTACCCGTCCGCCGCGGCCACCCAACCTTCCGTGCCCTCGTAGCAGATCCCGCACGACCCGTGCCATCCGCCCGCCGAGCCCTGCCATCCGCCCCGGTTGAGGATCATCCGCACGCCGTTCGCGAAGCGGGTCACCATGCCGTCGCCGCTCTCGTTCGCCACGTACTCATACTCCGAGGCGGCCGTGGCGAGGGCGCCGACCGCGTCGTGGCATTGGGCGAAGGTGTGCGAACCCCACTCGCCGATGCAGCTCGTGTGGAAATCGTAGTAGCCGCGCCAGCCGCCGTTGACGTACGACTCGTGGTACGGCCGCCACGGACAGGGGCCGAGCCAGGCGTCCCAGTCCATCTCCTCCCGCGGCGGCTCCGGCTGGCCGGGCAGCCAGTCATGCCGCATCTCGGCGGCGTCCCACGGGGCGATGTGCGCCCGGACCGTGTGGACCTTGCCGAGCCGGCCGGAGCGGACGAGCTCGTTGGCGAAGATGAAGTTCGCCTCGCTCAGCCGCTGCATGCCGCTCTGGTGAATGCGCCCGTAGCGCCGGGCGGTGTCGACCACCGCGCGGCCCTGGGCGATGGTCATGCTGGTCGGTTTCTCGCAGTACACGTCCTTGCCCGCGCGCATGGCGTACACGGAGGCGAGCGCGTGCCAGCGGTCGCCCGTGGCGATCAGCACCGCGTCGAGGTCGGTGCGGGCGGCGAGGAACTCGCGGATGTGGCCGTACACGGCGCAGTCCCGGTTTCCGTAGTGCTCGTCCACGATCCGCTTGATGCCCTCGCGGCGCGACCGGCGGGCGTCGCAGTCGGCGACGAACTGCACATCGCGTTCGGACAACATGCCCCGGAGCACCCCGGACCCGCGGTTGCCGACGCCGATGCCGCCGAGGACGATGCGTTCGCTCGGCGCCACCGCCCCGCCGCGCCCGAGCGCGGAGGCCGGGATCAAGGTCGGCAGGACCAGCGCCCCGCCCGCGGCGGCGCGGAGGAAGGTCCGGCGGTTCATTCGGCCCGCGGTTCCCTGCGGTTCGGCCTTCTTCGTCATGTGCCGCGCACTCCTTCCCGAGGCGGCGAGCCGCCACTGACGGCCCTGGCCGCTCCATGTTCCCGCCGGTCCGAAACGACCCGCGCCCCCGCCGGTGCGGCCGGGCGCCCTCCGCCCGCGGCGGATCCGGCGGCGGCGGGCACTCTAGGAGAGGCGGCGGCCGGTGGGAATGGATGTCCCTGCACAATTGATGGACGATCCTGCAGATTCCCTGTAGATTCGCACCATGTCCACCCACGAGATGCGGTTCGTGTTTCAGCGGGACATCCGCGGCGTGCTCGACCATTTTTCCCGTCTCCTCCAGGTCCGGTTCTGCTTCCTCTCGCCCGACGGCCGGGAGCTGGAGGTGGGCGAGAACAAGCCCCACTGCGCGTTCTGCCGGCTGGTCCGCCACCGCCTGGAGCTCGGCGCGGAGTGCGCGGAATGCGACCGGCGCGGCTGGCAGCGCGCCGCGCGGTCGGGCGGCGCCGTGTGGTACGAGTGCCACGCCGGGATGATGGACGGCTGCATGGCGGTGCGGACGGGCACGCGGATCATCGGCTACATGATGATCGGACAGTTCCGCACCCGCGAACGGCTGACCGCGGGGATGCGCGCATGCGGCCGGCGGATGGGCGGCGGACGCGAGCTCGCGCGGGCCTTCGCACAGGTGCCATTCTACTCCGCGTCGCAGGCGGAGGACATCATGGGCATCTTCGCGGTGCTCGTGAACTTCATCGTCTCCCAGCGCCTCATCGCCGTCCGCGGCCTCGACCCCATCGAGCCCCTGCTGACGTACCTGTCGGAACACCCCGGGGAGACCCTGTCCACGCGCGACGCGGCCCGCCTCCTGCACCGCAGTCCCTCCAGCCTCTCCCACGTGTTCAAGGCGACGACGGGGACGAGCTTTCTCCAGTACCAGATCGCGTTCAAGCTGGAGCTGGCCGACGACATCTTCCGGTCGCGGGAAGGCATCACGGTGCGCGAGGCCGCGTACGAGCTGGGGTTCAGCGATCCCTACTACTTCTCGCGCCTCTACCGCCGGCACCGCGGCCGCCCGCCCGCGGCGGCCATCCGGGCCTTCCGCGACGGCTCGCCTCGGCGCTGAACAACCTACGCGTGCCGGCCGGTACCCGTGAACCGCCCCCCCAATTCGTGATACCAATGCTCGGTCTCGGGCACGAGCTGCATGATGCTCTGTTCCTGGTGATAGCGCCAACGGAAGCCGGCAATCCGGTGGTTGTTCATGCGCAGCGCCATCTCGACCGCGGCCACCTGCCAGCCGGCGAAGCGTTTCCGCCACTCCTCTTCCTTCTCGATCGCCTTGACGAAGTCGTCGAAGGCGAAGCGAAATCGCCGCTCCTCCGGCACCGTCGGTCCCGCGAGGTTGGGCGGAATGCGCACGTCGTGATACGAGTGGAACAACGGATGGCCGCCTCCCTCATGACGCACAGACATGGCTCTTCTCCCCGCTCTGCGGCGGCGAACCCTTCCCACCCCTGGACGGGACGGCTTCGCCCGTGTCCAGCCGCCGGATACGGCCTCGGGGCGGAGGCCCGCCGCCACACGCGCACAGTACTCCCTTCCGGGACCTTATGCACGCTTTTGCGCAACCGCTTTCGCGCAACATCCTTTCGGTTGCGGCCCGCCGCCTTGGGGCTCCCCTACGGCCCCGGACAGGTGATATAGTGGGCGTGGCGGTGCGATGACGGCTTCACGAGCCATCCGATGGGGCGGACCGGGGATGTGGCTGTGCCTTGCGTGTGCGGCGGGCGCGGATCCCTTCATCTCCGAGTTCATGGCCGACAACGAGAAGACGCTGCGCGACTCGTTCGGCGAGTACCCGGACTGGATCGAGATCCACAACCCCGACGCGACCCCGGTGAACCTGGACGGCTGGTATCTGACCGACAACATCGAGGACAGGCAGCGCTGGCGATTCCCCGCCGTCACCCTCCCCGCCGGGAGCAACCTCGTCGTCCTGGCCACCGGCCGCGACGTGGCGACGAACGGCGAATGGCATGCGAACTTCGAGCTGAAGAAAAGCGGCGACTACCTGGCGCTCGTGCGGCCCGACGAGAGCGTGGCGTCGGAGTTCACGCCCGAGTACCCGCCGCAGTTCGAGGATGTCTCCTACGGCATCGCCCGGCAGGTCGCGGAGACGGCCTGGCTGACCCGGGGAACGTCGTGCCGCTGGCTCGTGCCGACCAACAACGCCCTCGGCCACTCGTGGCGGGCGGCCGCCTTCGACGATGCCGGATGGGGCGCGGCAGGCGTGGCCGCCGGCTATTTCACCAACGCCTCGCCCGACTACACCGCCGACCTGAATCTCGACGTGCGGACGAACATGTACAACCTCCGCACCTCGCTCTACCTGCGCCAGTGCTTCGTTGTGGCCGACACGGGCCGGGTCGGGCAGGTGACGCTGCGCCTGCGTTTCGACGACGGATTCTCGATGTTCCTGAACGGACAGCCGGCGGCGGCGTCCAACGCCCCCGCGCCGGGAAGCCTCACGGACACCTCCATCGCCCCGGCGAAACACGCCCCGAGCCGCGTCGAGGTCTTCGACCTGACCGCCATCCGCCCGTTCCTCGTGCCGGGCACGAACGTCCTGGCGACGCACATCCTGAACTCGGCGAAGAACAGCTCCGACCTCTTCTTCTCGCCCGAGCTGAGCGCCTTCCTCTCCCTGCCGGAGCCCCCGCAGACCGGGTATTTCGCCGAGCCGACCCCCGGGCGCTCGAACGGCGGCAACGACACCCTTCTGCTGCCGCAGACCGTCGCCTTCTCGGTCGCCTCCGGTGTCTTCACCGGCAGCTTCACGCTCGCGATGAGCGGGGCGGAGACGGGGCAGAGGATCTACTTCACGATCGACGGCAGCGTGCCCACGACCAACAGCTCGCTGTACGCGGCCCCGGTCACCGTGTCCACCTCCCGGTTTGTCCGCGCCCGCGTCTTCGCCCCCAACGGCCAGGCGGGCCCTCCGACCAGCGCGCAATACACGTTTCTCGACGCCTCCGTGAGGAGCTTCCAGTCCAACCTTCCGCTGCTGATCCTGCGCAACGTCGACCCCCTCCGGCCGGGGGCGGTGACGACGCAGACGGAGAACATCCAGTGCTTCGCGCAGGTCCTGGACCTCGGCGCCAACGGGCTCGCCCGGCTGCTGTCCACGCCCGCGGTCAGCTCGCGGTGCGGCGTCAACGTCCGCGGCAAGTCCTCCGCGGGCTTCGCGAAGAAGTCGTACGCGATGGAGTTCTGGGATGAGACGAACGAGGACTTCAAGCGCGAGCTTCTCGGCCTGCCGCCGGAATCGGACTGGGCCCTGATCAGTTGCTACAGCTACGACCGCTCGTTCCTCTACAATCCCCTCGCCTTCGAGCTGGGGCGCCAGGTGGGACAGTGGGCGCCGAACACGCGCTGGGTCGAGGTGTTCTTCGTCACCAACGCGACGAAGAACGTGACGTCCGCCGACTACCTCGGCCTCTATGTCCTGGAGGAGAAGATCAAGATCTCCAGCCCTCGCGTGGATCTGGCGAAGCTCGATCCCTGGGAGACCGGCGTGCCCGACTGCACCGGCGGCTACCTGTTCAAGATCGACGTCGCCGACACCAACGAGTTCTCGTGGACCACGCGACGGGGGATTCCGGGCGGAGGCTCCTATCTGATCATCGCCGACCCGCTGAAGGCGGACCTGGCGGCCTCCCAGATCGCCTGGTTCACCAACCACGTGCAGACCTTCGAGGACGCGCTGTACGGGGCGTCCTTCACCGACCCGGCGCTCGGGTATGCCCCGTACCTCGACGTCGCCGCCTGGATCGACCACCACTGGGTCAACCTGCTTTCGAAGAACCCCGATTCCCTGCGGCTGAGCGCCTACATGTACAAGGACCGCGGCGCCCGGATGGGGTGCGGGCCGCTGTGGGATTTCGACCGCTGCTTCAGTTCGTACGACAGCCGTTCGACCAACCCCCTGGAGTGGTTTGCCTCCGGGGGAACGGACTGCTGGAGGTACGGCTGGTGGGCGCGGCTGTTTGCGGACCCGGCGTTCCGCCAGCGGCACATCGACCGCTGGCAGGAGCTGCGCCGGGGACCGTTCGCCACCACCAATCTCATCGGCCTGGTCGACCGCATGGCCGCGACCGTCGGGACGAGCGCTCCCGCCCGCGATTATGCGCGCTGGGGGCTCTATCCCTCGGCGGGGCACGGCGGCAGTTTCGCGGGGGAGATCTCCTATCTGAGGAACTGGCTGAGCAACCGCGTGGCATGGATCGACAACCAGTTCACGCCGCCGCCGGCGCCGGATCAGCCGTCGCAGGTGGTCACCCCGGGTTTCTCCTTCGACTTCACCCACGGCGCCGGCACGGTGTACTACACGCTCGACGGGCAGGATCCTCGCCTGCCCGACGGCTCCCTCAACCCGCAAGCGCTCGCGTACGGCGCATCCATCGTGATCAGCAACACCGCGCGCGTGGTGGCGCGGGCGTTGAGCGGAACGAACTGGAGCGGCACGGCGACCGCGCTCTACCTGATCGGCGAGGCGTTCGCCCGCACCGGCGACGTGGCCGTGGTGGAGGTCAACTACCGTCCTCTCGACGCCGAGCCCGGCGAGCGCGGGGTCGTCCCGCAGGTCATGCCGCGCCATTTCGAGTTCCTCGAGCTGCAGAACATCAGCGCGCATTCCGTGAACCTGGGCGGCGTGACGATGCCGGCGGGTCAGCCCGCTTTGCCGGTGGAGCTGGCCCCGCTGACCCTCGCCCCCGGCGGACGCGCGCTCGTGGTCAACAGCCGGTCCGCGTTCGCCGCGCGCCACGGGACCGGCGCGACGAATCTCATCGCGGCGGAGTGGGGCGATGGCGAGCTGGCGGACGGCGGCGAGGTCGTCACCCTCCGGGACCGCGACGGCGTCACGATCCAGGGCCTGCGCTACAACGATTCCGGAGCATGGCCCGGCCGCGCCGACGGGAAAGGCAGCTCCCTGGAATACGCCGGCCCCGATTTCGCCGCCGCAAGCCTGACCAATCCCGCGAACTGGCGCGCGTCCTCGGAGATCCACGGCACGCCCGGCGCCGCCGGCCTCGGCCCCGACCACCGCGTCGTCGTCAACGAGGTCCTGACCCACACTGATCTGCCGTTCGTGGACGCGATCGAGCTGTTCAACCCCGGCCCGACGAACGTGGACCTCTCCGGCTGGTACCTGAGCGACTCGCAGACGCCCGAGACCCGCGAGAGTTACGCGCAGTTTTCCGTCGCGTCCGGCACGGTGCTCCCCGCGGGCGGGTACCTGGTGTTCGACGAGACGGACTTCAATCCCAACGGGCTCTGGAATCCCGATCCCAACGTCCCCTCCGCCTCCGAATTCGCCCTCGACGCCGCGCACGGCGACGACGTGTGGCTGATCGAGTGCGACGGGGCGGGCCGTCCCGCGCGGTTCGTGGACCACCTGGAGTTCGGCGCCGCGCGCAACGGCGAAGCCATGGGCCGCTGGCCGGACGGAACGGGGGATCTGTACCCGCTGCGGGGCCAGACCCTGGTCGACGCGGGTTCGACCAACATCCCGCGTCTCAAACGGGGCGCGCCGAATGCCGATCCGCGCGTGGGACCGCTGGTGATCAGCGAGGTGCACTACCATCCGACGCAGGCCGGCGGCACCGCACCGGCGTTCGTGGAGATCTTCAACGCCGGCCCGACGAACCAGGATCTCCGCCGCTGGACGCTGCGGGGCGATGCGGATTTCGACTTCGAAGACGGGCGCATCCTGGGCCCCGGCGGCTACCTCGTCATCGTGCCGTTCGATCCGGCGAATGCGCCCCTTGCGGCTTCGTTCTGTGCGGCCTACCACGTGGCCACCGGCGGGGTGACTCTGGCCGGGCCGTGGGACACGAACGATGTTCTCCACGTGCCCGGCCGGGTAGTTCTCAACCGCGCCGACGAGCCGCCGCTGGACGAACCGGCCTTCCATCCGCAGATTCTCGAGGACGACGTTTCCTACACGAACACCCCGGCGTGGCCGGTGGAGGCGGACGGCGGCGGGTACTCGCTGACGCGCCGGGGATCGAGTCTCATCGGCCGGCGGGCGGAGAGCTGGAAGGGCGAAGCGCCGTCGCCGGGCGCGGTCGGACCCGGCTTCGCCGCGTGGCTGGCGCTGCGCCTCCCCGGGGGGGACGCGTCGGGCGACCCGGATCTCGACCTGCTGCCCAACCTGCTGGAGTACGCCGCCGGCACCGACCCGCTCTCGGCGGACACGGGCATCCTCGATTGGACCTTCGAGCCGGCGGGCGGAGGGTTGATGGTGGGCGGGAGCTATCGCCGGGCGCACGGTCGGCCGGATGCCGTATGCACGATCCAGCAATCCACGAATCTGTTCGACTGGACCGACCGCGCCGACGTGAGCATCACCAACTCGCCCGACTACGAGATCCGCGGCGTCGAGTTCCCGGCCAACGGCGCCGACCGCCGCCTCTTCCTGCGCCTGCGCGTCGCGCAGCCGTAACGACGGGCTCCAGCCGGGCCGTTGGACGATTTCGTCCTCGGCGTCAGCGAAGCGGTCCTGGTCCTCGTAGCCGAACAAGGGGGGGGTAACGGGACGTCGAGGAAGAGCACCACGAATGGAGCCGACGGGGGGTAGAAGGGCGCGCCGTCCTTGACGCGCCGCGGGCAGGGCGGCGGGTCCGGAGGCCCTGCCCTACCTGCCCCAGGAAACGACGTCGTCCTCCCGGTCGGACGGCGTCGCGGAGAGATGGTCCTCCCCTCTTGACCACACGGCCACGCGGCGACCTTCGAGAACCAGGGTGAATCCCGGTTCGGCAATGGCGATGGCGCCGTCGCCGTCGTAGTCCGCCCATATCTGGTAGGGCTGCTCCCAGGGATCGACCCACTGGCCGCCCTCGAGTTCGCGGTCCGAGATGTTCAGGTGAATGGTGCGCTTCGGGTTGTCGGCGGTGGGGAAGCCCCTCAGGGCGCTGATGAGGCGGCGGTGTTCGTCCGGGGTGTACCGATGCTGCGGCTCGTTGCCCGCTTGAAGGGGGAACCGGCCATTCTCGACGCAGTACGCCGTGATGGCGGTCTCCAATACGGCGATGTCGCGCTGCGCCTCGGCCCTCGCGGCGGCGGCGCGCATCGCCCTGACGGCCGGGATGAGCAGGGCCACCAGGACGCCGACGATCCCCATCGCCACCAGCAGCTCGATCAGCGTGAACGCCCGACGGCCTTCCCGGTGTCGTTTCATGGCGCTTCTCCTTGACCTCACTATACGACCAATCCCGCGCCGCCGGGCAGCGTCGGGCGCGGGTTTTTGCTGACACATCGGTTCCGGGAAGCTATTCGTGTCGGCGTGCAGCGGTCGGTTTGCGGGGGCCGGCCGCCCGTGGAGACCGGAGTCTGCGTGAGCATGAGTTCTTCATCGCGATGGCTCGCCGCGTCGATCGCGGCGGTCCTGACGGGTCTGCCGGTCCGCGCGGCGGAGCCGCGGGTCCTGGCGCCGGACGGGGCGTGGACCTGGTACAACGACCCGCGGGCGCTGTACCACAACGGCCTGCTGTACTTCGGGTATGTCCGCAGCAACGACGCGCGCTCGGTCCTGAGCGCCTACGATCCCCGGACGGGCGTCGCCACGGTTCAATGGGCGAGCGGGTGGACGCAGCGCGACGACCACGACAACCCCGCCCTTCTGCCCCTGCGGGACGGCCGTCTCCTCGCCCTCTACGCCCGCCACGGCACGACCAAGTCGTTCGAGTACCGCTGGTCCACCACCACGAACCCGGCGAGCGCCGCCGACTGGACCGCGGAACAGGTGTTCACCAACACCTCGGCCAGCGTCACGTACTGCAACCCGTTCCAGCTCGCCGACGAGGGCGGGCGCGTCTACCAGTTCACGCGCAACCTGAATTTCAACCCGACGTTCGTCTGGAGCGACGACGCCGGCACGAACTGGTCGACCCCCCAGCTCCTGATCCGGACGGGCGGCGGCGGCGTCCGTCCCTACATGAAATACGCGTCCGACCGGACGAACCGCGTCGATTTCCTGTATACCGACGGGCACCCCCGCGATGTGACGAATTCGCTGTATCACCTGTACTACGAGGGGGGAGCGCTGCGGCAGACGGACGGCACGTTCCTCAAGGCGCTGGCCGACGCCCCCCTCCTTCACGACAGCGGGGAGCGGGGCGCGGTGATCTACGCCTACAGCACGGCGGAGACCAACGACCCGAACGCGCACATCCCCGGCGGCCGCGCGTGGTGCTGGGAGATCGCGCACCCGCCGGGGGGCGAGCCGGTGTGCGTGTTCACCGTCCAGCGCGACCAGGTGATGGGCGCCAACTGGTACGACGACCGGATCTACTACTACTACGCGCGGTGGACCGGCGCCGGGTGGCAGAAGCGGTTCATCGCCCATGCCGGACGGCCGCTCTACCAGAACGAGGATGACTACGCCGGCGGCATCGCCCTCGACCCGCACGATCCGGCGGTCGTCTACCTGTCGAGCAACGCCGCGGACCCCTTCGACCTCTCCCAGACCACGAACGTCCCCCTCCGTACGGACGCGCGGTACGAGATCTGGCGGGGCGTGACGGCCGACGGCGGCCTGACCTTCGCGTGGGAGCCCGTGACGACCAACTCGGCGAAGGACAACCTGCGCCCCTATGTCCCGCAGGGCCGGCCGGGGAACCGTTCGCTGGTGTGGTTCAGGGGCGTGTACACGACCTACACGTCCTTCCGCACCGAGGTGGTGGGGCTGCTCGAACACCCGGAGCCGCCGGACCCGCCGGAAGTGGCCATCCTCAGCCCCGTCGCATCCGCCGTGATCGTGCCCCATCCGGGCAGCCGCCTGGAACTGGCCGCGGCTGTGACCGACGACGGCGAGCCCGGTCCGCTTTCATTCAACTGGAGCACCCGGGCGGGACCGACCAATGCGGTATTCGGCAACGCGTCGTCCACCCACACGTCGGCGAGGTTCACGGCCCCCGGCGCGTACATCGTTCGCGCGACGGCCGATGACACCCTGGTCACGGTGACGGACGAGGTCGTCGTGCACGCGGGAGAGCCCAATGCCGCACCGCCCGATCCGGACATGGCCCTGTGGCTCAAGCTGGACGAGAACGCGGGCGCCACCGCCGCCGACAGCTCCGGCCGGGGACTTGACGGCAGCGTCGGTGGCGCGGGGGCCTGGGCTCCCGACGGCGGCGCGCGGGCGGGAGCGCTTGCGTTCAACGGAAGCAACACCGTCGTGACCGTCCCCGACGCCGACGCGCTTGACGCCACCGCGGCACTGACCTTCGCCTGGTGGTTCCGCATGGACCGCTATCCCGCATCCGTCGCCGCCGGCCTCGTCTGCAAGCGGATCGCGCCGACCGACCACAACGCCTACACGACCTTCATGCAGACCGACCGCCGGATCAACGTCGATCTGGACAGCAACAACAACCGATTCACCAGTGACACCCTGTTCGAGACCGGCCGCTGGTATCACGTGGCCGTGGTCTTCGACGGAACCCGGCCGGCGGCCGAACGGGCGACGCTCTACGTGGACGGCGCGGTGGAGCGCATCGCCCCGGAGAGCAGCGCGGCGATTCCGAACTGCGCGTCCGACGTCGCGGTGGGCAACGTGACCGCCTCGGCCGTGAACTGGTTCGCGGGTCGCATCGACGATGTCCGCATCTACCGCCGCGCCCTGGCGGCCCATGAGGTGGCCGCCCTGGCGGCATGGAACGCGGCGCCCTACGTCTCCGCCGGCGTCCCGCCCCCGGCCACGAACGGCGCGCCGGTCGCGCTCGACGGACAGGCCTTCGACGACGGCCGCGGCGGGACGTGGACCGCGCAGTGGACGGTGGCGAGCGGACCGGGCGCGGTGGCGTTCGGCGACGCGTCGTTACCCGCGACATCCGCCCGTTTCTCGCAGCCGGGGACCTACGTACTGCGGCTGCGGGCGGCGGACGGCGAGGCGGCCGTGTTCGACGAGATGTCCCTCGCGGTCGCCGCCGATACGAACACCTATGAAGGCTGGGCGTTCGTGATGTTCCCCGGCGAGACCAATGCGGCGGTGATCGGGGTGAGCGCGGATCCCGACCGCGACCGCCAGCCGAACCTGGTCGAGTTCGCGCTGGGGCTCACGCCATCGGTGGCCGAATGGGCTCCGTTTGAAGGGGCGACCCCCGGGCTGCCGCGGCCGGCCCTGGTGAGCGTGACCGGCGCGGTGCACGCCGCGCTGGAGGTGCGACACGTGAAGGGGCGGGAGGGCGTGGCGTACGGCGCCGAGGCGGCGGGCGAATTGGTGTCCCCGGCCTGGCTCGAGGCGCCGCTCACGGGTCCGCCGACGGACCACGGCGACGGCACGGAGACCCGCTGGTTCGTCGATCCCCTTTCCGTGTCATCGACCTCCCCGCGGTTTCTGAGGCTCAGGGTTGAACGCTCTGCGGAGTGATTCGGAAGATCGGCCGAGGCCATGAAGAAGAGAGCTTCCGTCCGAGAATGGCTCCCTCGCGCGCGCGGCGCGGGCACGGGCGAGGGCGTGCCCACCGGCGAGGCCTTTCGGCCGGAGTGGATTGATTTCGAGCGCGGGGTCCGGGTCGGAAACCTGGAACCCCACGAGCGGATCACCCGGATCCTCAAGTACCACCTGGAGCAAAGGCACGACACGCGCTTCATCACCGACCGGTGGGGGCGCGGGGTGTACTGGCAGTGGATCTGCTGGCTGCCCGTGGCCAACCGCGAGGCGAAACCGCTGTCGCACTCGGTCAACTTCGGCTGCGCCAAGTTCTTCATCTCCGCCGACGGAGAGAGACGCATCTTCCAGAGCGGACTGCAGATCGAGCGCGGCTATGCCGAGGGACGCGCCCCCTACCCCGGCTGCCAATTGGAGAGCGACTGGGACTGGCACCGCCTGATGAAGCAGGCTGCGAGCGGCACCGTCCTCGACCGCGAGCTCAAGAGGCTCTTGGGACGGGAAGGATTTGTCGTCGAAGTGGGGGACTGGGGAAAGAACCTCGTCCTGAACGCCGGGAATTTCACGTCGGCCCGGCAGATTCGCGCCGCCGCGCGAAAAGCACCGCCCAGGGGTTGGGCGGGATTCCAGATCTACTACCCGATGCCCGCCGAAGAGGTTTGCGCCTGCAGCGGTTACGAGCTGGTCAAGGCCATCTGCGCCGTCTTCGCCGAGGTCACCCCCGCCATGAACGTCTGCATGCAGGTGCCGCTCACGGGTCGGATGACCTCGCCTGACCCGACACATACGACTTGAACATCCGGGGGATGCCGCGATCGGTCTCCACGTCCGCGAAGGTCACGCGAAGGAAGCGTCCTTCGTCGTCTCTCACATGGAAATGGAGGTGCGGCAGCAGGCTGCGGCCCACGTTGCCGCTGGCCGCGATCCGTTGCCCCTGCTCCACGCGGTCGCCAACCCGCACATGGCTGCCGCCCTTCTTCAAATGGAGGTACGAGGCCTGCGTGCCGTCGTCGTGCCGAATCGCGATCAGGTTGTTTCGCGCGTGGAGACCGCGGCCGTCGTGTTCGACCACCACGCGGCTGACGACGCCCGCGCGGGCCGCACAGACGTCGGAGCCGACCGGCATCGCGAAATCGTAGGCGTAAGGATCGGCGCCGCGATGGCTGACCACCGCGCGGTTCCCCTGCACGCAAAGGCGTTTCACGCCTCCGGGCCACGGGAGGCGGTAGGGGGAATCCGCCGACCGGGGATACCGATCGAGGTCACGGGGGCCAGTGAACAGCAGGAACCACGCGACGCACGCCGCGATCAGGAGAACGCCCACGCGGACCATCCGCCTGCATCCTGTTCCCATGCGTTCTCCCCAACGGTGCGATCCGTCGATGTCCAGTGGCGAAGGATACGGGCGTGGGGCGCCACCCTTCGCTCGAAACGAGGAGAATAGCGGACGACCCGCCGAAGACAAGACCGGGACCGCCGATCCTCCCCGCGCGCGTCGCGCCCGTTGGCGCCGCGCTGCCCCCGCGCGGAAGCAACGCGGTGTTGGAGTTTGGACCTTGAGGTTTGCGCCCCGCGGCCCCCCTCCGCATCGTATCGGCCTCACGTACAGCGGGAATCATCGTGCCCTGTGACAGCGCGTCGTTCTGTGGTATTCTCTGGATCGGATCGGAGGATCGATGACGGAGCCGATGGACGAGGCGCCCGAAGCGGATTGCGCGAGGGGAACGTCCGCAACCTGATGGAGTCACACATGGACACGCACATCCCAACCCGCGAAGAGGCGATGGCCCTGCTGAAGGAGTTCAACCGCAGCGAATCGCTCATCCATCACGCGCTGGCGGTGGAGGGCGTGATGCGCCGCATGGCGCGGCAGCACGGCGAGGACGAGGAGACGTGGGGCGTCATCGGCCTGGCGCACGACCTCGACTACGAGCGTTTCCCCGAGCAGCACTGCACGAAGACAAAGGAGATCCTGGAACAGCGCGGCTGGCCTCCCGACCATATCCGGGCGATCGTGGCGCACGGGTGGGGACTCTGCAGCGACGTGGAGCCCCGGTCGGTCCTGGAGAAGACACTGTACGCCGTGGACGAGCTGACCGGGTTCGTGACGGCCTGCGCGCTGGTGCGGCCCTCGCGCAGCGTCATGGACCTCGAGGTGAAATCCGTGAGGAAGAAGTGGAAGCAGAAGGGCTTCGCCGCCGGCGCCAACCGCGAGGTGATCGAGAAGGGCGCGGCCATGCTGGGCATGGAACTGGACGCCCTCATCGCGGAGGTGATCTCCGGCATGCGCGAGGTGGCCTCCGACATCGGGCTCTGACGCCCCAGATCGGCGCGGGGCGACGGAGGATCGCCAGCTTCACACCACCGGCCACGATGACACGCTCTTTGCGACTCTGCTGGACGCACCTGTAGCGACACACGACCTTCGCTGCTCTTTCACTCCTTGTTCTCCTCAGCGATCCTGTGTCTCTATTTCGCAGCCGGCTGGCTGCCCGGTTTCTGAAAACGAAAGAAGACCTGGTATTTCAGGTAGTGGAACTCCGCGTCCAGGCGCAGGCCGGCGTCCGTGCAGAGCTTGACCAGGTCCTCGCGGGGGATGAGTTTCTCGTAGGGGTCGAAGGTCACGTCCCGGCTCTTCCGGTAATCAAGCAGGTACAGGAAGCCCCCGGCCCGGAGCGCCTGTACGGCACTCCGGACCAGCGGCGGGCGCTGCGCCTGGGGAACCTCGTGCAGGACGTCGCAGATCAGCAGCGCGTCCACACTCTCCGGTTGAAGCCGGGTGTCCGTGGCCTCCGAGACGACGGTCACCACGTTGGTCAGACGCCGCTGCTGCGCTTGCTTCTTGAGCGCATCGAGGGCGCGTGCGTTGATGTCGACCGCAAAGACGAGACCCCGCTCGCCAACCGACTCGGCCAGCCGCAGGGCGAAGTACCCGTCGCCGCAGCCGATGTCGGCCACCCGCGTTCCCGGACGCACGCCGAGATCGGCCATCACCCTGTCCGGTTGCTGCCACTCGTTCCGCGTCTCGGCGGAAACAAGGGCGGCTCCGGCCACCAAGCCGAGGATGGCACAGCTTCGGCGCAACCGGCCTGAACGACGAGTGCCCATGGCTTTCCCTTCTCCCGCGGTCGACCCGATTTCAGTTTGATGCCCTCCCGACTGGAAAGTCAACCGCGGCGGCTGAATATTGTCCCGTATGGGGAGTCTACTGCTGTGGACGCGGACATGAGAGCTGCCGCGCCAGGAGCGGAACGATGAAAACGACTCATGCTTGGCTGCTGCTGGGGGTTGCGCCCGTCGCCATGGCGATCCCGCCGTCGTTCTCGCCGGAGACCACCGTCGACCTGAACCTGCGCTGGCTCAGCCCCCCGCAGGTTTCGCCCCAGAACGGCCAGGCGGTCGCCGAGCAGACGGAGGGGGCCGTTCGCATCACCGCACGGTATCACCCGGACGGCGTCGATCTGACCTGGCCCCTGCGGTATGCCGTCCCGGTGCGAAACTACCCGACGGTCACGCTGCGGTATCGCGCCAGCGACCTCCTGCCCCATCCCGGGACGGGCGACACCTTCCTCCGGATGTCCCTGCTGAACCCCGCCGGCGAGGTCGCCGAGGCGGTCGTCGCGTACCATACCGAGCTGATCCAGGACGGCATGGTTCACGAAATCCGCAAGGACTTGGGGGAGGAGGCGGGTGACAGCGCCATTACCGATGTCAGTTTCCTCTTCAACGCCCCCGATTCCTCCGGCCAACTGGAGATCCTCGGCCTGCGTTTCGAGCAAGGGCCGGCATCCCCCGCGCCGTTCCTGCACCCGCGGGAGGATGTCGAGTTCATCGTCACCGACGCCGCCGGCACACCGATCGCCGACGCCGAGGTTCACGCGGGGCTGGTCGAGCGCGCCAACTGGACTCGCGTCGGCACGACGGACGCCGCCGGGCAGTCGGCGTTCCCGGTCGTCCGCCCGGTGCGTCCCGACGGAACGATCGTCGACCCGGTCGAGGCGATGGTGCTGAAGCCCGGTTTCATCCCGCAGTACGTCGCCCCCATCGAGTTCCCGCGCACCGGACCCGTGCGGGTGAGGCTCACATCCGCGGCTCAACCTCCGCCCGCGGGCGCCATCGCCGTCGGTCAGGAGCCCGAACGCACCCTCTACGTCCCCGCGCGGGAGACCGTGGTGTATTACGAGAGCTATCCGAGCGTGAGCTATGTCGACACCTTCGCCCTGGGCTGGTGGATCCCGACCTACTACTGCGGCTACCGTCCGTACTACCGCTCCGATCGCCAGTACTACCACTATCGCTACGGCTGCCATTACGACTGGCATCGACCTGCGCGGGATCGCGACCGCCATGACCGCCCGTCGATCACCGTCATCTCTCCGACCGTCGTTCGCCACGACACGACTCGCTGGACGCTGGATCGCGGGATTCCGCCCCGCATCAGTGCCCCGCCTGTTCAAAGGGACATGGTCTTTCACCGGTCCCCGGGCGGCCGCGATGGGCATCACCCTCCGCCGGGCGCGCACGCGCAGCGGCCGGATGAGCGGGGAGAACGCGACCGGTCCCCGTTCGCCGGCCGCGATACGGCCCGGATCGCTCCGCCCCGGTCGATCACGATCCCCACCCGCGAACCGCCTCCACGACCCGACAGCGACCGCAGCCGCCCGGCGCCGCCACGGACGCCGGATCGCCCCACGGTCAGGCTGCCGTCGGCTCCGACACGCCCGCCCATGACCGCGCCATCCGGCCGGGACCACGGCGACCGATCCCTCCGCGACGATGCCCCCCGCGTGACTCCCCGATCGACCCCCGACACCCGCAGTCGCGACAGTCGTACGGAGCGTGCGCGTGTCAGCCTCCCATCCGTTTCATCGGTTCGGCGGTCAGCCACGCCGTCGCAGAGACCCACGGCGGCCCCACGGGGTCCGCAGCCCGCGCCCGCCCGGACGCAGGCCCCTGCGCCCCGTCCGACTCCCCCCGTCGCCCGGGTAGCCGAAGCGCCCCGTTCGCTTGCCCGGCCCGCGACGGTCGAGTCCCGGTCGCCGCGCACGCAGACGCCCGCCGCGCGGCCCAGCGCGATGCCCGCCCGCCCCTCGCGCGTCGCCACCGCCGCCCCACGTCCCGCACAGCCCACCGGAGTCCAGCCGTCCCGCTCCGCCGCTCCTGCCTTCGGCGGACGAGCGCAGGCCGTCACCCCGGCTGGCGAGAACCGTCACGAACGCGGCCGGCGGTGAAAAGCTCCCTGCTTACAGCCTCCCGGCAAGGTAGAGTGGGATGTTATGGCAGCCTGGAACGGTCCGGTCGAGGTTCCGGGCCGTGACCTTGATCCTGAGCGAAGGGGAGTACTTCGCTGCGTAGGCGGATAGACTCCGGGAAGGGGCGCGGGGCCCCGACTTCACCTCGACCGGCGCCACACCTTCTTCGTGCGCCACGAGGAATTCGATCCCGGATTGACGCCCACACCACGGATAGAGCGCCGCGCCGTCCGCCGTCGCTCCGGATCGCGTCACGGGGAGTCCGCGGCGGGCTCCGCCCGTAGCGAGGATCCCATGCCGTCACCGAGGAAGAAACCGGGGTGCGGCGGCTGGTTGTAGCCGACGTTCTGCCAGGCCACCCCAAGCCGGTACACGGGATCGTGCATCAGGGTCTTCAGCCGGTGCGCCGTCGGCACGGTCGTGGCGAAGATCCGCAGCTCGCGACCGTCGCGCGAGGGCCAGACCGCCTCCTCCCGCCAGTCGCCGAAGAGGTCGGCGACGAGGGAAGGGTTCGCCTTCGAACCGTTCACGGGCGTGCAGCCGTAGTCGCGTGCCGACAGGATCGGTACGTCGCGGCCGCGCTCGTAATCCCATTTCGAGATCGTCGTGCCGCTGAGCAGCTCGCGCAGCAGGTCCCCGTCCCACCACGCCGCCATGTTGCACGTGCGGGGCATCGCGCCGATCGCCTCGCCGCGGCTGCTGAAGAGAGTCCGCAGGCCTTCGCCATAGGCCCAGCACTCGGCGCCGGGGTAGCGCGGGTCGATGTCCGCCGCCATGCCGCGCACCACATCGGCCGACGGCTTGCTCCACAGGATGCGGCCGGTGCGCGCGTCGCGGAAATCGATGCCGTGCGGGTGGCGCGCCGCCTCGTGGATGCCGAACACCTCCAGGCCCGGCCGCGCCGGATCGAGGTCCGACAGGTGCATCGCGTCGCCGTGTCCGAGACCGGTCGAGTAGAGCCCCCTGCCGCCGTCCTCCACCACCATGGACCCGTACGCGATCTCGTCACGGCCGTCGCCGTCCACGTCGGCCACCGACAGGTTGTGGTTGCCCTGTCCCGCGTAGGCGCGGTTCCCCGGTGTGCCGTCGTGGCTGTCGAACACCCAGCGCAGAGAGAGCCTGCCGTCGCGCCAGTCCCATGCGGCCAGCATCGTCTTCGCGTAGTAGCCCCGCGTCATCACGAGGCTCGGCCGTTTCCCGTCCAGACAGGCCACGCAGGCCAGGAAACGGTCCACCCGGTTTCCGTGCCCGTCGCCCCAGTCCTCCACGCGTCCGCGTGCGGGGACGAAGTTGGTCACCGCGAGCGCACCGCCGGTGCGGCCGTCGAGGATCACGAGGAATTCCGGTCCGCGCAGGACGTATCCGCGCCCGTCGCGGTGGTGGGCGGTCGCGTCGCCCAGGATGCGGCCGCAACCGTCCGTCGCGCCGTCCGATGCACGACACGCCACTTCGGCGCGGCCGTCGCCATCGAGGTCGAAGACCATGAACGGATTGTAGTGGGCGCCTTCGCGGACGTTGCGCCCGAGGTTGACCTGCCAGAGCATCCGCCCGTCCAGCCGGTAGGCCTGGAGGATCGGCGGATCGGTCTGCCCCGCCTGGGAGTTGTCGCGGCCCCGCCCGGCCTGGTGAAGCACAAGCTCGTACTCGCCGTCGCCATCGAGGTCCCCGGCCGAGGCGTCGTTGGGCGCGTAGCCCGGCGGGGTGCGCAGGGGAATCGCGTGGTATGGTCCCGACCACGCCGCGGCGGCGCCTCCGGGTTCTTCGCTCTCCCGCCCGTCCCGCACCTCGCGCACCCGGTACGCCGCCCCCGTGGGCGCCGCGCGGTCCAGCCAGCAGGTGGCGCCGCGCAGCGGCTCGTCGGTGAGACGAACCGGCAGGCCGCTGCCGACGGAGCGGTAGACGTGGAACGAGATGCCGGTCGGATCGGTGGCGAGCAGCCGCCAGCTCACCAGCACGCTGCCGTCGGGCGCGCGCGGCGCGGCGGCCCCCCGGCCAAGGCGCTCCGGCGACCACCCCGCCACAGCCCCGCCCGCCGTGAGGCCCAGCGCCAGCGGGAGAGCGAACCGGTGCAGGCGGGCGGAGAACCCTCTCATCGACGGCCGGCGAAGACCGAACGCCCCGCCTCGGTTCGCATGGGTTCGTTCACCACGCCTTCCATCGCCCGCACGGACGACGGCGCCGAGGGTCGCACCCGTTCGTGGCGTGCGCGTGAGCGCATATGCGCGGGTATGCAGGGGTACCGGACGAATGCGACCGTGACGCCGAGAGCCGACCTGCAGCCCCTGTAGGAGCGGGTTCATCCCGCGATGCGATGAAGCCCGGTCCTCAAGAACGCGTCTCCCGCAAGACATCGCATCCTCGCCGTTGTTCACCCGTCGGTCCATTCGAACGCCCAGAGCTCGGCATCGGTGATTGAGAGCTCGAGCGCCACGGCCCTCCCCTTGAGCCCCGCCAGCGGCTTGCGCCACGCCACCTTCAATCGCACCCCGTCGCCCCGGATCGGCCGGCCGTCCGTCCAGTCATATCCCTCCACGGGTCTTCCCTCCGCATCGAGGATCCGCGCTTTGATCGCGCCCTTCACCCGCGCGTTGAGCGCCAGTCCGGTGGCATCGAGGACGGCCGCGCGGGTGCGCAGCTTCCCCGGCGTTGTTCCCGCCACTCGCGCGACATAGCGGTCCCTCGGCATCCGGGCCAGTCCGATCTGCCGCTCGGTAAAGCGCTCCACCTTGTGGCCGCGCCTGTATCCGCCGTAGTAGACGAACGTCTCGTCGTCCACGACGAGCTGGCAGTCGCCCCAGGCCATGGCGCGGTCCCAGGTTCCGGGTTCCGCGTTTCGGTCCAGAAACGGCTCGATGTCGCGCGTCCACGTCTCTCCGTCCCTCGACCAGGCCACCCCGGTGTATCCGATGCCGGCGAACGCGCGCTGTGTATCGCCCAGATCCTTCGCGGTGACGCCCGGTTCCGCGTTCAGATCGTCGCGCAGCACCTTCACGAGGGCCACGAGAAGGTCGCCGCGCGCCATCGCTCCCGCCATGCAGTAGAACTGCGTCTCGCCCTCCTCGCCGGGCTCGGGCTTCGCCACGCGCCAGGGTTCCTTCCAGCTTCGCAGGTCGTCGCTGACGCTCTGGTACGGCGTCCGACACCAGCCCCTTTCGATCATGGAGACGAAGGCCAGGTAGCGGCGGCGGAGCGGGTCCCAGCCCAGCCAGACGATGTCGTGGCTGGTGGGAAGCACGACGTCGAGACCGTTCCACCGAAGCCCGTCCGGAGAAACCGCGATCTGCAGACCGCCGCGTCCCCTGTGCGTGCCGAAGAACCCCAGGGCGAACCGCTCTTCTCCGCGGGGGAACTCCGGCCCGCGGTCCACGATGGCGCATCCGAACGTGATCCGGGCGGGATCGGCCAGGAGCCGGTGGGGCCGGATCCACTTCACGCCGTCCTCCGATTCCATGGTCGCCACGTGCGACTGCCCCTCGCTCTCCGGCACGCTGTACCAGATCCGGAAACGCCTCGTGAGGGGATCGCGAATCACCGTCAGGTACGGCTGGAAGCAGCGGTCGCCCCGGCCGTCCGAGCCCGCGCCCGTGACGACCGGCGCGGGATGACGCGCGGGCGGGGTGACCTTGCGGGCGAGATGCTCGGATTGCGCCAGAAGGACATCGTCCAGGAGCAGGCAGGGGCCTGCCTTCCACCGGGGCGGGATGGGCTGCGGCGGCGCGGCGGCGGGTACGGGCGCCGGTGCGAGCGCCAGGCAGGCGACGCAGGCGACGCTGACGATGCCGCGCCGGCTCGTCGGCCGGCGCGCCGCATGTCCGTCATGCCCCGGCACGGGCTCCTTGACGGTCTCTCCCAATGCTCGTGGTTTCATGGCGCCTCCAGCAGAGACCCCCGGCCACGCGTTGTCAAGATCCGGCACGGGCAGGCAGAGCGGCCGCTTTCCGAGCGATGTGCACACATCGGCGCGGCATTCTCCTGCCCGTCCCTCTCTGTTCGCCCCACCCTGCGAATCGAGCCGAGGGCAGCCTGCCCCGCGCTCAGACGGCGGGGTGCATGTAGATCGGCGTCAGGGGCTCGGAGGCCAGGCCGGCGGCCAGCCGCGCCAGGGCCAGGCGGCCGAGAACCGCAGCGTCGGGAAACCGGTCGTCCGGGACCCAATTCGACCGGCCGGCCGACGGCGCGAGGGCCCGCACGCGGGCGGACTCGGAACTGACCAGCAGCGCGCCCGCCGGAACGACCGTCTCCAACTCCTCCGGCCGGCACAGACGCCAGTCGAGCATCGGCTCCACCGGTACGCGCTCGCCGCGCCGGTAGGCCCCCACCCACAACCGCCCGCGCCGGGCGTCGCCGACCACGGCCGCCAGATCCGCGCCGGTCTCCGCCATCAGCGCCATCGCCAGCGCCGCGCCGCTGCTCACGGCCATCGCCGTGCCGCCCCCCGGCAGCATCAGCGTCTCGGCGGCGGTCAGCGCGATGCGCATGCCCGAGTACTGCCCCGGGCCGCGGCCGGCGGCCACGGCGTCGATGTCCGACACACGGAGGCCGGCCCGCGCGAGCAGACGTTCCACCGCCTCGAAGACCGCCCGGCCGCCCGTGCGCGTCTCCGTCCACGACTCCGCGCCGAGCGCGACCGACTCGCGGAGGAGGGCCGCGCTGCCGCGCGGCGAAGACAGTTCCAAGGCCAGGAGATTCATGCGCCCTCCGGCTCCAGGATCCGGATGTCCCGCTCCTCTTCCGACCCGCCGGGGCGGAACTCGATGTGGATCGTGCGCGGGGGCAGCGCCGAGCCGGCCCGCTCCGCCCATTCGATCACGGTCACTCCGTCGCCGTCGAGGTACTCGTCGAGCCCGAGATCCAGCGCCTCGGCGGAGCCGGCCAGACGGTAGAGATCCACGTGATAGAGCGGGAGGGCGCCGTGGTACTCATTGATCAGGGTGAACGTCGGGCTGTGCACCGGCTCGCGCACGCGCAGGGCCGCGCCCAGTCCCTGAACGAAACAGGTCTTGCCCGCCCCGAGATCCCCGTGCAGGGCCAGCACCTCGCCCGGCCGCAGGCGCCCGGCCACGAGGAAGGCCAGGGCACGGGTGTCGGCCGGGCCGGACGAGCGGTATTCCGCGGGCAGCCGCGGACGCGGGTCAGAAGCGGATGGAGAACATGCCGGCATACTCGAGTTCATCGAACTCGAACTCGTCCAACTCATCCCATTCCTCGAACGGCCACGCGGCGTATATGCCCAGCGAGGCCCGCGAGCCGATGGGGAGTTCCAGCCCGAGGTGAAGCTCGTAGTAGAAACCCGTCCAGTCGTCGTCCTCTTCACCCTTGAGGTAGGTGTTGCGGAGACCGACGCCCCCGCTGAGCCACTTGTGGCCGAAGTAGAGATTGAGGTGGGGCGTCAGGGCGTAATCGTACAGGTCTTCCTCGCCCGGGTCGGGCGAGTACTCCGCACCGAGAAGCCACGAGGCGGTCCCTTCGAAGAAACGGAAGCCGCCGATCCACGCGTAGTCGCCATCGACGAACGGCAGCTCGGACCGCGCCGCGCTGGGCTGCAGGGTCCGGGCGCCGAGCGTGAGGGACGGCGCCACAATGGCCGGGGCGGAGGACGCCAGCAGGGCGACCAGCACGGCGGCCTTCCATCCTGAAAACGACGCATGAGTGTGCATGGCGGGGAAGCTAACAGACGCACCGGCCCCGCGCAACGGGGAAGTCGGGCGTCGGCAAGCGACGCTGTTGGAGTTTGTGTTCTGAATCTTGAGGTTTCTCCCGCGCAGCTCCATCCGCATCGCACCGCGGGTTGCAGAGCACGCATCCGGCGAGAAGAGCGACCCGCGGCGAGCGGGAAGACACCACGCGGAAGCGTTCATCACGCCCAAGAAGGCGCTCACGACCCCCGGCGCGGCCGCGGCCTTCACCGCCGGCCGCGCGTCCAGCGGCGGCCCGCGCACAGCACCGCGACGCCTACGAAGGCCAGCGAGGCCAGTCCCGGCTCGGGGATGACGCTGGAGATCCACGCGTTGCTCGTGGAGATGCGGGTGGCGTAGGATTCGCCCGGGATGTCACGGGGCCGATTGGGCACGTAGGTCCAGTCCGGATCGATCCCGACATACAACCCGCCCTCATCGGAGAGCGCCGCGGTGAAGCCGTACCCCGTGTCGGTCGTGTTGTAGTTCCCGCTGATGGAGAAGTTGACGCCCGCCAGTCTCCATTCCGTTCCGTCGAGGATGAAGACTCCTCCCCCCGAATCGCCGGGCCCCAGGTGGCATTCGTCCGGGCCGGCGCCGGCGGTGAAGTCCATCGTGATCAACGAGCCGTACGTCGAGTCCTCCGTGATGCCGCTCACCGAGTTCGAGCCCCAGCGCTGGATGTGGGTGTTGAGCGGATACGGGGGCGTGAGGGGCAGATCCGCGTATTTCCAGCCGTTGGTCTCGCCGTCGACCACCACGGGCGACCCGCGCTCCCATCCGCGGCCGAACACCACGAGCCCCTTTCCCACCTCGTCCGTCTGGGTGTAGAGGGGGGCGATCACCGACGCGGGGAAGGTTCCGCTGATCTCGTAGATGCACAGGTCGTTCGTCGGGTTGGCCGTGCGGCGGACGGTGGTGTAGGTCGTCCCGCCGATGACGAACTGGTTCGTCGCGTTCCCCGTCAGGTGCTCGGCGGTGATCAGGTGCTTGGAGCCGATCGGGGTGCCCAGAAAGATGCTGTTGAACGTGCCCTGGTATTGCCAGCCGCTGTCGGCGAGGTCGCCCGTCGGCGCGTTGGTGTTGTAGCCCGGATCGCCCGTGGCATAGAACACCACCGCCTTCACCTCGGCGACGGCCAGGGACAACACCGCTCCGATCGTCAACCCGACTACACTGCCCATGCGTGTCATGATGGGTCTCCTGCGCGGCGGGATTCTAGCGGCTTCCGCCCGGCAATGCACGCCGTGAGTCGCAGATTCCTCGGACTCGGGTGCGCGACGGATTTCTGCATCAGGCGGCTGAGCGAAGGGTTTACCGCGAGCGCCAGAACTCATCGCAGCGGCGGGACAGGGGGCGGTGCGGATGAAGAGGATGTGGCTGAGGCCCTTTTCCGACCAGTGCATGCCTGATCCCTTGAAGCGTTGAGCGACGACGATCTTGCTGGCGGCCTCGACCACGTCAGTGCCGATGAAGTAGCCGTGGTCGCGGAAGTAGCGGTAACGCATGCGATGGCGGTTCTTCTGGAAGTAGTCGAGGGCCTTTGCGCCCCCTTTCGCCGGAGGGCAGGTTGGCGCGCAGGAATCGCTCGGCCAAAGGACCGATGTGCCCGGCCAGTCGCGCGAATTGCCGGGCCTCCATGCGTCTACGGCCTCGTGGGCCTGTTTTCCAGATCACCTTCGCCTATGACCATATGTCGCGGCGGTATTCGAAGAAGGTCTACGTCTGCACGGCCGCCTCCCAGTATGAGCTTCAGCCGTCGATCGCGTTCGTGTAAGATTCTTGAAACATGATTCGGGAACTGGACGCCATGAACGGCAACGCCGTCATCCGGAGCCATGTGTGGCGGCTCGATCTCTCGCAGACCCTCCAAGGCGCGGGCTTGCCCGCCATGGCTCAACGAGCGACGGCGGGGGGCGTTGGCGGCCGGCCTTCGTCCAGCCTGCAGTCTCCCGCCTCCAGCCTCTCCTGCGGCTACGACGCCAACGGGAACATCACCGACTGGGTGACCCCCGCCGGCCAGGTCGCCAACCACCAGACTTACGATCTGTTCGGGAACATCCTCAGCGGAGAATGGATCAACCATATGCAGGAGGTGACGAACGACACTGTTGCCCGACAGGCCAAGTCACTCTGCGCGGGCATCGGGTGGGACGGCACAATTGACGGCGTGTCATTGAATCCTCCAATACATGAGACGGTTTTCGTCAAGAACTCCTTTCCTTGGTCGTGGGGTGCGGACAGACGCCCGCGATTCCCTGACCCGGTAGACTGTGGAACCGGCACGTCAGCAGGGGGTCAGAAATGAGATTCAGCGAGCATATTCCTCGCCTTTCACGCAGGCCGCTCGTGGTTGTCCCACTCGCCTTGGCACTCTGGCTCGCAGGTTGTGCTGTCCCGAAAGAATCGCGTTCTGCAGAGCAGTATTTTCGTGAAGTGATCCTCAAAGGGAAGCCGCTTACATATGAACACTTCAAGGGCTTCATCTTCAGTGGCACTAGATGGTTGGGGCCTGTCAGTATCCTCGCCACGTTCTCGGCAGACAGCAAGACTGTCAGTGCGATCACGAATGAATGGGGGTTATGGTTCTGCAAGCAGAGTAGCAGTGACGATTTTGACCACGAACTGGAGCATCTTGTGTTCATGAAGAAGTCCTTGGGGTCGGATGTTGATGGATTCTATGGTGGCGCTATCTATTCAAACTACCATATAGACTGGACTGAGCACCCCAAGAAGGTGCCTGATGCTGATATAACCCTCATCACTGCTCGTGATGGCAGCGGAGTGTGTATGTACTTCCTGAAGGGGGGAAAGTAGCTGCTACGCATGCTCCGGGGCCGCGCGGGACGATTTGCGACGGCTGCAAATCAGCGCCTGGGTCAACGCCTGGAGTCAGGTCCCGCTTTCTAAGGCGGCGAGCCGCAACCCAACGGTCCTGGCCGCTCAACGCTCCCTATGGAGAGATTCCTGGACTCCCGTCTCCCTCATCCGGCAAGGGAAGGCTTCAACCAGCGAGCGTGCGATCTTCGTCATGGGGAAAAGCAGTTTTCTCGCTATCCACACGAATCCGGACATAGCAACAAGAATATTCCAGCACCGGCATCTGCCCATGAGCCTCGCGATTCTGAAAGCCAGAATTCTATCCAAGTGGTAGCCCGTTGGTTACACGGCCATTGACAAGAACAGACTTGGCAACACCACGCCGTTTCGTAAAATGTGCACTGTCTTCTCAATTCCATGAGGCGCCCGGCGACGTAAGGAAGGACAAAACTGCAGAATCACTTGTTCGGCTTGCGCCATCGTCGCCGATTGCGCACAGAAGAGGACAGGCAATCGGCGCAGCGCGACGATTTGTACCTGCCATTGCGATCTCGGCAGGTAAGGCACGTCCTCTTGAAGTTGGCCAAGTGGCGATCTGCGGCGGTTGGACGATATGTTAAAACGCAAACTTCGCGTCCCTTTGAATCACGCAGGACATATCTCTCGGTCATTATCATGTCCTCCTGGCCGAACGTGTTTTGGTCCTCAGCTTCCATAGCGATTCCAAGACAGACAGCATCGTCGCCGCGCAGTGCTCGGAGTCTTCCTGCAACTGCCGACACTCGCCGCGCCGCAAGTCGTCGGCGAGCATCAGCAGATGCCGTGACGCCGGGCATGTGTTGTCCGGGAACCGCCGTGCTCGTAGCACGCGCCTACGCAGGTTCCCGATCTCGTTGCATGGCAGCATGGTCACAACCTCCGGCCGAACAAGCGGCGTCACCTTACGCGCCTCCTTTGTCGGCGCGCAGGTGCGCCGTGTCGTTGGGTCGGAGACCTGATGAATGTCGAAGCGATCTATCGTGGATTGAGAGATAGGCGGAGGAAGATCATCCGCATCGCTCTTCTTCTTTTCGTCCTCGTCACTGTTCCTCAGGCTATCCGCTGGGCGATGCTTCCGGGCTTCTGGATGGGCAGCATGCTCGGCGGTGGAGACACCGCCCTTGAGACCGCCCAACATCACTTCGGACCGATCCTTCTGGTCAAGCACTGGATTTCGGACCCGGAGGGGACATGGGGAACTCAGGAGGAGGTCCTCACGCAGTGGGGATACCACGAGAGCGCCGCGCGCTTGCGTCTCATTATCTGGTCCTTGTGCATCGGTGTCTGTGTGCTCCTTGCCGTTGGACTGAAGAGGAGGACCCAACATCAACCTGGAGGCGACGCCTAAAGGCGCGCCTCAGGTCAGCGTTGGCCAAGACGGCATGACACAGCAAACACAACTCGCCTACTGGGATGCTCGCAGTTCACGCTGTGACTCGGTGAGACCGCTGACGGAAGAGGAGCTTTCTCAGCACGCACATCTGACTGAAGTTGTGGTCGAGGCAAAGGTCCGCCTTAAGCTCTTTCATCTGCTCTCACGCAACTACGAACAATGGCGAGCACACCTCAAGGCCATGCTGCATCCAGGGCCACGCGACTCTTCGGAGGACTCACAGGAGTTGGATAGACTGATGTTCAACTTCCTCGCCGTGGCCTACGGAATCGGCGAGCACTTTCGCGTCTCATACCGCAGAAGATATAGAAGAGACGCAATACGCCTGAAGGAGTACGACGACCTCATCGCTTCCATGTGCAAGAAGTCATGGGCTTTTGCGTTCTTTTTGGATTACCGAAACTTTGCGCAGCACTGCGGCCTCCCCATCGGTAACTTCCAGCGGAATGAGGACGCAAAGAGCGTCTCAATCGCGGTGACTCAAGACTCAGCAGACCTGCTCAAGGAGTTCAAGGACTGGCGGTATTGCCGATTGACGGCGTCGCATGGCACATTGGATCTGATTGAAATGGCCGAGGAATACTACAGGTATCTACTCGGACATTACGCCCCCTTTATCGCCATGGCCTTCTTCCCTGAGTTGCTCCCCGCGCATCAGTTCTACGGCCGCCTCACCAACGAAGTCACGGCGAAGGTCCCAGGGGCCAGGATGATCTTCATTGCCTCAAAGGAAGAATGGAAAGAACGGGCACACGAGAAGATGAAGATGACGGTTGTGTATCCACTAAACGATGTCTTCGGAGAACTAGGCATTCGAGTGAACAAGGGAGGCCAACCAGCACCGAAGGCTAGCGTCGCTTCGGCGCCGCAGCCTCAGTGCCGCCGTTGGCCCGGCGACCGTACACGTTCACAGCCAAGCGGTACACGTTCCCGTACACGAGGATGAGAATGGAACTCGATCACGAGAAAGGTGCGGAGTCCTCGACCACGAGGGCGCGCGCAAAGGCAAGGAGCTTCTCGTTCGGATCGTGGCGATGCTGACGCGGATGATCGAGCGAGGAATCCAGGTTCGCGAAGAAGACATCGTGTACGGGTACGGGAACGAGAACGGGAACGAGGGGCCATCAGGCCGACCCTCATTAAGCCCCCGTCGGCAAGACAAAGGACCGTTCTAACGGCAAGTTCATGTCCCTCGCGCCCTCGCGCGCGCGGCGGCCGGGCGGACCAGGCAGGCCACGCAGAAGGCCAGCATGAGCACCAGCCCCCACACCATGTGCGACTGGAGCCAGGGGGAGCCGATCTGCTGGCCCCATCGCGACGTGCCCCAGGGCAGCCAGACCAGCGCGATGCCCGCCCGGCCGATCCACCGGACCGCGCCGCTCGCGGCGGGGCCGGCGAGCATCCAGCCCCAGAAGAGGGACGTGTAGAGGTAGTAGTGACCCCACGCGAAGGGGGCGAACAGCATGGCGGCGGCCGTCATCGCCCCCAGCGCGGCCAGCAGGAGGTCGGGGCGGTCTCCGCTCCGCAGCGGATCCCGCCGGCGCCAGGCGAGGAGGAACACGCCGGCGAGGACGACGATCATCGCCGCCCGGAACCCGCGACTCCAGTGCGCGGGCATCGCGTCCCGCCCCGTCAGCCGAAGGACGAGTCCCTGGAGCGACTGGTTCTCGATGTAGGGATCCGAGCGTCCCAGGGAGGGCGCCACATCCGCGAAGAACCGGACGTAGGGATCCCCGCCCATCACGCCCACGGCGATCGCGTTGATGGCCAGCGCCATGACGGCGGCCCCCGCGAGGGTGCGCCAGCGCCCGAGGAGCAGGAGCAGCGGGATCAGCACGGCGCTGATCCCCTTCAGAAGGCCCGCCCCGACCAGGCCCGCGGCGGCGCACCCGTTCCGCCGCTCGACCATCCCGACGACGAGGAAGCCGAGAAACAGCGTCACCCAGGGGGTGATGTTCGCCGTGCGGGCGGATTTCAGCGCGAGAGGGGAGAAGGCGATGATCGCCATCGTCAGGATCTCGATCCGCGGCGCCTCGCGGGCGACCGATCGGGCGAGGCGGCCCGCCATGACGGCCGTGCCCCACAGGCAGAGGCCGAGCAGGACCACCCATGCGGCGCGCGCCTGGCGGTAAGGCAGGCCGCCCAGCGGGCCGAAGAGCAGCGCCGCGGGAGGCGGATGAACGAACCTCAGCTCGTCTTCCAGCCCCCGCTTCGCGGCCTCGGCGGCGTACACCGGCCGCATGGTCGATGAACCCGGGTACCCGACGTTGCGCGTGCCGTTCGATGCGGGCTCGGGATAGAGCGCGTCAAAGGCGCCTATCCACGCCATGCGCCCGCCCATGTAGTATTGGGGAAAATCCTGCATCGCCCGCGCGCGGGGATTGAAGAACGGGCGGACCCCGCCTCCGTGAAGGCAGAGGAACGGCAGCGCCACGGCCAGCCAGGCCAGCGCCAGCGCCCGGCAGGCAACGACCGCGGTCCGCCACCGCCGGTCCGCCTGCTCTGGGATCGGAGGACTCAACGTGGCGGCAGCATGCCGCGAGGCGCGGGGACCGCACAAGCGCAGAATGCCGCGCGGTTTGCATCGCGCGCCGCGGCCGGAGCATGTAGAGTGTGTCTATGATTGTGCGCTCGGTGTGCGGCTTCGTGGTCGCGCTCCTCGCCGCCGCGGCGACGGGGCTGGCGATGGGGCCGCACGAGATCCTCCTGCTGGTCAACACGAACTCCGGCCCCTCGCGCGAGATCGCCAACCATTTCTGCCACCTGCGCGCCGTGCCGCCCGAGAACGTGGTCCTGCTCGGTCTTCCGGACTCGGTGCGTTCGGCGGAAGCGGAGATCTCGCACGAGGATTTCACCCGGCTGATCTGGGAACCCGCCCGGAGCGTCATGGCGCAGCGAGGACTCGCGGACCAGATCCTGGCCTGGGTATACTCGGCCGATTTCCCCGTGCGGGTGCGCACCTCTCCGCCCATGTCGCTCACCGGTCTCACGTTCACGCACAATACCGTCCCCGAGCCGGGGGTCATCGCGACGGGTCTCTACGTCTCGGCCCTGTTCCGCGGCCCCGCGAAGCCCGGCGGTCCGATCTCCGCGCCCATGACGCTGGAGAATCTCGCGGTGCTGCAGGGCACGAACCTGCCGCTGCCGGCCGGCATGCTGGCCTGGACGGGCGCGCGGGGCAACGAGCCGGCCACCGCCATCCGCGCGCTGCGCCAGGGCCGGATGTCCGACGGCACCCGCCCCGCGGGATCGGTCTACTTTGTGACCAACGCCGACGTACGTTCCACCAGCCGGGCATGGCAGTTCCCGGCGGCGGCGGAGGAGCTGAGGGCCCAGGGGGTGGCCACCCATATCCTGCCGGCATTGCCGCGCAGGGCCAAGGACGTCGCCGGCCTGATGATGGGAGAGGCGGTCCCCGACCCGTCGATCGTCGGCGCGTTTCTGCCCGGCGCGATGGCGGAGCATCTCACGAGCTGGGCGGCCGTGTTTCACAATCCGGGCCAGACGAAGCTCACGGCATGGATCGAGGCGGGGGCCTCCTACGCGGCCGGCACCGTCGTCGAGCCGTACTCGATCTGGACGAAGTTCCCGTCCGGCCGGTTCTTCGCGCACCAGGCCGCCGGCTGTTCGACGCTGGAGAGCTTCTATCAGTCGGTGGTCTCGCCGCTGCAGACCCTGCCGGTCGGCGATCCGTGCGCCCGGCCCTGGGGCTCGCGGCCTTCCCTGGTGCTTTTCCGCCTCGACGATGGCGGCGAGACCCATCGCGCGGTGTTTGCCGCCCAGGTGGAACCGAAGTCCATGGCGGAAGGCGCGGCCTTCTTCTTCTTCCTCGACGGCCGCCGGATCGCGGCCGGCCCCGCCGCGCAGGTCGAGGTCGACACGTCGGGACTGCCCGACGGATGGCATGAAGTGCGGGTCGCCCTGTTCACGGACGGACGCGTCCGCGGAAACGCGGTCGCGCGCAGCGGATTCGAGCTCGCGCGGCGGGGCCGGCGCGTGGAGGTCACGGAGCCGGCGCCGCGGTCGAACCAGGACGCCCTGCGCCCCCTGACCATCCGCCTCAAGACCGCGGGCGCGCCGGTCAAGGCGGCCCTTTTCCACCTCGGCCGCCTGGTCGCCGAGGCGGAGGGCGCCCCGGAGGCGGCCCTCCGGGTGGACCCGGCGCTGCTGGGCGCCGGCCCGATCGAAGTGCAGCCGCTGGCGGTGTACGCCGACGGCGAGCTGGTCCGCGGAAAGCCGCTCGCGCTGAACCTGGCGCCACGGAACACGCCGGCGACGCTGCGGGTGAACCGCGGAGGGGCCGGCGCGCCGGAATGGAATGCGGCGGGCGCGGACGCGGACGGCGACCCGGTCCGCGTCGACTGGTTCGCGCCCGCCGGGACGGCCGACGGGGCCGAGATCGCGGGCGGAGAGGTGAAGGAGGTGAAAGGCGACTGGACGCTGGCGACCGCGACCACCAACCGCTACACCGTGTGCGCGTGGAAGGAAACCGACTCGCGCGAGTTCACGGCCGAGGTGTGCCTTGAGCCGGACCATACGGGGCCGGTGAGTCGCGGCGCCGCCCTTCTGGCCTTCGATTTCGAGGGGCAGGATCGATTCCGTTTCTTCGGCCTCGACGGTTCCCTCAGCGCGTGGGTGTTCGGCGACTGCGCGAACAGCAACCTGGCCGTGCGCGCGTCGCGGGGCGCGCCGTTGCGACAGGGGCGATGGCACCGGCTTTCCGTGCGGACGTCGGGCGACGGGCAGGTGGAGGGGTGGGTCGACGGCGAGGCGGTGTTGCGCTTCCCCCGCGAGGGCGCCGCGCTCGGGCGCACCGGGCTGGTCTCCGGCCCGGGAACCGCTTGTTTCCGCGCCCCCCTCGGCGCTTGCGGAACCGGCACGAACGCCCCCGCCGGGGCACGGGCCCTGACGGCGCGCGCGTGGGACGGCTTTGCGTGGACGTTCAAGGAGGCGGAGTGAGCAGGAATCCGCGGGCGGCGGTGGACAGGAAACCGCGGGGATCCAGGCGTCCCCGTCCCGCCGTCTTCTTCGATCGCGACGGCATCGTCAACCGGTCCCCCGGCCCCGGCTACGTCGAACGGTGGGAGGATTTCCACCTGCTTCCCGAGTTCGTCGAGGCCCTCCGCCTGGTCACGGCGCGCGGCTACGAGGCGATCATCGTCACGAATCAGCGGGGCGTCGGCCGGGGGATCATGTCGGTCGAGGCCCTGCAGCGCATTCACGACGGACTGTCCGAAGCCCTGCGCCGACGGGGTCTCGATCTGCGCGGCATCTACGTGTGCACCGCCGTGGACGACGCCGATCCGCGGAGGAAACCGAACCCGGGCATGCTGCTCGAGGCCGCCCGCGACCACCACCTCGATCTCCGGCGCTCGTGGATGATCGGCGATTCGGAGAAGGACATCGAAGCCGGCGTCCGGGCGGGATGCCGGACCGTGCGCGTGGCGCCGCCGGTCCGGCGCACGGCGGCCGGCCACCGGGTGGACGACATGGCGGGGCTCGTGCGATACCTCGAACGCCATCTGCCGGCGGTGGCGCACAGGGCGTGAACATGAACTTCCTCGACTTGTGCCGCCGCCGTCAGAGCTGCCGGCGGTACGATCCGCGGCCGATTCCGCGGGAGGCCGTGGAGCGGTGTCTCGAGGCCGCCCGCCTCGCCCCGTCGGCCTGCAACAGCCAGCCATGGACCTTCCTTGTGGTGGATGACCCGGCGCTCCGCGCGCGCGTCGCCGCCGCCGCCTTCGGCGGGATCTATGCGATGAACCGCTTCGCGGCCGACGCGCCCGCGCTGGTGGTGATCGTCACCGAGCGATCGCGATACGCGGCGCGCCTGGGCGGCCAGTTCCGGGGCGTGCGATACAGCCTGATCGATCTGGGCATCGCCGGCGAGCACTTCATCCTCCAGGCCACGGAGGAAGGCCTGGGCACCTGCTGGCTGGGATGGTTCGACGAGACGGCGGTGAAGAAGGTCCTGGGATTGCCCCGCTCGGCCAAGGTGGACGTGATCGTCAGCGTGGGCAGGGCCGCGGCCGACGACCGGTTGCGGGAGAAGAATCGGAAGTCGCTCGACGAGATCCGGAGCTTCCCGGTCTGAGGCGGCTGAGCGCCGCCGGACCGCGGCCGCCGCTCGTGGCCCCACGCCGCCACGGCCATCCGGATTCGCGGGCGGGTTCTCCCTGCCCGTGCGATCCGGCCTACGGCGGCATCTCGACCTCGACCGAATCCAGGAGCACCATCCCGCCGTAGTCCTTCTCGAAGTAGAGCTCCGCCTGATTGCCGGCCCCCGCGGGCTGGCCGCCCGTGTTCAGCCGGAACGTCTGCTGGGCGAACTGGCCGCGTGCGATGGTCATGGTATTGAACGCGGCTTCCGCGACGGCCTTCCCGCCGGCGGACTCGCGGATGGAGACCCGGACCAGGGCCGGCGCGCTGAAGAAGGGCTCGGGCCGGTTGCGGCGGCCGATCCAGACCTTGACGACGTAGGTCTGGTTGGGGGCAATCATCACCGGCTTCTTCGACTCGTCATAGAGCAGCCGCTGCCAGATGGCCGCCTTGGGTCCCTTACCAGGCTGACCCTGATCGTCCTGCAACACGGCGACCTGGTCGTCGGGGTCGTCCCCCGCCTTGACCGGTGCGATGTCATCACGGCCGCTGATGTCGGCCAGGCCGGCGAATCCCTGATTCTGCCATCCGCGGGGCGCGTCGAATTTCCCGTCGGCCCTCTGGGTCGTCTTTCCATCGGGGACGTCCGGCTGGGTGAACCCGGCGAAGTTGAGGAACAGGCGGGTGGCGCCGCCGGTCTTGATGCGGGCGAGCTCGCGCTCGATGTCCGTCGCCATCAAGGGTACCGCTTTCTCCTTCTGGAACTTCTCGATCTCCTGAAGCAGGGCGTTCTTCTGCCCCTTCTTCATGCGGTCATTCGCATAGCCCTTGATCCGGCTCCATTCGTCGATGGCCTTCCGCCACTTCGCGGCCACCGGCTGGAAGAGCCTGGGCCACGACGGATCTTCGCCCTTCCACGCCAGATACCGGTCGAGGGCGAGGGCCGCGTCGTCCAACTTGCCCTGCCGCATCAGCTCCCCGCTCTGGAAGAAACCGACAAGCGGCTCGTACCAGCCGGGCAGCAGGTTCTTGGCGGCGGGCGCCTGGTACGCGGTGCCCAGCATCACGCGCGCGGCGGCCTGGGCCAGAAGACCCGAGTTGGGCGAGCCGCCCGGGCCGGCGGACATCTGCGCGCCGGTCAGGTTGCTCAACCGCCGCTCCGTCTCCGCCCGGTCCGCCGCGATCCACGGGGGCGTGGCCATGAAGACCGCCATCCACGGACGTCCGCCGTGCTCCTTCGGGATGGCCTTGACCACCGCCGCCAGATCGGTCTCGGCCTGATTCACCTTCCCCTCGTTGACCGCCCGGCCGAAGGCGAGGATCTTCTCCTGCTCGGCCGCGCTGAAGGGCTGGACGGCCGTCGTCGCCACGGTGGTGGCGGGAGGAGGCGGGGGGACATGATCCGGGATGTCCACATCCTGGCCCTTCCACATCTTCTTCATCCCGATGACCGCCCCGATGATGACGATCACGGCTACGATGCCAATGACGGTGCGGGCCAGATGATGTTTTTTGTCGGGAAGGATCGCCTTGATCTTGGTCTTGGTGGCGGTCGGCGGGGGGGCGCTCCGCACCTGCTCGATCGTCTTCCGGAAATCGCTGACGAGCGAGATGTAGTTCGGGTGCCGCAGGTTGGGTTCCGTCTCCAGCATCCGCGCGACGAGCTTGACCGTCGCCGGGTTCAGGTCCGGGCGGATCTGGCCGAGGTCGGGCGCGAGCTGGTTCAGACGGGCCAGCACGACGTCGGTGGCGGTCTCCCCTTCGAAGGGCGGCTGACCGCTGAGGGCGTTGAAGAGGGTCGCCCCCAGGCTGTACATGTCGGAGCGCAGGTCCTCCTTCTTCCCGACGACTTTCTCGGGGGCGATGTAGTAAGGCGTGCCCCAGATCTCCCCCTGGGCCATCTTCTTGGTCTGGAAGCGGGCGAGGCCGAAATCGGCCACCTTGGGCGTGCCATCCCGGTCGAAGAGGATATTGGCCGGTTTGATGTCGCCGTGAACAAGGCCGTTCCGGCTCGCGGCCTCCAGGCCTTCGGCGACCCCCAGGCCTATCTCCAGCACGCGCGCCTCATCGAGCGCGTCCTGCTTGCCGATCATCTCGTCAAGACGGCCGCCGTCGAGGAGCTCCATGACGATGAACGGCTGGTCCTCCACCTGGCCGACCTGGTAGATCTGGACCACGTTCCGATGGTTGATCTGGGCGGCGGAGCGGGCTTCGCGGAGGAAGTTGTCGATGAACTTGGGATCCTCGCTCAGCTCGCGGCGCATGACCTTGATCGCCACGTGACGCCCGAGGGTGACATCGTAGGCCCGGTAGACGGCGGCCATGCCGCCCCGACCCATCACGTCATAGAGGAGGAAGTTGGTGAGCTGGGCCGGAACCTTCTGCTTGGTCTGGCAGTTCGGGCAGACGATGACGGAGAACATGTCAAGTCCGCCGACATCGAGATGCTGATGGCACTTGCGGCAGGCGATGGTGGCCACGCTCTGCGCAATCCGATTGACAACATCTTCCCCGGCCATGTCGTTGATCGAGGCCCCGGAAACGGTTCTTCAGACGCGCCCCTGCTGTTCCACGGCGTCCCTGCCGCACAGAGGATCGCTTGGCCGGCATCATAGTCGAAAACCGGACCGCGTAAATGGAAAAAGCTGACCGGATCCAGAATGGCGGAACGGGCCGCACGTGGTCCCCGCCGGATCAGCGCATTCGATCGTCCCACCCGGCCGCCAGCCGGAGCCAGTGGTCCAGTACGCCCATGCCGGTTGCATCCGCGGGCGGGGTCATCCGCTCCGGATGCCACTGAACCGCGGATACGATCCGTCCGCGCGTGTCCTCGAGCCCCTCGATCACGCCGGCAGGAGAGAGCGCGGTGATGCGCAACCCGTCTCCGGGTGAGGCCGGGTCGGCCGCCTGATGATGCGAGCTGTTGACCTCCCGGAGGGTGCCCAGGCACAGCGCCATGCGGGTGTCGGGCTGCCACCGCACCTCGTGCCGGGTGTCGGCCCCCTGCCCGCCTGCCTGGTGCGGCTCGGCCTGGGAGGCCTCGCCCGAAAGCCAATCGGGAACGTGTTGAATCAGCCGGCCCCCGAAGGCGACGGTGATGACCTGCAGGCCGCGGCAGATGCCGAAGACCGGAAGCCCGGCCTGGACGAACATCTGAACCAGGCGGATCTCATGAATGTCCCGCTCATCATCGATCCGGCCCGTGAGCGGATGAGCGCGTTGCCCGTACCGGCCGGGGTTGACATCTCCTCCGCCCGTGAGCAGCAGGGCCTGCGCGTCTTGCCAGTCCTCCGGCGCCGCCGGCCCACCCACCGTCACACGGGCGTCGATCCCCTTGGCTTCCAGCCACGCGACATACCGGCGGACGGCCCCCTGGTTCTGACGGGATGCGGTCACCCACCACTGCAGGCGTCTCATGGCGTGATCTCGAAGTCCGCCGCCAGGAACGTATGGTCGGACGGCTTGTCGACGAGCCGGGGGCCCATGTCGATGAAGCTGTCGCGGGAGGCGTCGGCGAGGGCCGGGCTGGCGAGAAGGTAGTCGATCCGCCATCCGATGCCCCGCCGCGCGGCGTGGGGGGTGCGGTAGTCGAAGAAGGTGAACTGCCCGGGCTCGGGGTGATGGCGGCGGAACACGTCCACGAAACCCCAGTCCCGGCAGGCAGCAAAGGCCCGGCGCGCGTCCACGTGAAAGCAGACGTGATCCGCGTACTCCTCCGGCGAGTGTACGTCGATGGCCTCGGCCGCGACATTCAGGTCGCCGGCCCACACGACCAGATCCGACGGGTGGAAGCGCCGGTCGAACCAGCGGCGCAGGCGGCCGAACCATTCGATCTTGTAGCGGTACATCTCGTGGGTGATCTCGCGCCCCTGCGGCACGTAGGTGTTGACGACGGTCAACCGTCCGAACCTCGCCGCGGCCAGGCGGGTGACATCGGGGGGACCCTCGTCATCGAAACCGAACTCCACCTTGTCGGGCCCGGCCCGGGAGAGAAGCGCCACCCCGTTGTACGACTTCTCACCGCGGAAGGCCGCGTGGTAGCCGAGCCGCTCAAGGTCGGCGCGGGGAAAATCCGCATCCTGACACTTGGTCTCCTGCACGGCCAGCACGTCGGGGCGGTGGGACTGAAGCCACTGCTCGATGACGGGCAGGCGCGATCGGATCGAGTTCGCATTGAAGGTGGCGACACGCATCATGGCGCGGCCTCCGCGGTCTCCCCGGCGACCGGCGGCGGGACGGCCGGGGCCGCCGCCGCCTCCTCTCCGCGGATCTCACGGACCCGGAAGACGGTCTTGCGGCCGCTCCGGCGGTCGGTGACCTCAAAGTCCTTGAGGGTCCATTCGCCGTCGATCTTCTGGAGCTTGGTGACGGCCAGCCGCCGGAGCACGTCGCCCTTCGCATCGCACTCGTCGGCCTGGAGCAGGGCATGGGCGTGGGCATCGACCCACAGCCGCAAGGCGGCGGCGCCGCCGCGCCCCGCCGGCACGGGCAGATCCACCACGTGACAGAGGCGCCCTTTCTTCATCTCCGCCCGCCGGGTGGTGCCTCCGGGCCACCACAGGAAATCCAGGCCCAGGTCCGCCCACGTGAAGTCGGTGCCCGCGATGGGCCGGGAGGGATCGGGGCGATCGACCGGCTGGGGCGGATCGCCTTCCGCGCCCTCGTACACGGGGGGCCGGCCGGGAGGCCGCACGACCGTCAGTCGCGCGAGCAGGGCGCCGAAGGCGTCGCGGATGACGAAGCGCGCCTGCGGCGGCGTGTCGCCCCAGCGAAGTTCGAGCTCGGTGGCCACCGTTCGCACGACCTCCCCCTGCGGGTCGAGCACCGTCAACTCGCCGACGATGTGCAGCGGCTGGCCGGGCAGCGCGTCCCGCATGGCGGCGACGACGGCCGCGCCTTCCGGCAACCGGTCCGTCTCCGGGCGTTCGAACAGGCTGTCGTCCTGCGCGGCGGCGACGAGCGCGACCGCGAGTGCGAGGGGGGCGACGGCGGGCGGCCACGGTCTCATCGGGGCTCCAGGGCCATGCGGACCGCGGCGTCCACGCCGCCGACGTAGTGGAATCTCAGACTCCGCCGGACGTCGGGAGGAACGTCCCGGAGGTCGTCGCGGTTGCGCGTCGGCAGGATCACGTGCCGGATGCCTGCGCGGGCGGCCGCCAGCACCTTCTCCTTCACGCCGCCCACCGGCAGGATCCGCCCGCGCAGGGTGATTTCGCCCGTCATGGCGAGGTCGGAAAGCGTGGCCCGGCCGGTCAGGAGCGAGATGAGCGCCATGGTCATGGCCAGCCCGGCCGAGGGGCCATCCTTCGGAATCGCGCCGGCCGGCACGTGGATATGCAGGTCGTTGCGTTCCGCGAAATCGATGGGCGCGCCCAGCGCCTTCGCGCGGGCCCGGACGTAGCTGAGGGCGGCGCGGGCCGACTCCTTCATCACGTCGCCGAGCGATCCGGTGAGGACCAGGTTGCCCTTGCCGGGCATGATCGTCGCCTCGATGAACAGGAGATCGCCTCCCGCCGGAGTCCAGGCGAGCCCCGTGGCGACCCCCGGTTCCATGCGTTGCTCGGCCCTTGCCGCTTCGAACCGACGAGGTCCCAGCCACCGGCGCAGGCGCTCGGTCCCGACGCGCAGGGGGGCGATTCGGCCCTCGGCCACGCCTCTCGCCGCCTTCCGGCAGATGTGGGCGATCTCGCGCTCGAGGTTGCGGACGCCCGCCTCCCGGGTGTAATCGGAGACGATGGCCGAGAGGCAGGCTTCGTCGAAGGTCACCTGCCGGCGTCGGAGCCCGTGTTCGGCCAGTTGTTTGCCCACGAGGTGCCGCCGGGCGATCTGGAGCTTCTCGCGCAGCGTGTAGCCGGGCAGTTCCAACACCTCCATTCGATCGCGCAGGGCGGGGGGGATGGGGTCGAGCACGTTGGCCGTGGTGATGAACAGCACCTGCGAGAGATCGAAGGCCACGTCCAGGTAGTGGTCGTAGAAGGCATGGTGCTGCTCGGGGTCGAGCACTTCGAGGAGGGCCGACGCCGGGTCGCCGCGGAAGTCGGAACCGATCTTGTCGACCTCGTCGAGCATGAACACGGGATTGCGCGTGCCGGCGCGCCGCAGGCCCTGGATGATGCGACCGGGCAGCGCGCCGATGTAGGTACGGCGGTGGCCGCGGATCTCGGCCTCGTCGTGCACGCCCCCGAGGGACAGCCGCACGAATTTCCGTCCGAGGGCGCGGGCGATGGACTGTCCGAGCGAGGTCTTGCCCACGCCGGGGGGACCGGCGAAACAGAGGATGGGACCCTTGAGGTTTCGCTTGAGCCGGAGCACGGCGAGGTACTCGACGATCCGCTCCTTCACCCTGGCCAGACCGTAGTGATCCCGGTCCAGGATGCGCGCCGCCTCCACCAGATCGAGGTGATCCTCGGTCAGCACCGCCCACGGCAGGTCGGTCAGCCAGTCGAGATACGTGCGGATGACGCCGTACTCGGGGGAGGCCTGGGGGATGTGCTGCAGACGGCCGAGCTCCTTCTCCGCCGCCTCGCGCGCCTCCGCCGGCATGGACGCCGCGTCGATCTTCTTGCGGAGGTCCTCCTGGTCGGCCGAGGCGGCATCGGCCTCGCCCAGTTCCCGCCGGATGGCCTTGAGCTGCTCCCGCAGGAAATACTCGCGCTGGCTCTTCGAGAACGTCTCGCTGACCCGGTTCTGAATCTCGTTGCCGAGCCGCAACACCTCCCGTTCCCGGTTGAGCAGGATGTTCAACCGATTCAGGCGCTCCTTGACCCGGCGCTCCGCCAGCAGCACCTGGCGTTCCTCGATGGGCATGTTGAGATTCGCGGCCACCAGGTCCGAGAGCTTCGCGGGGTCCTCCGTGTTGAACAGCGCCACCTTCAGCTCTTCGGGCATGGTGGGCGAGAGGGTGATCACCTCCTGGAACCGCTGGGAGGCATTGCGGCTGAGGGCCTCGACCTCCATGGACTTCTCGGTCTCATCGGGGAGGATCTCGTACTGCGCCCGCAGGTAGGGTCCTTCGGGCTCGTACCGACGCAGCCGGCACCGGTGCTGGCCCTGCACGAGGATGCGCACCGTCTCATCGGGGAACTTGAGCATCCGGAGCAGGCGCGTGAGACAGCCGTATTCGTGCAGCCCGTCGGGGCCCACCTGGTCGTCCGGCACGTCGGCCTTGCGCTGCAGCGCGGCGATGAACAGACGATCGCCGGCGACGACCTCCTCGACCAGTTTCATCGAGCGGACGGTGTTGACCACCAGCGGCGCGATCATCGAGGGGAACAGGACCACGTCCCCCAGCGGCAGCACCGGCAGGGCCGGTTGGGAAGCCATCCCACCCGCCGCGACGGACGGAAGAGCGGGCTGGTTCTTGCCGTCCTGCGACCCGGGGCTGGACGCCTCCTCGACGGACGTGGGGTCTTCCGTTGCCATGGAATTCTCGGGGCTCTATCGCCGTGCCGTCCTCAAAGCAGAACGCCCCTTCCCGAAGGAAAGGGCGTTCTCACGCAATCGGCGGTGCGCCCTTATGGCCGAAGGACACGGTTGGTCAGGACAATGCCGTTCGAATCGACCCGAAGGAACAAATTCGTGAACGCCTGAATTCTCAGGTCCTCCGAGTAAAGGGCGAACGCGCCCGCGCCCTTGGTGACGAAGCACATGCCCTTCTCGCCGAACGGGACGGTATCCGCCAACTCCCTCGGTATGCCCCTCTTCTGCGGATTCCCCTGGATGTTCACGCCAATGGTGGTGATGGTCAGGTTCTTCGTGAAGAGGGCCGGACTCGTATCCGGATAGGAGTCGGTCATGTCGCCCACCACCGCCCAGGCCACATTGTTGGAGAGCATGGTTCGCGCATCGGTGGCCGGCGGCACGCCCTGGGCGGTGAAGAAGGCGAAGGACACTTCCATCACACCCGACGTCACCATGTACCGGAAGAAGTCCGTCGAATTCCTGAACTGGAAGTTCGTGGCTACCGTTGTGGCGCCCCACTTCGGCCAGCCGGTCTGCGTGGTGGAATAGATGGAGTCGGTCTCCTTGCCGATCATCACCTGGATGATGCTCTTGCCGTTGGCCGCCGTGGTGGTGAGTTTGGCCTTGAACAGCGCCTTGCCCACCGCCGGCAGGACCAAGGCCACCAGAAGCCCGATGATGGCGATGACCACCAGCAGCTCAACGAGGGTGAATGCCCGCTTCTTCATTGCACGCAACAGCCTGTTCATCGACATGTCCTTTCCTGAGTTTTACAGCCGGGGCACGCGGCCGCACCGCTCCTACCCCACAACCGCCGATAGTGTAGGACCAGCCGCCCCCGCCGGTCAAGGGGAAAGCCAAATTCATCCGGCCGCGCCGGAGGCCTTCTCCAGGGCGGCCCGGATCTCGCGAATGCGCTGCACGACGGGCAGCCGCTGCGTGCAGCGCGATTCGCACGTCCCGCACTCCGTGCACCGGGCCAGCTCGTCCATCCTCGCCGTGTCCCGTCCCCAGTGCCAGCGCAGGCGGGCGCCGATCGCCTCCGGCTCTCCGCCCAGGACGAACTGGTTGTACGCGTCCATCAGCTGCGGCACCTCCAACCCCTCCGGACAGGGGCGACAGTAACCGCAGACGGTGCAGAGGCGGTCGAACGCCTCGCGAAGCCCGGCGCGGATCGCCGCCCGCCGCTCATCGGTGAGCGTCCCGCAGCCCTCGATCGCCCCGACGGCCTCGCGCAGTTCCGCCTCCTTCGAGAGACCGACCAGAACGCAGGTGATCCGCGGGTCCCCCGCCAAGAACCGCAGCGCGCCCTCGACCACGGTCTCGCCGGACCGCGTCCGGACGAAGCCGAACCGCTCCGGGTGCTGCGGAATCAGCCCGCCGCCCAGCGGGTTCATCACGACCACCCCCCGTCCCAGCCGGGCGGCCGCCTCGACGCCCTCCTCGCGATAGGCGAAGTTCATGGCCGAGTAGCCGAGCAGCACCCCGGCGAACGGGTAGTCGGCCAGGAGGCGGGCAATCTCCGGGCCGGTCATGTGCGCGGAGACGCAGATGTGCCGCGCCAGCCCTTCGTCGCGCAGGCGCTCGAATTCGCGCAGGGCGCCGCGCGCGCGCCGCTGGTCGAAGTCGGCGGGCCTCATGAGACACCAGACGTGAAAGAAGTCCACCGCGTCCAGTCCCATGCGTGAGAGCGAGGTCTCCAGGTCGCGGCGGATGTCCGCCGGATCGGCCTTCAGGCTCTTCGTGGCGACGTAGAACGGCCGCTCGCGCCGGGTGCGCCGCATGCCGCGGAAGGCCCGGCCGAAGATCTCCTCGGACCGCCCATACCCCGGCGCCGTGTCGAAATACGTCACGCCGGCGTCGTAGGCCGCCTTCACCAGCGAGGCCGAGACGTCCGGATCCTCGGCTTCGCGGAAGCGCATCCCTCCGAAGCCAAGAACCGATACGTGGATGCCGGTGGATCCATAGGCGCGCGTGAGCATGCGGAGTTCCCGTCTCTTCTTGATCCTCGAATTCTCAGAACGAGAACGACACCCCCGGTCCTTCTTCCTCGACGGCGGGAGGGGCGGGTTTGCGCGCGATGCAGACGAGGCTGATGCCCGGCAGCGGCAGGATCTTCTCCATCAGGCGCAGGAGGGGCACCATCATGTCAAAGACCTTGATCTGGGCCCGCCCCATGCGCGTGCGGCGCAGCAGGCGTCCGTTCACCCACCACCCGAGGATGGCGAGGAAGTTGAAGCTCCCCATGCCCTCCACCTCCAGTCCGCACCGCTGCACGAGCTCGCTGAGCCCCTGCCGGCCGTACCGCCGGAAGTGCCCGAGGGCCTTGTCGTACTCGCCGTAGAGTCCCATGTACTGCGGCACCAGCAGCACGACCCGGCCCCGCGGCGCGAGCGCCGAGGCCATCCGCCGCAGCGCCCCTTCGTCGTCCTCAATGTGTTCCAGCACGTTGAGGCAGACGACCGTGTCGTAGCCGGCGGCCAGCGGCTTGAAATCGGCATCGCTGGCGAGGTCGAGCTTCACCACGTCCACCAGCGCATTGTCGCGGTGCGCGTTCCGCAGCAGGGCGAGGTAGGTGGGGCTGACATCGCTGACGGTCAGCCGCTCGCGCCGGGGCAGGTGGCGGCTGATGTTGCCGATGCCCGAGCCGATCTCCAGGATCCGGCGGCCGAAGTACGGCTCCAGGACGGAGACCATCCAGCGGTTGAACCGGCGGGCCCGCGAGAGATCGGCGAGGATCTCGTGCCCGGTGTCCTCCGCGATGCAGTCGTCGATCAGCCAGTACTTGAGGATCGTGAACACGGCCGACACGCCGTCCTTCCAGCCGATCTTCTTGCCCTCCTCGTAGCCCCGCCCGTGGTAGCTGATCGGCACCTCGTACACCACGCAGTTGCGCTTGGCGATCTTGGCCGTGATCTCCGGCTCGATGCCGAACCGGTTGGACCGGAGCGGAATCGTCTTGAGCACGTCGGCGCGGAAGCACTTGTAGCACGTCTCCATGTCGGTCAGGTTCAGGCCGGAGAACCAGTTGGACAGGTTCGTGAGGAACTTGTTGCCGAGGGCGTGATGGTAGTTCAGGACGCGCCGCATCGTCCGCGTCGCGAACCGCGAGCCGTATACGACATCGGCGTTGTGCTCCAGGATCGGCTGCAGCAACACGGGGTACTCGCGGGGATCATACTCGAGGTCGGCATCCTGAAAGATCGCGTACTGCCCCCGCATCTCCCTGATCGCCCGGCGGATCGCGGCGCCCTTGCCCTCGTTGCGCGGCTGGCGGAACACCCGCACCACGGCGGGATGCCGTGTGGCGAGGTTGTGCAGCAGGTCGGCGGTGCCGTCGGTCGACGCGTCGTCCACCACCACCACCTCCCGGGCCATCCGCGGCGGCAGCGGCGCCGCCAGCACCCGCGTGACGCACCGCTCGAGGTAGGCCTGTTCGTTGTAAACGGGGATCAGGATCGAAACCATCGACGGAATGGATGCGGGGGAGGTCATCGGGCGAGTTTCCAATCGTAGACACGGATGGCCGGATCCAGCGTGGGGAGCAGGCGCCGGATGCGGGCCGCCGCTTCGAAGTCCCTGGCCATGACCCCGAGAAATCCGCCCCCGCCGGCCCCGGCCAGTTTGCCGCCCACCGCGAGATCCTCGAGGGCGCGGAACAGGCCGTCGATGTAAGGATTGCCGCATTCGGGCGTCAGCTGCTGCAGGACGTCCCAGGCCTCCCCCAGCACCCGTCCGGCATCGTCCAGCCGCCCCATCGCCAGCGCCGCCCGGCCGTCCTCGGCCAGCTCCACCAGGCGGCGGATGGCGTCGAGCGTCCGCGCCTCGCGGCGCAGGTACCGCTCCACCACCCGCTGGAGGATGTTGCGCGCCAGCCGCTGTTGGCCGGTGAAAGCGACCACGAACCGCGCCTCCAGCTCGGCCGCCACCTCCGGCATCAGGGGAACCGGTTCGACGCGGATCCGCAGCGGCCGGCGGGGCACGGAGCTGATGCACTTGACGCCCGGCACGAGACCGCCGATCTGGTCCTGCCAGCCGCCGCCGGTTCGCATCTGCTGCTCAAGGACGAGGACCAGGTCGCTCACGGTCTCCGTGTCGTCGGCGCGCCCGGCCAGCTGCTGGAGCGCGCGGACCACCGCGGCGCCGAGAATGCTGCTGGTCCCCAGCCCGCTGCCTTTCGGCACGGCGGCCTCCGTGCGGATCCGGACCCCCTGGGTGATGCCGCCCGGACCGCCGAAGCCCGTGATTCGAAGCGCCGTCTTGACGAGCAGGAACGGGTCGTCGAAGGAGAACGCCGACGTCCCGCCGGATTCGGCGACCGTTTCCCGCGCGCCCAAGTCGAGATTCTCCATCTCCCACACCGGCCGCTCCAGCGTCTCGGCCCGGACCTTCACCGGCCGGTCGCCGTTCAGCTCCATCGCCAGGTTGAGCACCAGCGCCGGCCGTTCAAGGCAGTAGGGCGGCGTGTCGCTCCATCCGCCGGAGATGTCGAACCGCACGGGCAGGTCGACGGAGACGACCCGCGCGGGCCGGCCGCACACCGGGACCGCCTCGGTGTACTTGACGGCCCGGGCCACCTCGGCCTGCACGGCGGAGAACGCGCGCGCCGCGTGGTCGTTCGCCTCCGTGTCCGCCCCGGCGGCGCCGAGCAGGTCCGCGCGGATCTGAAGCCGGCGGCTGGCGGCGGCGCCGCGGTCGGCCTCCGGCCGCCACCGATCGGCCAGCGAGGCCGCCCGCGCGCGCAGTCCCTCGCCGCGCAACTGGCCGGCCAGCGCGCGCACGTTGCGGTCGAGCTGGCGGGTCACCGCGCCGTGTAGCGCGCGCAGCAGCAGGCCGGTGTGCACCGCTTCGCGGCGCGACTGCCACCGCCCCGGATCCGCCAGCCCCGGCAGCATCCCCAGGCTGACCCGCGTCGCTCTTCGCCAGCGCTCGAGGCTCCGGGCGGCGCCACCCCCGCGGCCGTCGCCCAGCATCCACTGTGTCATCTGGAGGCTGGCCGGCAGCGCCTGGACCGGGAAGAGTCGCGCGTGCCAGAGCGTCCGCGGCCCGTCCGCGGGCCACAGGTCCCCGGCGGTCACGCCGTGGTCCGCCATCCACTGCGGGAAGTGCTGGTTGCAGAACGTCCCGCCGTCCCCCGGATCGTCGGGCGGGTCGTCGGCGCCGCAGCAGGGAAAGACGATCCCGGGTCCGCCGTCCGGCCCGGACCGGACGGGCACCTGCCACAGGCAGAAGTTGTCCGGCAGGTCCAGCGTCTCGCCGCCGTCATCCAGGCCGGCCACCACGCAGCGGCGGCCCACGTCGGCCCCCTCCCCCAGCCGGCAGCCGCACACCAGACTGCCGCCGCCGACGCGCGCGTCGTGGTGGAGTTCGGATTCGACGATCAGCGCGTCGGGCGCGGCGAGCGGACCGTCCTCGGCCATCAGCCGGCGCAGGAGTCCTCCGTACCACGGCCGCCCGTAGTGTTCGAGGATCTCCGCCGTCGTTCCGAAATGAAGGAAGGCCATCTCGCGCGCGTCGTGGTGGAAGAGACGCTGGTCCCCGACCGCCCGGCACAGGGGCCCGGCCCACGCGAGGTTCGCAAGCCGCGGGGCCTCCGCCGGCACGAACGCGGAGGCGATCTCCTCGTAGAGCGAGCAGGCCCCGCCGTCATCGAGCAGCCGGCCGAAAGAGGGGCCGGAGGAGGAAAGCAGCCCCTCGTGGGCGCGGCCGGTGAAGAGCCAGATCCCGGTGTCCAGCCGGGCCGATCCGCCCTCGACGAGCGCGCCCGCCGCGGCCAGGGCGTCGGGAGAGGGCTTCTGCAGCAGCCGCACCGCCTCCCCCTGCGCGTCGCCAACGATGACCCCGTGCTTCCCGGCCAGGTCGAGCGGCACGAGCGTCGTGATCACCATCGCCCCCGCGGCCGGAGGCGCCAGCCGCGCGGCATCGAAGAGCGGCAGCACGTCCCCCGCCAGGGTCACCAGCCCTCCCCGCGGCAGGTGGAAGGCCAGCGGCATGCACAGCGCCAGCAGGTGGTCGAGCAGGGCGGGCGCCGGGCGATCCGGATCCGCCAGCAGCGGCACGGGCAGGAAGACCTTGCCCGTGAGACTCGCCCACGGCACCCGCCGGCTGTCGCCGCCGGAGTGCACGAGCAGGATGCGATGGCTTCCCTCCCCTCCGGCCTCCGACACCGCGCGAAGGGCGTTCAGGGTCGCCCCGCCGCTGCCGACCCGCCGTCCGCCGGGGTCCGGGACGACCAGCGTGCGCGTGCGGTCCGGGACGGCCCCGCGGCGCCGCGCCGCCTCCAGCTCGGCCTCGTACAGCCGGGCCTGCGATTCGCCGGAGGCGGTGAGCACCACGAAGTCCCAGCCCGGGAACCGGTCCGGCGCATCCACGGCCAGGCGCAGGAACGACCACCCCTTGGCGAGGAATCCGAGGTGAACGGGGGTGAGCCTTTTCATGGGAGTCGGGGATCAGAGACGGCCGTCCACGGCGGACGCCGGCAGCACGCACTTGATGTCGTAGAGCACGCACTTCCGGCGTCCGAACGCCCGGATGCCGCGCGCGCCCAGGGCCCGGAACTGCCGGTGGGCCACGGCGATCACCACGCCATCGTACGCGCCGCGACGCGGGCGGGCGACCAGGTCCAGGCCGTACTCGCGGCGGGCCTCCAACGGATCGGCCCACGGATCGTGCACGTCGACCCGCACGCCCGAGGCGGCCAGCTCCCGGACGATGTCGATCACCCGTGTATTGCGGATGTCGGGGCAGTTCTCCTTGAACGTGAGGCCGAGGACCAGCACGCGGGCGCCATCGACGTGGATCCGGCGCCGGAGCATGAGCCGGACGAGCCGCGAGACGGCATAGCTGCCCATCATATCGTTCGTGCGGCGGCCGGCCAGGATCATCTCCGGGTGGAAGCCGATCTCCTGCGCCTTGTGGGTGAGGTAGTACGGATCGACCCCGATGCAGTGTCCGCCGACCAGGCCGGGGCGGAAAGGGAGGAAGTTCCACTTCGTTCCCGCCGCCGCCAGCACCTCCTCGGTGTCGAGGCCCATCCGGTTGAACAGCATCGCCAGCTCGTTCACCAGGCCGATGTTCACGTCGCGCTGGGTGTTCTCGATCACCTTGGCCGCCTCGGCCACGCGGATGCTGCTCGCCCGGTGCGTCCCCGCCGTCACGATGCTCGCGTACATGCGGTCCACGAACTCCGCCGCGGCGGGCGTGGAGCCGGAGGTGATCTTGCGGATGGTCGTCAGGCGGTGTTCCTTGTCGCCGGGGTTGATCCGCTCCGGGCTGTACCCGGCGAAGAAGTCCCGGTTGAACCGCAGGCCGGATACGCGGGCGATGATCGGAACGCAGTGCTCCTCGGTCGCCCCCGGGTAGACGGTGGATTCGAAGACCACCACCGCGCCACGGCGGAGGATCCGGCCGACGGTCTCGCTGGCCCTCTCCAACGGCGTCAGATCGGGCCGCTTGAACGCATCCACCGGCGTGGGGACCGTGACGACGAGGAAGTCGCATCCGCGCAGATCCTCGGCGCGGTCGGTGAACCGGAGCCGTCTCGCCCCGCGCAGCTCGGACGGCTCGACCTCCAGCGTCGAATCGCGCCCGGCCCGCAGCTCCCTCACGCGCGCCGTCTTGATGTCGAACCCGACGGTCGGGTACTTCCGTCCGAACTCGACGGCGAGGGGCAGTCCGACATACCCCAGACCGATCACCCCCACCCGCGCCTTCTCCAGCGAAAAAACCGGCATAGTCACCCTCGCCGCCGATCGCGCGTTTCATCGCGCTGCGTTGCGGCGGAGTATGCGCAAAGAAGAAGGGCAAAAAAAGGGAAAACTGCGGCGCCGCGCGCGGGCGCGCCGAGGATGCGAAGCGGAAGGGCGCGGGACGTCCGGAAGGGCGCCGACCGGATGTCAGCCGCCCCCGGCCGGCGCGATCTTCCCGTCCCTCAAGGTCAGGACCCGGTCGCAGCGGGCGGCGACGACGGGGTTGTGGGTCACCAGCACGACCGTGCGGTCGCCCTCGCGCACGAGATCGAACAGGCAGCCGAGCACCTGCTCCCCGCTGGCGGAATCCAGGTTTCCCGTCGGCTCGTCGGCGAGGACGAGATCCGGATCGTTGACCAGCGACCTCGCCAGGCCCGCCCGTTGCTGCTCGCCGCCCGACAGCTCGTCGGGGCGGTGGGTCAGCCGCTCGCCAAGGCCGACGCGTTCCAGGAGCTGCAGGGCGCGCCGGCGGCGGTCGCCCGGAGAGCGGCGCGGCGCGCCGAGCGAGAGCGTCGGGAGCGCCACGTTCTCCAGCAGCGTCAGCTCCGGCAGCAGGTGGAAGGCCTGGAAGACGAAACCGATCCGGCGCGCCCGCAGCGCCGTGCGCACCGGGCCGGCGATCTCGTACAGGCTGCGGCCCTCGAACCGCACCCGCCCGGCCGTCGGACGGTCGAGCCCGCCCAGCACGTTGAGCAGCGTGCTCTTGCCCGCGCCGCTGGCGCCGACCAGGGCGAGCTTCTCTCCCCGCGCCACCGCCACGGTCACGCCGCGAAGGACCTCCAGCGTCCGCGGCCCAACCGGGTACGCCTTGTGCACGTCCTCCGCCGCCACGAGGGGTTCTTCACTCATAGCGCAGGGCCCTCGCCGGATCCAGACAGGCGGTGCGGATCGCGGGCAGCAGACCCGCGAGGGTGCAGAACACGATCACGATCAGGGCGATCTTGCCGAGGTCCTCCCACGATGTGCTGGCGGGGATCTCGGCCAGCTGGTAGAGCGACTCCGGCAGCAGCTGAAGGCCCATGTGCCGGTTCAGGTACTGCAGGAGATCGTTCCGGTAATGCAGGGCCAGCAGCCCGCTCGCCAGGCCGAGCAGCGAGCCGATGACGCCGGCGATCCAGCCCTGCCACAGGAAGATGCCCATGATCTCGCCGTTGGAGAACCCCAGGGCCTTGAGCAGGCCGATCTCCCGCGTCTTCTGGATCGCCACTGTCACCAGCGTGATGGCGATCGCGAAACCCGCCACGAGCATGATGAAGCCCAGCAGGAAGAACATCATGTTCTTCTCGACCTGCAGCGCGCCGAAGAGCTGGCGGTTCTGCTCCATCCACGTGCGGACGCGGTAGACCGGCCCGACCCGCTCCTCAACGGCCTGCGCCACGCGCGGAGCGGCCGACGGGTCGCGCGTCATCACCTGCACCCCCGTCACCCCGCGCTCGAGGCCAAACAGCGAACGGGCCATCGGCAGGGAACACAGGGCGTAGCCCAGGTCGAAGTCGTACATCCCCAGGTCGAAGACACCCGCCACGGTCAGCTCCTCCGGCAGGCGGATCTCCTCGGCCGAGGTGAAGCTCTGCGGCGAGTACACGAGCACCGTGTCGCCCACCTGCAGATCCAGGGTGCGGGCGAGATCGGCGCCGATGACCACCTCGTCGCCCTTCACCGAGAACCGCCCCGCGGTGATGTGTTCCGGGATCCGGCTGACGCGCGCCTCCCGCGCCGGATCGATGCCCCGCAGCAGCGGACTGAACACGCGCCCCGAGTGATTGAAGAAGGCGAGACCCTGCACGTACGGCGCGGCGCCGGTGACGCCCTCCACCGCCTCGACGTCCTCCAGCCACGCCGGCTCCGCGTCGAACGCGGAGGAGGCATCGATCGTGATGTGGGCGTTGAAACTCAGGATCTTGTCGGTCCACATCTCGTCGAAGCCGTTCATCACCGAGATCACGACGACCAGCACCATGACCCCGATGAGCACCCCGAGGATCGTCAGGAGGGTGATGACCGACTGGAACGTGCGCTTCGGCCGCAGGTATCGCAGGGCCAGGAAGAGGGAGAAGGGCAGTGACATGGGCGCTCGGTCGCCTGACTCAGGTTTCAGGTTTCAAGTTTCAGGTTTCAGGTTTCAGGTTTCAGGTGTCCGCTCCTGCTCCTCGCCCTGTTTCGACTTCATCTGCGGGAAGAGTATGACGTCGCGGATCGACTCCGCCCCGGTCAGCACCATCACCAGCCGGTCGATCCCGACGCCCATGCCGCCCGCCGGCGGCATGCCGTGCTCGAGGGCGTTGAGGAAGTCGTCGTCCAGCCTCCCGAAGTCGACGCCGCCCGCCTGCGCCTCGAACCGGCGCCGCTGTTCCAGCGGGTCGTTGAGCTCGCTGTAGGCCGGCGCGATCTCCTTGCCGTCGATGACCAGCTCGAACACATCCACCTTCGTCGGGTCGTCCTCGCACCGCCGCGCCAGCGGGATGAGCTCGGCGGGCAGGCGGGTGACGAACGTCGGATCGCGCAGCGACTTCTCGACGACCTTCTCGTACACCTCGTGGGTGATCACCGCCTTGCCCCACTCCGGCGCGCACTCGCAGCCGAGCGGGCCGGCGGCCCGTTCCCTCGCCTCCCGGGGGCTCAGGCCGTCCCAGTCCGCGCCGGCCGCTTCGAGGATCAACTCGTGATACGTCGCCTCGCGCCACGGGGGGGTCAGGTTGATCGGCCGCTCCGTCGATCCGACCGTCAGGGTGCCCATCACCTTCCGCGCAACGGCGATGATCATCGACTCGACCAACGCCTTCATCGTCCGCACGTCGCCGAACGCCTCGTAGATCTCCAGCATCGTGAACTCGGGGTTGTGCGAACGGTCGAGCCCCTCGTTGCGGAAGTTGCGGTTGAGCTCGAAGACCCTGTCCATGCCGCCCACGAGCAGCCGTTTGAGGTAGAGCTCGGGCGCGATGCGCAGGTACATCTTCGCGTTCAGGGCGTTGAAGAACGTCTCGAACGGCCGGGCCGCGGCGCCGCCGGGGATTGGCTGCATCATCGGCGTCTCGACCTCCTCGTAGCCGCGTTCGTGCAGGAAGGCGCGGATCTCGCGGACGATCTGCATGCGGCGGCGGAAGAGGACCGGCGTGTCCGGGTTGGCAATGAGGTCGAGGTAGCGCTGGCGGTGGCGCGCCTCGATGTCCTGCAGCCCGTGCCACTTCTCCGGCGGCACCTGCAACGCCTTGCCGAGGAAGGTCCACCCGGCGACCTTGATCGTCGGCTCGCCCGTGCGCGTGGTGAAGAACTCGCCCTCCACGCCCACATGGTCGCCGAGATCCACGAAGCGGAACGCGTCGAAGACGTCGGCCGCGAGGGCGTCCTTCTTGAGGTAGATCTGGAACTTGCCGCTGGCGTCCTGCAGGTGGCCGAAGACGGTCTTGCCCATGTCGCGCTTGGCGATCAGGCGCCCCGCGGCGCGGACGCGCCCGCCCTCGGCGAACGCCGCCCGCAGGTCCGCCAGCCGCCCGTCGCGCGGATACGCGGCCCCGAAGGGACGGTGCCCGCGGGCCTCCAGTTCCTTCAGATTCGCCAGCCGCTGTTCCCGATACTCGTTCTCGAACGTCTTCTGCTCCATGACGTGGCTCCGTGAGCGGCACAGGGTAGGCCCGCGAGGGGAGAGCGTCAATCCCGCGCCGACATCCCGCGTCGAGGAGCCCTGGCGGCGCCGCCCCATGCCGTATAAATCCAGAGTGACGATCGTCACGTTGGATTTTCTGTGCGCCGACGGGGACCGACGCGGGCGTCTGCTCGGGGGCGCGTCCCTCTTGACGTCACGCCCGTCGAGAGGGAAGCGGGTCAGCGGTCGATCCGCTTGAGGGTCGGGATTTCGCGGAGGATGGCGAGATCGGGATCGCCGCGCAGGTTCACGATTCTCAGCAGCTCCAGGGAACGGAGGGTGCGCAGCGGCCCCAGGTCCTTGATCTCGCAGCCGGAGATGTCGAGCTCCTTCAACGGCATGTCCGCCAGCGGGGCCAGGTCGCGAACCTTGCTGTGGGCGAGGCACAGACGGTTCAACGGCATGCCGCGCAGCGGAGCCAGGTTCGACACCGAGGCGCCGCTGATGACCAGCGAACGCAGCTCCAGGCCCTCGAGGGCACGGAGGTCGGACAGGGCGGGCGTGGTGCTGCCCAGATCCAGAACGCGCAGGGAAGACAAGCCGCGGACGAAGTCGAGGTTGGAGCGGCCGCCCAGGCCGTAGAGCGTGATGCTCGTGACGGGCGAACCCTGCAGGGCCTCGAGCCCCCGGCCGCCGTCGGGAGGGTTCATCACCAGCGTCTGGAGGGGCATCCCGACCAGGGGAGAGGCGTCGGACGGACGCACGCTGCCCCGAATGTTCAGGTTGGTCAGAGGCAGACCCTTCAGCGGCGAGAGGTCGCGGACCTTCGTCTCGTAGAGCAGCAGGGTTCGCAGGGTCCCCGCCCCACGAAGGGCCGACAGGTCGTCGACGGGGGATTGCTGTATGCTCAGCCAGACCAGCGGCATCCCGCGGGCGAACGAGATGTCCTTGACCCCCGTGCGGTCGATCGAGATCCCGCTGACCGGGACACCCGAGAACGCCGAGAGATCCGTGAGCGCGAAATCCCCCCACGCCTTCAAGACGGGACCGTTCTTCCCGGCGCTCACCTCGATGTTGACCGAGCCCGGGTTGTCCCTCTTCGCCTTCGCGACCGCCGCATCGAGAACGGCCTGATCCACGATCTGCGGACAGTACGGGTTGATCGCGCGCAGGAGCCCGACCAGGGTCGCGTTGGATGCGGCGCATCCGGTGCCGCTGTACCTCGCCTCGAACGTGGCCAGCTGATTCGTGACGATCTTCAGGTCCGTTTCCGTGAAGCGCCTTCTGCGGATCGCATCCGCCACGGCCTCGGCGTTCGTGAGCACGGTGTAGCCCGCGATGCGCATGAGCTCGGCGAAACTCCGCGACGCCTCATGCTCGACCGCCGCCCGCTTTGCCGCCTCGGCGGTCTCGACGCGTCCGCGGGCGAGGGCATTCATTCGCCCGATGAGCAGCGCGCCCAGGCGGGTGCCGGACTGCTCGAACAACGGCCGTGCGGCCGCCGGCATGCCCGACTCCAGCGCGATCATCCCGCGCAGCAGGGCGGTCTCCGCCGAGGTCCCGGCCGTGATCCTCCGGGCCTTCTCCCGCGGGCTGAGCTCCGCGAACGACACCTCCACGTCGCTGCTTCCGACCACCGCCCCTCCCGCGTCGCGGATCTGGCGCCGCAGATGGATCCTTCCCGACGCGGCCTTCCGCACCACGGCGCGCACCGGGCCGCTCTGCAGTTCGACCGTCACCTCCTTGTTCAGATCGCCCTGAAACCCGGCGACCACGAGATCCGGAAGGCGCGTCAGGAGCTCCGTCTGCGCCCTCAGCTCGTCCCAGCCGGAGATCGCGGCCGCCCGCGCGGCGGCCGACTCCGCCTCGCGCATGCGCCGGAGCGCGGACGCCGCGTCGGCGCGGAGCAGGTTATCGGCCACGGCGTCGAGCAGCGCGGCCCTGGCCCGCGCCGCCTCTTCATCCTCCGCCGCCGTCGCCGGCTCCGGTGCGGCCGCCCCACCGACGCCGGAGACGGTCGGTGCAGGGGGAGGCGCCGACGGAGCTGTCTGCGCCGACGGACCGGCCGGCCGTTCGAGCGGAGGCGCGGGAAGGGGCGCGGCGGGCGCCGGTGCCGCGACGGACGCGGGCGGTTCGGCCGCGTCCGCGGCCTTCCGCGCCGACGCGGAGGTCGACCGCACGACGCGCGCCGTGAAGGTCGCCGCGGGCGGTTGAGCGGGCCCGGCGGGGGGGGATGGCGACCGGCCGCGGAAGACCGCGACGAGGCCGGCCAGCACCGCCACCGCGACGATCCCCACGCCCAGGCCCGCGCCGATCGCCGACGGCCGGGCCGCTTTCTTCGGAGGGTGCTGCCGGATGGCCTCGGCATGCCGGCGGATCTCCTCGATCTCGGACGAACGCACCTGCACGTGCGGGCCGTGGACCGCCTTCCCCTCGCCCACGCCCACCGCCAGCACGGAGGCGCCCGGCTCCGGAGGCGGCGTGCGGGGGGCCTTCCCGCGCAGCACCCGCTCGATGTCCTCGCACGCCGCGCCCCATGTGGCCTGCCGGTGCTCGCGCTTCCGCGCCATCATGACCGTCAGCAGGTAGACGGCCGCCGGGGACACCGACGGATTGAACGCCCGTGGGTCCTCCAGCATGCCCGTGGCCTGTTTCTTGAGCACCTGCAGCATGCTGGTGCTCTGGAAGGGGATCCGGCCGGTAAGGGCGTTGTAGGCCGTCGCGCCGAGCGAGTAGATGTCGCTGCGATGGTCGAGGGAGACCTCCGCGTCCGCCTGCTCGGGGCTCATGAAGTTCACGGTGCCCAGGACGGCGTTCGTGACCGTGAGCGCGCCGCCGGCCCGGGTGTTGCGGGCCAGGCCCAGGTCGAGGAGCCGCGGAGCCCCCTCCCGGTCGACCATGATGTTGGAGGGCTTGATGTCGCGGTGCAGGATCGAATGCTCTTCCCACGCGTATCGCAGGGCCTGGGCGAGCGGCAGCATCAGGCGCAGGACGTCGCCTTCCTTCATCGGCCCGCCGGCCGCGATCCGGCGGTGCAGCGTCGCCCCGTCGACGTAGGCCATGGCGAAGTAGTGGATGCCCCGGTCTTCGCCGGCATCATGGGCGGTCACGATGTTGGGGTGCTGGAGTCTGGCCAGGGCGCGCACCTCGGTGACGAACCGGCGCAGGGCATCCGGATCGGCGACGAGCGAGGGCGTCAGGATCTTCAGGGCGACGTTGCGCTCCATGGAGATCTGCTGCGCGAGATAGACCTCGCCCATGCCGCCCCGCCCGATGAACCGGACGATGCGGAACCCTCCCACCCGGGTCCCGGCGGCCAGGGAGCCCGATTCGCCCAGCGTGGCGCCGCAGGCGGGGCATGGCGCCTCCGACAGAGACTTGGAAGGATCCACCGTGGTTTCGCGGCCGCACCGCGGGCAGACCGCACGGGCCACGACATTTCCCGCGCTGGGGGTCGAGAGTTCCTTCTCCGATTCCGCCGGACCGTGTGACCTCATCACCATCGCAGCGTTAGACGGAACGCGCCCCCTGCACGGGGACGACCACCGCCGACGACGCGAGTATACACGAGCGGGCGGCGCCGGCAAGTTGAGACTCCAAGACCCCAGCGATTCAGACAGTAGGGAGGCGGCGGGCGGCGCAGCCGTTGGGGCGGGCG
>CAZSUU010000026.1:0-67661 GCA_964610105.1 uncultured Verrucomicrobiota bacterium | reverse complement strand
GCCCTCAACAGCCTACGCGGCTTGATGTCGGGACTAATGTGAGAGGTTTAGTAACTTGCGGTAAGGGCCTCTCCGTCGGGAAACATGGAGCGCTCGGGGTGTGGTGCGTGCATCATGCCGTGTGTTCAGGGTTCGCCCTGGACACCTCGCCGGAACCGCCCGACTGCGTACCGCCGAAGCCTCCGGCGAAGGCGCATGCCGACCTGCCCTCGCTGAAGCTGCGTCAAGGTGAATGTGGGGCCCCGCCAAGGCCGACGAACGGAGGGGATGGAGTGGGAGCACGGAGCGGCCAACGTCGTTGGGTCGCGGCGCGCCGCTTCACCCGCTGCGGGCGCGAGCTGGTGTGGCCAGGTCTCCCCCCGACGACGCGCGTCAGGGCGCGGGGGGGATCAGGTCCATCCTGAAGTCCAGCTTCATGAGCAGGAGGACGCATCTGGCGGTCTCGCCGGGGTGGGCCTGAATGACGGCCTGGCCCGGCGCGTATCCCCACCGCTCCGCCCGGATCACGTAGGTGCCGGGCGGCAGGTCGAAGGCGCGCGCCGGCAGGGGATGGCCGTTGCAGGTGACGACGGCGTCGGGCGGCACTACGTTGACCTCGATGCGCGACAGCGGCGGGACGAGGGCGAAGGTCACGACCGAGGTCCGCGCATTGACGCACTCGACGATCTGAGGCTGGACCGGCAACCACTGGGGACTCCGGAGGCTCACCACGTGCCGCCCGGGCGGCACGCCCCACACGGTGAAGGGCAACCGGCTGTTCCGGAAAACCTCCCTGTCGAACAGGACATCCGCGGTGATCTCGCCCCGCCCCGGCGGGACGCCGGAGGCGGTCACCCGCACCCATGCGCCGATCGCTCTCAGGGTCAGGGTCAGGTCGCGGTAGTCCCTGCCGGGTTCGTCGAGCCGGATGACGAAGTTCGTGTCGTGATGGCCCGGCGCGCGGGCGATCACGCTGTGCGGCAGGAACGGCTCCAGCGCGAAGAAGCCGTTCTGCTCGACAAGCCGCTCCTGTCCCCGGAAGTACTGCGTTCCCGGCGCATTGCTCACGAATCGGATGCGCGAGTTCAGGGGGCTCACGACAAACGTCACCGTCTCCGAGCCGGCGTCCGCCACCTGCGCCTCCTGCGGCGGCGGATCCCGGTAGCCGGGGCACCGGAATCGGACGACGTGGGACAGGCCCGCCAGCATCTCCACCGCCTCTCGGCCGGCGATCTCCTGCCACGGTCCGTCGCCCACCTGGAACTGGCCGTTCGTCAACTCCCCGCCGCCGTACCGCTCCGCGAGGCGGGCCGAGACGGTCAGCCGTCCCACATGGAGCGCCAGGTCGACGTGAACATCGCCGTTCGTGGTCCCCGGGGAGGCCAGCACGAGGTGAAGGGTCTGCGGCCGGTGGCCCTCGGCGCGTACGACCACCGTGTTGGTCACGAAGGGCGCCAGGGGGAAGAACTCACCGGCGCCGGCCAGGCGCGTTTCTCCGCTGTAGACGCCGGCTGACGGGGTGGCGCAGACCACCCTCCCCCACCCCTTCTTCGCCCGCAGGGTGAAGAGCACCTGGTGGGTGACGTCCTGGACGATGGCGGCCTCGACCGGCGGCGAGGACTCGAACCCTTCCGCGCGAAGCTCCACGACCGCCGTCTCCCCCGCGAAGCCCTGCAGCAGGTGAGGGAGACGGATGCGCTGCCACATTCCGCCGCTCACCCGCAACTCCGCCTCGCCCGGCGGCGAAGCCTCCGCCCCGTCGGGCGGCGATTCGAGCTTCGCCTCCACCTGAAGGAAACCCGTCACCCGCTCCATCTCCGGCGCCACGATCACCGCGTAGCCGTCGGGCTGCATCGTGAGCCGCACCGTGGCGTCCCTGTAGCCGGCCGCGCTGAGCCTGAGCACATGCTCGCCCGGCGCCACCTCCGAGATGGCCTTCTCCCCCGACCGGCCGAGGAGTCGATCGCCCTCGTAGACGAGCAGCGGAAGGGGACTGGACACACGGAACGACCCGGCCCTGTCCGCCGGGGCGGGTCGGGACGGCATGGCGTCGTCCGCGACGACGTGAACGGGCCCCGTGGCCGCGACCCCGACGGACGGCGCGGGGACGAGCACGGGCGGAGGCCGGACCGTTTCGTCCGCTGGCGGCGCGGTCACCGGCCGCGGACGACGCGGCAGGAACCGCACCCCATACCACGCGAGACCGCCGAGGACCGCGAGCAAGAGCAGACCTCCGGTCATCGCGCCCACCGTCCTTCGCGTCCGGGCCCTCGCCGGAATCAGACGCTCCACCGCGCGGCGCAGCTCGGCCACGGATGCGTAGCGATCGCCCGGCGCGGGCTGCAGGCACCTCTCCGCGATCGCGTCCCATGCGCGCTTGGCCCCGAAATGCGACGGCGGCTTGTAGGCGCCCTCGGGGCGGGCGCCGGTCAACATCCGGTACAGGATCACCCCGAAGGAGTAGATGTCCGTCCGCGGTCCCACCTCGCGCCCGGACTTCTGCTCGGGGCTCATGTAGTCGTACGTTCCGAGGATGGAACGGAGACTGCTCGTGTGCCGCGATGTCCCCCGCGCGTCGGCCGGTTGCGGCGCCGCGGCCCTCGTGAGCCGGACGCCGCGGTCGAACAACGTCCGCATGTAGTCCGATCCCAGCACCTTCACGAGACCGAAATCGCTCACGCGGATCTTGACCCATGGGCGGCCCCCGCGCGGTTTCAGGTCCAGGTCCTGGATCAGGATGTTCGCCGGTTTCAGGTCCCGATGCACCACCCCGCCGCCGTACGCGTGGGCATAGCCCAGGGCGTCGCACATCTGGCCCGCGATGTCGCAGACCAGCCGCTCATCAAGCCGTGCGGACCCGGCCGGCGTGCGCGGCGCCGAACCCGCGCCCGGACCGTCCTCCAGGAGGTCTTCGAGGGTGAAAGGCACGCCCTTCGGACCCGCCACGAAGTCCATCGTGAGGTAGTAGCGGCCCCGGCTCTCGCCCATGTGGTGCACGCGCACGATGTGGGGATGATCCAGGTCGCTCATCACGCGCGACTCCACCCGAAACCGCTCCACGAAACGGGCGTCGCGCGACAGCTCGGGAGGCAGCAGCTTGAGGGCATACTGCTTGCGGTTATGCACGTTCTCGACGAGATACACCTCCCCCATCCCGCCCACGCCCAACGGCCGGAGGACCCGGTATTCACCGATCAGCTCGCCGGCGCGCAGGAGGTACCCATGCCCCCGCTCCTCCTCCGGCGATACGGTGGGGGCAAACTCGAACGTGTCGTCGTCCATCCCCTGGCTCACGCGATCCCTAGAGTAACGGCACGCGCGCGCCAAGGGAAGATGCGATATGCGCGATTCCGCCTGCATGCATGGGCCGGGCGTCGTATACTGACGGCGCGTGAGGGGATGCGAAGACGAAGAAGACGTTCGCCATCGCGAAGTGAACGAAACGCGACTCCAGGACGGGACGCGCCTGGCGGCCGGCATCACGAAGGCGGGCGGCCCGTGGTCCTACCGGCGCCTGTGGGTTCCGGAGGCGCTCGTGCTGCTGGGGCTGGGGGCCGGGGCGTCGATCGCGTTCGGACTGACCGATCTCGACCTGGCCATCACGCGTCTCTTCTTCTCGGGACAGTCCAAGCCGTTCGTGCTGCACCTCTCGTTCCCCTGGCGGTTCCTCTACGAAACCGTCGCCATTCCGCTCGCCGCCGCGGTCGTTGCGTCGGCCGTGCTCCTGGCCGGTTCCTACTTCACGCCCCGCCTGCGTGCCCTGCGGCTGCACCTGATCTACGCGCTCCTGGTCATTGCCGTCGGGCCGGGGCTGGTGGTCAACGTCTTGCTGAAGGGCGTCTGGGATCGGCCGCGGCCGCGCCAGGTGGAGGAATTCGGCGGACGGTGGCCGTATCAGCCCGTGCACTCGATCGGCGCGGTCGCGCATGGGAAGTCCTTCCCCTGCGGCCATGCCGCGGCGGGTTATGCGTTCGCCTTTCTCTATTTCGTCTTCCGCCGTCGCCGGCGCCGTCTCGGTCTTCTCTCCCTGGCCGCCGCCGCGGTCTACGGCACGGCCCTCGGCATCGGGCGGGTGATTTCGGGCGCGCACTTCGCGTCCGACGTCGCGTGGGCCGCCCTGCTCGTCTTCGGGGTCGCGTTCGGTCTGTACTACTTCGTGCTCAACCTGCCCGGCCGGGAGGACGGGTTCACGCCCGCCGAGCTCGAGCGCCCCGAGCGCCCGCGGACCGTGTTCGCGTGGACGGGTCTCACCGCCGCGACGGCCGCGGGTCTCCTGCTCGCGGTGCCCTTCCATGCCGACATCGCGCGGGAGATCCCCCTCCCCGGCGGCGGGCCTGTGGACCTCCGTCTCGGCTTCTCGCGGGCGGATGTCCGTCTTCAATTCGACGGTCGGTCGGCCATCCGCATCGACGGCACGGCCGACGGATTCGGTTCGCCCGGCGCCATCCTGCACGGGCATGTGCATCCGCAGACGCCGACCCACCCGCTGGAGTTCGAGCTGCACAACGGCGGGGTGTTCAGCGAGCTGAACGTGCCGATCGAGGTGCGCCTGCCGCCCGGAGGCGTCCGTCGGCTGGGCATCGCGATTGCACGCGGAGACCTGACCGTGTGCCCGTCCCCGGGACCGGCGCCGGCGGTCGACATCGAGGTGCAGCGCGGCGATGTCACGCTCCCCGCCGCGTGGAGCAACCCCGCGGTCCGCGTCACCGCGCGCCGGGGAACCATCCGCTATGCCGACGTCGCGGCGACCGACCGCGATCGTGCGCCGCGGGACCGCGCCCCCGCGGATTCGTCCGACGGGTACTGATCAGGCTCGACGGAGACCGCCGGCGCCGGCATAGTGGCCGCATGCGCGCGACGTTCTTCCGGATCGCCTCCGGCCTGGTCCTGTTCACCGCGACGGCCGCCCGTTCGGGTATCCTGCCGGCGGATGACGGCTACCGCGGAATCTGGTTCTTCAACCAGCCGTCAAAGGACGAATACCGCTACAAGTACAGCGGAGGGATGGCTACCTATCCCCAGCAGCACGCGCCGATCGCCGTCTATTGCAGGGAGACGAATCGCACGTTCTTCGTGTACGGCGGCACGACGGCGCGTGCCGCCGGCGATCGCCAGACGCTCCTGCACATGGTGTCCTACTTCGACCACGCGACCGGCACCGTGCCGCGGCCGCGCATTCTCCTGAACAAGAAGACCCGCGACGCGCACGACAACCCGATCCTGTCGGTGGACGACCGCGGGTATCTCTGGGTCTTCTCGCCATCGCACGGTACCGGCCGCCCGTCGTACATCCACCGCGGCACGAAGCCGTGGTCCATCGAGGAGTTCCAGGGCACGTACACCGGCAACTTCTCCTATGCCCAGGCCTGGAACATCCCGGCGCGGGGTTTTCTCTTCCTGCACACGCGTTACGGCGGAACGGGACTCGGGGTCAAGGCTCCGCGATGCACCGGCTGGATGACCAGTCCCGACGGCCTTGCATGGTCCGCGCCCACCGCGCTTGCGGCCATCGAGATGGGCGACTACCAGATCAGCTGGCCGTGCGGGCGGCGCGTCGCCAGCGTCTTCGATTTCCATCCCACGCCCGTGGGCCTGAACGCCCGGGCGAACCTCTACTACGCCGAGACCGACGACCTCGGGGCGCACTGGAAGACCGCGGGCGGCGTCGCGCTGGCTCCGCCTTTCACCAACCGCACCAACCCGGCGCTGGTCTACGACTCCGTCGGCGAGGGAAAGCTCGTCTACCTGAAGGACCTGAACTTCGACGCGGACGGCAGGCCGGTGATCCTGTTCCTCACCAGCCGCGGTTACGAATCGGGTCCGAAGAACGGGCCGCGGGAGTGGAAGACGATCCGTTGGACCGGCGCGGCGTGGGAGACGCGGGACCTCACGACGTCGGACAACAACTACGACCACGGCTCGCTCTACATCGAGCCGGACGGCGCGTGGCGCGTGATCGCGCCCACCGATCCCGGTCCCCAGCCCTACAATCCCGGAGGCGAAATGGTCCTGTGGACCAGTGGCGACCAGGGGGCGACCTGGAAACGCGCAAAGGCGCTCACCCGCGATAGCCGCTTCAACCACACCTACGCGCGGCGGCCGCTGAACGCGCATCCCGGCTTCTACGCCCTGTGGGCCGACGGGCACGGCCGCGAGCCGTCGCAATCGGCGCTCTATTTCACCGACCGCGAGGGGACCCGCGTGTGGCGTCTCCCGGCGAGGATGGATGGCGAGAGCGCCAGGCCCGAGGCCATCGGTCCGTAACCGGAAACGGCTCGACGAGATACGATGCCCGCTGGGAACGCGGTGGCCTGCCGGAGATACGGCGCCCGGCGGCGATGTCGCACCCTGATGGGGACGCGGTGCCTCCACCGAGTTCCATGCGCGCGGCGGTTCGGGCAGGGCGGCGGGTTCGGAGGCCCTGCCCTGCCTCGCGGATCGAAATCGCACGGCCCCGGGACATGGGCAGAAGAAACTCGACGTCGCGGCGGCCATGCTCAGCCGTCCGGCAGTCCGTGTCGTGGGCGGACCGAACCGCCGGGCCGCGAGTCTTGTCCGCGGCATCGTCGGAAGACCGCGAGACTCGGTTCTCCGCTCTCTTCGTTTCCTTCTGTTCAACTGGAATCGGCTTGATGCAGTATGTGTGCGTACCCGATGACCTTCGCATGGAGAACCGAGTCGTGAACGTCTGCGCCGTCCTGTTCATTCCCGCCTTCCTGGGCCTGGCGGTTTCGGCCGCGGAACCCGCCGAGCCGGCCGCCACCCTCCCCGCAACCGGTCTCGGCGCTTCTGCCGATCGGCGCCGCGCGCTGGCGGAGGAGATCGAGCGCTATCTCACGACCAAGCACCTCGATGTCTGGTTCCCCCGGGCGGTCGATCGCGAAGCCGGCGGATTCTGGCCCGATTTCGACTTCGCGTGGAAACGCACCGGGCCGAACCAGAAGGGCATCGTCGTCCAGGCCCGCCAGACGTGGCTCGCCGCGCAGGCGGCCCGACGCTACCCGGACAAGCCGGTCTACCGCGAGGCCGCGCGGCATGGACTCGACTACCTGTGCGGCAAGGCCTGGGACGGCGAACAGGGCGGCTGGCACTGGATGGTCGATGCCGACGGGCGCCCCGTTGCTCCCTACGGAACGACCAAGCAGGCCTACGGCATGGCCTTCGGGATCTACGCCTGCGCGGCCGCCTTCGAGACGCTGCGCGACGAACAGGCGCTGAAACGTGCCCGCGAGGCCTTCGAGTGGTTCGACCGGAAGGCGCACGACGCGATGCATGGCGGATACCACGTGTTCCTGCGGCGCGATGGTTCGCCGATCCTGCGCCCCGAGGACGTGCCCTCGGACTGCACGTCGCGCACCGGCGCCACCGGGACGCCGCCGGGCTACAAGGACATGAACACGCACATTCACCTGCTGGAGGCCTTCACGGCGCTCCATACCGTGTGGCCCGACGCCCGACTGCGCGAGCGGCTGGAGGAACTGCTCCGGATTATCAGCCGGAAAGTAGCGGTGCAGCCCGGCGCCCTGCATCTCTACTTCAACGCGGATTGGACGCCGGTGCCCGATCACAACTCGTACGGGCACGACGTGGAGACGGCGTATCTGATCCTCGAAGCCCTCGCGGCGCTGAAGAAGGAGGATCCCGAGGCGCGGGCGATGGCGCGCATGCTGGTGGACCATGCGATGGACGTGGCGTGGGACGCGCGCGAGGGGGGCCTCTACTATACCGGGACGACCTTCGGCCGGATCTTCGAGCCGAAGAAGGACTGGTGGACGCAGGCCGAAGCGATGAACGCGTTCCTGCTCATGGCGGTGGAGCATCCGGGGGCGTCACGCGACTACGCGGGATACTTCGAGCGCGAATGGACGTTCATCCGCAACCGCATGGTCGATGCGGAGCACGGCGGATGGTTCATGGCCGCCCCGACGACCGACGAAGAACGCCGCGCCCCCAAGGGGTCGAACTGGAAGGCCGGCTACCACGACGGCCGCGCGATGATGAACGTCATCGATCTGCTCCGTGACGACGCGCGTTGGCCGCGCCCGTTGGGTCCGCCACGCTGACCGCAACCCCACGGTCGCCATCCGCTCTTTCAGCGCGCCGCGCAAGCCTGTCCCCACGCCTCGCGGTGATGACCGCCAGCGGCAGGGCCGCGCTATTTCCGATCCCGGGCCTGCAGTTCCATGATGATCTGGTAGGTCGCCAGGCGGATGTGCGCCCAGATCTTGATCAGCGCGATGTCCACCGCGCCGCCGATGGCCAGGAAGAGGCCGAACGGCGAGCAGCACGCGGAACACATCACGGCGAGCCCCGCGAGCATCATCACGACGGCAGCACCCAGGCACCACCAGTACGTCACTTCGGTCCTCCGAACGCGTTCCGGCACGTCATGAATGACTTGGTAGTTCTCGAACTTCCTTGCCCACCCAATCACGCGCATCGCGGGATTCTCCTTCCGGCTTGGGTCAACCCTCGACAATCAACATTGCCTTCATTTCCGCGTCTGGAACACGAGCTGGTACGGCACCGCCGGATTGCCCTCCTTGTCGCGGAAACTGTCGAACTGGGCGCGGTTGAACCACAGCACGTAGGTCCGGCCGGGCTGCAGCTTCACGGGAAAGACGCAGGTCCTCTTGTCCGCCAGATAGTGAATCTCGCCCGCCTTCTCGGGGAAGTTCTCCTTGTTGATCTGGCAGATCGCCCACATCCGGTCCGTCTGCATGTCCTTGCTGAAGGTGACCGTGATCTCCTTCAGATTCGGGTCGACATCCGTCGCCCCCGCCTGCGGCACGGTCTTCACCACCGATGGCGCCATCGTCGCCACCGAGATTTCCCTGGTCACGTCCTGCGCCGACACCAGCCCGACGGCCATCAGAACCGCGGCCCACGTTCTCCTACCGATCTTCATGCTCCATCTACTCCTTTCGGCCGTCACCCGGCGGCCCGTGTTTCATACGTCTCTCGCCGCCTACTCCTTCACCCCGACGGTCTCCAATCGGTAGCGATACACCACCTCCAGGCTGTCCCCGGGCGGGATGACTCGATCGATCGAGAGCTCGATCCGCCCGTCGCGGACGCCTTCGCGCAGCTCGGGCGGCTCCTTGTAGATCAGCGTCGCTCCCTCGGGCAGGAGGTGCCGCTCGATGCGCCGCATCCCCTCGTCGACCGCCGGCCAGTGCCGCATGCGGTACGCGAACACACCGGGTTCATCCGCGGGCTTGACCAGGCCCTTCATGAAACCCTCGATCGTCACGCTGAACCACTCTCCGGGCTGCACCGGCTCTGACAAGGGGGCACTGTAACGAAACAACTCGCCCTGTCGGCGCACGGCGAACGGGATCTCGCGCCCCTGCCAATCCGTGACGCGCTTCACATCCACGAAGTCTGAGTTCACAAAGCGGTGAGCGTCGAGGGGGCTGGCGCTGCTGTTGCGCTGGGTGATTACGGTGACGAAGCGCGCGGTTCCGTCGCGATCGAGGCGGAGCGTCTGGTCCTGCGTGTACCGCTCCGGCGGGGTGGTGCGATCGGCGGCCTTGGCATAACGGCTCTCGTTCGCCTCTGACAGGCTCTTTTGAGCCTGTTCGATTGACGCTGCACGCGCGAGCGTGTGCAGCGCCTCAAGACGGACATGGCGGATCCTGATGTGCGCCAGCGCCAGAAGAAGTGATATGGGCACTACCGCCAGGAGGGCAAGCGCCCATGCCCGCTGCACCCGTGTGAAACGACGTTCGACCTCGGGATTCTGCGTTTCCGCCCCTTGCGGCGGACGATTCGCCATTCGCCACACCCACCGTGCGAGGAGTATGTCGGCGAGCACGATCGCGGGAAGCGCCGCCACCGCGACGATCGCAAGATCGGGTTCGGAGAGCGATGCGGGCCGCGCCAGAATCCATGCCGTGCCGAATCGAATGGACTCGAACACCAGCCAGACGATCAGCATATCGAGAAGCAACAGCGGGAACAGCAGCGCATCGAAGACGGCCAGGCCCAGCCCCCACACCCGCCCGCTCGACCGGCGGATCTCCGACACCGCGAGAACACCCAGGAGAGTCGAGGCCGGCAGCGCGGTCACGAGAAGCAGCAACTTGGGAAGACCGCCCAGAGGTGTCAGGTACGAGAGGCTCAGGAGCATCAGGGCGGCGAGCCCGGTGATCGCGCCCGCCAGGGCCAGCCCTGACAGCCGTTGCTCCGGAGCAGGCGGCGGCGCGGATCGAGCGACGATGGTCTCCACCTGGGTCTTGACCTCGCTGGCGTGCTGGTAGCGGCGTTCCGGCGCCTTCTCCAGCGATCGCAGGACCACCTCGTCGAGCCGCACGTCGATCCGCACCTTCTGCGATGGAGGCGGAAACCGGCCGAGCGGCAGCTCTCCGGTGAGCATCTCATAGAAAACGACGCCGAGGGAGTAGATGTCGGCGCGGTGGTCGACCTCCAACGGGTGTTCGATCTGTTCGGGCGCCATGTACTGCGGCGTGCCCATCGCCTCCTGCGCCTGGGTGAGACGGTCGCCCGAGGCCGGCGCCTCCATGAGCTTCGCGAGGCCGAAGTCGGCGATCTTCACCCGGCCCTGCTTGTCGACGAGGATGTTCTCGGGCTTGATGTCGCGGTGGACGATGCCGTGGTCGTGCGCATACTGCAGCGCCTCGCAGATCTGCGGCACGATGGCCATCGCCTCGCGCGGCGAGACCCGGCCGCTGCGCAGCAGGTGCCGCAGGTTCACGCCGTCGAGGTATTCCATCACGAAGTAGATGAACCCCCCCGCCTGGCCGAAGTCGTGCACGGCGACGATCCCCGGGTGGCTCAACCGGGCCAGCGCGCGCGCTTCGCGGGTGAACCGCTCGAAGAAGGCGGCATCGGCCCCCTTCGCCGGCGGAAGGACCTTCAGGGCCACCCACCGATCGAGCCCGGGCTGACGGGCCTTGTAGACCGCACCCATGCCGCCCTGGCCGATCAGTTCCGTGATCTCGAGTTGAGGGAAAGACGGCTGCAGGACCGCCGGGGCGGGCGCGGTGAACGCCTGCGCGTCTGGAGAGCCGGCGCCAGCCGCATCGGTCATCGTCGCATCCCGGCTGGCCAGCCCCGCCTTGAGAAGGCATTCGGGACACACCGCGAGCGGTGCATCCGCCGCCACCTCCCTGCCGCAGTGTGGACACGTGCTCATGTCATGGTCGTCCGGTGAACAGGCCACCCATGAAGAACCCGAATCCGAGCACCCGGTCACAGTGAGGGCAGGAGTACATGACCTCCTTCTTCACGGTTCCCGTGACCTGCCGTCGAATCTCCTGCGACCGGTCAGCCGGCTTCGCCTTCAGGGCGATCGGCTTCTCACAGTAAGGGCACTTTGGCATTTCGGCGTCTCCGCTCTCTCGCTTCCAATCCTTACTTCGGAAACGGGGCACGAATGTTACGGGCAGTTTTGAGATTCCCCGCCCGCGGGCGCATCTCACGTCCCCAGCACCCTCATCAGGTGCCGGATCTCGTCCTCCACCTCCTCGGGACCCGACACCAGGCGCGCGATCTCGGCGCGAAGGACCTCGCGGTAGCGGCGGCGCAACCGGTGCACCGCCACGCGCAGCGCCGGCTCGGTCATGTCGAGGCACCGCGCCAGGTCTTCGTAGGGGATCGCGCTTCGCTCCCCGGCAAGACAGAAGGCCAACGTCTCGAACAGCGTCGCACGGCCGGCCTGTTCGTACTCCCGTCGGAGCCGTTGCGCCACGGTGTCGAGCAGAGCCAGGGCCCATTTCCGCTCGTAGTAGTGCTCCGGGGTCGACGGATCCGCCGGCTCGCGGGCGTAGCGGTTCTCCCCCTCCTGCGCATCGAGCGAGAGGACCCGCCCCCCGCCCCGTTTCGCCGCCATCGCGCGGTCGCGCTGATCGGAAATGTGATGATTCAGGGCGGCCAGCAGGAAGGAGCGGAACCTCCCCCGCTCGCGTTTGACGCGGGCGAGCGATTCGCGCTCAAGAAGACGCTCGAAGAAACCCTGCACCAGATCCTGCGCGTCGAAGGACGAGAATCCGCGGCGTCGAAGGTAGGCATAGAGCGGGTACCAGTAGGTCCGGCACAGCTCGGCCAGGGCCGACCGGGCATCGGTGTCCTGCGCGGCCCCCGCCGCACAGACCACCGTCCACCGCGTGGTCAGGAAAACCGACCGCCGGCCCGCTCCGCCTGTTGTCGCCTGTCCCACGTCCGCCGTACGCCCTCCTGCGCTTCAACTATCCCATGCTGTACAAAGGAGAAACGGTCCGGATGTTACGGCGGCCGTGACACCTGGGCGAGACTGGATTCGCGAAGATCCGGGCCAGCGGGGCTTTATCGGCGCCAAGCGCGCCGCCCTATGATCCGCGCCGTTCGGAACGAGAACGGATTGACTATTGGCGTGATACCGCATACGGTATTGCCAATGACATTGCCGCGAGTGGTTCTGGACTCGAATGTGCTCGTCTCTGGGCTTCGGTCTCGGCGTGGCACATCGTTTGGCTTACTCAGTCTCGTCGGGACCGGAAGGTTCAACACGGTCGTCTCCGTGCCCCTCGTGGTGGAGTACGAGCAGGCACTGCTGGATGCAGGGCACGGTTTGCCGTATGGAGCAGGGGAGATTCAGCGGTTCATCGACTATTTCTGCACCGTGTCAGACCGCAGGGAGGTTCACTTTCTGTGGCGCCCGTTTCTGCCGGACCCCAGCGACGACATGGTGCTGGAGGCTGCGGTCGCAGGGCGATGCAAGTACATCGTGACGTTCAACGTCAGGGACTTTGCCGGGGTTGAGCGGTTTGGAGTCCGCGCCTTGCCGCCCGCTGAGTTCCTGAAGATAATGGGAGTGAGAAAATGAGCACACTAAGCCTGAGACTGCCTGATTCTCTGCACGCCACGGCCAAGACCCTGGCCAAACAGGAGCACGTCTCCGTCAACCAACTGATCTCCACGGCGGTCGCGGAGAAGATCTCTGCTCTCATGACCCAGGACTACTTGGCGGATCGAGCGAAACGCGGCAGGAAAAGAGATTATGACGCCGTTCTTGCCAAGGTGCCCGATGTCGAGGCAGATGAGAGAGACCGATTCTGAGTTTCGCTACCCAGGTCGCCATGAACTGATCCGGCAGACCAGCCCCGGCTTTCACACCGCCCTCCTCCGCGCTGTCGCCTCGGCGAAGCGCGGTCCGGCGTGCGAACTTGTGCGGGGCAATTCATCTCCACGCTTGAGTCCTTCCGGCCCTTCCGCTATCAAAGCGGCTTCCGGCGTGTTTATCGCACCGGGGGAGTTTCCATGAAGGTTCCGTTGCTCGATCTGGTGGCGCAGTACCGGGGGATCCGCGAAGAGGTGGACCGCGCGGTGCTGGAGGTCTTCGCCTCGCAGTACTTCATCCTCGGCCCGAAGGTCGAGGCGTGCGAGAAGGCCCTCGCCGCCCACTGCGGGTCCGCCCACGCGATCGGCGTATCCTCGGGCACCGACGCCCTGCTCATCGCCCTGATGGCCGAGAACATCGGCGCGGACGACGAGGTGATCACCTCCCCGTACACCTTCTTCGCCACCGCCGGATCCATCGCCCGCCTGGGCGCGAAACCGGTCTTCGCGGACATCGATCCCGTGACCTTCAACCTCGATCCCGCCAAGGTCGAGGCCGCCGTCACGCCGCGCACGCGCGCGATCGTCCCGGTCCATCTCTACGGGCAGTGCGCCGATATGGACCCGATCCTTGACCTCGCCCGCCGTCACGAACTCGTGGTGATCGAGGACGCCTGCCAGGCCATCGGGGCGGAGTACAAGGGCCGGCGCGCCGGCTCGATGGGCGACTACGGCTGTTTCTCGTTCTTCCCCTCGAAGAACCTCGGAGGCGCGGGCGACGGCGGACTGGTCACCGCGCGCGACGCCGCGAAGGCCGCCCGGGTCCGCCAGCTCCGCAACCACGGCATGGAGCCCAAGTACTATCACAAGATCGTCGGCGGCAACTTCCGGCTCGACGCCCTCCAGGCGGCGGTCGTGTCGGCCAAGCTGCCGCACCTGGACGGCTGGACGGCGGCCCGACAGGCCAACGCCGCCCGCTACGACCGTCTCTTCACCGAGGCCGGGCTCGCCGGCCGGCTCGTTCTTCCCCGCGCCGTGCAGTCGCGGCACGTGTTCAACCAGTACGTCATCCGCACGCCGCGCCGGGACGAGCTGCGGACATGGCTGGCGTCGCAGGACATCGGCACCGAGATCTACTACCCGGTGCCTCTCCACGTGCAGGAATGCTTTGCCCGCCTCGGCGGCCAGCCGGGCGATCTGCCCGAGAGCGAGCGCGCCGCGCGGGAGACGCTGGCGCTTCCGATCTTCCCGGAGCTGTCGGCGGCGCAGGCGGAGTTCGTGGCGCAGAAGATCGCGGAGTTTCACCGGTCATGAAGATCCTGATCGTCGGATCGGGCGGACGCGAGGACGCGCTGGCATGGAAGATCGCACTGGATTCCAGCCGGCCGCGGGTGTTCTGCGCCCCCGGCAACGCGGGCACCGCCCGGCGCGGCGCGAACGTGCCGATCGAGGCCACGGACATCAGCGGCCTGATCGCGTGGACGGCTGCGGAAAGGCCCGATCTGGTCGTGGTCGGCCCCGAGGCGCCGCTGTGCGCGGGACTCGCCGACCGCCTGGAGGCCGCGGGCGTCAAGGTCTTCGGACCGCGCGCCGACGCCGCGCGTTTGGAGGGCAGCAAGGGCTTCTCGAAGGACGTCATGCGCGCCGCCGGCGTGCCCACGGCCGCTGCCGAGCGGTTCCGCCGCGCGGATGATGCGCTCGCCTACGTCCGCAACGTCGGTGCGCCGATTGTCGTGAAGGCCGACGGGCTTGCGGCCGGCAAAGGCGTAACCGTCTGCCCGACGGTCGCCGAGGCGGAGCGGGCCGTGCGCGAATCGCTCGTCGACCGGGCGTTCGGCGACGCGGGCAGCGAGGTGCTGGTGGAGGAATGCCTGGTTGGCGAGGAGGCCTCGATCCTCGCGTTGATCGACGGCGAGCACGTCGTGATGCTCGCCTCGTCGCAGGACCACAAGCGCGTCTTCGACGGCGACGGGGGACCCAACACCGGCGGCATGGGCGCCTACTCCCCCGCCCCCGTCGTTCGCGAAACCGACTGGCCGCTCATCCGGTCGCAGGTCTTCGAGCCCACGCTCGCCGAACTGCGGCGCCGCGGGATCCTGTTCCGGGGGGTGTTGTATGCCGGCCTGATGGTGACCGAGCGCGGACCGAAGGTCCTGGAGTTCAACTGCCGGTTCGGCGATCCCGAGACCCAGGCGATCCTGCCGCGGTGGAAGGGCGACATCCTGCCGGCGCTCTTCGCCTGCGCGGAGGGGCGGCTGCGGCCCGAGCACGTCCAGTGGCGGGAGGACGCCTGCGTCTGCGTGGTCATGACGGCGGGCGGTTATCCGGGCAATTACGCGAAGGGGATTCCGATCTCCGGCCTCGATGCCGCGGAGGCCCTCCCCGACGTGACCGTGTTTCACGCCGGCACCCGCGTCAAGGACGGGCAGACGGTCACCGCGGGCGGTCGTGTGCTGGGCGTCACCGCGCTGGGCCGCGACATCCGCGCCGCCGTCGAGCGGGCGTATGAGGCGGTGGCGCGAATCGAATTCAGGGACGCGCATTTCCGCCGCGACATCGCCGCGCGCGCGCTGAACCGCCGCGATGCCTGATGCCATGAGCGCCTTCCGTTCCGCCGCTCCGTCGGCGGAAGGCTTCCCCCAGGACCGCGGGCGGCAGAATCCCCCTCGCTCTCTGATCCGCGGAGGTCAAGGGGCCACGCGCACAAGGATCGCGATGCGCGGCATCGGTCTCTTCCTGGCGCTGACCGCGATGGCGGCCGGGGGCGGGACCGGTTGCCGCTTGCTCCCTCGCGCCGGCACGCGGGAGCCGGGCCGCTTTCCTGTCGGAGTCACCCACGATTTCCCCGCGCGCGACCGGCTTCCTCAGACCGACGTCCCGCCGGACCGCTGGTATGGCGAGGGCATGAGCTCGTGGGGGCCGGCGGCCGCGGCGTATCCGGGCGTTGGACCGCCGGAGGGCTGCGATTCCGCGGCTTGGAAACGCGCGCGGATCCTCGCCGTGGCGGGTCGATATGTCGGCCTGCGCTACCGCCACCACCACATTCCGGCGTGGGATCCGCCGAACGGCGGACCGGGTCTCGACTGCTCCAACTTCGCGGCGTGGGTCTACAATTACGGTCTCGGCATTCGCTTCACCTCGGACGTGAAGGAGCAGGCCGCCGGCCCGCTCGCGCCCGGCCGCCGCCTGGCCCGGGGCGAGCCGTTCGCCGCGGGGGACCTGCTGTTCATCCTGCACCCGGACCGATCCGAGATCTCCCACGTGGCGATCTTCGTTGACAAGGGCCACGTCATCGACAGCCGCAACGGCAACGGCGATGGCGCGGGCGTCCGCCTCCGCCCCTTCACCGGCTGGTATCGCTCGCACCTGTCCCACGCCCGGCGGGTCATCGAATGAGGTTTGACGCGGGATGGGAGTGCCGTTCGTCCCGCCTGCGGGGTCATCGATTCTCATTATGGCGCAGGGACCATCGGCGTCGGAGTCGGTATCGGTATCGGCAGAACCAAGGGAATCTCGATCCCGATTCCGATACCGACACCGATCCCGAAGGCGCAATCGCCGCATAATGCGAATGGCTGCTGCGTGGTTGACGCACGCGGGGGGCTCTGGTCAACTCGCGCCATGCGCGCTCCATCGCAGATCGTCGCGGCCGCGGTCTTCGCCGTCCTCCCGTGGTGCGCGCCGTGCCCCTCGTGCGCCGGATGGTTCGCGCAGCCGGCCGTGACGCCCGCCCAGGTCGAGGCCGACTGGATTCGCGCCGACACCCTGCGGCACAGGGCCGAGGGGGGCGCCGTTTCTCCCGCCCGCGATGCGGCGGGCGGGTGCGACGGGGTGAGGAACGGGGAATTCGGCTTCCACACCGCCCTTGAGGATCAACCCTGGTGGCAGGTGGACCTCGGCCGGCCGGTGGCCGTGGACCGGGTGGTGCTGTTCAATCGTCGGGGTTTCGAAGGCCGGACGGCCCGCGTGCGCGTGCTGCTCTCCACCGACGGCGGGGACTGGCAGACCGCCTATGCGCACGACGGCGCGCCCTTTGGCGGGAGCTACGACGGCCGCCCTCTTTGCGCGCCGTTGAATGGCGCGACCGGTCGTTTCGTGCGGCTTCGGATACCGCAGACGGACTATCTTCATTTCGACGAGGTCGAGGTCTATGCGATCGGTGTTTCCACCAACATCGCCCTCGGACGCCATGCGACCCAGAGCAGCGTCAGTCAGTGGTCCGTGGCGCACGATCCGCCCGCGGCGATGCCCTGGCGCGAATTCACGCGCGCCGGCGTCGAGCGGGGCCGGCGCCTGGCGGCCGATCTCACGCGAAGGGGCGTCGACGTGCGGACCGCGCTGGCCTTCCTGGGCCGGGTGGAGTCCCGGCTGGAGACGACGGCGGGGGAGGAGGCGCAGCGGCGGCTCTACCTCGACGCGCGATGGGCGGTCCGTCGCATGGCCCTCGCGAACCCGCTGCTCGATTTCGATGCGATCCTGTTCGCCAAGACCGCGCCGGGACGGTTCCCGCATGTATCGGATCAGTATTACGGCTGGTGGTCGCGGCCGGGAGGCGGCCTGTTCATCCTTCAGGGCTTCCGCGGCGACCGTCCAACCGTGCGGCCGCTGTCGGCGGACTGGCCCGCCGGGACGTTCCTGCGCCCGCAGCTATCCTACGACGGGCGGCGGGCCGTGTTCGCCTACGGTCGTTTTCATCCGGAGGTGGCGGACCTTCGCGACAAGATGACGAAGAGCCATCTGCCGGAGGACGCGTTCTTCCACATCTTCGAGATGGACCTCGCGAAGGGCACGTCGCGGCAACTCACCCGAGGCCGGTACGACGATGTGGACCCCTGCTATCTGCCGGACGGCGACATCGCATTCATCTCCACCCGCAAGGGCCCGGCCCTGCAGAACACGCGGGAGACCGCGGCGGCGACGCTGCACGCCGATCTGCCGGACAGCTACGTTCGCTGTGGCGGCGATCGCTATCGACCGGTGCCGGTGTTCACCCTGCACCGCATGGACCGCGACGGAGACCATCTCCGGCCGATCTCCTCGTTCGAGACCTTCGAATACGCGCCGAGCGTGGCCGACGACGGATGCATTCTCTACACGCGCTGGGACTATATTGACCGCTTCAATGGTCATTTCTTCAGCCTTTGGTCCACCCATCCCGACGGCACGAATCCGCAGCTGGTCTACGGCAACTACACCGTCAAGCCGCAGGTGGTCATCGACGCCCGCTCGATTCCGCGGTCGCGCCGCCTGATGTTCACCGCCGCCGCGCATCACTCCATCACGGGCGGATCGCTGTGTCTGCTCGACCGGGCGCGCGGGACGGAGGGCCCGGAACCGCTGGAACGTCTGACCCCGGAGGTCCCCTTCCCCGAGGCCGAAGCCTGGCCGGACACGTACTACGCCAATCCGTGGCCGCTCGCGGAGGAGCACTGGCTTGCGGCCTGGAGCGATCGCCGGCTGCCGCCGCATGGCCGGGTGGACGACCGCGAGCGCAATCCGCCCAACGCCACGGGGCTGTATCTCTGCGATGCCTTCGGCAACCTGAACCTGCTGTATCGCGACCCCGCGATATCGAGCGCCTGCCCCATTCCCCTGCGACCGCGGCCGACGCCACCGGTCATGGCCGATTCCGGCGGGCCGGCGAGGTCTTCCGTCGGTTGTTTCGCCCTGGCGGACGTGTACCGCGGCCTCGACGGCGTGCCGCGGGGCGCGGTGAAACGGCTGCGGATTGTCGGAGTCCCGCCGAAACCGCAGCCGCACATGAACCAGCCCAGCATCGGAGTGTCCGCGGAGGATCCCGGCAAGTACGTCATCGGCACCGTGCCCGTCGAGACCGATGGCTCGGCCTGTTTCCGCGTGCCCGTCGGCACCCCCGTGTTCTTCCAGGTCCTTGACGCCGGCGGACTGGCGATCCAGACCATGCGCAGCCTGACCTACGTGCAGTCGGGGCAGACGCTCTCCTGCGTCGGCTGCCATGAGTCGCGCGAGACCGCGCCTCCCGCCGTCCGCCGCATGCGGGCGCTCGCCCGCATGCCGTCGAGACCGGATCCCGGCCCCGATGGCTCGTGGCCCCTGCGGTTCGACCGCCTGGTGCAGCCCGTCCTCGACCGGCATTGCGTATCCTGTCACTCCCCCTCCGGCGCCACGGCAACGGCGGCGGCGATTGACCTGACCGCCGACCAGGCGTATGCCACCCTGCTGACCGTATGCGACAAGGACCTGCAGAACCGCGCGTTCGAGCGCGACCGCTCGGTGCCGGGCGAGTGCACCGCCCGCGGCAGCCGGTTGTTCGCCCATCTCGCCGCAACCGTTTCGACCAACGGACATGGCGGGGTGCGCCTGACGGCCGCCGAGATGGAGCGGCTCGTGACGTGGATGGATCTGTACGCGCAGAAGGCGGGGCACTACAGCGAGGAACAGGAGCGGCAGATCGAAGCGTTCCGGCGGACCTTCGAGGGGTGGATGGCGGCGGACCAGCCGCTTGCTCCCGGCGCGTCGCGCTGACGGGCCCCATACCCGTGTGCAGGTTTGACGCTTGAAGTTTGAGACTTGAGAGTTGGAGTTCGAGTTCGAGTTGGAGGGAGATGGTCATGCGTGGATGGATCGGATCTGCGGTGGTTGCCGCCGCCGGTGGCGCATGGGCGGCCGACATGGTGCTGCAGTCGGCCCGTGAGATTCCCGTACTGCGGGAGGTCGATGTGGTCGTCGTGGGCGGTTCCTGCGGCGCCGTGGCCGCGGCGGAGAGCGCCGCGCGCTCGGGGGCGAAGGTGTTCCTGGTCACCCCGCGTCTGTATCTCGGCGAGGACATCGCCGGCACGATGCGGCTGTGGCTGGACGGCGACGAGCGTCCCACCACGCCGCTGGCGAAGGCGATCTACGGCGAACCGTCCGCCACGGCGAGTTTCACGTACGTGGCCGATCTCAAGTCCAGTGCCAAGCATGCCGATCCCGGCGACCGCCTGGCCGACGGCCGCTGGGCGGATGCCCCCTCCGAGAGCGTGCAGTATGACGGCGACGTGACGATCACCGCCGATCTCGGATCGGTCCGGGAGATCCGCGGCGTCTCCGTCTACGCCTTCCGCCGCGCGGGCGAGTTCGACATCGCCTCGGTGGCCCTGGCCACCGGCGCGGATGGGACGAACTGGACGGACGGCCCGATCCTGACGACGGCCACGGAGACCGGCGCCCCCGAGGGCATCGTGTTCCGGAGCGGTCTGCGGGTGCGCGGACGGCACGTCCGATTCACGTTCGCCCGCCCGGCGGGCCTCTCGCGTCTCCTGCTGGGCGAACTGGTCATTGACACCCCTCCGGCCGCCTCGGATGCGCGCGCGCCTCTCCTGACCACTCCCCTCCGGGCCAAGCGGGCGCTGGACCAGGCGCTCCTCGACGCGAAGGTGCCCGTGCTCACCGGGTGTTTCCCGACGGAGATCCTCCGCGACGCCGCCGGAAGGCCCGCCGGCGTGGTGGTGGCCAACCGCAGCGGCCGGCAGGCGGTGCTGGCCAGGGCGATCATCGACGCCACCGAGCGCGCCGCCGTCGCCCGCCTCGCCGGCGCCCGTTTCCGGCCCTACCCCGAGGGCCTCCAGACCTTCTCCCGCATGGTCATCGCGGGCGAACCGCCGGCGGCCGACCACATGACGGTGCAGGAGAGGCCCGGCCGGTACGACGTGAAGACATCGGGCTCGCCCAGGGGGGCGGAGGGCGCGGCCTCGGTCGACGGGCGGGCCTTCGAGTGCGTGCTGCGGATCCCCATGAAGGACGGCTCCTTTGCCTCGTTCGCGGAGGCGGAGCAGATCGCGCGCGACCGGACGTTCGTCGCGACGACGCTGGATGCGGCGGAGACGCTGTTCCAGGTGCCGCCCGATCCGGTGACGGGGGAAGCGGCGCTCTCCGCCGCCTCCTGGCCCGGAGCGGACGCGGCGGACCCGCGATGGTTCCGGCCGGCCGGGGTTCCGGGGCTGTTCATCCTCGGCGGCTGCGCCGATCTTCCGCGCGATGCCGCGGCCCAGCTCCTGCGTCCGCCGACCCTGATGGAGGTCGGGGCGCGCCTGGGCGCGGCGGCGGCGGCGGAGGCGAAGAGCGCGCCGGCCCCGAAAGCCGTGCGCGTCGCATCCACCGCCCTGGCGGCCGCCCCGGCGGACGTCCGGGAGTTCCTGGGCGGCATACCGTCGGCGCCGTCGCCGGCCCGGATTCCCTCCCCCGCCCAGGCCCTGCCGGTGCTCGGCGAGTTCGACGTCGTGGTCGTCGGCGGCGGAACCGGCGGCGCGCCGGCCGGCATCGGTGCCGGCCGCTACAAGGCGCGCGCCCTGGTGCTGGAACAGCAGCACGTGCTGGGCGGCGTCGGCACGATCGGGATGATCGGCAAGTACTACTTCGGGAACATCTGCGGCTTCACGCGCGAGCACGACGCCGGCGTGGCCGCGATGAAGGCCGCGGTGCACGTGGTGGGCAAGGCCGAATGGTGGCGGCGCGAGAACCGCGAAGCCGGCACGACCCTCTGGCTCGGCGCCATCGGCTGCGGCGCGGTCGTGGAGGACGGACGCGTCACCGGTGTGATCGTGGCCACGCCGGACGGACGCGGCGTGGTGCGGGCGCGGACGGTGATCGATGCCACCGGCAACTCCGACGTCGCGGCCGCCGCGGGGGCCGAGACGGAGTTCATCGCCGACATCGAACCCGCCGTGCAGGGCGCGGGCCAGTCGCCTCGCCGGCTCGGGGCGAGCTATCTCAACAGCGATTTCGGCTTCGTGAACGACAGCGATGTGGCCGACCTGGCCTTCTTCGCCCTGCGGGCGCGGCTGGGTTCTGAGGGCCCGTGGGACCTGTCGGCCCTCGCCAATACCCGGGAACGCCGGCGGGTCGTCGGCGACCTGACGGTCTCGCCGCTCGACATCGTCAACCAGCGCACCTACCCGGACACGATCTTCCAGGCGCGCAGCAACTTCGATTCCCACGGCTACACCGTCCATCCGGCGTGGTTCCTGGTCGATCCCGGCCACCACGCGATGACGGCCAACGTGCCGTACCGATGCATGCTGCCCAGGGGGCTCGACGGCCTGCTGGTCATCGGCCTGGGCATGAGCGCCCACCGCGACGCGATTCCGCTGCTGCGCATGCAGCCGGACGTGCAGAACCAGGGGTACGCGGTCGGCATCGCCGGCGCCCTCGCGGCGAGGGACCAGAGGACGATTCGCCAGGTGGACATCAAGGAACTGCAGCGACGGCTCGTCGAGGAGCGGATCCTGCCGGCCGAGGTGCTGGAGGCGAAGGACTCCTATCCGATCGCCGCCGAGAGACTGGCGGAGGCGGTGAAAAACCTGGCCGACCGGTACAAGGACTTCGGCGTGGTGCTGGCCGACCCGCCGCGGTCGCTGCCCCTGCTCCGGCAGGCGTTGGCGACGGCCGAGATGCCCGAGGCGCGGCGGATCTACGCGCAGACGCTCGGGCTGCTGGGCGATCCCACCGGCGTGCCGGTCCTGGTCGAGGCGGTGGATGCCGCGGCGGGCTGGGACACGGGATGGAACTTCCGCGGCATGGGCCAGTTCGGCCGGAGCGTGAGCGACATCGACAGCTACATCATCGCCCTCGGCCGGAGCCGCGACCCGCGGGCGCTGGCGCCGATCCTGAAGAAGGCGGAGCTGCTCGACGCGCAGCAGCCGTTCTCGCACTTCCGGTCCGTCGCGCTCGGCCTCGAGGCGCTGGGCGACCGGCGGGCCGCGCCCGCGCTCGCGTCGGTGCTGAAGAAGGAAGGCGTCGCCGGGCACGCCCTCGCCGGCGTCACGGACCTCCAGCCGCTCAAGGGCAACTCCGAGGCGGCCGGGAACCAGGAGCGGGCCCGGTGCCTGAAGGAGATCTCCCTCGCGCGCGCGCTCTACCGCTGCGGCGATGCCGAGGGACTGGGCGAGAAGATCCTCCGCCAGTACGCCGCCGACCCGCGCGGGGTGTATGCCATCCACGCCGCCGCCGTACTGACCACGGGATCGGAGAAGAAGTCGCCGTGAGGAATTCGCGCCGCGCGACGCCCGCGGTGGGCGCCTCGGATTCCGGGAGGGGCGTTTCGGACTTCCTGCTCCGCCGGCGGCGGAGCGGGGCCTCCGCTAGCCCCGGTCTCCGGCGGCCGCGTCGAGATCGCTTACGGCGCGGGCGCCGAATTTATCCTTGAGCGCCTTCTCGAGCGCCTGTACCAGCGCCTTGCGCTCCGCCGTCTCCTTCACGCCTTCCATCTCGGACGGGATCAGGCCCACGGACATGCCTCCCGGGCTCGAATCGACCCGCAGCGCGAGTCCGACTTTCTCATCGGAGGGCGTGAAGACGCCCGGCGCCCCCCCCTGTTCCTTGGCCTCGGTGAAACCGTGCGCCTTGGCGAAATCCGCGACCACCTTGTTGACCAGCGCCACGTCGCTCGGCGAAAGCCCCGAGGTCCCGGCCGCCTTGATCGTGCAGCTGTATGGCGACATGAGCCCCGCCGTTCCGCTCTCCCCGCCCCCCCCACAGCCCGTCAGCGACAGCATTGCGGCCGCCAGGACGGCCACGACCAGATCCCGTGTCATGCGCTTCATCTCGTCACCACTCCCATCGCGGATCGAACCACTTGCGCCAGTCCATTTCGTTCTTCACCATCATGGCGTGCCCGTCCGCGAACGACATGATGCTCGACTCGCGCCGGTGATACGATCCGATCCCGTCGCGCCAGCTCGCGCCCACCACGTCGCCGCGGACGTTCGCGCTCACACCGTGGTAGGGGCAGGTGCGGCCGTCGTTGAGCTCGACCACCGTGATCCTCCGCCCGTCGATCCCCATCCAATTGAACCAGTTCTCCTCCGTCACGATGGCCAGATGATCCGGGAACCGGATCTTGGAGAGCTTGTCCACCCGGATGGCCTCGGCCACGTCGCCCGCGAAGGTCCGATTGGCGAACGTGAAGTTCATCGTGTAACTGCGCGCCGCGCCCAGGTGCGTCTTGTTCATCTTCTGCGCCTTGGGGCAGCCGTAGACGGGGAACGCCTTCACGTACGGCCACAGGAGCAGGCCCTTGTTATTCTCATCCGAACCGAAGGCATTGGTGATCGCCGAACGCTCCCAGTAGTGCCCGGCATTGTTGTGCTCCTTGCAGGATCCCACCCAGCGGAACCCATTCGGGAGCTCGCCGGTATCCGCGTCGTACGCGGCGACGGCCAGCGCCAGTTGATGCACGTTGCTCCTGCACTGCGTCTCGCGCCCGGCTTCCATCGCCGCCCTCAATCCGGGGAAGAGGAGCATGAGGAGCATGCCGATGATCGCGACCACCACGAGCAGCTCCACCAGCGTGAACCCCCCCGCCCGGCTGTCATCCCGCCGACCCGTCTTCATGATGCTGTTCTCCCGCCGTGCCACGCACCTAGTCTACACCCGCCGGCCTGTCCGCGGCCAGCGCGATCGGCGCCACGCGCTACGCCCCCGCGGCCGCCGGCTGCTCGAAGGCGAGATGATCGCCCTCCACCCGCACTTCAATGATGTCGCCCGCCGCCACTCCGCCCCGCCCCAGGATCTTCTCCGCGAGGGGATCCTCGACATAGCGTTCGACGGCGCGCCGCATCGGCCGCGCGCCGTACTGCGGGTCGAATCCCTTGGCGATCAGGAAGTCGCGCGCTTCCGCGGTGAGACGCAGCTCGACCTTCTTGGCCGCCAGCCGCTTCCGGAACTTGTCCACCTCCAGATCCATGATCCGGACCAGGTCGTCGCGCAGGAGCGGGCGGAAGACCACCAGGTCGTCGAGCCGGTTCAGCAGCTCCGGCTTGAACACCCGCCTCGCCTCGTCGAGCATCCGGGACTTGAGCTGCCCGTAGTCGGCCGTGGGCTCGTTTCCGCCGAAGCCGAGGCCGCCGCCCTTGCGCATGAACTCCGCGCCCAGGTTGGAGGTCATGATGATGATCGTGTTCTTGAAGCTCACCATCCGCCCCAGGCCGTCCGTCAGCTTCCCCTCCTCGAGAATCTGCAGGAGCATGTGCATGACGTCGGGATGCGCCTTCTCCACCTCGTCGAAGAGCACGATCGAGTACGGCCGGCGGCGGACCCGCTCGGTCAGCTGCCCGCCCTCCTCGTACCCGACATACCCGGGCGGCGAGCCCACGAGCCGCGAGGAGGAGAACTTCTCCATGTACTCCGACATGTCGACCTGGATCAGCGCGTCGGCGTCGCTGAACATGAACTCCGCCAGCGCCTTGGCGAGGAGGGTCTTGCCCACGCCCGTGGGGCCGAGAAAGGCGAACGACCCGATGGGGCGGCGGGGATCCTTGAGATCCGCGCGCGACCGCCGCAGGGCCTTGGCGATCGTCGCGACCGCCTCGGGCTGGCCGATGACCGTCTTCTCCAGCTCCCCCTCCATCCGCAGCAGGCGGGTCATGTCCTGCTCCTGCATGCGGGTGAGGGGGATGCCGGTCCACTTGGAGACGACCGACAGAATGTCGTCCACCTCGACCGTGACGATCTGCTCGTCGCGTCCCTTGCGCCATTCCTCGATGCGCTTCTCCAGCATCTCGCGCGTGCGACGCTCCTCGTCCCGGTGCGCGGCCGCCCCCTCGAAGTCCTGCTGGTGGATCGCCTCCTCCTTGCGCTTGCGGGTCTCCTCGATCTTGGCTTCCAGCGTCTTGAACTCCGCCGGGCGCGTCATGGTCGCGATCCGGGCCCGCGCGCCCGCCTCGTCGATGACGTCGATCGCCTTGTCCGGGAGATAGCGGTCGGTCAGGTAGCGCGCCGACAGCTCGGCCGCCAGCCGGATGCCGTCGTCGGTGTACTTGGCGTGGTGGTGCTGCTCGTAGCGCGCGCGGAGCCCCTTCAGGATCAGCACCGTCTCCTCCACCGTCGGCTCGCGCACCATCACCGTCTGAAACCGCCGTTCGAGGGCGGAGTCCTTCTCGATGAACTTGCGGTACTCCGCCAGCGTGGTGGCGCCCACGCACTGCAGCTCGCCGCGCGAGAGGGCGGGCTTGATAATGTTGGCCGCGTCCATCGCCCCCTCGGCCGAGCCGGCCCCGACGAGCTGATGCAGCTCGTCGATGAACAGGATCACGTTCTTGACCCGCCGGATCTCGTCCATGACCGCCTTGATCCGCTCCTCGAACTGGCCGCGGTACTTCGTGCCCGCGACCATGAGGGCAAGGTCCAGCGTCACCACGCGCTTCTCGCGCAGGAGGTCGGGCACTTCCCCCCGCGCGATCGCCTGCGCGAGGCCCTCGACGATGGCCGTCTTTCCGACGCCGGCCTCGCCGATCATGACCGGGTTGTTCTTCGTGCGGCGGCACAGGATCTGGATCACGCGCTCGATCTCGCCCGCCCGCCCGATCACGGGATCCAGGGCATCCTTGGCCGCCAGTTCCGTCAGGTCGCGGCCGAACGTGCTGAGCGCCGGGGTCTTCCCCTTGCGCTGCTGCACGGCGGCGCCCGGCGCCTGGGCCGGACCTCCCGCCGCCGCCCCCTCCTCCGCTCCCTCCCCCGCCCCCTCCGCGCCCGCGGACGACTCCGCCGCGGCGCCGGGTTCGTAGTCGGGATCCAGCTCCTTGAGAATGGCGATCCGGGTCTTTTCGAGATCCACGTTGAGGTTCTTCAGCACCCGCGCCGCCACGCCCTCGCCTTCGCGCAGCAACCCCAGCAGGACGTGCTCCGTTCCCACGTAGGAGTGGTTCAGCGCCCGCGCCTCGCTGCCGGCAAGGGCGAGGACCTTCTTGACCCGCGGGGTGAAGGGGATGTTGCCGATGACCTTCGTCTCCGGCCCGGACCCGACCGCCTTCTCCACCTCCATGCGGAGGGTGTCGAGGTCGATGCCCATCCGCTGGAGCACGTTCACGGCCACGCCCTCGCCCAGGGCCACCAGGCCCAGGAGGATATGCTCCGTCCCCACGTAGCCGTGGTTGAACCGCTCCGCCTCCTGCTGGGCCAGCCGCAGCACCTGCTGCGCCCTCGGTGTGAAATTATTCATCTTGTTTCGGTTTTCTCCGGCTGCGCCGCGGCTTCGGCGCCGCATCCGCCAAGCGGCTGCGCACCAGCCTCGCCCGCGCTTCGTCGCGCTCCGCGGGTTTCAGCGGCCGCCCTTCCAGGCTCTGCACATGCGCCGGCTGCGTCAGCAGGAACAGATCGTCCACCACCGGCCGCGTGACGTGCTTAACCATACCCAAGTCCACGCCCAACCGCAAGGCGGAGAGATGATCGAGTGCCTCCCGCGAGGTGAGCACGTGCGCGTGGGTCAGTATGCCGACCGCCCGACCGACGTGATCGAGAAGAAGCGACGCCCGCGATTCCTGGAGGCGCGTTCGCGCATTCTGTTCGTGCCCTGAGAGTTCCATCACGATCTGTTCGAGGATCGCGATGATATGCTCCTCCGTGTCGCCCAGGGTCATCTGGTTGGAGATCTGGAACATATTCCCGGCGGCGTCCGTGCCCTCTCCCCAGAGACCGCGAACGGCCAGGCCGATCTTCTGGATGCCGTTGATGACCGGTCCCATCTCGTCCATCAGCACGAGCCCCGGCAGGTGGAGCATGACGCTCGCGCGAAGGCCGGTGCCGACATTGCTCGGACAGGCGGTCAGGTACCCGAGACGCGGCGAGAACGCGTACATCAACCGGCCTTCCAACTCCTGGTCCACGGCGCCGACGCGTTTCCAGACCTCGGACAGCCGCAGGCCCCTGCACAGCGCCTGTATCCGAAGGTGGTCTTCCTCGTTCACCATCAGAACGACGGACTCGTCGCGGCGCATGGCCAGGCCGCTGCCCCGCTCCCTCTGCGCGTGCTCCCGACTGACGAGGTGGCGTTCAAACAGGATTTGCCGCTCCTGGACCGACAGGTCGGCGTTGGCGACCAGGTAGGGCTTGTCCAGCGAGGGGAGATCCTGCAGCACGGGGCCGAGTTCCTCCCAGATCCGCTGGCACTCGTCGGGCCCCGCCCATCCCGGGAACGCGTGGCCCGCGAGGTTGCGCGCCAGCCGGACGCGGCTGCTCACGGCCATTCCGGCCTCCGCCCCGTCAGCCGCCGCGACGTGCGGGCGTCGGATGAGATCGCCGAAGTTCACTTGCCTCCGCCGCCTTCCCCTCTTGTGTCGCCCTCCGCTTCCCGGCGAAGCTGCTGGATCTGGTCCCGGATTCGCGCGGCGTCTTCGAAGTTCTCGCGCGCGACCGCTTCGTCCATCGCCTTCTGCAGACGGTTCATCTCCGCCGTGCGGCGGATGCGCACCGCCTGGCCCCTGGGGATGTGACCCACATGCTGGTCGTGGCGCTGCATCGCCTTGATCAGAACTCCCAGCTCCTCGGCGAACGCCTCGTAGCAGACCGGGCACCCGAGCCGGCCCGTCTTCCGGAAATCGCCCTGCGTCATGTGGCAGGCCGGGCACGCCTTGTCGGCGGCCGCGCTGCCCTGCGCCGGCTGGCCCAATCCCAGGAGCAGGTCGGCAATCGAAACCGGGTTCTGCAGATCCACCCCGCTCTCCTTGGCGCACGCCTCGCACAGATGGAGCTTCTTCACCGCTCCGTTGACCACCTGGGTGAGGTGAACCGTGGCCTGGTTGTGCTGGCAAACCTCGCAGAGCACGTCGTGTACTCCCGACGCGGACTTCAGGTCTCGGGATCGATCGCGGTGCCGGTACTGCGCGCGTATTCGGCGAATCTCGCCGCCAGCTCCGCCGTGACCGGCCCGGGGCGCCCGCGACCGATCGCCCGGCGATCCACCGTGGTCACCGCGATGATCTCGGCCGCCGTTCCGGTGAGGAAGACCTCGTCGGCGGTGTAGAGATCGTACCGTGTGAGCACGTCCTCTCGCACGGCGTACCCCTGCTCCGCGGCGAGGCGCATGACGGCGTCGCGGGTGATGCCCTTCAACGCGCCGCACCAGGGCGGAGGCGTGACCAGGGAGCGGCCCTTGACCACGAACACGTTGTCCCCCGACGCCTCCGCCACGTAGCCGTGCGGGTTGAGCAGCAGACATTCCTCGCAACCCGCGTTGATCGCCTCGATCTTGGCGAGCACGTTGTTCAGATAGTTGAGGCTCTTGATCCGCGGGTTGACCGCCTCCGTCGCGTTCCGCATCGTGCCCACCGTCACAACCGCCATCCCCTTCTCGTACAGGTCCTTGGGATAGAGCTGGATCGAGCCGGCGATGATGATGACCTGCGGCTTCCGGCAGTTGTAGGGATTGAGCCCGAGCGTGCCCACCCCGCGCGTGACCACCAGCCGGATATACCCGTCACGGAGGCCGTTGGCCCGGCAGGTGCCGAGCACCGCGCTCTTCATCCGGGCCACCGACATGGGGATCGCCATCGCGATCGCCCTCGCCGAGTCGTACAGCCGCTCGAGGTGCTCATCCAGGAGGAACACGCGGCCGTTGTAGGCCCGGATGCCCTCGAAAACACCGTCGCCGTAGAGCAGCCCGTGGTCAAACACCGAGACCTTCGCTTCCCGTTCCGGTACGATCCGCCCGTTGATGTACACTTTCATGGTTTCTCCCGGCCCACACGTGAAAGCGGCATCATACACATCCCGCAGGTCGGTTCAATCGCTAATCCGCCCGCGCGGGCGCCGAAAGGCGCCCCTTCAGACGCGGAATCGGACCCCGCTCGGCGCGTGGATCTCCGCCGGCGCGCCGCGGCGCGGCCCGGTGGGCGTCGCCGCCAGGTGCGGCGAGGTTTGTTGTTGAATCGCACATGGGTTTGAGCGTATTAACCTTGTGCAACCATCGCCGGGAAGCCGCGTCGGCCGGTGGTGCCGGGGTGCGCGATATGCATATGAACCGACGGTTTGAGTTCCGCAGACGGAACGGGGCCTTTACCCTCGTGGAGCTGCTGGTGGTCGTGGCGGTCATCCTGATGCTTATGGCCCTCCTGATGCCGGCCATCAACAAGGCCCGCGACGAGGCGCGGTCGGTCGGATGCATGAGCAACCTCCGCTCCCTGATGGCGGGGGTCATCCTGTACGCCCGCGACCATCAGGGCAGTCTGCCAAGCCCCAACTGGGCCAATGCAGGGAGCCCGGGCGACATGGCCCACGAGCTCGGCTGGCTTTACGCCAGCAACAAGATGGCGTTCCTGAGCGACCTGCAATACGGGACCATCTGGCCCTACGTCGGCACCGACCGCGCGTACCGCTGCCCCGCGGATCCCCTGTACGGCCAGAGAAGCCTCATCATGTACTGGCCGTACGACGCCCGCATGATCAGCAGCTTCATGATGAACGGCTCCATTCTGGGATACGGCGGCAAGGGTTACGACATCAAGAAGCAGATGTGGAACACCTACCATCTCTCCGAATTCAAGGGCGACGACATTCTGCTCTGGGAGGCGGAGGAGACCACCAAGATCCAGGGGTGGTGGTGGGATGGCTCCAATTACCCGCATGAGGGGCTGAGTTGGCGTCACTCCGGCCGCGGCAATGTGGCCTGCGCCGACGGCCGCGTGGAGAAGATAACCACCAACACCTATTACCAGATGTCCCCGAATCCCAGTAAGGGACGGACCCGCACGTGGAACAGGCCGTACACGCCAAACGGGAACTGAGCGGGGCGGAGCGACCGGCGCGCATCGGGGAGGGCGTCCCCCGCGGGAGGAGTTGAATCGGTGAAGAGCAAAGGCGGAGTGGTTTGTCTTCTTCTGCTGGCGACCCTGGCGCGCGGCCTCGATGTGGGCGACAAGGCCGCCTCGCTGGAGGGAGTCGCGCACTGGATGAACGGAAGCGCCGTGGATCCCTCCACGCCGGACGGGAAGACGACGTACATCGTCGAGTTCTGGGCCACGTGGTGCCCGCCCTGCCGCCAGACCATTCCTCATCTCTCCGACCTGGCCGACCGATACGCCCCCAGCAATGTCGTCCTCGTCGGGGTCACCGACGAGGATGAGGCGACGGTCAAACCCTTCGCCGAGAAGATGGGCATGAAGTACCGGCTGGCCCTCGATACCAAGAAGTCCACCGCCGACACCTGGGGCAAGACCGTCGAAGGCATTCCCCACGCGTTCCTCGTGGACACCAACGGCACCGTGGTCTGGCAGGGTCATCCCATGGACGGACTGGACCGGGTGCTGGCGGACGTGCTCGCCGGCCATCACGATCCGAAGAAGCGCAGGGAGACGGAGGAACGCGAGGCGAAGATCCTCCGGACCATCCAGGACGGGAACTTCGACGAGGGCATGAAGCTGCTCAAGGAGTTCCTCGCCGAGAATCCCCGGCGCATGGATCTCCAGCAGGTCAAGGCGGGCCTCCTCATGCAGGGGGACGACGTGGAGGGCCTGCGCGAGCACTACCGCGAGATGCTCAGGATCTTCCACGACTCGTCGAGCGACCTGAACGACCTCGCGTGGCTGATCGCCTCGCCGTCGGACATGCCATTCAAGTACCGGGACTTCGGCGTCGCCCTGGAGGCGGCCCAGCGGGCGGTCGACCTGACCCACGGTCGCGAGGCCGCGATCCTCGACACGCTGGCGGTCGTGTACTACGGGCTCGGCATGATCGACCGGGCGATCGCCGCCGAGGAGAAGGCGCTTTCCCTTTCGAACGACAAGGAGGAACAACGCGAGTTGAAGTCGACGCTGCAGTTCCTCCGGGAGATCGCCGACCTGCGGGCCAAGGCCGCACGCCCGGCGGCGAGCGGCGACGAAAAGGCCGGCGCCGGGGCGGACAGGCCACCGGATTCCGCCGGGGCCCCGCGCGCGGAGACGCCGTCGGCGACGAACGGTCCGGCCGGCGGGACGGCCGACACCAACCGCGCGGGAACCGTCTCGTCGCCCGGCCCCTGATACCGGAGAGCAGCGATGTCGAGCAGCTTCGGGACCCTCTTCCGCGTCACCACCTTCGGCGAGTCGCACGGCCTCGGCGTCGGGTGCGTGATCGATGGCTGTCCGCCGCGGCTCGACTTGAGCGAGGCGGACATCCAGCCCCAGCTTGCCCGCCGGCGGCCGGGGCAGAGCGCCCTGACGACCCCGCGTGACGAGAAGGACTGCGTGCGCATCCTCTCCGGTGTGGAGAACGGCCTTACGCTGGGCACCCCCATCGCGCTCCTGGTGGCCAACGAGGATCGGCGGCCGGGCGATTATGCGGACCTGCGCGACATCCCCCGCCCTTCCCACGCCGACTTCACGTACCAGATGAAGTACGGCATCCGCGCCGCCAGCGGCGGAGGGCGTTCGAGCGCGCGGGAGACCATCGGCCGGGTCGCCGGCGGCGCCGTGGCCGAGCGCTTTCTCCGCGGGCGGTTCGGCCTGGATATCGTGGCCTGGGTGAGCTCGGTAGGGCCGCGGGAGGCCGCCCTGCCGGATCTCGCCACGCTTGACCGCGCGGCCGTCGATGCCTCGGAGGTGCGCTGTCCGGACCCGGATGCCTCCGGACGCATGAAGGAGGTCATTGAACAGGCCCGGGCGGACAGGGATTCGGTGGGCGGCTGCATCACGTGCATCTGCCGCGGCGTGCCGCCGGGATGGGGCGAGCCGGTGTTCGACAAGCTGGAGGCCGTGCTGGCGCAGGCGATGCTTTCCATCCCGGCCACCAGGGGATTCGAGATCGGTTCCGGTTTCGCCGGCACGCGCATGCGCGGATCGGCCCACAACGACCCCTTTGTTCTCAAGGGCGGGACGCTGGGCACCGTCACCAATCACAGCGGCGGCGTGCAGGGCGGAATTTCGAACGGCGAACCCGTCCTGTTCCGGGTGGCCTTCAAGCCGCCGGCCACCATCGGTCGCCCCCAGGAGACGGTGGATTTCGACGGCCGCCCGGTCACCCTTGAAGCCAGGGGGCGGCACGATCCCTGCGTGGTCCCCCGCGCGGTTCCGATTGTCGAGGCGATGGCCGCCCTCGTGCTGGCCGATGCGGCCTTGATCCATCTGTCGCGCCAAAACTGTCGCAGGTAGATACCTTCAGGAGGAACTCGCCCGCATCCGGAAGAAGGCTGAAGGCCGCCGCCGATATCGTCCAGTCCGCGCTCGCCCCACATCAGCCCGCCCCGCCCGCCCCAACGGCCGCGCCGTCCGCCGCCTCCCTACTGTAAGCCGACCAGAAGTATCCCAGATCGCCGGACACCACGACTTCCTTGATGGTGCCCTCACCCTTGAATCTGAACTCACTGAACAGCGCCTCATACCGTACGCGAATGGCATCCTTCCCAACCACTACCGGCTGATCTTGGGGCAGGACCACAGGATCATCCGCGTAAAGCGAAAGGAGTAGATCCGCGTCGCCAGAAAGCCATCCGGAACGCCAATCCGCTGCGAGTCGCTTTATCGCCTCCATGTCCTTGTTCTCTCTCGCCATAGTCGAATCTCCTGAAGAACCATCCCGTTCTGCGCAGCCTGCCAACGCCAGCACCATGACAATCGCGAAGCTGCAGGCTCATTGCTTCATGATGGCGAACGTCCGGCGCACCGGACCCGCGAAGCGGGTTACGGTGCCGCCGCTGGTTGGGCTACTGTGTTGTCGGATTCCTCAATATCAAACCCTTCCGGTCCCATAGCTCCACCAGTGCGAGGTCGCGTCGCGATGAATCCGGCATAGGATCGTGTGGTCGCAGAATGAACTTGTATTGCCGGTTGCTATCGAAGTGAAACTCAAACGGATCAATGCATCCTGAGTACTGGTCCCAGTAGATGTAATATCGCTTCCCCTCGAAGAGGAATCGCAGGTATACCTCGTGGAAATCATTGGTACGGCTTGCCCTGACCAGGTACGGCCTGGGAGCCAGCCAGGCAACGATCGTCCCGTCCTGATGCCTTTCGCAACTCTGAACCACGCTGTCGATAGGTGAAAGGTAGTACCCGCTTCGCGAGTCGACTGTTGCGCACCCACACATGAGAACGAATCCCACAGCGATAGCCGATCGTGTGTGCATCCTCTCTTCATCCCCAACACGCGCCGTTGAGCGGCGCGCGTTAGCGCGTACCCTCGGACCGCTGGTAGGTCTCCCTTTCCATTCTGACCATTATCGGCTGCGTGGCGTCGTCATCGAGTGTCACTTCATGCGCGTGATACCCCTCTGCCCGAATGTCGATATTGAAGGGTAGCCCGAGCCATTGAAAAGTGAGCTGGCCGCTCTCCGGGTCGCCGCTGCAGCGAATGGCACAGGGGAAGATGAGCACTCGCTCCTTGGGCTGACCAGGCACGCTGGCGACAGGAGCGCCTGTGTGAGCATCAACAGCGCGGAGAGTGCACGAGCGGAAGGCGGCTTCAGCAAGAGTGTGTCGCGTCTCCCGAACGCGTTGACGCTGGTCGGCGGCAAGATACAGCGCAATGGCCAGAAGGCTGGCCAAAACCCCGATCACCGTCCTGTAGAAGGCGACGTTATACTTCTCTGATATCATCCTTGATCAGCCCAACGCTAAATGTACGGCTGGGAGCCTTTGCAGGGTGAACGGCCCATTTCACGCGTCTCGTACCCCTTGCTGGTCATGCTTCCTGTCTCATGCTCCTTTGATGCCATCCTTGCCCGTGGTGCGTTCAGTGTCAACACAAACGCGCTGCTCCCTCGGCGGGTAGCACAGTTCGGGCCGCGGCTTGTCCCGCCCGCGGGTGGCGGCCACCCCGATGCACACGGGCACCAACTGGCGGAGCAGGTGGAGCGCCGTCCCGACCACCTGGCGGTTGAGGTAGCTCCCGGATGTGCTGGCGCCGTGCACGATCTGGCTGCGCAGAACGTGGATCCGGTCCGTCAGGATCTTCAGCACTCGGGCGACCTTCCCCCTGCCGATGTCCCAGTCCATCTTCTCCGCGTCGGACTTGACGATGGCGACCGACGACGCCGGGTCGGAGCCGTCCCAGAAGGCGGCCACGAGGTATTTGCTCCTGAACAGCACCCGCATGTGCTCGCGATTCGCCTCGGCGAGAGCCCGGAACTCTCCGGACGACCACGCGAAGAGCAGGGGAGACTTGTCCTGCGCTGTCTCCCGGCCATTACCCTCGGCCTCGGTTTCGCGCTGAAGTATGGCGAGTACGTGTTCAGCCGTCCGCGGGGGGGGCGGTCGTTGCTGCGGGCAATGATCGGCCCAAGATGAGACTCACCTGTCTTCCGTCTTCGGACACGTGAACTTGAAACTCATAACGCTGCCGGATGCGGAGACATCCGTGATTATCCACGGCTGCGGGACGCCGCCATGGGACCGGTTGTTGGGAGTTGAAGTGCTGCTGAACTCGACGTTCCCCGGCTTGTGGTAGAAAGAGTCCAGAGCGGGGAAGTTGCGGTTCCCTTTCGCTGGGCTGCGTCCCGGATTCCCTTCGCTTGCCTCCTTGATCGCGACCATCTGCCTGGCCTTGTCGTTGTTCCGTCCGAACGTCTCGTTGACATGCCAGATGGCGATGCCGCCTGTCGCGCCGGTCTTGTCCGTGACGCCCACCGCCAGATCAGAACCCTCCCGTTGTCTGTTTTCGATGAGGAAGTATTCCTTTGGATCGCTGGTGGGTATCTTGTAGACGTTGTATCTGCCGGTTCCCGCGGAGTTGACCTCGTATATCCCCGTTCTTTCCAGAACGATGGGGTCAACGAAGCCCGCCTCGACCATCGTGTAGGCGCCATAGTGACTTGGAGCAGATCTCGTGTATTCCAATGTGGTTCTCGGAAACAAGGCGGTACTTCCATTCTTCTGCCCATAGCCGACCGCGGTTAGGTAGCCCGTAAAGGGCAGGTCGGGCGTTCCAAACACATGACCCAGTTCATGGATGAGGGTGCCGATCGAAACCGGGAAATTCTTGTATCTCGGCTCCACCCCCGCTGATTGAGCGAGTCTCGCATAGGTACTCCGCAGATCGTCCCTTCGCTCCGACACCACGACGAACCCGGGGATGCTGCGTGCATTGGCATTCAACCGAGAATAGAAGGTCCGGTTTCTGGAATACGTGCTGTCCGCCGTGCCGCCGGCCGACACCACGACGATGACAAGCTCCTTCGGACTCAGGACCTTGTCCTTATTCCGATCGCAGTCGGAGAGATTCATGTATGGCGCTGCTTTGGATATGGCCAGGTGAACGGCCCGCGCCATCGCGCCGGAATCCTCGTGCGGATGCTGTACGTCAAGACCAACTCGTATGACCCCGTCATTGACGGTTCCGCAGGTTTCCTCCAACGGCGCGAACTGGAATCTGCCACAGGTGATTTCCTCGAAGTAGTTGTTCACGCTTGTGCCGCAGAAGCCAAACAAATCGAACCGTTGGTCCTCCTCCTCCCGGGTGGGCGTCGAGAATATCTTCTTGTTCCAGGCCTCATCGGCAAACGTGAGTTTGCAGTCCGAGTACTCTATCGGCATGACCAGGAGGGGGATCTTCGTCACCCGACCCACATCGGTGGTTCGAGAAGCGCCATTCCCGGCCTCCGCGTTATGGAATGAAGGCAGCAGCGCCAGAACTGCCCATGACACCGCGAGTATCTTCTTCATCTGCACACCCGGATCGCCCGCAGTTTCCCGATGCCGTCAGTCCGGACGACGTCCATGTGGCTGACTCCCAGATCGGACATATGTTCCCCCACCCGCCCCCGCGAAACAACCGTAGCCGCGCGGGTGCTGAGAGGGACGTCGGAGCCCAGGCAGGATTTGCGCGAGGTGTCATGCCCTGCGGCCTCCGCCGCCGCGACGGCTACTTGGATATCGTGGAGCCCGCGGAGGAAGGAATGGTGACCAGCCCCAAGGCCCGCAGCCCCTTGCCGTGCGCGCCCGCCAGGTGCGCCGGATAGGGCGCACTCGCTCCCTTGACCGAATGCCAGATGATGCGGTTGAGAGTGTCTTCGTCCGCACAGTCCACCTCGTCGAACCGCTGCTCCATACTCCTGCGCGCCCAGTGGAGCTCGTCGCCCTGAAGCGCGGCGCCGGACCTGTTCATCTCATCGAGCGGAATCTGATTGGGCCGGCACCGGTAAGGCCTGAAATCCGGGGTGGATGTGAAACACTCGGTCATCAGCGGCGCAAGGGCGACCATCTGGTTCATGGGCGGCAGATTGAACATCCGGGAGATGGTGTGCAGCACGGAGGTTTGGTTGTAGAACCGGCTGACCACGACGCCTCGTTTCGTGTACGGGCTGGCCACCAGGCAGATCGAGCGGTGCCCGTCCACATGGTCGAAACCGTTCTGCGGATCGTCTTCGATCACGAAGATGCAGGTCTTCGGCCAGAAGCGGCTGTGTGAGATCCGCTCGACAATGCGGCCAACGGCGAGGTCGTTGTCGGCCACGTGCGCGCGAGGCGTGGGGCTGCCCGGCCTGGTGCCCGAGGTGTGATCGCTCGGCAGAAAGACGATGACGAGATTGGGCCAGTCTCCGCGCTGCTCGTACCCGGTGAATTCCTCCAGGAACACGTCGGCGCGGATGGCATCGGGGATGCGCATCTGCCAGCCAGGTGAACGCGGGCAGCTGTATCGGCGCAACGTCTCGATCTGCATGTCATGGGTGAACGTGATCTTCCCCGTCTTGCCCTTGTAGTCCGCCCAGACCTCCTCGAACGACGCCTTGGGAGGCTGGAGCTGCGTCTTGCTCATCTCTCCGTAATTGCGGAACGACAGGCCATGCAGCAGCACGTGGTCCCAGATGAAACCGGTGGCGGCGAAGCTCATCGGATCATCTCCGGCGAAAGGGTAGCTGCGCGTCCAACCGCCGAACGACTTCTCGAGGTAATCGGTCGCGTACCCCTCCACCGACCATGCGTGGCCGTCCGCGGAGAGCACGCCGTTGCAGTAGTAGTTGTCGAGCAGCGCGAACTCCTCGGCCAGTGCGTGATGGTTGGGCGTCACCTCGCGTCCGAAAACACAGAGCGATGGATCCGCGTTGCCCTGCGGAAGATCACCGAGGACTTGATCGTAGGTGCGGTTCTCCTTGATGATGTAGACGACATGGTTGAACACCGATGGCTCGCCCAGCCGCGCAGGCACGGGCACCGGTTTGCGGCCGCCGCTGAATCTGTCCAGCGCGCGCAACATCTCCGGAACGCGCGCGTCCGTCTGTACCTGCCGCGTGTACGCTTTGAGCGTGGCCGCACCGGGGATCTCCAGCCTGCTCACTGCGCCGAGATGATAGTGGCTGTTCCACCCCGTCTTCTTCCTCTGCGGATCCCGCGAGCCAAAGCCCTTGACGTTGGCGATGTAGAGGACCCGGCCGTCGTTGACCACGCCGCCGGGATACCACGCGGTGGGAATGAATCCTGCGACCCGACTCACACCGCCGGGCGAGGCGGCCAGCGAGACTACGGCGATGGCGTTGTTGCCCCCGTTGGCCACGAACAGGGTGCGGTCATCCGGGCTCAACGAAAGCGCGTTGGGCGCGCTGCCGAAGGGCAGGGTTGCGTCCGGTCGCACCGCGATGGTCTCGATGACGCGGTGCGTGGCCACGTCCATGACGCTGACGGTGTCGGAGTTGGCGTTGGCGACATACAGTCTTCGTTGGTCGGCACTCAGCGCCAGGTCGGAGGGGTGAAGGCCTGTCTCGATCTGCGCGATTTCGCGCGCTGACTCGAGGTCCACAACCGAAACCATCCCGCTAGCCGCCACGCCACGTTCATCCACCAGCGTGTCGGTGTCGGACGATTGAGCGGTCTTCTCCCCGGCGCGCGGATGGCGGCCGCCCCAGTTGGAGACGAAAGCCTTCCGGCCTTTCTCGACCAGTACCACGTCATACGGTGCGACGCCGACCGGCACCTCCTTGACGCACTGGCCCGATTCCAGATCCACGATGCCCAGGCTGTTGTTCCTGGAAAAGCAGACGTACGCCGTCTTCTCATCGGGCGAAAGGGCAAGGCCCGCCGGGGCTGCATACCCACGACCGCCTGGGCCTTTCACCGTCAGTTTTCGCCCCAATTCGAGTCTGCCCCCGGGTGTCGTCTTCGCTTCCCAGAGGAGGTCCTGCGCTGTCGTGGCGAAGACACGCGAGCCGTCGCGCGTGACAACAATGCCGTGGACGGAACTCCCGCCGGCACTGAACTTCAACTCCTGCCGAATCTGCCACGACGCCGGATCGATGACCACCAGCCCGCGACTGTCCTTCACATAAAGCGCGCGGCCATCGGGCGCGACGGCAAGATCGACAGGCCGCGCGGCGAACTCGACGGTCTGGCCCGCCGGCCGGAGCATCTGGTGCGTGGCGGTCAGGTGGCCGCTGCCGGGCAGCGGTCCGACATGTTCGATGAAGGGGCCCTGACACCCGGTGAGACCGCAGAGAACGGGCAGGAGAATGGCGTTCAGCCTGAGGATGGGCATATGTGATCGGCGTCCTTCGGGGCCTGACAGGAAACCGCTTCCAGGCGGTACAGCCGCGCAGCCGCTGGGCCCCGCTTGAACCACGATTTCCATGATGTGGAGGATTCCAGGATAGGGGGGGGGACGTCAAGGACAACGCCCGATCCCCCCGCCAGGATGATTCCTCCCGCGGGTGACTGGGGCTGGGCATCAAGGAGAGGAATCGCGGCTGAACGCGTCGGCCCTCTTCTGCTTCTCTGGAGTAGGATGATCTGCCATTTCAGGTTGTGAGTTTCGGGCGTGAGCGAGAACACCGACCAGCCTGAAGACTCCAGGTGCGGCATAGTATCCTAAGCGCGCCCTGACACTCCGTCCACCCCGGACGGGGTGTCGTAGCTCCAAGATCTCTTCCCCTCGAGCTTGCCAGTCGCTGGCGGCTGGATCGTCTGAAAGGCTCTCGTTACTTTAGGTATCGGCACCCACGCAGTACTCCGTATCACGCATCCACTCCCCCGCATCGCGAAGGCACTCGCCAAGCTGCTCTGATGGCAGCCAATTCGACTCGGGAAGTCCTTCCAGCCGCCCCACAAGCTACTATCTTGCCACTCCGATCTCAGGCCGAGTCCGCGCAGTGCCCGCTCTCGCGCGTCCGCACCGCGCCGGCCAGCACGTCCTCGATCTGCAGGGCCATGCTGAGGTCCCGCTTGAAGTCCGGCATGGCCGGATGAGACTCGATGACCTCGAGCGCCCGGGTGGAGAGCCGCTCATCTTCCTTGGGGCGCATAGTCAGACGCTCCCGAATGGCGGCGCGATACCCGCGTCGCACTCTTTCGACCTCTCTCGCCACCGCGTCGATCGACGCATACAGCCCTCGCCCTTTCTCGCAGACATGCTGGAACACCGCGACGGCCCGGTCGAAGGTCCGAGTCATCAGCAACGCGGTCCGGACCAGGGGGTGGGCATCGACCAGGTCCGTCGGGAAGCTCTCGGGAGGCTTCACGTGCCCATGACGGTAGAGGATGGCCGCCACGAGCAGCCCGCGAAGCGACAACTCCCATGTCTTGTACGCCTCACGGCACGTGTAGCGCAGGAGTCCGAACCGGCGCAGGGTGCGGGCGGCCGTCCGGGTGTTGGTGAAACAGCGCACGACACCGGTGCGGGTTCGTTTGAAGTCCAGCACGCCCAGAATGGGCCGATGGCGTCTCACGAAGCCGTGGATGGCGGAGTAGACATCCCCGTGCAGTCCGTGATTGACGAGGAGGTAGATCAGCAGGCGCGGCTGCAGATCGTATGCGCGGGTGCCGATGCCGCCGAATGGTGCGCACTGGCCGGGTCGGTAGTGTATCACCCCGTCGTCCACCAGGATCGCGCCGTTCACGAAACGCTCGAACGGGAGCTTGTTGTCGGGGTACTCCAGTTCGTAGCGCAGGACCTCGATCATCCGCTCCAGGATGTCGATCCGTCGCCGGGTGGCGCCCTCGTCGTCGTGCGCGGTATCGCCCAGGTCCACCATGGCGGCCAGCATCCTGCGGGCCTGGAGCAGGTCCTCGCTGTTCAGAACCCCGTTCATGACGTGCTGCCCCCTGCCTCATCCACTCGTTTCAACCATCCCCACCATCGCCGGTATCGCGCCAACCGCCGCGCATCGCGCTCTGTGATTCTGCGCAACCGGCGAACGTCCATGTTGTCCTCGAGGTCGGCCAGCTTGATGCGCCGGGCAGTCGGATCGCCCGCCAGCCGCCGGTAGTAGGCGGTCTTGGACATTCCCGGTCCCCGGCTCAGGAGATCGACCAACCGCACCGCCTCCCCGGAAACGCCGGCTGCCCGCAGGTCCTCCAATGTCGTCGGGGTGTCCTCCACCACGTCGTGCAGCACCGCGGCGATGCGTGCCACGTCGGTGTCCATCCGCATCATCAGCCGCAACGGGTGCAGGACATAGGGGGCCCCGGCCTTGTCGCGTTGCCCGGCGTGCTTCTCAACCGCCAGCCGTATCGCAGTTTCCAGCGCATTGCTCATGTTTCGCATTCTCCGTCCCTCCGTTCTTGAGTCGCACAACGAGTTGTGATCACCCCCCCGGCATGATGAAGAGACCGCCACCGGCCCACCGTATGCCGTGATCATCCGCCTTCAGGTGCCTTCTTTCCGCACCCAGCGCCATCAGGTAGTGCAGATCGAGTTTGGCGTCCTGCTCCCGTACGAGGGCTGCCTCCTCATCCGTGACCGGCAGCACGTCCCAGTACTGCTTGTCGTCCCCTTCCTCCCAGTCCACGAACTCGGTGAAGATCCGCACGAACTGCTGCCCGCAGAACGGGCAGGCCTCGATCGTGATGGCGAAGTGGCTTTCGTCCAGAAGCACATCCGTGTGCTCCCGCGCGACCGCCCACGCCGACGCGGCGTCTTCGCCGAAGCATCGCTCGCAGCCCATTCCAGTCTTCGCGCGCATCGTTCGGTCCTCCCGCCGGGGACGGTCGGTCCGAACCCTTGTCCCCCGGCGCGCCCTGTATCGCACGGACCGCCTTGGTCATTGTAGAGACGATACGGAAGCCTATATTACCCGGGAGTCATGAATGTGAGCGTACTGTCGAGGACCGGCTTGAGTTGGGATCGGCTGCGGAGCTTCTGTGCCGTGGCCGAGGCGGGCTCGATCGTGAACGCGGCCGGCGGCGATCCGGTCCGCCAGTCGCTGATGAGCCGGCAGATTCGCGAACTGGAGCAGGCGTTCGAGATCGACCTCGTGTGCCGTCAGGGTCGCGGCCTGGTGCTCACCGAGGCGGGGCGGCGCCTCGCCGCCGTCGTGCGTCAGCAGATGCAGGCGCTGCAGGACTTCGACGACGAGTGCCGGGAACACCCCGTAACGTTCTCCCTCGCGGGATCGAATACGCTGCTCGATGCCGTGTTCCTGCCCTCCTTTGGCCGGCTGCGGCGGGAGTTGCCGGGCGTATCGTGGCGGGTCGAGCACATGACGACACGGGACGCCGCGCGAGCGGTCAGCGAGCAGCAGGTGGATTTCGCCCTGTTGCGCGCCGACGCCGTGCCTGCCGGGGTGACGACGCGAAGGCTGGGCCAGTTGGAGTGGGTCCTGGCGGTCCCCGTGGTCATTGACCCTGGCGCCGGCAGCATCGCCAAGCTGCTGGCCTCCCTGCCGCTTGCCCTGCCCATCGGCGGCGATCTGCGGGCGCGACTGGACGCGTATGCCGCCAAGGCGGGGATTGCCCCGCAGGTGGCGCTCGGGGTCGATTCCTACCGTCACGCCGTGCAGGTCGTGTGCGCCGGCGTATGCGCAGCGGTATTGCCGTCGGTGCTGCTGCGAAACGGCGGGGCCGACATCCGTGTTGTCCAGCTTCCCGCTTCGCTCCGTTCGCCCCACCCATACGTCTTGGCGTGGCGCCGCCGGCTGCTGGATACCCGGCGGCAGGGCGAGCAAGTTCTACGCAAGCTCACCGCTGCGCTGGCGATGCCAACGACAGGGGCAGAACCGGGGTGAGTTTCCGGCTCGAGAGCTTCGGCGTGAGCGTCGTCGTCGACGCGCACCAGCGCTGCCAGCGTCGCCGCTCCATCCTTCTGGACCCCCTCCACCAGGCAGGTGCGGGTTCGCAGGCGCACAATCTGCCCGGGCTCGATCATGATGGCGGCCACATTCCGAATCCTTGCACCTCACTCACGTAGGCGACAGCATAGCGGCTAATGGACCATTGAGAAGACCCTCTCGGCTTCGTTCAGGTTATTACCATGGCAACCGCCTTGCGGGCACTGTAATGTCTGGTTCTGACGGGGCCGGGATGAGTTCGCCTGTTATCTGAGCGGAGAGAGGAAATGCAAGAGGAGTGGATTGGAGAACTCGTGGATGACCAGGATCGTGACGCGCTTCGCGACATATGCGCCACAGTCGGCAAAGCACTGGCGTCACTGGACGAGGAGAAACAGGGGGGATGACCGTCGCAACCCAGCCTTGCTGTGCAGCGGCCTGGTTTGACCAACAAGTTTGATTTTCTGTTTCGCATGCCGGTGCCACAATGAAACCGAAACGCCCCGTAGACTCATCTGTGAAGAAACAGCCAGCCATCGTGCATCTCAAGGGCTATCAGTCGGGAATCGCTGGCGAATACTTCGTTGCCGCAGAGCCTTCTCGGCGCGGTTTCGTCGCGCCTGTTACGCTCAGGAATACAGCAGGCATCGACATCCTTGCCTCCAATAACAAAGCGTCGCGGACGGTTGGAGTTCAAGTCAAGACAAGCCAGGGCATGAGCCCTGTCTGGACGCTCGGAGAAAAGGCTGAGAAATTCCATTCGCCAACCTTGTTCTATGTCTTTGTCAACCTGCATCAACCCGGTCAGCACCCACACTTCTTCATCGTGCCCAGCCGTATCGTTGCGAGAGCCGTCACGAAAGAACACCGCGACTGGCTCCACACCACGGGACGCGGCGGGCGAGAGCACCGAGAGAATCCCATGCGGAAGTTCTTCGATCTGGAAAGAACCTGTGAGGGCCGATGGGATCTACTTGGCCTGAATTGAGAGGATTTGGCCATATAGAGGGGTGACACGTCCGTCAGCACCTCCGCCTTGGGTACGGGTTCGCGCACCTATCCGTCGGACAAGCAAGAAAGGGCAATTCCGGAGCTTGATTCTTTCCGCAACGGACCGATGTTGTCTTGCGGGCAGTCTCGGCCGAATCGGCATCTGGCATCCCGCCGTGAGTAGTGAGTGGCGAGTGGTGAGCGGACCGAGGGAGCGGATGCGCAGAAGGGGAGTGCGAGTTGGATCGGCAAGTCAGGATGCCAATAGGCATCGTTCGAGATCGAAGCCGGTCGATCCAGAGCGCAGTCGGTACAGCAGAGCGAAGAGACTGCCCGCCTCTCTTTCATGGCCGGTCGCCGTAGAGAGTGCCAGCCCTTTCTTGTGTCATTGCCGCGCAGCGGAACTCCAAGCCCCTACCTGCCAAACAGCCCCACGAACGTCCCGCCCGGCGGGTGCGGCCATTCGATCGCGTCGGCCAGCGCAACACCGGTGGGCGGGCGGGCGATGGGGCTCATCCACATGCGCGACGCGCCATCGCGCGATTCCATCCGGACGGTCAGCACCTCGGTCCGATCCCCGGGGCGCAACTCCGAGACCGCAATCTCGCCCTCCATGACCTGGGCGAGCGTGTGATCCTTCAGAGCCTTGGGGAAATACGTCCACGCCTCGCAGACGTGGACCACACCGTAGATGTCATTGGCCCGGATGCTCTGCCGCAGCATTCCCACTACCTGGTCGCGATCCATGCCGGGAGGCGGAACCCCCATGCCGCCCTGCCCATCCGCCCGCATCAAGAAGAATATCTCGGTGTGGAAACCGTCGGTCAGGAAGGTGATCCGGGCCTTCTCGCTGAGCCACGCCGCATACCGGGCAAACGAACCAGCCGGATCCGCGGCATCCCATGCGGGCGGCTCTGGAGTCACATGCTCGCTGCTACCCGCCGTCGGCCCCGTGTTCATGTCAAGCGAGTATGCCACAGCCAGACTGCCCGCGTGAGCCGAGTCGGCGCGGACCGGCCCCGTCCCGCGTCATCGGCGCTGCGTTCGACAGCGAACCTGCCAACTGCCCCCTCACCACCCGCTGGACTCATGGGGGAAGAAATGAGGCCGCGGGTCTTGGAGATTTGGCTGCGGCACCCGAGAAACAAGGACACCCACCGCCTCGCCGCGGCCGTATCCGGTACAGGGGCGATATCCCCACGTAGGACCGCACAAAGCGCTTGCCGTCCCATGGCCAGCGGGATCGCGTGAAGTCGTTGCCGTTGACGGCGCAAGAGAAGGCCGGCAGTGGCATCGCGAGGTCACGGATAGATGGTGCAGCAGGCCGGCTCGGCAACAGTCGGGGGTTTGCCTGGTATGTCAATACGCCCGGAGGCAGAACACCATGGAGCCGTACGAGGAAGGCATGGATTCTCGTTTGGGATCGGGCTGCATGGTGCACGGGGACGACCACATCAGGGAGTGCACCACCTGCCGCGCCGCGTTCTAAGCCTGTGAAGCGACTGCGGATGGAAGGATGGCGCGCGCCCTGACGTGCGCGCCAGAGACCGCATCGAGCACGACTTCGCGGATGCGGCCGCCCCAGGACGGCTCGCCGGTGAACCGGACGGGAATGTACCGCTCCGTGTAGGCTTCCCATTCGCCGATCGCCGGATCCCACGTCTCGCAGAGCGCCTGGGCCCGGGTGCCCGCGAAAGAGCGGTAGTAGGCCTCTGCCATCTCCACCCCGAGCGTCTTCAACCGCCGCACGCGCACCTGCGCGATCGCCGGCGGGACGGTCCCCCCCATGCCGGCAGCCGGCGTGCCCGGTCGCGCGGAGAACGGGAAGATGTGCAGGCGCGAGAAGCCCGCCTCGCGGCACGCCGCGAGCGTCCGGTCGAAGTCCTCCTCGGTCTCGCCCGGGAAGCCAACGATGAGGTCGGTCGTGAAGGCCGGCCGGTCCAGCGCACGTCGCGCCCGTTCCACCGCCGCCAGGAATTCCGCTCCGGTGTAACCCCGGTTCATGCGCGCCAGGACCGCGTCGGACCCTGACTGCAGCGGCAGGTGCGCATGGGGAAGCACCTTCGGCGAGGACGACCACGCCGACAGGAGTTCCGGGGTGAGTTCCGCCGGGTGCAGGCTGGACATGCGGATCCGCTCGAGCCCCTCGACGGTCGCGAGCCGCCGCAGGACCGCGGCGAGTCCCCCTCCCCCCGCGGCACGGCCCCAGAGCCCCACGCTGACGCCGGTCACCACGATCTCGCAATGGCCGGCCGCCACCAGCGCCCGCGCCTCCACTTCGATATCCGCGAGCGGCTTGTCCCGCGGCGGACCGCGCAGCGAAGGCACGATGCAGTAGCTGCAGCCGAGATCGCAGCCGTCCTGGATCTTCAGAAAGGCGCGGGTGTGCCCGGTGAAGCGGCGCGGCGCCCGCCTGTCGCGGGCGGACCGGCCGGCGGAGCGGCGCGCGGCGAGCGCATCGAGTTCCGCGATCATCTGCTCCATCCACAGCGGCCCCGCGGGCACGACGATGTCGGCCAACCCGCCCCCCGCCGGCGGAATCAAGCGGCCCGCGCATCCGGTCGCGAGCACGCGGCCGTTCGGGCGCGTCCGCGCGGACGCCCTTCGCAACATCTGGCCCGTCTTGCGGAGCGCAGCCGATGTCACGGCGCACGTGTGCACCACGGAGACATCCGCCTCCTCCCCTTCCGCGGCGGCATGCAGACCCCGCTCCTCCAGCATCCGCTCGATCTGCCAGGCCTCGTACTGGTTGACCTTGCAGCCCAGCACCTCCACGCGGTAGGTGCGATAGGGAAGTGCGCTGCCGCCCGCCCCCCCCCCGCTCCGATCAACCGGGATCCCGCCGCGGTCTCGCGCCCTCACGGGATTCCGACACCCCCGTCGGCGAACACGTGCACGATCGGATGCGTCTTCATCGCCGGTCCCACGAAGGCCTCCAGCTCCCCGCACGTGACGGCGGGCGGCGCGAGCACGAGAATCACCGGCAGCCCCGGGCCGTTCTCCTTGAGGGCAATGACGAGGGCGTCCGCCGAGGCGACCGGAAATTCCTTCGTCGCGAAGGTGGGTTCGTCGGTGATCAGGTCGCGAACGCGGTCGACCTTGGTCAGCAGGCCCGCGATCCGTCCGTCGGTGCGGCGCAGACGCAGCTCCCAGGGCTGGGCCGGCCGGGTGGCCCGGTCCTTGAGCGAGGGGGCGGGGATGAAGGCTCGATAGTACAGCCGGCCGGCCGGCGGCGGGTTCACCCGCGCATCGTGCTTGAGCACCATGTCGTCCACCGCGATCGCGGCGGCGCGCAGGATTCCCACCGGCGCAGAGACGTCGAACACCACGTCCAGAAACGGATCCCGCCCGGCCTCGGACAGCCTGCGGATGGCCGCCGCCGCCTCGTCGGCCGCGCCATCCGCCAGGGTCTTCCCGTCGGCGTCTCGGAGCCGCAGGCGGAAACCGCCGGCGCCGGCAGCCGGGGCGATCCGCAGCGAGAGGTCGAGCACGCGCGGCTGGCCGTCCGGCCGGGCCTCCGGCGTGAGTACGAGCGTCAGCGGCTGACCCTTCGGAAGGACGAGGTCGGGGTTGGTGACCTGGAAATCGTACAGCTCGCCCTGGCTTCCCCGCCGGGGCACGTCCAGCACCGTGCTCCCCAGGTTGTACGCGGTGGCGATCGCATGGGGTTCGAGCACGTCGGCCGCGTAGTCCCGGCGACCTGATCCGTCGTCGGCGGTGATCCACTCCGACCCCGTGAACATGAAGCCGTCGCGCGGAAGCGTTTTGCCGGTTCGGGCGTCCAGGATGAAGTCCTCCATCCGCGCGGTGCGGGGGCTGCCGTTGGTCGGCGTCCACTCCACGGTCACGGTCACCCTCTCCCCCCGCGGCCACAACTGAAGCTTGTCGATGTTCGCCGGCCGGCCAGGCTTCATCCCCAGGAACTCCAGCGCGCGGTGGACATCGCTGGGCTTCGCGCCGGCCACCGCCACCGACTCGTAATCGTGGCCGCTGTTCGTGGCGATGATGAAGAACTCGGTCGGCGCCCGGGGCTCCACGCCGCAGGCGCGGGCGCTCAGGCGCACCGTCTTCGTCGCGCGGTCGGCCGACACACCGGGAAGCTCCAGGCGGTCTTCCGGGGGCCCATCGACGGCGAGCGCCTGCAGCCCCATCATCAGAACAGCCAGACCCACGCCGGCGCACGTCTTCATATCGCTCTTCCCCGCATCAGGTCATCCCACCTTCCGAACAGATATGGACACGGGACCGTAGCCCTTTCCCATCGTCCGTTCAAGCCGGACGGATGACGCCCGGGGTGGAGCGGCTTGGCCTCAAGGCGCTCCCGCCTCCGTCTCCGTGCCCTGCTTCCGGGCACCGCTCGCGATTCGCATTGCGGCAACCGTTCGATTGTCCCAAGGTGTCGGGCGGCGGGATGAAGGCGCTCCATGAACGCGGAACGCGTGAAGCAGATGGCGTGGGAGGCCGGTTTCGACCTGGCGGGCATCGCCCCGGCGGGCCCGGCGGGGCGGGCCGACGAGCTCCGCGCCTGGATCGGCCGGGGCGACCATGCGGGCATGGAGTGGATGGCCCGCACGCTGGAGGAGCGCCTCGATCCGCGTGTCCGGTGGCCGGAGGCGCGCAGCCTGCTGGTGGTCGGACTGTCGTACCACACCGTCGATCCGCCCCCCGAGTACTGGGACGACCCGCGCCGCGGGCGCATCGCGCGGTACGCCTGGGGCGAGGACTACCACGTCGCCATGCGCGGACGGCTGGCCCGGCTGCGGGAACGGATGGGGCGCGACGAGGGATGGACGGCCGCGCCGCCGTCCTTCGTCGACGCCGCCCCCGTCTTCGAACGAGACGTGGCGGAGCGCGCCGGACTCGGCTTCGCCGGCCGCAACACCTGCCTGATCAGCCGGTCGTTCGGATCGCACCTGCTGCTGGGCGGCCTCGTGCTGCCGATCGAGCTGGAGCCCGATCCCCCGGTGTCGGATCCGGGCCTGGGATGCGGTCGATGCCGCCGGTGCCTCGACGCGTGCCCGACCGGCGCGCTGGTCGCGCCCCACCGCCTGGACGCCCGGCGCTGCATCTCGTTCCTGACCATCGAGCATCGGGGCGACATCGCGCCGGAGCTCCGGCCGTTGATGGGCCGGTGGATCTTCGGGTGCGACGAGTGCCAGGCGGTCTGCCCGTGGGTCCGGCGGTTCTCCCGGTCCGGCCAAGCCACCTTCCTGCATTTCGACCCGGAGGTGCATGCCCCCCGGCTGGACTGGGTCGTCGGCCTGAGCGAGGAGGAGTTCCACCGGCGCTACCGTCACACCGCCGTTCGGCGGGCGAAACGCCAAGGGTTGATCCGAAACGCGCGGATCGCCATCGAGAACGGCCGTCATCCGGAGTCCGGGCTGTGACTCGGTTCTTTGCTCTCTTCGTCGCCTTCCGTTCAATTCCAATCGGGTTGCGGCGCGCCGCGTTGGGAGCCGAGGCATGAACCCACTCCGAGTCCAGGCATGGCGGTGCGATCTCTGCGGATACATTCACGAGGGGCCGGAGCCCCCGGTGGAATGCCCGGTCTGCGGCGCTCCCGCCTCGGATTTCTCCCCGGTGCGCGAGGCCGCGGCGCCGGCCGCGCCGCCCGCCACGGCCGCGGGCGTCGGCCGCATCGTGATCATGGGAGGGGGGATCGCCGCCGTGTCCGCCGCGGAGGGGGCGCGCCAGACGTCGGCGGAGGCGGAGATCACCCTGGTCTCCGCCGAAAGGGAATTGCCCTACTACCGGCTCAATCTCACGCGGCTGCTGGCGGGCGAGATCCCGGAGGATGCCCTGCCCCTCCACCCCGCCGCGTGGTATGAGCAGCAGCGCATTCGGCTGCGGACCGGAACGGAGGCGGTCGGGTTCTCGCCGGACCGGCGCGAGGTCGAAATCGCCGGAGGCGAGAAGGTGGCCTTCGACCGGCTCGTTGTCGCGACGGGCGCCCGCGCGTTCGTACCGCCATGGCCGGGAGGGGACCGTCCGGGGGTGTTCGCGATCCGGACGGCGGACGATGTCCGCCGCGTGGTCGCGCGGCTGGAGCGGGGCCTCCGCTGCGTGTGCGTCGGCGGCGGCCTTCTCGGGCTGGAGACCGCCGGGGCGCTTGCGAAACGCGGGGTGCGGGTGGAGCTGCTGGAGACGTCCGGCTGGCTCATGCCACGGCAGCTCACGCGTGCGGCGGGAGAGGTGCTGGCGCGCCATGTCGAGGAGCTCGGCATCAGGTTGCGGCCGATGTCGGAGGTGCGGGAGATCACCGGATCGGATCGCGCAACGGGGGTGCGGATGGAGGATGGCGCCGTCCTGCCCGCGGACCTCGTGCTCGTGGCCACAGGCATCCGATGCGCCAGCACGGTGGCCGCAGCCGCCGGTCTGACCGTGAACCGGGGCGTCATCGTGGATGATTTCCTGGCGACGTCGCATCCGGGCGTGCTGGCCGCCGGGGACGTGGCGGAGCACCGCGGCCAGGTCTACGGCCTCTGGCCCGCGGCGCAATACCAGGGCATCCTCGCCGGCCTGAATGCCGCCGGACAGCCGGCTGCGTTCGCCGGCATCCCGCGATCCAGTGTGCTCAAGGTGCTCGGGGTGCATGTCTTCAGCGTGGGGCGGTTCGAAGCGGAGGCGGGGGACACCGTGATCGAGTCGCCGGCGGGCGACGGCTATGAGCGCTACGTGTTCCGTGAGGGCCGGCTCATGGGCGCCAATCTGGTCGGCCGGGCCGGCCTGGATGCCGCCCTGAAGAAGGCGGTCGAAGAAGGCCGCGGTTTCTCCAACCTGCTGGCGCGAAAGCCGACGCCGGCCGACGTCGCCGACCGTCTTCTTGCCGGCTGAGCTTCGGCGGCTACGGCCGTCGCATCCTCGGTTGATGTTCACGGCACGCGGCCGGCGACGGGCTCAGCTCAATCCTCTCACCTCCCACCCCTTGCGATACCGGCGGCGGACGAAGCCTGTCGCCTCCCTGCTGTTCCGGAACCGCAGACGGCGGGCGTCCCACTCGAGGGTGGTCTTGGGGAAACGGGTCGCCAGGCAGCCCAGCAGTACGCCTTCGGTGAGGGGGCCGGAGTAGTCGAAGGAGGCCGTAGTCTTGCCCTTGCCCATGACGGCGTCGATGAACTGTCGGTGATGGCTCGTGCCCTCGGCCTTCGGCAGCGGCCGCCCCTTGAACTTCTCCTCGGGCAGCAGCACCGGAGCGCCGATGTGCTCGAGCAGCATCGCGCCATCGGTCCCGACGAAAAGGGAACCCTGGTCGGGCAGCGCGCGCCCGCCCAGGAGGGCCAACACCGCCGCCGGTGGCCGGGCGTCGCCGTCGTACCACGTCAGCGTCACGGTCTTGCCCTCGGTCCGCCGGGTGCCGGGGAAGACGAAATGGACAACCGCGTCGATCGCCCAATTCCACCGGTTCGGGGCGGGGCCTTCCGATCGCACCGTCACGGGGGCGGTCAATTCCAGCGACTCGAACACCGGGTCGAGGATATGGCAGCCCATGTCGCCGAACGTGCCCGTGCCGAAGTCCACGCGCTTCCGCCACTGGTCGGGATGGTAGTACCCGGCGATGAACGGCCTGGGTTCGGCCACGCCGATCCACCAGTCCCAGTTCAACGTCGCCGGCACGGGATCGACGCGCTCCGGCAAGGCTTCATGGCTGGCGCCCCACTTCTTGCTGCTCCAGGAATGGACCTCGCGGACCTTGCCGATCATGCCGCTGCGGATCGTCTCGACGCCGAGCCGGTAGTGGCCGTCCGAGTGGATCTGAATCCCCATCTGCGTCACGAGCCGCTTCCGGCGCGCCATCTCGGTCAGCCGCCGCACCTCGAAGATCTCATGCGCCAGGGGCTTCTGGACGTACGCGTGCAGGTCGTACGCCATCGCCGACATCGCCATCGGGGCGTGCATATGGTCGGGCGTGCCGATGCTGACCGCGTCGACGTTCCGGTGTTCCCGGTCGAGCATCTCGCGCCAGTCCTGGTAGACGCGGATCCCCCCGTCCGGCGAGAGCTTCTTGATCCGACCCAGCCGTGCCGTGTCGACCTCCGCCACGCAGACGATCCTGACCTTCGGGTGGTTCGCGAACGTCTGCAGATCGCCCCCGGCCATGCCGTCCGCGCCGAAGCTGGCCAGACGCACGGTGTGGATCGGCGGACGCGAGAACAGGTTCCTGATGAAGGCCGGCGCGGCGATGCCGGCGGCCCCGGTCTGCCGCAGGAACTCTCTGCGCGTGGTCCTTCGGGCGGTGTTCATCTCACGGGCTCCCTCTGAGGTTTCACGGGCGTTTCATGGTCGGCGGCGGCCTCCGGCGCGGATCTTCTGAAGCTCCGCGGCCATGGCCGCGGCGCGGGTCTCGTTCGCACCCGCCACGTTCACTCGCTCACCGAGATCGCGGGCGAGGTCATAGATCTGCGGCTCGGGGTCGTTTCCCAGTTCCGTGTTGGTCGGCACGTTCTTCTTCGGGCCTTTGCCCTTCTCGATCATCTTCCAGGTCCCGTCGCGCAGCGCGAGCACGCCCGCGTGCTCCACGAGACGGTCGCGCCCCTTCGGCGACTCCCCGAGCAGGGCGGACAGGACATTGAAGCTGTCCGGCGCGTCGGCCGGCGCGAGGGCGCCGCCCGCCAGGGCGGCGAAGGAGGCGACGAAGTCCACCTGGCAGACCAGGGCATCCGAGACCCCCGGCTTCACGCGGGCGGGCCAGCGGACGATCAACGGGATGCGTGTGCCGCCCTCGAACGAGCTGTACTTCCCGCCGCGCAGCGGACCGGCCGGCCGGTGGTCGCCGAGTTTCGCCACCGCCTCGTCCTGGTACCCATCGTCGACGACGGGGCCGTTGTCGCTGCTGCAGATCACCATCGTGTTCTCCGCCAGGCCCAGCCGGTCCAGCGCCTTGAGGATCTCGCCGGCGGACCCGTCGAACTGCAGAATCACGTCGCCGCGCGGCCCCATGCCGCTCCGGCCGGCGAACCGCGCGTGCGGCACGCGCGGCACGTGGATGTCGTGGGTGGCGAAGTAGAGGAAGAACGGCCGGTCCCTGTTGTCCTCGATGAACTTCACCGCCTTGCCGGTGATCGTGTCGGCCATGTCCTCGTCGACCCACCGGGCGGCCCGGCCCCCCGTCATGTACCCGATGCGGCTGATGCCGTTGACGATCGTCTGGTCGTGCCCGTGGCTGGGCTTCATCTTCAGCAGGTCCGGCCGTTCCTTCCCGGTCGGCTCGTCGCCGACCTTCTGCCCGTAGCCGACCTGGATCGGGTCGGAAGGGTCGAGGCCGACCACCCGGTGGTTCTCGACGTAGACGCACGGCACGCGATCGCCGGTGGCCGGGATCAGGAAGCAGTAGTCGAATCCGATCTCGAGCGGTCCCGGTTTGATGTCGCCGTTCCAGTCCAGCGTGCCGTCGCCGAGTCCCAGGTGCCACTTGCCGACGACGCCGGTCCGATAGCCGGCCTGCCGGAGCACGGACGCGAGCGTGGCGCGGCCGGGCTCGATGATCATGCGCGCGTCGCCCGGCAGGACCCCCGTCCCCTTCCTCCGCCACGCGTATTCACCGGTGAGCATCGCGTAGCGCGACGGCGTACAGGTGGCCGAGGCGGCGTGGGCATCGGTGAAGCGGAGGCCCTCCCGGGCCAGGCGGTCGATGTGGGGCGTCTGCGCGCGGGTGGCGCCGTAGCAGCCGACATCGCCGTACCCCAGGTCGTCGGCGTAGATGAACACGATATTCGGTTTCGGCGCGGCCGCCGCCGATCCGGCCAGGCCGGTGATGACGGCCAGCAGCATCGCCCCGCGTCGCGCCCTTCGCTGCGCCCGGCTGTTCCCGTCCCTATGCATGGGTCTCTGTCCTTTCCCGCCGCGCGATCGCCATCGGCACGGAGGATGCACGCGGGCTCATCATGCCGTCGTGCGCGCCCTCGCGCAAGCGCCCAGCGCGACCGGATCCCTGCCCGCCCCGGCGATCCGCCTGTCGCGCGGCGTCAGGCGGGACGGGCCATCGCGCGAAGCGCCCGCGCGCGGCGCTCGATGCGGGCCCGGGTGAGGCGGCGCAGGCAGTCCAGGCTGAACCGCTCGACGCTGAAGGAGGCCACGACGCTGCCGTAGAGGAGCGCGCGCCGGATGGCGGACTCGCTGACCCGCCCCGCGCGGGCGAGATGACCGATGAAGCCCCCGGCGAAGCTGTCGCCCGCCCCGGTGGGATCCTGCACATCGTCGAGCGGAAAGGCCGGTACGAGGTGCAGCCCGCGCCGCGAGAACAGGACGCTGCCGTGCTCCCCCTTCTTCACCAGGACGTATCGCGGCCCCATCCGCAGCACCTCCCGGGCCGCGGCGACGAGGTTGTGCCGCCCGGTGAGGTGCCGGGCCTCGGACTCATTCAGCGTCAGCATGTCCACGCGCCGGATGAGGCGCTGGAGCTCGCGCGGCGCGGTCGCGATCCAGAGGTCCATCGTATCCGCCAACACGAATCGCGGCCGTCGGATCCGCTCCAGCACGTGAAGCTGAAGGGCGGGCGCGATGTTGGCCAGGAAGAGGAAAGGCGCCGTCCGGTAGACCGCCGGCAGGTCGGGCTGGAATCCCGCGAAGACATTGAGCTCGGTGCTCAGCGTGCGCCGGTTGTCCATGTTCTGCTCGTAGACCCCGGACCACCGGAACGTGCGGCCCTCGACCCGCTGCAGCCCGTCGAGGTCGATGCCCATCCGGCGCAGCGCGGCGAGGAAGGGCAGCGGGAAGTCGGAGCCGACGATCCCGACCATGCCGGTGCGCGTGAAGAACGAGGCCGCCGCGCAGGCGAAGCACGCCGAGCCGCCCAGGATGTCGGCCTGGCGGGCCCGCGGCGTTTCCACGGTGTCGATGCTGACGGAACCGACAATGACGAGCCGGGGAGGAGGATTCGCGTTCATCGACAGCGGTCTCAGCCGGCCAGCAGCTCCTCGATCCGTTCGCACAGGGCGTGCATGATGAGGTGGTGCCCCTCCTGGATCCGGGGCGTGTGGGGCGCGCTCCTGACGCAGAGACACCGTTCGGCCAGCGATCCGACACGCCCGCCGCTGCCTCCGGTCAGGACGACCGTCAGCAATCCCTCGCGACGGGCCGCCTCGACGGCCCGTACGACGTTCGGCGAATTGCCGCTGGTCGTGAAGGCGATCAGCACGTCGCCCTTGCGCCCGTGCGCGAGCACCTGTTTCTCGAAGACGTGGTCGAACCCGCAGTCGTTGCCCACGGCCGTGAGCACCGACGTGTCGGTCGAAAGCGCGATGGCGGCGAAGGGGGGGCGGTCGAGCAGGAACCGGTTCACCAGCTCGCCGGCCATGTGCTGGGCGTCGGCGGCGCTTCCGCCGTTTCCGCAGACCAGGACGCGGCCTCCGGCCTTCATGCGCGCGGCGATCTCGGCCGCGACCTGCTCCACGTCCGGTCGGAGGCGCGAGAGGACCTCGTGCGCCACCGCGAGATAGTCGACGGCCAGTTGATCCCAGTTCATTTGGGATGCCCCTCGTCCTCGGTGGGCGCCTCGAACGCGGCCTGGTCCTCATCGGGCCGCGGCACGCGCACCACGGGCTCCGCCACCGGCTGGGCCGGCGACTTGGCGATCTCGCGCACGGTCACCTTGACCACCTGCACCTCGCTGATGCCGAGGTTCGACTGGATGCTCTGCCGGACCCGTTCCTGCATCTGGCGGCTGAACACCGGGATCGACGTGCCCGCGCGGATCCGGCAATCCATGTCGATCACCAGCGCGGCGTTGCGCACGCAGACCGAGGGCCGGAGCGAGACCACGGAGGGGAACTCCGAGGCGAGGCGCGAGAGGAAGTCGCGGATGGCGTCGAGGCTGATCCGGACCTCCCCCCCCGGGTTGTCGAAGGACAGATAGCGCACCCGCACCGTCGGGGCGAGGAGACTGAGCGGCCACAGGATGGCGAGCAGCAGGAGGAACACCCCCGCCGCCATGGCCAGGGTGTGCTCGCGGACGGCGAAGTCGACGCCATCCCACGCGACGGCCCCGGTGAACCCGATCCAGCCCACGTAGCCGCCGAGAGCCACGAGGATGAGCCAGACCAGAACGGTGATGACTCCCCGGACGAGTTTCATGGCGCGGTCTCCGGCGCAGCCTGGGCCGGCGCCACCCTCAGGCTCTGGACGAGCACGTTCACCGCCTTGACCGATTTGCCCGTCATCTGCTCCACCGCCTGGCGCACGTCGCTCTGCACCTGCCAGGCGACCTTGGGAATATTGATCCCGTAGTCGACCACCAGGCTGAGCTCCAGCACCACGTTGTTGTCGACGATCTCCACGTGCACCCCGCGATCGGTGGGTTTCTTGCCGACGATGCCCGCCAGCCCGTCCACCAGCGTGCCGACGAGATCGGCGACGCCGGGCACCTTCACGGCCGCCATGCGCGCGATCACGGCGATCACGCTGTTGTGGATGTGGATGGCGCCGAGATCCCCGTCCTCTTCAGGCTCTTCCGGCACTGGATAGGCGGGCGGCCGCGGCACGGAGGCCGCCGGCTTGTCCGACGGACCCGGAGTTGGACTCGTGGTCATGTTCGGTCCTCCCTTCCTGTCACTTGTTGATCAGGAAACTGTCCTGCATGAAATGCTCCAGAAAGGCGGTGTTGTAGTCGCCCTTCACGAAGCGCGCGTCGGCCATCAGGGCCTGTCCGAGCGGAGCCGTGGTGTGCACGCCTTCGATCATGAACTCCGACAGCGCCCGGGTCATGAGTGCAATCGCCTGCATCCGCGTTTCGCCCCGCGCGACGATCTTGGCGATCATACTGTCGTAGTGGGGCGAGATCTCATAGCCCGAGTACACGTGGGAGTCCACGCGCACGCCGCGCCCGCCCGGGAAGTGCACCCACTCCACCAGGCCAGGCGAGGGGGTGAAATTGCGGTAGGGATCCTCCGCGTTCACCCGCAGCTCGATGGCATGCCCCTTGTGCGCGATGTCGCGCTGGCTGAAGGAGAGCTTCTCGCCCATCGCGACGCGGATCTGCTCCTTCACCAGGTCCACGCCCGTCACTTCCTCGGTCACCGGGTGCTCGACCTGGATGCGCGTGTTCATCTCCATGAAGTAGAACTCGCCGCTGTTGCCGTCGTACAGGAACTCGATCGTGCCCGCATTCCGGTAGCCCACCGAGTCCGCCGCCCGCACGGCCGTCCGCCACAGTTTCTTGCGGCTGTCCGATCCCAGGGCGGGACTGGGCGATTCCTCCAGGAGCTTCTGATGGCGGCGCTGAATGCTGCAGTCGCGCTCGCCCAGGTGCACGACGTTGCCGTGACTGTCGGCGATGATCTGCACCTCGATGTGCCGGGCGTTCTCGACGTACTTCTCGATGTACACCGCGGCGTTCGCGAACGAGCGCTCGGCCTCGGAGCTGGCGGTCATGAAGTTCTGGGCGAGGCTGACGTCGTTGCGGGCCACCCGCATGCCCTTGCCTCCGCCGCCCGCGGCCGCCTTGATCAGGACCGGGTATCCGATCTTCTTGGCGATCTCCAGCGCCTCTTCCTTCGTCTGCACCACCCCGTTGCTGCCCGGCGTGATCGGCACGCCCGCCTTGCGCATCGTGTCGCGCGCCACCGCCTTGTCGCCCATGCAGCGGATGTTGTCGGGGGTCGGGCCGATGAAGGTGATGTTGCAGCTCCCGCAGACCTCGGCGAAGTGCGCGTTCTCGGAGAGGAAGCCGTAGCCGGGGTGGATCGCATCCACGTCCGCGACCTCGGCCGCGCTAATGATGTTGGCGATCTTCAGGTAACTGTCGCGCGTGGGCGCGGGACCGATGCAGATGGCCTCGTCGGCCATCTGCACGTGGAGCGACTTCTCGTCGGGCTGCGAGTACACCGCGACCGTGCGGATGCCCATCTCCCTGCACGCGCGAATGATGCGGACCGCAATCTCGCCCCGGTTGGCGACAAGTATCCGTTCGAACATGGGCTTTCCTGGTTAGAGCGGCTCGATCTTGAACAGCGGCTGGCCGAACTGCACGGGCGTGGCGTTTTCGACGCAGATCTTCCGCACGATTCCGCGCATCTCCGCCTTGATCTCGTTCATGACCTTCATGGCCTCGACGATGCAGACGACGGTATCCTCGTCGACCTCCTGGCCAACCGTGATGAACGGTTCGGCATCCGGCGCGGGGGCGCGGTAGAACGTGCCCACGATGGGCGACTTGACGGGCACCAGGTCGCCGTCGTCGTCCTTGGCGGACGGGGCGGCCGGCGCGGCCGGAGCCGCTGCCACCGGGACCGCCACCGCGGGAGGGACGCCGGTCACCGGGGCGGCCAGGACCACCTGCGATTCCGACCCGCTGCGGCGCTTGACGGCCAGGCGAAAGCCCTGATCCTCCATCTCGAATTCGGAGAGGTCATTCTCCTTCATCAATTCGAGGATCTTCTTGATCTCCCGGATGTCCATACGCGCTCCTCCGTAGTCCGGCGATTCCTGTCCTTCACGGCATGCCCGTCCAGGGCGACCGGCCGCGGCGTTCCGCCCTTCGTCTTGCGACGGAGATACCCGACCAGTCCTTCCAAGGCAAGTAGATAACTGTCCAGCCCGAATCCCGAAACCACGCCCATGCACGCGGCCGCGGTGAAGCTGGTGCGGCGGAACTCCTCGCGGGCGGCGGGGTTGGAGAGATGGACCTCGACCGCCGGCAGTCCGACGGCCAGCAGGGCGTCGCGCAGCGCGACGCTGGTGTGCGTGTAGGCGGCGGGGTTGAGGACCAATCCGTCGTACCGGCCCGCCGCCTCCTGGATCGCGGTCACCAGATCCCCCTCGTGGTTGCTCTGGCTGAACACCACCTCGGCGCCCAGGCGACCCGCCTTCGCCTCCACGGCCCGCCGGATGTCCTCGAGTGTCGCCGCACCGTAGATCGACGGCTCACGGCGACCGAGCAGGTTCAGGTTGGGTCCGTTGAGCACGAGAATCTTCATGGCGCGCCCCTCACGCAAGTGCCGCCTTGTCCATCGCACGGCCGGCCGGGGCGGGCGCCGACCGGCGATACTCGTCCCGGATCCGTTCGAAGAGCTCGCGGACGGAGATGATCTCCGTCGCCCGCCACGCATTGGCGCCGGCGAACGCGAACCCGTGCTCCATGTTGCCCTTGCGGGCGTTCAGAAGGGCGTGGGCGATGCAGTACATGCTGTGCTCGACGTCGCACGTGGTAATGCAGTGAAAGGGGCACGTGTAGGGCATCCGCTGCCCGTTCCGCACGGCATCGATGAAGCCGTTGCGGATCGCCCGGCCGGGCAGGCCCACCGGGCTCTTGATGATGGTCAGGTCGGATTCCACCGCATCGATGTAGGTCTGTTTGAAGGCCTCCGAGGCATCGCATTCGAAGGTCGTCACGAACCGGGTGGCCATCTGCACCCCGGCGGCGCCCATGTCGAGGAACCGGCGGATATCCGCCCCGGTGTAGATGCCGCCGGCCGCGATGACCGGGATGCTCCGCCGATGCCGCCGCTCCAGGTCGCGCGCCACCTTCAGGACATCCGCGACCAGGTTCTCAAGGGCGAAGGCGGGATCGTCAATCTGCTCGTACTTGAATCCGAGATGGCCTCCCGCCAGCGGACCCTCCACCACGAAGGCGTCCGGCACGTAGCTGAAGCGCTCCATCCACCGGCGCGCGATGATCGAAGCGGCGCGGCCCGACGAGACGATGGGAACGAGCCTGGTCTTCGCGCCGGGGGGGCGACAGCCCGGGAGATTCATCGGCAGGCCGGCGCCGGAAAAGATCGCGTCGATCCCCTCCTCCATCGCCGTCCGCGCCAGATCGTCCCAGTTGGACAGCGCGGCCATGATGTTCACCCCCACGGGGCCGGCCGTGTGCGATCGGGCGAGCTGGATCTCCTTGCGCAGACCCCGCATCATGGCCTCCCGGTAGTTCGCGGCCCGGTCCCCTTCCCGGTACCCCACCCCCGCGGTGGCGATCACGCCCATGCCGCCCTCGTTGGCGACGGCGGCGGCCAGGCCGGCCATCGAAACCGCGACCCCCATCCCCCCCTGGATGATGGCGGTGGGGATGACCAGGTCTCCGATCACCAGCGAGGGCAGTTCCATTGAGGCTTCCATACGCAGTCTTTCAGGGATGAGGTTGCCGGCGCCGATGGGGGGCGTGGACATGGGCATGCCCGCGGGCGCACCCGGCGACCGGTCGGTGAGTTGGGTGGTTGCGACGCGTGAACGAACCGCGTGGTGCCGGTGTGGAACGACCGTCGTGAGGGGGCGGAAGCGTTCGGGCAGCCGGCGTCGGCATCTCATAGCCGAGCGTCCCGATGTTCTCCCGCAAGGGCGGTCTCAGGTTGAGCAGGTCAAAACTCATCGTGCTTCTTTGTATCGAGGCCTCGTCGAACCCTATGTCCACCAGCCCGCTACACCCCGCCGCCGCACCGTCCGGCCGACACGCCGGGATGGCCGCATCCCTGCCGATGCCGTGTGGCGGTTCATCCCCCCGCCCCTTCACGCATGCGCCAGCCCTGCGCCACGGCGGCGTCCGTTCGATACCTTGGGGATTCGCAAGCCGCCGACAAGATGGAGCCCAAGACCCGATAAGAACGCCGCGACGCGCATACAGTAGCGCGCCATGCCCCCCATTACAAGACCCGTTTGCGGCGGGGGCGGAACCGCGGCCGCCCGTTCACGGCGCTCGACGGGGCATTCCACGCCGGGCGAACGGGATTTCCATGGCGCGTCCCGCCCCGATACGTACAATAACCCGTACCGCTGGCCGTTGTACGTGTGCAAAAAAGGCGACGGCCACGGCGATGACTCACGCATGGACGAGCAGGAAAAAGCGTGGCTGGATGCGTATCGCAAGGGCGACACGCAGGCCCTGGGGAAGCTGGTGGAGTATTACCGCCGGCCGTTGTTCGCGTTCATTCTCAAGATGACGGAAGGCCGCGGCGACGCCGAAGAGGTCTTTCAGGAAGTGTGGATCCGGGCCATCCGCAATCTGGGCGGATTCCAGGAGAAGAACCTCCTGGGCTGGCTGTTCCGGATCGCGCACAACCTGATCATCGACCAGGCCCGCCGGAACCGCCTCGTCGTGCATCCGAGTTCGGCCGGGAGTTCGCGGGGCGAAGTGCGGACCGACTGGATGCAGTCCATCCCCGCCTCGGAGCGGGGCCCCGCGTCCGAGACCGCCGGCCGCGACCTGGGCGTCCGCATACAGGAAGCGATGGGCTGCCTGCCGCCGGAGCAGCTCGAGGTGTTCCTGCTCCGCATGGAGGGCGACGTGCCCTTCAAGGAGATCGCGCGAATCCAGGGCGTCAGCATCAACACCGCCCTGGCGCGCATGCACTACGCCGTCTTGAAGATGCGGGAGGAGTTGAAGAATGAGTATGAAGCCTTCTTCGGGGAGTAGATCATGAACTGCACCAAGTACCGGAACTGGATCCTGCTCGATCAGAGCGGCGAGCTCGATGCGCGGGACCGGGCGCGCCTGGCCCGGCACATGGCCGGCTGCGAGGGCTGCCGGAACTACCGCGAGGTGCTCGCCGGCCTCCGCGGCCGTATCCGCGAGTCCGCCGTGATCGGCCCGACGGACCGCGTGACGATGGCCGTGATCCTGGACACCGCGGAACATGCGGCCCGCCGCCGGGCCGCGGCCGATGAGTCGCCCGCGCGGCGCCGGGTCCTGCCGTGGTCCGCCGGGACGTGGGCGGCGGCCGCCGCCGCGATTCTCGCCCTGGGCATCACGCTCGCCGTCCATCACCTTCGCGGTCTCCCGTCGCCGGCCCCGGTGGCGCGCGGCGAGGTCGTCGATCTCGCATACATCGACCCCCTGGATATCGAACTGGATCTGCTGGGAGAGGAGATCGCCGGCGTTTTCGCCGACATCGAGGACGCGGCCATCGACCCCGGCATGGGCGGTGCGGAGGCGGATTACGGAACGGATGACCTGATGTAGAACGGGATCGGAATCATGAAGCTGCGCTGCCCTCTTCTTCTGGCCTGTGCCGCCATCGCATCTCTCGCATCATCCGCGCCGGCCGTGGAGAGCGGGGCGGCAGACGCGGGGCCCGGGACCTCCGTTCAAGGCGACACCGGGGCATCGACCAATACCGTGCGACCCTGGGCCCAGGGCGTGGAACGCTGGATGAACTACCTCCGGACCAGTCGTCCGGAGGAATACGGGCAACTGACCCGCCTGCGCGAGGAGAATCCCGAGGCCTTTCGCGCCGAGGTGCGTGAACGCATGCAGCAGCTCCGGACGAATGCCGAGTCGCGGAATCCGGCCCGGGAACCGGACCGCGTGGTCGAGAATCGCGCCGCGCGCGCCGACAGGGGCGAGCGCCGCGTCGCGGTGCCCCCCGGCGCCGCGGCGCCGCAGGGCGACGCCGCGCGCCCCAAACCCGCGAAACCTCCGGTGGATCCGGCCACGGAACGACACCTGGCCGAGCTGAGGCGTCTGGCCGAGGCGTACCGGAAGGCCGACAGCGACGAGGCCCGCAGGACGATCGAAGCGCAGATCCGCGCGCAGGTCGCCGAGGCGCATGACAAACGGGAACGCGCGCGGGCGGACCGGATCGCCCAGCTGGAGAACGAAATCGCCCGCATGCGCACCGAGATGGACAAGCGCGTCGCCAACCGCGACAGGATCATCGCACGGCGGGTGGATGAGGTGCTGGGCCGCGCGCCGCCGCCGGCCGCCGCCGGCCGCCCCGCGGCCCCGCGCGCCGTAGCGCCCTGACGCTCGAACAGCGAGCGGCAACCGGCCAGCTGCAGGCGCTCGCTGTCCTGTCTATCCGCATGGAGACCCGGGGTGAACCGGCTCACGGAGACGCGCGCCGTTCCGCCTTCCCCAGCCAGGCGAGCGCCTCGTCCAGATCGCGATGGCACCGGTCGACCCACGCCTCCCCCCAGAAGAAGTGGCAGCTCGTCTCCGCCTTGAGCACCCGCCAGTACGCCTCCTCGATCAGATGCGCCCGATGGGCATCCAGCGCCTCGATGGAGGTGATTCTCGACCGGGCGTCCCGCACGCGGTCGCTGACCTCCGCCAGCCTGGCCCATGCCGCCTTCTGGCGCTCCGAACCGGTCCACTGCACGAAGCCGACGCCGCTGTGCTCACCGGTGTTCCATGCGCCCGTGCGCACCGTCACCTCGCCCCCAGGCCCGAAGTGGTCGAGGTAATCGCGGATGAAGACCGGCCGCAGATCCGCGACGGCGCCCGAGGCCACGCGGTCGAGCATCGGCAGGTAGAACGCCTCCCAGAAGTTGCGGCCCGGCGTCAGATTGCGAAACCATCCGCCGTTGTCGCCATCCGTCGCCGTGGTCACGAGGGGGGGAAACCCGCACCACCTCGTCCGGTCGCGCACCTCCCGGATGAACCAGTCCGGCTCCATGCCCGACTCCTGCGCCATGGACAGCTCCCGATCGCGGGGGATCACGACGACCTCCGCCCCGCCGTGGCGGGCGAGGTGGGGCCGGTAGCGCACCTCGTGCCATTTCATCGGCGTGAGCGGAGTGATGTACTCGGCGTCGACCAGCACATAGCGGTAGCCGTGCCGGCAGAGGAGCGGGATCAGCTCCATGCTGAACGCCATCTCGGGCGGCCAGAATCCCTGGAACTGACCGCGCCAGAAGAGATGACGGGCCAGGCCCAGCCAGCGCGCCATCTGCTCATGGCGATCCTCCGCGGGGATCAGGGGGAGAACGGGGTGATAGTAGCCGGTGCCGAGGACCTCGATGATGCGCTCGTTCTGCAGGTACCAGAGCAGGTCGCCCAGCTTCACGATGCCGTACACCTGCTCCTGGAAGGCCGGCTCGGACAGCGCCTCCAGGAGCGTTCCCGACAGGGACAGGTGCACCTGCCCGAGCCCCTCGCGGCCCCACAGGCTGCGCGGGATGCGATCGATCGCGCACAGGATCTGGCGGACCTCCCATTCCGCGTCCGTCAACATGGCCTGCAGGTTGCCGGAGGGTTGGTGCAGATTCAGGACCAGCGCGTGATGGATCACCGCAGGCATCGCTTTCCTTCCGGGGCCGTCGACCTCATGTCCAGCCCACCGCATCGCCCGGCTTGGGGCCTTCCCGTCTTTCGCCCAAGCATATCACGGAAAATCCGCGCGGAGAATCGCTTCGGTGCGCCGGCACAGCTCCCGCGCGTAGTCGGTCCAGACGCCCTCGCCCCAGTAGCGAAAGCAGCTGGTCTGCGCGCACATCAGATGGAACAGCGCATTGCGATAGCGGGGATCGCTCGACGGCACGCCCGGCGCCAGCACCTTCTCGTTGAACAGCGCGCTCGCCCTGTCCATCGGTCCGAGCACCCCCTCGTAGCCGCGCACCCAGGAGAGGTTGTTCGTCCAGCTCCCCCCCTCCATGTGGAATCGTGCGTCCTCCCGCCTCGCCGCCTCGATCGCCTGCGCCAGCCGTTCCGGGCCGTCGCCCGGTCGCATGCGGTCCCAGATGCGCTTCTGCCAGAGCGGCTGCAGCGTCGGGTAGTCCTCTGCCGTGACGCCCTCGCGCGCCAGGAACTCCAGATACTCGGTCCCATTCAGGAGGGCCACGTCCGATCCGGAGGATTCCCGCACGACCTCGAGATACTTGGGCGGAAACTCGTTCATCATCACCCCGCCGTTCTCGCCGTCGGCGACCTGGGTCACGAGCGGCGGCACCGCCCGTCCCGCCAGCGTCCAGCGCGAGAGGCTCCGCGCCTCGTAGAACGGCTGCATCTGGCCGACCAGTTTCGTGTCGCTGCCCTGCGTCTTGACGAGGGCGGCGATCTCCGCCGTCTCGCCGCGCGAACTGCGGCACACGAGGCGGTGCGGCAGGTGGCGCTGCTCCGGCCCCGCGCCGCTCTCGGGCCGCTCCACGGTGTGCTCCTGGACCAGCACCCACGTGTACCCGCACTCGCGCAGGGTCCGCACGAACTCGTACGCCACATCGGGATGATTCGGCAGCGCCATCTCCGGGGGCGAGAACCCGCGCACCCGCGAGAGGGCCTCGTCGCCGAAGAGCCACGCGAAGTGGTGCCGCCAGGCCAGGACGTGGAGACGGAAATCCTGGATGGGGGTCGAGGGCGCCACGGCATGGCCCCAGGCCGTGCCCAGCCACTCCACCGCCCGGCGATAGCGGGGATCGCAGGTGATCCGGCGCAGGGCGTCGATCACGTCCCCCGCTCCCATCTCCGCCAGCCCGTGCAGAAGACAGCCGGAGTAGTCCAGCATCACCCGCGGTTCGTGCCCCTCGTCGACGAGCTGGGGAAGGAACTCGCCCATGCGCTGGTAGCACCATTTGAACACCGGCGCGTTGTGGTTGTCGCCCACGTGCTGGTGCTCCATCATGTGCCGGAGGTTGCTGACGATGCCGGCGGTCCCGAGGTCGCCCCCGCCGGCGGGGATCAGCGGCTGGTGCATGTGCAGCGCCACCGCGCAGGCGGCGCGAAGCCGTCCGAAATCCACGGGACTGGACGGCAGGAAGACCGCGTCGTCCCCGATCATGCTCCGGTCCAGCTCCGATTCCCTGCCGCAGATTTCCGGCAACATAACCCGCCCCCCGGCGGCGAGCCGCAACCCAACGGCCCTGGCCGCTCGAAGCACCGGAAGCATAGCGCCTTTCCGGACGTTATGCACGCCTCTGCGCGGCATCTTCCTGCCCGTCCCCGCCGGCTTTTCCTGTCCAATCCCGCCCCGGGGTGGGAAGATGGCGTGCGAAGAGGCGGCGGACGAATGGACAGACAGGCCGAGTTCCTGGCGCATTTTCTGCGGCACCAGGAGGACATACGCGCGGTGATCGCGTCGCTGGTGCGCGACCGGATCGCCTGCGACGACATCTTCCAGGACGTCGCCCTGGTACTGTGGAAGAAGTTCGACACGTTCGACGGCGTTCATTCGTTCGGCGCGTGGGCGCGCGGGATCGCCGTCCGCAAGGTCCTGCAGTCGTTCGACCGGGTGCGTCGCACGCCGGTGGCCCTCTCGCCGGAGACCATCGAGGCCGTGGTGGAGGCCTTCGATGCGGAGGAGGAGGGCTCGCCCCACAGCGAGGAGGCACTGAAGGTCTGCCTGCAGAAGCTGCCGGAGAAATCGCGGAACCTGGTCCGGCTGCGGTACGACCAGGGGCTGCGGCTGGAGGCCATGGCCCGGATGCTGGCCAGCACGCTCGACGCCGTCAGCAAGGCGCTCTCGCGCATACGGGTCGAGCTGCGGAAGTGCATTGAGCGTCAGATGGCCGAGGCGGGATGAAGCGAATGGACGACCGTGGAAGAGTGGAATACCTGATCGGGCGCTTCTTCGACGACGTCATCACGGCGGCGGAGAAGGACGAGCTCGAATCCGCCCTGCGCGCCTCGCCCGACGCGGCGAGGGCATTCGTGCGCTCCGCCCGCATGGACCAGGCCCTGTACACCCATTTTCACCGCGAGGAGGCGCTGCAGGCCCTGCTGGCCCGCCTGCCGAAGGGCGCCGGCATGGCCGGGGATCTGGTCGCGCGCGAGCCCGCCCCCGAGCCCGCCGCGGCGCGGCTGCGGGCCTGGTGGGCGGACTGGCGGACCCGGCATGAGCATGTCTGGGGGCCGGCCGGCGCCGTGCTGATCCACGCCGTATTGCTTGTGCTGCTGGTACGGTGGGTGATCGTGTCCGACACGGGGAAACCGAAGGACGAGGAGATCACCGTCACCGTCTTCCCACGCGAAGAGGCCCCGCCGGCCCTCGATGAGCGGCCGGCGGCGCTCGGGCGCCTTCCCTCCGACCGTCCCGCGACACCCGGCCCCATCGTCCGCGCCCCGGATGATCTGAAGCCGGTGGATCCTTCCTCCGACCGCCCGACCGCCCCGCCGGCCCTGAATCCGCTGCTGGCCGCGCCCGGATCCGCCGCGCCGCTCAGCCCTCCCCCCGCCTTCGCCGGCCGTTCCCCCGCGAATCGCCGCACGCTGCTGGATCGCCACGCGGGGGCGTGGGCGGCAAGGGCCGAGGCGGCGGTCGATCGGGGAGCGGCGTGGCTGACCGATCACCAGGGCGCCGACGGGGCCTGGCGCGCCGAGGGCGAGGCATCGAATCCGGCGGCGATGACCTCCCTCGCCCTGCTCGCCCTCTTGGCCCGCAGCGAATGCACCGAGGGACCCGAGGCGTCCCGGATCTCCCACGCCTTCGGCCACCTGCTGCAGACCCGCCAGGCCGACGGCTTTTTCGGATCGCGCGGCGGCAACGGCGCGGTCTATGCGCACGCCATCGCGGTGTGCGCGGTGAGCGAGGGATACGCGCTCACCCGCATCCCGGCGCTCAAGTCCGCGGCCGAGGAGGGCGTGAAGCTGATCCTCGCCGGCCAGCAGGACAACGGGGCGTGGACCTACGGCTATGCGCGGAACGGCCGGCGCGACACATCGGTCTCCGCGTGGCAGGTGCAGGCCCTCCGGACCGCCATGCTGGCCGGACTGCAGGCGCCGGGACTCCCGGACGCCCTCCGCAGGGCCGTGGGCGCGTTCCAGGCCAACCAGTCCTCCGCGGGGCTGTTCCGGTACACGGGAACCGGCGACTCCGGGGACCGCGAGACCGACGAGCTCACGGCGGCGGCCCTCTACGCCCTTCAACTCGCGGGAGCACGCACCGCTCCTTCCAGCCGGAAAGGCGGACGGGCCATCGCGCGCGCGGCGCCGCGGTGGAGCGGGGGCGATGAACGCTGGCCGCTGTACGGGGTGTACTTCATGACCCAGGCCAAGTTCGGAGAGGGCGGCGCCTCCTGGGCGCGATGGAACGAACAACTGGCCCGCGGCGTCCTTGCGCGGCAACAGCCGGATGGGCGGTGGGAATCGCCCGGCGGGCGGGAAGCCGCCTATGGACCCGTTTACTCGACGGCGATGGCCTCCCTCGCGCTCTCCGCCTGCTATCGCTTCCCGCCGGCGGCGGAGTTGGACCGCCTGCAGCCCCTCGCCCATGCGGACGCCGGGTGGGACTGGACCTCGCTGGAACGGATGATCGCATGGCTGGCCCTGGGCCCGCAGGATTAGTGCCTTAGCGGTCCGTAGCGTGCATAAGAAGCAAGAAGATTCATGCGG
>CAZSUU010000025.1:7046-69802 GCA_964610105.1 uncultured Verrucomicrobiota bacterium | reverse complement strand
GGGTAATAGAAGGTACGCAGCGCGGTGACTTGAGTAGATTCGAGAATCAAAGAGCGCAATGCGATGGCGTGTTTGTTGCGGAGAAAGGTGTTTGGAGTGATGAAACCGAAACGGCCGCCCTCCTTCAGAAGCCGCAGGGACCGTTCGATGAAAACTTGATAGGTGTCGATCTTATAGCGAGCCGAACGGTACATCTGGCTGAGATACGCGAAAATGGGGGGTTCGTCCATCGTCTGCAGTAGGACATATGGTGGATTACCCACAACTCCGTCGAAGCCTCCGGCACTCAGGACTTGGGCGAATGCGACTTTCCAGTCAAATGCATGCACGCGGAGCAGATCGTCCGGCAGCACTGAGAAGTCGCATTCGACCAGCGAATTGCCGCGTTTGATGTTCTTCTCAAGTGGTGGCAGAAGTGCGTCTTCCGGTCCGAACAACTCGCGCTCTCTCGCGAGAGTGGTCCGATTCTCGCCTTCGAGCATCTTGAGGTAGAGTGAGAGTTGCGTGACCTCGACCGCGCCCGCGTCGAGGTCCACGCCATAGATGTTGGCGGTGAGAATGCGGCGCTTCAGGTGCGTGGTGAGGTGAACATCGCCCGTATCCGGATCGGTCCAGCATTCCTCACCTCGGCGTTTCTTGCGTGTTTTCGTGAATGCGGTCTGCCAGTGTTCGCAAAGGCGCTCGAAGGCGCGGATCAGGAAGCTGCCGGAGCCGCATGCTGGGTCCAAGATGCGCAGGGCAAGGCTGGCCTCGGGCGAGCGGTCAGCGAGAAGCCGGCCGACAGTCTGCTCGACGATGTAATCGACGATGTACCGCGGGGTGTAGTAGACGCCGCCCGCTTTCCGGACTTCGGGCTTCTCCTCAATCGTCACACCGCGACCCTTCGGGCGGACTATCTTGCCAAGGAAGCGCTCGTAGATCGTGCCGAGGATTTCAACAGGGATGACGTTGAAGAGGTAGGGAGACTCCTCGTCGCCTATGTCATCGAGGAATCCGGCGATCCACTCGTCGCTGACCTCGAGATCCTCGCTGAAGTGCGGCTTGAACAGGTTCCCGTTGAAGAACGGAATGTGCGAGGGAGGCCGGCGGTCGAGGTGCTTGAAGTGGGCTGCCACTTCCTTCCAGAGTGGGCGTCGTTCGTGCGGGGTGCGCGCAGTGACGAATGGGACGCCATCCTCGCGCGCGATCAGTTCCGGCTCGCGGACGCGCCGCGGCGGCGCATCCGCCGTGCGATTGCGCCAGTTCTTGAGGATGGTCGCCAGCGGCCTGCCCGTGTCGATGTCGCGATCCTCGCAGATGCGCAGGAAGAGAAGGCGGTCGAGGATGCGCTGGACTGCTTCGTTGAGGCGGTTGCCCTCGAGAAGGTCCTCGCGATCGTTGTGGCGAATAAGGTCCGACGCGAGATCGCGTCGCGCCTCGTCGAGGAAGTTCAGAAACTCCACATCCAACGCGCGCGACCGGTCCGGCTTGAACAGCCATTGCTGACGCGCCTTGCCCTTTCCTGTGGGCTTCCGGGGCAGGCTGTCGACCAGCGCCTCGATGCTCCCCTTGGCGACGGCGTCCCGTGACAGAAGATCCCACAACTCCTGGGCGATCAGCGGATACTGTTTGAAATGCCAGGTCTTGCAAAGACCCACGGTGCCCTCGTCCATCCGTGGGCGGCAGCCGACTACGAAGATCTCCATCTCCTCGAAATCGGTGAGTACGGCCAGGAGTACGCCCTTGTTCCATGCGTACCGTTTCGCTTGGAACGCGTACCGGGCCTGCAGGATCTCCGCGGGCTTCTTCGCTTCACAAACAAAGCGATCTTGGCGGTCAGTGCGGAAGAGGTAATCGGCGCGCTTCTGCCGGCCTTCGATGTCAGCGCGGCTTTCGACTTCGACCTCACGGTGTTGGGGAATACGGCCTGCTCGATTTTCCACGTCCCAGCCGAGGGCGCGGAAGAGAGGATTCAGAAACTCCTGTCGCAGACTCGCCTCGTCGTAGGCGGCGCTCTTGTAGCTCACAAGGTTCTTCTCGAACCGTGCGACGAGTTTCCCCAGTTCGTCTTGAAAGCCCGCGAATGACTCGTCCATGAGGAGCACTCTACAGAATAGATGCCCCCCCGTCAGTCCAAAGAGAAGAGAAAGGACGGCACGCGCAAAGGAGGTCAGAGATGGGGAATCCGCTGACATAGGCACATGCCGCCCGCCGACATAGTACCTGCGCTATGTGCCGATGCAAGCTCGGCGTTCAGGCTGTCAGCACCTGCGCGTCGATGCGCCGCAAGGCCTCGATTGCGCGGGTGACAGCGTCGCGCCAGGTGTCGGGCGCGGCACCGGACAGGATGTCGATGACGCCCTGCGCCGGCGTCTTCGGCGCCCCGTCGCCGTTGGCCGGCGGCTCGCTCTCGCCGGTGAGCAACCGCGGCATGCTGCCCAGCACGACGCGCTGGAACTCCTGCCGGCCGGGGCGGAAGTAGTGCTTCAACACAATGTCCACCGTCTGGTGCCCGGTGACGCGCCGCACGAGCTCCATGGGCACGCCGGCGGTGAGCGCGATCGTGATCCAGGTCGTTCGCAGGCTGTGGAAGTCATGCACCCTCACCCGGCGGACGGTCGTCGGTCCCGCCGCTGGGTCGTCGACGCCGGTCGCCGCAAACGCCTTCCGCGTCAGTGCGGTGATGGTGTCCCGGCAGCGCAGGAACTGGGCGGCGACATCGGGGAAGACGTAGCCGTCGGTCGGCATGCGCGACTCCAGGTCCCGCCGCAGCAGCGGAAAGATGGGGATCTCGGCCGTCTCGCCGGTCTTGCTGGTCTTCACCCGGATGAAGTTCTGCCGCAGATCCACGTCGGACCACTTCAGCAGGCAGCAGTCGGCGCAGCGCATGGCGGTGCACATCCCCGTCAGGATCAGCGGCCGCACGAGCGGGGGCGCGGCGTCCAGCACCAGGCGCAACTGTTCGACGGTGAGCGGCTGGCGGTGCTTGCCGTTATCCGGCCGGCGGGGGATCAGGCGGAACGGGTTGGCGGTCGGCCCGGCCTCGGGGGCGAGCTTGTTGAAGAGGCTCCGCATCATGTGCGCCGCCGCGTTGTACGTCGCCGCCGTCACCGGCCGGTTGACCTTCGGGTTGACGCTGACCGTCGCCATGAACTCCCGCGCCACCGCCGGCGTGATCTGCGCGAGGGTGCGGAGGCTGGGGTGGCTGCGGGCGACGAAGTCGGTGAACCGTTTGACCAGGTGGCGCATGGTCTGGACATACTGTTGCGAGAGCTCCGCCTGGCGGGCGGTCTTATGCCACAGGTCGTACATGTTCGAGAGGCGGATGGAGGCGAGCGGCTGGCCGCTCTTGATCGCGTAGATCTCCTCCAGGTGACGCACGGCGGCCTTCTGGCTCCGCGCCTCGGCAACTTGTCGCTTGAGGGCGAGGGCGGCGGCCCCGCGGCTATTCTCGAACGTCGCATCCCCCGCCTCATCCTTCGACGCCGGCCGTCGTCCCCGGACCTCGACATCCAGGTTGACGCAGTACCTTTGGCCGTTGACGCTATAGCGTCCGTACCACCACTTCGAATCCTTCCGCAGTTCGAGACCCATGGCCGTCTCCCGTGGCGATTGCGCGCTTTTGACCGCTCTTGCGCACCCTGCCCCGCCACAACCCCACCCTGCCAAAGAACCCGCCAAAGGTCAACGATAGAAAACGAATATATTCAAGAGAGGGTACTTGTAATACACTTACGATAAAGGTATTAGGAAGACAACCATAAAGCCAACGCACGATTATCGGCTTGAACAGAAGGTAACAGAGACCCCGGAGAAAACAAGAAGGGTGCGGAGGTCATATGCTTCCCGTCCTGCGGCGGTACCGCCCCTACGGAAGGTCTGCGCAGCGACGGGCGAAGCAGGGGCCCTGGCGGGCTGCGCCATTCTCGGCGGTCGCCTCGGCTGGGTCGGAGACCTCGCCCCACCCGCCCATCGAATCCACGGCGGGCAGAGCACGGCATCCCTGACGCGCCGCGGGTAGGTCCGCGGGTCCGGGGGCCCCGTCCTGCCCGCGATGGACCGGCCTTTCCTCACGCGAGAAGGAGCGGGATGCTCCCCAGAAACTCGAGGGTCGGCTCGATCATGCCCGACAGAATGTGCCGGAGCCGCTCGGGATCGCGAACCGGCCGGCCCTCTTCCTCGATGTTCAGGAGGCCGGATTGCGCGGAAGCGACGAGGGATGCGAGAATCGCCCCGCGATCGCGCGTGCCGTCCAGCAGCTCCAGGATGATGCGCTGGATGGGGTGGAGCTCGGTGACCACGTGCAGCAGGTTGGTCACGAGGCGCGTGCCGCGGGTCGCCTGGAGGCGCGCCAGCGGACTGGCCAGGGGACGTTCGCCCGGCCGTACAACAAAGGGCGGCGAGTAGGCATGCAGCTCGACGAAGTGCGAGGGAAAACAGTCGAGGGCGATCCCCGCCACGGTCCGCTGCAGCTCGTCGGCGCCGGCCGTCCACGGGCAGCCGGACTCATGCAGGAGCGCCGACACGGCTTCGCACGCCTCGTGAAAGGGAACGCGCCGGGGCCATTGCGCCCCCAGATGCAGGAGCAGCGCCTTGGCCACCGGCATGTTCGTGCTCAACGCGTTGCCGTCGGGGAGGGAGAACCGGACGGCGGACTCTCCCGCGGCGGTCGGTTCGGCGCCCACGGGCCGGGCCATCGAGGCGAGCGAGAGCGAACGGACTCGTTCGGCGGCGATCGGCCGCAGCGGATGCCGGTCGCCGTGGCAGACGACCGAGCGCCGGAACATCCGTCCCCGCAGGAAGTCGACCCGCTGTTCGAAATCGATCAGGCCGTCCGACCGCGCCGCCAGCGCGGCATGCACGTCGGGGGCGAGGCGCCGACAGTCGGCGGAATCGAGATCCACATCGCCCACGTAGGTGAGGGCGTGCCCTTCAAGGTGCCGCACGAACGCATGGAAGAGGACCGGGTGGTTCTCCAGTTCCAGGTACTCGTGGAACACGTATTCGTCCCGCTGCTTCGACAGGGCCGCCGCCTCTTCGCGGATCAGCTGGTGGAAGACCTCCGTTGAACTCCCGCTTGCGTCCGCCAGAAACGAGAGGAATTCACGGGCCGAGGCCACGCTCTCCGGCGCCGCCGGCATGCGTTCCGCGTGGTAGCGCATGATGTCGCGCAGGACGCCGCGCAGGTGCCAGCCCGGATAGGTGTTGAAGCTGATGTAGGCCAGGCCGTCCGGCGCGAGGTTCGTGTGACAGATCTCCAGGATCCTGTCGCGCACGTCCGGCGGCACCCACGAGTAGACCCCGTGGCAAAGGATGAAATCGAACGAACCGAGCGAGGCGTCGACATCGAGCAGGTCGCCCTGCCGCAGCTCGATATTCGACCGTCCGATCCGGACGATGTCGCGCTGACCGTCGTCGATCTGTCTCTGCGACAGGTCGATGCCGAGGAGACGGGCGCCGGGCATCGCGACCGCCATGGGGATGAGGTTGCCCCCCTCGGCGCAGCCGAGTTCCAGCACGCGGGCGTGCTCCACCGCGGGCGGGGTGAGACCGTAGAGGGTGGCCACGGTCGCCAGGGTGTCGGGAAGGGAGGCGGTGAACGGCTGGCCGCGATAGGGCACCTCGCCGTAGCTGGCTTCCAGGCGCGCCTGCGCCGATGCCCCTTCGACGTCCACGCCGGCCGGCCGTGTGTCCTCCCGGCCGCCTGCCCCTTCCGTTTCCATAGGGCGGGATGATGAAGAGCCCGGCGGCGTTGATCAACCGCAAAGCGTGCTCCGGGAACCGGGCGGACGGCGTCGCGACCGCCGTCTTCGCGCCTTGCCCTTTTCCCCAAAGAGGCGATGATACCAGCAGCGACGGCAGCCTGGCGGAGCGCATCATGACGAGGGTCATACATCCGCTGTCCGTCATTCCTCTGCTCGCCCTGTGCGGCGGCATGACGGGATGGGCGGAGACCGTGCCGACGCCCGAGCGCGCCGCGCGCTGGGCCGAGCGGCTTTTCCCCGCCAAGGCGGCCTCCGTGCAGTTCCATGACACGTACTGGAATCCCGACGGATCGCCGCATGCGGACCTGTTCGTCTGCCGGTCCGTCGGTGGCGCGGAAGGTCTGGTACTGACCGTGGGCCTGAGTCCGGCCGGCGTCCCCGACCATGTGCGGTTCTTCTACTTCGCCGAGCCATTCGACCGGCCATTCCGCGCGGCGGCTTTCGGAGCGGAATCACGGGTGATCGTGACATCGGAGGGTCTGCTCCTGAAGACGGCGGCCCGGACCATGCGCCTTCCGCCGACCGGGCCGGATGCTCCGTCGGCTCCGATGGACCTGGAGGTCCTCGCCTCCCGGGGCGCGGCGCCCCCGCGATCCCTTCTCGCGACGAACGAAACGGTCATCCCCGGCGTGCCCAACTACGTCTGGTATCTGAACTGCGCGCTGACCGCGGAGAGCATGGTGCTCGGCTACTGGAACGACCACGGCTGCCCCGGCCTGGTTCCGGGCATGAACAGCAGCCAGGGCTGCTATTACGCGATTACCGAGGAGCTGGGATGGCTGCGCTTCGACCGTCTGCGCGGATACGGGCGGGCGAGCGAGTGGGGGTACGCATGGCTCTTCAACCAGACCCAGCTCCCCGACCTGCAGTGGTCCACCTACGTCACGGCGGTCAACACCGCCGCGGGTCCCTTCCTCGTCTCCTGGTCCGGCGCGCCCTACGGCGCGCATTCCACCGTCGGGATCGGCTACCGGGAGGCGGACGGCCAGCGCTTCCTCGTTCTGCACGACACGTGGGTGGCCTCCCCCGCCTACGTGAACTACGACACGTACCGCACGTCCATCGTGTCCATCACCGCCACCACCCTCGACCCGTCCACCGCCACCAACTCCGCGCCGTCCACCCACCCCGTTCCCGCCCTCGCCCAGGGCACCGAGTTCAGCCGCCACTATCCGACCCTGCAGCCGAGCCTGTCCTACGCGGCGTACTCCTACCACGTGTTCGAGGGGGGCGACTTCAACGCGGACGGCCGTCCCGACTGGCTCATCGGCAACTTCCGGAACAACGTGTCGGCCAGCTACCGGCTCGCGCTGTACACCAACAACGGCATCGACCGCCTCGCGCGGGACACGTCGTTCGCGCCCGCGCTGGACTGGTATGAAGGCGTCCATGTGGCCCGGGCCTGCGATTTCGATGGCGACGGCGACATCGACGCCGCGGTGACCGGCTACTGGATGCCGGTACGGGTTTACGTGAACACCGGCGCGGGCCTGACCAGCACGTCGATCAATCTCGGGAGCGAGTACAACAACTTCGGCTACCAGGATCTCGCCTGGGGCGACCTCGAGGGGGACGACGACCAGGATCTCGTCGCCTGCGTTGCCAGCCCGCTGGATTCCGCGGGCAAGATCCGGATCTTCGTCTGGACGAACGGCGCCTTCCAGGCCGCCGGGGGCGTGGGCGTGGCCAGTCACTGGTACAACACGGTGCGGATCGCCGACCTCGACAACGACGGCCTTCCCGAGATCATCGGCGCCGACCGGCGCGGGTCGGTGGCGGCGTTTCACAACAACGGCGGCGCGTTCGTCAACACGCCGTGCTTCCTCCCCGCCGTCGGGCATGGGGCGATGGCGCTCGACGTGGCGGACATCGATGGGAACGGCTTTGCCGACATCGTCACCCTGCATGACGGGCGCATCGCGATCTTCCGTAACGGCGCCACCGGCGTGGCCGCCGCCGCGGAGTATCTCGACACGCCGCTCCCGACGTTCGCGGCGGACCTGAAGCTCGCGGACCTGAACGGCGACGGATTTCCGGAGCTGCTGGCGGCCAACTTCAATACACCCTCGGCCGTCTTCCTCAATCGCAGCGGGGTGTTTGACGGTCGTCCGATCTGGCAGTCGTCCGCGGTCGAGACCGGTGTTCGGGTGCACGTCTACCCGGCCGGCTATCCCGGGAATCCCTCCGGCCCCATGGTGGGGTTCGCCAAGGCGCGGGGGAAGATCCCGGAGTTCCTGCGGGTGATCAACCGCCCCGTGTTCTGTGGGGTCCGCGCGGATTCGGGATGTCCTCACCTGAGCCTGGAGAACCTTCAACCGGGCATGCGTTACACGATCGAACGCACCGCTCAGCTCGACGGCGGATGGACCGGCGTGTGGGAGTTTGACAACGGAGGCAGCGCGACCAACTGGACCGACACCGACGCCGGACCCGATGCCCTGCACGTCTACCGCGCCTGCCGCAGGGAGCAACCGTAGAAGCGAGACAGGGGGAGCGGGACCGGGGGGATCGAGCAGGCCGGGCACGACCGCTCAGGGCTTCATGCCGAGCGCATCCGCGACACCCTTGCCGTAGGCCGGGTCGGCCTGCTGGCAGTTGGAGATGTGGCGTCGCTTGATCTCCTCGGGGACATCCGCCATCGACCGCGCCGTATTCTCAAACAGCGCCTTCTGCTGCTCGGGGCTCATCAGCCGGAAGAGCATGCCCGGCTGCGTGTAGTAGTCCTTGTCCTCGCGGTGATCCCAGTGGGCCGCGGCCCCATACAGGTCGAGCGGAGGTTCCGCGAACTCGGGCTGCTGCGGCCACTGGCCGAAGCTGTTCGGCTCGTATCCGATCGTGCTGCCGTGGTTGCCGTCGACCCGCATGGCGCCGTCGCGATGGTAGCTGTGGAAGGGGCAGCGCGCGGCGTTGACCGGAATCAGGTGATGATTCACGCCGAGCCGGTAGCGCTGGGCATCGCCGTAGGAGAACAGGCGTCCCTGCAGCATCTTGTCGGGCGAGAAGCCGATGCCCGGCACGACGTTGGCCGGATTGAAGGCCGACTGCTCGACCTCCGCGAAGTAGTTCTCCGGATTCCGGTTCAGCTCCATCACGCCGACCTTGATCAGCGGGTAGTCCTTGTGGAACCACACCTTCGTGAGATCGAAGGGGTGATACGGGCAGGTGAGCGCGTCCTTCTCCGGCATCACCTGGACGTACATCGTCCAGCGGGGGAAGTCCTTCTTCTCGATGCTCCCGTAGAGATCGCGCTGGTGGCTTTCGCGGCACTTGCCGATCACGGCCTCTGCCTCCTGGTCGGTCAGGTTGCGAATCCCCTGTTCGGTCCTGAAGTGGAACTTCACCCAGCAGCGTTCGTTCTTCGCGTTGATCAAGCTGAACGTGTGGCTGCCGAAGCCGTGCATGTGGCGGTAGGTGGCGGGAATGCCCCGGTCGCTCATGACGATGGTGACCTGATGCAGGGCCTCCGGCAGCGAGGTCCAGAAATCCCAGTTGTTGAGGGCGCTGCGGAGGTTGGTCCGCGGATCGCGTTTCACGGCGTGGTTGAGGTCGGGGAATTTCAGCGGGTCCCGGAGGAAGAACACGGGGGTGTTGTTGCCCACCAGGTCCCAGTTCCCCTGGTCGGTGTAGAACTTGATCGCAAAGCCGCGGATGTCGCGCTCGGCGTCGGCGGCGCCCCGCTCGCCGGCCACGGTGGAGAACCGGACGAACAGGTCCGTCTTCTTCCCCACCTTCGAGAAGATCGCGGCCTTGGTGTAGCGCGTGATGTCGTCGGTGACCGTGAAGGTGCCGTAGGCCCCGGAACCCTTCGCGTGCATGCGCCGCTCCGGGATGACCTCCCGGTCGAAGTGGGCCAGCTTCTCCAGAAACCACACGTCCTGCAGCAGCATCGGGCCGCGCGGTCCGGCCGTCATGACGTTCTGGTTGTCGGGGACGGGCGCACCCGCGTTCGTCGTCAGCTTCTTCTCGTCGCTCATGCTTCCTCTCCTTCGGGACCGCGTCCCATTTTAGACGATGTCTAACTCTACCCGCGCCGGGATCGAATGCAAGTCCAATCTTCGGGGAAAGGGCGGACGGCTCAGGCCGTGCGGCGGCCGTGCATGATCACCTGGTGGTCGTACACCTCGAAACCGCGGATGGATTCGTGCCCGGTGACGCGCACGGCGTCCCAGGGAACGTCGTACACGACGCCCGCCGCCTCGTCGATGATGTGATGGTGCGGCCGGACGATCGGGTCAAACGAGAGCGTCGCCCCGTGAATCTGCTGTGCCCGGAGAAGCCCCTTCTCGACGAACAGATTGAGGGTGTTGTAGACCGTCGCGCGCGAGACGGTCGGATTCGAGCGCCGCACCGCCCGGAGGACCTCCTCGGCCGACGGATGCGAACGGGCGCCCAGCACGACGCGCGCGATCGCGATCCGTTGGGGGGTCGCCTGGATGCCATGCGAACGAAGCCGCTCGATCGTCGCTCTCATTCACGCGCACTGTACTTCCAAACCGCGGCGCCATCAACTCCGGGCGCCGCTTTCGCGCGCGTGAACCCTCCCCCTTGAACGGCCCGCCGGCATGTCACCCCGACGGCCTCCCGGGCGCTCCGCTCACTTCGCCGGCGGTGTGGCCGGCGGCGGAGTCGCCGCCCCGGGGGCCGGCGCGGCCGGGGCCGCGGGTGCGGCGGGCCGTGCGGACGCCGAAGGCGGCGCTGCGGCGACCGATTGGGCGCAACGGAAGCCGATCATCGGCCTGCCCTCGCCGTTCAGCCCCTTGCGCAGGTTGTCGTCATCGCCGAAATGACCGCGCCGCGAGACCTGCAGGGCCTCGTTCTCGTCCAGATACGAACCGCCGCGGAAGACCCGGTCCTTGCCCTGCGCCGGGCCGGACGGATTGCGGCTGGGCGAGACGCGGTAGTACTGGGGCTCGTACACGTCGGCCACCCATTCGGCGGCGTTGCCGGCCAGGTGAAGGAGATCGTACGGGCTCGGCACCCCCCTCTCCTTCACGTTCATCTCCAGGCCGTCGGCCTGTTTTGGAAGCGGCGACTTCACGCCCCAGGTGACCGCGGGAAGCTCGGTCTTCGGCGGCGGGGGCGGCGGCTCTGCGCTGCCCTTGAAAAGGCCCTTCTTGGCGGGCGGAGGCGGCGGCAGCGGTTTGACGTGGTCGATCTCATCACCCGTGAAGATGCGGCCGGCCGGATTGTTGACGTAGCGCTCTCCCGGGGCCGCGTCGCCCCACGGGTAGAGATTGGTGGTCGCCCCGCGCGCCGCCTTCTCCCACTCCGCCTCCGTCGGCAGCCGTTTCCCCGCCCATTTCGCGTAGGCGTAGGCGTCGAACCAGTCGATCCCCACCACCGGCTGATCATCCCCCGCCAGCTCCGGGTGCTTCCACCCCGCCGGGGCATGGTCCTTCAAGGGCGGCGCATCGGGGTGTTCCATGGAAGACTCGCCGGTCTTCTTGACGTGCTCCACGAACTTCCGGTAGTCGGCGTTGCTGACCTCGTACCGGTCGATCTGGAATGCATCCAGGTAGACCAGATGCATGGGAAAACTGTCTTGTTGCGACTCGGCCTTCGCGTCCCCCATCAGGAAGAACCCGGCCGGCACGTAGGCCATGGCATCGGTGCCGAGATTCGTGGCGGCCGGCCGCGTCCGCATGTGCTGACGCCACGCATCCAGGATCCCCTCCTGCAGACGCGTCAGGTAGCCGAAGTCCATTTCGCGGAAGGCCGCCATCTCGTCGCCGGTTTCGGAGCCGGCCTCGCTGCCCAGCACGCGCTTGATCCAGAACTGCATGAACGCCGTCGATTCGTCCGCCGCCTCCTCGAACTTCTTCTCCTTCAGCAGCAGGGGCATCCGTTCCGTCATGGTCTTCGGGAGCAGGCGCGCGGTCTGGCGCTGAAACTGCAGGAGTTGATCGTGGTACTGCTTCATCCGGGCCTGGGTCGTGTACTCCGGCTGCTCGATGCCCGAGTAGCGCGCACGCAGCTCCGCGATCTGCGCCTCCGCCTTGTTGAACTTGTACACCGCGGCCTGGACCGGCGACAGCCATTGGCCGTCGATCTTCTCCATGCCCGTGCCCAGCTTCTCCACCTCGGCGGCGAATTCCGTCCGGCGCTCGCCCACCGCGTCCGCCCGGGCGTGCTTCGGGAACTTCGCCATGAACTCCTCGAACAGCGCCAGCGCGGCCCGCGCGTCCTTCTCCGGCAGACTGCGCTGCGGATGAAGGCGGTACTCGAGGAGCTTCTGGGCGATGACCGACCCGATGTCCAGCGTATCGACCTTGGCCACATCGGCCATGTTGATCGCCTTGGAATAGTTGATGCCCCGCTGGCCGGAAATCTTCACCACCATCTGGGTCGCGTTCTGCGTGTCCACCTCGCCCGCGACGGTCGTGCCGTCCTTCATCCGGACGTTCACCTGGTTGCCCGGCGGCAGGAGGGCCTGCAGGGCAGGCGAGAGTTCGGAACGTTCAACGGCGACCGACAGACCGGCCGCCGCCAGCAGCATCAACAGCCCAACATCGCGCCTCATACACGCCTCCAGGCCCATCAGAAATGCCCCGACGACGGTCTTCACCCGCAACCGGGATGAACAACGGAGTCGATCCAAACAAGCGGCACACGATACGACCCCTCCCTCCAAGCGTCAAGCATCCGGCGCGACGCCTGCCGGCACGGCTCGCCCCTGCACGCGCGAGATCAGCGCGCGTTGTGGAGGGCCGGGTCCCCCTGCTTCGCCAGAGCGCTTCGCAGGGCGGGCTGCGAGGCCGACGCCGTTCGGTTCGTCCGGGTTCGCGGCAGCTCGCCCCCTCGATCGCGAGGCCCGCAGGCGCGATCCCCCTTCCCCCACCCCGGATCGAGAAGCCCCCGACCGCCGATCCCACCAGAAGAATGACGGCGCGCGTCAAGGAGGTCAGGGTGAGGAACCCGTAGGAAAACGCGCACCGTCAATCTCAGTATACGCCCCTTGCGGGGGTTGTCAACCCATCGGCAACCCGATTTGACCCGCCGCCGCGCCGCACATCACCGTTGCAATCTGCGGGAGCTTTGGCTAGAACGAGACCCGGTTGAGGTCCAATTACCAGGAGCTGTGGATGAAGACGGCGGTTGTGTGTGGCGCTGGGGGATTCATCGGCCACCATCTGGTGCGCCGGCTGAAGCGGGAGGGATTCTGGGTCCGCGGGGTGGATATCAAGCGGCCGGAGTTCTCCCGGTCCGACGCGGATGAGTTTCGCGTCCTCGACCTGCGCGAGGAGAAGAACTGCATCAAGGCGGTGTCGCTGAGCCAGGGGGTCGTGGACGAGGTCTACCAGCTCGCGGCCGACATGGGCGGCATGGGGTTCATTCACTCGGCCGAGAGTGAGATCATGCACAACAGCGTGCTGATCAACGTGCACATGACGCATTCGGCCGCAAGTCTCGGCGTGAGGCGGTACTTCTTCTCGTCCTCCGTCTGCGTGTATCGCGATATGAAGCCGGGGGAACCCGAGATGACGGAGGCGCAGGCCGTTCCGGCGCATCCGGACAACGAGTACGGCTGGGAGAAGCTCTACTCGGAGCGCATGGCCCAGGCCTACGGGCGCAAGACCGGCATGGCGGTCCGCATCGCCCGCTTTCAGAACTGCTACGGCCCGGAAGGGACATGGCGGGGGGGGCGGGAGAAGGCCCCGGCCGCGCTCAGCCGCAAGATCGCCTGTGCGCCCGACGGCGGCGAGATCGAGATCTGGGGCGACGGCACGGCCGTGCGGTCCTACACGTACATCGATGACATGGTCGACGGCATCTACCGCCTCGCCCAGTCCGACCTGGAGGGCGCCGTGAACATCGGCTGCCCGCAGTACGTCACCGTCCGCGAGCTGGCCGAGACGATCGCGGACGTGGCCGGCAAGAAGATCGCGATCAAGAGCGTGTCCGGCCCCGTCGGTGTCCAGTCGCGCAATTTCAGCAACAGCCGCGTCTACTCGCTCGGCTGGCAGTCCCAGTTCCCCCTCCGCCGCGGCATCGAGGCCACCTATCCCTGGATCCTCGATCAGTGCCGGAAGGCGGGACTGACCGCGTAGGACGGCGGGCGGCATCGCCAGGCCGGATCCTGGAGTTCGAAGCCTGTGATGTGAGGCCGAGCCTTGCCTCGCCCTTTCCCCTTGCCGCGCCGGAAGAGGCGAGGCTATGTTCGCGCCAATCCGGGCCAGACCGGCCGGGACCGACGCGGGAACGCCATGAATCGAAATCGGACGGCGCGGTTCTGTCTCTTTTCCTCCCTTTGCACAGCCGTGGCGGCCGGCGCGGCGGACCTCGCGGCGGTCTGGGAGATCGGTCGCGCGGACCGGAGCGGGGCCGAGTTCGCCCTGGCGCCGGGCGGGTACGACCGATTCGGCGACGACCCGGTGTTCGTGGTCGGCGCTTCGACGCCGGCGGCCGACTGGCCGTACGCCCACCCCGCGCCGCAGGACGCCTGGGCGGGGAATCGACCGCACACCTTCACCATCCTGTTCGGGCTGGCCGCGGACCCCGCGGGGCCGTGCCGGCTCCGCCTGACGCTCGCCGACACGCACCCCGAACGGCCGCCCCGCGTTGAGATGGCGATCAACGGTCGGGTTCTGGATACGCGGGACCTGCCCGCCGGCGGCGCGGAGGAGTCGATCAAGGGCCAATTCGACAGGGGCAGGCCCTGCGTGATCACCGTTGACGTTCCGGCCGGCACGCTTCGGAGCGGAGGCAATGCGGTGACCCTCACCACGGAGGCGGGAAGCTGGTTCGTGTACGACCACGTGGCCCTTGAGGGGCCGGCGGGCACGGCCGTCACCCCCCTGCCCGACTACACCGCCATCCAGTCGGTCCGGTGCGTCCGCGCCCTCCGCGAAGAGAACGACGCCCTGGTGCATCCCATCCGGGTGACCATCCTGCACTCCGCCTCGGGACCCGCGACCGAGACCGAGGTGCTCGCGGACGGCCGGTTCTGCGCCCGCGCGGCCTTGACCAACGGCGTCCAGACCGTTGAACTCGCCGTTCCGGCCGTCACGACCGCGACGACGTGCGTGATCTCGCTCACGGCCGGTGGCCGCGAGGTGGCGTCCCGCGGGGTCGACCTGGGGCCCGTACCGCGCCTGACCGTCTACGTCCTGCCCCATTCCCACACGGACATCGGCTACACGCATCTGCAGACCGAGATTGAGCAGCGGCAGGTGCAGAACCTCGTCGACGGCCTCGCCGCCGCCCGACGCACCGCCGACTACCCCGCCGGCTCGCGGTTCGTCTGGAACGTCGAGGTGCTCTGGGCGGCCGACCTCTACCTGCGCCGGCTGGATGACGCGAAGCGGGCCGAGCTGATCGACGCCGTGCGGTCCGGCCAGGTGGCCCTGCAGGGCATGTACCTGAACGAACTCACCGGTCTGTGCCGGCCGGAGGAGCTGCTCCAGTTGTTCCGGTTCGCCACGCGGATGTCGCAGCGGTGCGGCGCGAAGGTCGACGCGGCGATGATCAGCGACGTCCCAGGCTACACGTGGGGCACGGTCACCGCGATGGCGCACGCGGGCATCCGCTATTTCTCGGTCGCCCCGAATTACTTCGACCGCATCGGCACCATCCTGCGGGAGTGGGAGAACAAGCCCTTCTGGTGGGTCGGTCCGGACGGCTCCAGCCGGGTCCTGGTGTGGATCCCGTTCTGGGGCTACGCCATGTCGCACCGCTACGACGCGATGTCCGAGCGGCTCGTCGGGGACTTCCTCGAGGGGCTGGCCAAGCGGGAGTACCCCTACGACATCGCCTACGTCCGCTGGTCCGGTCATGGCGACAACGCGGTGCCCGAGCCGCAGATCTGCGACTTCATCCGCGACTGGAACGCGCGCTATGCGTGGCCGCGATTCGTGATCGCCTCCACCCGCGACGCCTTCCGCGCCTTCGAGAAGCGCTACGGGGCAACGCTGCCCGAGGTGCGGGGCGACTGGACGCCCTACTGGGAGGACGGCGCCGGCTCCTCCGCGGCCGAGACCGCGCTGAACCGGACCAGTGCCGAACGGCTGCAGCAGGCGGCGGCCGTCTGGGCGCTGGGCGATCCGCGTTCCTTCCCCGCGGCGGAGTTCGAGGACGCGTGGAACTTCGTGCTGCTCTATTCGGAGCACACGTGGGGCGCGCACTGCAGCGTGACCAAGCCGGAGGATCCGTTCACCCGGGACCAGTGGGTCATCAAGCAGGGCTATGCGCTGGAGGCGGCGCGCCGCACGTCCGCCTTGCTCGACCGCGCCCTCGGCGCCGGAACGAACGGCGGCGGCGCCGCGCCGGACGCCGTGGACGTCTTCAACACCGAGTCCTGGCCGCGCAGCGGCCTCGTGACATGGCCGAAAGGGTGCGCGGCGCCGGGCGACACGGTGCTGGACGACCGCGGCCGGCCGGCGCCGTCGCAGCGCCTGGCCTCGGGCGAGCTGGTGTTTCTCGCCCGCGACGTGCCGACGATGGCGGCGCGGCGGTACCGGGCGACGACCGGGCCGGCTTCCGCGCCGCCCGACGAAGTGCGGGTGTCGGACAACACCCTCGACAACGGGCGGGTCCGCGTGCGGCTGAATGGGGTGAGCGGTGACATCGTCGAACTGGGCGGTCGGCGCGTGGACGGCAACCTGGCGGACGCGACGGACGGGGAGGCGCTCAACCGCTATCTCTACCTCATGGGCGACAACCCGACCAATGCGGTGACCAGCGGCACGGCGAGCATCCGCGTCGGCGAACGCGGCCCGCTCGTGGCGTCGCTGGTCGTCACGAGCGACGCGCCGGGCTGCCGCCGGCTCGTCCGGGAGATCCGGCTCGCCGCGGGAAGCGACCACGCGGAGATCCTCAACACGGTGGACAAGGCGCGGCTGGTGGCGGAGAAGTACCGCGACTTCCCGGCCGGCAAGGAGAGCGTCAACTTCGCGTTCCCCTTCCGGGTGCCCGGCGGACAGATGCGGGTGGATATACCGTTCGCCATTTTCCGTCCCGAGACGGACCAGATGCCCAGCGCCTGCAAGAACTGGCTGACGGCCGGACGATGGGTGGATGTCAGCGGGCCGCGCGGCGGGGTGACCTGGGCGACCCTGGATGCGCCGCTGTTCCAGGCGGGGGGATTGACGGCCACGCTGCTCGACTCGCAATCCGATCCGGGGATCTGGCGCAAGGCGATTGAACCGACCCAGACGGTGGTGTCCTGGGTCATGAACAACCATTGGGGCACGAACTACCGGGCCTATCAGGAGGGCGTGGTCGTGTTCCGTTATGCCCTTCGGCCCCACGGCGGATACGACGCGGCGGAGGCGACACGGTTCGGCATCGAGCGGAGCCGCCCGTTGCTCGTCCGGCCGGCGGTGGGCCCCGCGCCGTCGGGCCGCCCGCGGTTCGTCGTGTCGGGCGACGGCGTGCTGGTGGAGTCGTGGAAGCCCAGCGACGACGGCCGCGGGCTCATCATCCGGCTCTTCAACGCCGGCGACCGCGCGACTCGCGCGGCCGTGTCGTGGTCCGCGCCGGCGCCTGCAGCGGTGTACCTGACCGCCCTCGACGAGGAGCCACGCGCGAAGGCAGGCCGTCGGATCGAGCTGCCGCCCCACGGTTTGGTCAGCCTCCGCGCGGAGTGGTGAAGCCCATCCGACTCGGCGTTGGAGCGAGAGGAGAAGAGGGGCTCAGAGCCGCGAAAGGGTGAGGCCGCCGTCCACCATGATCGCCTGCCCCGTGGAGTACGGCAGGTCGCCGCGCGCCAGCATGGCCACCGCCCTTCCGACGTCCGCGGGCGTGCCCCAGCGGGGCTGGGGCAACAATCCCCGGGCGATCATCCGGTCGTACTTCTCCTTCACCCCGGAGGTCATGTCGGTCGCGATAATCCCCGGCCGCACCTCGTACACCGGGATCCCGAACTCCGCCAGCCTCGCCGCCCAGAGCTGCGTGGCCATGGTGATCCCCGCCTTGGACAGGCAATACTCGCCGCGCGACGGCGAGGCCATCGTGGCGGAGACGGAGGAGATGTTGACGATGCAGGCGGAGAAGGCGGAATCGGCCTTCCTCTGCTCGATCATCCATCGGGCCGCGGATTGCGTCAGGAAGTAGGGACCGCGCAGATTGACCGACATCACCTCGTCGTAGCTCTCCTCCGTCGCCTCGAGGATGTCCCGCCGCACCCGCGGCGCCATGCCGGCGTTGTTCACCAGCACGTTCAGTCGACCATAGTGGGCCAGGATCGCCTCCAGCAGGCGCTGGCGGTCGCCGGTCGAGGCCACGTTGGAACGGACGTAGATGACGTCCGCGCCCGCCTCCCGGAACTTCGCCAGGGCGGGGGCCGCCTCCCGTTCCTCGCGCACGCCGCAGACGGCGAGATCGTACCCCTCCCGCGCCAGCGCCATCGAAACGCCGAATCCGATGCCGCGCGCGCCGCCGGTGACGAGGGCGACGCGGCGGGATGATGGAGTCCGGAGTCCGGAGGCCGGAGGCCCGAGGTCCGAAGCCCGAGGTCCGGATCCCGAGTTCTGAGTCCCGGGTCCGGGGTCTCGGGTCGCATCTCGCCTATCCCCCGCCGGATGGAAGTCGCCCGTCATGGCTACTTCGCTCCCTTCTTCTTCGCTTCGCGCACGTACGTCATCAGCCCGCCGATCAGCCGACCCGTCTCGTGCGTCTCATGGCTCAACCGCTCGAACACACTCCGGTCAAGTCGTCCCGCATCCAAGGCGACATGCCAGGGCGACCTGATCTCGGCAACGGATCCTCTGGCGATGGAGAGGAACGGAATGAACTCAGGCCCTAAGGCGGCGAGCCGCAACCCAACGGGCCTGGCCGCTCAACGTTTCCGCTCCAATCCGTCCGTTCCTCCGTACAACCGCGCCGCCTTCTGAGATTGTTCCGCCGCCCCTTCCACGGAGGAACCTCACGGAGAACATCATACGCATCTGCGTGTCATCTTTCGGCGGAACAATCTGATATCCTCAAACTGCCTGATCGTCGACACCTCACCTCTCCTCATGCCAGGACCCGGATTCCAGACTCCGAACTCGAGGCGCGGGACACCAGACCTGCGACTCGGGACTCAGGACTGGAGATGGTCAAACGACCATTTCTCCCACCTCCACCCATCTCCTCTTTCTCCATGACTCCAGCCCCTTCTCGGCCAGATGCACTCCCTTGGCCCCTTCCAGGAGGGTCCAGGGAAAGGGCTCATCTTTCACGACATGGCGTAGAAACAGCTCCCACTGGGCCTTGAACGCGTTGTCGTATTCCTGTTGATCGGGCACCTTGTGCCAGCCGGCGAAGAAATCGATCGGCTGCGGGAGGTCGGGATTCCAGACCGGGCGCGGGGTGGCGGCGTAGGGTTGGATCCACACGTCGCGCAGGCCGGCGACGGCCGACCCGTGCGTGCCGTCAACCTGGATCGTCAACAGGTCGTCGCGCCGCACGCGCACGCACCACGACGAGTTGAAGTGCGCCACGATGCCGCCCTCGAGATTGAAGGTCGCGTACGCCGCGTCCTCGGCCGTGCAGGTATACGCCCGACCGGTTTCGTCCCACCGGCGCGGGATATGCGTGGCCCCCAGGCATGACACCGCGCGCACGGCGCCGAAGAGGTTGTCGAGCACGTAACGCCAGTGGCAGAGCATGTCGGAAATGATGCCGCCCCCCTCTTCCTTCCGGTAGTTCCACGAGGGCCTCTGCGCGGGCGCCGTGCCGCCCTCGAACACCCAGTAGCCGAACTCGCCGCGCACCGAGAGGATCCGGCCGAAGAATTCCTGGTCAATGAGACTCCGGAGTTTCAGCAGGCCCGGAAGCCACAGCTTGTCCTGCACCACCCCGTGCTTCACGCCGGCCTTATCGGCCAGCCGATACAACTCCAGGGCCTCCCGTGTGGTCGCGGCGGAGGGCTTCTCGACGTACACGTGCTTGCCGGCGCGGAGGGCGCGTTTGACGCACTCGAACCGCTGGAGCGTCGACTGCGCGTCGAAGTAGATCGTGTTGGCCTCGTTGGCCAGCTCGGCGTCGAGGTCGGTGGACCAGCGCAGTCCGCCGGCCTGGCCGGAAAGGGCCTCCAGCTTTGCGGCATTCCGGCCGACGAGCACCGGCACGGGCATGATCCGCTTGTCGTCGGACAGTTTCAGCCCGCCCTGCCGGATCAGCGGCACGAGCGACCTCATGAGATGCTGATTCGTCCCCATGCGCCCCGTGACGCCGTTGAGGATGATGCCGAGCTTGTAGATCTTCATGTCGAGGGTCCCCTTTCCCGAGTCCCGGGTCTTGAGTCCTGTGGTCTGGAGTGGGAGGTTTCACACATGCTGAGGCCTTGCCCCCTCGGGCAGCGGAGGCGCTTCGATGCCCGCGCGCGGCAGGGTGCCTGCCAGCTCCTGCCTCCAGTGCGCGACCTCTCCCGCGGGGCCGTAAACGTACAGCATCTTCAGTACGCCGGAGCCGATGTTGGTCATCTGGTGGAACACGCCCGGAGGAATGAAGGCCGCCTGTCCGGCCGTCAATGCCTGCCGCTCGTTCCCGAGGCACATTTCTCCGGTCCCTTCCAGAACGAAGTACACTTCCTCCTGTTCCTGGCTGTGCCACGGCACCTGCCCGCCGTCCGGTTCCAGGGTGACGAAGCCCACCGCGAACGACTGGGCCTGGATCGGCGAGGCGCCCCCCACGAGGTTCTGCGTCCGCCGACGCGCCGGGTAGGTCCGGCCCGCGATCTGCGCGAGATCGGCTGTGATCATGGCTTCCTCTGTCCTTTCGGCTCTCTTGTTTCGAGACCCGGAATCCGGGACTCAGGACTCGGGACTCTTGTCTCCCCAGAACGTCAGGTACGGCTTCCCTTCCGCGATTCGCTGCACATACACCGCCGCCTCGCGGGCATGATAGTCACCCCACATGCTCGACTCGCCGCACGGCACCCGCCGACCGCGCGGGACGAAATCCCAGCCGTTCGGCCGGTGATAGACCGAGTGCAGGATGAGCCCCTCGTGCCGTGGATCGGCGCTCAGGTACGACTGGCCGAGCAGCGTATGCAGAACGGTCAGGCCCGCCTGGAAGTAGAGAGATCCGAGTCGCGCGTCCCGAGCTCCGGGTCTCGGGGCATGGGTCCCGAGTCCGGACCCCGGAGCCCCGCGTCCCGTGTCGAGCGCCCCGATCTGAAGCCTGGAGCTTGAAGTCTGAAATCTGAAGGTTGGAGGTGGAAGGTTGTCGTTTGCAGTTTGAAGTTCGCAGCCTGCAGTCCGCGTTTCGCCGCCGGCCGCGCCCAGGCATCGTCCCAGCCGCATGAGCCCCTGCGCGGCGATCGCGGCGGCGGAGCTGTCGACCGGTTCATGCTCGTTGAAGGGGTCCGCAGGTCGCTCGAGGTAGTTCCCAAGCTTGGAAAGCCCCGGCGCGCCGGTGTCCCAATATGGGATGCCGTCCCGCGGCGTCTGGGCGATGTAGAAATCCGCCGCGGCCGTCGCCGCGCGCAGCCATTTCCGCCGCACCGCCCTTCGCCCGCCGTGCGGCCTGAGCGCCGCCTCCGGCACGGTCTCCAGGAACTCCAGCTCCTCCGCGAATCCGAGCAGGATCCACGCGAGCCCGCGCGTCCATGTGCTGAAAGGGGAGTAGCCCTGCTGCGAGTTCGGGCAGCGGTAGGCGCCGTCATGGACGTTGAAGACGCTCTCGTGCGCCACGCGGCCGCGCACGTCGTAGGCCTCGCGGCCCTCGCCGTAGTACACCGCGTACTCCGCCGTCGCGTGCGCGTGCTGCACCAGGCGGTCGAGCAGCGACACGCGCCGATCATTCTCGCCCGCCAGGTCCTGGCCGAGCCGGTACGCGACCGCCAGCGAGCGCAGCGAGCGGATGGTGTCGGCGAAGAGCGAGTGCGGGCCGTTGAAGGAATGGATGAATCCGCCGCCCTCCGGAAGCGCGGTCCACCGCCGCGCCTGCACCGCCCCGGAGACGCGCAGGGCGAGCTCGTAGAACCGCAGCTCCCACCCGTTCCGCGGGATCCGGCCTTCCAGCATCAGGCGGCGGAGGTTGCCATACGTGCTGATGTTGTTGAAGCCGTGATCGTGCACGCCGAAGTGCGTCAGATGCGGCGCCATACGCTCGACGGTCCGGGCACGGCCGAGTTCGAGGAATTCCTCGTCGCCGGTCGCGTCGAACTGCAGCAGCGCCGAGCCGAACTGGAAGCCTTGCGTCCACTCCGTCCAGCCGCGGGACGTGTAACGGCCGGCGCGCGTGAACACCGGCGCGCCGGCGGCGGGGTCATAGCGCCGCTCGATCCGGCGGATCTTCCGTCCCGAGAGCGCCCAGAACTCCGGCAGCCGCGCGGCCACGTCCGCGACCCCGAGATCGGAGCGGATTTGCATGGCCAGAACCGTTTCTCTTTTGACATTATTCGTCAATGACAAATCCGGCGGCCCGGGGGGGGCGTCGGCACGAAGAGAATGGGCATGGCAGCATCGGTTTCGCAGTCGGGCGGGGCGGCAGGCCGCGGGGTCTTCTACGGCTGGTGGATGACCGCGGTGTCGTTCCTCTTCATGATGCTCATCGTCGGTTTCGCCCTCTACGGTCTCCCGCTGTTCTATCCCGACTGGGTCAATCAGTTCGGCTGGACCCGCGCGCAGGTGACGTTCGGAAACACCCTGGCCAAGATCATCGTCGGACCGCTGTTCGGCTTTCTCGCGGGGTGGATCATCGATCGCCGCGGGCCGCGCGGCGTCATGCTCGCGGGCGCGGTCTTCGCCGCCTCCGCGCTCGCGGGCTTCAGTGTCCTCGGCGCATCGCTCGCGATGCTCTATGCGTTTTTCTTCCTCAACGCCCTTGGCTATCTCTGCGCCGGCCCGCTGCCGAACCAGGTCCTGCTGTCGCACTGGTTCCGCCGGCTGCGCGGCCGCGTGATGGGCATCGCGTACGTCGGCATCGGCGTCGGGGGGATGCTCGTGCCCTGGGTGGTCTTCTTCCTCAACCGCCATTTCCACGGCGACTGGCGCATGACGCTGCGCGTGCTGTCGGTGTTGTTTGCCGTGGTGATGGGCCTGCTCCTCCTGGTAATCCGCCGCCGGCCCGCCGACCTCGGGCTTCAGCCGGATGGCGACGCCGAGCCGGGGGAGCGGGCAACGTCCGCCGCCAAGCCTGCCATCCGTCTGCGGGACGTCGTGCGCACGCCCGCCTTCTGGCTGCTGGCGGCCGGCAGCGTGCTCAGCATCGGGGCCATCGGGGGGGTGATGCAGAACCTCCCGCTGTATCTCAAGGACGTCGTCGCGGAGGCGGACTTCGACCTGACCAAGACGCGGATCATGAGCCTCGTGCTCTTCTCCAGCATTGCCGGGCGCCTGGCCATGGGATGGCTGGCCGACCGCTTCACGAAGAAGTACGTGATGCTGCTCACGTACCTGATCGTCGCGGGGGCCATCCCCCTGCTGATCCTCTCGCGCGAGCACCTCGGGCTGCTCTATGTCTTCGCCGTCTGCTTCGGCTTCGGCCTCGGGGCCGACTACATGCTGATCCCGCTCATGGCCGGGGAATGCTTCGGTCTCGCCGCGCTCAGCCGCGTGCTCGGCATCATCATCACGACCGACTCCGTCGGCGAGGCCCTGATGCCCTTCCTCACCGCCCGCCTCCGGGATACCACCGGCAGCTACGCCTGGGGATTCTGCGTGCTGACCGGTCTCGCCCTGCTCGGCGCGGTCTGCATCATGTCCATCCGCTACCACCGCGGCATACCCGTCAGCCGGCTTCGGCTCGAGGCCGAGGGCCGGCTTGCGGGCTGAGCGGGCGCAGGCGGCGCGCGATCCCCTCTTCTACGCCTGCCTGACCGTGGCCCTGCAGGATTCGATCTGGGCGATCAGCCGTCCGAACGCGGGGGATCTGTGCCTGCGCTGCCATTTCACCGAGGGCTGGACGGAGGACCGATCCGATCCGGTCAACGCGTCGGCGATGACGGGCAGCGACTTCGACGGCGTGCAGTGCGACCTGTGCCACAGCCAGTTCGATCCCTTTTTCGAGGACCGATACTCCGGGGCCCGCGAGGGATCGGACTGGGCCGGCTACTGGGACGAGGCCACGTCGGCGCCCTCGACCGCCGCCGCGGCCACCCGGACGCTCGACCGGACGGCGACGGCCACGGTGCGGTTCTACAACGGGACGGCGTTCTTCAGCGCCGACTACCGCCCGGTCGCCACCGGCTACTCGGAGAGCGGATCGGGGCAGTACTTCCTCTCCGTTCCGAAGAACAAGGACAAACGCGCCTCCTTCGCCGACGCCAGCGCGCGCCACAGCTTTCTTTACAGCCGTTACCACAAAAGCCGCGACCTCTGCGCCACCTGCCACGACGTGTCGAACCCGGCCCTGGCCAACCTGGCGGCCAGCTCAACCAACAGTCCCCTTCCGTCCGAGACCGCCGCGGCGCACTCGTATTTCCACGTCGAACGGACCTTCTCGGAGTTCATGTGCTCGGCGTACGGATCGCCCGGCGGGTCGGCCGGAACCGGGCCGTTCGCGCCCGGGCAACTGGACACCTCGCATCCCCGGCGATGCGATCGTCAGCTGCCAGGACTGCCATTTCCGCGACGGACGCGGCCGCGCCTGCCAGCAGCAGGACGGCGTGGATCGTCCCTCCGGCAGCGCCAGCCATCCGAACAGCGGGCAGCCGAAGCATGAGATGACGGGGGGCAATGTCTGGATCCCGCGGCTGCTGGCGAGCGCGGTGGTCGGATCGCCGGTCCATTCCCCCACCAACGCGGCCCTCCTCGGGCAGGGACCGCTGGTCCTGACGCTTGACCTCAGCCAGGGCGAGCCGCTCAACGACGGCGCCCTTCTGGAGGCGGCCAGCGTGGCGGTGACCAACCTGGAGCAGGCCGCCTCGATCACCCACATCGCCTACGATCCCCTCACGGGCCTGTGCACGTTCCGCGTCGTCAACCACACCGGCCACAAGCTGATCTCCGGATTCCCCGAGGGTCGGCGGATGTTCGTCAACGTCCGGGTTCTGACGCGGGACCGGTCGCTGCTGGAGATCAACCCGTACGACACCGCGGCCGGCACCCTTCGCGGCCTCGCCCCCGCCTACTCGCCCCACAGTCCCCCGCTCGGGCCTCTGGAGCGGCACATGGATGAGCTCGTGTACGAGGTCCACCCTTCCAGCTCGCTCACCGGCGAGGAATCGACCTTTCACTTCGTGCTCGCCACCGGCCGCGGCAAGGACAACCGGATTCCGCCCCGCGGCTTCCGTGTCGCCGAGGCCCGGCAGCGGCTCTGCGAGCCCGGCGGTCCAGGGCCTCGACGGCAGCCACGTCCTTCAGCACACCAACGCCCCCTCGCCGGCGCTCTATCGTCTGACCGTCCGTGTGCCGTAGGTGAATGCACGGCCTTCCGCAGCGCGCCGCCGGCGCCGCCGACACGGTCCCGCCGAATGTACCGTTTTTGTGATACGATCGTTTCATGAAAATGGTACGAATCGGCGTGAGACTGTCCGTTCGGAAAGCCACGGCACTGTTGACCTTCTCCGCCCTCGCGGCCGGCGCGGCGGAATTCCACTGCGATCCGGTCCGCGGTACCGCGGACGGCGATGGCAGCGCGTCGAAGGCTTGGCGCACGGCGGAAGAAGTCCTGGCGGCGAAACGTGTCCAGATGCGCGGCCCGGACGGACAGGTGGCGAACCCCGCGGCGCCCGTGAAGGCGGGTGACACGGTCTGGCTGCACGCGGGTTATCACGGCGCGTTGCGCATCCGCAGCGGTTTTAATGAGCAGTTCATTACGTTCGCCGCCCCTACCGGCGCCGCCGCGCAGGTCGCGTTCGTCGAGATCGGCGAAGGATGCCGATGGCGGGTGCGCGGGCTCACGGTCTCGCCTTCCCTCGCCCCCGCGCCGCCGGCCAGACGCCCCTCGAGTCTCGTGACGCTCGGAGAGCGGGGCGGCGAGGAAAGCGCGGAACTGGTGGTTGAAGACTGCTACATCTTCTCGACGACGAATACGGACGCCTGGTCCGCGCGGGACTGGGTGGAGAAGCCCGCGAACGGCATCTGGCTCGGACGGCACGGCCGCGGGCACGTGGCCCGCAACAACTACATCCTCAATACGCGGTTCGGGATCAACCTCTTCGCGCCCGACTGCCGGTGCGAGGGCAATGTGATCGACCGCTTCTCCGGCGACGGCATCCGCGTCACGCGCGACGGGCAGGTGGTGGAATACAACGTGGTGAAGAACAACTTCGCCGGGGCCGAGGATGGCGACAGGAACCACGACGACGGCATCCAGGCATTCCTGTTCAACGCCGGCCGCGGGACGCTGCGGAAGGCAGTGGTGCGTCGCAACCTGATCGTCGCCCGCGACACCCCGGGACTGCTCTTCCCAAATCCCCTCCAGGGGATCGGCTTCTTCGACGGGCCGCTGGTTGACTTCGTCGTCGAGCAGAACGTCGTGTTCGTGAATCACTACCACGGGATCTCGCTCTACGACGCACAGGGCTGTCAGGTGATCTCCAATGCCTGCTGCGCCCCCGCCGACGCGGGGAAACTCCGCCCGTGGATCATGCTCGGCCAGAAGCAGCGCGTGGCGAAAGGCAACACCGTCCGTGACAACATCGCCTGTTCCTTCGGCTTCAAGGCCGATCCGGACGTACGGGCGGAGAACAACGTGGTGGTGACGGAGGAGGCATTTCGGCGGGCGCGGGCCGAGTTGGAAGCCCGGATCGTCCACGCCTTCGGGGCCGTCCACCCGGTCGCCGGCCGCCCCCGTCTTCCCGCCGCGCCCGGACGGTGACGGCGGCTTCTGGAAGCGTCAGAGTCCGGCGGCTTGACACCGGGACAGGATGGGGTCGAATATGGCCCGTCGCGTTCATTGAACCGACGGTGCGATCCGGAGCGCCCTGCAGGTCGGCGAGCCATGAACCTCCGCGATGCAGACAAAGACCGGCTGACCCGCGCCCGCTTCCGCGGCGCATCGCGAACGCGCCTTTTCGAGCCGGGTAGGATCCCATGGCGAATCTGAGTTTTAACTGCCCACACTGCGGCAAGGCGCTTGACGCTCCGGAGAATGTCGCCGGAGAGAGTTTCCATTGCCCGCTCTGCAGGGGACTCATCCAGTTGCTCCTATCGGAGGGAGAACCCGCCGCTACGCCGCAACCGCACGCGCCGCATCCGCATGGCCTGTCACCTCCTTCCTCCGCCCACGCTCCTCGCCGCCTTGTCGTCCGCATGCCCACGACCTACGCCGCACGTCCGTCGGCCTCGGCGTCGGATCGATGCGCCCACTGCGGTGCGGCCATCGCCTCCGGCGCCTCGAAATGCGGCGTCTGCGGGCGCGCCGTCGGACCCGCGCACCCTCCGCCCCGCTCCATCGGCGGGATCGGACGCCTGTCCTACTTCATCTCCGTCGCCGGCATCACGGCCCTCTGCGGATTCGCGCTCGCCGCGGGCAGGGGCAGCCTTGCGACCGCCGTGGGCGCCATGGCCGCGTCCCTCGTGGTGCCCCTGGTGTTCACCGTCCTGCGCCTGAACAACGTAGGGGTGAGCGGCTGGTGGTCGTTGTTGGCCCTCGTCCCGGGCCTCAACCTGCTGATCACGGGGGCCTGCCTGGTTTTGCCGACGGCCTATCGGTATCACCGCCGGCTGGACCTCTTCGGCAAGGTGACGATCGGGCTCCTCGCCCTCGGCGCGGGCGCCCTGGCCGGCGCCTGGCCGCTGCTCAAGACCATGGCCGCCGGCCTCGGCGAAGGAGTGCGGGCCGCATCCGTGGTCCCGTTGTCCGCGGGGGGCAGCCCGTTTGAGGTGTTCGGGTGGTGCGCCGGGGACGCGATCGCCTCCAGACCGGAACCTTATCGGTTGAGCGACGAGGACCGCGGCCAGGGGTATCTCCTGGTGGCCGTCGAAGCCCGGATGGGCGTGAACCTCTTCGGATCGAGCACCGCGGATTACGGACCCACGGAAGCGTCCGTCAGCGACTTCCGGTTGCTCTCGGCGGAGGGCGTCACGTCCACCGCCACGGCGGTGCATCTCCTCCTTGGCGCTCCCGACGAAGCCCGCACCCTCGAACGTCTCGCCCGCCTTCCCCTCCGAAGCGGATGCATCGTCCTCTCGCGATCCGCCGACAGCGCCGGCGACGACGACCGGCCGGTCTGGTGCCGCGCGCTCTTTCGCTCCAGGATCAGCTCGCCGGGAAATGGCGGCCTCTGGCTGCTGTTCAGAGACCGGGGCTCCACTCCCCTCCCGGCCGAACGACGCCGGAAACCTTGAGCGCACGCCCCCTCACGCTGGGGGTATCACCCATGACAGACCGTGAAACTCGCCGAATGCGCGGTCCAGCGTGACCAACCGGTATCCGCCCGCGACCGCGAAGGCGGCAAGACAGGCGTCCATTACGACCTTGGGGGATCGTCCGAAGGGCCTGCAGTACTCCTCAGCAAGGGCAAGAAGCACATTGGTGTCGGTCAGCCACTTCATAAGCCGCTGCCTCTTCACGCAGAAGGATGTCGTGAACCTCCTGGGGCGTCAGAGGGTACGCGCCGGGTTTGGAGCTGCGGATGAGTGGAAACCGAAGAGGCGTCCGGCGGCCTTTCGCGGATGACGCGTCCAACCTGCCTTCCAGCGCCTCGACCACCAGGGCCTTCAGGCTGATCCCCCTGCTCACCGCCACCATCTTCGCCCGCTTCGCCAGTGCATCCGGCAGATCCATCGTCGTTCGCATATGCGCACGTTTATGCTTATGTGCCTTCGCTATCCAGACCAAACAGGTTCGCCCATAACGGCGGCCATGCTATACTGCGTCCATGAAAACCATCGTTCTCCTCTCGGGCGCGGCGGTCGCTGCCGCGCTGGTCGCCGTGGCCGCTGAGAAGACCGCGGGCATCGGCCCCTCGTTCAAGGGACCGATCGGGCTGCAGTTGTACAGCCTTCGCGATTTGTTCACGACCGAGGTGTCCGGCACGCTCGACAAGGTCAGGGCCTTCGGCTTCACCCACGTCGAGCTCGCTGGAACGTACGGGCAGACGCCGGAGCAGTTTCGGACGCTGCTGGACTCCAAGGGACTCCGGGGCGTGGCCGCCCACTACCCGCTCGAGCGCTTCCTGAACGATCCGGACGGTCTCGCCAAGGAAGCCAAGGCGCTCGGACTCCAGTACGTCGGCGTGGCGTGGGCCCCGCATAAAGATCCCTTCGACGAGAAACAGTGCCTCGAGACCGCCGCCTCGTTCAACAAGGCCGGCGCCGCCATGGCCGAGCGCGGATTGAAGTTCTTCTACCACAATCACGGATTCGAGTTTCAGCCCTTCGGCGACGGGACGCTGTTCGACCTGCTGATGGAGAAGACCGATCCGAAGCTGGTGTCGTTCGAGATGGACGTGCTGTGGACGATCCATCCCGGCCAGGATCCCGCGAAGCTGCTGAAGAAGTACGGCTCGCGCTGGGAACTGCTGCATCTGAAGGACCTCAAGAAGGGCGTGAAGGGTGACCTGAGCGGCCAGACGGACACGAAGAACGATGTCGCACTCGGCACCGGCCAGGTCAACTATCCCCAAGTGCTGAAAGCCGCGCAGAAGGCGGGCGTGAAGTGGTACTTCATCGAGGACGAGTCGCCGACCGTCACCGAGCAACTGCCGGTCAGCCTGAAGTTCCTCGAGCAGATTTCGTGGTGACAGGCGGCACCTTCGCAAACCCGCTGTCGCGAGGGCGCCGGGTCTGGAAGCCCCGCCGTCCCCACGGAACAAGCCGACGGCAGGTAAGGCGCGGCATCCTGACGCGCTTTACATTGTTCCGCCGAAAGATGACACGCAGATGCGTGTGATGTTCTCCGTGAGGTTCCTCCGTGGAAGGGGCGGCGGAACAATCTTAAAAGGCGGCGCGGTTGTACGGAGGAACGGACGGATTGGAGCGGAAACGTTGAGCGGCCAGGCCCGTTGGGTTGCGGCTCGCCGCCTTAGGGGATTCGCGCGCGAGCCGCGCGGAGAAATGCTTGCGGCAGCGTTCTTCGGAACTCGTCCGCCTGAAGACCGATCCGCTCGAACGGAATGGTCTCGGGGCCGAGGCAGGCCGGCAAGCGGGCGCCGGGTTTGAGATGGAAATCGCCGTGCTCGGCATCGACAAACGTCTCCGCCGTGCCATTCTCGACCACGTTCCCAGCCATCCGAATGCTACCCGCGCGACCCCGCCGCGTGAACTCGTCGCATCGCCAGACCCAGTTCCGCCACAGGTCATTCACGTTCGCGTCGGTCGCCAGGTTCGCCAAGGCCGGGTACCGCTCAAGATAGAGGTGCGGATCGATCTCGTCGCTTCTCATCGCGTCCTTCACGAATTCCTCCCATCGTGACTGTTCCCACGGCGAGAAGCTGACCGCGGCGCCGCAGTGCGAGAAGAGATTGCCGTCGACGGCATTGTCCTTCCCCCCGTGGATCTGCACGCCGCCGAATCCGTGCATGCCTCCGCCGCAGCGGTGGAAGATATTGCCGCGAATCGTCACGCCGGAGATCGCATCGTCCAGCCGGATCCCCGCGCGGCCGACCGGCAGGTCCGCCGCCTCGCGCCGCCAGTTGCCGATGTGGTGCCAGTAGTTGTGCCGGAAGACGTTGCCCCGGAAGGTGGCGTTGCCCCACATGTCGATACCGCCCTGGTCGTCAGACTCCGTCACCACGTCGCACACCTCGCTCAGCTCGACGAGATGATCGTTGCCGCCGACGCGGAACGCGCTGCTGGCGACGTCGTGCACGAGACAGTGCGCGATCCGGTGGCCGACGCCGGACAGTATCACGGCGGGCGTGTAGGTGTGATGGAGACGGGAGAGGTGGTGGATGTAGCAGTTCTCCACGCGGTGCCCACCGACCCGGAGGGTCTTGCGGTCCCCCCCACTCACCGTCATGCCGCCGCGGCCCATGCTGTACACGTCGCATGAGCGGATCGTGTTCGACACCCCGCCGTCCACCCGGAGACCATCGCCCGCGAAATGCCGCACGGTGCATCCGCGGAACAGAAGATGGGTCCCGTTCCTGATCTCCACCGCGTCGCCCGCCCCGTGCTCCCACACCAGGCCGGAGAAGACGACATGCTCGAGGTTCTCCGCGCGCAGCATCGGCTCTTCGAACCGCGACAGCACCACCTCCGCCCCGGCAGGATCGGAAGGCGGAAGGAAGTAGAGCTTCAGCGCCGCGCGATCGATGCACCACTCGCCGGCGCGATCGATCTCGGCGATCAGGTTCACCGCGCACCAGCTCGCGCCCTTGCGAAAGCCGTAGTGGTGCCAGGGCTTCCCCAGCGCGATCCGACGCGCGGCAGGGTCGATGGACTCAATCCGCTCGTAGGAGTCGGCCCACGTCCAGAACCAATAGCCGTACAGGAAGCCGTCGGTCTCTCTCGTCCATCGGGCCGGACGGTCGCCGTCGTACGAGATCATCCCCTCCGCACAACCCCTGATGCCGTGCGCATCTTTCGGCGTCGGGCCGTGTACGCCGGCCAGCTTCTCGAAGCCTTCGTTGGGCCAGCGTGACAGCGGCATGGCCTCGCCGTTGAAGAAGAGCTCCTGGACCGGCCTCGTCCGGAATCCGTGTCCGCTGGAGTATCCGCCGAGGATGAGGGGGGGAAGGTCCGTGATGCCGGCCGATCTCAGATCCGCCTCCACGACGGATTCGCGCGATTCCGCCGGAAGCCGCTCCCGAACGGCGGGATCGGAGACGGGGCGGAATCCGCCCAGACGCCGTCCCCCGTCAAACCGCGGCGGATCCGCCGGATCCTCCGCGACAAACACCAGGGGCGCGCCGGCGGATCCCGAATCGCCGCCGGAAAGCGCGAACGTTCGCGTGACCGGATACCGGCCGCCCGCGATCCGGATCGCCACGCCGCCGTCCGGCCATCGGCCCGATTCGCGCAACGCCCGCGCGGCGTCGCGCGCCCGTTCCAGCGTCGCGAACGGTTTCTCGCGAGTTCCGGCGTTCGAGTCGTCGCCTCCGGGCGCGACATGGAAGACATGGCCTGGCGCCGGAAGAGGCGGCAGGTGGGCGAGTTGCCCGGCCTTCCCCTCTTCGCCGGCTCTCAGCCGTTCCAGCACGCTTCGAGCCTCGTCGAGGTACGCGTCGGCGACGCCGGGCAGGGTCGACACCGCTTCAAGGGCCCTGCGCGCCGCCGCCGTGTCTCCACCCTCAAGATCGAGTCGGGCGATCGCGAGGCGCGCGATGGCCGGATAGAGAGCCGGCGCGCCGGGTTCCGCCAGGATGCGCTCGAAGTGCGCACGGGCACGGTCCGCCCGGCCGGCCGCGGTCTCCGACTGCCCCAGCGCGAGAAGCACGCGGAGCCGGTCGGCCGATGTCAAACCGGGGAGGCTCGCCATCCGTTCGAGAACCGCTGGTGGAAGCATGGCCGGCGCGCCTCGCAGGAGTTCCAGCAGGCGCGTCTGCGTTTCACCGCGGCGGTCGGAGGGCAGACCCGGCGACCCCAACATCGCATCGAGCGCGACAGCCGTTCCCGCCGGATCGCCCGCCTGGCGGCACATTTCCGCCTTGAGCCCCAGCAGCGCGATCTCCAACCGCGGATCGAGGCGTTCGCCGGCCGACAGCGCCGCATCGAGAACCGCCGCCGCGCCGGTCGCGTGGGTCGCGTCAAGGTTCGAGACCGCCCGGTCCACCGCCTCGGCCGCCGGCGCCGGGGTCGGCGCGTCGGACGCGGCCAGGCGCAGGATCTCCGAAGGCGACAACGCCCGCTCGTACGCCGCGAACTCGTCCACGTCGAGCACCACCGATCCCACCCCCGCGTTGGCATACCCCAACCTCAGCGTGTTCTGTGGCGGCAGTGTGTACGGTTCCGTGAACGCCCGGCGCGCGATGGGCACGCCATCGACGAACAGGCGCATCTCGCGGCCGTCCCACGAGGCGGCCAGGTGACGCCAAGGCGTGCCCGGCCCCAGGTCGGCCGTCACGGAAACCGCGTGCGGCGGCTGCGGGCGGCCGATGGAGAACGACAGGGTCCGCCGCGCCATGTCGGCGGTGACGCGCCAGCCGTCGGAGTAGCCGTTGCCCACGGCCACGAGCGTACCGTTGGAGTAGCCATCGTTGCCGAGAAGGCCCCCCTGCGCGTTCACGCGCGCCCAGAGCGCAACCGTGAATCCGTTGGACGAGACGAACGCGGGGGCGGCCAGGGTGGCGCGGTCGAGGCGGGCGGCCGTGCGGCCGGCCATCCGGCCCTCGACGGCCATCGGCGTCTCCGGCGGATGCTCCTTTGCCATCACCGTCTGCCAGACAAGGGTGGCCGGCGATCCCGCGCGATCGGCGATGTTCGATGCGGTCGGCCCATATCCCTCGAAGGCATACGCGCGAACCGGCGCCGGCAGCGGCGCGGCAAGGGGAGGCGGTTCCTCCTTGCGGCAGGAAACCGCCGCCAGCATCAACGCCAGCAGGCTGATGGCCGCCGGTGAGCGGCGCATGGAGCGCATAATGGATCCCTTCTCCCGCACCATGGCGAACCTCGATTTCATGCGGCGTGCAGATCAGTCTCCCGCCCGCCCAGTCCGCGCAGAGTGCCAAGCCGGCGGCCAGCAGGTCAAACAGGATTTCCGCGCCAGCGGATCAGAAGCCAGCCGCATCCGAAAAGCGGAACTCGCGGTCCAGTGTCGTCCGGTGCTGAACCTCGTCATACCGAACGACCATCCAGCGTGCCTCGCCTTCACGGTAGAGCACCAGAACCCTGCCGTAGACCTGGTGTCGCGCAGCGGCCTTTGGCGCCTCGGCCGCCCGGTCAAATCCCCACTTTGGATCGGCCAGCAACACGCCATCTTTCGTCACCCGACCCTCGATGCCGACGACGAAGTCCGGATAGAAACCGCGCCCGTCGGGCAACAGGACATTGACCGACCACGTCTTGCCCGGCAGATTGCGATGCCACCACCGCACCACTCCGCCACCGCCCGCGTCCAGCAGATCCGCGAAACCGCGTTCCCACGAATTCATCTCCGCCGGGAGGATGCGATAGATATTGCGCATCGAGGCAGGGAGTTCCACGTCCGAGACCCATTCGATCGGCAGGGGATCGGCCTCCACCACCTGCGCCGTGGCTGCGAGCGCGGCCTTCTGAGCCTGATGCAGGAGGTCGGGATGCGAAGCGAGAATCGAATTGAGGAAACGCCGGATCGCCGCCGAGTCATCGGCCTCGTCCATGAGCTCCTCGCGCATGGCGGCCTGCACCTTGCGCTCCAGCGCGACGCGGAGGGCCTTCGGATCGAAGACCGACGACGACAACAGCACCTTCTGAGCCTGAACGGCCAGACGGGCGGGATCGATGTCCGCCCCCACCAGATCGAGTTCGAGCTGATGCGTGAATACCTCCAATGTCCGCCGCTGGATGCCGATCCGGTTCTTCAGCGCCTCGAGGAGATCGCGGGCAGAGATGGCGAAGCGCGCCGCGCAGTCCTCTTCGGTCACTTCGATGTCCGACATCGCGATCTGCGTCTTGAAACACCGCGGAGCGTCAGGCTCGATCGGATAGCGCCATGCGCCGGCCAGCCCCGCCGCGCCCGCCGGCCCCGCCCAGGTCGCCTGGGTGACTTCGGGCTGTGGGGGCGCACCGTCCCCCGCCCCGCCGCCCATCGCCAGCTCGGGCTGCATCGGGACGCCCGTGCGGGCGGGCGCCGGACCCGACTCCACCACGGCCGCAGGTTTCGGAAGCTCATCGGGGATCAGTTGTAGCTGTCCGTCCGGCGCGTACTGGACTGTGTTGTGTTCCCCCACGCGCACGATGATGGTGCTCGGACTCGCCTTGGCATACTCCGTGCGGATGCGGTTGATCCGTTGCCCGGCAATATCGAGTCCTTCCTGCGTCTCGGGATCGGCCAGGAAGACATAGCCGAACCGCAGCGATTCGGGCAGCGTCTTCGCCCGCGCCTGGGCATGGAGCAGCCGGTGCACGCGCAGGATGCGCCCTACCAGTTGGATACCGAAATCCGGATCCCGCGTGGCCCGCATGGAGACTAGGGCGAAGGCGCGCGGGGCGTCGAAGCCCAGCGCCACCGCCATCTTGAAGATCAACACTTCTCGCTGGTCGTCGTTGGCCAGCGCGAGCAACCCGGCGTCCGGTTCCTTCGCCGTGTGAACCGCGATCTGCTCCTCCGTGAATCCGCACGCCAGCAGCCGCTCCCGCACGCGCTGGACGCTTCGTTCGGTCCTCGCCTGCGGCTCGTCGTCCCTGGAATCCACCTGGACCAACAGCAGCGGCGCGATCGACACACCGACCGCCTCCAAATCGCGCTTGATCCGCCGGTGGGTGATCACCGCGTCCCGAAGCGCGGTCGCCTCCAGGTCAACGAGTCCGGCCTTGTCGGGTTCGGGCAGGTAGGCCACGCCCTTCACGCCCGGCTTGATCAGGCCGGCCTCCACGGCGTCTTCGCGGCCGATCCGGATGCGATGGAGCTCGGCAATGCCCATAGCCCGCTCGAACTCGGCGACATCGCGGTCGTCGGGCGTGGCGGTGACGAGAATGGTGTATTCGGGCGACAACACCTCATGGAAGAACCGCGCCGCCTCGGTGCCGCCGTGGAAGCTGTGATGTGCTTCGTCGACCACGACGCCGATCCGCAAGCCCCGCCGCCGAAGCTCGGCGGCCAACGCGTCCACCGAGGGATTGAGCTCGCCGTCCTTGCGCACGTTGCGCCGGTCCTTCACGCGTGTCGCGACGGTCTGCCACGTCGTGACGAACACGTCCCCCGGCCGGCTGCCTTCGCCCGCGCGATCCTCCGACAACTCGCGAAGCCGCAGGCCGGCGTAGTGCTCCCGCAGGAATCCCTCGGTCTGCCCCACCACGCCCTTGAACGGAGCGAACCAGAACCAGACGACCGACTCCCCCTTGGAGAAGCGCTCGACGATATGCCCCGCCATCAGCGTCTTCCCCGAACCCGTCGGCGCCTCGATGAGCAGGCATCCGTTATGCGTCACCGCCTGCGCACGGCTCGTGGCATCCGCCGCGGCATCGAGCTGCTCCTTCGCGACAAGGAACAGCGCCACGCCGCTGTCGATCGCGTCGGACTGGAACCGCTGGAGGCTGAGCGCCGGCATCGGTCCGTCAGGCCCCCAATCGGAACTTGCGCGCCAGGAACTCCGGCGCCGATTCATGTTGCACGTGGCCCGCCCGAACGTGCTGTCGGACCGCATCCGGCTGCCACGAATAGATGACCGCCGACGTGGCGGCATCGGTCAGCCGCCGCAGCGCCGCGGCATCGCCGGGCCGGAATCTCGGCACATAGATCAGCGCGTCATCGCCCGCCACCGAAGCCTGGAACGGACCTTCCGCGTACGGCGCTATCGCCTCCCGGTGGATCAACTGCAGCGCGGTCCACACCTGCGCGTGATCGAGGTCCAGCAGGTCGCCCGCCGGAATCCGGCGGCATCGCAGATAGGCGAAATCGCCGCCCAGACCGGCGACCGGCTCGCCCCCGGCCGGCGTGTGGCCCTCGATCGCCTTGCGCACCCGCGCCGCGCAGACGTCGCGGCAGAGATTCTTCTCCGGCGCCTCCGGCGTCGCCTCGGTGTTCGACACCAGGACGCACCGCCGTCGCCCGCCATCCGCCGCGTTCATCTTGTGCACCGCATGCGCCGTCGTGCCGGAACCGGCGAAGAAGTCCACGACAAGGTCATCCTTCCCTGGCGCACCGATCTGCAACACTCGTTCGATCAGGCGGACCGGCTTCGGCGTGTCGAACGCGGTCTGCGTGCCGAAAAGTGTCTGAATCTCCTTCCTGGCTTCGTCGGTATGGCCCACTTCCTCGTGCGGCCACCAAGTCCAGGGGACTACCCCTTCCACCTCATCCAGATACCGGAGTCGCATTGGAACCCCGTTCCCATCCTTTCCAAAATAGATCAATCCCGCTGCAACCAAGCGCTGGTACTCCGGTTCAATCACCTTCCAGCATGATCCCTCCGGCGGCCTGTGGCGTCTGCCACTTGGACCGACAATCTCATACATCTGATTCGGCCGAAAGCCTTGTGCGGTGAGAGAGATGGAACGCCACTGTCCTCGGGGGTCCTTGTTAGGATTCTTGTAGATCTTACGCTGTTTTTCCGTCATCGGAAGAATGCCACGCCGGTGCTTGAACAGATCGGGCTGGAGCGAAAAGACGAGCAGGTACTCGTGCACGTCGCCGACAGCTTCACGATTCTCGCGCGAGTAACGCTTCTGCCACACGCACGTCGCGACGAAGCTGTTCTCGCCGAACACGCGACGCATCAGCATGCCCAATGCCGACGCCTCGTTGTCGTCGATCGACACGAAGATGGCCCCGTCGGGAGCGAGCAGGTCGCGGGCGAGGGTGAGGCGCTGGTGCATGAACTCGCACCACTTGGAGTGGCGCCAGAGGTCTTCGCGGTCGACGAAGGAGTCGTTGTAGACGAAGTCGCGGTTGCCGGTGTTATAGGGCGGATCGATGTAGATGCACTTCACGCGGCCGGCGAAGGCCATGCGGAGGTGGCGGAGGGCGTCGAAGTTGTCGCCTTCGACGATGAGGTTCCGCCAGGGGGCAGGGCCGCAGGAGAGGTCGGGGAGGAGGTCGAGGGCGACGAAGTCGGTGTTGAGCGCCCGGTCCCGCTCGACCTCGTTCGCCTCCCAGACCAGTCCGAACCGCGCCGCATCGCGCCGGTCCCGCGCCTCCAGCAGTCGGACCAGCTCCTCGCGGCTCAGGTGGTCGTAGCGCGGCATCAGGTCATTGCACCGTCGCCAAACCGATCCGTTGAAGGTAGCGCGCCGCCTCGTCTATTTCGGCCGGTGAGGGATTCCAGTCCAGATTCCTGGCCGCCTCGGCAATCTCCACCGGCGTGGCCGCCGGACCGCGTTCCCCGAGAATGAAAAGGGTCTTGGCCGCAACGGACATCAACATGTAGTCTTGATCGCCGGCATCGAGAAGCCGCCGCGCCGCGACCTGCAATGGATGCCAAAGAACGGGGTCCGCAGCCGCCTTGCGTTCTGCCATTGCGCGCCCATCATCCGTCAGGCGAAAGTCGCGACGAGCCATTTCGAACCCTCTGCGGTCCACGCCACCGCAGGAGACGGAGTTCTGCACGACGAAACCGAGGGCCTTGAGCCTGTTCACGGCGTCCTTGACGGCGCTCGAATAGGGGCCGTAGTAGTGCGGACGATACTCCAATTCCTCGATGGTGCCGGTCAGGATGCCTAGAAAGTACATCGTCTTCTGCAGCTTTGTCTTGCCTTTGATTTCGCCGCCCATGGCGTGCAGCGCCATATGTACAAAGTCATACGTGTTCATATCTGTCGCCGTTCCTGTTCCGCGCGAAGCGCCTTCTCTATCACATGCCGAATCGGTTCCGCCAGCTTCGCGAGCCGCCGGTCCCGTTCGGCGTGGTCGCGCCATTGGACCGGTGCGTACACCTCCGTATACTGGTCCGAAAACCGCTGATCAATCGAGGCAAAAAGCGTAGATTCGTCATCCAACTCGATGGAAGCGCCGCCGGGGCGGTGGACCAGGATGCCGGCCTCGTCGTTCCGGGCCGACTCGCGCGCCGACTTGACCTGATAGCTGTGCAGTATCACGAACTCACGTGTCACCGCACTGCCGAACTCGCTTTCCAGACACTCTGCAATCGCCGACTCGATCTCCCGGCGCACTGTGGCTCTGTCGGGCTTCCCGATTCCGGCGATCGCATCACGGTGGGAGCTATCGAATTCCTTCACCGGCATGGAGAAGACTCTCTTGAGCAGACGGCGTTCCCGGAGCATGCGCAGGAGGCTGTTGCACAAACCACCCGCGGCTTCGCTCCCGGCGAGCGCGAGCATGAAACGCGCGTCGTCCCACCCCAAGTAATTGCGTACGAAGTCCGCGGAACCGTCGTACCCGTAGAGCTGTCGGAGGTCTTGGAGGCCGTCACGTTCGATGCCCAACTCAATGGCCCGGACGATCATCTGGTCGGTGATCAGCCTGACCTTATGCCGATACACCATGGTCGTCATGTAGTACTTGGCAAGGACGAACTGCTCGACGGCATGGACACCGTCGCTCCTGATCATCAGTTCTCGTCCCGTTGTGGTGCGTTCAACCACCAGTGAACGATGGAAATGCCCGTAATCGAAGGTCCCGTAGTCAACGCCGCAGAAGTAACTGTCCCTCAGTAGGTAATCCTGCTTGTCGGCGTCGAGCGGCCCCGAGACCACGGCCCGAATCGCCGGATCGCTGACGCCTTCGGATAGGAGCCGTATGACGTCATCGCAGACCTTCCGGCCGATGATGCGTTCCAGACGCGGGTCTTCCCCGATAATCCGAGCCGTGATCATCTCATGGATCTTCTCCTTCTTCTGATCCGACTGAATCGCACGCCGATCGGCAAATCGTTCGAGGGAGGTCTCAGATACATGACTGAACGGGCCGTGCCCCACATCGTGCAGCAACGCTGCAAATCTCACCAGCCGGCGTTCATCACTGTCGAAAGCGAGAGACTCAGCCATGCGGCCGACGAGATGCGCCACACCCAACGTGTGATCGAAACGTGTATGCAAGGCGCCCGGAAAAACCAGGGAAGCCATCGCAAGCTGGCGAATACCTCTGAGCCTTTGCAGAACGGGAGAATCGATCAGGGCAGTCTCCTGCGCATCGAAGGAGAGGAAGCCGTGCACTGGGTCTCTAATCTGAATTGCGGCCATATGGACGTACGATTAGGATCACGTCTTTCCCCTTGGACCGATATGTCGCCCCACGTTCTCCTCGCGCGTATTGCAGCGTAGCTGTCCTTCCCTTCGGCAGCAAGGGCGAAAGAGCAGATTCGTCTCTGAATCTCCAGCCAATCCGCTCCAACCCGGTTGGGGTGCAGATGGGTGAAGGTCGAACGAGTGGCCGACCGAATCCAGATTCCCCCATGTGCTTCAGGGTGTTTTGCGGTTCCCGCCGAACTTGGCGCGCGACTGGAGGGAGTACTCGCCCGTCCAGAGTTCCAGATGCAGACTGTAACCTCCGACGCCGCCGCTTCGTATGACCGGATGAACAACCGTTGCCGGCACGCCGCCATGGCGCTCCGGCACGGCCTGCACCGGGAGAACAGCCATGACGCGCGGACGATCGGCAACGGGGGCACTGACGCTTCTGCTCATTTTCGGAATCGGGAACGCCTTCGCCGCGACCGCGGAGGACAGCCTCGATGCGTGGATCCCCGACGCCGCGGTCGCGGTGCTCGAGGTCACCAAACCCGATCCGGTGCTCGACCGCATATTCGAAATCGCCCGCGCCACCCGGAACGCCGGTTCCGAAAGTGGAACCGATCCCGGCTGGACCAACCTGGTGCGCTTCCTGGAGAACCGGTTCCGCATCACCGGCGAAGCGCTGCTCCGGCGGGTCGTTCACGATGGCGCCGCACTGGCGGTCGGGCCGGGTGGAACCTTTGCCGCCGTGGCGCGTAGCGGCGACGCCCAGATGCTGCGTGAGATGAACGACGCGATTCTCGGCGTCGCGCGCCTCGACGCGGCGGGCAAGAACGTCGACGACCCGGTTTCCACGGGAACTCACCAGGGCGTGCCCTACTGGTCGCTCGGCGGGAAGGAGTTTCATGCCCTCCTCGACGACCGCCTGATCCTCGCCAACCGGCTCGAGGTTCTCAAAGCGGTCCTCGACGTCCGGGCCGGGGCGGGCAAGTCCTCCGTCACCGCCCTCGCGGACTACCGCGCGGCGCGGGCGCCCCCCGGTCCCGACACCGTGGCCCGCCTCGCCGTGTCCCCGGCCCTGCTCGCGTTCCTGAAGACTCGCAATCAGACGGCAACCAACGCACCGCCCAATCCGATAGGCGAGCTGCTGTTGGCCGGCTACCGCGACCTCGTGGATCCGGACCGCTGGCTATCCGCCGAGTTGTCCGCCAGCGGCCGGCGACTCTCCTTGCACGTGACCGCCGCCACGAAGCCCCCGCCCCCCGGCGCGCCGACCGCGTTCGCCTGGCCTCCGGGCCCCGCCGATGGTGCCCGTCCCTCCCCGCCCGTAGCCGGCCAGATTGCCTCCGTGAGCCTGTTCCGCAACCTGCGCGACTTCTATGCGGCGAAGGACGCGCTGTTCCCCGAGCGGACCTCCCAGTTGATCTTCTTCGAGAATATGATGGGGATCTTCTTCACCGGCCGGGATCTTGCCGAGGATGTGATGGGCGCCGTCGATCCGCACCTGCGGCTGGTGGTCGCGGAACCGGTGTTCGACCCGGCGATCGGCACGCCGGCGGTGAAGGTGCCCGCGTTTGCCCTCGTGTTCCGCATGCGCGATCCCTCCCGCTTTGCCCCGGTGATGGAGGAGGCGTGGCAGAAGGCGCTGGGCATGATCAACTTCACGCGCGGTCAGCAGGCGCAGCCCGGACTGATCATCGACCGCCTCGACCATGGCGGCGTGCGCTACACCTGCGCCGCCTTCTCCGTCCGCGAGGAGGCCGACCGGACGAGACTCGACACACGGTTCAACTTCCGCCCCTCGATCGCCTACTTCGGCGAGTGCCTTGTCCTGGCCTCCACCGACTCGATCATCAACGCGCTCATCGACTCCGCCCGTTCGCCTTCTCCGCCGTCTATCCCCGGCGCCAACAGCCTCGCGGAGTTCGACGGCGCACGCCTTGCGGCCGCGCTGGAGGCGAACCGCGAGTACCTCGTTCGCCAGAACATGGTGAAGAAGGGGCAGGACCATGCGAAGGCGTCGCAGGAGATGTCCACCCTGATCGCGCTGCTGCGCGGTCTCGGTGATGTCTCCCTCAAGGCCGGCGTGCAGGATGGGCGGGTGACGCTCGACCTCTCGAGCGATCCCGGCGCCGCGCCCGCCGCCGTGGCCGGCCGCGCCTCCCCCGGAGGAGGATCGTGAGCCACGCCGATGCCATGGCCCCGCCCGCGGCGGCGCGGGCGGATCGCGGAGATGGACGGACCCCCGAGCCGGAAGCGGCCTGGGTCGCCTGGGTGCCGGACGTCGAGCATCCCTGGAACGCGGTTCTCGCCGGGCACCTTCTTCGCCGCGCCGGTTTCGGCCCCTCGCCGTCGGAACTGGACGCCGCCCTCGCGGCGGGCCCCGAAGAGGCTGTCGCAGCCCTTCTCCGGCCCGCGGCTGATGTCGGCGCGTTCAACCGTGAGCAGGACGCGTTCGAGACCAACGGCGCCGCCGCGCTCGCGCACCAGGAGCTGCGAGCGTGCTGGCTGCGACGCATGACGTTGACGCCCCACCCGTTGCTCGAGTCGATGACCCTGTTCTGGCACGGCTATTTCGGCGTCGCGGCCGATTCAGCAGACCTGGCCCTTGCCCACGTTCGCACGCTGCGGGCGCATGCGCTCGGCCGGTTCGATGGACTCCTCGCGGCGGTGCTCCGCGATCCCGCCGCGCGGCTTGCCGCGAGCGGGGCGGAGAACTACCGCGCGCGTCCCAACAAGGCGTTCGCGCGGCGCGTGCTCGCGTGTTTCGGCGTCGGCGAGGACGCCTTCACCGCCGACGATGTCGCCGACACGGCTCGCGCGTTTACGGGCGAGTTCATTCGCGGCGGAGTCGTGCGTTCCCTCTCGCGCGAGCACGACGGCGGGACGAAGACGATCCTGGGGCAGACCGGGGCGTGGACCTCCGCGGATGTGCCGGGGCTCGTGCTGCGGCATCCCGCGACAGCCCGCCGGGTCGTGCGCGCGCTGTACCGCCGCTTCGTGTCCGAGGCGGAGGAACCGGCGGCCGGACTGCTGGAGCCGCTGGTGCGCGAATTTGCCCGCGACTTCGACGTCGCGAAGATGGTCGGACGCATCCTTCGCTCGCGTCTCTTCTACTCGCCCACCGCCGTCCGGCGCCGCGTGAAGAGCCCGGCGGAATTCGCGGTCGGCCTCTGCCGCGCATTCGGCGCCGTGGTCCCCGCAATCGAACTCGCCCGCGACGTGGCCGAACTTGGCCAGGATCTCTACCGGCCGCCCACGCTCGCCGGATGGGTCGGCGGCCGCGCCTGGATCGACCCGGCGACGATGATCGGGCGGGCGAACCTTGCCGCCGCGCTCTTTGCCGGCTCCGGCCGCTACGCGGCGGGCCTCGATCCGGCGGCGGCGTGGCCGGACCGAGCGACGTCGAATCCGCCCGAGGAGAACGCCCGGCATCTCGAACGGACGCTGCTACCCGACGGCGCCTCCGCCGGCCTCCGCGAAGCCCTGGCGTCGCGCGCGAAACGCGCGGGCGCGGCCCCGGTCGCCCTTCGCGGCATGGCTCGGCTGATCGCTTCGTCCCCGGAGTACCAGTTGTCATGAACGCGACCCGGCGGCAGTTCTTCGGATCGACCTTCAGGACGGCGGCGCTGCTGTCGATTGCGCCCCGCGTTCCCCCTTTCCTCTGCCGGGCCGCCGCGGCGCTCGATCCGGAGCGCGCGGGCGGCGGGCCGACCGCGCTCGTGGTGGTGCAGTTGTCCGGAGGCAACGACGGGCTGAATTGCGTGGCGCCATACTCCGACGACATCTACGCGCGGAGCCGGCCGACGCTTCGTCTCGGCGCCGGCGAGGTGCTGAAGATCGACGATCGCGTCGGGCTTCATCCCGCGATGCGTGCGTGCCGCCGGCTCTACGATGAGCGGGCGTTCAGTGTCATCCAGGGCGTGGGGTACCCCGATTCGAGCCGTGAACATCCCGAAGCCGAGCGGGCCTGGCAGAGCGCGCGGCCCGACGACGTTGCGCACCCGACGGGCTGGGCGGGGCGCTATGCGGATGGCGCGGCCGCCGTAGGAGGGATTGCGGTCCCCGTCGCTTTCGTCGATGTCACGCGCCCGCCGTTCGCGGTCCGGTCCGCCTCGGCGGTCGTTCCGGTCGTCCGTGCCGCGGAGGATCTCGCGCGGCGGGCGCTGCCCGGCGAGAATGAGGAGGAAGCACGACTCCTACCCACCGCCGGCGAGGCCGGCAATCCGCTGCTCGACCATGTGCGCGCCGCGTCCGCGGCGGCATTTGAGATGAGCGGGCGGGTGAGGCGGGCGCTCGCCGTCACGGCCTTGGCACGGTACCCCGCGACGCAGTTTGCGCAGCGTCTTCAGGCGATCGCGTGTCTGGTCCGCGCTGACGTTGGCATCCGAATCTACTACACGGTGCTGGGCGGCGACGGGTTTGGCGGGTTCGACAACCACGCGATCCAGAAGGAGAACCACGCCGCGCTGCTGGCGCAATTCTCCGAGGCCCTCGGCGCGTTCATCGACGACCTGCGGCGTGACAGGCTGGCGGACCGTGTGACGCTGATGACCGTCTCCGAGTTCGGGCGCACGGTCAGCGAGAACGGACGGCGGGGCACCGGCCACGGGGCGGCCGCACCCGTCTTCCTGGCCGGCGGGCGGCTCAAGGGCGGACTGATCGGCGAGCATCCGGACTTGCGCAACCTCGACAAGGACGCCCTGCGGCACCACATCGATTTCCGCCGCGTCTATGCGACGATGCTCGGCCCCTGGCTCGGCGCCGACGCCGACGCGATCCTCGGCACACACTTCGACCCTGTGGCGTGCCTCGCGTGAGGCGGTGCGGCGGAACCCCTGCCCCGCTCGGCTGTGCGCCGCGATCGAAGGAATGACGACACCGGCGGTCACGCCGTCTCCGGCGTCTCCAGGACGAGCTGGGCAAGTGTTGTGGCGGGGATTGCGCTCATGTGTCGATCCCGGTGGACGAGGCAGGCGCCGCGAGATCGGGCGCATGCGGCGGTCAATGCGTCGACCAGCGGAAGGCGTGCAGGCGTTTGACAGATTACGCCGAACGCCGACATCGCAATCCCGGCATCCACCGCGACCACGCCGCCGATGGCCTGGAGATACTGTCGGACGACGGCGTGCGCCTCCTCCGGCGTCGCGCCGAGATCCCGCAGTCGCCGGGCGAACTCCGCGAGCGAGATGCTGGCGACCAGGAGGTCGTGCTCGTCATTCTCGAAGAGAGCCTGCACTTGTTCGGCGCCTGGCTCGTCGCGGTGGTGCGCCAGGAGGGCGGAAGTGTCGAGAAGGTAGATCACCGGCGGTCAACCTTCCCTTGAACGCTCGCCAACTAGTTCCGCTACCGCATCCCGGTCAGGTGAATACTGTCGGCCGCCGCCTCTTAGACGGCGCGCCTGCTCTCCCCGCTTCGGAATCACTCGCACCAGGATACTCTCCTCTCCGTCCCCCGAAACCGGTTCCCAGTCCAGCTTGCAGCCGGGCTCGATTCCGAATCTCCTTCCGACCTCGGCCGGTATGGTAACCATGTTCTTCCGTGTAACAGTTGTGATCATGGATACATGCTATATCACGGATTTCCGTGAATCAAGGACGCCCTTGCCCTCGCGAATTGCCTCTCGGGTCTCATGCTTCCCCTCATCTGGCCTCGCTAGCGGCCGGGGAAACGGCTATCGTGTCCGCGCCGGAGTCTGGGTTCGAAACCTCGAGATGGAGAGACGGCCATGTCTGAACGGCGCGCGGATTACAGCCCCCGGTTGAAGCTCGCACCCCTCGTCGGACTTCTCGCCACCCTCGTGGCCCCGCTCCCGGTCCCGCGCGCCGCGGCCGGCGAAGTGACCGCCTGGCCGGTGCCGGCGGGCGAGGAGCTTTCAGACTTCTTCACCCTGAAGACTGAGGGGCAATTCATACCCGTGTACGCTGCGAAGGTGGCCTCGGCCGACCGCGCGCGGCGGATGAAGGCCATGGATGACAAGGTCAATTCCGCCGACTACTTTGACAAAGCCGCGTTCGCGAGTTTCGACATGAAAGGCGCGGTCAAGCTCACCGTCACCTGCCGGGAGCCGGTGAAGTCGGTGCGCGTCCTGCCTTCCTCCTTCCATCTCACGCCGTCCGTGGACGGAAACACGGTGACGCTCACCCTGGCAGACCCACGTCACGTGACCATCGAGGTGAACGGGAACTGGGTCCGCGCCTTGCACGTGTTCGCCAATCCGCCGGAGGCACAACCGCCGCGCGCGGGCGATCCGGGCGTCCTCTATTACGGTCCCGGTGTGCATGAACTGGCCGAGGGCGTGACCGTGGACAGCGGCAAGACCGTCTACATCGCCGGCGGCGCGGTCGTGAAGGGCAAAGGGCGGGGCGGGCCCGTCTTCCTGCTCAAGGGGACGAACATCGTTCTGCGCGGGCGCGGCATCATTGACGGCAGCCTATGTCCGACGCATTCGCGGAACCTGGTGAAGGTGGAAGGCGCCGACATCGCGCTCGAAGGGGTGATCCTGCGCGACTCGAGCATCTGGACCGTGCCCATCCGGAAATCCGACCGCGTGTCGGTGAAGAACCTGAAGCTGATCGGATATCGCGCCAACTCGGACGGCATCGACATCTGCAACAGCCGCGATGTGACGGTCGACGGCTGCTTCATCCGGACGCTGGACGATTTGATCGTGGTGAAGTCCGACAAGGGCCAGGGCGAGGTGCGGCGCATCGTGGCGAGGAACTGCGTCCTGTGGAACGAGGTGGCCCACGCCCTGAGCGTCGGCGCCGAGCTGCGGGAGAACGTCGATGACGTGCTGTTCACGGACTGCGACGTGATCCACGACAAGGGACGCGAGTGGACGCTGCGGGTATTCCATTGCGATGCCGCGCGCATCTCCAACATACGGTTCGAGAACCTGCGCGTCGAGGAATCGCCGCGGCTGATTTCGCTCTGGATCGGGAAGTTCGTCTGGACGCGGGACGAGGAGCGGGGGCAGATCCGCGACGTGAGTTTCCGCAACATCGCCGCTTCGGCCGATCCCCTGCACGTGGAGCTCAAGGGTTACGACGCGGGCCATACGGTCGAGAACGTGGTCTTCGATCGCGTGACGGTCAACGGAAGACCGCTGGCGCCTGCCGACGTGCGCGCCAACGAGTTCGTGCGCAATGTCCGGATCGAACCGCGGTAGCGCCGATATCCGATCGCCGCGCGGAGACCGGTCCGCGGCTCGCGAGGCTGCTCGCCCTCCACTGCAATCGACACCGCAATCGCAATCCCCATCGCGGCCGTGCCACCTCGGAAGCCGCATGCTCCAGACCGCCGCTCGCTGGATGCGCCTCCTCCGACCGGGTCCGCCTCGTGGGCCTGCGGGAGGGCGGGCCGGAAGCAGGAACGCCGGCCCTGCGAATAGGGCCGGCGTCCCACATCCTTGCCGTGCAGCTTACTTCTTGGCGATCAGCGCGCGGACGGAGTCGAGCTGACCGGCGCTGCCGAGGATCTTGTTCTTGCCGGCGATGTACTTGGCGTACTCGGCCATGAACACCTTGCCCGGCGGGCGGAGGTCGAAGTTCTCGGGGTAGATGGCGAACTGCTCGCGATGGACGCGGCACCACACGAGGCGGCCATCGGTATCGATGTTCACCTTCGTGACGCCCATCTTCCCGGCCTTGGTGATGTCCTTCTCGCTGACGCCCTTGGCGTCCTTCATCTTGCCGCCGAAGAAATTGATGCGCCGGACCTCGTCCTCCGGCACCGAGCTCGAACCGTGCATGACCAGCGGGAAGTTCGGCAGGCGGCGCGCGATCTCGGCGATCACGTCGAAATGCAGTCCCTGCTTGCCGCTGAACTTAAAGGCGCCGTGGCTGGTGCCGATCGCGCAGGCCAGGCTGTCACAGCCGGTCTTCTTCACGAACTCCTCGGCCTGCGCGGGATCGGTGAGCTTCGCGTCGGCCTCGGCGACCGAGACGTGCTCCTCCACGCCGCCGAGCTTGCCGAGCTCGGCCTCGACCACGATGCCCTTGGCATGGGCGGCGTCGACCACGCGCTTGGTGATCGCCACGTTCTTCTCGAACGGCTCCGCGCTCGCGTCGATCATCACCGAGCTGTAGAAGCCGCTGGCGATGCAATCCATGCACGTCGCCTCGTCGCCATGGTCCAGGTGCACGGCGAAGATCGCATCGGGGAAGATCTCGTCGGCCGTCTTGATCATGGCCTCGAGCATTCGCTTGTGCGTGTAGGAGCGGGCGCCCTTGGACAGCTGGATGATGAACGGGGCCTTGCTGTCCATGTTGCCCTGGAACAGACCCATCGTCTGTTCGAGGTTGTTGATGTTGTACGCGCCGACGGCGTACTTGCCGTAGGCATGCGCGAACAGTTGCCTGGTCGTGACGATCATGACGTACCCTTTCGTTGCCCGCGGATTTCCGGACCTGCGCCACGGCCGGCCCGCCCGCGAAAAATTGAGCCTGTAATGGTAGTCACCCGCCCGCCCCCGTCAAGCGCCGAGATGGCGCGCGGAAGGGGCGGAGCCCCGAAAGCATTGCCAGGACGGCCCTTCTCCCGTTACCATGCCGCCCGCCGGGGGCGAAGGACGCCGCCGGTTGCGGCATGCATCCGAAGTTCCCCGAGGACTGGCCGTCGCTGTCGGTCGTGCTTTCCCACGACTGGCTGACCGGCATGCGGGGGGGCGAGCGCGTGCTGGAGTTGCTCTGCCAGGGCTTTCCGCGCGCTCCGGTATGCACGCTGCTGCACAACCGGGCCGCGGTGTCCGACGCGATCAACGCCCATTCGATCGTGACCTCGCCGCTCCAACGCGTGCCCGGCATCACCCGTTTCTACCGCTACTTCCTCCCCCTTTATCCGGCCGCCGTCCGCGCCCTCCGCACTCCGCCGGGCCGGCTGCTCCTCAGCACCAGCCACTGTGCGGCCAAGGGGGTGCGGCCGCCCCCGGAGATGAAGCACCTCTGCTACTGCTTCACCCCCATGCGCTACGCGTGGACCTTCTACGAAGAGTACTTCGGTCGCAGCCGATTGAAGCGGGCCGTGTTGCGTCCCCTGCTTCGCCGGCTGCGCGCGTGGGACGTGGAGACCTCCCGGCATGTCGACCGGTTTGTCACCCTCAGCCGCCACGTCCAGGACCGCATCCGCCGATGTTACGGCCGCGAGGCGGACGTGGTTTACCCCCCCGTTGACGTCGACTTCTTCTCCCCCGCCGGGCGCGAGGCTGAGAAGGCGGGCGAGTTCGATCTGCTGGTGTCCGCCCTCGTTCCCTACAAACGCGTGGACCTGGCCGTGCGGCTGTATTCCCGCCTCGACTGGCCCCTGAAGGTCGTCGGCGTCGGCACGGAACTCGACGCCCTTCGCCGCCTCGCGGGGCGCGGCGTGGAGTTTCTCGGTTGGCGGAGCGACGGAGAGGTCCGCGCGCTGTACCGGGCCTGCCGTTGCCTGGTCTTCCCGGGCGAGGAGGATTTCGGCATCGTGCCCGTGGAAGCCATGGCGTGCGGGCGGCCCATCGTCGCCTTCCGCCGGGGGGGGGTGACGGAGTCGGTCGTCGACGGCGAGACCGGCGTGTTCTTCGACGAACAGACCGAGGACGCCCTGGCCGCCGCGGTCAGGGCCTGTGCGGCGCGCGAATGGGATCCGGTCCGCATACGCGCGCGGGCCGAGCAGTTCGGCCCCCAGCGTTTCATCGACGGCCTCGACTGGTGCATCCGGGCGACCCTCGCCGGCGGGCGGGAGGGCGCACGGTGATGCCCGAACTCGCGGTCAGTCTCGGCTCCAATCTCGGGGATCGGCTCGCGCTCCTCGGCGAAGCCGTGCGGCGAATGGCGGCGGAGACGGGATGGCGGCTGATCGCGAAATCGCCGGTGTACGAAACCGACCCGGTCGGCGTGAGGCCCGAGCACAGGCACCTCGCCTATCTCAACGCCGTGGCGGTATTCGAGACGTCCGACACCGCCGAGCGGTGCCTGGGTGTGCTCTCGGCGGTGGAGCGCGCGATGGGACGCGTGCGAACCGAAGACCGCTATGCGCCCCGCACGATTGACCTCGACCTTCTCTATCACGGGGCAACGGAGGTGGACAGCCGGACGCTCGTCGTGCCCCACCCCCGATGGGCGGAGCGGCTCTTCGTCGTGCGCCCCCTCGCCGACGTGAGGCCGGGCCTGGTCATTCCGGGCGGTCGCCGGCAGGTCCGCGAGGTCCTCGATGCCCTGCGCGATTCGCCGGAAGGGGTGCGGCTGTTCGCACGCGAATGGTAGCGCGTGGACATATGGGTTTGAATCCATCCCTCTCACACCTCATGAGGTGTGAGAGTATGATCCGCAGGCGCGTCGGCCCACAACGTCCTGTTCGGGCAAGCGGATGCGGCGATTCCTCATCTTCGCGCCGAGGAGCGCATACAAGACAGCCCTCTCACACCTCATGAGGTGTGAGATGGAACGCGATGGCTGTTGCGAGAGCGGGCGGGGCGGCATGGATGTGTTCGGGGCCACGATTCGCCTTTGCCCGCCGGAGAGCGCGGCCTATAGTGATGCCAGAGTGCAACGAGAGGCGGTGGGAACGAGCCGTTGAATCCGTGCCCCTTCCGAGACGAGACTCTTCCGCCCGCGCGCTCGCGGAAATGGGTTCGCCGTGAGAACAAGCCCGAAATGGACCGTCGAACGGATCCGCGGCCTCAAGGGCCGGCGATTCGCCTGCCTGACCGCGTACGATTTCGCCATCGCCCGCCTGATCGACGAGGCCGGCTTCCCCCTGCTGCTGGTCGGCGACTCGCTGGGCATGACCGTGCTCGGCTACGAGACGACGCTGCCGGTGACCATGGAGGAGATGCTGCACCACACCGCCGCGGTCGTGCGCGGGGTCCGGCACGCGCTGGTGGTCGCGGACATGCCGTTCATGTCCTATCAGGCCTCCATGGTCGAGGCGGTGGCGAATGCCGGCCGGTTTCTCAAGAAGGCCGGCGCCGATGCCGTCAAGATCGAGGGCGGGCGGCTGCGGGTACGGACCGTGCGGGCCATGGTGGACAACGGCATCCCCGTCATGGGCCACGTCGGCCTGCTTCCGCAGAACGTCCGCGCGATGAGCGGCTACAAGGTGCAGGGCCGCACGGCCGAGACCGCGGACGCCCTCCGCGAGGACGCGCTCGCCCTCCAGGAGGCCGGCGTCTTCTCGCTCGTGCTCGAGGGCATGCCCCCCGCGGTCGCACGCGCGATAACGAAGGCCGTCTCGGTCCCCACCATCGGCATCGGGGCCGGCCCGCATTGCGACGGCCAGATCCTGGTCCTGAACGACCTGCTCGGCCTCTCGGGGGATTTTGTTCCCAGGTTCGTCCGGCGCTATGCCGATCTCGCGAAGACGTTGCGCGCCGCGTTTTCCCGCTACCGGCGGGACGTCGAAGCCGGCCGCTTCCCCCAGCGGCGGCACTGCTATTGAAGCTGAGCCGGTCTGAACGGCCCGTTTGCGGGTGGTTCGGTGTCTCCGTTTGGTGTAACCTCTCCTCGCATGAAACCGCCGGCGGACATAACCGCGATTCTGTCGCAGAGACTGGCGCCGCTCCACCCTGCGGTGGTGTATCTTTTTGGCTCCGAGGTTCGCGGACAGGGAAGACCCGACTCCGACGTGGATATCGGCTTTGTCGCCGACGCCCCCCAGGATCCGTGCACGGTCTTCGACATCGCGCAGCAGATCGCGGACGATCTGGGGCGGGACGTGGACCTGGTCGACCTGCGCCGGGCCTCTGCCGTCATGAAGGCGCAGGTGATTGGAACCGGAAGACGCGTGTGGGTGACCGACCCCATGGCCGCGGACACCTTCGAGATGTACGCCTTGAGTCAATACGCCCGCACGAACGAAGAGCGTCGGGAATCCCTGCGGGGTTTCGAGGAGTCGCTGCATGCCCGATGACGTGCTGGCCAACAAGGCGGACACGATCCGTCGATGTCTGCGCCGTGTCACCGAGGAGTACCGGGGCGAGCCCCTGCGCCTCGACAACTTCACGGTTCAGGACTCGGTGGTTCTGAATCTCCAGCGAGCGTGCGAAGCGGCCATCGATCTGGCGATGCACGTGGTCGCATCGCGCAGGCTGGGACTCCCTCAGGACGCTCGCAACGCCTTCTCGCTGCTGGCCGGAGCAGCGGTCATCGCGCCGGACCTGGAGCAACGGATGAAGCGGATGGTCGGATTCAGGAACGTGGCTGTTCATGATTACCGTGCGCTTCAGATTCCCATCCTCCTTCGCATTCTCGACGAGCGTCTCGGAGATTTCGAGGACTTCATTCGCGCCGTCGGGTCACCGCCTGCCTGATCCGGCATGGAGCACGCCTGCGCATGCAGATCGTCACCCAGCCCTCCGAGATGCAGGCCTTGGCCGAACGCCTCCGGGCGGCGGGCCGGCGCATCGGCCTCGTACCGACCATGGGCTATCTGCACGAGGGGCACAGGTCACTCGTGCGGATGGCGCGCCGCGAGGCCGACGTGGCGATCGTCAGCGTCTTCGTCAACCCGACCCAGTTCGGCCCGAACGAGGACCTGGCGAAGTACCCGCGGGATTTCGAACGCGACCGGGCGATGTGCGAGGCGGAGGGCGTCGACTTCATCTTCCACCCGGCCGCGGCCGATCTCTACCTGCCCGCTCATTCCGTCTTCGTGGTCGAGGAATCGCTCGGCCGCGGCCTCTGCGGCGCTTCGCGGCCCGGTCACTTCCGCGGCGTGTGCACCGTGGTGGCCAAGCTGTTCAACCTGGCGATGCCGCACGTCGCGGTGTTCGGCGAGAAGGACGCGCAGCAGCTTCGGATCATCCGGCGCATGGCGCGCGACCTGAACTTCCCGGTGCGTATCGTCGCCGCCCCCACCCTGCGCGAGCCGGACGGGCTGGCGATGAGCTCGCGCAATAAGTACCTTTCCCCCGAAGAGCGACGCGAAGCGCTGTGCCTGCGGCGCGCGCTGGACCGGGCGGAGGAGTGCTTTGCCCTTGGCGAACGCGATGCCCATCATCTTCGCCAGGCCATGATCGACGTCATCGCGGCTCATCCGCGGGCCCGAATCGACTATGTGGACATCGTCGATGACGAATCGCTGGAGCCGGTGACCTCCATCGCGCGCCCCGCGCTCGCGGCCCTCGCGGTCTTCGTCGGCCGCACGCGCCTGATTGACAACACCGTTCTGCGACCGCCATCGCCGTAGCGAGTGCCCGGCGCCCCGCGACGGTTTTCAGCCCTGTCCTTCCTGCATCTGCCGCAACGCCTCGTACAACGCCACGGCCACGGCATCGGCGAGGTTGAGCGAGCGGACGGCGCCGGGCTTCATGGGGATGCCGACCACCCGATCGCGATGCGCGTCGAGCAGCGCATCGGGCAGGCCGCGCGACTCGCTGCCGAAGACCAGCGCGTCGCCGGGGCGGAAGCCGGCCTCCAGGTAGCTCCGCCGGCCCGACGTGCTGAACAGCCACAGCCGCGGCCGGCCCGATTGGGCCAGCCATTCCTCGAAGGAGCGGTGCCGGTGAAGGTCGACGGCGTCCCAATAGTCCAGCCCCGCCCGCCTCAGCGCGCGGTCGGTCAGCCGGAAACCGAGCGGTTCAATGAGGTGCAGAGGCGTGCCCGTCGCCGCGCACAGCCGCGCGATATTCCCCGTGTTGGGCGGGATCTCCGGCTCCACCAGCGCCACGCGGAACGGCGGGTCCGGCCACCCGAACGGAAGATCATGCCTCCGCACGTGCAGGCCCGTGTTCTTCATGCCCGGAGTCTAACGCGAATCACGGGTGCCGGGAATCCCGCAGCATGCCAAGGGCCGTCGTGGGGCGCATCTCCGAGTTTGTACCTAAGGCGGCGAGCCGCAACCCAACGGCTCTGTCCGCTCGATGCGTTGCCTCCTGTCCGCCCGTTCTTCCCTTCCGTAGCGCCACCTTACAAGTAGATGGTTCCGCCGCCCTTCGCAACGGAGAACCCTTGCGAAGAACGCTGTTACGGCTGTGGCACGGGTTCCCCCCTCGCCACCAGCCGGTCGTTGGGGCTTCTCCTCACCAAATCGCTATCGGGATCGGGATCGACTTCTGCCTCGTGCTGAGCCGTACGTGACGGTTCCTTCCCGCACCTGGTAGCCTCGCCCACCAAGTCGGCTGAGCATGGCCGCGATGCGGTCGAGTTCCGTCTTGCCGTTTTGGCTCTCGGCTTCATCCAGGGCCTTGCCGACGGCGATACACGTCCAGTTTCTCGTGTCCTGGCGACCTGTCGTTTCGATCCCGATAGCGATCCCGATTTCGATCGGTTGCCCCATCCTCCGCATCTGCGTCTCATGTCGTGGCGGAACAATCTATGCCCTCACGGGCACGCTACGAACCGGTTGCGCCGGCTGCCCCACACGGGGAAGCGAAGCCCGTATCGCCGCGGCTACGACGCGGCGGCAGGTCCCCCCGCCACGCGGGGTCGCAGCTCCCGTGCGGATCGAGCCCCTGCCCTGACGGATTTGCCTTGCATCGCACCGCGATTGACTTCGTCCCGGACTTGCGCCGCTCGCCCGGGGCGGTTATGCTCTCCGGGTTCGCCAAGATGGCGACGATGGCATCATTAGCGGAGGACCACATGAACAAGGTGGAAGTGGACTTTGGCGGATGGATGAAGCAGGCGTTCGAGCTGTACAAGGCCAACTTTCAAGTCATTCTCCTGGCCGGGCTGATCGCGATGTTGCTCAGTCTCGTCAGTTTCAGCATCCTCGCCGGCCCGATGATGGGCGGCCTGTACCTGGTGATCCTGGCCTTGCTGGACAAGACTTCGCCCGCGCCGAAACCCGGCGACGTGTTCAAGGGATTCCAGTTCTTCCTGCCCACGTTCCTGGTGTTCCTGGTCATTGCGATCGCCTCGGCGGTGTTGAGCGCCGTGATCCCGTTCATAGGCGGACTGGCGGGGATCGTGATCAGCGCCGCGACGATGTTCTCCATCCCTCTCATTGTGGATCGCCAGCGCGACTTCTGGCCGGCGATCACGGAGAGTTTCAAGATGGTGAAGCCGAACTTCTGGCCGCTGCTGGCGCTCGTCCTCCTCGGTGGGATCATCGCGCAGGCGGGCTTCATCGCGTGCTGCATCGGCATCTTCGTCACCATGCCCTATGCCGCCTGCCTGATCGCCGTCGCCTACCGCGCCCACACGGCGGCCGGGGCCGCGGCCGCGGCTCCTGCTCCGGCCCCAACGGTGAATCCGCCGCCGCCCCAGGCGTGATGGAGGTGGGTGATCCGGGCGTTGGACGAGACGGGGCCCGCTTCTTCCGGGGCTTGGAACCGGTTGGCAGCGTCCCGGCGAGGGCATCGACGCAAGCACAGGCATCCATGCGCCAGGCCCTGTCACCCCGGATTGAACGCTGGCTGAAGATCCGCCAACCCGCCGGAATCGGCGAGGTGATTCGACATCACCTGGTATGGGCGCTCGTCATCGGCGCCGTCCTGCTGGCGGCGCGGTTCTACCCGTTCCGGGAGGGGGAGTTCCAGACGTGCATGTTCCGCCGGCTGACGGGTTATCCCTGCGCCACGTGCGGTTTCACCCGGACCTTCGTGGCCCTGGCCCACGGCCGCTGGGAAGACGGCGTCCGGCAGAGCCCCCTGGCGGCCGGCGTGTTCGTCGCCCTGTGCGCCCTCTTCGTCTGGCATGGGGCGGGCGTGCTGTCGCGCAGGCGGATCTCGCCGGGATCGGCGCTCATCCCCGGACCGTGGACGCGGGTGTGGCTGTGGATCGTGCTCGCGTTGGCCGTCATGGCGAACTGGGGCTACCGTCTCGCCTTGGGGCTTAAATAGCGCGAAGGCCCGTTCCGCCGTGCGAAGCGGGCCTTCGGCAAATCGTCCAACCGCCCGGTCAGGCCCGGATGGTCTTCTTGAGCTGCTGCTCGATCTCGGCCTCGGCCTCGGCCCAGTTCTCCGCCGGGTCGCTGTTGAAACCCTTCTTCAGGGCAATGTAGTACGCGGCCTCCGCCACCATCTTGTAGCGTTCCTCCACCCCGATCTCCGACGGGCGCTCAACCGGAGCGCTCTTTGCCGATGCCGCCACGGGGGCGGTCACCGGGCCAGCCGTCTTTCCGATCTTCTCGACACTCTCGGTCTTCGAAGTCGCCTTGACGGCCGGTGCCTTCTGGGCTTTGGCCTTGGGCATTCTTGGCATATCCGACGTCTCCTTTCGACGTTTAGAGCGAAACAGGATAACCCAGCCCCGGCAGGAATCAAGCCTTTCCTGCATTGATTTCAGTCTTTGCTGGCCCGCCGGCCCGCGCTATAAGGAACCGCTCTTGCCGCGGGTCTGCGCCCGCAATCCAATTCCAGTCGAACAGAAGGTACCATGAGCCGGATGCTGACCATTGAAGAGGAACTGGGCGCCTGGATGACCGGCGCCTTCGCCCGCGCGTTTGCAGGCGCGGAAGGTGCGCCCGTCGGGGTGGCCTCGACCACCCAGGAGGGCTTCGGCGACTACCAGTGCAACGCGGCCATGGCATGGGCCAAGGTCCTGCGCAGGCCTCCCAGGGAGGTCGCGGCGGACGCCGTGGCGGCTGCGGGGCCCCACGCCGCCGTCAGGCGCGTGGAGATCGCCGGTCCGGGATTCATCAACCTCACCCTCGACGAGCCCTGGCTCGCCCGCCGGACGGAGGCGCTGGCGGCGGATCCGCGGCTCGGCGCGCCCTCGCCCGGCGAGGGCCGCACGGTGGTCATCGACTACTCCAGCCCGAACGTGGCCAAGCCGATGCACATCGGGCATATCCGCTCGACGGTCATCGGCAACGCGCTCGACCGCCTGCACCGGTTCCTCGGGTACCGGGTCATCGCCGACAACCACCTTGGCGACTGGGGCACGCAGTTCGGCATCCTGCTGGTCGGCTTCCGCGCGTTCGCGCGACCGGAGGCTTACGAGGCGACGCCGATCGAGGAGCTCGAGCGGGTCTATGTGCAGAGCTACAACCGCACGAAGGACGACCCCGCGTGGAAGGAGGCCACCCGTGCGGAACTGGTGAAGCTGCAGGCCGGCGACCCGGAGAACCGCGCCCTGTGGCAGTCGTTCGTGGAGCACAGCCTTCGCGAGTTCGACCGCATTTACCGGCGCCTGGGCGTCCGGTTCGACCTGGTCCGCGGCGAGAGCTGGTACAACGACCGTCTGTCGGGCGTGATCCGGATGCTGGAGGAGCGCGGCCTGGCGAAGGAGAGCGAGGGGGCGCTGGTGGTGGACCTTTCGGCGGAGAAGCTCCCGGTCTGCCTCGTTCGCAAGAGCGACGGCGGCTACAACTATGCCACGACCGACCTCGCCACCGTGCTGAGCCGCAGCGAGGAGTTCTCGCCCGATGCGATCGTCTACGTGACCGACGAACGGCAGCAGCTCCATTTCAAGCAGTTCTTCGCCGTCACGCGGCGCCTGGGAGTGACCGTCCCGCTGGTCCACGTCTGGTTCGGGCTGATGCGGCTGCCCGAGGCCACCTTCTCCACGCGCGAGGGCAACGTGATCAAGCTGGAGCGGCTGCTTGACGAGGCGGAGGCGCGGGCCCTGGCCATCGTCCGGGAGGCAAGCCCCGCGATGGATGCCGCGCAGCAGGCCGAGGTGGCGCGCGCGGTCGGCATCGGGGCGGTGAAGTACGCCGACCTGAGCCAGAATCCGCAGAGCCTGGTGACCTTCACCTGGGAGAAGGCGCTCTCGCTCGAAGGCAATTCGGCCCCCTACCTCCAATACGCGTGCGCGCGCATCGCGAGCGTGCGGGACAAGTATGCGGAGCAGTTTCCCGGGCGCTCACCGGACGAGAGTCCCATCCGGCTGGACGAACCGGTGGAGCGCGTCCTGGCCCTGCGCGTGGCCCGCTTTCCGGAGGCGGTGCAGCGGGCGGCGCAGCAGTACAAGCCCAACCTGCTGGCCGACTATCTCTTCGACCTCGCGCAGACCTACAGCTCGTTCTACCAGAATGTGCCCTTCCTCAAGGCGCCGGACGGCGTTCGCGAAAGCCGTGTCCGCCTGTGCGGCGCGGTCGCGCGCGTGCTGAAGCAGGGCCTCGATCTCCTGGGCATCGAGACGCCGGAGCGGATCTAGATTGTTCCGCCAAGACATGATACGCAAATGCGTATGATGTTTTCCGTCAGGTTCCTCCGTGGAAAGGGTGGCGGAACAGTCTACTTCGTGACATTGGTCGAGCGCTCGACCACGATCACCCGCTCGTCCACCCGCACGTACAGCCCCGCGGTGGAGGCGAGGAGCTTCAGCGCCTGGTCGACCGTCGGCGCCTTGAGGGTCATGGTCAGCCGCCGCTTGGCCATGTACCGGTCGGCGTCGTCCTTGATGATGATGTTGACACCGGTCTTCTCGGGATCGACCTCGGCGCTGTTTTCCATGATCCACTGCAGGATCTCCGACACCGGGGTGTTGCGGAACACCATGTCCGGGAGCGTCAGCGCCGCCATCTTCTGGCGGAGCGACGCCGGCGGGGACGCCCGCCTGGACCCGGCGGCGGCGATCCCCGGAGCGGGCGGTTTCGCCGCGGCCGGCGGCGCGTTGGTTGCCGCTTCCGCCGCGACCGCCGCGACGGCCACGATGAGCGCTATTCTCGTCGTCATCCTCGGTCCTCCTCACGCGGCGCGCCGCGGTCAAACGGCCCAGGCCGCTCCATGCTCCCACTCCATCCCTTCCGTTCCTCCGTGCAATGGCGCCGCCTCTGGAGACTGTTCCGCCGCCCTCTCCGGCAGACGACCCTCTCGGAAGAGATCACGCGCCTTTACCTGTCGACTTCCGGCGGAACAACCTCAGGCGCCCGCACAGGCGGCGGTATCGTTCATCCAGTCGGCGGCGGATCTTGTGTTCGGTCTCCACGGGCGTTTCGGGCCACGCGACCACGGCGGCGAGCAGCTTCACCAGCGACAGGTAGTCGCGCACGTCGATGCGCTCGGACGCGATCCGGAGGCCGGGCCCGACGTTGTGGTAGTTGCCCAGGGGCACGCACAGGGCCCCGGCCCGGAGGCCGGCGAGCCCGAAGACCGACGACTCGCACACCCCGCCCGGCATGAGCGCCCGCGCGAAACGGAATCCGGCGTCGCGCCGGGCCAGGTCCGCCGCGACGTGTCCGAGATGCATGGTCAGCGCGGCATCGAAGACGCGCAGGCTGTCGCCGACCCGCACCACCACCCCGCAGCCGTGCTCGGCCTGCGGTTGCGCGCGCGAGCTCTCGATGCTGAGTATCCACTGGTTCCGGGCGAGGCCGCCGGTGCGCACGGCGGCCATGGCGCCGATGAAACCGGCCTCCTCGGCCCGCGTGAACAGGGCCGTGACGTCGGCCGTCGCCCGCGCGGCCGTGATCTCGCGCAGGGTCTCGAGGACGGACGCCACGCCGACCAGGTCGTCGCACGCCACCGCCTCGATGCCGAAGCCGCGGCGGCGGGGGGGCGGAAGATCCCACTGCCCCACCCGGCCCGGCGCCATGGGGCAGGCCGAATCCAGTCGCACGCGCACCTCCCGGCCATGACGGGCCGGCGCCTCGCGGGCGGAGGTGATGACGCCGGCGGCCCCGCACGGCCCGCCGAATCGAACACGGGCGCCCCGCATGCACTCCATGGGCACGCTGCCCCGGAACAGGGCGGACACCTGCCGGCCCCGCGTGCGCATCTCCTCGAAGCCGGGGTGATCCAGGTGCGCGGTCAGCACCCACCGCGACCGGGGCCGGTTCCGCCGGTACCGCACCCACAGGTTCCCCGCGACATCGGCCCGGCACGACAGACCCATCTCCGCGGCCTCCCGGTACACTTCGGCGGCCACGATCTCCTCGAGAAACGGGGCGGTGGGAATGGAGAGCAGGTGAAGCAGCCTGCGGATCGCGGGGCCTGCCGCATCGGGATCGCGGGCGGCCGGAGCACGTTTCGAGGCGGGGGTCATGGCGCGCATTCTACGCCGCGGACCGGCCGCGGGAAAGCCCGCAATGCGGAATCCGACCGGCGGGCATGGGATTCCCGTTTCCGATCGCTTCCGATTTCCGGCTCGCGAAAGCGCCCGGCCGCGCGTACACTCACGAACGGACGATGGAGCTGTGTGTGCGGGAGATCGGTATGAGAGTCGCGCGTCTGCTGTTGTGCCTGACGGTCGCCGGTCTGACGGCGGCGCGGGGGGCCGAAGGCCTGAAGGAGTGGGAGGTCACCTGCGATCCGCCGGCGAACGGCAAGATGATCATGACCATCCGCCTCGCGCCGGCCGAGACGCGCACCATCGACCAACTCGTCGTCGACTGCCCGCTGCGCCAGGACTTCGCGCGCAAGGACTCGTCGGGGAAGGTGCGGGTGCGCTCGTTCGAGGCCGCGACCTTCACCTACCGCGAGAGCGATGTGCGCCTGGTGGAAGATCTGGACCGGTACATCGGCCTTCGCGTGCCCATCGGAAAAGAGGAGCTGGCGCAGGCTTACGGAGACCGCACCTTCTTCGCCGACGCCCCCGTATCGATCCCCCGGATCCGCATCACCGCCCTGGTCAAGGGGGAGCCGGTGTGGTCCGTGGAAGGGCCGACCAGGGGCGTGAACAAGCCGACGCGCAAGGCCTCGCTTCTCGCTCCGCCCGCCGCGGCGCCATCCGGCGCCCTTTCATCGTCCGCATTCGTCCCGCCTCCGGCGACCCCGCCGGCCCAGAAGGCGCCGGACACCCCCCCGCCCCCCCCGCCGGCTCCCGCCCCCACCCCGGCTCCTGCGCCCCAGCCATGAACACATCCATCTCCTGTCTGCTGGCGGGCCTTCTGTCCGTGCTCATGCCGCTCTTCACCGCGCGGGGCGCGGAGGGCGAGCCCGACTTGTTCACGCCCGAGATGCTCGCCCTGCAGAAGTCCGCCACCAACGCCCTTGCCGGCGCGAAATCCGCGGGCGATCGGAAGGCCCGCGCGGTGCTGGACGCCGCGTTGAAGGAGTGGGAGGGGGAGCTCGCCGAGCGGAGGAAGACGCGCAACATACGCGGCATGGCCGTGGCCGACACCGCCATCGAGGAGATCCGGAAGGCGATGGCCGCATGGCCCGCGAAACGGGAGATGGAGCTGCCGGCGGACCTGCGCCGGGAGCTGACCGAGCCGATGGGCAGCCTCAAGAGGCAGCTCGCCGAGGCCGTGGCGGCGGCCGATGAAGAGTACCGGCAGGCTGAGCGGCAGCAGTTCGACCTTTTCAGGAAGGCGGTGGCGGCCGCCGCCGACGCCGAGCCGGCGGAGGACGTCCTGCTTGCCCGTTTCCGGAAATGGCTGACCGAATCGCCTCCGCCCAGGCGGGGGCCGCGTGCGGCCTCCCCGGCGGATACCCCGGACGCCGCGAAGCCTCCGCCCGAGTTCTTTGCCCAGTCGTCGCCCGGCGCCGAGTGGCGTGATCTCGGCCGGTTCACGGCCCGGATGATGGGACCCGACATCTTCGCGGTGAGGGTCTTCGACCGCACTGGAACGAAGGAGGGGGACAAGCCCAATCCGCTGTCCGGCTCGTCGTCTCGCTGGAAGTACGAGAGCCGGGCGAAACTCGACCGGGGCGACTACGCCTTCCGGATGCGCCGTCTGCCCGCGCACGAAGCGGTCGACGTGATCCAGTGGCCGAACGCGGGCAACGAGGGGGTGCTTCAGTTCAGAACGCCGCCTTCGATGCGCCTGCCTTCCGACATCGGATTCGAGCTCCAGTACTCGTCGGCCGCGCTCATCGAGGTACCCGTGAAGACCGAACCGGCGGGCGCGCGGGTTTTCATCGATGGGCGGGCCTACCAGGTGGAAGGACGCGACGCCCGGAGCCCGTTCACCATGAAGCTCCCGGCGGGGACGTACGCGATCCGCATCGCCCTGGACGGCCATGTCGAGCAGGAGGCCAAGTCGTTCGCCGTCACGACGGGGCAGACGATCGCCGTCCGGCTGATCCCCCTCAAGGAGGCGCCCGCGAAGCAGGTGTCCGTGGATTCCAAGCAACCTTGGACGGACAGCGGCATCAAGGTGGCCAGGGGCGACCGGATCATGATCTCGGCCTCCGGCCAATGGGCATGTGGAAGCAAGGGCGAGCTGTGCGGCCCGGCCGGGTACCCGAACACGGTGGCCTTCAATCACTACTACCTGGATCCGCGGAACAGCCCGCGGCTGCTCGAGGGCAAGCCCTACGGGGCGCTGCTCGCGAAGGTCGGCGACGGCGCGCCCGTGGTCGTGGGAGATGGCAAGGGGTTCATCGCGCAGAGCGAGGGGTCGCTGAGGTTCGACATCAACGAGGCCGCCGATCCGGACATCCGGCGCAACAACCGCGGCCGCCTCGACGTCCGCATCATGGTCCGGCCGGCGGAGTGAGCGCGCCCGGCGGATTCCGTCGACCGCTATCCGCGACGGAGGAACGTGTGAGTCTTCTTGCGTTTCTTGAGGCCATTCGGATCAGGAAGGAACAGCCGCAAGAAAGAGCAAGAAGGGGAGTTGAGGTGAGTGGCTTGAGCTTCGAGGCCGGGCGGCCATTGGATTTACGTTCGGTTCCCCCACCGGTCGGGAGGGTGCTCGCCCTGGCCCCTCATCCGGACGATTTCGACTCGGTCGGCGTCACGATGCGGTTCCTTCACGCGGGAGGAAGCCCGATTCGCGTCGCGGTGGTCAGCGGCAGCGCGAGCGGGGTGCTGGACGATTTCGTCGGCGCCGATCCCGAGCGGAAGCGGCAGGCGCGCGAGGAGGAGCAGGCGGCGAGTCTCCGGTTCTTCGGCCTGTCCGCGGACTCTCTCGTCTGCCTGCGGCTGCGCGAGGATGCCGCGGGCGATCCCGAGGAAGGCGGCGCGAACGAGGCGGCGTTGCACGGTCTTCTCCGGGCGGAGGCGCCGGATCTCGTAGTCCTTCCCCATGGCCGCGACACGAACATCGGTCACCAGCGGGTCCAGCGCATGTTCCGCGGGTGGGCGACCGACGTCGGGCGGTCTGTGACGGCTCTCTACTTCCGCGATCCGAAGTCCATCGCATTCCGCACCGATGTCTATTTGGCCTTTGGCGAGGACGAGGCGCGATGGAAGTCCCGCCTGCTCCTCCATCACGCGTCGCAGCAGCACCGCAACCTGGCCACACGCGGCCGCGGCTTCGACGAGCGCATCCTGGAGGTCAACCGCGCCATCGCGCGGGATCTGGGGCTGTCGGAGGCCTACGCGGAGGCGTTCGAGGTCGAGCGCTTCGGTCCGTAGGAGCGGTTTTATCCCGCGATCCCGCCCATGACCACAGTCCTCGCGGCATGAAGCCGCTCCCACATCTGTGCAGACCAGTGTGCGGGAACCTGTCCCGCCCCTGTGGGAGCGGGTTCACCCCGCGACCCGGCCCATGACCACAGTCCTCGCGGCATGAAGCCGCTCCCACATGTGTGCAGACCAGTGTGCGGGAACCTGTCCCGCCCCTTGTGGGAGCGGGTTCACCCCGCGATCCATCGCCCCGCCCCTGTGGGAGCGGGTTTATCCCGCGATCCAGCCCATGACCACAGTCCTCGCGGCATGAAGCCGCTCCCACATGTGTGCAGACCAGTGTGCGGGAACCTGTCCCGCCCCTGTGGGAGCGGGTTCACCCC